>CAVWFD010000013.1:0-9383 GCA_963754195.1 uncultured Chloroflexia bacterium
TGAACCGATTGCGTGTGTCCTCATTCTTTAAATAGGTAACTCGTGGAATTCCTCATCTGGTATAAACCAGAAAAACTGCACCGTGGAATCAATAATCTTACTCCTCTATGGTATTACTTAGAACGTTTTATCGCCACCCCTCAAAAGTCCAATATGTTATGGATGCTTACACATATTTGTAAATTTGACTTATTGGGTATATGCTCACAGGGAAGGTTTAGCAAGGTTTTCCATTGGTAAAACATCACAATCTTCCCTTAACTATTGGATGACCAAGACTCTAACCGGAAGAAAAAGGAGGTCATCCAGATGACTTATAGCGACAAGCAAATTACCTGTTCCGATTGCGGAAATGCCTTCACCTTCAGCGCTGGGGAGCAAGAAAATTTTGCATCCAGAGGCTACACTAACGAGCCCTGAAGCGCTGCCCGACATGCCGCGCGACAAGAAAGCAGAACACCTCTAAAAGCAGTAGTTTTGGTAGCGGTGGTTCCGGAAACAGGAACTATAGTTCAACACCGCGGCAAATGTTTCCCGTGAAATGTAGCACCTGTGGCAAAGACACCGAGGTTCCTTTGGAACCCCGTGCGGGAAGACCAGAGTCCTACTGTTCAGATTGTTACCGCAAAACAAACCCGGTAAAAAGATATTAGTTATCATGGGTTATGGTTTGCTGGGCAGAGCCGTCCAATTGAAGTGATCCCCGGTGATTTTTCAAGACAAGTCCATCACATGCTTTGAGTCTTAATGCTTTTCCCATGTGCCGGACTAAAAGAAAAGCGTAGCGTCAGGACAGCACATATAAGTCCTGTAAAAGTAACTTCGCGTCATACTATTTGTGTTCCCTTATGGAGCAACTCTATCATAGTGAGTCATGGCAGGCTTTTACCCGGTACCTTTGGCTTTGTTTATATTCGCACTGAGAAAAGAAAAGGATGGCTCAATATGCCTTTTGAGGTAACTTTGCATACAGGAGAGTCCCAGGAATCTCTGCTCCGCCGCTTTCAGAAAATGGTCCAAATGAGCGGCGTATTGCGGGAGTTCAGATCCCATGAGCGTTTCATGTCGAAACGCGATACCCACCTGATCAAAACTAAAAATAACGCAAAAAGAAAAAGACAGCAGCATCAATAGTTGTTTGATATTCGGAGCAATAGTGAAACATGAATATCTACGTGGGTAATCTTGCACCAGAGACTACAGGCGACGAACTGAAGCAGGTGTTCTCGCTATTTGGCGAGGTCAAATATGTGGTCATTATGCATGATGAGATTTTAAACAGACATGGAGTTGGGCTGCACGGTTACATTGAGATGAGTAAAAAGTCCGAAGGTGTTACGGCAATAAGCAACCTGAACGGGACGATAATAAGGGGACGGGTAATTAATACCATTGAAGCCCTCACCCTTTCCAATAAGAAAATAGAGATGCCCCCGGGGAGATGGCAAGACGGACCTGTGAAGGTGAGAAAATGACATTTGATGAACTGCCTGTAGCTTCACAAGAGTCGGAAACGGATGCGCTGAAAGAGCCGGAATCAAGCCCCGAAGAAGAGGGTGTACTAGAAATAGAGCCGACTTCCGAAGACCTAGAACTCGAAGAACCGGTGCCGGTGGTCCATGCTGATGAACAGGAAGGGGATGATGATCCTGTACGTCTTTATCTCCACGAAATCGGCAGGGTCCCACTCCTTACTGCAAGTGATGAAAAGATTGCTGCGCGCCATATTGAGATATGGAAGCGAGTTTCTGGGATTAAGGAGGCGCTCGAAAAACAAGGGCGTCACGCCACTGCCAGTCAGGTCTTCCAAGAAATTATCCGGGAACTGGGACAATCATCGGAAATTATCCATCAACTTCAGGAGAACGTTGGGTTACCGGAAAATATCAGTTTTTATCAGACCATGACTGACGAGAAATTCAGAACTGCTATCGATGGTGTGATTGACCAGCTCATGGTGCAATCGATGGCGGAGAAGTTTAATCTTCCTCCGGAATCAATCGAGTCTCGGCTGATTGCCCTTTCAATAAACAGCGCGCTTCTGCTGGAAAAAGTCCTGGCAACCATCGGCCGTAAAGCTTCGCTGGCAAGTATTCCCAATCTAGTGGTAGAACGGGAGTTCATCATAAAACTTGATGCTCATGAGACCTATCTGAATAAATACCTTGAACATCTCCAGAGGGAGGATGAAATTGCGAGGGACCAACTTACTACGGCTAATTTAAGACTGGTAGTTAGTGTTGCAAAAAAGCACATGGGCCATGGAATGTCTTTCCTTGACATGGTTCAAGAAGGTAATCTCGGCTTAATACGGGCAGTGGAGAAGTTTAATCCGCACAAAGGATTCAAGTTCTCTACTTATGCCACTTGGTGGATTCGCCAGGCAATTTCCCGTTCTATTGCTGACCAGGCGCGTTCCATTAGGGTCCCCGTTCATATGATTGAGACTATTAACAAATTAACGAGGACGAAACGTAACCTGACGCAGGAATACGGCCGAGACCCGACTGCCGAAGAGATCGGTGAGCAATTAGGGATTTCACCGGAGAAAGTACGCGAGGTCGTTAAGATAGCCCAAATACCAATTCCGCTGGAATTACCGGTGGGAGAGGAAGGAGAGAATAATGTAGGTGACTTCATAGAAGACCATAGTGCTATTCAACCTTTGGATGGCGCTTCTAAACAGTTACTCAAAGAAGAAATTAGCACAGTTCTGTCCACCTTAACGCCAAGGGAACAGAGAGTGCTGCAACTCAGGTTTGGGTTGGAGGATGGCAGACAAAGGACGTTAGAAGAAGTAGGTTTAGAATTTCATGTAACGCGTGAACGCGTCCGACAAATTGAAGCAAAAGCTCTCCGTAAATTACGTCATCCAAGCCGTAGCCGAAAACTAAGGGATTACCTGGAATGAAACTAGTGGTAGACTAAATCAGGTTTGATTATTAGTTAGTTCCTACGTTATATGAGAAGGAAGGTAAAATTGATCGCATTTCAACATTTCAAAAGAGGTTCACATTTGGTTAAATCCCGGATAAATGCGAGCCAAAACAGGAGAAGAAAGGCAAGGAAACTGGGAAAAAGCTAGTATGTAGCTTACCTATTAAAGGACGCTATCGATTGCAGAGAATGTGAGAAAAATGGTCAGAATAAAAGCCAATTCGATTCCTAAAGTAACCAACATCAGATTATCGCTCGAAAGATTTAATGATAACCCCATATTGAGGCCGAATGATAAACACTGGTGGGAGACAAAAGCTGTATTTAATCCAGCCGCCATTTATGAAGGTGGGAAGGTACACATTCTTTATCGTGCTATCGGTGAATCCGATGTTTCCGTATTAGGGTACGCCTCCAGCTTAGATGGTTTGCACATTAACGAACGCCTCGACAAGCCGGCATATATTCCTAGAGAATCTTTTGAAGGAGTTAATCCATCTCAACCATATGTATCTTCGGCTTCAGGTATTTATGTCTCAGGCGGAGGTGGTATGGGTGGCTGCGAAGATCCGAGGCTAACTAGAATCGGTGAACGCGTTTATATGACCTATGTTGCCTATGACGGACACAGTTATCCGAGAGTGGCATTAAGCTCAATCGATATCGATGATTTTCTTAATAAAAAATGGAATTGGAAGAAACCAGTGCTCATCTCTCCGCCTTATATTGTCGATAAGAATGCTTGCATTTTATCAGAAAAAATCAATGGTAAATATGTGATTTTCCATCGCGTTTTTCCGAATATTTTAATCGACTTTGTAGATGACCTTGATTTTGATGGTAAATCAAGATGGCTAGAGGGGCAATTCAAGATACCGACTAGAGCGTTAAGTTCAGATTGGGATAATCTTAAGGTAGGTTGCGGTCCGCCTCCAATAAAAACAAAGGATGGGTGGCTACTCATTTATCAGGCGGTCAGTAGTTTTGATGAATCCCACTATAAAATAGGTGCAATGTTGCTTGATTTGAAAGACCCGACAGAAGTTCTTGCACGAACTAGAAGCCCGATTATGGAGCCACTCGCTGCTTATGAAAATGAAGGCTGGAAAGCCGGAGTGGTCTACCCATGCGGCGCGGTAGTTATCAATGACCGTCTGTTTGTGTACTATGGTGGCGCCGACACAGTTGTTTGTGTTGCTTCGGCAAAGCTAGGCCCCTTTATAGAGCAACTTGTAACAAACCACAAAGAGACCAAACCAGAGAGTAGACCCCTACGAACCATGATAAATAAAGAGGGGTTACCTGAACCTGTCCAGGGGTATTGTTTGAAATGCAGGAGAATGGGGGGAATAAAGAACCCGCATTATGTTGTTATAAACTTGAGACATGCGATTCAGGGCGTTTGTCCCTGGTGTGGCGGAAAGATATCGAGACTTATAAAATCGAGATCGGATATCGATGAAGATGCTCTAGCAAGTCGAATAAAAACACAAATGACTTGGCACCGTTATCAAAAATAGAAACATGTTTGAACAAATTGTTGTCCCTTTGGATGGTTCAAGACCTAATGCCCGGGCAATCCCGTATGCTACTGAAGTTGGGAAGCGTTTCGAGGCAGAAATTATTCTGGTGTGTGTAATCCCTCTTCCGGTTTTAGCCATGACTCGACAGATTACGGAGGGGAGAGCCACAACTCGGAAGTCGAGACCCAGGTCGACTCTTCAGAACAGAACTGAAAAGGGGCACGAAAAGCAATAAAGTGACAAATTAAATGAAGAATATGAAAATTAGGAGAATAAAAAATGAAAAAAGTAATAAAGGCTCCGGTTATGGCTGCATCAAAACCTATAACCGAAAATGTTAATCTGGTCATGAAGAACCCGGATACTTGGCAAATTGTAAAGGGACCATCCGGTCAATATAGCTACAAACTCGTTGGCACCAGCATCTCAGGCGTTTTTAACGGACACGGACTTGTCGCTGGCACAGCCTATACCCTTGTAAGTTACAAAGGTGGGAATAGCATTGTTGCGTTAGGCACCGGTACAGTAAATGCTCAAGGGGATCTACAAATAACGAACCCTCCTATTGACATCGGAGTTGCCCAGAAATGGACGGGAGATTACTTGGGACAACCAGCCGGGTATAAGATTTGGCTTGTCCCAACTAGGGATATCACCGCTGGCATATTTACCTGGCATCCAAATGGATTCCTATTCGAAACCAGTCTGGTCAGATGATAGTCGCTAAACAATCTTGATAATTTACTAGTTCTTGATACAAACAACAAAGACACAGGGAGGAAGTAACCTAAATTACTCCCTCCCTTGTTTTATATTATTTCGAAGGGCAGCCGATGCTTCGGGCTTCTAATGCAAGCCCAAACGTGAGAATCAGCCGTCTACCTTGCATGTGAAGCCCTCGTCGAAAACTACGCCTTTTGTGTGTCTGATATAAAATGGCAGACGAACCGATAACACTCAGCTTCATGCTACTTCACGGCGAATACCCCCTTAATACTTATGAGGACGCACCAATCTCAGAGTTACAAAGGGACACGATCCGTTCATGGTGTCTGTGATATATGTTGTCTGGCGGTTTTGATCAGACTTTACAACTAGATGCGCATGGCATATTATTGGTTCAAGTTAAAAGAATGACGCTAGCTGTTCGCAACGAGTTGATAGGGAAAATCATGGTTAAAAATAAGGAGGTGCATGCATGAGCGGATATCACAAACGAAACCCGGAAACTTTTCCCGTGCACACGTTAAAGCGCGTTGATCGTCCTACCACATTCATTGATGATGCTAAAGTCCAGAGAGTTAGCGAGTGCGATGCTGGGTTTATGAAGGCCCGCATCGGTCTCTATGGACCCACCCTCCAGAAGGAGATGGGCCGTTTTATAGCTAAACATCCTTTATCTGGGGCACAGTCTTGGATGCTGGGAAAAATGCGGCCTCTCGTCGATGGAATAGCCGCCAAAACTAAAGCGCCAATTCCCGATGATCCCCAGACATTGTCCCGTCATATTAAGGAAACCGCCTATTTCCTACGAGCCGATGCCGTCGGTATCTGCAAGTTGCCACCGTATGCCGTTTACACACACGTTTATGACCCCAAGAATCCTAAGTCAGGTGGAATCCCAGTAGAGCTGAATCACAAATACGCGATTGCCATTCTGATTGACCAGGACTGGAGAACTGCGCAGGCCTTTACGGGCCATGATTGGATAAGTGGTGCGATGAGCATGCTCGCTTATTCCAATTCCGGGTTCATTGCCATAATTCTGGCTGATTATATCCGCAGGCTTGGTTATCCAGCCAGGGCTCATTATTCGTCGGATTACCAAGTTGTACTACCCCCCATTCTTCTATGGGCAGGGCTTGGAGAGATGTCCAGAATAGGCGACTGCATTTTAAATCCTTTCATGGGGCCTCGCTTCAAGGGGGCGGTAGTGACGACTGACTTGCCTCTTACTCCGGATAAACCGATAGACTTTGGCTTGCAAGACTATTGCTCCAAGTGCAAGAAATGTGCCAGATATTGCCCTTCAGGGGCATTAA
Organism: uncultured Chloroflexia bacterium; assembly: GCA_963754195.1. Classification (GTDB taxonomy): domain Bacteria; phylum Chloroflexota; class Dehalococcoidia; order Dehalococcoidales; family Fen-1064; genus Fen-1064. Next base: position 6,503 of record CAVWFD010000013.1, read on the forward strand.
GCAATGGCGGCAAGGAGATGCATAACGGCTACGAGAAATGGCCAACAGACGTCCAGAAATGCACTTTAATGCGGGTGGGAAACCAGAAAGGCTCCAGCTGTGGAACATGCATCAAGGTCTGCCCCTGGAACAAACCATATACTCCTTTCCACCGGGCCGTGGGCTGGGCGGTTAGGAACTCTTCCCTCGCGCGCAGTATTGCCGTCCGGGGAGATGATTGGATGGGTTATGGTAAGCCAGATGACGACAGTAAATGGTGGTTTGACTTGGAGGACATTGAAGGCGACGGGGTTCTTCAAACACCTGGCAAAAACAAAGCGAATATTCTCACGGATTAGCCTTTGCCCAGATTCTGAAGTATCTATGTCTTTGCTATTCTTCTATATTTGGAAATCCGTTGTCATTAAATTGGTTGTCATACACTAAAAAGTGAGTTGTGCCCAGCCATCTTTGATAAGCTGAGAAATGATCGGACCGACGTAGACGACGGTAATTCCTTGGGCTTCAAGTTGCGCGGTGATACCCATGCGGTCAGAGCACCATTTGCAGGCAAGAACATCAACCCCGTAGCCTTTCATCTCTTTTATCTTTTCCTGTACCTTTGTATCAAACGCTGCTAATTTCTCGGATGGCCCGAAGAAAATGATTTTCACTTCATCGAGCCATTTATTCTTGGCACAGTTCATCGGATAAACAAGGCCTACTTCAAGTGCCTGCTCGCGATCAGAATCGGTAATTATAGCAAAAACTTTATTCGCCATGTAAACTTTATTTTAACACTTATTTGGTCGGTACATAATCATATTAAAATCCTGATGGGAAATAAAAATCTTCCCCCAAAAAGCGTCTAACGGGCATGGTAAAACGAAAATCAGGTAAATTGTAAGCATCACGATCTCGTCATGTCTGTTCCAATTTACGTTGACGACACCGACCGAGTCCATGCCCTCATCTGCAAGATAAGCGGAAAGAGTTAAAACACTTTCTGAAACAGTCGCGAAATTAGAAGGGAAGCTGACTCGTCTCGAAGATATTGAGGCCATCAAAAAATTGCAGAGAGCCTATGGGTATTATCTCGAGCACTGGCAAGAAGACCAGATCCTAGATTTGTGGTCTCATAGGGATGATGTCTCTGCGCAAACGGGTCGTAGTGGCCAATATAAAGGGTGGGAACAAGTTAGGGATAGTTTCCACTTTGAAGATCATTACACTGCCTATAAGGGGGCAAAAAAGGCTCCCCCCAGTATCTGCACATTCTGATGCCTCTTGCGGGTATTGTGGATATCGACTCGGATGGCAAGAATGCCAAAGGCAGATGGTATGGGTATTTCCTTGGAGCCATGCCGCGAGAGGGACAAACCCGGGCATTAATTGGGGCAGGAATATGGGAAAACGAATATGTAAAAGAGGACGGGATATGGAAGATCAAACAAATCTTGTGGAACGAGATTATCAGTAGTCCGTTAGAGGAAGGATGGGTAAAGAAACCTGTAGTTCTAAATCCCCTCCACAAGGAACCGCGTCCACTCGCACCTAACACTCGTTTTGCTCCTTACCCCTCAGGGTATATCTTCCCTTATCATTACAAAAATCCAGTGACGGGGAAATAAACTTTCAATCGACACACCGGTGGTTTAGAACTTTGGAACATTGATGTAATTGTTTTAGTGATCAATAATTGGTTTCGTGTCAAATAAAACGAATTTTTCAATTTATGATATCCAAAAGATTTGTAAAGGAGAATACTAATGGCTAATCTTGGATTTATTGGGTTGGGCATAATGGGCAAACCCATGGCAAAACATTTGTTGGCCAAGGGATATAACGTCATGGTCTGCGACATAAATCCTGAGCCAGTCAAAGAATGCTGTTCAGTTGGCGGCGTGGCTTGCAAGAGTTGTAAAGACGTGGCCCAGAAATCAGATATTATTTTTATCATGGTGCCCGATACCCCCGACGTTGCCGCAGTTCTTTTCAGTAAAGATGGCATCATGGAAGGCATCAGACCTGGCGCTACAGTTGTTGATATGAGTTCTATTTCGCCTATTGCCACCAAGGAGTTTGCCAAAAAACTAAATGCTATGGGAGTTAAGGTCCTTGATGCCCCCGTTTCAGGTGGGCAGGTCGGAGCAGAAAATGCATCGCTTTCCATTATGGTTGGGGGCCCCATTGACGTATTTGACCAAATAAAACCCTATTTTGAAGTCATGGGCAAGAAAATAGTGCATATTGGTGACAATGGAGCGGGTCAGACCTGTAAGGTAGCAAACCAAATTGCGGTTGCATTAACAATCGAAGCTGTTGCGGAAGCGTTACTATTTGCTTCTAAAGCAGGAGCGGACCCTGCCAAAGTCAGAGAAGCACTGATGGGTGGTCTTGCGCAAAGCCGGATCCTTGAACTGCATGGCGAGCGTATGATAAAACGAACCTTTGCCCCCGGCTTCCGCATAAGATTACATCAGAAGGATTTAAATCTGGCATTACAGGGTGGTGGAACTTAATTTAAGCCTGCCTGGTACTGCAATTGTTCAGGAGCTTTTCAATGTTGTTGCTGCAAACTATGGAAGTGATCTATGATAACTCCGCGTCAGTCATGGCATTGGGGAAACAATGTCCAAGCACACAGTGGCGTAAGCGGAATTGCAAAGGCTGGTTTGCATCACCGGTCAGGAGAAATAAATATGGAAATCATGCTTAGCAAAGAAAAAGAGACACCTGGCACTTGGAGATACAAAGAGAATAAAGAAGATCACCCGATAACCATTTATTTAACTAAGGAACAGGTCAAAGAACTCGGCAATCCACAATCCATCAAGATGACAATAAAGGCGGCTTAGACTAAATCTTAGTGAATTACAACGCTCCGATTGCCTCTGCCACC
>CAVWFD010000014.1:0-9750 GCA_963754195.1 uncultured Chloroflexia bacterium
ATGGCTAGAGGGGCAATTCAAGATACCGACTAGAGCGTTAAGTTCAGATTGGGATAATCTTAAGGTAGGTTGCGGTCCGCCTCCAATAAAAACAAAGGATGGGTGGCTACTCATTTATCAGGCGGTCAGTAGTTTTGATGAATCCCACTATAAAATAGGTGCAATGTTGCTTGATTTGAAAAACCCGACAGAAGTTCTTGCACGAACTAGAAGCCCGATTATGGGCCACTCGCTTCTTATGAAAATGAAGGCTGGAAAGCCGGAGTGGTCTACTCATGCGGCGCGGTAGTTATCAATGACCGTCTGTTTGTGTACTATGGTGGCGCCGACACAGTTGTTTGTGTTGCTTCGGCAAAGCTAGGCCCCTTTATAGAGCAACTTGTAACAAACCACAAAGAGACCAAACCAGAGAGTAGACCCCTACGAACCATGATAAATAAAGAGGGGTTACCTGAACCTGTCCAGGGGTATTGTTTGAAATGCAGGAGAATGGGGGAAATAAAGAACCCGCATTATGTTGTTATAAACTTGAGACATGCGATTCAGGGCGTTTGTCCCTGGTGTGGCGGAAAGATCGAGACTTATAAAATCGAGATCGGATATCGATGAAGATGCTCTAGCAAGTCGAATAAAAACACAAATGACTTGGCACCGTTATCAAAAATAGAAACATGTTTGAACAAATTGTTGTCCCTTTGGATGGTTCAAGACCTAATGCCCGGGCAATCCCGTATGCTACTGAAGTTGGGAAGCGTTTCGAGGCAGAAATTATTCTGGTGTGTGTAATCCCTCTTCCGGTTTTAGCCATGACTGACAGATTACGGAGGGGAGAGCCACAACTCGGAAGTCGAGACCCAGGTCAACTCTTCAGAACAGAACTGAAAAGGGGCACGAAAAGCAATAAAGTGACAAATTAAATGAAGAATATGAAAATTAGGAGAATAAAAAATGAAAAAAGTAATAAAGGCTCCGGTTATGGCTGCATCAAAACCTATAACCGAAAATGTTAATCTGGTCATGAAGAACCCGGATACTTGGCAAATTGTAAAGGGACCATCCGGTCAATATAGCTACAAACTCGTTGGCACCAGCATCTCAGGCGTTTTTAACGGACACGGACTTGTCGCTGGCACAGCCTATACCCTTGTAAGTTACAAAGGTGGGAATAGCATTGTTGCGTTAGGCACCGGTACAGTAAATGCTCAAGGGGATCTACAAATAACGAACCCTCCTATTGACATCGGAGTTGCCCAGAAATGGACGGGAGATTACTTGGGACAACCAGCCGGGTATAAGATTTGGCTTGTCCCAACTAGGGATATCACCGCTGGCATATTTACCTGGCATCCAAATGGATTCCTATTCGAAACCAGTCTGGTCAGATGATAGTCGCTAAACAATCTTGATAATTTACTAGTTCTTGATACAAACAACAAAGACACAGGGAGGAAGTAACCTAAATTACTCCCTCCCTTGTTTTATATTATTTCGAAGGGCAGCCGATGCTTCGGGCTTCTAATGCAAGCCCAAACGTGAGAATCAGCCGTCTACCTTGCATGTGAAGCCCTCGTCGAAAACTACGCCTTTTGTGTGTCTGATATAAAATGGCAGACGAACCGATAACACTCAGCTTCATGCTACTTCACGGCGAATACCCCCTTAATACTTATGAGGACGCACCAATCTCAGAGTTACAAAGGGACACGATCCGTTCATGGTGTCTGTGATATATGTTGTCTGGCGGTTTTGATCAGACTTTACAACTAGATGCGCATGGCATATTATTAGTTCAAGTTAAAAGAATGACGCTAGCTGTTCGCAACGAGTTGATAGGGAAAATCATGGTTAAAAATAAGGAGGTGCATGCATAAGCGGATATCACAAACGAAACCCGGAAACTTTTCCCGTGCACACGTTAAAGCGCGTTGATCGTCCTACCACATTCATTGATGATGCTAAAGTCCAGAGAGTTAGCGAGTGCGATGCTGGGTTTATGAAGGCCCGCATCGGTCTCTATGGACCCACCCTCCAGAAGGAGATGGGCCGTTTTATAGCTAAACATCCTTTATCTGGGGCACAGTCTTGGATGCTGGGAAAAATGCGGCCTCTCGTCGATGGAATAGCCGCCAAAACTAAAGCGCCAATTCCCGATGATCCCCAGACATTGTCCCGTCATATTAAGGAAACCGCCTATTTCCTACGAGCCGATGCCGTCGGTATCTGCAAGTTGCCACCGTATGCCGTTTACACACACGTTTATGACCCCAAGAATCCTAAGTCAGGTGGAATCCCAGTAGAGCTGAATCACAAATACGCGATTGCCATTCTGATTGACCAGGACTGGAGAACTGCGCAGGCCTTTACGGGCCATGATTGGATAAGTGGTGCGATGAGCATGCTCGCTTATTCCAATTCCGGGTTCATTGCCATAATTCTGGCTGATTATATCCGCAGGCTTGGTTATCCAGCCAGGGCTCATTATTCGTCGGATTACCAGGTTGTACTACCCCCCATTCTTCTATGGGCAGGGCTTGGAGAGATGTCCAGAATAGGCGACTGCATTTTAAATCCTTTCATGGGGCCTCGCTTCAAGGGGGCGGTAGTGACGACTGACTTGCCTCTTACTCCGGATAAACCGATAGACTTTGGCTTGCAAGACTATTGCTCCAAGTGCAAGAAATGTGCCAGATATTGCCCTTCAGGGGCATTAAGCAATGGCGGCAAGGAGATGCATAACGGCTACGAGAAATGGCCAACAGACGTCCAGAAATGCACTTTAATGCGGGTGGGAAACCAGAAAGGCTCCAGCTGTGGAACATGCATCAAGGTCTGCCCCTGGAACAAACCATATACTCCTTTCCACCGGGCCGTGGGCTGGGCGGTTAGGAACTCTTCCCTCGCGCGCAGTATTGCCGTCCGGGGAGATGATTGGATGGGTTATGGTAAGCCAGATGACGACAGTAAATGGTGGTTTGACTTGGAGGACATTGAAGGCGACGGGGTTCTTCAAACACCTGGCAAAAACAAAGCGAATATTCTCACGGATTAGCCTTTGCCCAGATTCTGAAGTATCTATGTCTTTGCTATTCTTCTATATTTGGAAATCCGTTGTCATTAAATTGGTTGTCATACACTAAAAAGTGAGTTGTGCCCAGCCATCTTTGATAAGCTGAGAAATGATCGGACCGACGTAGACGACGGTAATTCCTTGGGCTTCAAGTTGCGCGGTGATACCCATGCGGTCAGAGCACCATTTGCAGGCAAGAACATCAACCCCGTAGCCTTTCATCTCTTTTATCTTTTCCTGTACCTTTGTATCAAACGCTGCTAATTTCTCGGATGGCCCGAAGAAAATGATTTTCACTTCATCGAGCCATTTATTCTTGGCACAGTTCATCGGATAAACAAGGCCTACTTCAAGTGCCTGCTCGCGATCAGAATCGGTAATTATAGCAAAAACTTTATTCGCCATGTAAACTTTATTTTAACACTTATTTGGTCGGTACATAATCATATTAAAATCCTAATGGGAAATAAAAATCTTCCCCCAAAAAGCGTCTAACGGGCATGGTAAAACGAAAATCAGGTAAATTGTAAGCATCACGATCTCGTCATGTCTGTTCCAATTTACGTTGACGACACCGACCGAGTCCATGCCCTCATCTGCAAGATAAGCGGAAAGAGTTAAAACACTTTCTGAAACAGTCGCGAAATTAGAAGGGAAGCTGACTCGTCTCGAAGATATTGAGGCCATCAAAAAATTGCAGAGAGCCTATGGGTATTATCTCGAGCACTGGCAAGAAGACCAGATCCTAGATTTGTGGTCTCATAGGGATGATGTCTCTGCGCAAACGGGTCGTAGTGGCCAATATAAAGGGTGGGAACAAGTTAGGGATAGTTTCCACTTTGAAGATCATTACACTGCCTATAAGGGGGCAAAAAAGGCTCCCCCCGAGTATCTGCACATTCTGATGCCTCTTGCGGGTATTGTGGATATCGACTCGGATGGCAAGAATGCCAAAGGCAGATGGTATGGGTATTTCCTTGGAGCCATGCCGCGAGAGGGACAAACCCGGGCATTAATTGGGGCAGGAATATGGGAAAACGAATATGTAAAAGAGGACGGGATATGGAAGATCAAACAAATCTTGTGGAACGAGATTATCAGTAGTCCGTTAGAGGAAGGATGGGTAAAGAAACCTGTAGTTCTAAATCCCCTCCACAAGGAACCGCGTCCACTCGCACCTAACACTCGTTTTGCTCCTTACCCCTCAGGGTATATCTTCCCTTATCATTACAAAAATCCAGTGACGGGGAAATAAGACTTTTAATCGACACACCGGTGGTTTAGAACTTTGGAACATTGATGTAATTGTTTTAGTGATCAATAATTGGTTTCGTGTCAAATAAAACGAATCTTTCAATTTATGATATCCAAAAGATTTGTAAAGGAGAATACTAATGGCTAATCTTGGATTTATTGGGTTGGGCATAATGGGCAAACCCATGGCAAAACATTTGTTGGCCAAGGGATATAACGTCATGGTCTGCGACATAAATCCTGAGCCAGTCAAAGAATGCTGTTCAGTTGGCGGCGTGGCTTGCAAGAGTTGTAAAGACGTGGCCCAGAAATCAGATATTATTTTTATCATGGTGCCCGATACCCCCGACGTTGCCGCAGTTCTTTTCAGTAAAGATGGCATCATGGAAGGCATCAGACCTGGCGCTACAGTTGTTGATATGAGTTCTATTTCGCCTATTGCCACCAAGGAGTTTGCCAAAAAACTAAATGCTATGGGAGTTAAGGTCCTTGATGCCCCCGTTTCAGGTGGGCAGGTCGGAGCAGAAAATGCATCGCTTTCCATTATGGTTGGGGGCCCCATTGACGTATTTGACCAAATAAAACCCTATTTTGAAGTCATGGGCAAGAAAATAGTGCATATTGGTGACAATGGAGCGGGTCAGACCTGTAAGGTAGCAAACCAAATTGCGGTTGCATTAACAATCGAAGCTGTTGCGGAAGCGTTACTATTTGCTTCTAAAGCAGGAGCGGACCCTGCCAAAGTCAGAGAAGCACTGATGGGTGGTCTTGCGCAAAGCCGGATCCTTGAACTGCATGGCGAGCGTATGATAAAACGAACCTTTGCCCCCGGCTTCCGCATAAGATTACATCAGAAGGATTTAAATCTGGCATTACAGGGAGCGCGTGAACTTAATTTAAGCCTGCCTGGTACTGCAATTGTTCAGGAGCTTTTCAATGTTGTTGCTGCAAACTATGGAAGTGATCTTGACCACTCCGCGTTAGTCATGGCATTGGAAACAATGTCCAAGCACACAGTGGCGTAAGCGGAATTGCAAAGGCTGGTTTGCATCACCGGTCAGGAGAAATAAATATGGAAATCATGCTTAGCAAAGAAAAAGAGACACCTGGCACTTGGAGATACAAAGAGAATAAAGAAGATCACCCGATAACCATTTATTTAACTAAGGAACAGGTCAAAGAACTCGGCAATCCACAATCCATCAAGATGACAATAAAGGCGGCTTAGACTAAATCTTAGTGAATTACAACGCTCCGATTGCCTCTGCCACCTTTGCCCAACTCTTGTCCTGCTCACCTTCTAATCTTCGGAGGTAAACAGTAGTTACGGCAAGACTGCTGTGGTCTAGGAATCGACTGACATCTTCGACGGTTTCTCCGGCATCCCGGCGCAGCTTTGCGGCAGTGTGCCGGAAGATGTGTACTCCAGAAGGCGTAATCCCAGCTTTTCTAAAATACCGCTGCAGGTTGCAATAAAATGTTCCGCTGGTGATCCCTTTGCCCTGTTGTGAATTTGACTGCCACAGGGACTCATCGGGTGTCCATTGTGGCTAATTCCTTTCCATATGCTTCCAGCGAGGCTCTTATGGCATTCAGAGCGGGTTGAGGTAGTTCCCTGTGCCCTTGCTTCCCACCTTTTCCACGATACGTGTAATAAGCTCTATCACCATCAAGAATAAGATTACCTGCTTTCATCCCAATAACCTCAGCTCTCCGCCTGCCGGTGAGCACCAGAGTTAGGACGATAGCCTTGTCTCTCAATCCAATTGGAGAATAAGGGACTACTGCCAGAAGTTGATGCACCTGGTCTCCCGACAGGCCTCTGGGAGTTGAGGGTGAGGACTGTGGTCTTTGCAGTTTGTCACAGGGGTTGGACTGGACAATATCCATGCGAATCAGAAATCGAAAGAAGGAACTGATGCAAGCAATACGAGCACCTATGGTAATAGCTGATGGTTGTTTACCGGATAGTCCCGGACTGTGGGCATAAACGAAGATATCCTGAGATGTTACATTGTCTGGCTGCTTTCCCGAGCGCCCGAAGAAATCCTGGAGCATCCGCGAGTAGCCTTCCACGGTCCGGCGTGATCCCGAACGCTGTTCTTTCTCGGCCAGGAAAGCGTAGAAAGCCTTTTGCCAGCCGGTAGCGGTATCGGCAAAGTTAACGATTGTTGTTGTCATCTCATCACTCCAGCATGTCCTGGAGGAATTGGAGGGCTGCTGAATTGTCCTTATGCTTAGTGAGAAGCTTCTTGACCTGGGCCTTGCCGTAAGTACCCGGTTTGATGTCTCCCGGGTAAGGCTTGGGATTGATTGGGTCGTAATCAGGGATAATTAATTCTTTTTCGTTTGTAATCATGGTAGCATCTCCTTTTTATAGTGTTACTACTATACATCACTCTCTTTCGGTAAGAAGTCAAGCGGAAAGATGCCATAAATAAAGAACAATATCTTTTGTCTGATGCCCAACATCAATTAGCATTCTTAATTTTACGAGTGACGTGCTCGTAGAATCGACAAAGGCAGCAGAAGCAGGATAGAAACTAAGATATCCAGGAGTAACATTAGAAAAATGGCTATATAGAAGACAAGGAAATAGCTAACGGTTCCGATGAAAATGTTTGATGTTAGATCTCCCGCCCAGACGGTGGCAAGGTTAAAAATGAATATTAAAATTAATATTACACTTAAGCCCTTCAGTGAGCTCTTTATGTCGGAAGGACTGAGTGTAATAGAGCTCCCGATTGTAAAAGCGAGATAAACAAATACGTATAGCTGCCAGGTGGATACATTCTGCCAAGAGAAAATATCGGAGAGCAGATTGGTGGACGAAGTCCAGAAGATTTGGAATATCTGCTTCAGAACATCCCATGAATAAATATGGGGCGACATTATGCTGAAATTGTTAACCGATTTAAATGGGTTGAGACCTAACAGGAAAAATAAGAGAAGATAGATAATAGACGTGCCAATTAAAATCGGGCCAATGCCAATGAAGAAATTGCCCACCAATTGGTAAATGCTAGAGGAATTATAAGTATGTTCTACATAGCCTAGAGTTCCAGTTTCGGGATCTGGATCGAACAATTTCAGTGTTGTAATCTTGTGGCGAAAGATCAGACAAAAGGTTGCATGACCAAGCTCGTGGATTGTTGTACCCAGCCAGCCGAACAATCCCAGGTACCAGCCCTTGCCCATCGTAAGGAGTGCACGCCTTTGTACGAATGTGGAAGCGTAATTCATAATTAAGGTCAAAACCAAGCCGGGAACAAGGAATATACCAATTTGAGTAAGACTTGCGAGTGTTGTTGCCCAAAGATAAGATAATATGGCTTCAACCATTTCTTTTTACTCTTCTTAATAACAGACGGTTAGGTTTAGATGTTTTTGATATTTGGGTTTGGCGGTTCACACAATAATACAATATTCTCCTAACGGTTGTAGCATTACCAATGGTGGGTAATGTTAGAGCACATCGTTTTCCTCTCCTTTTTATAGTGTTACTACTACACATCATTACTATGTCATTCAGAAGTCAAGTGGAGGTCGTGTTCAAAGATAAACTAGGTACGTTAAAAAAAGAATATAATATTGTTGAGTGATTCGTATATTTTAAAAAGGGGGCGAAAATGACAGGATTAGTCGTGGGTTTAATAATCGTTATTATACTTGCCTTAATTTTCCTTCTTCCTAGTATATTTGTAATTGGCGCGAATGATGTTGGCATCCTTACTAAAAAGATGACCGGTAATAAATTACCAGAAGGGACGGTTGTTGCACGTAAGGGGGAAAATGGTTTGCAGGCTGATGTTCTTATGCCTGGCATATATTGGAGATTTTGGGTATTTTGGGCTCGGGAAAAGGCAAAGGTTACAATTATCCCAACCGGGAAACTAGGGATCGTGGAATCTATTGATGGCCAGCCACTCCCCCCTCATCGAATATTGGGAGACGCGGTCGAATGCAGTTCTTTCCAAGATGCTAAGAAATTTTTAGATAATAGTGGATTTCGCGGAGGACAAATTGATACAATCAGACCCGGTTCTTACCGAATAAATACAAAAGTATTCAAGATAGTAATAGCCGACGCCACCACGATTGACAAAAATCAGGTTGGTATCGCAGTCGCTGAGGATGGAAAAGTCTTACCTAACGGTTATGTGATTGCTCCGGAACCGGAAGATCCGAATCACCAGCATGATCATCAACATTATCAGAATGGGCAAGAATTTATCAAGGCTGGCGGCTATCGCGGTCCACAATTGGAAACCCTTCAACCTGGGCAATATTATATCAACACTTCTTTATTTAAAGTGACACTTATTCCGATTGCTGAAGTGGCTCCCGGATATGTGGCAGTTATTCGTTCTAACGTAGGTGCGGAATTGGAGAAATCCGTTATAAAACCAAATGCAGCAGAAGAAACCGCTGGTTTAAAGGGTCCTGTTCATGAGGAAATCGAAAAATTATTAATTACGAACAAATATACCCGTGGTATCTGGCGAGAGCCTATCGCCCCCGGAAAATATAATCTAAATACAATTGCCTATACGCCATACATGGTTCCAACTTCTGCAATCACTATTGATTGGGCTGGTGAAGGGAAAATAGGGACAGAGGTGAAGGGTGTACCAAACGAAGGCGTATTGTATAAATTTAATCCTTTAAGAGTGACATCAATGGATGGCTTCCAATTAGATGTTAATGTCAGAATGGTTATTAGAGTTAAACCGGAGAATGCGGCATTTATTATTGCCCGATTTGGTTCAGTTGATAACCTCATTGATCAAATCGTTCATCCTTTGATTGATAGCTCTTTCAGAAATAAGGCAGGAGAGAAAAAGGCCATTGATTTCTTCCAAAGCAGAACTATATTACAGGCAGAAGCATTGGCGCATGCTCGGTCCGTATTCGAGGAATATAATGTTGAAGCACAAAATTTACTGGTAGCTTATATTAATATTCCTGAATCATTGCTTCAAACCCAGACGCAAAAAGAAATCGCTTTGCAACAGCAAACTCAGTTCGCTGAACAGGCAAGAGCCCAGGAGAAAAACATTGATGTTCAGGAGAAGGCAGCGAGAGCAGAAAAACAGAGAGATGTTATTAATGCTAAACTCGAAATTGATATTAAAACTGACTTAGCAACTGCAAGAATGAAAGAAGCTGAAGGGGAAGCGACTTATCTTCAGAAAACTAATGCCGCCACTGGTATCGGTTTAGCGGAGGGTTATGAAAGACAAAAACAGGCTTTGGGTGCAGAGGGGACAACTCTGGTTAACGTTATCAAAGCATTGGCTGAGAAAGGAATCCCTATAGTTCCTACTACATTGGTTAGTGGGTCAAACGATGGAGGTAATTTCGGTAGTCTCTTAGGAGCACTCACGGCAAAATTTGCAAAAGAATTATCTGTAGAAAAGTCTCCTGAA
>CAVWFD010000015.1:0-86836 GCA_963754195.1 uncultured Chloroflexia bacterium
TGTGTAAACGGCATACGGTGGCAACTTGCAGATACCGACGGCATCGGCTCGTAGGAAATAGGCGGTTTCCTTAATATGACGGGACAATGTCTGGGGATCATCGGGAATTGGCGCTTTAGTTTTGGCGGCTATTCCATCGACGAGAGGCCGCAGACTCCCAGCATCCAAGCTGTGCCCCAGATAAAGGATGTTTAGCTATAAAACGGCCCATCTCCTTCTGGAGGGTGGGTCCATAGAGACCGATGCGGGCCTTCATAAACCCAGCATCGCACTCGCTAACTCTCTGGACTTTAGCATCATCAATGAATGTGGTAGGACAATCAACGCGCTTTAACGTGTGCACGGGAAAAGTTTCCGGGTTTCGTTTGTGATATCCGCTTATGCATGCACCTCCTTATTTTTAACCATGATTTTCCCTATCAACTCGTTGCGAACAGCTAGCGTCATTCTTTTAACTTGAACTAATAATATGCCATGCGCATCTCATTGTAAAGTCTGATCAAAACCGCCAGACAACATATATCACAGACACCATGAACGGATCGTGTCCCTTTGTAACTCTGAGATCGTGCGTCCTCATAAGTATTAAGGGGGTATGCCGTGAAGTAGCACGAACTGAGTGGTTACCGGGTCGTCTGCCACTAATATCAGACACACAAAAGGCGAGTTTTCGACGAGGGCTTCACATGCAAGGTAGACGGCTGGATCTCACGTTTGGGCTTGCACTAGAAGCCGAAGCATCGGCTGCCCTTCGAAATAATATAAAACGAGGGAGGGAGTAATTTAGGCTACATCCTCCCTGTGTCTCTGTTGTTGTATCAAGAACGAGTAAATTATCAAGATTGTTAGCGACTATCATCTACCAGACTGGTTTCGAACAGGAATCCATTTGGATGCCAGGTAAATATGCCAGCGGTGATATCCCTAGTTGGGACAAGCCAAATCTTATACCCGGCCGGTTGTCCCAAGTAATCTCCCGTCCATTTCTGGGCAACTCCGATGTCAACAGGAGGGTTCGTTATTTGTAGATCCCCTTGAGCATTTACTGTACCGGTGCCTAACCAACAATGCTATCCCCACCTTTGTAACTTACAAGGGTATAGGCTGTGCCAGCGACAAGTCCGTGTCCGTTAAAAATGCCTGAGATGCTGGTGCCAACGAGTTTGTAGCTATATTGACCGGATGGTCCCTTTACAATTTGCCAAGTATCCGGGTTCTTCATGACCAGATTAACATTTTCGGTTATAGGTTTTGATGCAGCCATAACCGGAGCCTTTATTACTTTTTTCACTTTTTATTCTCCTAATTTTCATATTCTTCATTTAATTTGTCACTTTATTGCTTTTCGTGCCCCTTTTCAGTTCTGTTCTGAAAGTCGACCTGGGTCTCGACTTCCGAGTTGTGGCTCTCCCCTCCGTAATCTGTCGAGTCATGGCTAAAACTGGAAGAGGGATTACACACACCAGAATAATTTCTGCCTCGAAACGCTTCCCAACTTCAGTAGCATACGGGATTGCCTGGGCATTAGGTCTTGAACCATCCAGAGGGACAACAATTTGTTCAAACATGTTTCTATTTTTGATAACGGTGCCAAGTCATTTGTGTTTTTATTCGACTTGCTAGAGCATCTTCATCGATATCCGATCTCGATTTTATAAGTCTCGATATTTTTCCGCCACACCAGGGACAAATGCCCTGAATCGCATGTCTCAAGTTTATAACAACATAATGCGGGTTCTTTATTCCCCCATTCTCCTGCATTTCAAACAATACCCCTGGACAGGTTCAGGTAACCCCTCTTTATTTATCATGGTTCGTAGGGGTCTACTCTCTGGTTTGGTCTCTTTGTGGTTTGTTACAAGTTGCTCTATAAAGGGGCCTAGCTTTGCCGAAGCAACACAAACAACTGTGTCGGCGCCACCATAGTACACAAACAGACGGTCATTGATAACTACCGCGCCGCATGGGTAGACCACTCCGGCTTTCCAGCCTTCATTTTCATAAGCAGCGAGTGGCTCCATAATCGGGCTTCTAGTTCGTGCAAGAACTTCTGTCGGGTCTTTCAAATCAAGCAACATTGCACCTATTTTATAGTGGGATTCATCAAAACTACTGACCGCCTGATAAATGAGTAGCCACCCATCCTTTGTTTTTATTGGAGGCGGACCGCAACCTACCTTAAGATTATCCCAATCTGAACTTAACGCTCTAGTCGGTATCTTGAATTGCCCCTCTAGCCATCTTGATTTACCATCAAAATCAAGGTCATCTACAAAGTCGATTAAAATATTCGGAAAAACGCGATGGAAAATCACATATTTACCATTGATTTTTTCTGATAAAATGCAAGCATTCTTATCGACAATATAAGGCGGAGAGATGAGCACTGGTTTCTTCCAATTCCATTTTTTATTAAGAAAATCATCGATATCGATTGAGCTTAATGCCACTCTCGGATAACTGTGTCCGTCATAGGCAACATAGGTCATATAAACGCGTTCACCGATTCTAGTTAGCCTCGGATCTTCGCAGCCACCCATACCACCTCCGCCTGAGACATAAATACCTGAAGCCGAAGATACATATGGTTGAGATGGATTAACTCCTTCAAAAGATTCTCTAGGAATATATGCCGGCTTGTCGAGGCGTTCGTTAATGTGCAAACCATCTAAGCTGGAGGCGTACCCTAATACGGAAACATCGGATTCACCGATAGCACGATAAAGAATGTGTACCTTCCCACCTTCATAAATGGCGGCTGGATTAAATACAGCTTTTGTCTCCCACCAGTGTTTATCATTCGGCCTCAATATGGGGTTATCATTAAATCTTTCGAGCGATAATCTGATGTTGGTTACTTTAGGAATCGAATTGGCTTTTATTCTGACCATTTTTCTCACATTCTCTGCAATCGATAGCGTCCTTTAATAGGTAAGCTACATACTAGCTTTTTCCCAGTTTCCTTGCCTTTCTTCTCCTGTTTTGGCTCGCATTTATCCGGGATTTAACCAAATGTGAACCTCTTTTGAAATGTTGAAATGCGATCAATTTTACCTTCCTTCTCATATAACGTAGGAACTAACTAATAATCAAACCTGATTTAGTCTACCACTAGTTTCATTCCAGGTAATCCCTTAGTTTTCGGCTACGGCTTGGATGACGTAATTTACGGAGAGCTTTTGCTTCAATTTGTCGGACGCGTTCACGCGTTACATGAAATTCTAAACCTACTTCTTCTAACGTCCTTTGTCTGCCATCCTCCAACCCAAACCTGAGTTGCAGCACTCTCTGTTCCCTTGGCGTTAAGGTGGACAGAACTGTGCTAATTTCTTCTTTGAGTAACTGTTTAGAAGCGCCATCCAAAGGTTGAATAGCACTATGGTCTTCTATGAAGTCACCTACATTATTCTCTCCTTCCTCTCCCACCGGTAATTCCAGCGGAATTGGTATTTGGGCTATCTTAACGACCTCGCGTACTTTCTCCGGTGAAATCCCTAATTGCTCACCGATCTCTTCGGCAGTCGGGTCTCGGCCGTATTCCTGCGTCAGGTTACGTTTCGTCCTCGTTAATTTGTTAATAGTCTCAATCATATGAACGGGGACCCTAATGGAACGCGCCTGGTCAGCAATAGAACGGGAAATTGCCTGGCGAATCCACCAAGTGGCATAAGTAGAGAACTTGAATCCTTTGTGCGGATTAAACTTCTCCACTGCCCGTATTAAGCCGAGATTACCTTCTTGAACCATGTCAAGGAAAGACATTCCATGGCCCATGTGCTTTTTTGCAACACTAACTACCAGTCTTAAATTAGCCGTAGTAAGTTGGTCCCTCGCAATTTCATCCTCCCTCTGGAGATGTTCAAGGTATTTATTCAGATAGGTCTCATGAGCATCAAGTTTTATGATGAACTCCCGTTCTACCACTAGATTGGGAATACTTGCCAGCGAAGCTTTACGGCCGATGGTTGCCAGGACTTTTTCCAGCAGAAGCGCGCTGTTTATTGAAAGGGCAATCAGCCGAGACTCGATTGATTCCGGAGGAAGATTAAACTTCTCCGCCATCGATTGCACCATGAGCTGGTCAATCACACCATCGATAGCAGTTCTGAATTTCTCGTCAGTCATGGTCTGATAAAAACTGATATTTTCCGGTAACCCAACGTTCTCCTGAAGTTGATGGATAATTTCCGATGATTGTCCCAGTTCCCGGATAATTTCTTGGAAGACCTGACTGGCAGTGGCGTGACGCCCTTGTTTTTCGAGCGCCTCCTTAATCCCAGAAACTCGCTTCCATATCTCAATATGGCGCGCAGCAATCTTTTCATCACTTGCAGTAAGGAGTGGGACCCTGCCGATTTCGTGGAGATAAAGACGTACAGGATCATCATCCCCTTCCTGTTCATCAGCATGGACCACCGGCACCGGTTCTTCGAGTTCTAGGTCTTCGGAAGTCGGCTCTATTTCTAGTACACCCTCTTCTTCGGGGCTTGATTCCGGCTCTTTCAGCGCATCCGTTTCCGACTCTTGTGAAGCTACAGGCAGTTCATCAAATGTCATTTTCTCACCTTCACAGGTCCGTCTTGCCATCTCCCCGGGGGCATCTCTATTTTCTTATTGGAAAGGGTGAGGGCTTCAATGGTATTAATTACCCGTCCCCTTATTATCGTCCCGTTCAGGTTGCTTATTGCCGTAACACCTTCGGACTTTTTACTCATCTCAATGTAACCGTGCAGCCCAACTCCATGTCTGTTTAAAATCTCATCATGCATAATGACCACATATTTGACCTCGCCAAATAGCGAGAACACCTGCTTCAGTTCGTCGCCTGTAGTCTCTGGTGCAAGATTACCCACGTAGATATTCATGTTTCACTATTGCTCCGAATATCAAACAACTATTGATGCTGCTGTCTTTTTCTTTTTGCGTTATTTTTAGTTTTGATCAGGTGGGTATCGCGTTTCGACATGAAACGCTCATGGGATCTGAACTCCCGCAATACGCCGCTCATTTGGACCATTTTCTGAAAGCGGCGGAGCAGAGATTCCTGGGACTCTCCTGTATGCAAAGTTACCTCAAAAGGCATATTGAGCCATCCTTTTCTTTTCTCAGTGCGAATATAAACAAAGCCAAAGGTACCGGGGAAAAGCTGGCCATGACTCACTATGATAGAGTTGCTCCATAAGGGAACACAAATAGTATGGGGCGAAGTTACTTTTACAAGGACTTATAGGTGCTGTCCTGACGCTACTCTTTTCTTTTAGTCCGGCACATGGGAAAAGCATCTAGACTCAGAGCATGTGATGGACTTGTCTTGAAAAATCACAGGGTGATCTCAGTTGGACG
The DNA here is from genome assembly GCA_963754195.1 of uncultured Chloroflexia bacterium. Taxonomy (GTDB): domain Bacteria; phylum Chloroflexota; class Dehalococcoidia; order Dehalococcoidales; family Fen-1064; genus Fen-1064. Next base: position 5,344 of record CAVWFD010000015.1, read on the forward strand.
GCTCTGCCCAGCAAACCATAACCCATGATAACTAATATCTTTTTACCGGGTTTGTTTTGCGGTAACAATCTGAACAGTAGACTGGTCTTCCCGCACGGGGTTCGAAAGGAACCTCGGTGTCTTTGCCACAGGTGCTACATTTCACGGGAAACATTTGCCGCGGTGTTGAACTATAGTTCCTGTTTCCGGAACCACCGCTACCAAAACTACTGCTTCCAGAGGTGTTCTGCTTTCTTGTCGCGCGGCATGTCGGGCAGCGCTTGGGCTCGTTAGTGTAGCCTCTGGATGCAAAATTTTCTTGCTCCCCAGCGCTGAAGGTGAAGGCATTTCCGCAATCGGAACAGGTAATTTGCTTGTCGCTATAAGTCATCTGGATGACCTCCTTTTTCTTCCGGTTAGAGTCTTGGTCATCCAATAGTTAAGGGAAGATTGTGATGTTTTACCAATGGAAAACCTTGCTAAACCTACTGTGAGCATATACCCAATAAGTCAAATTTACAAATATGTGTAAGCATCCATAACATATTGGACTTTTGAGGGGTGGCGATAAAACGTTCTAAGTAATACCATAGAGGAGTAAGATTATTGATTCCACGGTGCAGTTTTTCTGCGTTATACCAGATGAGGAATTCCACCAGTTTCCCTCTTAAAGAATGAGGACACACGCAATCGGTTCATCGTGTATTCACAATTGAAGTTGGTTACTTGCGTATATTGCCACATCCAGTACATATCGGGTAAATGCTTGAGTGAGCGCCATTCCGCTGCGCAGTTGAAAAAACGCTGGTATTAGACTAAACTTTCACGTAGTAGGAGAGTAAGTTCTTACCTTAGGAGGTGGCGCGTGAAGAGAGAGTTTACCGTTGTTATTGAAAGAGACGAGGATGGCTATTTTGTCGGGACTGCCCCCCAGCTAAAGGGTTGTCACACCCAGGCTAAATCCCTGGATGAGTTAATGGATCGCATGAAAGAAGCCGTTCAGTTATGCCTTGAAGTCGAGGGTAAACTTGAGGAAGGCGAACTTCAGTTTGTTGGAGTGCAGAGAATAGCGGTATGACCAGGCTGCCATCGTTAACCGGCGAGCAGGTTATCAAAGCCTTGAGCAAAGCCGGGTTTCAGGTGCTCAGGCAAAGAGGCAGCCATATCTACTTGAAGCATCCTGATAGCCGGGCTACTGTGGTACCGGTACATAAGGGTGAATCTGTTGGAAGGGGCCTCGTAAGAAAAATAATGCACGATACCGAACTCAGTCGAGAGGAATTTCTTAAATTGTTTTGAAGGATGAGCTGCGAGCTAACCGGACGGAAATAACGCTACACATCAGCCCATTACGTCAAGGATATCTCAGCTCGGCAATACTATGATATCCAATATACTGTCTTACATTTTGTCGTGGTCAACCCATTCCTCGACTTTCTTTCCAATCTCATCACGGATTTCACGGAACTTTTTCAATTTCTCTTCTTCCGTTCCAACAAATTGGGCTGGGTCTTCAACTTCCCACCTCACCCTTTGTCCCATTCCTGGGAATGTGGTTGGGCATTTCGCATCTGCCTCACTGCATACCGTTATTAAGTACCCGAAATGTATTTTACCCATGTAATCCTTTAGAGCTTATAGTGCTGGGTTCAACCCCAGCACTATAAGCTTCATATTTGTCCCCGGCATATGATCTAAGAAAAGCTTCTGCCATCTGGCTTCTCGCCGAGTTTGTCGTACAGAGAAAGAGAACCCGAATTTTATTCATTGATATTCTCCTAACATACTTTTAGTTTAGAGACCTCGTTTCTATTAAATTTAAGGATTTAAAGTAAAGATTATGGTTTCCCATTTTGTAGAAAAGAGACATCGTTATGGTGTTTCAAAATGAAAGTCTTACCGGTATAAATAAATGTTGTCACACCGCAGGTATCATGTTCGATATTCCAGAAATGAGAATCATCCAACCCCAACAAAGCACATTCTAAGACTATGGCTATCATTCGATGAGTTATGATGGCGACTGGGCCTTCTTTAGTATCGGCTATAATTTTATTGAGAGCATTTAAGCTCCTTTTTCTGGCTTCCTGTAGTGATTCTCCTCCAGGTATCTGGGCCAAGTCAGGCCTTGCCTGCCACAGTTGATAAATCTCCCCATATTGCATTTTAACTTCCTGGGAAGTAACACCTTCCCATTTGCCGAAATCAAAATCGGTTAAGTCCTCCACAGACTGGGCCACTAACTGTTGACTACGAGCCACCGCTTCGGCAGTCTGAAGGGCTCGTTGAATAGGACTGCAATAGATCGCCTTAATCTTTTTCTGGCGGAGATAATCGGCCAATTTTTCAGCCTGTTTCAAACCCTCTTCATTTAACCCTATCGGTACTCGACCGCGAAAGATATCAGCTGTATTCCAGGCCGTTTCACCATGACGAATGATAATTATTTCCAGCATCTAAGTATAATCCACCTTCTATTCGATATCGCATTGGGTTAACAAGGGATTAAAAAAGTTCCAATAGCACTTGCAAGACTATAATACCACGAACTATAGGCATCCATTATAGGGTAAACTGCAGACACAAAGTTTGGATAGGGTGGGCTTTCTTCGGTAAGACAACCCATTAGCGATGCTTTGACTGACAATAAATTCATCTCTATAATCAAAATAATATGGAACAAACTTTCGAAGAAATTTCTATATTATCAGGAGCTACGCAAGCAAAGATTGCACCCGGACGAGGAGGGCTGGTAACCTCTTTATCCATTAATGATACAGAAATACTATATCTGGACAGAGAAACCTTTAATGATATCACCAAAAATGTACGTGGAGGAATACCTCTTCTCTTTCCCAACGCTGGACCGTTAAAAGGTGGCCTTTATAATTTACCTCAGCACGGTTTTGCCAGAAGAATGCCCTGGAATGTAATCAGACAAAATCAAAATTCAATAACTCTGCAGCTTTTGTCCAATGAAGAAACAAGGGTAAATTATCCGTTTGATTTTGATATGAAATTAAAAGTTGAAGTAGCTAGGAATAAATTAACTCACCGTTTAACTATAAGAAATACGGGTGATAAACCTATGCCAACTGCTTATGGTACACATCCTTATTTTGAAATTCCACAAGAAGCAAAACAAAGGCTGATAACCAATATCGGAAGTTTTAATCCAAAAGAAACAAATTGGATAGAAGAATTTGATAAACCTTTTATCAATCCTGGTTTGATTACGGTCCAAATGCCGAGGAAGGAAATAACCATAAAAAGCGACCCGAATATTTTTAAGATTGTCAGAATCTGGCACCAGGTAGGGAAAAACTTCATCTGCATCGAACCATGGACTCGAGACAACCTCGCCCTCAGTGACCCTAAGCAAGCCCTTTGGATCAAACCGAATGAATCTATCGCTTTTCCCGTAATTATATCCGTTAAAATTATTAAATAATTACTTCATCTTTTTCTTTACCGTTAAAAATGTCAGTGAGGCAATATAGAATATCGTTTGGCGACCCTAATTCACCTTACCCCATTTTTGGTATTATATGTATTCTGTCATCCCCGACTACTTGTTTGAATTTCTAGGGTGCAAATGAACCATAAGCGATTGAAAGGTGAACAGGCACCATGGTGGGATTGTGCCTGACGCTTAAAAATGAAGCGTTGCGCTGTTTCCACGATGGTGCTAGAATGGGCATATTCAAATGACAACAAATTCAATGCATACATACATCCACTCTCTGGAAAAAGAACTATCCGCAGGTGATACCACTGAGCATACTCATCGGCCTGCGCTCAAAGCATTATTAGAGGCTCTTAATCCGGATATTATTGCCACCAATGAACCACAGCATATTACCGCAGTCGGTGCGCCTGACTTCCGTATCATTAAAAAGAAGCTTGCCATTGGTTATGTGGAATGTAAGGACATCGGGAAGAACCTGGATGAAGCCCTTGAGACGGACCAACTAAAACGATATTTACATTCTTTCCACAATTTACTGGTGACCGACTATCTGGAGTTTCGCTGGTATGTCGGTGGCAAACTACGCGTGAAAAAAACTCTTGGGACAATGGTAAGAAATAAGGTTAAACAAGACAAGGACAGTCTTCAGGATGTGGCTGACGGGCTGACAGCTTTTCTGAATAACGAACCGGAACCTATCGGCAGTCCCAAGGAACTTGCCGAACATATGGCACGCCTGGCACACATGATTCGTGAAATTATCATCAAAGCTTTGAAACAAGAATTGGTTACCGGCAGTCTTCATGCCCAATGGCAGGCTTTCCGTGAAAATCTCATTCCCGAACTTTCTGTAGAGCAGTTTGCCGATATGTATTCCCAAACCATTGCTTATGGACTTTTTGCTGCCCGATGTGAAACCGATAACGGTAAGGATTTCACCCGCCAGCAAGCTGGTTATCTTATTCCTAAAACGAACCCCCTTCTTACGTAAGCTCTTTAATTACATTGCCGGGCCTGAATTGGATGAGAGTATCACCTGGGCGGTGGACGACCTATCGCAAATATTGGCATGGGCTGATATGGAGGCGGTGCTGAAAGACTTCGGTACGAGCACCGGGAAAGCAGACCCAGTAGTGCATTTCTATGAGACTTTCTTGAAAGAATACGACCCTAAAACCAGAGAAATGCGCGGTGTTTATTATACTCCTTTGCCTGTAGTTTCTTACATTGTGCGTTCCATAGACCATATTCTGAAAACAAGTTTTGAGAAACCGCAGGGTTTGGCCGACCCCAGTGTACTAGTTCTTGACCCCGCCGTTGGTACAGCAACGTTTCTTTATATGGTGATGCAGGAAATTCACGATGCCGTCATTAATCAAGGACAAAAAGGAACATGGGATGATTACGTAAAAGATAAACTCCTGCCGCGACTCTTTGGCTTTGAGCTTCTAATGGCACCATATGCGATCGCCCATCTTAAAATGGGGCGGTTGCTTAAAGAAACTGGATATCAATTCCAGACTGACCAGCGTTTGGGTATCTACTTGACTAACACACTGGAAGAGGCTGTCAAACATTCTGATACCATGTTTGCCCAGTGGATAACCGAAGAGGCCAATGCTGCTGCCGAAATTAAGAAGAACAAACCGATTATGGTAGTACTAGGGAATCCTCCCTATTCGGGAGAATCATCTAACAAAGGAGCGTGGGCACGCCAATTGATTGAACCCTACAAGATGGTTGACGGCAAACCGCTGGGTGACCGAAATCCCAAATGGCTTAACAATGACTATGTAAAATTCATTGCTTTCGGCCAATGGCGTGTAGGACTTACAGGTCAAGGGGTCTTAGGTTTCATTACCAGCAATTCTTATTTGAATAGCCCGACTCACCGTGGTATGCGGCAATCATTGATGAACACCTTTACCGATATTTTCATCTTTAACCTGCATGGTAATGCGAATAAAAAAGAAGTTGCGCTGGATGGAAGCAAAGACGAAAATGTTTTTGATATTACCGAAGGTGTGACTATTGCGCTGTTCTTGAAGGAGCTAGGTAAGATGTGTCCGGCCATAATTCATTATGATGACCTTTGGGGACAACGAGAAAGCAAATATCATACGCTACTGGAAAGCGATATGTCTACAACCGGATGGAAACAACTAAATCCAACTAAACCATATTGGTTGTTCGTGCCAAGAAATGAAGCCCAGCTAGATGAATATGAAAAAGGCTGGAAAGTAACTGATATCTTTATTCTTACTGGTGAAGGATTTACTTCAGCCAGGGATGATTTTGCTATAGCCTTCACGTTTTCCGAAGTGGAAAAACGCCTTAAGACCCTTGTAAACACACTTGATTCGGATGAAACAGTACGCGAAACCTTTAATCTTCATGACACCGGCACATGGAAACTTTCAAATGCTCGAAAGGCATTAAACGAAGAGCTCAAGAACGATGAGAGTATGGGTAAAGTAATACACCCCTGCTTATACCGCCCTTTCGACAAACGCTTTTGTCTATTGAATGACAATATAATGGAACGCCCCAGAATAAAAACGCAATATCACATGATGAAACTCAATTTAGCTCTCTCAACTATTCGCAACATTGAAATTGCAGGTGGTTTTACTCATGTCTTATGCGTAGCTCAACCAATGGACCGCCATGCCGTCTCTATAAAAGAGATTAATTACTTATTTCCGCTCTACCTCTATCCGGCTGAAGGAGAAATGCATTTAGGGGAAGGTCGCCGTCCTAACCTGAATCCTGAATTTATTAAAGTATTTTCAGAAAAGTTAGGGTTGAAATTTATCGAAGATGGTAAAGGAGCTTTACAGACCACCTTTGGCCCTGAAGATATTTTCAATTACGCCTATTCTGTTTTCCATTCACCCTCATACCGTTCCCGTTATGCGGAATTTTTGAAAATTGATTTCCCGCGTTTACCACTAACATCGGATAAAGCCCTTTTCAAATCGCTGGTTGAAAAGGGCGCGGTGCTCGTCGCTTTACACCTCATGGAATCGCCACTATTGGATACAAAAATGACCAGATACGAGGTCAAAGGCGAACATGAGGTAGAAAAAGTCAGCTATTATGAGAAAACTCAACGGGTATCTATCAATAGAGCTCAGTATTTTGAGGGCGTGCCGCCGGAAGTCTGGAATTTCCATATCGGCGGTTATCAGGTATGTGAAAAATGGCTAAAGGACCGTAAGGGCAGAAAACTTACTATTAACGATATAGACCACTACCAGAAAATTGTCGTGGCTCTAAAAGAGACAATTCGACTTATGAGCGAAATAGATGAGGCCATTGAAGAACATGGCGGCTGGCCGGTAGCGTTTGAGTAGCAAGGGATGATTATAAAGCAGACACGATAAGGTCATAGTGTCTGAATTTTCAGACATGCGCCGGACAATTATAACACCGAGCTTGAGTTTAATGTTTTATCTGCTTGCCTATGCTGAAACCCTCACCTATCGGCTCGCCGAATGTACGGTACTGGTTTGCCGGTTGGGTAACCCACAGGAAAGGGTTGATCTTGGTGACATCGGGCTCGCCATCAGTTAAACACGAATCTGTAACATGAACTTCTTCAATCTGCCCCACGACCATCTCATGGCTTCCGAGATTTAGGACGTGTACGACACGACATTCAATGTTTACGGGACATTCATTAATCAATGGGGCATTCGCGAGTTTCCCATAAAAGATATTGAATTTACAGTCTGTTACTTTGTCAGTCTTGCTCCCTGAGACAAGTCCACAATAATCGGTTTCTTTAACTAGTGCCGCTGAGGGGATATTTACAGAGAATTCATTATTCTGTTTGACACCCTTCAAAGTATACCGATGGTGCTGGAAAGAGACCGAGAGCATCGGCGGGTTACTGTTCACAATACCACACCACGCATATGCCGAAAAATTCGGTCTCCCATAGACGTTAGATCCAACAAGAACAGTGGGAAGGGGATAAAGTATGGTACGTGCTCCAATAGCTACTTTAGCCATGTATCAACCTCACTTTCCTTGAGGAATCAGACAATAAGACAACTTGGCCTTTAAGATCAATATCATCTAAAAGGGGTAATAATTCCTCACAAATCTATGGCCATGAAAGCCAAATGAAAAGTTATTTACTGGTACCGATGCGGAACATGCTCGTCCCACAAGTTGGGCAAACACCCTTACTGGCTGGTTTCCCATTTTTCATAGTAATAGCTTTGGCCTGTTTCATTTCTTTCTTCGATTTACACTTCACACAATATGCTTCCATTTAATTACCTCTTTTAGAAAGTCATTATTAATTCAAATAAATCTGTTTGTAATTTGTCTAATAGTTCTATTTCTATTCTACTTCGGCTTTAGCCTATGTCAATAGAGAAGGATACCCTGGTTTTCGCTAAAGTTGAAAGGTTATTTCCGGATGATCCAGGGTTAGATAGGCAATACTTTTCTACCATATACAGTATTTACCATCTGGGCAGTGGCATTGTACCAACAAAATATTGCAAAAATCAGGGCTCCCCAGCCGGCGATTTTTAATGGGGTCTCTGGTGGACCAAATACTCCCATCATTCCCAAACCAAGTATTGTCAATGTAATACCGATTTCAGCCAGTCCACTAAAAAGTAACCTGGACATACGCCAGGCGGCAGGTAAAAGCAGGAAAAGTATTATCCCGGCACTAAGAAACCACCAGCCATCAATAGGCAAGATACCCGGTGTCCACAGCGAACGGATGAATGATAAAGCAGATCCTAATCCAAGCAAACCTCCGAAGACCATACCTATTGTGCCCGTAAACACTTCTCCGCGGCGTAACTCGACCATGGCAAGCGCTAATAATGCGACAGCGCAACCCAATATCCAAAAACCGAGAAAAGGTGCAGAACCTGACGGTACCTGTCCGGTTGCAAATGCGAATAATCCCAGATGTATCGCCCCGAGAAGATATAGTGTTGCGGTTGCACCAGAAGCCCATTCCTTTTGAACAGAAGAATCGTTTTCTTTATTCATTTTTAAAACCTTTAGCTATTTTACATTGATATAAAGGAATTCAAGCGCTCCCCATTCATCGCCAGCTACTACGGTATAGTCCCCGGAGACCAGGGGAGTCAATTGTGTCACTTGCGTGTAAGTGCCACCAACAATTACGTTAGCCGCCATAGAAGTCGGTGATGATACATCTCCGCCAGGCATGAGGGCTGCGTTGGTGCTGTCAGGCAGAAAGTCGTACCCCGTTATCAGCCTTATATAATTCGGGCAAGGAACCCGAGCATATATTTCGAGGGGTGTAGCCTGTGAAATATTCTCGGCAGTGAAGTGGCCTTGGTATAACGCCACTCCGAACGGCTGGACATAGGTATTGGAGCAAGCCCCGAGGGAGAGTCCACTGACCCCCCAATTTTTCCCAGAAGATACACTATTTACTGTAGTAAGAGTGTTGTATTCATCCACGCTAATCTGCAGGTTTTCCCCAGGTGTCAGGCTGGTTGCGTTTACGGCGACTTGGAGCTGTAATCCATCTGTTGATTGTACGGAAGTAGTTGTCGACGTAGTCGTGGCTGGTTGCGTGGTTGTTTCTACCGTAGGATATCCAGCCTGCGTCCAGGCGGTAATTCCGCCGGTCATATTTTGAACGTATTTGAATCCAAGATTTATCATTATTTGGGTAGCTGCCGCACCACGAATTCCGGTCGTACAATATACCAGATACTGTTTGTTCTTGTCTAATTTGCTAACGTCCGCAGTAAATTGAGGAGACTCGTAATCTATATTTATGGCTCCGGCAATATGTCCTGCATTAAATTCGGTTAAAGTTCTGACATCGATAATATTAAAACCCGGATTTTTTAGATTTTGTTGGATCAGGGTATAGGCATTCGTTGCAGTAATCGTCGGTACATTTGCTGTTGTAGTAACTATAGTCGATGAGGTTGAAGTTGTTTGAGTCTTTATCTGGCTACAACCCGCGATTAACACAGAAATAGAAACGAAAAACAGTGATATTAATAGTAGACTGCATCGCACTTTGTTATGGAGCATGTATTGTCATCCCAAAGTCCTTTTCTGATTTCAGTATATAACAATTTCAAGGCATTAATTTGAGGTAGTCAACCATTCACTCATCAAATTCTCTACAAAGCTTATTAAATCGCTTGACTTCATACCGAAACAGAGTGATGTATGATGTAACACTATAAAAAGGAGCTGCAACGATGATTACTGACACAGAATTGATTATCCCTGACTACGACCCATACAATCCCCAACGTTACCCGGGAGACATCAAGCCCGGCACTTACAGCAAAGCCAATGTCAAGAAGCTTCTCAAAAAGCACAAGGACAATCCTGCAGCCCTCCAATTCCTCCGGGACATGCTGGAGAATTAACATGACAACAACAATTATTAATTTCAGTGACACTGCTACCGGCTGGCAGAAGGCTTTCTATGCTTTCCTGGCCGAGAAAGAACAGCGCTCCGGTTCCCGCCGTACTGTAGAAGGTTATTCCCGAATGCTACAGGACTTCTTCGGGCATTCGGGTAAACAACCGGATAATGTAACCTCTCAAGATATCTTTGTTTATGCTCATAGTCCGGGACTATCCGGTAAACAGCCTTCCGCCATCACCATCGGCGCCCGTATTGCTTGCATCAGTTCCTTCTTTAGGTTTCTGATTCGGATGGATATTGTTCAGTCCAACCCCTGTGACAAACTGCAACGCCCGCAGTCCTCGCCTTCAACCCCCCAGAGGTCTGTCCGGTGACCAGGTGCATCAACTTCTGGGAGTAGTGCCGGATTCACCCTTGGGTTTACGCGACCGAGCTATCATCCTGACTCTAGTGCTGACCGGACGGCGGAGAGCAGAAGTGATAGGAATGAAAGCAGGCAATCTTATTCTTGATGGCGATAGGGCTTATTACACCTACCGCGGCAAAGGTGGAAAACAAGGGCACCGCGAACTACCCCAACTGGCGCTGAACGCGATAAGAGCCTCGCTGGGAGCATATGGAAAGGAATTAGAAACAATGGCTCCCGATGAGTCCCTGTGGCAGTCAAATTCACAACAGGGCAAAGGAATCACTAGCGGAACATTCTATGGCAACCTGCAGAGGTACTTTAAAAAGGCTGGAATCGCCCCTTCTGGGGTTCACATCTTTCGACACACAGCCGCCAAGTTACGGCGGGATGCAGGTGAAACTGTAGAGGATGTGAGTCGGTTCCTGGACCACAGCAGTTTGGCAGTAACCACTGTCTACCTTCGCAGGCTTGAGGGAGAACAGGATAGAAGTTGGGCTAAGGTGGCGGAAGCGATTGGGATTTAACTTTGTTTTGACACTTTAAATGTTAAAATGGTGATATGGCTAATAATAACAAACCCGCAATTGCAGGGTGGTTGGATATTGTTGCCGGAATAATATGGTTATTTATGGTGGCTTTTCTCGATCTGGTTATTCTGGGATTTTCTGTTGGTTTTGGCACGCCCAGAGGGGCAAACGTTTTACACCTGTGGATAATTATTATTGCATTGGCCCTTCCAGGCGTTCTCTCCATAATTGGAGGCGTTCTGTCATTAAAACATCGCGGATGGACACTCGCACTCATAGGTTCGATCTGTACCATACCTTTAGGATTGGGGATAGTAGCTGTTGTTCTATTGATGCAATCGAAGAAAGATTTCATTAGGACGCAGAAAATCCAATAAATGCTGACTTCGAGAAACCATCTATGTTATTTGCTCAAATCTTTTTTGATTTGTTCAAACTGTTCCTTGTTGATCTGTCCTTTTACGTACCGCTCTCTTGCAATATCAATTTGATCTTGCTTCTTTGGGGTATTATGTTTTGAAAACCACTTGAAACTCCATACTGTTAACGCGGCGCCCTCTGCCAAAATCAATATAATGATTAGCCACCCAAGGACCATCAATCCATTTCCAAAATGCAGATTCATTTTTCCATTCCACCCAAAAAATAATCGATAATTAGCTATGCCCCCTTGCCACCTAACTCAATCATAAATCAATGTCTCCAACTCTGCCTGTAATATATATAACTGTGTCTCGTGTATGCAATAAATAAGATTTATAGATCCACGGTTATCTCCGTCGACTTGAGGGAGAGCAAGATAAGAGTTGGGCAAAGGTGGCAGAAGCAATCGGAGTTTAACCCTTCTGACCTTTGATCTAAGCCGCCGTTATCGTCATCTTGATGGATTGTGGATTGCCAAGTTCTTTGACCTGCTCCTTAGTTAAATAAATGGTTATCGGGTGGTCCTCTTTGTTCTCTTTATATCTCCAAGTGCCAGGTGTCTCTTTTTCTTTGCTAAGCATGATTTCCATATTTATTTCTCCTTTCTTTTATTATGCCACTAGACGGAGAAAAGTCACTTCGCGCCGATTATTTTAATGCAGGAATTATATACCTTACTGACTTCGTTCATGGCATCGAGCGACAGACCGGCGGCAGCAAGAATATCAGCCTGCGCCAGATCACCCTCGACCTCGTGTCTTCGACCTTTTGATACTGCTTCGTAGACGATGGCAGCTAACAGTCTTCTTTCGGTAGCACGGTTCTCGCCAATATAAGGCATTGCCCCATATGAGAGCCAGCATTCTTCCGGACTCTTAAAAGGAACTCGTAATGGCATCATCTGTGCCAAGCGATGCCCTGAAAATTTCGCTTCCTTAATGGCCTTGTCAAAATCAAAACGGGTGGCTGGCAGCGGTTCAATTGCCCGCATCTGCATTGTCCTGAAGAAATGATAAATCGGCTTCAGGCCTGTTGTAAGACCGTTTCCACTGCCACCGGCAATGGCGATGCCTAACGCTGGCAAACCTTTTAGTGGTCCCGACTCCGCGTATACTCGATACATTTTGAGAAAGAGGTATCTTACCATCCCGGTCGTGTCTCCCCAATATACGGGTGTCCCAATGACCAGTGCTCCGCAATCCAAAATCTTCTTACTCAGCAGTTCGAAATTCTTATCTGCATAGGTGCACTTTTGGTTAGTGTTGCAAACCCATGGTATGCAATCTTTACAAGCTTCAACAACGCAGTCCGACATTTGAATCAATTCAATCGTTGCCCCTTGGTTGCGGGCTCCTTCCAAGGCAGCACTAACTAACTCATTAGTACGTCCGACCTTATTCGGGCTTCCGACTAAACCCAAAACAACCTGATTGCTATTCATAGAATGCCTCCTTGCATGATTTTATGAACATTAAAGCGTTATTAGCTTCTATATTTCAGATGAGGTTAAAAAGGGAAGTTCGACTCTTCCATCATACCACCATCCAGGTGTACTTTCTGGACCACAACGGCCTTGCCGTGACTACTGTCTAGCTTAGAAGGTTGGAAGGCGAGCAGGACAAGAGGTGTCCGACTGGCAGGATATAAAAAGAAACAGGAAACATCGAAGAATCAATCGAACATGTGCATGCTAGAATAAGGTTAATGGCGATGCAGGGGTGGATAACCAATGTCACAACGAACCATAATGCACATCGACATGGATGCTTTCTTTGTTTCAGTTGAACAGGCATCCAATCCTGAATTGAGGGGCAAACCGGTCGTGGTTGGGGGTAAACCTGGCAGTCGGGGTGTTGTAGCTACCGCTTCTTACGAAGCCCGTGCTTTTGGCTTGCATTCCGCCATGCCGCTCGCTACCGCTGTTCGTTTATGTCCGCAAGCCATCTTCATCGAAGGTAACTATCATCATTACGCGGAAGTCTCCAAAAAGTTTATGGCCATACTGGCAGATTTCTCTCCTTTTCTGGAACCGATGGGATTGGATGAAGCTTATATGGATGTCACCGGTTTTGAATCGTTACACGGTTCCATCCACCAGATGGCTCTGAAAATCAAACAACGGGTCAAAGACGAGCTTGGCATAATTGCTTCCATTGGCATTGCCTCCTGTAAGGTGGCGGCGAAGGTTGCTTCAGATGAATCCAAGCCGGACGGATTGATTGAAGTACCGCCGGGTGAAGAGGCAGCTTTTCTGGCCCAGCTCTCCATCCGCAAACTACCTGGTGTTGGAAAGAAGACAGAACAGGTTTTGATAGGGCTTGGTATCAGAACCATTGGCCAACTAGCCAGAATGCCGCCAAATGCGTTAAAAAGTCGTTTTGGTGTCTTTGGTGATATGTTGCATCGTCATGCCAACGGTCTGAATGATAGTCCAGTAACACCGCCGGGAGAAGCCAAGTCAATTAGCCGGGAAACCACTTTTGAAGAAGATACCCATGACAGCGTCTTTCTGTCCGCTACGATGCGTTACCTGTCAGAAAAGGTTGGGGCTGATTTACGGAGTTACGGTAAACAGGCGAAATGTGTCTCCATCAAAGTAAGATACGCGGACTTTACGACCATCACCCGCCAACGGACTCTACCCCAATTGACCGACGTTGACCAGACCATCTTTGAAACAGGTAATGACCTCCTGCAAAAAGCTATGGAGACTGAGAAGCAGGCTATCAGATTGATTGGTATCGGCGTTTCCAACTTGAGCGAACCTGGCAGACAATTAATGCTGATAAACGATACCGAACAGAGATTAGTGAATTTAAACCGTGCTGTTGACCGTATCCGTGATAAATATGGTTTTACCTCTATTCAAACGGGTAGAACAATGCAACTCGATTAGGTGCTGCAATAAACCGGTAGATATACCACGGTTATGTGGAATTCAAGGAATTCATTGATGAAAGTACGGCATAGAAAGTTATCAATAATTGCGGGTTTACTCATATTGACCAGGTGTATTTAATATCCTATGGATTGGTGCGGTCTTTTCCGGGATTCTCGATTTAAAAGAAATTATACGGCCCATCTTGACGGTCTCACCCTTTCCCTATGTTATTCTGGGAATAGGATTTGGTGGTAATACAGTGTTAGCTTCGATATTCGCTATAGTTTTTATTCTTGGAATATTATCGAGTCTAATATGTGGAGTCATTGTTATGGTAAAACGATCCCCACTTTTTACATGGGTTGGTTCCGTAGGAGCACTCATTTGCGTTCCAGTTCTTGGCATCGCGGCGATTATATTGATATTATTAACTAAACGTAGTTTTATCAGGCAGTAACTGGAAGTAATGTTCGCATTCAAATTGGAATCTTGCGACTAAATTGCGACTAAACTAAACCAGACGCGTTGTAACTCGACCTTACCCGACGGCTAAAAGCTAAGTTTTATGATAAACGCAAATGGTTGCTTTTTACCGTAAAACCACCGATAATAACAATCAGACACGCTTTCGTAAACCGTCGGTCAAGAGTTCGACTCTCTTCGCTGGCTCCAGTATTCGAGGCTAAAATACGCATTATGTTATCTTATTTTAATTAACATAACGAGAGTTGCGACTAAATTGCGACTAAACTAAACCAAACGCTTTATGACCCGACGGTATTCCACGCCCTAAACTACCGATAATCACTAATTGTTTTTGGCGGGCTCTTCTATCTTGTGACTTAGCACTTCATCAAACCGTTTTGCAGCAGAAGCTTGAAGGCCAGGTGCCACATGGCTGTAGAGATCTAGTGTAGTTGAAATAGTAGCATGGCCAAGTCTCTCCTGGACTATCTTGGGGTGGGCTCCCTGTTTTAGCAAAAGCGAAGCATGTGTATGCCTGGCATCATGTAACCTAAAATGATTTAGACCAGCCCGTTTAACTGTATTTATCCATGCGTGGCTTATTGTATCGGGAAGAAGAGGCTTACCTTCCGGAGTACCGAAAACTAGATCATTTTCTTTTAATGACGTCCCCATCATGACCCGATCCAGGTTTTGATTTTCCTTATGTTCTTTTAAAACAAGGGCGAGTGATGGGGATAAGGCGATCATACGGCGTCCCTTGGCTGTTTTAGGTTGTCTAAAAACTAGGCTGCGGTTCCGCAAACGGTGTAGACTCTGAGTGACTGATATCTGACACAGCAACAAATCCACATCCGACCAGCGCAACGCTAATAATTCGGACCGTCTCATACCGGTAAATAGAAAAGCATAAAATATTGTGTAGTACGGAGTAGTTTTAGCGGTGGCCAGGAATGCATGGAGGTCATCTTCGCTCATGGTATGCATTTCAGTATGTTGGGGACGTGGAGGAGTGACGGCATCCGCAGGGTTGCTACTGATAAGACCCCATCTGACGGCCATTTTCAAAGCCCGGTGAATACAAGTGTGGTGATGCGATACCGTTGTTTGTTTAAGAGCACCGGTGCCATCATGCCTACCACTTGCTAACTTCATGGCATAGTATTTTTGTAAATGCTGAGGTTTGAGTTGCATTAATGGGATGTGACCTAAGTCCGGAATAAGGTGGCAGCGCACAATGGATTCATAACCTTCATAGGTGCGGGGGCCGAGATTTGGTTTGGCATAATCCGCGAGCCAGCGTTCAAGGTATTCAGTCATAGTGGTTTTTGTAGGTTTTATAAATGTGCCTTTATCCTGTTGGCTCAGCATTTCCGAAAGATGTTTTTCAGAGTCTTTTTTAGTGCCTTTCACCGTCTCCCAATGGAACCTGTACTTGCCGCTAACATCCCTCCCCAGGCTGACTCTGCATGAATAACTATCTTTACCCCTCTTTTCGATATGACCTCTCATGTCTGTTCCTCCTTATATTCTTCGGGTACTTCCAGACCGAGTTCGTTAAATAGTTTCTTAAGCTCAGGTATTCTCGCAAGCCATTCTTCTTCGGATTTTACTTCCCTTCTTATAAGGCGATATGTTTTTAAATACTTCTCGTAAAAGTTTCTATCACCACAGTTGCCCATTTTTAATGCGTGCGGTATTGGCGATTCATGCGGTTCAGTCTCAGAATGGGACTTTTCTTCAGCCACTAATTTCGCAATCCATTCCTCATTTTTATCAATGCCGAGAATTTGACACCGACGCTCAAGCGAGATTTTTTCACCTGTCATTACCTCGAAAAGTGCCAAGTCAGACCCTTGGGTATCGATCTCCCCCCCTGGGATTATGTCAGCCATTAATTCCATCTGAGCATAACCCAACGCTTCGTCTACCAGGCGGGGTATATCTTTAATGACAGCATATAGTATTGCTACCCATTTAGCCTGTCGAATAGTAAAAGAACCATTGTTGTGTTCCCGAACATAAACCCAAGCTCGCAACAACGAAGGCAGGGCTTCTGGTGGAAACAAATTTGGGTATTTCTCAACGGACGCCACACTCCACAGATTATCTTGAGGATGGGGATCAATATTACGGAACCGTGAAATCAACTTCTCTATGGTTTCTTCACTTGGCACGATTTCTCCCAAACTCTTTATTCTGCTCTGTAGTTCTGTAGCTAAGGCTCTTCTTGGTTTTTGGTAGTTTGTCACTGCTGCTTCAGCTATAAGGCGTTTAACAGTGAGAGTCATTTTTTTTGAGCCCTCGGTTCTTCCCATAAATTTATTCCTTATATTCCCTATTTAGTTGAATATCTATGCCTTGTGTGCTCAATATTTATTCCGTATAGTTGATTATAGTGGATACAAAAGAGTTTGTCAAAATATCAGGGAGTAAAAATGGATACTAACAAAACTGAACGGCTCACAATGACCGTAAAAGAAGCGGGAGATGCTCTAGGAATAAGCCGAGCCACAGCTTACATGCTGGCAAATACCGGACAGATACCTACTATCAGGCTCGGGGAGAGAAGGCTTGTGGTTCCGCGGGCAGCTTTAATGAAAATGCTGGAAAGCGCAGAGGTCAAACCGTGAGTTTAACCTATGAACAGTTTTTAAACTTGTTCCCTATTTCGCCAAGGGAAAAAGCAGGCACAGGTGTGCGTGTTCTCTGCCCTGCCCACGCCGATCACAACCCAAGCTTATTAATAAAACCCTCACGCAATGGTTTCATTACAGACTTTAAATGCTTTGCGGGTTGCGAGCGCGAGGCTATCTTAACTTCTCTCAAACTCACATGGACCGATCTGCGAAATGAGGACAATAAACATGAATCTTTGAGTTGGAACGTGACTGACAGTTTTGTATACGAACTTGAAATACGGAAAGAGTACTATGTCATAGATCGCCAGGAGAACGGTGATAAGAAAAAGTTTGTGGCGAGGCATAAGAGCAATGGTGATTATGTCTTTAACCTTAATGGACTAACTACTATCCTTTACAAACTTCCGGAGTTAAGACAAGCAGTCAAAGCTGGTAAAACAATTCTTTTGCCGGAAGGTGAAGGCAAAGTTAACAGATTGAGGGAATTGGGGTTTGAAGCAACCACTAATCCATTTGGGGCAGGCAAATGGGATGATAGTTATTCTAAAGAGCTTGATGGTGCAGATGTAGTTATTATCCCAGATTACGATAAGCCCGGCCTGGAATTCGCCGAACAAAAAGCCAGAGCTTTACTAAAGATAGCCAAACGCCTTCGCATAGTTCAACTTACTGACATTAAGGCACTCCAGAGCATGGTCGAAAAAGATGGAGTCGATATCATCAATTGGTTTGACGCAGGACACTCCAAAGAAGAACTCCAATCTCTTATAGACACTGCACCGGATTGGAAGCCACCGGAATACAAAGTAAAGGTAGGCTTTCACCTTACGAAACTCTCGGATTTACTCAAAGAACCGAATGAAGATATCGCCTATCTTTGGGAAAATACCTTAATCAAAGGTGGGTTGTCAATTCTGGCAGCCAAGCCAAAGGTTGGGAAAAGCACCCTGGCCCGCAATCTAACATACGCGCTTGCTAAAGGTGATTTATCATTCTTAGGGAGAAACATCACAAGTTCGGGGGCAGTCGTTTATCTTGCTCTTGAAGAAAAGCGTTCTGAAGTTAAAAAACACTTTTTGCGAATGGGAGCATCTGAACACTTACCCATTTTCATCCACACCGGCAGTGCGCCGGAGAAAGCAATTGAGGAACTTCGCAAGGCAATTATTGAAAGCAAAGCTATTCTTGCAATTGTTGATCCATTGCAGCGCCTTATAAGATTACCCGATTTGAATGATTACTCGTCAGTGAGTCTAGCATTGGAACCTCTTATGCAAATCGCCAGAGAAACCGGCTGCCATATTCTATTAGTCCACCATGCCAACAAAGGCATACCCAGAGAAGGTGGTGACAGCATACTTGGGAGCACGGCAATCTTCGGTAGTGTGGATTGTGCCTTAATCATGAAGCGGAATGAGTCCTATCGCACCATTGAGAGTATCCAGCGCTATGGTGAAGACTTGCCCCGTACAGTTTTAACTTTCGATGTCCTAACTGGCTTGATGAGTTCCGGCGGAACCCTTGAAGATGCCGAGGTAGCCGAATGTAAGAAGGTTATCCTGGAACTTCTAGCTGGCACGCAAATAACCGAAACTGAAATAAAGCAAGGAATAACGGACCATCAGAGCGGCGCAGTATCAAAAGCTATTCGCCTCTTGTGCACAGATAAGAAGATTCAGAGAATAGGCCTCGGGAAAAAAGGTGACCCGTTTTTGTACTCCATACCTGCAGAAAATGCTGGGGATTCTGGGGATAAGCATATAGAAATACCCACAATACCCACAATTTCCTCTGATCCTAAGGTTATTGAAAATCAGTCTCAAAATGCTGGGGATGAAAATTCTGGCGTTTTTCAGAAATCTCTCGGATTTTCTGTCCCCACAATTTCAACAGCTAATAACATTTTTAAAAACGATGAGGTGAGCAAAAGAATATGAAGACAACGCAGCAAATACAAATTGAACAACTACCCATAGGTGATTTACGACCGGACCCGGCAAACCCCAGA
Source organism: uncultured Chloroflexia bacterium (assembly GCA_963754195.1). GTDB lineage: Bacteria > Chloroflexota > Dehalococcoidia > Dehalococcoidales > Fen-1064 > Fen-1064. The sequence goes on from CAVWFD010000015.1 coordinate 24,550, forward strand.
CGCATCAGCGAACAGGAACTTGAGACGCTCACCCACAGCATTAGCGAGTTTGGTTTGATTGATCCCATCATCGCCAGGCGAGAGGATAAGATGGTTATCGGCGGCCACCAGCGCTTGTTGGCTGCGCGTAAACTCGGTTATAAGACAGTACCGGTGGTGTTAACAGACCTAACAGTCGACCAGGCCCACCTCTTGAACATTGCCCTGAATAAAATCTCAGGCTCCTTCGACCAGGAGTTACTGGCTCGCTTATTAAAGGAACTTCAGGAAGTCCCGAACATCGACCTTTCTCTTTCCGGTTTCGAGGACAACGAATTAAAGAAACTTCTAAAGAGCCTCGATGCCAGAGAAAAGCGTGATCGTCTTGAAAACTTTGATCTGGACGCGGCAGTTAAGGACGCCCAGAACGCACCTAAAGCCAAACTAGGCGACATCTGGCTGTTAGGTGAGCAATCGACTCGTTTGTGGTGATTCGACCGACAGGGAAGCGGTACAACGCCTGGTGTCTGGGTCTAAAGCCGCGATGACCTTCACCGACCCGCCTTACAACGTCAATTACGGCGAGACGATGAAAGACAAGGTCAGAAATAATTCCAATAAAATCTTAAACGACAACCTCGGCGAAGTCTTCGAGCCTTTCCTGGAGAAAGCCTGCCGGAACTTACTAGAGTTTACCGATGGGGCGGTCTACATCTGTATGTCCTCTTCCGAACTTCACACTCTGCAGAAGGCATTTATATCAGCCGGCGGACACTGGTCGACCTTTATCATCTGGGCAAAGAACACCTTTACCATTGGTCGCTCCGATTACCAGCGCCAGTACGAGCCTATTCTCTATGGCTGGAGAGAAGGAGTCAATCATTACTGGTGCAAAGACCGCGACCAGGGAGATGTGTGGCAAGTCGATAAACCATCTTCCAGTCCGTTACATCCGACTATGAAGCCACTGGCCTTGATTGAAAGAGCGATTCAGAACAGCAGCCAGTCCGGTGACAAGGTACTGGATACCTTCCTGGGGTCGGGCAGCACGCTAATAGCCTGTGAGAGAACCGGCAGGATTTGCTACGGCATGGAACTGGAACCTCTTTATGTGGATATTGCCCGCATGCGATGGGAGTCCTTTACCGGAGAAAAGGCCAAAAGATTAGAGGAGGCGAAGTAGCCATGGAGCAGACACTATTGCCAGATGGTGTGTCTTTATTAGAAATAGATTCAAAAAATCGGAGTAATTACTTGACTTCAGGAGTTTTCAGAGTGATGTATGTATCAGTAAGTATTTTTAAGGAGGCGGAAAATGCCAATCGAAAACAGAAATCTAACCAAAGGGACCAAACTCACGGGTCGGTACCACAAACAGAGCTACTCCTGCGAGGTCGTCGAGAATGCCGAAGGGAAACTGATGTACCGCTTACAGGACGGACGGGAATTCAAGAGCCCTTCTGCTGCAGGGATGGCCATCACGGGTCATGCCTGCGACGGGTGGGTCTTCTGGAGTGTGAAGACGGAGGAGAACGCAGCTGCAGAGAATCAGGAAGCTGCTCATGCGGCGGATGCCAATCAAATTGTAGAGGCTGTGGCTACTGCCAAGACCGACCCGAAGAAAACCGGAGTATTTCTCGTGCCCAATCAGAAAGGTGTGCCGGAAGGTCAGATACGGTGGTTCTGCCGGGACTGCGGCAAGAGCTTTATCACCTCGGCAGTCGAGATACCCGGGATTTGTCCAAATCATCAAGCGAGCTAAAACAGACTGACAAGCGAATAACGTGTAAGCAAGCTCCCGATAAAGGGAGCTTGCCTTATTTCGCTGATGTCACCAACCTCTTTTTTGTCAGCAGAGGTGACCAATGGTGACCAGATTTTGCGCTTATCGTTTCCCGAATAACGAGCCATGCCATTCACCACCGCTTCGTGATGGTGATTATTGTTTGATGCATTCGCCGGAGCATGCCAAGGAGGTCCAGGAAGCTCGCCGTCTTGGCGGGTTACGCCGGAAACGCGAAGCTACTCTTTTTACGGCTTACGACCTGCTGCCGCTAAATACCGTTTCGGGCATCCAGCGTCTAATCGAACTTATTATGACGGATTCTGTTGGCATGGAAAATGGCATCGCTCGCAACAGATTATTGATTTCCCTGGCACTGGCTGCTTTAGATGCCCTGAAAACAAGTGAATTGGAGCAGCGCGTCATAACTCTGGAGCGGATGATTAACACCAATAGTAAACAGCTGGCCCTGCCAATCTTTGACGTCGAACAGGACTTGTTAAAGCCTGGCGAGAAGGAGAATCATGACACTCAACAGACGATTGGATAAGATCGAACGTTTGCTTACTCCCAAGCAGGCAGTAATCCTGTGGCTGCAGGAAATCCGGCAATATCGCAATGGGTGGGAATATGTTCGATTCCTTGCTACACAGCCCGAAAGCGCTGCGCCCATCTACCGGATAACCAAGCAAATCGACCGGAACATCCGGGAGACGATGAAGGGGCAGCCACCGCAAGTTGTGGAACGTGCAGTCCGCCGCGCGGTAAGAGATGTCTATTTCCTAATCAATCTTCACCACCAGGTTAATGGTTACGTGGCAACAGAAGAGAGGATTTGGAACCTTACGTTCGTTGCATTGGAAGGGAATCTTCGCGCTATGATGCGGGAGAATCACTATCAGCATCGCCTCAACAATCTATCCAGTATATATAGCCGTGAGATGCCCTATCCCCTGGACACAGAAACAGCTGACACCATCAATGCGGCTATCCGAAACCATGTGACGACCTGGGACCAACTGGAAGAAGATAATACTCTCGTTGAGTGGTTTGACCAATGCCTTCTTGATCGTGGGGAGAAAGAGATACCGGACGGTGCTTTTATATTTGAGGATAGTAAATTCAAACCCAACGTCACACCTGAAAACGAAAAAGAGGTTAGGGCGCTTTTTAAGGATGATATTGAATTCGAGCGTTTCAAAACCGGGGAGGATTACACCAAGTTGTGGGCGACCGTAAAAGATGCTGATTATACCAAACACTATGACCAAATGGTGTCGGCCATTCGTGAATTGGTGGACTCCGGGAAGATAGAAAGGGGTTTATCAGTATGTTTAGAGACCGTGCCGGTACCATTCCTCCAGTTTGCTACCATTGTTGAAAAAGAGTGGTTGGACAGATATGTAGTGTTGCTGGCCGAAGTGGGTGCCATGCTCGCGGACAAAGGTTATCAGCAAAAAGAAACCAACGACCATCATCCGCTGGCCTGGCCAAGTTTTATTGATGAAAGCGGTAAGAAAATTGACCAAAAAGAAATAATTGGTCTTTGCCTGCGGGCCGACCGGCATTTAAAGAAGTTCCCCGGAAGAATCAAGGAAATTGATGGGCGACCGTATATTAATTTTGCAGATTACTGCGCCTGGCGCGGACGTAAGGGCAATGCTGATATAGAATCCTGTGTTTCAGATGGATTTATCACTAATTCGTGGAATGAATGGGTACATGCCAAGAAGGGAAAGCGAGACCTAGCAGGCGTACCCGTTGCGCGATTGGAGTGTTATGTGCAAGAGCATGATTATCTTTTATGCTCTGACGGGAGCGGGGAACAGCTCAAGCGGCGGGAATTGCTTTTGAATATAGCCGGTAAAAAGGAAACACCAAAGGTAGAAGAAGGGATAGCTTTCTGGAAAGACATGGCCGGAACATTGACGTTGAATTTGCATGGTTTCCAGCAGGCCGTAACCACAATCAGGCAGCGCTATTTTGACGGCGAAGAGATAATGTTTTCAGATTCGGTGAAGAGCCTCACTGATCTCGAAAAGTACACCGAGGACTTGATAACAGAGTTTAATAATCGTGTTGCCAAAGAGCCTGAATATAAAATAATTATGGAAACAGTGCGGCAAGTCGCTGATAAAGTTGTCACAGGGAGAGTTTCGGGTTCTCTTTACTTTGGGTGTCACACATCTCTAGTCGCTCCCAAACTCGTTCTCGGTTTTCTGCCAGCCAGTCTCCTGTGAACTACCCTCTGTCTGCGTTTTTTCTCGATATTGTAATGCCTATGTGTTACAGGTCTCACGAGCTTTGGAGATTCACTTAGAACTTCTTCAACAGCAGGAGTTGCCAACACCTTAGTCTGCGGGCTGGAAATCCTGCCAACGTCTACCCAACATCTAATTGGGTAAACCAGTTTTGCTTCCTCTGCTGGTGTTTTGCCCTCTAAACTCTCATGCGGTCTAAAGAAGTTGTAGTAGACAAGGAAGCCATCTACGAACTCATTGGCACTATCAATAGTCTTTAATCCCCGCATACACTTTGTGCGCTCTTTCAGCGTGCCGTGAAATCGTTCTATCCTTTGAGTGTCATCGCTTGGTGAGAATGGCGACCTCTGTAGATGTTCAGTATCGCTACCGTAAGCCAATTCAATACCATCGTTATAGGAATTTTGCTTGTCAGTAATTACAATCTTTGGTTTTTTCCCCGCTCGCTCCTCTGCTCTCTCCATGAGCATTTCAGCATCGTGAGTAGTACGGGTATATGTGATTCTGGTAGCCAAAACAAATCTGGTTTTCTCGTCTATAATGTCATACATCCAGACGTTTCGACCACCAATTTTTAATACAGTCTCATCGGCTATCCACGTATCACCCACGTCTGGATGATAGTCTCTGAATTTCTTAACAGCTTCATCAGTATATTTATCAATCCACTTGTATACTGATTTACTAGACGGATTGTTGTGAAATTGGGTATTAAGGTAGTCTCGGATGTCGTTGACGCTCATCCCCTTGTAATACATATCAACCGCAGAGGATACCTGATTTGCTGGAGTTTTCATCCCGAAAAGACGGTCATCAGCACTAAATTTGCGACGACAGGCATTGCAGAAATATCGCTGATTACCATTCACAAAGCCGTATTTGCGCGTGTTTGTTGACTGACAGTATTTGCAGGTTATGATTTCAGGACTTGGGCTTGTCTGTTGGCTTGTAGTTTGCACACTGTCCATTTCTACCCTCCCTGTCTAATTTGATTTGTTCTGTTAGGTTATTTATTGCTGATAGAATATCATCTAACTTGTCTAACTTTCGGAGTGATATATTAATCTCGTTTATGGCTTTGGCAGTACCTTCTTCCCGCGTTACTCTCCGTGCGTCCTGTGTTTCGTTTTTTCTACCGCTGTGCAACAGCCTGATACCCAGTACAATCAACCACACAAACAACAACCAGTAGACCCATGAAAATACAGTCTCCATCACTGTACCGTGCCGTATGAGTATTGTTGAATGCCATTGTCTCGTAATCGCCCACTCAAATATGTTATTAATAAAGTCAAGAACACCATTAACTTGCGTATACTGCCAACTATACTGCCAACCAACAAAAACAAGAGCAATATATGCCAGCAGCGTATCTGTTGATTCAGGCAGAAAAACACGTTGCAAAAATCTGCATAATTTGTTGTTTCTGACCATGTGCATTTTATTCCTCTCCCAAACCATCGTTTGAGAGTATTATATGCCCTCAGACACCGCAAGTACACAGAACCGAGTTTCGTATTTAGTTGACATGGCCAAGGCCGAAGCGTTAGACGCCTTGGGTGAAAACCGGGCAGCTGTAGAGTTAATAGAGAGGCATCTGGAAGCATAGGATGATGATTGGTAAATTAATTGAGAATCTGCATGTGGTTCGATTCAAAGATATTGCTGAATTCTTGGAAACTTTTCCCGTTGAGGGCCAATGCCCTGACAGAACATAATCATCACCTTCCATCTACCGAAGTAGCGTTTGTCGACTCATTAGCATAGTCGTACACAGGGCATGTGATCTGGATCCATAGCCTTAGACCCACCTGGCCGTCAGGCCTGGAACAGCCGATATCCGAGTAGGTCCCGACTCCCCAGTTATTATTGACGTTCCACTGAGCTACATAGTTACCCATTTGGTGGTCGCCTAAACCTGCAAGCTGTTTATACATGTCGCCAAAGGCACTGTCTGCACCTGCCGAGCCAGTCAATAACGACCACGGGAAACCAACAATCTCTTCGTTGGTCGCCCAGCCCGCAATATCAGCTAAAAAGTTTTCAAATCCGTTGCCGTTATGTTCGTTGCCCATTACGGCAATGCTTAGGTTATCACCGACCTCGGCCGTCGTGAATACAATGACATCAGTGGATGTCTGATCATTTTCGAGCAGTTTGTAGTAGCCTTTTGATGGTAGCCTTGTTTGAGTGCTGATCTTGTTATCCGTAACGAAAACTGCCGCCTCGATATTGCCATACTGTGCGCTAAAGATTCCTACTCCTTCTTGTCCATTCTCATGGACTCCTACCGCTAATATCGTGACGGTGATGGGTGGGTTCAGTGTTTTCGCGTTTAAGATAGCCATTTGGGATTGCCCAGTGAGGTTCACCGCGATAACTGAATACTCGTATTGCGTCGCTGGTCTCAAGTCCGTGTCCAAGTACTACGGCTACCAGGGACGTTGTCTGTAACAACAGACCCATCGCGGAGAATCTGGAAATGCTTAGCATTTTTAGATGGCTCCGTCCAGTTGAGTTTGATTGAGGTCGCACTGGGGTCCGCCGCCAAATTGGCAGGCATAGCAGGGATTATCCTCGACAGTCTGTTGTTTGACGCGACCATACACACCACACCGGAGATCAACATTAGCAAACCTATTACACCGATAGCATATACCCAAACTCGCGAAATCTGCATAGGTGATTTACTCACTCTTCCTTATGCAAATTATAACACTTTATGGAAACTGCTCTATAGAATAGTGTAGCCGGTTTTAAGGTCCGCCTCGGATCATAGCGGGCAACTTATCCCAATAGACACCGGTCTCTCTTTGTGTGCGGCGGGTAGCTCCATCCGAGTTTCCGTTGTTTATCAACCGTATTGAAATAGTTCCCCACCGACACCTTCGTCTTTCACAATGAAGTATGCCAACCTTTGTCTTGGTTGCCGGTTTTCAGGAGTCCCTATCTGGCTGATTTTGGGTGTCCGCTAACGCTATTTACGCAGCGGACGAGCAGACACCATGGCTGATTTTGGGTGTCCGCTAACGCTATTTACGCAGCGGACGAGCAGACACCATGGTTGACTATGATAGATTAAGCAGCTGGTTGCTAAAGCCCTGACAAAAAGGCTACCTTCTAATAAGAAATAAGTTATTAAAAGAAGGAGGTAGTTTTATGACGAAGAGATCCCAAGATATTCTGAGGAAGGAAAAGGTATTTGTCGGGCTGGAGGATTCCAAGAAAACGTGGCAGCTTTGTGTCCGTAGTGGCGGGGTGATTGTTAATGAAACCAGCATGCCGGCTAAATTAGATGTGCTGAGTAACTATTTTAATAACAAATTTCCGGAGTGTCAGATCCAGGTAATATATGAGGCCGGCTTCAAAGGTTTTGGGTTGCATGACGATCTGGAGGCAAAAGGCTGGGATTGCATTGTAACACCACCGCATACTGTGACTGAAGAGAAATGCCAGCGGAAGAAGAATGATCGGACGGATTGTCGTCGGCTGGCCAAGAATTTAGAAAATGGGGATTATCATAGCTGTTTTGTGCCTGACAAAGAACTTCGCGAGGACCGACAGATATCAAGGACTTATGAACAAGTTCAGGCTGATATCCGGCGAGTATGTAACCGTATTCGGAGGACATTGGAGTTTCACGGTCTGGACGAAGGTTTGTCACCAGGGAGTTGGAATAGAGCAATGTATACTCGTGTAAAGTTATACCTTGAGGATTTAGAGATAAGCGCCTCCCTGCGGTTTTCGATTAAAGTAATGTTCAATGAATTAGAGCATCTGCGGCAACTCAGAAAGGAAATTTTACAGCAACTTCGGACGCTTGCTAAGAGCGACCGGTATAAGGAGAGTGTCGAATTGCTTCAGACTACTCCCGGCATCGGAACTTTCACAGCCATTCGATTGTTGCTGGAGTGGGGCGATGTGAGTCGGTTCAAAAGAAAAGAGGAGTTTGCCAGTTTTTTGGGTTTAGTGCCCAGTGATTATTCCAGTGGCGAAAAGGAGCGCCAGGGGCATATTACCAAGCAAGGTAACAGCAGTGTGAGATCATGGCTGGTAGAGTGCTCCTGGATGGCTATTAAGTACGACCCGGTATTGTTGGATAAATACCGGCGGGTATTAAAGAATTGTGGAAGCAAGAAAAAGGCGATCGTGGCTGTTGCGCGGAAATTGGCGATACGGCTACGCCGGATTTTATTGGATGGAGAGCCGTATGTCATTGGGGTTATGGAGTGAAATTAATCATTCGTAATATTGGACGAGTTTACCGATAGTTATTAGAACGCAATTTCCAAAATCGTATAAATGGTGCATGACGAATCTCGTCGGTAAGTAGATTACGTACTATGGCTGGTCAGCACTAAAGACGAAACGAAGATGTAAACTGTGCTTAAGCACGAATAGCGGCCTGGAAAGCGTTTAAAAATCTGGAAATTATTGTCCTGAGAAAGGAGGTAAATTATTGAGTATATACTGCCTTGATCTGACGCATAATTATATCCTTCGCCTTTGGACAGTCAAGGTTAAAGGCTTTGCCCGAGTTGTAACTCGCCCTTGACAGTCCGGCAGGCTCAGGGCTGAAATATCGACAACAGATCAAGGTAGAATTAGCTATTTAACTAACGGTATCAAACGGAGGTGGCCGCAAACCATCTTGACATCTACATAGCGACCGGATTGTGTGTTCAGCCCCGAATTACCATAGTCCATTCTCACTTAACTGGGGAAACATCACAATTTGATTTATTGCAAACCATTCTCCGTAGGATGGGCGTTTTGATATTTACCACGTTGTCTGATAACCAGTCTTTGCCACAAGGCGATTGATCCTACAACTGCAATATAAGCGACGAACGCGAGCAGACTGATACAGACGCTGCTGGGTAGTCCGGAATAAAAACCGATCGTGAGGCCTACCCATGTCAAGACGACAGCAAACACAACCGCTAAACCCAGACCCGTAAAAGGTCGCAAGGCCAAGCGGTAGGCTATTGCAGCGGGAAGCAGCAACAAGGCAAATACTAGTAATGCACCTACCGCCTGCATTGCCTCAGCCACTGTCATGGCGAGAAGCACCATGAAGATGACACCGAGCAGGCGGACTGGAATACCCCGTGCAGCTGCCACTTCAGGATCCAGAGTTGCAAACAATAGTGGCCTAGCGATGATCAGCGTTGTCAATGCAATAAAGACTGCAACGATCACAATTATCATCATTTGCGTGTTGGAAATACTCAAAATTGAACCGAATAAAGCCGTCACGCCGGAGAAACCGGAACTGGCACCGGTGTGAGTGGTAAATAGAGTAAGGAACAATACTCCAAGCCCCAACACCCAAGCCAGTACTGTTCCGATGGCAATATCCGCCTCGTCGATGCGCTGCGAAAAAGACCCCATTGCAACCGCCCCCGCAACAGTTAAGACGATGGTTCCTGCGAGAGGATTTAGTCCCAATACTGCTCCGCCCATGGCCCCCGTAAAAGCCACATCAGAAAGAGCTTCTCCGGCAAACGCCTGGTGTCTTACAACCACGTAATATCCCACCAGCCCGGATACAACACTCAAAGCAGTGCCGGCTATAAAGGCATTACGCATGAAACCGTATTGAAACATGCGGAAAATATCCAGCCAAATGTTCCAAGTGAAATGAGGGAAGACGTTTTCAAGACCCATCGGTTTCACTCTTCCCAAAATCTGGGTTTGTCTTTGAAAACTTGCTTGTAGGCCCGAAGGCTTTGAAAAGACGAACCAGAACATAAAACCCGAAGGAAAAAGTCGTAATGTAGAAACTAACCGGAGATGCCGTGTAATAACCTGCGATCAGCCCGGCCCAGGTGAAGATTACCGCTAGTGATACTGAGATAATTATTTCGACCATCGGGCGATTGGAAAGCCTTCTTGCGGCTGCTGCAGGGGTCACCAAAAGCGCGAAAATAAGCAATACTCCCACAACCTGAACCGCCACCGCGACCACCAGCGCTAAAACAAGCAGAAAACCCAACCCTAATGTTGCTACGGGCACGCCGCGGGCTTCGGCCACTACCGGGTCTACCGATGCAAACAGCAACGGGCGGGCAGCGACCAGTACCAGAATTAATGCCGGGACCGCCATTGCCGCGGTGACCATCACACTGGCATTTGAAATACCCAGCACATTCCCGAAGAGCACATAGTAAATATTGTTGGCTTGTGCAGTTGATAGGTGAACGAAAAGGAAACCCAATGCCATGGATGCGCTGAATATGGCGCCGGTGGCTATGTCAGTCTGGCGTGAACGTTGCGTATCCAGTCCAAGCCAGTAAATCCCGCAAGCCGCCAGCATCCCTGAAACCACTAACCCCAACAAGGGAGATAAGCCGATTAAGGATGCCCCGGTCGCACCGGCAAACCCTACATTGGCCAAGCTGTGTCCGGCAAAACTTTGGCCACGAACGACCATGAAATACCCCACGGTGCCAGCTAATATGGCAATTATTGTGCTGGCAATGAAAGCATTTTGCATAAAGTGATAATGCAACAGCCCGGTAAAATGAACAGAAGACGAGGGGAATACCGATTCAATGATGCTCATGATAACTGATAATCTCCCCTGTCCGTCCGGCTACAACGCAGCTACCGTCCCCAGTACGTAAAACCTCGACATTAGACCCGTATAATTTTGACAATGTCTCCGAAGAAATAACCTCTTCCGGCGTGCCGACCGCCACGCGGCCCTTGGCAATATACACCACCCGGTCTATCGATGACATGATGGGGTTAACGTCATGGGCTACTAGCAAAACAGCCGCTCCCGTTTCTTTCGCAATGCGCCGGATAATATCGGCAATTGCTTGCTGGTTTGCCAAATCCAAACTTTCCAGTGGTTCATCCAGCACCAACATCCGTGGATTGGTGACCAAAGCTTGAGCAATCAGCAGTCTCTGCTGTTGGCCCCCGGACATTTCGCCGATCGAACGGTCAGCATAAGATGCTGCATCGACACTTTCTATTACGGTCTCAACCCTTTGGCTGATGTTTTTTGATTCTTTGGGGTTGAGGAACGAAAAAGGCAACCCCCATCGGCCGCCGTCCAATCCCATTCTCACAATATCTCTGCCGCGGATGCGGGCATCTGCGTCAAAAGAACGCCTTTGCGGTACATACCCTATTTCTGGATTCCCCCGCCTTGCTGGTCGGCCGAAGACGGTTATTTTACCAGCGCTCAATGGAATAAGTCCCAGTACGGTTTTGATCAAAGTCGATTTACCGGAGCCGTTCGGTCCCAATATCGCGATAAATTCACCGGCATTTACTCCGAGATTCACATTTTGCCAGATCGTGTGTCCGCCGAGCTCCACGGCTCCACCGGAGATGCTGATGACTTCTTCCGCAGTTGTATTATTTGTGGATAAATTATTTGAAGCATTCATAAAATTTTCTCCCGCTTAACTGCGAAGTGTGTTCATCTTTTATCTGACGTTATTTCCCAGTTGCTTGTTGCAGAGCATTTTCTATTCCCTGTAATTCCGCGCATTGCCAATCTTGGAAGGTAGCCGTTGCGGGCACCAGCGTTTCGGTGACTGAGGCAATGGGTATCCCTTGAGCTTTCGCCTGGCCGAGCAAAGCCTGGACATTCGGAGGCGTATTCTGACTATTGTAAACGAGAACCTTAATCTGCTTTTGCGAAATTTGCCGCTCAAACGTGGCCTCGTCGGCAGCCGATATATCCGTGCCTTCGGAAACAGCATTCATATAAGAAGGCGGAGTGACAAGGTCTAACCCTAATGCGGGAGACATATAGGCAAAAATACTCTCGGTAGCGCCAACGGGAGTGCCGTTGTATTTAGCTTTAATATCGGCTATCAAAGCATTGTACTGACTCAATCCTGTGGTCAAAAATATCTGGGCAGATTGATCGAAAGCTGCCGTATCGGTTGGGTCGATTGCAATTAAATCGTCTCGAATCTTATTCACGATCGTCTCAACATAAGTCGGGTTATACCACATATGCGGATTGTTACCGTCAACCTTGCCGAAATAGTCGCCGATGTTTAGTGTTTGCCTGATCGCGGATGGATTAGCCCCGAGTAATTTGTCCATCCAGGCATCGTATCCCACTCCATTGTAAATGACGTATTGCGCGTCCGCAACCGTTCTGGCATCCTGTGATGTTGGTTCGTAAGAATGCGGGTCGGCGTTGGGATCGGTGATAATGTTGACAACTTTCACGTGGCTGCCGCCCACTTGTGCTGCAATACTTCCCCAGAAGTTCTCCGCCGCAACCACTTGCACCACACTCTCAGAAACTGTGGCGGATGTTGCTGCGTTGCTTTTACACCCCGCAAATCCGATGACAATGGCAATTAATAAAGACACCACGAGAAACCATCTTGTCATTTTGCACCTCCGGGAGAATAATTTGTAATTCAGAGCTACATGATAATGATAATATTATATCATTATCATGTCAATGACCTAATATTCTTGACGTACATTTCGGTTTTGAGTATCATGATATTGAATTCGTGTTATCATTGAAAAAAGTGACATAAATTATGATAAGAGTTACCCAACAGGGCAATGTAATTCGAGGAATCTTGGAAAAAAGCGGAAGGCCATTATCTCCCCAGGAGATCTACGAGATGGCGCGCAAAAAAATATCTGGTTTAGGTATTGCCACGGTTTATCGCAATTTGAAATCTCTTCAGGCAGACGGGTTGATCATGGCCGTCGAGTTGCCGGGTCAACCTCCCCGGTGGGAAGTAGCTCCTCAAAAGCATCACCATCATTTTCTTTGTGAGTCATGCGATAAACTTTACGAGATACCTGCATGTACAGAAGACCTACAGCAGTTGCTGCCAGAGGGATATACTTTGCAGGATCACGATATTTTGTTACGTGGTAAGTGTGCAGCTTGCGCAGAGAAATCTAATTCATAACTAGTTTAGTAGTTCCTCTTCACTTTAACGTTGATTATTGCTTTTATTGCCTTTCAATAATATTAAACCACTCGGTCCTTTTGTTTTTGCCATTTTATCAAACGGAGACACTAACGGTTCATAGTGGTTGTTTCAAGATTTGCAATCTACTAAGTTTTCACCTTAATTGTCCATTTTTCTAGACCGTTTTGTATTTACTCCGTCACAAGAATATAATCTTAAACGATTCTAATGTACAAAAGGAGCATTTTATGACGGGCTCAACACCATCCCAAACCAAGAACATGATCCGAAAATCGCTGCTCGGGATAATTGATCCTGATCCTTCCAAGGAGGACATAACACGACTTTGGGAATTCTTCGAGTCTAAGTGTGCTTATTGCGGGACAAAGATTAATCGGAAAACAAGACAAGGCATAAACCACATTTCGAATCGTGTATTGTCTTGCGGCTATTGCAACGGAGATGAAAAACGAGACACACATTGGGCAGAGTTTATCATAGATAAATATGCCAGCAACCCAACTGTTGCCAAGAAGCGTATCGACAAGATTAAAGAATGGCGAAATATGCACAAAGAGCCAAAATTAGATTCGGAGTTACGAAATAAGGCCGAAGAGTTAACAAATCACGTATACCTACGTTATAATTCGGCAGTCCGTGATTTAAAAAAGTTACGAATAGACGCGCAATTAATCTCCTGTACGCATGCATCGAGGCATCATTCGTACTAGGTTACCCAACTACGGAGTTTGCCACGAACGGTGGGGTATGAAACTCAAAAATAGAATAATCGAGGCAACCGCGGAGCAAATTTAATCTTCATTTTAAGATTACACAATGATAAACACATTGAAAGAAATATTAATGAAATGCGATTTCTGGCTTGATTCTATAAAACAAGCCAGAAGTGAAATTGAGGCTAAACATGGTGATTTTGCTGAGTTAGTTAATAAAGCTGAATTCGGAATTAGGGAAGAGGAAGGGTCTTTTATTTTCGATATGAATACTGAGGCCTACACATTGTGGAATTTGTATGATGAGGTTGTCAAAATGGCAGATGAATTTGTGGTCGATAAAATGAATCTCTCTGCTAATTCATATCTGTTCTATTATTTTGGGAATCTTTGGAAAGAATGTGGTTTCCCTGAAGCCATGCAAAACGATGAGGGTAGCATAGAAGACTTTCCCCAAACTGATACAGGCCAAAGCAAGAAGATTTGGGCAGAACGAAAAGTTGTGAAAGAAAGAGGCAAAGATCGGATTATAGATAGTGTTAATTGGTTTCATGGCTCATTCGAGCCAGGAGATGTGGCAAAACTCCTTATTAAGGCAAAATGGCCGAAGACTGTTGATTCGGTAGTTATAAAAGCTAAACGAGGTCGACCTCAATTACAGAAAGATTTGATCCTATATCCACAGGCGGTGATTTGTGCGATATTGAAGGATAAGCAACGCCTTAGTATTAAGGAAATAGCATATATATTTGGATGGAAACTACAAAAAGACACTTATGAGAACATGACGATATGCAATACTGCTTCTCAAAGAGTAAAACTCGGTAGAAAAATTATCGGTAGTAAAGGGAAAATACCAACAAATAACTAAACAATAATTATTTGTCTCTTTTTTTAGATTATGCCGCCCGGTAAAATAGAATTATCCCTGATTACCAGCCTTTATAAGCATATTGGGAGGAAATAAATCAGATGTTCAAAAAACCAATTAAATTTAAATGTTTTATCTCGCTTTCCAAAGAAAATGATGTGCACAAGCCGTGGATTAGAGTCTCAGATGATTTACGAGGAGGGATACATAACGGAACTTATGTGCAAATAAATGCGAATGGTAAAAGGGCTTACTGCCAAATCCGTGGTATACAGGGAGCAAATGGTCGAGTTGAAATAAATGAATGGTATAGAAACATTTTGGGATGGTCTGTATTACCCGATGAAGTTGAATTAACCATAAAAGAGGCCAATATTTTAGGGAAAATACGAGCATGGAAATCTCATCCCGATGATATCGTTCGAATTGGTATCGGTTTAGGCGCGATAGGTATTGCGTTAGGTCTATTATCTATAGCTCTTACGCTTTTCCCACCAAGCATCACGGCCTTGCCAACGAACAATTATTTGTTGGGTTGGATCGGAACAATAGTTGCTGTTATTTTCGTCCTTTTAACAGTCTTCACTTTAGGCGTCGGAATTAGCGCAACATTTAAGAAGTATTAAAAGCCTTTTTTAATTCTAATTGACTCCTGGCTGAAATTCGCTTAGCAAACACTATGTTTGGATAGCACCTATTTAGGCGAAATGCTTGGAAAATAACTTCCTAGAGGGTGCTAATTGGAAAAGAAAATCGTTCTTATAATATGTTCGTTCGGTCGCAGGAATAAATTAGGGAAGTCTCTCAATCTAGGGCTTTTTCAATGTCACTGAATTACTGAGGAATATTTTAGGCTGGTCTATAACCTCAAAACCAACTTCTTTGGCTAGATTCAGCGTCGCTATGAAATTGATCTTGCTGACGTGCATTTTTGGTTCCGCCATTAGCATTGTGCCTCCTGATTTGAGAACCGAAGCAATCTGGCTTAGAAATAGCCTTCGGTTTCGCACCTCATGGACCATCCAGAAAGCCAAGCAGAAATCTATCTGTGTTGTAACTCCTATTTCATTTGGCTTGGTTTGAAGGACAATAATCCGGTCTTGCACTTTTGCCCTGATGGCTCGATGATAAATAGCGTCTAACATGTGTCTCTGAAGGTCAGCCGCGATAACTCTCCCCGTTGGTCCCACTAGTTTGGCTATAGCAATCGTGAAGTATCCCATCCCCGGCCCTACATCCAACACCGTCCAACCTTCTTTGATGTAAGCTGACATGATTTTAGTGGGATTCTGGAATCTTCTTCTCAGAAAATTATCAAATGTAAAACATAGCCACCAAGGACACCTCTCTACTGGCTTGATCTCTGACGTCTTATCCTTGCTTCTTAAGGCACTCAATTATCTAAAATCCTAAAAATCCTGACTGAATTATCCAGTGTATTTTAGCAAATGTTTGCTTTCACAAGATTTGTGCATAAGGCTAAACGGTTATTTCCACGGTGCTGACGCTAGTGCCCCGGATGAAAACGACCGATAGTTTGTCGCCTTGTTTGATACCTATCATAAAGCGTTCCAAGTCTGCTGTGTCGGAAATCTGCTTGTTATTCATTTGGATAATAACATCACCCACAGCCAGCCCTACCCTTTCTGCGATTGAACCAGTTCCTATCCGACCCACATATGCACCGAATATGATAGATACGCCTTTCCTGCCTGCTTTACCTACATCAGCGATTCCCGCTCCGAACTTTGGGCGTGCGGCTGCTTGCGCTTGATCGATAAGCTGTTCAAGCCGTGGCTCGTTAAAACCGACGACGGTCTGGCCGTCAATCACAGTTACCGGCACCCCATTTTGCCCGGTAATCTTTATCGCCTCCTGGGCAGCAGACGGGTCTGAGTTGACATCATGGTCCTGATAGGATATTCCTTTGCGTGAAAGAAACTCTTTCAACGTGTGGCAATGGGGTCAGGTGGGGCTGGAATAAACATCAACCTTCATTTGGTATCTCCTTTGGCCAATAGGAGTAGGCCGGTCTGCTCACATTATAGACGACCTCTAATCCGACTTCAATCACCCATGGGGTTTTACCCACGACTACCCACTTCGAAGTTATTTACTAAGGTTTATAGAGCCTCAAATTGTTTTTATCACCTTGCTGAAACCATTTATCACAGAAGCTATATTTCCCGAAAGTCGGGAACAGACACGATGGTGGGTTTGTGTTAGCAGAAACAAAAACAAAATCGCGCATGTCTTGCGGCAAGTCGGGGACAATGCTAGAATTGACATAATTTAATGATAGCCTTTCCTCTGGCTAACAATATTCATGGTAAAAAATGGTTTCTTTGTATAGAATAATTGCGCTGAGATTTTCCAATTGGCGAAAAACAATTGGAAAAAGGAATTTGTAGATATGAAACTTACAAACGATATGGCCAAAAAATATACTAGCAGGTACTATATTGCTATGCAAAAATTCAAACTTCACAACGCCGAGAATGAAAGTACAACTGAAACCGCTTTTAAAGATTTACTTCACAATATTGCACTGGATTTAAATCTCACGCTACTTAAAACAACTGAGACTCAAAAAAATAACAATATAATTCCAGATGGAATAATAAAAGATGATTATTTCCGCACAGTTGGCTACTGGGAGGCAAAAGACACCCGTGACGATTTAGATGATGATTTTACAATAGACGCTTTAAATTAGCCTGAGGTTTCCATGGATTACTGCGTACTTGTGAATATTACTTTAAAAACAATTCCCATGATTCTTGGACGTAGTTTAATCATCTTTAAACCAGAGTAAGAATAAAATTAGCAGGATTATTACTCCAATTAGCAGTGCAACTGTCAAAGCTCTATTAGGTGTTCGCTTATCCATTGCTCACTACCTTGGTATATGTGCGTAATAAAATTCTTATCACAGAACGAGCGCACAGACCAAAAGGTGCTGGATAGGTTACAGCCGGCAGATAATTCTGTCAGAGAGGTCTCAAGTGTCAGATAATGTCCTGTCTACTACAATTCAGTGCTTTATTCCAATGATGATTGCTCGCTGCATCTCTTTCCATGGACAATCAACTTCATCAAATCCAGCACCCTTTAACCATTCCAGATGATTTTCAAGAGTTAGCATAGCCCGAAGTGGATTACGAACGCGTCCGGGGTCTTCGCTATGGTGACTTCGCCGTCTTTCTTGCACTTTGCGTTCAATATCCTCAAGCTTTTCTTCAATTCCTGTCTCGGCTTTTATCGTTGCTTGAATATTCTTTAAACGCATTTTCAAATAGATCTTTCCCAACGTCGGTCCAGGCGGAGAGGTGGAATCACCAATCACAAAACATCCATCATTTCTGATGATATCAAAAACTTCGTGATAAATTTCACGAACACGACCAGGTACAGTATGCATGACCAAAGAAGAAACAACGGCATCAAACATACCAGAAATAGATTTACTCCAGTCTTGTGTAGAAAGATCGCTGCGTATAAAAACCGCTTGGTCGGTGATTTTTGCGAGATGTTGCTCGGCATGGCCAAGCATTACTTCAGAAAAATCCTGACAGACAATTTGCGCATTGGGGAAATACGTCAAGATTTCTTGACTCAAAGCACCGCCGCCTGCTCCTAAATCTAAAACTCTAAATGAGGCTTCAGACTCAAATGGAAGTAATGAGACTAATTTTCTCCTGAGAGATTTCCGTCCATCTTCTTGCTCCCGATTAGTTATCCAGGATTCAGCATAAGTGGCAGAATGCCATCGCTGAATCTCAAATGATTTTGCATCAAATGTCATATAAAATCCTCTTGTTTGACTCTTTTCCTGAATGGCAACGCGTATTAGTAAATGGTCACCGCCTCACTGCCTGAGGTGATGTTATCGAGTACACAGTACATGGAAATAGTGGTATTTCCTGCAACCATTGAAGCGCTGGGTTTGATCGTGACATTGGTGCCGGCAATGAGCGTGACAGCATTAGTACCATCGGCCGCCACTGCAAAAGATATCACTTCTCCCGCATATGGAGAGGATAAATTGGCAACTATGTCCGCTGCACTCGGGAGCGCTAGAGTAAGCGCCGATTTGGAAGTGTCAAAACGGAATAATATGTATTGATCGAATTGCGCACCTGTAACGCTCAGATTAGCGTTTCCTGCATTATAGAAGTCGTTTTGGACCTTACTGCTCGAACTGGTACAACCTCCCAAACTGAGCAAGCTGAGCGTTAAAAGAACGATAATAGCAGCTAGAAAAACCCAAGGTAACTTCCGTTTCATATATTTCTCCTTTGTTAATGGTTCAAGGGTTGACTATCATTCAACCATATCGAGTACTCGTCAGGGAGAGGCTCTCCTCAATGGCACATTCGCACCTGCACCTGCCAGAGCCGAAGGTGGAATAATACCGCCCTTTCCTTTTGTCTGTGCATAAGCTTTTTCATAATCTGCCATAGATCCTCCAGCCATGGATCTTAATATGCGAATCCGGTCAGCAATAGGTGGATGAGTACTCGTAAGGCTGTTCATAGACATACCCTTATTTTTAAAAGGATTGATGATGTACATCGGTGCAGTGGCTTTATTAGCTGACTTTAGCGGAGTTTCTGAATGAGCCAACTTTTCCAGCGCCGATGCCAGACCCTCCGGATATCTGGTATAGAGAGCTGAGGAAGCATCCGCCAGGTATTCCCGCTTCCTGGAAACTGCAAAATATATAAGTTGTGCAAATATCGGTGCCAGTATCGCTAATAATAGGGCGATGAGAGCCACAACTATCTGAATGCCGTTCCCTCCTCCCCCACCACTGCCACCGCGTCTGTTACGAGATGATGATTGCCCTCTGCCTGCATTCGCCGCCCCAAGGAAAGCAAACATCCATGCGTACCAAGCGAGGATAACGATTGTCCCCAAAAGAACCGTCAACAGAGACATGAGCCTTACATCCCGGTTCTTAATATGGGACATTTCGTGTCCGATGACTCCCTGAAGTTCGTCGCGATTGAATATTTGAAGTAGCCCAGAAGTAATAGCAATGGCTGAGTGGTTCGGGTCCCGGCCTGTGGCAAAAGCATTCAGCGCCGGGTCTTCGATTATATAAACATCCGGCATCTTCTCCAACCCGGAAGCAATCTTCATCTCTTCAACCACATCGTAAAGACGTTGATTGTCAGCAGGGCTTATTTTCTTGGCACGTGCCATGGACAACAGAATACTGTCGCCCTGAAAAAAGGCCACCAGGGTCATAATTCCCCAAATAATCAATGCGATAATCAAACCAACAATCCAACTGCCGAGAGCCAAACCAATAAAGAAACCTAGCAGTAATAGAATTAATGCCATTCCGGTGACAAGGATAGCCGACCTGATACGATTCGATCTGATTTGTTCCCACATCTTTTAATGACCTTCTACTATGAAAAATTCACTTTTATTGGTTGTTTTTCTTCAGGTGCCTTAACTTCAAAATAATCACTTGGTTTGAAACCTGTTATACCAGCGATAACGTTTGACGGAAATTTCTGAATCTTATTGTTAAGGTTTAAGACTCCGTCATTATAAATTTGCCTGAATGAGCTTATTTTGTTTTCAGTGGAAGTCAACTGTTCTTGGAGTGCTAAAAAGTTCTGCCTGGCTTTCAGTTCCGGATATGCCTCGACCACCACCATCAAACGGGAGAGCACACTACTTAGCGCTCCTTCGAGACCAGCTCGCGCAGCCGGGCTGGCATTAGATCCTGCCTGGGCGGCGTTGCGAGCATTAGTTACGGCTTCTAATGTTGAACGCTCGAAATTCTTGTAGCCTTTGACCGTCTCGACGAGATTCGGGATCAGATCATATCGTCTTTTTAGTTGAACATCTATCTGTGCCCAAGCGTTCTTCACACCATTACGTAGTTTGACTAGTCCATTGTAAATACCAATAAATATGAGTATAAGAATGACAACAATTACACCAATAATTATCCCAGCAATCATTTAATACCTCTACCTTATTTTCGTTATTTTTCCCCAATCGGAAATTAAATCGCTGTGCTTCAGCCTCTTCACTAAGTAATTTCATTTTAATTCAGAGAGACATGACCTCGAACCTCTTTAGCCTCAGTAGCTAATTATATCCTAAGTATATCTGGCTATAAAGTCTATTCCGAACCATCCAAACCATTAAGTTAACGCTAGTAATTTTAGTTCAGATGCCTCAAAATCATAAACCCGACTTTATTTAAATCCTTCCGGGTAACAATCCGCAAGCATCATTAATAAAAAACTTGAAAACCCCGATGTTTGCGAGGGGCTTTCATTTTATTCCCGGTATTCAGTTTTGTAAGCTTTATTATCTGACACAAGAGAATTTCAACCACTATTGTTCGTTTTATTCACGGGTACAATTTGATCTTTTAACCTAACTTGCCCAAGCGCATTTGCGGTAACCAGATTGGATATATCCATTCGGTAACCGCATGCTAGACATTCTTCATACCAACCGTCCATCTCACGCTGAATAAATAGATCACCATTACACCTTGGACAACTCTTCAACTTCCAGGACACCATTATTCGCAAACCTCCATGTTTACGACTAGCTCTGCTTCATTTATTTTTACGTTAATCCTTGGTTTTTATAAACCAACCCAATACCACAAAGCTAATCAGACCGGATATCAGAATCAGAGTTAAAATTTCGACGATTTTCATGTCTTTAACTCCTTTTTCTAAAATTTAGTCATGCCAACTAAATGTAATTATATTCGACTAACATGAATGCGACATGAATAATGAATACAACATCTAGGAATAATATAGATTCGTAATATGTTTAGTGCAAATTGTTATAACTATTACGCTTTCTTTAAAAAATGCTGAACTTGAGACAATGTACGGAGGAAAATTAACAGACACTAAGACCGGTTCATGTGCGATTTCGTTGTAAAATAATCATGATAAATAAACCCGTTCCTGTGTAAATGCCATAGTTTTGTAATCTATTCCCACCAAAGTTTATAACTTTTTGACAACCTAAAGGCTAAAATATCTCTAAAGGAGGGGAGATTTGTGCCATTACGTAGTCAGTTGATTTCTCATATTAAAGCTTTTCAAAATGAGGTGTCGAAAATGGGAAAATGCAAAAAACTGCTAATCGGCTGCATGGTCGCTGTCATAACCTGCGTGATGTGGCTGGTTTCTGCCTGTACCCAATCCGGAACTGAATTTGCCCCGATTCAAAGCGTCAAGACGTCCGGCCATGCAGGGTTAAATACAACCAAAACAACTGAGCCGCTCAGTTCGAATAACACGGCTAACCTCAACGCTCCTGCAAAACCGCCTGCCCCGCCAGTAGACATAAATAGCTTCGGGCTGGATGTCAGCGGGCTGGTTCACACTCCGATGTCTCTGTCATATGCCCAAATTCAGTCATTGCCTTCAATTACGGTATCTGTGGAAATTGTTTGTCCCGGAACTGTGGATGAATGGGATAACTGGACCGGGGTTCCCTTGTCAACTTTGCTCAACTCCGCAGGTTTGTCACCCGAGGCCAGTGAGGTCATCTTAAGAGGTATGGACGGCTACTTTGTCCAATTGCCACTCGCAACAGTCATGGACAGGGGTGTTATTCTGGCATACCGGATGAATGGACTGTCGCTCTCGCCGGACCGGGGCTACCCACTGCGTCTGGTTGTGGGCGGTAATGAAGGCGCTGATTGGCTCAGGTGGGTCACGTCCATCGAAGTGAAGCCCGGTTTAACTTCTTTCACAAACTCATCAGCCGCCATTCAGAATTTACGCATTAATATTCCTTCCTCCGGCAGTAAACTCTGCAGCTGTTTTCTTACGGCGGCTATGGTAAATTACCAAATTGCTGAAGACACCGAATTAAAAACAGGGCAAAACAATTCTTAACGACCTCGGCCAAGACATATGTCGTTTAATGGGGTAAAGATTTATTGAAGGTGGTCAATAATGCAAATACGGCGCTGGATATATGTAATATCGGCTGTATTCCTACTGAATATTATGTTGATTGCCGGCTGCCGTCAGCCCACGACTCAAACAGTTTCTGTTCCGGTACCCACGATCACTGTTTCAGATGCCGATAAACTGATATCGGAAAATGTCGGCAATCAGGATTTTGTAATTCTGGATGTCAGGACTCCGGAGGAATATACCGCCAGACATATCGCTGGAGCGATAGATATCAGTTATGAATCTGCTCAATTTAAAAACGATGTCGACAAACTGGATAGAAACAAACAATATCTGGTATATTGCCAGACCGGAGTCAATAGTGCAGCCGCTGCCCAAATTATGGCTGGGCTAGGATTTAAAGATGTTCAAGATATTACCGGCGGGTATGCCGCGTGGGTTCAGGCCGGATATATGACCTGCGGTTGTTCAGGGACCGTTATTAGCCAGTAAAACCAGAGGTCCAGAGAGGAGTTCAATCATGGAGAGCATAAAAATAATTCGAAAAAATATCCTCCGAATTGGCGTTTCATTCCTGACGTTTATTTTATTAGCCATGACAGCCTGTTCAGCAGCCTCTTCTCCCGCGACTGCCACCGCAAATACTACTACTTCAGGTGAAGTGGAAGCGACAGAATTTCAAGGCACGAAGCTGACCCCGATTAAAGACCAGAACCTCAATGCTCTTGCGGGTACGCAGAATATCGACCGGGCAAGCTATTCATTGACTATTGACGGACTGGTAGACCATCCGCTTTCCCTAAGTTACTCCGATCTCGAAGCGCTGCCTCAGGTCTCAGAACTTGCAACCTTACAATGTGTGGAAGGCTGGGGGTATACTGCCGAATGGACAGGGCCGTCTCTCAGCTCGATATTTGCTACGGCCGGGGTTCAACCGGGGGCGGTAATTGCTATCTTCTATACTGCTGACGATACCAAGGGTTATACTTCGGTGGATTTAAGCTACATCAACAACAATGATATCATCGTTGCCATGAAGGACAACGGGATTACTCTACCCGCGGCTAACGGATTTCCCCTCCGGTTAGTAGCCGCCGGTAAATGGGGTTATAAATGGGCAAAATGGATTACCCGTATTGAGCTCTCTTCCAATACAAATTTCCAGGGATACTGGGAAAGTAACGGATACAACAACGACGGCTCTGTTACCGGCCCCATCAGTAATTAAAGAAGATTATGGTATAAAACTTTGGTTTCCGGTCAAATTCGATGCTTGGTAAGCAGGCATTATCGGTTTATAGTATATCCAATTTAATTGAATGGCTGAGTGATTCAGCATTGTGTTTAGCTTATTGTGTGTTTTTATAGGATGACACTTAAAACAGATTTATGTATTAGATAGCTCGCCTTGACAAACAGCTTCTACTGAACTCAACTGTTTCCTAGCGCCCATGATGATTAAACTATCTCCAGCCTCGATCTTTTCGTCTTCGGGCGGGTTAGGCAGAAGTTCCCCATTTTTCTTGTTTATGGCTAATACGACGGCATTTGAACATTGGCGAACCTCCTTTACCGTCTGACCATTAAAAGATGACTTATCACCTACTGCAACTTTTTCCATCTCTATTTCTGGCCGACTTGGAGAGGTTACAATGTCAAGGAAATCAACCACGGCTGGGTGCAGGGAAAGCATCGCAGTCCGTCGTCCTCCGATAGCATCGGGAGAGACAATGCGGTCTGCGCCTGCGAGCTTTAACTTTTTCTCAGCTTCAACATCTGAAGCACGAGCGGCGATAAACAGGTTAGGACGCAGCCCCTTGGCTGAAAGAGTTATGTATGTATTGTCCATGTCACTTGCAAGCGCTGCTACAAGACCTCGGGCTCGGTCGAGTCCTGCCACTTGCAGCAGCTCATTACTTGTGCCATCACCTTGAAGATAGAGGTATCCTGCTCGCTCTGCCCGGGTTATGAAATCCGGCCTGTTTTCAATAATAACAAACGGCACCCCTTCCTCTTTGAAGGTATTCGCAATCTCTTCACCAAATCTGTCAAAGCCATTTAAAATGAAATGGTCCTTCAAATTAGCAATTTTAGTTTTCATCTTTCGCCTCCCCAGCGTCATACCTAATTGACCTTCTACAATATATGCAATTATTCCAAAAATGGCGTAGAAAGCAATACCTATACCTCCCAAGATCAAGCAAATAGTAAATATACGCCCAGCTTCAGAAAGGGGGTGAACTTCCTGATACCCTACGGTAGTAATGGTAATAATGGTCATGTAAAGGCCATCGAACAATGACCATCCTTCGACAATCCTGTAACCGGTGACGCCGATAATAATGATTAATCCAAGAAGGATTCCGGCCCTAATTAGTCTATGCGTTGGATTCATAATGAGGTAATCTTAGCACACTATATACAAGACCTTCTATCAATTCGTTTCCATTCATTGCTTAGAATATTTTGTCTCGAAATATTGTTATTTTTGTTTCCGAAACTCATAATACCCTCGTTACCAAAAGTAAGGAGATTATAAGCTTGCAGCCACAATTAAGCAAAAACAGCCGCCCGGGTTTCCCCAGGTGGCTACTACTCTCTGGTATATTACTTCTCAATAAATTGTGACATTTTCTTCAGATTGTGTTATTATGAAGACCTTTACATGGTTATATAACCTGGAAAGAAGGTGTCCTCATGGCACTTATCTATCAAAACGATAAACTTTATGAAAACCTCATTGGTAACGGATGGGTATATAGAGGTACCCATCTACTTACTGAAGTGTCTTATGAAATAAAAATCGTTCGCAATGCATTGTATAATGGCAAAATCGTTAGGATTGTGGTTACAGGAACTATTAAAGCAATAAATAGACCCAATATCCTCTGGGGAACCGACCGGCTCACTATTCGTTTGCAAGACCGAAGAAAACTAGACTTTATGTGCGTTAATTTTACCCCTGAATGCGAAATAACTGGCGATAGTGATTTTTACGTTTAACGTTCCTCCGAAATGTTTCCTACCAGAAAAGCCGACTGCAGCACATCCAGTCGGCCTTTCTGTTGCATAGGGTATATTATTTGCTAATTTTCTCCCCATAGATGACCTTGGCGCCGTGTGTCTTGAGCAGCGTCTGGCCGGCCTCTTTATTTAACCATCTGATAGGGCTGTCGGCTTTGTAGCCATCCTCGCGAGAGAGCTGGCAAATCTCGGTGATGAACTTCGACCCGGCTACGACCTTACCATCTTCCAGCTGAACCCTGCCGCCGGCTGCTCTTCCTGCCTTGTCAAACGACTGTTCCGAACGGGTGGGTTATATTATCTCCTCATGGAGAACAATTTTACAATTTAGTCTTTTGACAAGCCACAATTAGCCAAGGCATCTCATGCGAAGATTATTAATCTTGCCTACTGAATAAAACCGCGGTTATGGTAATCAGAATAACACCCAATACAAACACCAGCAACATATCCTGCCCTATGCTCAGGAGATGACCGAACAGTTTGATGCCCAAGGCCGATGCGGCCTGGTTGCCGAGGAACACGTGGCGTAGGGTATCCACTCCATAGGTGAGCGGGTTGATCCTGGCAATGTCCAATAGCCACAACGGCACGCTATTCAATGGGAAAAAAGCGCCTGAAGCAAACATGAGAGGGAGCATCAGAATCCCGATCACCATCTGGAAACTCTGCTGGGAACGGAGGCGTGAACCAACCAATAGTCCGATTCCCGAAATTGCCATCGAGATGATGATCAAGATTGGTATAAGTTCCAGAACAGTCACTGGGCTTAGGCTGACATGGACAAAAGGGGCCAGGATCAGCATAACCATACCCTGGATAACGGCCGTAACGGCATTTCCTGCCGCCTTGCCGAGGATGATGCCGCTTCTAGGCAGTGGAGCTACCAGCACTTCTCTAAGGAAGCCAATCTCGCGATCCCAAACGATTGATAACCCTGCAAAAAGAGATGTCTGGAACACGCTCATAGCGATGATACCCGGATACATGTATTTTATGAAATCGACACCCGGCACCAGGTTGCCGAGTGACTTATTGAAGCCGGCACCAAAGATTATCAAGAGTAAGATGGGCATGAGGAAGGAGGATGCCAGGCGTGATCGGTTGTTCACGTAGCGCAGGAATTCACGGTAGGCAGTCACCCAGATAGCACGGCCGTAGTTATGCATTTTAGCCCATCCTCCCCATCATTCTCCTTCTCAGCAAACCCGAAGGAGCAGCCCCCGCAGCTCGGATCGAGGCACCGGTAAGTTTTAAGAAGACATCATCGAGAGTGGGGCGACGCAAGCTGATTGAAAGTATGTGTCCTTGGAAAGATTTAACAAATTCCGGTAAAAATTGCTCGCCATGGTTTATGTTGAAAGCAATATTGTCACCTTCAAACGTAGTCGTTAAGTTACTATAACGTTCTTTTATCTCCCTCATAGCGGCAGCATTATCGGTTGTCTTCAGGGTTAAAATGTCACCGCCGACAGCATCCTTGAGGTTGTCGGGAGTATCCAGAGCGACAACCTTGCCGTGGTCAATAATCCCGATGCGATGGCAGTTTTCGGCCTCTTCCATATATTGAGTGGTCATGAAGATAGTTAAGTTTGTCTGCTTTCGCAACTCCTGAATATAGTCCCATATTTTATGCCTTGTTTGGGGATCAAGGCCGATGGTCGGCTCATCAAGGAACAGCACTTTAGGATGATGCAGAAGTCCCCGTGCTATCTCTAGCCTACGCCTCATGCCACCGGAGTAGGTTTGAATACGATCATTACGCCGATCCCATAGTTCCACCATTTTGAGCATTGATTCTAAACGTTCCTTACGCTCGTTTTTCGGAATGCTATAGGCATAAGAGTGGAAGAGCAGGTTTTGCTCGGCCGAAAGATATTCATCAAGTGTTGACTCCTGGAATACCAAACCGATTGAGGAGCGAACTTGACTGGTGTGACTAACAACATCATATCCATTAACCGTAGCCATGCCTGATGTTGGCAGCAACAATGTACATAAAATGTTAATGGTGGTCGTCTTTCCAGCGCCATTCGGTCCGAGAAAACCGAATATTTCACCCTTGCCGACGTTAAATGAAATTTCATCCACGGCTGTTAGTTTTTTGAATTTGCGGGTGAGGTTTTTAACTTCTATGACATTGTCGAGGGAAGCCGAATCGTTAGACATCCTTACTCCTGCAGATCTCAATTATCACATAATCATTGTCAGGTTCAAGGTTTTACCATTAAACCGTTAATCAACGTCCCATCAGCCGTAATCTGGGCACGAAAGATGTTAAGCCATAGCTCTTAATTACTTTGCTGGATTTATTCAACACGATAACCGTATTCTTTTTGCCTTTACAATCTGAAGGTCTGAGGTGGACCCCATTGTTAGGACAGCAATGGGGCTAAATTAAGATAGTGTCCTGCTGTATCAATGGTACCTTGTGTTAACGATTCTATCACACCTTTCTCAGGCTCTTCAAAGGGGGTGGGGGCAAATAACTCGCCCGGTGTCCGATACCAGAGTGCCTGGTGGGGACGTGCATTGTTGTAGAAACGGAAATAGTCCCCAATCCCGATTCGGGCATCTTTCCCATTCTGATATGCTTTTAAGTACACCTCCTCATATTTCACTGTTCTCCATAACCTCTCGATAAACAGGTTGTCTCTGTAACTTCCTTTCCCATCCATGCTAATCTTGATTCCATGTTGCTCTAAAAGCCCGGTGAAAGCCTTGCCTGTGAATTGTGATCCCTGGTCAGTATTAAAAACATCCGGGGTGCCTTTCTTGAGCGCCTCTTCGAGTGCCCACACACAGAAGTCAGCGTCCAAGGTGTTTGATAACCTCCACGCCAATACATACCGGCTGTACCAGTCCATGATGACTACCAGATACATGAAACCGTGTGCCATAGGTATGTAAGTGATGTCAGCACACCACACTTGATTTGGCCGTGTTATTTCCATACCAGTTAAAAGATACGGGTAGATTTTATTACCCGGTCCCGGCGGGCTAGTCCGAGGACGGCGGTAGATGGCCTTCAAACCCATTAATTGCATCAGCCGCCGTACGTGTTTCCGGTTAACATTGTGGTGTTTACTCTTTAGCCAAGCTGCCATCTTGCGGGTTCCATAGAACGGTGTGACCATGTATTGGCAGTCAATCAGCTTCATTAGATTAAGGTCATTGTCAGAGACTCCTATCGGCTGATAATACAACCCAGAGCGACTGATATCCAACAATTTACACTGACTGGTCACGGAGAGTGATGGACGGCGGCGATCAACAGCAGCACGCCTTTGGCTTACTTCCACCGCTCCAACCCTTTCTCTAAAAAATCCTTCTCTACTTTCAGCTGTCCAATCTGCTGGTAAAGCTGATTTATCAGTCCTTTCTCATCCTTGATCTTCTTGTTGGGATCAGCGCCAAAGATATTGGCAGCTCCTGCTACCAGTTCTCTCTTCCATTTATTGATTTGGGTCGGGTGGACCTCAAAACGGATGGCTAATTCCGCGATGGTCTCTTCGCCCTTTAGTGCTTCCATGGCAACCCGGGCTTTAAAGTCCGGATTATACTGTTTGCGGCTCTTTTTCAATTTCCTGCTCCTTCGTATTCTCTTATTTTAGGAGCAGAACTCTATCTTAACAACCTGTCCAGTTTTTGGGGACCACCTCAGTCTTATTACCCGACCTCCACTATCCAGCGCAATAAAATTAGGTGCTTCCGTAGTTTGAATCTTATCTATCATCAAACTCACCCCCCATTTATCTCTCAGTTTTCATTCTTGACAACGCTTGACAGTGTACTAAGAATGGGCTTGATTATCCAGCTCTTGCGTTTACCAATAGCAATGGAACTTCTCCATACCGAAGAATCTTTTAGCCACACTACCCATAATCCATCTGTCCAAGCCTGAGCGACCACGTGTAGACATAACTACCAGGTCAGCTCCAATATTTTTACATGCTTTTTCAATTTCTGTTGCAGCGTCAAAACCAAGAGTTACAATGCTTGTGACCTCAAGACCTTCTTGCTTCAGTTCCTTATCCAAAACAGCCATTTCTTCCTTGGCTCGTTTCTTTTCTTGTTCATCTGCCTCCGTGAAATCAATGATCGCGGCATAACCACCATATGTGGCATAAGGACGAATTCTCGGTGCCATCTCAAAGAGCGTAATTGGTATCTTGAGGGTTCCAGCCAATTTCCTTCCTATTGGGATTGCCAATTTACTAAGCTCCGAACCATCAAATGGTATCAAAATGTTAGTGATTAGATTCTGTTTACCACCTTCGCGTTTTGCAGTCTTTGGCCTGATGAGCATTACTGGTATGGGGACAGTGTGGCAGACATGATCCGTAACGCTACCCATCATCTTACCGATTTTAAGTCCAGAGACACTTACAGCCGTCATGATTATCAGATCTATCTTATTCCTATCCACAAGGTTACAGATATTCTCGGCGGATTCACCTTCCTCAATTTTTGTAGTGACTTTAAATCCCCCACTTTTGCTGTTAGGTGGTCTAATAATTTCGGCTAATCTATCTAAATAGGACTGGCGCATATGTTCACTTTGTTCTTGGTCTCGTTCTTTCACATGATAAAGGATTATCTCGGAATTAAATTTACTCGCCAACTCCTCTCCATAGGCAATGGAGAGTTTAGCCAATTCGGAACCATCTAAGGGTAACAATATTCTTTCAAACACTTTATTTTCCCAAATTCCAGTATAACTATAGGCTATACTGCTCTATACATTACCTTTTTAATCTCGTCTTCAAAACAATCAAAACTATACCGGATAAGGATAATTTACATTTCCCCGTAATTTAACACACCGAGCATGAATAAGTTATAAAATGTCAGGCGCTAAAGTTACAAAATGGTGACATTTTGTTACGATGTGATTTAATTTATTTCTAGTTTATTACCAAACTCTGATATTCACCGCTGCAAATATCAAGGGCGCATATAGTTGACCGGATTGTGGTGCCTCCAGTCTGATCATAAGAAATGTCATCATTCTGTAATCTTATCGTCACCAATTTTATAACTTTTTGATTATCCTTCTGTCATACTTTCAATGAATGTCCCATAAATCATAGCCTGACTTGTTAAACAAAAATGACAATCACTAGTTAATTAGGAGGTATTTATGATGAGGAAAATGATAGTAAATCGAAAGAATATTCACTTAATCGCTTTTCCGTTACTTTTAATGTCTTTGCTAGGTTTGGCGGCATGCAGTAACACGAGCGCCCCAACCACCGCAGTAACCTCAACGTCCCAAATGGCGTCTGTCCCCAATCCTACAAATCCTTCTACTTCAACTCCGGGCTCTGGTTTGGTATATTCCATAAATACCAGTACCAAAGCAGGAGTAGGTACTTATTTAGTTGACGGAAACGGAATGACTTTATATTGGACGACAAGGGATTCGGTTGGACAGAGTAACATCACCGGTACAACACTTGCTAACTGGCCCGTCTTCTATGCGTCCAATATCATAGTACCTTCATCACCAAATGCATCAGATTTTAGTTCAATTACAAGAAACGACGGAAGCATGCAAACAACTTTCAAAGGCTGGCCATTATATTACTATGTTAAAGACCAGGCAGCTGGAGATACGCTTGGCCAAGGTTTGGCTGGTGTCTGGTTTGTAGTAGACCCAATAGCTTCGGCACCCATGCCACCAATGACCATGACAACTAATCCTTCTACAACAATATCTACGGGTGTTTCGACAACTACTGCAACTCAAGCCAGCGGTACACCGATTACCATAAGTCTTATTGCACAAAACTTTGCTTTTAATCCGAATACAATAACCGTGCCAGCCGGTGCAAGCGTTACTATTAATTTCGACAATAAAGATACGGCTCCGCATAATTTTGCTCTTTACACTAATTCGAGGGCCACGCCACCAGCCATTTTTCAAGGGCAAACAATCACAGGACCGGCAACAATTTCGTACACATTTACTGCGCCGACAACTCCGGGTACATATTTCTTCCGATGTGACGTACACCCGACGATTATGACAGGCAGTTTCATCGTACAATAGGCATCGGTCAGTTGTGATATAGATATTTGAACCGGATTCCGATTAGTGAAAAAACGAAAGACGATGGACACAAGAGCGAGTGATTAGATTAGCCATTTTAACAAACTGGGAGGAGAGATTGTGTTTGAAAGAATACTAATACCACTTGATGGTTCGGAAATGGCTGAGATGGCCCTTCCTTATGGGGAGGAACTGGCCAGTAAGTTGGGCTCTGAGATAATCTTGTATCATGTATATGGACATGAGCTCCAGCATCAGAAACAAAGTCCTCAGATATATCTCGATACGGTGGCTGAGACTGTCAAACAAAACCTGATAAACGAGGTTAAGGTAACCACCAAAACACAGACAGGCGAGCCCGCAGGGAACATTTGTAATCTGGTAGATAAAAATAAAATAGATTTAATAATTATGACTTCTATTGGCACCTCAGGTCTTAAAATCGGGAAAATGCTTGGGAGCGTGACCGACCACGTCTGCCGAACAGTCCCTTCCCCAGTTTTAATTGTCAGGCCCAACAAATCGAATCGGATCGAAGGAAGTAATGCACTTATTACTAAAATACTCATACCCTTTGATGGCTCAGAACTCAGTAAGCGAGCAATGTCAGTTGGAGAGGAATTAGCTGCTAAGTTAAATATACCAATTATTCTCTTCGAAATGGCACAAATGAGTTACCCTTCTGGAATCAGCTCTTATATGTATGGGAACGAATATGTTAAAATCGATGAACTCGACGAACAAGCGATTGAATATAATTACGCTAAAGCAAACGAATCTGAACAGAGCAGAGTTCTTTCAGAATTGATTTCGATTGAGAAAGAATTAAGAACAAAAGGGCTTTCAGTAGACCATAGGATAACCTCCGGAATTGACGCTGCTAAAGAAATCAATGAGATAAGCAAAGAAAATGGTATTGACTTGGTGCTCATGTCCACCCATGGTCGGTCTGGTCTTGGTCATTGGGTTTTGGGAAGTGTTGCCGAGAAGGTGCTACGTTATAGTGAAGTCCCTCTATTGTTAGTGAATGCGAGAGCGGGATGATATTTCAAATGATAATGGAAGGCGAATATATTCGAAAACCAAAAAAATTTGAGGGAGGATATTTGGGTGAAAGGAG
This sequence comes from uncultured Chloroflexia bacterium, assembly GCA_963754195.1. Classification (GTDB taxonomy): domain Bacteria; phylum Chloroflexota; class Dehalococcoidia; order Dehalococcoidales; family Fen-1064; genus Fen-1064. Next base: position 57,223 of record CAVWFD010000015.1, read on the forward strand.
TAAGAGATTTCAAAAAAGTGTTATTGGCTTTGGTTTCTTTGATATTAGTCACTCTCTCATTGTCCTGTGGTAAAGCGACCACTTCAACATCTAGCCCGACTTCTTCCACCAAGCTATTTTCAACGACGTCCACGCCTGTTTCACCTGCCACCTACTTGCCTTCTCAAATAACTAGTACTTCTACCACGGCGTTAGATGCGCCCTCCTCAACTGATACTATACCTTCGACTGCTGTGGTCACGAGTGGTTCCATTAACCCCAATTGGACACCGCCAATACTCGGAGAAGCAACTCTTCCTGCTGACCTTTCTGGTATTGCAGCTAAAGTGTTACCGTCTGTAGTTTCTATTAATGTCCAAGTTAATTCCACTAATTTTTTTGGGCAACCAACGACTGAACAAGGTGCGGGTTCTGGCTGGATAATCGATTCAAATGGTCTGATTGTGACTAATAATCATGTTGTACAGGGAGCTCAAAATATCAGCGTAAGTTTAAATGACGGAAGAAATTTCCCTGCTGTTCAGGTAGCAACAGATCCGATCGGCGATCTGGCGATAATCAAAATTGTACCACGGGACTTCCGGCATTGAAGTTAGGAGATTCTTCTAAATTACAACAAGGCATGATGGTGATAGCAATTGGTAATGCATTGGGTCAGGGAATAAGCGTCACCGCTGGTTACATTAGTCGTCTTGGGGTCTCTTTGGCCATACCAGCTTCTGTTACTGAACAAGAAGTGAACTTGTTTGACCTTATTGAAACGAGCGCGCCGATTAATCCTGGTAATAGCGGGGGACCTTTAATAGATATGTTGGGAGAAGTAGTAGGTATTACCAATGCCAAACTGGTTGAGAACGGAGTGGAAAGTGTTGGATACGCTATCAGCACCAGAACAGCCTTGCCCATTATCCAACAATTAATCCAGAAAGGTTATGTTAATCGACCGTATTTGGGAGCAGGCTTTCAAGATATCAACCCAGCTCTTGCAGCAATATATGGATTAGCTATGACCCAAGGGGCTTTGATTAACCAGGTCGATTCTGGTAGCCCCGCTGATCAAGCTGGGTTAGAGGTTGGCGATATCATTGTCAGTATTAACAATACGACTGTTACAAGTGCAGCCGATGCCACGCAAGCTTTATTTTCTAGTAAAATAGGGCAGCAAATCTCCATTACTTACTATCGTGGCAATACTAAAAACACAATTCAAGTTACCTTAGTTCAAACCCCAAATCCGTCAGGTATGTAATAAATTCAAATAGGTACCAAAAATAGATCCGGCTAAATAGGTATCATCGTTTTCGATTTGGGCAACACTTGTCCACTTGGAATGAAGGAGACAGAATTTGAAAAAGATAACTCTTCTAACCTTTGGAATAATATGGGCATTGATCATGACGATAACGTTGCTGGCCGGTTGTTCTACTACAGCAACAACTAACACTAATACCACGACAACCAGTGCTGGGGGAAGCTATATATGGCTACTTGTTTTCATCGTGATTATCTTTGGATTGATGTATTTCTTCACCATCCGCCCTCAGCGGAAGAAACAACAAGAAATGCAGAAGATGTTACAGTCTCTTCAAATAGGGGATAATGTCATTACCAATGGTGGGATTTACGGAAAGATTCAGAATATATATTCGGATAGTTTCATTCTCAAGACTGATTCTGGAGATACAATAAGAATTGCGAAATGGGCAGTTGTTGGAAAGCAAGGTGAAAACATTAAAACCGGCTGAATCAATTTCAAAATTATTTATTCGGGCTAATTCTTAGGGAAATCAAGTTATTAAGAGAATCGTACCGAAATTAATATCTTGGAGAGGTCTAAGACTGAACATCTTTTAAAAAGGGCTTAAATACGTAAATGTAAAAATTACGATTACACTTGTTTTATGAATATGTCCCATTTATTTGTGATAATGGGATAATTAATTTAAGAATAAGTGATCGACATTATCTTAAAAAGGAAGCGGGAACCTTGTTGCTCAGTAACATTATATTTTGGGGTGTGGCGTCTTTAGCCCTCATAATTGCAATTATTATATGGGTTAAAAGAATTTGGCTTCCATATTCAAAATTTCTGGTTCTCTTAATTAGTTTTTACATATTTCTTAACTTTCTTTCGTTATTCAATATGCCGAATTGGATTAAAAACATTAGGTATGGTATTGCATTTTTAGTGTTCCCGGTTATGGATGGTATCACGACGAATATTGCGTTATCCAAATACGGTGGGAAAGTGTCGTTTCTCAGGTTAATTGACCACCCATTCTCAAGTTAATGTTCCACCCGGATTCTCAGGTTAATTGACCACCCCTGGTGCACTGTAAGAAGCAGTATTACATAGTTACCTCCTCCTTATCAAGGTCTTTATTAGGACGAAGCATTGACCGGTAGCTTTTACCGGTAAGAGTAATCATGTGAGCGCCGCTGATGAGACGGTCGAGTGCACTTTCAGCGATGACGGGGTTGGGGAAGAGGGGGTACCAGTCTTTGGGTGCCCGGTTGGCGGTGACTATCAGGGAGCCGGTGTGATGGCGCCGGTCGATAAGCTCATAGAGGTCCTCGGCCTGAGTCTTGGTAAACTCCCTCATTGCGAAGTCATCCACTATCAGTAAGTTGGGTTTCAGGTAGTGTTGTATCCTCTTCTCCCAGGTTTCATCAGCACGACCGCCGCCCAGGTCGGCAAGGAGACGGCTGGTCTTCATAAAGAGGACATTGTATCCAGAGCGGCAAGCCTGGTGTCCCAGCGCCTGAGCAAGATGTGTCTTACCCACTCCCACCGGACCACAGAGGATCACTGATTCTTTACGTTCCATAAACTGGCAGGTGGCCAACTCACGGATATACTGGGCAGGTAGTTTAGGATTGAAGTTAAAATCAAAGCCTTCCAGACTCTTCTCTTCCTCGAAGTGAGCCCGGATAATCCGGGTAGAGAGTCTCTTGTTTGTCCGGTGCTGTACCTCATCTTCCAGTAGTACTTCAAGGAACTGGGTAAAATTTACCCCGTCTTTTTGTGCCTGGTCTAATCTCATATCCAGGGTTTCCATCATCCCACTGAGCTTGAGTGCCCTCATTTTGTTTTCTATCTGGTGCTTATCAGTCATATAATCTCTCCTTTAATTTTTAATTGAGCCGCATAATTCCTCGGCTCCGCGTAAGAAAGCCCCGGCTTCCCTGACCGGCTCGAAGAGAAGCGTTTGTTTGTCCAGTTCCCTTTCCAGGATGGTCTTCACCGTCCGGTAGCAGGGGTCGCCAAAGGCATTGGCCCGGGAGCAGGCTTGTTCCAGTCTCACCTGCCCATACTTTTCTTCCAGCCTTAAAATACCCTGGCACTGGCGCAGGTAATGGAAAGCATGCAGTTTCAGCAAGCTATCAATGGTCTCCCTGGTGGCGAGACCTATCGCGCTGGCTTTCTGCCGGTACCACTCCGGAGTACGCTGGAAAAAGGCCGCCTTCTCCGGAGGATAGTCATTCCAGTCGGTCACCCTCCGCCCTTTATCACCTCTGGGGTGGGTCTTAATCAGATTGGAATCGAGGTATATCTCTACCGTTCTACCGCCCAGTTTAACGTCCACCCTTTTCCCCACATACTGGTAAGGTACTGAATAGAGAGTAGTGCTCACCTGGATATGGCAATCGAGAGCCACTTTAGACTGATGCCAGGTAACAATTTCAAACGGCGCCCCCGGCAGTGGCCGGAGTGTTTTTTCTTCGGCTAAGCGAAAGAGATTTAACGGCGGCTGATGCGTGGTGCCATGCTCATGCATTCCGGCGACTCGAAGGCACCACTCCCTGGCTTGCCGGTTGATTTCATCCAGGCTGGTGAAGTTTCTGCCCGACCAGAAGCTGTCCCGGATATAAGGGACCACCCGCTCTACCCTGGCCTTATCTTTCGGTTTTCCGCTTCTGGCGGGGTCGATGATAATCCCGTAGTGGTGTGCCAGCTCATCGTAACCAAGGTTAAACTTCGGGTCATAGAGATCGGGCTTGATTACCCCGGTCTTTAAATTATCCGGGATAATTCGGAGCGGAGTTCCACCGAAAAACTGGAAGGCGGAAATATGACAGTTTAACCACTCCCGTTGGCCCATCCGGGTAACCACGCAGACAAACATGTGCCGGCTATAAGACAGTATCAGGGCGAAGGCCCACAATCGGCACTTTTTACCCGTCTTTGGGTCTTGCCATGTGCCGAGGTAACCAAAATCTACCTGGGCTTCCTCGCCAGGAGGCGGGTCATCGCGTCTAACCGTAATCAGCGGCTTTTTCCAGGCATCCCCAAGAAAACAGCTCAGGTACCGGTAGAAACTGGGCTGAGAGACGTTTACTTTCTTTTCGTCCCGCAGCCTCTGCCAGATCGTCGAGGCTTTTGTGGTGACCAAAGCAGATATGATTTCATCCTGGTAGGGAAGCAGCGCGGCAAATACCGGTGACCGGGTAGCCGCGTCTGGCGGCCGTGGAATAACATCAGCGATAAAAGCATTCCAGCCCTGCGGTGGCGTTGGATCACCCTGCCGGTACCCCCTGGCTTCGGCGGCATAAACATATTTACGAATAGTAGCCCGAGAGACATCAAGACTGCGGGAAATGGCACCAATGCTCCTTCCCACTTGCCAGTGCTCCAGAATTTCTGCGATATCTCGCACCAGAAACCTCCTTCTTGCCAATGGCTCAACCTCCTTATAACTAGCTGAGCCAATGATGCAATATCTATGGTCTTGGTGCACCAGAGGGTGGTCAATTACCTTGAGAATTTACCTGGTAAATTAGCTTGAGAATTTTCTCCGGAAAGCGGTCAATTCACTTGAGAAACTACATTAGCGATAGTAGCACTCCCAATAATATCTGCTGGATAGGATGAGGCTGGAATACTCACACTAGATGAAGTCGAATCGGCAATGTTGCATGATGGTACGCATATAAGCAAAATCAAAACTATAGATAAAAGTCCCCATAATAATTTCTTAGTCATTTTATCCTCCAAACTATTTTTTGGGGGCAGCCGTTCCCGATTGTTGTTCACCTATAGCCTCTTTAAGTGCTTCTTTGACACCCTCTTTTACAGCTTCTTTTATGTCTTTGCTAATTTGTTTAGATAATACACCAAGTTTATAATCTTGCTCTTTTTCGTCTTTTTTATGTCCTCTTCGGTTAGTAATAAGAAGACCAGCAAATAACAACAAGAATACAAACGCCATCAATATAAAATCAATCCAATCTCGTTTTACCATGAGGTCATACCCCCATGTAAATGTAAAACCAATAAAGGTTGCGTACCACCATTGCCTAAATTCAGATGGTATAAGGTCGTAAGGCAATCGGTCTTCAATGCTAGATGTAATCGCAATAAATAGAGCGAACCCATAAATAAGCATCGTGTTACTAGGCATTGGAATGAACATCTACCCTTATTGCTAGAGGGATTATACATCTTTTGTATTGACATTTTCACTCTCCTAAATTGACATTAACAATATCCTATTGGTAATATTCGGCTAGTTTGTTTTATCGAGGTAACGAATACGAAAAAATATGTAATTAGTGCCTTGAGTGGCATTATTATTGGGTATGTAGCGGACTTTATTATCCAAACGGTGTTAAGGATTATTGGAATTCCTGAGTCTTTTTTCTTACAGTCTATAGTGAACATAATTAGCCTTATTTTTGGCATTTCGGGGGCTTTAGGGATACTCCACCATTGGAAAAAAGACTAAGTTGCTTTTTTAATCTTTCAATTTCCAATTTGCATAAATACAAACGTATTTCTAGGTATATAATGAATATCGCAAATAAAGATATTACGATTAAAGCAATTAACTCATTTGTAGTTAAGGTATAATAACTAGGAGGCATTTAGACACCTCCTACTAGGGATAGTGGTACTAAAGAAATAAATGTAGAGAGGGGATAATTCCCTAAAATTTAACGCTTCCAGCAATTCTAGCCATCATTAATCATTAGGTCGACATTAATGATGTGGTAATTTTATTTTGAATCATGAAAGGAGAGCGGTCGTGCCATGAGGAACCTGGATGAAATAGCTAAATAATTATATTGACTTTATAGGGAGGGAAAATATTATGGATTTACAAACAACTAAAAAACTAAATAACGGGGTGGAAATCCCATATCTGGGGCTTGGCGTTTTTCAAGTCAAGGAGGGCGATGAAACCACCAATGCTGTCCGTTGGGCGATTGAGGCAGGTTACCGGCACATCGATACTGCGGCGCTCTACGGCAACGAGAAAAGTGTGGGAACAGGGATTCGTAATAGCGGAATTGACCGTAAAAAACTTTTCGTCACGACAAAACTCTGGAAAGATGATATGCTGCGTGGAACTCAGATGAAAGCATTTGAGAAAAGCCTGAAGCTGTTGCAGATGGACTATGTCGACCTGTATCTGATCCACTGGCCGGTGGCTGGAAAAAGTACGGAATCGTGGAAAGTACTGGAAGAAATCTACAAATCCGGAAAAGCTCGGGCAATAGGGGTAAGTAATTTTATGGAAAAACATATCGATGCCTTACTACAAGAAGCTAAAATAGCGCCAGCCGTGAATCAGGTGGAATGCCATCCCCATCTTTCGCAGCAGCCATTGGTCGATTATTGTCAAAAACAGGGAATCGCTTTTGAAGCGTGGAGCCCGCTTGGAGGGACTGGAGGGAATTTGTTGGATGACCCGGTATTGAAGAAGATAGCTGATAAACACGGTAAATCCGCGGCGCAGGTAACTCTGCAGTGGGAACTGCAAAGAGGGCTCATCACAATTCCCAAATCGATTCATCAGGCGCGAATCATTGCCAACACGGAAATATATGGATTTGAATTGAGCGAGGATGGAATGAAAGCTATCAATACACTCGATAAAAATCCGCAACGCACCGGCCCGGACCCCAATAATATGGATTTTTAGGAGAATACTTTAAAACGATTGTGATATCGCCTGTTTACCCAACAGTTATGAACATGCAAAAAGCTGTATTTCTATGAACTGGGTCGCAGGCCTAGAGTAACCTGTACCTGAATTTGTTTTCCATTGCGTAACACTGTTAGAGTCACGGTCTGCCCAACTGACCCTGAATTGGCTAAAAAGGTTACCAGGTCGTCCGAACTCTCCACTGTTTGGCCATTGTAGGCTGTGATTACATCACCGCCGACAGAGACTTGCTGGCCTTCGATAGTCACATTCGTGTTGCCGGCTTTAATACCCGCTTTGTCTGCTGGTCCACCAGTTGTGACAGTCTCTACCAGAGCGCCACGCTGATTAGATGGTAAATTCATAGCGGTAGCCATGTCTGGGTCAAGTGTGCCAACAGAAACCCCTAAATATGGGTGGTCATAATGACCCGTTTTGATTAAATCGGGGACAACTTGTTTTACAATCACCGAAGGAATTGCGAAACCGACGCCTGAAGAAGACCCCGACTCTGTCTCGATTGACTGGGTCACACCAATCACTGCACCGGTATCATCCAGAAGTACACCTCCCGAATTACCTGGATTGATAGCTACATCGGTCTGTATAATATCCGGAATACTGTAGGTCGGTCCCACTGCATTCTCGTTGGCAGATACAAGCCGTCCTACTGCACTAACGAAGCCTACTGTCATTGTGTTTTCAAGGCCAAATGGATTCCCGATAGCAATAGCTAGTTGTCCGACCTTAACTTGGGTGGAGTCCGCTAGAGTAACAGGTTGAAGTTGAAGTCCACTTGGATTTACTTTTATAACTGCCAAGTCACTGTCTGCATCTGCACCCACCAGACTAGCATCGACAGTTGTACCATCGGAAAAAGTAACTGTCACACTGGTTGCGCCAGATATCACATGGTTATTGGTTACAATGTCCCCTTGGTTATCCCAAACAAAACCTGATCCTAAAGCACCCCCTCCTTGATTCGAAATACTTTGCGGAAGGGTTACTTGAATGAGAACTACCGATGGGTTAACCTTGGAATATATAGATTCAAGTGTTGTCTCAATCCCACTTACTGCAGCGGGTACTGAGATCGGAAGTGGTGTACTCGTGGTTGTAACCGACGAGCTTGATGTCGTAACAGAGGAGGTCGACACTTTTTGAGTAGTACATCCTGTTAAAGTGATGGCCAAAGTTAAAAGCATTGTGATAATCCATAAACTTCTTTTCATAAAACCACTCCATAAAAGATTTTGGGACCAAGTCACAAACGCGGCCTTTTCGGGATGGCACAGCCTTTGATAGTTTAACATGGCAAAGTAAACCGAGGAATCTTCTGATGAGGACCCCTTTATGATAAAATGTAGTTTTTTCTGATTGCTCTACCCGACAATCCACTGTATATTCAGTGTAACATCATTTAACATTTACCGCTTACTTCAAACCGGAATAAACGGGAATTATAGAAGTTTCCCCAAATTTGCCACGGAGTTTTCCTAGTAGTGAGAGAATATAAAGCACACACAATGGTTGACTATGATAGATTAAGCAGCTGGTTGCTAAAGCCCTGACAAAAAGGCTACCTTCTAATAAGAAATAAGTTATTAAAAGAAGGAGGTAGTTTTATGACGAAGAGATCCCAAGATATTCTGAGGAAGGAAAAGGTATTTGTCGGGCTGGAGGATTCCAAGAAAACGTGGCAGCTTTGTGTCCGTAGTGGCGGGGTGATTGTTAATGAAACCAGCATGCCGGCTAAATTAGATGTGCTGAGTAACTATTTTAATAACAAATTTCCGGAGTGTCAGATCCAGGTAATATATGAGGCCGGCTTCAAAGGTTTTGGGTTGCATGACGATCTGGAGGCAAAAGGCTGGGATTGCATTGTAACACCACCGCATACTGTGACTGAAGAGAAATGCCAGCGGAAGAAGAATGATCGGACGGATTGTCGACGGCTGGCCAAGAATTTAGAAAATGGGGATTATCATAGCTGTTTTGTGCCTGACAAAGAACTTCGCGAGGACCGACAGATATCAAGGACTTATGAACAAGTTCAGGCTGATATCCGGCGAGTATGTAACCGTATTCGGAGGACATTGGAGTTTCACGGTCTGGACGAAGGTTTGTCACCAGGGAGTTGGAATAGAGCAATGTATACTCGTGTAAAGTTATACCTTGAGGATTTAGAGATAAGCGCCTCCCTGCGGTTTTCGATTAAAGTAATGTTCAATGAATTAGAGCATCTGCGGCAACTCAGAAAGGAAATTTTACAGCAACTTCGGACGCTTGCTAAGAGCGACCGGTATAAGGAGAGTGTCGAATTGCTTCAGACTACTCCCGGCATCGGAACTTTCACAGCCATTCGATTGTTGCTGGAGTGGGGCGATGTGAGTCGGTTCAAAAGAAAAGAGGAGTTTGCCAGTTTTTTGGGTTTAGTGCCCAGTGATTATTCCAGTGGCGAAAAGGAGCGCCAGGGGCATATTACCAAGCAAGGTAACAGCAGTGTGAGATCATGGCTGGTAGAGTGCTCCTGGATGGCTATTAAGTACGACCCGGTATTGTTGGATAAATACCGGCGGGTATTAAAGAATTGTGGAAGCAAGAAAAAGGCGATCGTGGCTGTTGCGCGGAAATTGGCGATACGGCTACGCCGGATTTTATTGGATGGAGAGCCGTATGTCATTGGGGTTATGGAGTGAAATTAATCATTCGTAATATTGGACGAGTTTACCGATAGTTATTAGAACGCAATTTCCAAAATCGTATAAATGGTGCATGACGAATCTCGTCGGTAAGTAGATTACGTACTATGGCTGGTCAGCACTAAAGACGAAACGAAGATGTAAACTGTGCTTAAGCACGAATAGCGGCCTGGAAAGCGTTTAAAAATCGGGAAATTATTGTCCTGAGAAAGGAGGTAAATTATTGAGTATATACTGCCTTGATCTGACGCATAATTATATCCTTCGCCTTTGGACAGTCAAGGTTAAAGGCTTTGCCCGAGTTGTAACTCGCCCTTGACAGTCCGGCAGGCTCAGGGCTGAAATATCGACAACAGATCAAGGTAGAATTAGCTATTTAACTAACGGTATCAAACGGAGGTGGCCGCAAACCATCTTGACATCTACATAGCGACGAGATCGTGGGTATTACCAGATTTGTAAATGCTCCTGCACTATTGACTGGCCCCTTGGAGGATCCAAGAACCACATGTTTCGATTGTTTTCTACACCAAAGCTGAAGAATCTAGTATGAGTAATGGGGACGCCGTTTGGATATCGAAAAGTGAGGGCTAGATTTAAGATGAACAACTCAAAGCTCCTTTCATATCCCAAGGAGTTATTCCACTACTAAACTTACGAATTTGTCCTGTTTGAGATCAAAAAGACCTTCTTCGCAGATACGTAGAAAAGGAATAAGAGGCGTTGATAATACTTGCAGGCTCATATGAATATCTGGCAGCGTCGTGCCAAGTTTTTGCGCAGCACGTTGGATATCATCATATTTCCCAGCAATAACTTCTATGGATCTGTCGCTGAATAAACCGGCTACTGGCAGCGGTAATTCTTCCATTACCTCACCGTCTGCACAAACGACGGTCCCTCCCTGCAATTCTCTTATCCTATTTAATGCCAGTGCCATGTCTGGGTTATTTACTCCCACAACTATGATGTGCCCGCAATTCCAGGCAGAGCTAGTAGCTATCGCTCCCCTTTTCAACCCGAAACCCCTGATAAAACCAACTATAAATTTACCGGGTTCCCAATAACGGTCGATAACAGTCACCTTCAATATGTCATCCCGGACGTTCGTAGCCAGAATTCCATTATTTACAGGAAATGTCACAATTGCCTCTCGTGTAACCAGGTCGGATACCTGGTCTATTACTCTGATTTTTACAGGACTTCCGCTATTTACCTGAATATTAAAATCAGCTCCTGTAAAATCTTTCTTGAGATGTACGGTGTGATAAAAAGACCTTGGAAAGGATACTTTTCTTGGCTCGGTGACCAACTCACCCTTATCGAACGCTATTTCCCCATTCACTATCACGATTTCAGCTTTGATGTTCCTTAAATCGGGGACAATAACAATATCAGCAAGTTTACCAGGAGCGATGCCACCGATAAAATTAAGCCCAAAATGCCGGGCCACATTTATCGAAGCCATCTGGATAGCTAATACAGGGTTAAAACCATGATTAATCACTTTTTGTACAATAAAGTCCATATACCCGTCGTTAACTAATTGTCTCGGATCGACGCTATCAGCGGAGACACCGAGTAAATTTCTATCGATATTCAAGTCCTTGATTCGGGAAGTCTCCGTTAAATCTTTCCTGACTTCCCCTTCACGTATCGGAACAAATACCCCAATTCTAAGCCTTTCCAGGACTTCTTCCGCACTAGTCGATTCATGGCAAGAAGAGACGCCCGTCGAGAAAAAAGCTTGCAGCTTATGGTCTCTTGCCCCCGCGCTATGACCATCAACTTGTTTTCCGCTATTTATTGTTGTTGCGATTGCCTCAAGCAAACGCGGGTGATTTTCGTTGACCTGTGCCCAAGATACTTCGCCAAGTCCCACTACATCGTCTCGGCACAGTAGTTGTTTTAATTCAAAAAGCGTGGGAGGTGAATTTTCTTCTGTTGAAGGGCTGATACAGTTAATCGGTGGCATTGTAAAGAAGAATCGGACCGGTTGGTGACGGTATCGCTTCATAAACTCAAGGACACCTTTATAACCAAGCAACGAACCGATGCCAGCGGTCTCGGTGATTATCGTGGTTGTGCTTCCCTTAATAGCATATTTCACTAATTCACCGACAAGGTACTGGCTATCAGAATTGGTATGTCCATCGATTAAGCCAGGAATGAGAGTTTTCCCCTCGGCATTAATTACCTGGGTTTCTGAACCAAAACTGGAGGATGGTGCTTGTTCTCCAATGTAAGCGATGCTATTTCCTTTGATTAAGACGATTTGTTTTTTTATCAACTCACCGGTATAAACGTTCACTACGTTCCCGTTGATTATAGCTAAATCGGCTTCGATTTCTCCTAGAGCTACTTTCATTAATTGCAGCATCTTCTTTGTATTTGTCGTGAAATAGGAACGGGGCATGTCTTCCTCCCTCAGTTACAACTTCCGATGTTATAATACAACAATCAAAATTAGCATATCTAATTTGATTTCCTCAAGGCATCTTTTAAAGAACTTATTTTAACTTTTTTCTTCATCATCCAGAGACAGAAGAATACGAATGTAGCAATACCCCCGGTAGTTGCGACAACATCACAAAAATACCACGGCAGAAAATTACATCCGCTCTTATTTCTGAAGATCACCGAATCAAAAATTATGGATAGCATGCCCCAGAATATCGTAATGGCAACCCCTATGGCTACCAGCCTACAAAATTTTATGTTGCTAGTCCTCCCTTGACCTTCTCCCGTAACTATACCGAAACTTCCTTGAACTGGTGTTAAAAACTCGAATTTGCAATGAAACATCAGGATGACGTGAACATAATAACGCCTTAGTTGAGGACATTTGTTCACAGGAGACTTTCGAGATATTTGTTAACCCACTGTAAATCCTCTGTAGTCTACTAATTACTGGCATTTGGCTGAGACTGGTCATTTACCGGATAGTTTCTGGATTACGGGAAGAGCGTCAACCATACTGATCGCATATCCCATGCCTTGAACGCCGGTAGCTCCAAGGGTTGTAATGCCAATCACTTCTCCCGACATATCGATAAGCGGTCCGCCACTATTGCCCGGATTTATCGGAGCGGTGGTTTCAATCAGATCGTTATACATTTGAGTTGCGCTATAAGGTACACTAACCCCTACGACTGATTATACCTTGCGTTGCGATGATGCCTTCTCCCAATGGATTACCTATGGCTAATACCCAATCACCACTCCGGAGCTTTGAAGCATCTCCTATTTTTATACTTTGGAGTTGAGTAGCGTTGATCTTGATCACTGCCAAATCCGTCACCGGATCTGTATTGATCACCTTAGCAGGAAAGGTCTTACCGTCAGAGGTAGTAACGGTAATAGTTGTAGCACCTTCAACCACATGGTTATTCGTTATAATTGTGCCATTCGCGTCCATTATCCAACCGGAACCCGCACCCTGCTGAAGAACAGTACGGCGCCTAATTGAGACGTTGGCCGAAACATTTATTTCCACTACGGAAGGTTCGACGGCACTTATCAGATCGGCAAAACTGGACATATTTACCACGTTCTGAGAGGCCGTAGCGATATCTGGAGTTGGGGAGGTAGATGAAGGAGTAACTGAGGATTGGGAACAGCCGACCAGCAGGCTAAAACAAACTACGAGGGCTAACGCCCAAAATAGTAATGTTTTCTTTTGCATAATCGCTCTCCTTTTTTCAAATAACAGCACTAAGAATAAGCCTTTTATAAAGACTCTAATTATACTACATTACATATAAGATAAAGGATTTATAATTGGGATTTCCCATATCAACTCGCAGTAAGTTTGAAGTTCAACTAATTTGACAAAGAGGAGACATGATGACCGGATCGTGGGAGTCAAACCTGTCCATTACTTAGCACACTGGTGTAACACCATATCCTTTATCGTTGTATTGAATTTTAAGAGTTGATCTCTTTAATTCCTGCTTCTTTTTCGATCTTTTGGTAATCAACTTCAAGCTGTTTGTTCGATATTAGTTTTTCCCGTTTCTCTTGAGGAGGGTTTAACTTTTCTGATCGTTCATATTCGATTGCGTGTTTCAGTATATCCTCGGGTAGATATTCACATTTTGAAAGAATATCTAGGAATTGTCTCCCAAAAAACTGATCTACTTGAATTCTTCGCTTAGTCATATGGGTGAATTTTCCGATTACCCTACAAATGTCATCACGCTCCTCGGGACTTAGTTGTTCGACGAATTCGTATTCTTCAAGTTTTTTAAGACTAAGTATTATAGGCTCAAGAGCGTTTAAAGTAACTACATAGGCGTTATAGTCACCCATGTTAAAGGAAAACTGTTCGATCACATCGAGAGTGTTTGATGGGATCACTAAAAAAACGTCCTTTTTAACATTTTCTTCTTTGATATATTTCTTGACTGATTCTGTCTGTAATTTAATATAAGAGGAGAAATTACTAAGGTCATCGGAACCGGGGCTTTTAGCATCGAATATTACAAACTCATCACAAATTTTGATTGTGTTATCCGGGTTTCCTTTGAATGGTACTTTTTCAATGTACTCAATCGTATGTTTCTGACAGATTACCTTGATAGCCTCTTTGACCCTCTCTTGATGTTTTGCCCATGTTTCCTTCTGGCTTTTAAGTTTTATAATTTCCTTTTCTTGTTGCAGATCGACTTCATTTTTTCGGTCATCCTGTATTTGTTTTCTAATTAGATTAAGTGACTCGACATCGCCTTCGTATTTCGTCTTCCGGTCAATTTCAGTCTGTTTGAAAATAGTATTCTCCCGGACAAGCGTTATCTTCTCTTGTGAAAGGCTGGTAGTTCTTTCGTTGGCGATAGCAAGTTCTTTTTCAAGTTCATTTTGTCTATTCTTAAGGTGTCCGTTATCATTTTTAAGAACTGAATTTTCGTTTTTCGCTTGATTACTTTCTTGCGTTACATGGCTTATTTGTGAGATAAGCGATTTGAATTCTTGGTATGCATCATAGCTGAGGTTTCTGAACTGTGACCATCCGAAAATTCTTTTCCAAAAAGTAAGCGCCTTTACCTGCTCAAAAAACTGGTTCAATTTATCAGTTTTATTTTCCATAACTGCCCTCTTATTTTGAAAAATTACAAATTTAAGGGATTGGCTTGTCCCAGTCAATTATCCATTTTCACATTCATATTAATGAAATTTGTATAATCCCTCGGTACTTTAACAGCCAAAAGCATGTTTGTCAATACGGACAGATTGAGAGGTTACAGAATTAAACACTTAAGGTCGAATTTGTAACTAACAGTTACGATCGTTTCATGGTGTTGCTTAAGTAACTCTGTGTGAGTAACCTGTTGTTGCTTCGTGTAAGTTATTACCGGACCAATGAAGAACGGACTGATGATAGTATAATAAGTTCTGTGGATAAACCGGTAAATGTACAGAATAGAGAGTGTTCAATAATAGTTGGCATTATCATGCTGATTACCTCTGCTTTCAACATTATTTGGCTTATTGGTGCATTTACAAGGATCTTGGATATAAAAGCACTTTTACGCACTACTTTGGTGATTTCGCCCTTTCCCTACTTTATTTTAGACATAAGTTTCAGTGGCAATACAGTGATTGCTTCTGTGATAGCAATAGTTTTTATTCTCGGAATATTACTAAGCATCATAGGCGGTGTGGTTGCTCTGAGAAGAAGGGCTTGGGGTTTAGTGTTGACGGGATCTATTGGTACACTTATTTGTATACCATTCCTAGGTATAGCAGCTATCATTTTAACTGTAATGTCTAAGAATCAGTTTATTGGGCAAAAGAAGCTTTAATTTGGCGGTAAATCCTCGATTACCCATTGAGTCATAACCATTCAAACAAAAGAGGGGGCTATCCGCCTGATGCATGAGATAGATTAAGTTATTGCAGAGCACGGCGGCTGGCCGAGGGCGTTTGATTAGTTCATTAAACACGATAAGGTCAAAGTGTCTGCACCACTGAAAGAGTACGCCTCATGGTTTACTTGAAACTGGTTTGAGCAGCCACATAAAAATTCCGGCCAGAATGGCGGTTAAACCACCAGACATAAAAGCTAAGTGGTAGTTACCGGAGAGATCGAATAGATATCCGGCTAATGTGGGACCAATAGCGCCGCCCAGATTATTTCCAAAATAAATTACGCCCGTAATCACGCCCAATTCCCTGAACCCGAAATATTCGGCAGTAATCGGCGCCAGCAAAATACCCACACCAAAGAAAAATCCAAAGAGGACCGCAAAAACGTATAATACACTCATTGCGCCACTGGCAGATAACGCTATAAAAGCCGCCCCCAATAACATAAAACTGAATAGTAACGTTCTTTTATTATCGAATCTATCTCCGACAAAACCCAGAATTATTCTTCCGAAAATACCTATTAGACCGATAACCGTCAGAATACTCGCGGCAGCTAATGCAGACATTCCCCGATCGGTTGCATATGGAACAATATGAACCATGCCAACCTGATAGAAGAAACCGTAAAAAAACCAGGCAATAAAAATCATCCAGAATTGTCTGGTCTTTGCCGACTCACCGAATGAAAGCCCTGTCGCTGAGAAACCTGCATTAATCTCTTTATCTCCATTAGTGTTTAAAGGAGTAGTTTCACTCCCTGCTTTTAAAAACTGCGCCAGCAATGCGATTAATACTATGCTCGAAGCGCCCAAGATAAGCAACGAGGTCTGCCAATTAAGGCTTATCATGAGTTGACTGGCAATAGGAGGGACTATTCCGATACCAAATCCCACCCCGGAAATGCAGATACCGACCATTAACCCGCGTCTTTTGGAAAACCAGCGGGACACCATAGCAACCAACGGGACATACATAGCGCTCGCACCGACAGCCACTACGATCCCATAAGAAAGATAGAGTTCCCATAAATTAGTAATCCTGGACATTAATAGATACCCTGAACCCATGATTATGGCGCCGATCGTAATGACTATTCTGGGGCCAAATCTATCACTAAGCCTGCCAGCTAAAATGCTAAAAAGCCCGGTCAGAATTAAATTTAGGGAAAAGGGGGCGGAAGTGGACGCGCGAGTCCAACCAAACTCATTTAACATGGGCTTGAAGAAAACCCCGAAACAATACTGTGTTCCGGAAACAACCGTCATGATTAAGAAACCTGCGGCGAGTATTACGTAACCGTAGTTTAGCCCGCGCTTTTTCTTAGCGTTTGACGTTGGCTTTATTTGCTTATTCAAAAAAATGCTCACCTAGTAGATTTAATCAAATCGGCAAACCGGTGAACCCATATAAGGTTTTTGTGCGATCTAAAAGAAAAAACGCAAGTCAGCATTATGCAGTGAAGACTCGCGGTTATGAATTTAATAGCTTCTGTATCTTTTAAGTCTGCGTATTGTGTGTAACACTCGCAAATAGCACACCAATACGCGGGCAATGAGTCTCAAAGGCTAATAATTTGCGTTCCCGAATTATAAAGCAACACAGGTGACTGTTCTGCTAATACCAGTAACCTGTTGGATGCTCTGAGTGACCAAATCACCGATATCATGTAAAGTCTCAAGTTCCAGAACTGCAATCACATCATAAGGACCCGTAATAGTCTCAACCGATTTTACCCCCTTGAGACGTTTCAAACCGGCAACGACCTCAATACTCGCACCAACTTTGCATTCAATAAGAATATAAGCTTTGGCGGCACTTGCCATTAGTGTTACCTCCCAACCCTTCTCCGAATTAATTAATAGTGGTTAGTAACTTTAGCTTGAAAAGTTAATTTTACCCACAAGTGTATTTTATAACATTTCTAGCTCATGTGCTTTACACTTTATAGGCAAAACAACATTACTGTCTTTTAAAAAAGAAGAACAGCGATAAGAATATTGTTTCATTTCGAGCAAATTCAGGATCGTCTAAATCAAACGAACATTTATCGTATTATTTACAACTTCCGATACGGAACATACTCGTCCCGCAGGTCGGGCAAACACCCTTATTGGCTGGTTTACCATTTTTCATAGTAATAGCTTTGGCATTTTTCATTTCTTTCTTAGATTTGCACTTCACACAATATGCTTCCATTTATTTTTACCCCTTGCAAGTCATTGAATATTATAAAAGTACTGATGTTTAACAATACCACTATTTTTATTCTAGTTCGCTTTTAGCCCGTGTCAATAGGGAAAATCGTATTTGCGGGTCACTCAGACACTCTTTCCTCGCCGCTTGATTAGAGCTCTCGATATAAGATAGCTATGCCATTTTGACATTTATCCCGCCATCTACCACGATACACTCCCCGCATATAAAAGAGGAATCCTCTGAAGCTAAGAACAAGGCCACATTGGCTATCTCTTGAGCTTCACCTGCTCTTCCAATCGGTGCTGATTTTGCAGAGGTCAACCACTGTTCTATTTCCGCCTCAGTTCTTCCGTTCCTGTAACTAGGGGTCTTAATATTCCCTGGCGCTATACAGTTAACTCGAATACCATAAGGTGTAAACTCCATAGTGGCCGCCTTCGTCAGAAGCTCAATACCGGCCTTGGCGGCACAATAAACTGCCATGCCAGGACGAGCACAACGTATTCCCATAATAGAGGAAATGTTGATGATATTGCCTTGTTTTCGTTCTATCATGTGCCTGCCTACGGCTTGCATGCACAGGAATGTCCCCTTGAGGTCTGTATCGATAACAGCATCCCAATCTTCCTCAGGCATATCCACTATTAGCCCGTTACGGCCGATACCTGCATCATTAACTAAAATGTCAATTTGCCCGAATTCTCTAATTGTTTGCTTCACCATATTTTGCACTTGTTCTTTAACACAGACATTGATGGGTATGGCCAGAGCTCTCTTCCCGAGAGTGTCGATTTCATTCACAACTTCTTTAAGGGTACTTGAAGTTCGGCTGCAAACCACCACGTCTGCCCCTTCTTTGGCGAAGGTTAGAGCGATGCTCCGCCCGATACCGGTACCGCCACCGGTAACGATGGCTACTTTTCTATCGAGTTTACCCATAATTCCTTTCTTATTGCCAATATGCAAATCTACGAAGTTTTAATTCAACCTGTGTCCATTGCAGAGATTCCTTGCAGTGTGATGTTCATTCTATCAAATCGCATAGTTTGCAGCAAATTAGATGATTTTACAAAGTAACTCCTTTGGCCTGTATTCCAAAACCAATTCCTTAACCCAAATGTTAAACTTATAATAGGGAAGGGTGAAGGGAGGTCGGTATGTTGCATTTACATTATTTTGGAGCTTAGCGGATGTAGCTGGATCAAATCCAGGGTAAAGTGCTTAAGTGTTTTATTTATCATTCATATATCTAATCGAACACCGTAAAATACCATGATGGCGTACTGAGCCGATATCCAGGATGTATTATGCTGTCCGGCTTGGGTCTGGACGCAAGATGGTTCTGTATAAGGACCTAATCAGCAAAAAGTAGTAACAGCAATCGTATTGATAAATTAACGTTAATTATAATAGTGTCATAATAAGATAAGGAGAAAAGTTAAAATAATACTCGTTCATAGCGCATCCTTGATTTACGAATAGTAAATACGAGATTTATCTCATTTTAAACTTCACCCACGGGATAAGGCAATGTCTACCTGGGAATATATTTATATAGCGGTGGGCTCAGCAGCATCGGGAATCGGTATAACATTCCTGTTGATTCTAATATGTCAATATTTCGGTGTTGATATTTTCCAACATATATGGTTGATTGCCGTTCCAATTGTTCTTGCGCTCTTTCTTAATGTCTTTATCATTGAGTTGTATCATAAAATTAAGAGAAAAGACTAAATGAAAATTGATTCAGTCTCCCGATTTAAGTTTGCCTTGGGACGTTGGTTTAGTTAAGATGAAATATGAGCTATAGTTTCAGCCGTTACAGGTCTATCTGGGCATTAATCACCCTCAACATTTTAATATTCATTGTTACTTCTTTAAGACCCGATATCGGGAATTCCTTAGCGCTTGCCAAACCCTTCCTCGTAACTAACTTCTGGACTATTCTAACTTCAATGTTTGTCCACGCCAGCATTCTGCACATTTTGGCCAACATGCTTACTCTTTATTTCTTTGGAACTTTCTGTCTGCAGCTCATTGATGAGAAATGGTTCTGGGCTGTCTATTTAGTCGGCGGGATATTTGGAAATATCCTCTTCTTAATTATAGGACCTGCGAATTCATCGGTAGTAGGGGCATCGGGAGCGATATTCGCTATTGGTGGCATAATCGCAATGATGCGGCCTACCCAGAAAGTATTGCTGTATTTTATAATACCCATTCCGCTTTGGGTTGGTATTGTTCTCGCTTTTGCCATTACTGTCATTGTTCCAGGAGTCGCCTGGCAAGCTCACCTTGGGGGACTAATTGTGGGACTGATTGCCGGTTTCTTTTTCCGGCGTAGGGAACGGCGGCGATTGATATCCGGATATTACCATGTACAATTTTAATTTGTTAATCAAGTGATTACGTAATCAATCAATTGTAACCATAAATCAAGCTCCGTTTTCATTGGGTTTTTCTTTAACGACCATGCAACGGATAAAGCAATCTAAGACTCTCTAAAGCCATACCTATTTTTTAATTGTACCGAAAGAGATGAGGGCACTACCTACAGCCAGCACAATTATGCCCGGTATTAGCAAATCTGCCTGTGTGGGCAGCCGCTGACTTAGTGCTAATAGTACAATACCAGCTACTACGATCAATATACCCAAAATAATAACTATTTTCATATTATTTTCCAGGCTAATATATTTTCAGCATGACTACTTCTTCTTAAGGCTATAATAGGTTTCTCCGTTGATAAAACGTCGGTCAAGCTTATCCAGCGAAAGCATAGCGAGGTCAATTGTGAGTGTTGAACCATTGTTGCCGAATTTATTATTTAATTCAGTAAAACTATAGGTTTTATGGGGATTTTTGATGAATAGCTCCAACACCTTAGGATTAAAGGAATTTGGTGTCGAGTCAAAATGTTACGCGATATTGGCAAGTAGCCCTCCTTGAAAAACAGAATGCTAGAGATTCTATTTTTACACAGTTATTCTTTCCTACGCCCTATCAAGAACAAAACAATGCCGATTACAAGCAAGATAAAGCCCCACAATGTCTGGTTCTCGAACATAAACACTGCTGAAAGAATAAGAGCAATTAGGCAAATAATTGTCGCGATGGCTCTAAAGCGGAAATTCATGGGATAAAACAATATAAGTTTGATTTTGAAGCTTTTATTACAACGGCGTTGGTATTGCTTTTGGTATCGGCTTCCCACCTAACCAACCAAGATGACGCGCCAGAATAATTAACAGCACAACGACCACCGCTATCAAAATAATTAAAACTATATGTACGTAACCTTTCATCAGAAAAAAGCATAGCATAAGCACTTAAAATAGACAAACACCATCGTTTGGTTTGGAGTTTTATTCTGGTCCGGTTAAATTACATTCGCAAGCAATTAGCCCACCTTATCTTTGAGCCTCGTACCGCGCTTGCACAATTCTGACTATGGCATTCTTGACTTCCAGTTTTTCTACTTTTTCTGCCAGCAATGTATCTTAATGATATTAAAACCTCTTTAATCTTCTGGTTTTACAAGCTTCTGCAACTTTTTAAGAATATCGATCATTCCACCGGTGTCTTGTCCACAGTAAGTTAAGAGGTTAGTGCGTATTTTCTTTCGTTCCATATCCGAGATATTACCAAAAAGCAGCTTCCATAAATTTCAAACTGGCTGTTATACTCTCGCCTATCTCAAGATCTTTGTAATTTAAATCTGTTAGCGCTGGAAGCACATGTTTCAATGAAGAACTGCCAAGCTGTTGCGGGTGATAGTAGCTATCAGACCAAAACCACCGTTTAAGCCCATATTCCAGGTGGCTGTAACCAAAGAAGGGTTGAACATTCGTATCATTAACGAGCCCCTTCAGGGCTCATCCGTGTTTCTGGTGGAGACGGGGGAGCCCCAGCTCACAATACCCAACACCTGTTTGACTAAGCATAGCCGCAAAAAGTGGAGCGTAGACTGGTTTTGGTTCGATAGATACCAAAGTTTTGCCATCAATGATAATTCCGGCAAAGACTTCATGGATTAAAGCCTCGCGTTGCTCATGGGTGACTCCTTGGATGCGACCACAAGGTTGTGAAGATCATTCAGCAACTGAGCCGACCTTTCCATGTTGGGAAGATCTGGGCAAACTTTAGGAGCGGTCGACTTTAGCTGAAGATCCAGAGCCGTTCGCTCCCGGCGATAAGCATCGTCAGTTATGTCTCCCCAAATATGCTGCTTTCGAAGGTTTTCCATTGCTCGCGTGATCCTCTCTTGTTGGCCACGGGAATCAGACTTTTGAGATTCCCCTTGTAGTGCCGCGATAACCAGTGTTTTCCAATCGTCGTTCAGATGGATACATGACAAGACTCGCTCGCTGAATTCCTGACTAAGTTGGTTCACTGAACAAGACCTGGGCCGTATACAACAATTTCTACTGTTTGTCCGGCGTTCATGAGTTAGGCGCAAATCAGTGCGACTGCCATGATACACGGCCTCACCATGATAAGGGCTCCCGCATGATCGACACTTCAAAATGCGAGAAAAGGGGTAAACGTGATTCTCTTCCCGTGGGTGACCTGCGGAATTGTTGGCCCTGCTCTTCTTTACATCCTGACAACGCAGCCACAACATCCGCACATCTTCCGGTATCTCATGACAGCCATCGATGACCTTTTCATCAGCCCGCCCGCTATGATAAATCACCTTTCCTTCGTAGAACCTGTTTCCCAAAATGTCGCGGATGTTATATCCGGTGAATAATCTGCCAGTACGCGTCCTATGCCCCTGAGCATTCATATGGTCGGCAGCATCCCTGAAAGAGCAATTCCCTGTCGCATATTCTCTCAACGCCAGAAGTAATGCCGGCATAGTTGCTGTATCTTGAATTTTCCGCTCGCGCTTTCCAGAAATCAACTCGCTTTTGAAACCCAAAGGGGGAGGGCCAGCATGTAGTCCGCTTTCAGTTTTGCGCACCAATCCTTCCGATACCCAGCGGGACAGGTTGCGGCTTGATCCCTCATCCATCGTCTCATTCATACGCTCGCAGAGAAAATCCCGATCGCTGCCTGAGATAATTCCCTGGCTGACAAAAATCACTGTCTTGCCTAAAAGCTTTAATTCTTCTTTGTAATGAATGCATTCAGCCTGATTGCGGCCGAAACGAGAGGTATGGTCCACTAAAAGTACATCAAATAGATCCAGGTGAGCATCTTCCAGAATCTGCTGGAACTGTCGGCGTTTTACCACACTGCGGCCGCTGACAAATTCCGTGTACCAGCGGTCATCCAGTATTAAACCATAAAGCTGAGCGAACCGCTCCATGTTATGACGCTGAATATCCGGGCCAAAGCCGTTACGTTGATCAAGGGTGGAATCTCTAACGTAGCCAGCAGTCCTAAGTCCCTTGAGATCATCAAAATTCTTGATGCAGTTTGCGTCTCTCATCTTAGTTCCTATCGCCATTTGGTTCACCTCCAGATACGGTTTCGTAGCTGTCCAGTTTGTGCCTAACGTCTACAGAAGTCAAACCTTTCTGGAAACTGGTATCTGACTGATTAGGGCTCCCATTTGTTTTTTCCCAAGCTAAGGCAGAACGGACCATATCAGCTAAGATACTGGCAAGCGGACTGTCTGCCGATGGCCAGCATTTCCCCAAGCCGCCAATCTGGACTGTCGTCTTATTTTCTGGTTGCCCTGGTTGCATGATATGTCCTTCTAATAGGGAGTCGTGCTTCCAACCAATCTTTTAATCCCTCTAATTTAATTGTATGATGTAAACAGCGTTTTTCTTTTGTGTGACAATTGGTGTGACAGGAGCCTAATTATGCGTTCTTCCGTGCAAGTTTGGACTTCATATTTTTGGAAAAGCCCTTTTGACGAGGCTCATTTGCGTGATCTGCGGAGGGCACAACGCCAATGGCGGGGAGAGCATCGAATTTACCTTGACAAGGATGCCAAGGTGGTGACCCGATGGTCGCGGATAGACCATGGCATGCAAGTCATTGAGTGCGTAGTACCCTCGGAGACAGTTAACTGCTTTGCCATTTCGCACATTGATGGTCAAGGCCGGGTTTATCCTTATATTCCTATCCCCGATGCGTGGCATGAATCAGTCTCAGGTTCATATATTCGATGGTTGAAGGAGTCAGCCAAACTATATCTTGTGAAATCTGAATATACCCACATGCCAATGCCAGTAATCAAAGATGGGAAAGTTTCGATTATTGAGGCCGATATAACACTCAGGCCTGGCCCCGTTGCCTCTATTGTCGATTTTAATAATGATGGAATAATGACGATAAACTTTGAACGTCCCGGTAACGCAGAGATGCTTGCCCCCAATCAGGAAATTGAGGCTGTCCAAGGTAAACCACATTACGAGCGACAAGAGTTAGAAGGACACGAATGGCTTTTTGCTGTGCCGGAGAAGGGCCCACCGCTACTCGGCATTAGTATGCAAATGGGGTGGGAAAAACCGTTCAGCTATTTTCTTGGAGAAGGTGGGGGTATTGACCTTGCCATGCACCAAGGACTCTTTAAGAGATGCATTGGAGACCTTCAGGATGGAAACAACGCAAAAGCTATGATGGAGGCCGAAACATGGCTCGGAGTGTTGACCTCAACAGGTAAAACCTCTTTATGGCACTCATGGTTTGCTCCGATGGCACAGGCAAACCAACAACAAGCCTTATTTGCAGTGGAAACCCAATATAATATATCTGCTAATTCTGTAAAAGAACTCCACCAATCTGAAAAGTTCTGGGAAATCATGAATGCCGATGTGGATGTCGTCGTGGCCCACGATTGGCTGGGATATATGTGGTGGGATTTTTATCAGGACTTGCGAGAGAAAGTTAATATCCGATGTTGTCAGGCGTGTGGTCAAGTGATAAGAGACGGACACAGTGACAGACATTTCTGTACTGAAAAAGAAAATCCAGATTGTTATCGGAAACGAAATGCAGTTAGACAACGTAAAAAACGAACTTCTAAATCTTGATTGCGATGCATTCCGTCCCGCTCCATAAGCGGAAATGACACAGAGAAAGAAAAATGACGAACGACAATTTCACACTGGGCTCGCCCGGTTTTGAACCAGGTGGCATAAAACAGGAAGAGGCAGTCCCCGAAGAGGATGCTCTACTCGAAGAAGAATTTGCGGCCGAGGAGCCCGAACTTGAAAAGCAAGTGCTCGAGGCAATCGAAGGTGAGGAGCAAGAGGTCGGTGTGGACTCGGTACGCCTCTATCTCAACGAAATCGGGCGTGTCCCGCTGCTCACCGCCGCCGATGAAAAAACGATTGCCCGCAGAATTGTAATAGGTAAACGTATCTCAGAAGTAAAAAGTGAACTGGGAAAACAGGGCAAATGTGGTAGTGGTGCTGAGATTTATCTTGAAATCATCTGGGAACTTGGGCTGTCCCGGAAAATTATTCATAAGCTCCAGGATTATCTGGGGCTACCTGCCAGTGCTAAATTCTGCCAGATTATTACGGACGAAAAATTCCGTGGTGCCATCGATAACGTCATCGACCAGGTGATGGTGCAATTTATCACAGATAAACTGAGCCCGCCCTCCACACAAACGGCGGAGCAGAGCCTGATTGAGCTTTCTGTCAACAGTGCCCTTCTGCCGGGGAAGATTCTAACGGCGATTGGTAGCGAAGCTTCGCTGGAGAGTATCCCTAACTTAGTGAACAACGCTGAGTTTATTCATAAACTGGAGGCGTGTCAGGCCGACCTGCGCGAATATCTGGAGAGAATTGAGCGAGAAGCAAAAAATGCCAAAGACCAACTTATCGAGGCCAACATGCGCTTGGTGGTGAGCATTGCCAAAAAGTACATCGGACATGGATTGCCTATGATGGTTCTGATTCAAGAAGGCAACAACGGTTTAATGCATGCAGTGGAAAAGTTTAACCCGCACAAAGGTTTTAGGTTCAGTACCCACGCCATATGGTGGATACGGCAAGCAATAACCCTGGCCGTCGCGAACAAGGCGCGCACCATCCGCTTGCCCGAAGAGACGATTAAAACTATTAATAAATTTAATAAGGCAATCGGTGAACTGATGCAGGAGTTGGGGCGTTACCCGACTAACAAAGAAATTAGTGAAAAGATGGGCATATCAACGAAAACGGTGAGGCAGATTAAAAAAGACGCCGAGCCGCTAATTTCTGTAGAGCAACCCATGGGAGAGGAAGAAGACGACGGTGAACTCGGCGATTTTATTGAGGGCACTGATGCATTACCGCCGATGGACGCTTCCTTTAAACAATTGCTTATGGAGCAGGTTGAAGAGGTACTTCCCAGCCTGACAGACCGCGAACAGAAGGTTTTGCGGCTTAGGTTTGGATTAAGAGATGGCAGAAGCCGGACGTTGCAAGAGGTGGGGCAGGAACTCAACGTCTCTCACGACATCATACAGCTGATGGAAGCGAAGGCATCACGTAAGTTGCGCGACCCTTCTTTGATGCGAAAGCTCAAGGAATACCATGTACAACATCGGAGTGCTTCAAGTCGGTGTAAAAAGTACCAACTGAAGGCTGTGAAAATATCACTGGCATCACCGGAACAAATCAGAAGATTGTCCTATGGCGAAGTGACCAAAGCGGAGACAGTCAACTTCCGCACCTTGGAACCGGAAAGGGATGGCCTTTTTTGCGAGCGAATTTTTGGTCCCACCGAGGATTTTTCATGTCTTTGTGGGAAATACAAAAACGTACGCACTGCGGGCGTTATCTGTGACAAATGCGGTGTTGAACTAACTCAAGCCAAAGTACGCCGAGAGCGTATGGGACATATCGATTTGGTTTCGCCGGTCAGCCACATCTGGTTCGCCAATGGCAATTCACATCGTCCCAGTACCCTGGCCCTGCTGCTGGACATTCCACCACAAAGCCTGGAGCAGGTTCTATATTTTTCACACTGCATTATTACTTCGGTCGACGAGGATGCCAGACAGAAGTTGATTGCCCAATTAGAGAAGAGCCCCACTCACGAAGTGGCAGGCAGTACATCCGGTGAGGTAACGAAAATCAAAAATGTGCGCATTCGGAAGCTCTTGACGGATTCCGAGTACCATGATTTAAGACAGAAGTATGGCCGTATTTTCGAAGCAGGAATGGGCGCTGAGGCCATATTGAAAATAGTTAAATTAATCGATCTGGACAAACTGCGTATTGAGTTGATCCAAGAAATCCGCTCATCTTCAGTTGAAAAACGTGAGAAAGCCAGTAAGCGTTTACGGGTAGTTGAAGCCTTTAGTCGGAGTGGCAACAAACCCGAATGGATGTTTATTACCATTTTACCCGTGTTGCCGCCTGGTCTCAGACCCTCGGTAAAACTTAAAAATGGTTCCATTGCTATTTGCGATATAAACTACCTTTACCTTGGTGTTATTAACTGCAACAATCGCCTGCGCCAATTCATGAAAATCAGCGCACCTGAAATTATTATCCGCAACGAAAAGAGACTATTACAGGAATCAGTTGATTCTTTGATGGATAATGGAAGGCGAGACAAACCTGTATCGGTTAGTGGGAAACTCAGATTGAAATCGCTTTCCGATGGATTGCGCGGTAAACAGGGCCACTTCCGTAGGAAAATGCTAGGCAAATATGTGGACTATAGCGGTCGTTCCGTGATTATAAGCGGCCCGGACTTAAAATTGAGCCAGTGCGGTCTGCCGCGATTTATGGCGCTGGAATTATTTAAGCCCTTCATAATACAAAAGCTCTTGGCGCAAGGTTTGGCTAATGATAAGTTCAGCGCATGCGCCCAAATAAAAAAAACCACGCCTGAGGTCCACAGCATTCTGGAAGAGGTAGTCAGGCAACGCCCGGTGCTTCTAAATCGAGCGCCAACTTTACATCGTCTTGGCGTTCAGGTTTTCGAGCCGGTGCTAATCGATGGTGACGCCATTCAGCTCCATCCACTGGTCTGTTCGGCTTTTAACGCTGACTTCGACGGTGACACGATGGCTGTTCATGTGCCTCTTTCTAAAGCAGCCGTAAAAGAAGCACGGGAACAAATGCTGAGCATCCACAATATGCGTCTGCCGTCATCGGGTGATCTGGCAGTCACTCCAACACTCGATATAGTTCTCGGTTGTTACTATTTGACTACGATTCGTTCAAATGCTCCCGGCACCGGCAAGAGATTCGGTAGCTTTGAAGAGGCGAAACTGGCTTACGACCTTGGTGTTATCGACCTCAAAGCAGAAATAGAGGTCAGGGACCAAAATAATGAAGGCAAACGGCTGAAAACCAGTGTCGGCAGAATTATCTTCAATGATGCTTTCCCCAAGGAAATCGGCTTCCGTAATTTTACATTTGATAAATCTAATATCAAGCAGATCATTGCTGATTGTGCCAATATACTGAGCGATGAAGACTTGGCAGAGGTGTTGGATAGAATCAAAGAGATGGGATTTAAATTTGCCACTAAATCCGGCACCACTATCGCGATGAGCGATATCAAAGTGCCCAAATCAAAGCCCAAGCTAATTGCAGAGGCCGAAGGAAAGACAATCCTTATTGAAAGTCAATACGAGAATGGACTCATTACCGAAGATGAAAGATACGATGAGGTTGTTAAAGTCTGGGTGGAGACCACCGATAAGGTCACCGAAGCAACTCAGAAAAGCCTTGACCCATTCAGCGATATTTACATGATGATGACCTCAGGCGCTAAAGGCAACATCACCCAAATACGTCAGATGGCAGGCATGCGTGGGCTTATGACCAACCCCATGGGTAAAATTATTGAGTTCCCTATCAAATCCAGCTTTCGAGAGGGCTTAACCGTTCCAGAATACCTCATCTCAATGCATGGCGCTCTAAAAGGGGTAGCGGACACTGCTTTGAAAACCTCTAAAAGCGGTTACCTAACTCGTCGTCTTGTGGATGTTGCTCAGGATGCTATCATCCGCATCATCGATTGCGGCACTATCCATGGGATATGGGTAAGTGAAACCGAAGAAAAACAATTACTACCGTCATTAACTGAACGTGTCATCGGCCGACTGGCAGCAGTTAACATTGTCGAACCAAACACTGGTAAGATCATCGTGGCTCGTGATGAAGAAATCGATGCCGAAAAGGCCGCACAATTTATCGCTATGGATGTAAAACGCGTTTGTGTCAGATCTCCCTTGACATGCCAAGCAACACAGGGCATTTGCCAGAAGTGTTATGGGCGTGACCTCGCCCGCGGCAAGCTAGTCGGCATGAACACGGCAGTAGGTATCATTGCCGCCCAGAGTATCGGTGAACCAGGCACCCAGCTAACATTGCGTACTTTCCATACTGGCGGCGTTTTTGGCCCAAATGATATCACGACCGGTCTGCCGAGAATTGAGGAACTTTTCGAAGCTCGCTCACCCAAGAATCAGATTGAAGGTCGATTAAACCCTCACGATGTCCTAAATATCTCCGGTAAAGAAGCAGTCCGGAAGTACATGGTCAATGAAGTCCAAAAGGTATACCGCTCTCAGGGTGTAACCATTAACGATAAACATATCGAGATTATTGTGCGCCAAATGCTGAACAAGGTTGTTATCGATTCATCCGGCGAGACAGATTTGGTTCATGGAGAGTTATCGAATCAGTTCCAATTCGAACAAGCCAATGCTAAGGTAAGGGCAGAAGGGCGTCAGCCCGCGACGGCACATCCTGTATTACTCGGTATAACCAGGGCGGCATTAAGTTCGGATAGTTGGCTCGCCGCCGCATCATTCCAAGAAACGACTAAAGTATTGACAGACAGAGCCATCGAAGGCGCCACGGATCATCTAGTGGGCCTCAATGAAAAGGTGATCACCGGGCAGTTGATTCCAGAAGTGGAACACATATAACTCACAATCTAATCGATTTGGGACAGCAAAAAAAGAAAGTTTTGGCAGGAACTACACTCCGATGGCTTCAG
>CAVWFD010000016.1:0-179073 GCA_963754195.1 uncultured Chloroflexia bacterium
AGTTCTAACTGCTTTATATTTACGAATGATATTAAGTAGTGGTATTTAGAGCACTCTATGGAGAATTAAAATGATTGGCTTAGTTATCGGAGTAGTAATTCTAGTAATAGTCATCGTTCTGATGCTTTTCGGCCAGCGAAGGCGAGTATCCGGGTTGATTCAATTATCACACCTTAAATGTCCTAAATGCGGCTCCGAGTTTGATTACTCATTTTTACCTAGTGCATCGTTTACTTCGATACGTTTATGGAATTCAAGGTATCTCAGGTGTCCAGACTGCCACAAATGGTCGGTTTTCAATATCAATAACACCAAGGTTGACCCGAAAACACATCACTGTGAGAAAAGAATCGGGCCAAGTTAAATAATCTGATTAGATCACGGACCTCATTTAACAACTAATAAAATCAGGCTTCACAACATCAAATATCCCAAAGGAGGCAGTATCAGGTACTTCCCTCTATATTGGGGAAATTTGGTGTGATTGTAGTAATTTAAAATCACATGCTTAGAGGGTAATTATAATGGGAAATATTTTGATAATGCTCCTTTCAATATTTCCCTTTTTAACCATTGTAATACTTGATTTAAATCAACAAACGGCTCGGTTATTTGCTATTACAATGTCAAGGGTAAATGACTGGCTCTATTATAAAGGAAAACTATTTATAATTGGTGTTAAAGAACAATTTAAATAAATATTAAGGTTCCATTAACCTTTTTGAATGGGAATTGAAAAATAATCCGCCAATCATTATACACGAACCGTTCATCGTGTCTGCTAATCTGTTCTGATTTGATAACGGTCTTTCTTATTATGATCCTAATTTAGAAAAAGTTAATAGCCCAGGTTTGGAGTGCTAAACGGTTATTCAGGTGGTTTAGCAATTCTTGTCACACTGTAATTGCTAAGTACTCTTAGCAGAAGGTGCTTGGCTTTGATTGCCAATTTCTGAAAGGAATATAATCAGGTCAGAAAACCATACAACCACGTCAAGGGTGAGGCAGGGTGAAATAGTCATGATTCTGACCTAACGCTTGTTCAGGGTGCAGACAGCCATTGAGGATGGGTGATATGGATGATAAATGGGAACTAGAGGAGAAGATTCGAAAACGCGACTCAATCGGATTGGCTCAATATGCGGTAAGGGCTAAGAGCAATTGGGTTTTAAGACGTACCGCGGTGTCAACGCTCAAGGTAATTGTCATATCCGATTCTAGGACGGTGAAGAAAAGATTCCTAGACAGAGAACTTGTTCGAGGGCTTAGTCTCCACGATAGGGATATGCGGAAGACGATTGCGGAAGTGCTCGATGCGACAGGATGGAAGCCTTCAAATGAACATGAAAGAACTAATTATCTTATTGCTAAAGAAAGATGGGATGATGTTGCCAAGCTGGGCAAACCTGCCATCCCCATTCTGCTTTCATGGCTGAAATTTGAAGACGTGTATGTTCGGCTAAATGCCACTCGAATTCTGGGTTCAATTGGTGATACAAAGTTAATCAAACCTATTATTCATGCGACAGTCCCCCATCTAGATGAGAACATGAGTAATTATTATAAGACCTTGCTACCCGTGACAGTTGAGGCCGTAGTAAAAACTGGTGAAGCCGGGATTCAACCGCTTAGCAATATGCTTCCTTCTCTTGGGCCACTTTTAGGAATTCCGGTCATTTGGTCGCTCTTCCAGTTGGGTAACAAAGGCGCTACAGAGGTAATTGTAGATTGGATTTTCAAAGTTGGTCCTCTTCCAACTCACTCTGAAGTTTGGAAATGGAATCCCGACGGTAAGCCACCTTCTACAGCTAGTCTGATTAAGACCTTTGTCCCTGAGGAAATGAGGCAGAAGTTTCTAGGATACTATGCCGAGCCAATTTTAGGAATATTTTCGTGGAAGCCGACCGATGACTCTGAAAAAGTTGATGTCTCTGAGTGTGATGCAGCGGTGCGATGGCTCAATAAGACAAAAACTACTATCGCTACGAACATCCTATACCGGGTGGCCAGTATACACCATGTTACTGCGGGTATCAGGGTAGGCCCAACATCAGTTCGATTTACAGCCCTTGATTTCAGATTGTTCCGGCAAATGGCTAAGGATGAAATCAAAAGAAGAGGGAACCCGCGGTACGATGCCACCGCATATTCGCGACCGGATGCCTGGTAAACTAAAACATTTCATTATCTGTACTGTAGCGCTAACTTTGTATGATTATAATGATAGAACCAAGCACCTGCTCCCACCTTGGACGCTTTTCGATAAGTCCCATAGCTAATTTCTAAAAAGATTTAACAAATATATAACTTTATCGTTACTTAAACGGTTACTCAAAGAGGTATAATTAAAATAGAAGCGAAGGGAAAATATTGCAAGGCAGTTATTCAATAATATGGGCAATAATAATATAGAACAATAAACAACTGAGTGGCGCATCGAAAAAATTGGTAGCGTTGAAATTTATACAGAATTGGGTTAAATAAATAGAAAAGGGATATTGTTTTACCGATCGACATTAAACAACACAAAATGGCCTGTTAAGGCGTTCTTTAGATAATTATTCTGTTCTTAAATAGCATATTTAACACCAACGGCGAGTATTCAACCTGTTCAATGTCAGTTAAGTCTATTACCCAATCTCAACATGTAACGGTTGGTTTTGTGATCTTCAATATGACATTTTGTAGAGAGAACTCACTGAAGAACGGTCTTGAGCAAATATACTATCTATTAGCTATGTAAGAATTAAATTTGCCACTAAAATGGAAAGAGGAGGAAAATGAATAACCTGACAAAATCATCAAAGGTATTAGGCCAAGTATTTGACTTGCTCATGGGCAGAAACTTTACCAGACCTTTAGAAAAAGAAATGCTAAAACACCCTTATATTAGATATCCTTATTAAAATGCAGACATTTCCCCCGTCGGGTTACTATAACCCAAGGATTAGATTATAGATATTGGCCTCATATAAAATTAAGGTGTCCTCGTAAACATGGAGGTAAGAGAAGTATGGTGTCCTGGAAGTTGAAGAGTTGTCCACGCTGTGCTGGCGATCTCTTTATTCTGCGTGAAACAGATGGCTGGTATGAAGAATGTCTGTCATGTGGTTACCGAAGAGACATATCAAATCTGGTTACTACCAATGCTCTCGGGCAAGTTAAGATAAAAGACCCTGTTGAAATAGAGACAAAAACGAATGATTTTCAAAATATAAAAGAGAATTAGGTAAAGCAAGTGAGGAATTATCAATGGTGACATTAATGCCCCTACCACTCGACCAAGCCGCACTTAAACAGAAGGTTGCGGAATATCTCAAAAATAATGAGGCCGCAATTTTCAAAATGAAGAAGGAATGCGGAGAGTTAGATTCGTATATCGAGTTGATAACGAATGAAACTACGAAATATGCTCAGAACGTAATCAGTCGGGGAATGTTAGAGCAGGGAGCTTGGGATTTGGCAATACGCCAGGAAGTAACATGGGCAAAAAACCGGTGACATTTGTTATTTTCAAGGCTGGATTTATTTAGTGAGTTGCCTAATATGATTAAATCTTGGCTTCCACAAACCGCGATTTCTATTATTCGATCTTGCTGTCGTATATTGAGCAAATGCCAACAATAACCTGGAATCACAATTGCGATTTTTGCCACTTCCCATTGAAAAGGGGGAAGCCGACTATAATATTTGCCATTGACAAGCCTAAACTGATAGGGATTTCACATTTCAATTGCGGTCCCAATAAATTCAATTGTGGTCTTCATACTATAAAACCACCAGGACATCTTTCCCGGGAACAAGTTGCGTTTCTAATTCAGTTTTTCCCAATGCTGTATAGTTTACCAAGTGGGCTGGAACCTAATGCGGATCTGAGGCGCTGTTTATCAGATTTTAACTGGGATTACCCTGCAACGTTGGCTAATCCGTTGAAATGTGTCGACGAATTCCGTAAACAAAATAAAGACAGGGAATGGACTTATAAAGGTGAACTGGAAGCAGACTACCTTAATTTTTTAGCCAAAGTCCAGAATGCGGCTGGGAAAAACCCGGTGGAAATTGAGTTTGATTTCCCCCATAAGTAGAAATAGCTGTTCAATGATGGAATGAAGAGGAATTAATCAGCATAGACACAAAGAATGATGATTTTAACCTAACGAATGGCCGAAGTTCATCGTTCTGTCCAGTACTATAAAACTCCCCACGATCTTTGAAAGCGTCTTCACAATTCCCGTGTTGCTCTCTATCTCATCGTGGTGATTCCACAGAAGAACAACAACGGGTGCATGGACTGGGTCTCGGGCTAAAAGTTTTGTGACCATTATGGGGGGCGAAATTGGCATGATAAGCGAGATAGGACATGGAAATACCTTTTTTCACCATACCGGTTTGGAAGGATGAAGATAAGGAATCGTAAGCATCGATTTTATATTTTTATTAAATCTTTGTTAATAAAACAGATATTTTTTCAGTGATATGCTTAAATAAGATTTTTGGGCTGAGAATGAAAAACACCCGGGAGGATTAGTAGGTGTTTTTCTAACATGGAGGTACAAATGCAAAATCACCCTATTATAATGGCCATTTTTATCGATACCAATGGTACTTTGGTATGAGCTACGTCCGATTCAAGGAGAAACTAATAACGATGCACTTCGAAAAATTCAATTTCGGAAAGAGGTAATTTGAGGGCCTTGGCTATTTTTAGTTTAATATTTTCTCTGACTGGCAGACCGTTTTCAATTTTGCGTATTGTAGTGTCTGAGACATCGACCTTGATTGCCATAAGTGATACAGTTAACCCCATCTCTTCTCGAATTTCTTTTAGAGTTCTCATATTTAACTCACCCCTTCAGATATAAAACTTGCTTATCCAACCAAATATGTTCCCGTACCTGTCGCTATCAGTTCGTCTTTATCATTCCGTAGCTCAGTGTGAACTACACCCACCTTATTCCCAACCCTGAGGATGGTGCCAGAAGCAATAAAGTGTTTACCTTTCCCAGGTCTGAGATAATCAACGCGTAGGTCAATCGTCCCACCCTTTATCACTGGTGGATTCTCTGGGGAACCAGTTTCCGGGCGCCATTTACCATCCAGAGCCAGAACAAACGCGCCTTCAGCATCCAAAATTGTTGCAATCACTCCGCCGTGTAGGATTTTGAAATGACTATTCCCTACAAGTTCATCCCGCATCTCGAAACGAATACAACCATTTTCCGTATCAAAACACTCTAAATTGAGCCCTAGAAAACGGTGAAATGGAAGTTCACTAATATTATGGGGAAGAGCTTTTAGGAGATCATCCTGCTTATTATGCATATAACAAACTCCAAATGTCGCCAATATATACTGAGAAATCAATCAAAGCTGTCTTACATCTACTTGACTTTAATATATCTTCACTACGTGGAAAACGCAAGCGAAAGCAGCTACATGTACGTATCGCTGCACTATAAACCCAACGATTCCAACCGAGTATCAATCTTATTGCGAGAGGGCACACCATCTCATTATTGTGTTGGTGAGATATGCCCAGTCATTCGCTTTAAGGCATCTGAATTGGGATGTTCCTTTTGCCATCCGTATGAGATTATATTATAATTTTTTATATGAGAGCTTGGGAAGTCATCTTACTTAAATGAAGAAAGGTATTTAAATATGAAATATCGTAAGTTTGGAAAGTTGGACTGGAAAGTATCGGCATTGGGATTCGGGGCAATGCGGCTGCCAGTGGTGAACAATGATTACGGTAACATCGATGAGCCTGAAGCAATTCGAATAATGCGCTATGCTATCGACCATGGTGTTAATTATATGGATTCGGCTTATCTATATCACAATGGAAAAAGTGAGATCGTGCTCGGTAAGGCTCTTCTGGATGGCTATCGTGAAAAGGTGCGGATCGCCACCAAACTGCCTTGTTGGGAAGTTAAAACATCAGCAGATTTTGACCGACTATTGAACGAGCAATTGAAGAAGCTTCAAACGGGAAAAATTGATTTCTATCTTTTACACGGCCTTAATAAGATAGAATGGCCTAAAGTACGTAATCTCGGCGTTTTTAAATGGGCAGAACACATGATATCTGATGGTTATATTGGTCATCTCGGGTTTTCTTTCCACGATGACTATGCGCTATTTCAGGAAATAGTTGATTCTTACGACAACTGGACGTTGTGCCAGATCCAATACAACTATATGGATGAGGAGTTTCAGGCAGGTACACGCGGGTTAAAATACGCCCATAAGAAAGGTTTAGCGGTCGTAGCGATGGAACCGGTCCGAGGAGGTCGACTCGCCAAACCTCCGGAAAAAGTGGCCAGAATATGGGCTAATGCGCCAGTGCAAAGGACTCCGTCGGAGTGGGCATTACGTTGGGTCTGGAATCACCCGGAAGTGACATTAGCTCTCAGCGGTATGAGTAAGATAGAGCAGGTGACAGAAAATATAGGTCTTGCTGAGCATTCCCAGCCGCACAGCATGACAGCTGACGAACTGGCATTGATCGGGCGAGCCAGAGATGCCTATCTCACGCTCAGTCCAATCTCATGCACCGCTTGCAAGTACTGCTCACCCTGCCCCAACGGCGTAGACATTCCGCACGTTTTCGATTTATACAATGAAGCGATGATTTACAATGACGCTGGTGCCTCACGATGGGACTACGCTAATCCGAATTTTAAAGAGCATCGCGCAGATAAGTGTACGAAGTGCGAAGAGTGTGTGGAAAAGTGTCCTCAGAAATTACCCATACCGGAACTGCTAGAGAAAGCACACGAATTCCTGACGAAAAAAGAGTAATTTAGTGGTGCCTCGGTAGCAACTTGAATCTTGTCTAATATTATAACGTTATCCTTGAATTCTCATTTTTTATCCGGTTCTCTCACCCTATTCATAAGTCGTCTACACAATATTGGTATTTCGGCATCAGCACAAAACATTTGTGTTTCTTTTGCTATGCTTCCAGATGCCTCTCTATTAACTCTACGGCCGCACGGTTGTCACCCAAGGCGTCTAAGGCTTCGGCTTTGGCCATGTCCACTAGATATGAAACACGTCCCGTAACAGTTTTGTCAGCAACTGACCGCAAAACTTCTGAGTCTAATTTATCCTCAGCCTGTTTGGCAACGCGATTATTAAATTCAGTTATCAATTCTTCGGTGTACTTTTCGAGATCAGTGAGGCTCTTTACCGAATCGGAAAACAATATCTCTTCGCCATCGAAATAGCGCTGGCTGATTGTGGTGACGGCCTGCTGAAAACTATGTAGATTTAATAGTAACGTTCCGGCCATGTCTTTCCAGAAAGCTATCTCTTCGCCTACCTTTGGTGATTCCTTTTTACCGGCTATGTCCATTAACAATTCCCGCCGCTTGAGCTGTTCCCCGCTCCCGTCAGAGCATAAAAGATAATCATGCTCTTGCACATAACACTCCAATCGCGCAACGGGTACGCCTGCCAGGTCTCGCTTTCCCTTCTTGGTATCGCCCCACGCATTCCAGGAAGCCGTCATAAATCCCTCGGACACACAGGATGGCAAGTCATCTTTGACCCTGCGTCCGCGCCATGCGCAGTAATCTTCAAAGTTAATATAGGTTTGTCCATCTATTTCCTTCGTTCTTCCGGGGAACTTTTTTAAGTGCCTCTCGGCCTGCTGGCTAAGACCATGTATTTCTTTTCTGTCAATTTCATTATTATTGCTGTCTAAAAAGAGAGGCCGTGCGAGAGGATGCTCGTCATTTGTTTCTCGTATTTGATAACCTTTATATGTAATCATGGCCCCGGCTTCTGCCAGCACCAATAGGGCGCGGTCGATCCACTCTCCTTCAACCAGGGTGGCAAACTGCAGGAACGGTATCGGGACAGTTTCCAGATATACAATGGCGCCCTTTTGTACCTTCCCTGAATCCACCAGTTTGTGGATCGCCGACACCATTTGGTCATAGTGTTTGTTATAATCGGCGTCTTTTACGGTCGCCCACAAGTTGGTATAGTCCTCGCCGGCTTTGAAACGTTCGAACTCGCCATCATCTTTGAAGATCGCTCTCACATCCTTCTCGTTTTCGGCAGTAACGTTGGATTTGAATTTACCATTCTCAAATGTGAAAGCACCGTCGGGTATCTCTTTCTCCCCGCGATCAAGAAGATACTGACAAAACCACTCGACAAGAGTATTGTCCTCTTCCATCTGATCCCAAGTCGTCACATGGTTTCGGATAGCCGCATTGATGGTGTCAGCTGTTTCTGTGTCCAGGGGATAGGGCATCTCATGGCTATATAGGCTGGACAGATTACTGAGGCGAAACTGGTATTGATTTTCCTGCATAATCGCCCGAAGGCTCCCTTCCAATGCCACGAACATCAGGTTCCACACCCTTTCTTCCGTTGCCGCGTAACCGTTAACCTGGTGGTGAAGATTGATTAAAAAATAAACATCTTTAACCGCCCGGCGGACTGCACCTTCCACAACTTGCGGTGGGTGCCCCTTCATCATCTCCCGGATGTTCCGGTCGATTTGCTTGGTTATCCGGTAAATGGGCGCGGCGCTTTCGGGCTGCGTCGCAAGAAAGCGAACGTATTCCCACCCGTTGCGATATTGCCGGATTTCCTGCAGCCACAGGATTACAGCTTGCTTGGGGGTAAGTGCCCGTTCCAGCTTATCCAGTCGTTTATTTAGAGTCATGTTCCCCTTCCTTATCGTCCGGCTTTAATAATTCCTGTTCGACGTCAAACATTGGCAGGGCCAGTTGATTATTGTTGGGATTAACCGATTGTTCCAGACCCAGGAGGCGCTGTTCAAAATCGCGGACTTCCAGAACACGTAAGGCTGCCATAGCAATATAAACCAGCTGGCGGGAGCGGGCGGCGCTACTCTCCATTCCGAGTACATCCGTGGCCGCAATTTGCAGCAGACGACGGATACCGTCTACCGTTTCCAGCCCTTCAAAGTCAAACGCCGCTGAAAGCGTAACCTCTCGTTTGCGATGTAACCCCCCGATGCGGCGGGCATCCTGGACTTCTTTGGCATGCTCCGGCGAATGGACTCAACATACCGTTCAAATAGATGGTACAGCTGAATACGACGACACTAAAAAAATGTGGGAAGTACTCAAATCGCCCGGAAACAACATATATCCTCGAAATCCTAAGCAAGTTGAAGTCAAGAAAGAGAATGTAACCTGGCGGTATTTGAAGGAGAACTTTTACTCGCGACCTCGGTCTCATTTTAATGGACTCATCGCTAGTGTCAATATCAATAATCAATTGTTTAATCGTTGGAGTAGGGGGGAGGTGCTCGAACCAGCCAAATATTATGTCATACACGAAGTGAATAAACATCTCCAAGGGCGCGTTTACCCCAAATTGTTGCTTCCGAATGATAAGGATGATTTACCATCAAAAATATATTTATTCCCCGATGATTTTCTGACAGTTCTTTGGGTCTTATTTTTAATGGAGCTTATTGGAATGATCAAGTCTCGCCAATGTGATTTCTGTGGCCAATGGCGCGAAGTCGCAACAAATCGAGGCATTGTCTATTGTAATAACGCATGTAAACAAGCGGCTTACCGAAGGAAACACAGCAAAAAGAAAACTAACAAGCTGGATTGATATCCCTTGCGGTTTCTGACCATGCCCGGTTGAAACTGACTTTAAGTTATACTCCGATTGCTTCAGCCACTGTGCCCGACTTTTGTCCTGCTCTCCATGGGATTGGTGGCATAATAAAGAAAAGGAGAAGTAAATATGGAAATCATCCTTAATAAAGAAAAAGAAACGCCTGGCACTTGGAGATATAAAGAGAATAAAGAAGACCATCCAATAACCCTTTATCTGACCAAAGAGCAGGTTAAAGAACTTGGTAATCCGCAGTCAATCAAAATGACGATAACATCGGCCTAGTTTAAGGCGTTACACTCCAATGGCCTCCGCCACCTTAGCCCAGCTCTTGTCCTGCTCTCCCTCCAGTCTTCGCAAATAGACAGTAGTGACGGCAAGACTGCTGTGGTCCAAGAAGCGACTAACATCTTCAACCGTTTCTCCGGCATCACGGCGTAACTTGGCGGCGGTGTGCCTGAAGATGTGGACTCCTGAAGGTGTGATTCCGGCCTTTCTGAAGTATCTTTGCAGGTTGCCATAGAATGTTCCGCTGGTGATTCCTTTGCCCTGGTGCGAGTGTGATGGCCATAAAGACTCTTCCGGTGGCATTGTAGTCAAGTCTTTACCAAAGGCTGCCAGTGAGGCTCTTATCGCATTCAGCGCCGGTTGAGGTAGTTCTCGGTGCCCTTGTTTCCCCCCTTTACCTCGATAGGTATAATAGGCTCTATCACCATCAAGAATAAGATTACCCGCTTTCATTCCGATTACTTCTGCTCTACGTCTCCCAGTAAGTACCAAGGTTAATATAATAGCCCGGTCTCTCAATCCAATTGGAGAATCAGGGACTACTTCCAATAGTTGATGCACCTGGTCACCTGATAGGCCTCTGGGAGTTGAGGGTGAAGTTTGAGGTCGCTGCAGTTTGTCACAAGGGTTGGACTGGACAATATCCATGCGAATCAGAAATCGAAAGAAGGAACTGATGCAAGCAATACGAGCACCTATGGTAATAGCTGATGGTTGTTTACCGGATAGTCCCGGACTGTGGGCATAAACGAAGATATCCTGAGATGTTACATTGTCTGGCTGCTTTCCCGAGCGCCCGAAGAAATCCTGGAGCATCCGCGAGTAACCTTCTACAGTACGTCGAGACTCAGAGCGTTGCTCTTTCTCGGCCAGGAAGGCATAGAATGCCTTTTGCCAGCCGGTAGCGGTATCGGCAAAGTTAACGATTGTTGTTGTCATCTCATCACTCCAGCATGTTCTGGAGGAATTGGAGGGCTGCTGAATTGTCCTTATGCTTAGTGAGAAGCTTTTTGACCTTGTCTTGACTGTAAGAGCCGGGCTTGATATCTCCGGGGTAAGGTTTGGGATTGATTGGGTCGTAATCAGGGATAATTAATTCTTTCTTGTTTTTAATCATGGTAGCATCTCCTTTTTATAGTGTTACTACTATACATCACTCTGTTCTGAGAGGAAGTCAAGACATAAGCGTATTGGTGATTAAATATTTGAACGTACTAAGTCATCTCTAACGACCCGAGTGGAAGCACATAACATGAAGAGGATCCGATTCCCACAAATGGATATGGGCAAGAAGCCGTCTGTCTATTGGTTTCTTGCCCGTATCCTGCATTGTTTCCAGAGAAGGATTATCTTCGAAATTCTTTTTTAGATGAAACTGCCCATGCTGCGCCGGCAGCTGCAACAACTTTAAATATATCCCCGGGAATGAAAGGTAGAAGTCCCATTGTCAAAAGCTGAAATAAACCAATCGTACCCTTGCCTGCTAATCCTAACCAAAGATGCAGTTGGAGTAATCCAGGACCAAACACCAACACAAAATCAGCAAAGAGCATTAATCCAAGGAGGTTCCAAAAACTTCTGGCTTTGATATATTTGTCTACAACATATCCCAGGAACAAAGCTGCCAGAACAAAGCCGATTATATAGCCGCCTGTGGGGCCGGCTATCGTCGTTATGCCGCCGGTCCAGCCATTAAACCAGGGTACGCCTGCAATTCCTAAACAAATATAGATGGCTACACTTATGCCGCCCCACCATTGACCCAATAGAACAGCCCCAAGAAGTACGGCAAAAGTCTGACCGGTAATAGGTATAGGAGTCCAAGGTAATGGTACACGTACTTGAGCTAAAAGCCCGATAAGACACGCCATGACCAAGGATAGAGAAAGCTTTTTCAGCCAACTTAATTCCCGTCTCCGTTGCCAAGCATTGTCTCTGGCCACTCGATATCTTTCTAATGCATTTATTGCCACGTTATTTCTCCTTCACAAATAATAACCAAGTTACCTGAACCGATCTAGCAAAGATACATCGCCACTGATGATTCTAGTTACACCGCCGTCCTTCTTTCTAACCAACAAGAATCCGTCATTGTCGATATCAAGAGCTTCCCCTTCAATCTTATTTTCACCATCACTAACCTTTACCCATGAGCCAATAGTGTTGTTGAGTGCCTTCCATTCATTTCTTACCGAACTGAATCCGAAAGCCAGATATTTTGTATAGATTATTTCAAATTCATTCAGAAATCCTTGAACCAATTTTGTTCGCGAAGTATACACCCCATACTCGTCGATAAGAGAAGTCGCAACACCGGCGGTCTCTTCCGATAAAAGCGCGGTAGGCGTATTTACATTGACGCCGATACCCAGAATTACATAATTTACGCCGTCGATTTCGGAACTCATCTCAGTTAGGATTCCCCCAACCTTCTTTTTACCAATTAGAATATCATTCGGCCACTTGATCATCGGTTGAAGAGGAACGTTTTCTCTAATAGCTTTTGTCAACGCGATACCTGCAATAAGAGGGATTTGCGCTACCTTTGACGGCAAAAGACTCGGCCTTAAAATGAGAGAAAGATATATTCCTCCCTCAAGTGATACCCAACTCCTTCCCTTTCTGCCACGTCCCTTTTTCTGCTTTTCGGTAATTACCAGTGTCCCCTCTTCTGCTCCGCTTCTCGCCATTTCCGCAGCGACATCCTGCGTGGAGGTGACTTCGTCGTAGTGCATTACGTGTTTTCCCATTATTTTAGTATTAAGACCAAGCTCAATCTCTTCAGGCAAAAGGAGATTGGTACTTTTTATGAAGGAGTATCCGATCTTCGGAGAGGAATCGATCTGATAACCCAATTTGCGGAGTTCGTTGATATGCTTCCAAACTGCCGTTCTCGATATACTCAATCGCTTGCCCAATTCTTCTCCGGAGATATGTCCTTCTTTTTGTAATGCCTGAAGTATTAAATCCCTCATAAGGGTATATTTTAATCAATGATTTATCTATTGTCAACCATTGATATGTATACAGGTTGACATATACCTTTTTAAATCTGTACAGTTAGTATGGATCAAAATAGCATGTTGTGACGACTGGATTACTATTTACTTACTTTGCGTGTATTGCATAACCTTCGGGATGTTCGACTTTATGCCGTTGACACGTATTTATTATAAATGCTATAAATGTTATATACCTAGAATGGCTAGGTATACGATGTTTATTCTAAATCTCTTGGAGCTTAAATAAATATGCCAGAAAAAATTGATAATAGTATTTCCGAGAGTAGCTCAAAAATCCAAAAGGATGGGACGAAAAGCGGCGTAATCGATAAAATTAATAACCCATACGATTTAAAAAATTTGAATCCGGATGATTTAGATCGCCTCGCCCGGGAAATACGTGAAGAAATAGTAAAAGTTGTCTCCCTCAATGGCGGTCACATGGCTTCCAG
Organism: uncultured Chloroflexia bacterium; assembly: GCA_963754195.1. Taxonomy (GTDB): domain Bacteria; phylum Chloroflexota; class Dehalococcoidia; order Dehalococcoidales; family Fen-1064; genus Fen-1064. Next base: position 13,364 of record CAVWFD010000016.1, read on the forward strand.
TTTGGGAGCGGTCGAACTTACAATTGCTCTTCATCGCACTTTCAATAATCCGCTTGATAAGATTATCTGGGACGTCGGCCATCAAGCATACGCTCACAAATTGCTTACGGGACGAAGAACCAGTTTTTCTACAATACGACAATTCGGAGGACTATCCGGTTTCCCCGTGCGTTCTGAAAGTCCTTTTGATGCTTTTGGTACCGGGCATGCGGGGACTTCTATCTCTGCTGCATTAGGTATGACGACAGCGCGCGATTTAAAAAAAGAGCATTATGATGTAATTGCCGTGATAGGAGATGGTTCGCTTGGAACCGGTTTGGCTTTTGAAGCAATAAATCATGCCGGCCACCTGGGTAAAAAACTGATTATAATTTTAAACGATAATGGTATGTCTATTTCTCCCAGCATTGGAGCTATAGCCAAGATCCTGAATCAAATAAGAATTAATAGCCGTTACAATCGCGCGAAAAAGACTGCCAGAAAAGCGATTATACATCTTCCATTTGGCAACAGGTTCTGGATGTTTAGTAAGCGTGTAAAAAGCAGCCTCGAAGGTGTTATTGTTCCCAATGCATTCTGGAACCAGTTGGGTTTTACATATCTAGGGCCGGTTGACGGTCATAATATTAAAGAAATGGAAGTAGCTTTTATCAGGGCTAGAGATGTTGAAACGGGGCCGGTCATGGTTCATGTTTTGACTGACAAAGGTAAAGGCTATCCCGATGCCGAAGATAATGCAGTAAAATACCACGGCATCTCACCCTGCAACGATCATAAAAACCATGCGCTTACTTACAGTCAGGTCTTCGGACAATCCGTGTCACAGTTAATGCGAGAAAATGAGAAGGTAGTCGCCATTAGCGCTGCAATGATGGATGGTACTGGACTTTCTAAAACTGCGAAAGAATTCCCTAATAGAGTTTTTGATGTCGGAATTTGCGAACAACATGCAGTAACTATGGCCGCGGGCCTAGCAACACAAGGAATGATTCCCATAGTTGCCATTTATTCCTCATTTATTCAGAGAGCCTTTGATCAGATAGTCCACGATGTCTGTATTCAGAACCTTCCTGTAGTATTCGCGATCGATCGAGCTGGGATCGTTGGCGAAGATGGAGCTACCCACCAGGGGCCCTTTGATCTCTCTTTTCTTAGTTGCATACCAAACATAATTGTGGCCTCACCATCCAATGAAAACGAACTTCGTGACATGATTTATAGCGCCATCAGCTATAAACAACCGGTAGCAATAAGGTATCCGAGAGGAAATGGCACAATAGCTGAACTAAGAACAGACTCGCGGGAAATCATGGTTGGGACAGGTACTTTACTAAGAGAAGGAAACGATATCACATTACTGGCGATCGGGCCGATTGTTAATAGTGCCTTGGAAGCGGCGCGGATACTAACAAATGAGGGCATAGATTGTGCAGTAGTTAATGCTCGCTTTGCAAAACCGTTGGACAAGGAATTGATTATCCGACAAGCTGAAAAAACGTTTAATGTATTGACGATCGAGGAAAACACTACCTGTGGCGGTTTTGGCTCTAGCGTAATGGGTTTCTTATCTGAGTATCCATCAACAAATGTAAAAATTAGAACTATCGGGCTGCCCGATCAATTTATAGAACATGGCTCTCAGGAAAAACTGCGTTCGAAATATAATATCGATGCAGAAGGAATCGTAGGAAAGGTCCTGACATTGTTCCCAGAATTGACGGCAACTATTCCAATAAAGAAAAGCGAGAAAACAATATGAACTCACCCCGGGTATTAGAAAAATATCGTTCAGCTATAAATAATGAGATCAAATCAATTATTGAATGTCACGATTTACCGCTTTATAACATGATGCGCTATCACCTGGGATGGATAGATGAGAAGTGTAATCTTGTCAACAATAATTCCGGTAAGGCCCTGCGCCCGACCCTCTGCCTTTATTCCTGCGAAGCCGTTGGAGGAGATTATCGAAAAGCCTTACCAGCAGCCGCTGCTCTAGAACTCGTACATAATTTCTCTTTGATACACGATGATGTTCAGGATGATGACCGTGAGAGGAGACATCGCCCCACAGTGTGGGCAGTCTGGGGTAAACCGCAAGCCATTAATGCGGGAACAGCCATGCGCATACTAGCCAACTTTGCCTTGGAAAGATTACAACGTTGTAACATCTCTCAGCAAAAACAATTTTCTTTATATCGGCAACTGGACGACATAAGCTTGAAGCTAATTGAGGGACAATACCTTGATATAGACTATGAAAATCGGTTTGATATTACAATAGGTAATTACCTGGAAATGATTGATAAGAAAACCGCTACCTTGATATCAGGTTCTATGTCCATAGGTGCATCTCTCGGTACCGAAAAAGAGTCGACAGTTGAGTATTTTGGAGACATCGGGAAAAAACTGGGGCTAGCTTTCCAAATAAAGGATGATCTACTTGGCATTTGGGGAAAGGAGAGAGAGACAGGTAAGCCATCCGGAAATGACATCAAGCGGAGGAAAAAAAGCTTTCCGATGGTGTTTGCAATGGAAAACGTGGACCTAACGGCCAGAAATGAACTGATAGACATTTACCAGCGCCAAACAATATCAGATGACGATGTCAATGAGGTATTAGAGATTTTCGAAGCTGTTAATACTCGTGAAAATACTCAAAAACAGGTCGAAATCTTTGCGCTAAAAGCGGGACAAATGTTTGCCAATTTGGGCATTAATCACACTGCTAAGCATGATATGGATAAGATTATCGAATTTATCACTGAAAGAAACTATTAAACGGGCGGGAATTAAGATGCAAGCTAAAACCAGCAATTATCCAAACGAAAAAAGGAAAGAAGAACACTTGCGTATTTCCCTGAATGAACCGGTTGGTTTCAAAGGAGTTACAACAGGTCTAGAAAATTACCGTTTTGTTCACGAGGCTTTGCCTGAGATAAATTTAGCTGATATAGACCTGTCCATAACCCTTTTCGGGAAAGTTCTGGCAGCCCCGATTGTCATTTCATCAATGGTTGGAGGAATAAAAGCTGCCAAGCGCCTCAACCGAAATCTGGCTAAAGCCGCGCAAGCTCTTGGTTTAGCAATGGGTGTAGGTTCCCAACGGTGTTTGGTTGATACGATCGAAGTCATCAATACATATTCGGTCAGAAGTGTGGCTCCAGATATCCTGCTTTTTGCCAATCTGGGAGCTGTCCAGCTTAATTATGGATTTACCGTGAAAGAATGCCTGGAGGTGGTTAAAGCTATCGATGCTGATGCCTTGATTCTTCATCTTAACCCATTGCAAGAAGCGGTCCAAATTGAAGGTAATACCAATTTTTCAGGACTTTTAAAAAAGATTCAAACCGTCTGCCGTGAGTTGCCAGTACCAGTCATAATAAAAGAAGTAGGTTGCGGCATTTCCAAAGAAACGGCATCACTTTTATTCGAGGCTGGGATTGCGGGAATTGATATAGCCGGTGCGGGAGGAACTTGTTGGAGCGAAATCGAGAAAATGCGTTTAACTGATCGCACGGAAAGTCAGATAGCATCCGAATTCGCATCTTGGGGAATTCCGACAGCCGAGTCGCTAATCATGGTCCGAAAAGCTTTTCCCAAATTGCCTATTATCGCGAGCGGAGGTATCAGAACCGGTATGGATAGTGCAAAAGCTATTGCTTTGGGAGCAGACGCCATCGGTATCGCAGGACCGCTGCTTCGAGCTGCAGATAAATCCTATGACGATGTTTATCATTATCTTATTCAGATTATTGAAGTATTGAGAATCGCGATGTTTTGTAGCGGAACAAATTCTATTTCTAAACTTAAGGGTTCAACGCGTTTGAGAAAAATATGAAAACAACTAGATTTTCGTTTCAGTTATCAACGTCATTCGCCGGATACTTATTGAAAAACAAAATAAGAAGGAAAAAACGTTATCCATTGGTTTTGATGCTGGAACCACTATTCAGATGTAATTTAAAATGTTCGGGTTGCGGACGAATCCGTGAATTTGCCGATGTTCTCGATGAAACATTGTCTGTCGAAGAATGTTTGTGTTCAGCACAAGAGTCCGGTGCGCCGATAGTAAGCATCACCGGTGGTGAACCACTGATGCACCCAAAAATCGAAGAGATTACCAAAGGTATTATTGCTCAGGGTCGTTTCGTGAACCTTTGTACGAATGGATTATTGCTTGAAAAATCATTGCCTCGATTTATCCCATCTGCCCATCTCAGTTTTGCCGTTCATTTGGATGGTCTGGCTAAAACACACGATAGTATAACCGGAAAGAGCGGAGTGTTCGAGACAGCAATCTCCGCAATTAGGACCGCAAGGAAAGCAGGTTTTCAAGTCTTAACCAATACTACGATATATAAAACTACGGATATTAAAGAAATCGAAGAGCTCTTTCTGATGCTCTCGCAAATTCCGGTCAACGGCATAATGACTGCGCCAGCATTCAGTTACAGTACAGTAGATCACGATGTTTTCTTGTCCCGTAAGGAAATAATTGAAATCTTCCAGCCGATTTACAAAATGCGCCACAAAGTGCCGTTTTATAACACCCCGCTATATATCGAATTCCTAGCAGGCAAACTCGACCTTCCTTGTTCCCCATGGAGTATGCCGACTCGTAATCCAAAAGGATGGAAAAGTCCATGTTATTTGTTAACTGAGAGTCATCTCAGCTCCTTCCAGGAATTGTATGAGAAAACGGTATGGAATAATTACGGCCCCGGCAATAATGCCGCTTGTACCAATTGTATGGTGCACTGTGGATTTGAAGCTAGTGCAGTTAACGCGATAACCCATAGTCCGTATAATTTACTTTCAACTATCCGATCAATCGGTGGCTATTAACGCATTCTGAAAAATGAGCTGATCAAACGATTATGATTGCAATATTCGGGGCAATGAAACTGGAAATCCGTGGTTTAGTAAAGAGGATGAAAGTTAAAAATCAATTCGTCCGCTCCGGTTTGCGCATCTACGAAGGAATGTTGGGAAAAACAGAAGTGGTGATTGTTCTGACAGGAATCGGCACGGAAAAAGCCGGAATAGCCGCAGAGTATACTTTTACTCACTATCGTATCCACTACGCAATATCGACCGGGGTTTGCGGTGGATTAAATGAAAATATGAAATTCGGAGATTTTATTTTGTATGCTGAAATGAAAAGTGAAGAAGAAGGGAAAATTTCTCTCTTCCCTGATAAGCACTTGCTGTCAATCGCCGAAGCAAATCTAAATAGCCAAGAATGGCGTCATGTAAGGGACACTGGGCTTACCGTAAAAAAAGTATGCGCTTTACCAAAGTCGAAGAGCAGCCTCGCTAAAAAGTTTAACGCCGGGGCAGTTGATATGGAATCCTACAGATTAGCGGAGGTGGCGAACAATTACAAAATACCATTCATTGCGATTCGCCCGGTATTTGATACAATATCTGACGACCTCACGGTTTTGGAGAATATTATTCCTCACCCCAAATTTTCTTTTATCCTAGTTCATCCACGATGCATTGCCGAATTGTTTGATTATTATAGTCGATCTAAAAAGGTTGAAAAGAATATTTCGAAATTAGTATGTGATTTCACCGAAAAAACGAGGCTGGAAACAGCATGAAAGTATTTATTACAGGAGCAACTGGATTTATTGACGGGAATCTGTTTCATGAACTTATTAAACAAGGTCATCACGTTGGTGTATTGGTGAGGAACAGAAGCAATCTTAAATTCATCGGAGGATTAAAACTTGATTCTCGCTTCGATGTCCCCGTCGGGTTTGCCGTGGCAGCTGGATATGCTGATGAATTTTTCGAAGGAAGCCGGCTTGGCAAATGTCCCCTTATTCCTGTCAAGGCATTTAAGGCTTCACGTAAATTCAGACATTTTGAATGTGCTAAGACAGTAAAATTTCCGGGTATGCTTCAAACACCTATTGAAGAGTCTTTGAAAAAGTCTATAGATTGGTTTAGCAAAAATGGGTAATGTTACTACTCGGAGAGGGTGATGTTAAAAACGATTTCAGCAGATACCCCAGCGGCACTAGAAATGGCAATTCAAAAAACCCAGAATTGGTTACTAACGCAACAACATGAAGAAGGGTTCTGGGTGGGAGAACTTGAAGCCGATGCCAGTGTCACTGCGGGTTATATTCCTTTTATGTATTTTATGACCGGTCAATTAGATTCTGAAAAACGGGATCTAATGATTAATTACGTCCGTCTCAAACAACAAGACGATGGATCTTGGAATGCCTATCATGACGGTCCTGGTGATTTGAATGTTAGCATTCAGGTGTATTTCGCCCTAAAATTGGCCGGCGTTTCAGCATCTGCCCCTTATATGCAGTCCGCTCGGCAGTTTATCCTATCAATGGGCGGCGTGATGAAGGTTAATACGATTACCCGTATATGGTTAGCGCTCTTCGGGCAGTATGATTATCGCGGTACCCCTTCGATACCACCGGAAATAGCTTTGTTACCAGACCGTTTTTTCTTTAACATCTATGAATTTGCCAGTTGGTCGAGGGAGACAATTATGGCTTTGATGTTGATTCTGTCGTTAAAGCCTGTCTGCAAAGTGCCGGAAAACGCCTCAATCGATGAACTGTATGTCGAACCTGCCGGCGAACGGCACTACAATGTGGGGATTAAAAAAAGCTTTTTCAGCTTCAATAATTTCTTTTTAACGCTGGACGCGACGTTCAAAATGCTGGAGAAGCGACCTATCAAACCGCTACGTCAGCGAGCATTGAACAAAATAGAAAAATGGATAGTGACGCACCAGGAAACTGATGGCAGTTGGGGTGGGATTATGCTTCCCTGGTTATACTCTTTAATGGCTCTGAAAGGAATCGGTTATAAAAATGACCATCCTGTCATTGCCAAAGGTATAGAAGGGATATTACCGTTTATTGTTATCAATAAAAACACGATGATGATGCAACCAGCAGTATCTCCAGTGTGGGATACGGCTTGGTCGATCCTGGCACTTAAAGAGTCGGGGATACCCGCATCCCACCCATCAATCAATAAAGCCTGCCGATGGCAAATGAATCAGGAAATCCGCAAAGATGGCGATTGGAAAATTAAAAACCCCGGAACGGATCCCGGTGGCTGGGCATTTGAATTCCACAATGATTTTTATCCGGACATCGATGATACGGCTGTGGTCGCCAAGATTCTCTTGCAAACTAATTTCAACGATACGAATTCACCGGCGGTAGCGGCGGCAAAAAGGGGACTTCATTGGGTGAAGAAAATGCAAAGCAATAATGGAGGCTGGGCTGCTTTCGACCGCGATAGTAACAAAAGGTTCCTAGCCGATGTCCCTTATGCCGATTTTATGACTCCACTAGATCCGACGAGTCCGGATGTGACGGCCCATGCTATTGAGTTGTTATCTGAACACAATTCCAACGATCCCTCTCTAAAACGAGGAATAGATTATCTGAAGCGAGTCCAGGAATCGGATGGTTCATGGTATGGCCGATGGGGTGTAAATTATATCTATGGAACAGGTCTGGTTCTTTTAAGCTTAAAAGCGGCTAAGGAGAATATGTTCCAGAACTATATATCAAGATCGGTGGATTGGTTAGAAGCAAATCAAAACACCAATGGAGGATGGGGAGAGACCTGCGAGACTTATGATAATCCCTCGATGAAATGTAGAGGACCAAGTACTCCCTCGCAAACAGCCTGGAGCCTTATGGGGTTAATTGCTTCCGGAAGACAATTTGCCGATTCGGTGAGCAGAGGTATCGATTACTTATTAACAAATCAAAACGAGGATGGTTCATGGACAGAAAAAGCATTTACAGGGACCGGATTTCCGAAAGCTTTTTATTTGAGATATGACCTATACCGGATATATTTCCCCCTTCTAGCTCTCGCATCTTATAAGAATTCCTTGGAGGACCATAATGGATAAACAATTAGAGCAACTTGCGCCGATTCCCGCTTCATCGCGTATTCTCCTATTACCTCATTGTTTGCGACAGAGTGAGACGTGCAAAGCCACCTATAATGAGGAAGGACTCCAATGTGCCAAATGCAACGACCAATGTTCGATTAACCGTTTAAGTAAGGCAGCATATGAATATGGGTATAAAGGTGTTTGCGTGGCTCCTGGTGGCAAATTGGCAATAAAATATATCAAAACAAAGGTTCCCTCGGCCATAGTCGCAGTAGCTTGTGATAAAGAGCTCGAAGAAGGTGTAAATGCAGTTAAAGACCTGAGTATTAATGTGAATCCGGTAATCGTTATTATTCCCTTAACAAAAGATGGTTGTATAGATACTATGGTCAACGACGCTAAAGCGTTGAAAGCGATTAGAACCGGGTGTGTTCTAGTAGCTCCTGTTAACTTTATAAAATAACACCGAACTAAATCAAAATGGTCTAGATATAATTTTTATTTCATATGATATTTTAATTACGCCCATTCTAGCACCAACGTGAAAATGAAGCAACGTTCCAATTATGGGGCATCAGCCAATATCCCACCATCGTGTCTGTCGTCGATCGAAATTAGGAAGATATGTATCTTGTCGAACAAATACTCAGGAGTATATAATAATCGTAATTAAAAAGAGTTGTGTTAAGGCCGAATTATGATAAAGGATAACAAATATGTCGTCAGGTAAAAATTCAATTAGTTCGAAACGAAGACCATTTATCATAACCTTGCTCGGTACCATAATCATGATAATATTACTCCTAGTTACCCAGGAGATCGGTCATAGAAACATCAGTACATTCGTATCCAGCCAACAAAGATACATTATGGCCATCGAAGCTGCCATTCTGGCGATTTTTATTGTCGAAATGCTGGTCGCGCTCGTAAGGTTGATTTTACCTGCCCCACAAATGGTAGGATACGATTCGCGTTTACGTCTTTTAGTTCGTATTATTGGGTATATTATCGCTTTGGTATCTGTAGTATCGATTCTCGCCTCCAATGCTACTCTGGGAATCAGCGTTGGAGCAATTGCAGGCGTCGTCATCGCGTTTGCAACCCAAAACATTTTAGGTAGCGTGATTGCTACCATTTTAATCCTTAGCACTCGCATGGTACGTGTGGGAGAAGAGATTACTGTCGGACCAAATGGCAACCAAACTACGGGAAGAGTTGCGAATATTAACCTTACTCACACGGTCCTTTCTATTGATGAGAAAGTGGTTTTTGTACCCAACTCGCTTATTGTTTCCAGTATAGTGCAGCGTAATAAAAGAAATTCCGATAAAGATGCAAATGTTCACGAGTGGTAAACTCGAAGTACGTTCGAAATAAACCACTCAAATATTTAAATGAATTTCAATGTCATTAAAGTTTTTCTGCGCCATGGACATGCACCAACCAAACATAGTGTCTGTTCAAAGTTGAAATAGATTCGCACTTTTTGGTCACCGGATCACAAAATCTAGGACTTCGGAAGGTGTCTTAGCAATCAATTGGGCTCCGGCCTGAATTAGCTCCTCTGAGTTGGCATATTGATCCCAGGCTGCTCCAATAGCCGATACACCGGCACTTCTCGCGGCTTTCATGTCTTTATCTTGGTCTCCCACGTAGATCGCATGGTTAGGTTGACTTCTCGATTCTTCTAATGCAGTAAGTATGCAAATTGGCGACGGCTTAGCGATTCTATAGTTTCCCCACGTAATTATTGTCCGCATTCGATCTGAGAGATGAGAGGCTCCTAATAAAATCGTGGTATCGGTTTTGTTTCTTGAGGTCACTACACCAAGGTCAATATTACGCCACGACAGCTGATCTAATAAGTTGCTTATGCCAGGGAACGGTGATGCCAATCTGGCTTGCTTATTCCAGAGTTGGTCAAAAGCATTTACCAGATCAATGTTTCCTCCATTGAAATTGCGTATAGCGGTTTTGGGTGACATTCGCACGAGACTACGTAATTGTTCTTCCGATTGAATTGGAGAACCAGCAATACGTCCGATTTCTTTATAACAATTCTTTAGCACAGTGGTAGTATCTATCAATACACCGTCTAAATCGAATAGGACAAGGGTACATTCTATCATCGGCTGCTTCTCAAATTTTACGAAGATTTGCAAAGCGTGAAGAAAACCTTTTAATATTTCTCTTTCCAAATTGAATGGTTATTTCTGTATCCGACTTGGCGTTCACTATATTTAAAATAACGCCCTTCCCCAAAGTTAGGTGCTCTACGTTGTCTCCCAGTTTGAAAGAAGAAGTGTTTGTTGTTTCCTGAATTGGCTCTGGATATAATGATAGCGAAGCCTGGTTATTAATGGAGTTCTTCGTTTTGATTAATTTGCCAGATTTCTTTTTCATATTCATTTTGTTGATTGACCGGGTGGCGCTTTGTGGTTTTATCTGGTTCTTTGTGTTTCCTCGATCTGGCCATATCTCGCGAAAAAGTGTATCAACGCTTTGAGAACCAGGCGATAAGTTCGGTTTCACCTCTTTAAATAAGTCCAGATTAAAAGGAACAACAATTTCTCTTGCCAAAGATTTATCGATTAGCCAATCGCATCCGCTGTTATCCACTTCTGAAGAATATCGAAAAGAAAATATGGATTTTTTTTGTTGGGCAGCAAATCTCGCTGCTATCATGGCTCCGCTTTTCTTTGAACATTGAACTACAGTTATATTTTCAGCAAAGGCGACAATTGTTCTATTACGTTGCCGGAGATTCTCTCCCGATGGACGTGTCCCAAAAGCGAACTCAGAAATTACTGCTCCCTTTTCCAATATTCCGCGATATAACTCCTCGTTAGCCTGCGGATAAATAACATCCGGACCGCACCCGACAACAGCCACAGTCTTGCCGCCTGCTTCCAACGCACCACGGTGCGCTTCAGCATCAATTCCCAATGCTAAACCGCTTACAATCCCGAATCCGACACTGACAAAGTCTCTAGCCAGGTTGAAAGCGTTTTGTTGACCTTGCAACGAAGGGTTTCTAGTTCCAACAATTGCCGAAAAATGATTTCCGAGGACGGTAGCGTCACCCTTTATATGTAATACCGGAGGAAGCGCGTCATTGTCACTATGAAGCTTATATACGTAGGAGTAGGGAGGGTCATTCCCTGTTAATATTAAACCATCTGAATAGGCAGCCAATTTCGTTTGTTCTTCAGCGATTTTTACGTAGCGATTAATTTCACTTTTCGCATTTTGAATATTTTCAAGAACGTTCTTTCTAATGTCTAGTTCGGCCATTTGATCATAGTTTGCGTTATAAACATTGAAAGCGTCCTCAAATTTAATGATGAGCCTTTTAGCTATGGTCGGGCCGACTCCCCTTACTCCGCCAAGCCAATACCAGTATGCCAGATTTTTATTGGACATTTTTAAATTAGACTCCTTGTTTTGCGGGTCCTGTTTTTGCAAGAGCCAAACCGTAGACGGCTATCGCGCCTGATGATTTGAGAATATCTGCAAGCAAGTTCATTGTTGTTCCACTTGTCAAAACATCATCCAGTAGCAATATACGGTTGCCCGAAACAATTTTTTCAAGCTTACCTTCCCTGTATTTTACCAGTTCTTTAGCTTGGTTGTATGGCAAATCTCTAAATCTACAATCCATGGGTTTGACAAAAAATAGCTCTCTGTATGGTATTGCCAAGCACTTACAGAGTTCTTTTCCAATGAGTAGAGATGGAATGAAACCCCTTGATATGTGCTTATTAGGGTTTGAAGGTGATGGAACGATAAGATCCACAAATTTTACAAACTCAGTACTCTCCAATAGTAGATCAGCTAATAACCAGGCGAATGGATTCGCCAATCCGGGTTGTCCTTTTTTATATTCCCTAATTTTGGCGCTAAGCAAATGGCGTCCTTGCGCCATGGTTCTATATACTCCAATCGTTTTAACAGCATCAAGAGATTGAAGTCGTATTTGTGAAATTGGTTCCTGAATTATCTTACTTTCATACGCGACTTCGTAATAAGGGTGTTTAAAATCGCCAAACCGTCCCGGAGTAATGCCGAGACTAAAACTCCTCCTGAACTCAGCAATGTTTTCTAAACTATTATATTTAAAACAAGTTGGAGTCAATTTAGTTCGCTCTAGTAACAAGGCGTCATTTAAATCAGCATCAAGGGCTCTTTTAAAATACCTTGCCGCTTCTTGTGATTTTTCTGCGTTTAATGCTATTTTCCCGCATGAATAATATGATGTTTTAATAGATAACTTTTCTTTTTCGCTAAATCGGGAGAAATCTTTAAAAGCATCGAAACACAAAACTGCTTCTGAGTGTTTGTTTCCATTGGATAATGATAAACCTTCGGCTATCGAGTTATTTTGAATAGCAGCCTTTAAACCACTTAGAGAATTCAACCGTCTTTGCATGAATGTTTGTTCTCTACTTTATTGGGAACTGTCTATTACGCAGGTTATCGTATTTCAATATTTCTTCATTGTCAATACACTATGAAACGGTCGTGTCTGCTCCGCTTTATAACCACTGCCTTGTCGAGGAATGCCGCAGAGTAGAACTCCTGAAGTTAGTTGTAAAAATAATTACGTCCACAAAACCTGCAGTTCCCACGGATATTTTCATCGTATCCTAGGTGTCTCGGACAGTAAACCATTGTCCAGATAATCTCCTAGCCTTTTGACTAATGGTTTTTATGATGGTGATGATAATGATGTTTATGATAGGGACCATGATTGTCATGAGTGTGGTGAATATGGTGGCCATGACTGCCTATACCTGTGGTTTTTTTAGTCCATCTTATTAGTATGGAAAACAAGCCAATACCTACTAGGCTTACAACTACCCAAACAACTATTCTTGCTGCAAGATACCTCGACCAAAGATAGATACCGAAAGCTAATACAGGGATGCTTAAAATGACTCCAAGAATTATCAGTTTGTTGAGATTGCCGTACCAGTGCACATTTACATTTTTATTCCAGTTACTCAACATTATCCTCTTTTCGCATGAATAATCATCACATAAATTAGGAAAATAGTAACATCGAATTTTGTGATTGTCAATAAATGGATCATCAATTTATAGCTTGCCTGACAGTATCGTTTATTATGAGCGCTTTCTCATCCATCGGCTTGCCCTTGAAACTATGATGGTAAGAAGTGAATGTAATTTTGCTTGTTGCTCTTTACCCCTTGGCGAGGACCTGAGGGACCTGATACTTTTCCTCCAGGATCTTCTACAATCACCATCCGGTCGCTATGTAGATGTCAAGATGGTTTGTGGCCACCTTCGTTTGACATGTTAACAATAATTTCTAATTCTGCCTTGATCTATTGTCAATATTTCAGCCCTAAGCCTGCCGGACTGTCAAGGGCGAGCTAAGACTCGGGCAAAGCCTTTACCCTTGACTGTCCAAAGGCGAAGGATATAATCATCATCCAGGTCAAGGCAACCCCAAATACACATTATTAATTTGCCACCTCCTTCCAACAGGCTACAATTCCCCGATTTTTAAGACGCTTTCCAATCCGCTATCCGTGCTCAGGCACAGTTTACATCTTCGTTTCGTCTTTGGTGCTGACCAGCCATAGTACGTAATCTACTTACCGACCTGATCCGTCATGCACCACTTATCTTGATTTAGGAATTACGTTCTAAAACTATCGGTTAATTTACCCAATTCTTATTTTCAATTCAAATAATCGGAATGGCTATGCTACTCCACTACCCCAATGACATACGGTTCTCCGTTCAATAAAATCCAGCGCAGCCGTATCGCTAATTTCCGCGCAACAGCCACGATCGCCTTTTTCTTGCTTCCACAATTCTTTAATACCCGCCGGTATTTATCCAACAATACCGGGTCGTACTTAATAGCCATCCAGGAGCACTCTACCAGCCATGATCTCACACTGCTGTTACCTTGCTTGGTAATATGCCCCTGGCGCTCCTTTTCGCCACTGGAATAATCACTGGGCACTAAACCCAAAAAACTGGCAAACTCCTCTTTTCTTTTGAACCGACTCACATCGCCCCACTCCAGCAACAATCGAATGGCTGTGAAAGTTCCGATGCCGGGAGTAGTCTGAAGCAATTCGACACTCTCCTTATACCGGTCGCTCTTAGCAAGCGTCCGAAGTTGCTGTAAAATTTCCTTTCTGAGTTGCCGCAGATGCTCTAATTCATTGAACATTACTTTAATCGAAAACCGCAGGGAGGCGCTTATCTCTAAATCCTCAATGTATAACTTTACACGAGTATACATTGCTCTATTCCAACTCCCTGGTGACAAACCTTCGTCCAGACCGTGAAACTCCAATGTCCTCCGAATACGGTTACATACTCGCCGGATATCAGCCTGAACTTGTTCATAAGTCCTTGATATCTGTCGGCCCTCGCGAAGTTCTTTGTCAGGCACAAAACAGCTGTGATAATCCCCATTTCCCAAATTCTTGGCCAGCCGTCGACAATCCGTCCGATCATTCTTCTTCCTCTGGCATTTCTCTTCAGTCACTGTATGCGGTGGTGTTACAATGCAATCCCAGCCTTTTGCCTCCAGATCGTCATGCAACCCAAAACCTTTGAAGCCGGCCTCATATATTACCTGGATCTGACACTCCGGAAATTTGTTATTAAAATAGTTACTCAGCACATCTAATTTAGCCGGCATGCTGGTTTCATTAACAATCACACCGCCACTACGGACACAAAGCTGCCAAGTTTTCTTGGAATCCTCCAGTCCTACAAATACCTTTTCCTTCCTCAGAATATCTTGGGATCTCTTCGTCATAAAACTACCTCCTTCTTTTAATAACTTATTTCTTATTAGAAGGTAGCCTTTTTGCCGGGGCTTTTGCAACCAGCTGCTTAATCTATCATAGTCAACCATGGTGCCTGTTCACCTTTCAATCGCTTATGGTTCATTTGCACCCTAGAAATTCAAACAAGTAGTCGGGGATGACAGAATACATATAATACCAAAAATGGGGTAAGGTGAATTAGGGTCGCCAAACGATATTCTATATTGCCTCACTGACATTTTTAACGGTAAAGAAAAAGATGAAGTAATTATTTAATAATTTTAACGGATATAATTACGGGAAAAGCGATAGATTCATTCGGTTTGATCCAAAGGGCTTGCTTAGGGTCACTGAGGGCGAGGTTGTCTCGAGTCCATGGTTCGATGCAGATGAAGTTTTTCCCTACCTGGTGCCAGATTCTGACAATCTTAAAAATATTCGGGTCGCTTTTTATGGTTATTTCCTTCCTCGGCATTTGGACCGTAATCAAACCAGGATTGATAAAAGGTTTATCAAATTCTTCTATCCAATTTGTTTCTTTTGGATTAAAACTTCCGATATTTGAGGTGGACCCCATTGTTAGGACAGCAATGGGGCTAAATTAAGATAGTGTCCTGCTGTATCAATGGTACCTTGTGTTAACGATTCTATCACACCTTTCTCAGGCTCTTCAAAGGGGGTGGGGGCAAATAACTCGCCCGGTGTCCGATACCAGAGTGCCTGGTGGGGACGTGCATTGTTGTAGAAACGGAAATAGTCCCCAATCCCGATTCGGGCATCTTTCCCATTCTGATATGCTTTTAAGTACACCTCCTCATATTTCACTGTTCTCCATAACCTCTCGATAAACAGGTTGTCTCTGTAACTTCCTTTCCCATCCATGCTAATCTTGATTCCATGTTGCTCTAAAAGCCCGGTGAAAGCCTTGCCTGTGAATTGTGATCCCTGGTCAGTATTAAAAACATCCGGGGTGCCTTTCTTGAGCGCCTCTTCGAGTGCCCACACACAGAAGTCAGCGTCCAAGGTGTTTGATAACCTCCACGCCAATACATACCGGCTGTACCAGTCCATGATGACTACCAGATACATGAAACCGTGTGCCATAGGTATGTAAGTGATGTCAGCACACCACACTTGATTTGGCCGTGTTATTTCCATACCAGTTAAAAGATACGGGTAGATTTTATTACCCGGTCCCGGCGGGCTAGTCCGAGGACGGCGGTAGATGGCCTTCAAACCCATTAATTGCATCAGCCGCCGTACGTGTTTCCGGTTAACATTGTGGTGTTTACTCTTTAGCCAAGCTGCCATCTTGCGGGTTCCATAGAACGGTGTGACCATGTATTGGCAGTCAATCAGCTTCATTAGATTAAGGTCATTGTCAGAGACTCCTATCGGCTGATAATACAACCCAGAGCGACTGATATCCAACAATTTACACTGACTGGTCACGGAGAGTGATGGACGGCGGCGATCAACAGCAGCACGCCTTTGGCTTACTTCCACCGCTCCAACCCTTTCTCTAAAAAATCCTTCTCTACTTTCAGCTGTCCAATCTGCTGGTAAAGCTGATTTATCAGTCCTTTCTCATCCTTGATCTTCTTGTTGGGATCAGCGCCAAAGATATTGGCAGCTCCTGCTACCAGTTCTCTCTTCCATTTATTGATTTGGGTCGGGTGGACCTCAAAACGGATGGCTAATTCCGCGATGGTCTCTTCGCCCTTTAGTGCTTCCATGGCAACCCGGGCTTTAAAGTCCGGATTATACTGTTTGCGGCTCTTTTTCAATTTCCTGCTCCTTCGTATTCTCTTATTTTAGGAGCAGAACTCTATCTTAACAACCTGTCCAGTTTTTGGGGACCACCTCAATTGGTTATCAGCCTTTGTTTTGCTTCTTGTGGAATTTCAAAATAAGGATGTGTACCATAAGCAGTTGGCATAGGTTTATCACCCGTATTTCTTATAGTTAAACGGTGAGTTAATTTATTCCTAGCTACTTCAACTTTTAATTTCATATCAAAATCAAACGGATAATTTACCCTTGTTTCTTCATTGGACAAAAGCTGCAGAGTTATTGAATTTTGATTTTGTCTGATTACATTCCAGGGCATTCTTCTGGCAAAACCGTGCTGAGGTAAATTATAAAGGCCACCTTTTAACGGTCCAGCGTTGGGAAAGAGAAGAGGTATTCCTCCACGTACATTTTTGGTGATATCATTAAAGGTTTCTCTGTCCAGATATAGTATTTCTGTATCATTAATGGATAAAGAGGTTACCAGCCCTCCTCGTCCGGGTGCAATCTTTGCTTGCGTAGCTCCTGATAATATAGAAATTTCTTCGAAAGTTTGTTCCATATTATTTTGATTATAGAGATGAATTTATTGTCAGTCAAAGCATCGCTAATGGGTTGTCTTACCGAAGAAAGCCCACCCTATCCAAACTTTGTGTCTGTTCAGTGTGCCAGTTAATTAATCTAATTGATGGAAGTGTAGGCAAATATATAATAATATTTAAGAAGTGGTAAAATGCATTGACTATCGGGGAATAACAAATTACTATTCGAAGACAGCGGACGTAGGAGATTCGACATGAATAAAGCCGAAAATAAAAGTGCAAGAATATTCCATAATTTGCTAGGTTATTTGGTAGCTGTAGGAGCAGTGGCATTAGCTACCTGGTTAAAATTTCTGGCACAGCCCAAAATTATCCCTACAGACGTACCTATTCTTTATTTAGTTGCAATTGTTCCCACAGCTATTTTCTTCGGATTAGGTCCTTCACTTTTAGTTTGCTTCCTTAGTTTTTTAGCCTATGATTATTATTTCATTCCGCCGATTCACCAAATTACTTACAATGTTGATGCTGGTCCAATCTTGGTGATATTCCTTGTAGTGGGAGTGCTGTTTAGCTATCTAGCATCAAACCTTCGTAAACAAAACCAAGTTGCAATCAAAGAGATCGTCGCACGCAAGCAAAGCGAAGCTGAATTAATGAAGCATCGGGACCACCTTGATGAGCTTGTCAAACAAAAAACTTCAGAATTGGAAAATGCAAACTTAGAACTTAAGGAAGAAATCAGCGGGCATAAAAAAGCCCAAGAAGCATTAACTCGTAGCGAACAGCGTTGGGCTACTACTCTGGCGAGTATTGGTGATGGGGTCATAGCCACAGACGTTTCGGGCAAGGTTGCCTTTATGAATATCGTGGCCGAAGACTTGACCGGTTGGAAAATGGCTGAGGCTATTGATAAACCGGTTGGAGAAGTATTTAAGATTATCAACGAAATTACACGGCAGAGGGCAGACAATCCGGTGAACAAAGTGCTGCAACAGGGTATTATTTGTAGCTTGGCTAATCATACAGTCCTGATAAAACAAGATGGCACCGAGATTTCCATCGACGACAGCGGAGCCCCGATAAAAAACTCTGATGGTATTACCACTGGGGTTGTGCTGGTTTTCAGAGATATAACTGAGCGGAGAAAAGCAGAAAAAGTGCTCCGTCAAATGGAGTTGCGCAACAAGTTGCTGGCGGATATTCTTGAAAATGCGTCTCAGCCTTTTGGAATTGGCTTACCGGATGGACGTTTAGGAATTGTGAACAAAGCATTCTGTGATCTTACAGGCTATACGGAAGAAGAGTTAAAAACAATGGACTGGGCGAAGCTCTTGACTCCGCCTGAATATAACGCAATGGAATCTGAAAAGTTGGCAGAACTGGTCAAAACCGGGCAACCGGTACGTTATCAAAAGGAGTACATAAGGAAAGATAATTCCCGGGTACCGATCGAATTGCTCGTACATCTGGTTCGTGGCGAGGACGGTGAGGCTGAATACTATTATTCCTTCCTGACTGATATCACCGATCGCCAAAAGGCCGAAAAAGCCCTGAAAGAAAGTGAAGAGAAATATCGCAAACTTGTTATTAATATCCCAGATGAAGTATGGTTCACTGATACAAACAAGAATTTTACGTTAGTTAATCCAGAAATTCTTGACGAAGAGGAAGACGACGTGGCTGATATTGCAGCCGAAGCTATAGCTAACAGACTAGAAGTATATCGTACTGATGGTAGTTTGCGTCCTATGGAGGAATCTCCACCTTTGCGTGCTCTAAGAGGAGAATACTTAAGGAATCAAGAAGAGATGACCAAAACTCCGGTTAAAGGAGAACTGCGTTACCGGCAGGTTAGCGCTGCACCGGTAAAGGATAACAACGGAAATATTATTGGTTCGGTATCCGTTTTACGGGATGTCACTGATCAAAGGAAAGCTGAAGAAGAAAATCAAATCTCCTTGAATCGTTTTTATTCCGTTCTCTCAGAAATGCCGATGGGGATTCTCTTAGTGATCGAGGAAGGATTGATTGAATTTGCTAACCAATCTTTTTGTGACATTTACAACATCAAAGAATCCCCTCTGTATCTGAGAAATCTTACATCTCTGGAAGTAATTGAAAAGATTCAGAATGCTTATATGAATCCAGAAAAGTCAGTGGCTCGAATAATGGAAATTCTCGCCCAAGGCGAGCCGGTAAAAGGCGAAGATATACAGATGATAGGAGGCCGAACCGTTTTAAGGGATTTTGTCCCTTTGAGAATGGGTGGAAATAAGCAAGGTCGCCTTTGGATTCATAGGGATATCACTGAACGTAAAAAGGCCGAAGAGGAACTACGGAAGCGTACAGCTGAACTGGAAGCATCAAACAAAGAACTGGAAGCTTTCTCTTATTCCGTTTCTCACGATTTGAGAGCTCCGTTAAGGAGTATCGCCGGCTTCAGTAATGCCCTGCTTGAAGACTATGCAGAAAAGCTGGATGAAGAAGGAAAACAGTATTTGCAGAAAATAGAAACTTCCAGTGAGCTAATGGGGCAACTCATGGATGACCTTCTAAAATTATCGAGAGTGACCAGGAGTGAATTAAATTTTGGAAAAGTAAACCTGAGCGACATAGCCCAATCGGTCGTAAACGAGCTCCAACAAGCTGAACCCAAGCGAAAGATAAAGATGTCTATTACTCCCGATATGATGGTTTATGGGGACCGTAATCTGTTAAGTTTAGTACTTCAGAACTTATTAAGTAATGCCTGGAAGTTTACCGGTAAAACAGTTGAACCACGCATTGAAATGGGGACTATTGAGCATAACGGCAAGCAAACCTATTTTGTTAGCGATAATGGTTCAGGATTCGATATGGCTTATACTAACAAACTCTTCCAGCCATTCCAACGTCTGCATAAGGCATCAGAATTTGCAGGAACCGGAATCGGGTTGGCTACAGTGCAACGGATCATCCGCCGCCATGGTGGTGAGATCTGGGCAGAGGGCAAAGTTGGAGAGGGCGCAACATTTTATTTTACACTAAGTTAAGAAATAGGAGGAATCTTTGGAAAACAAGAAAATATTGCTGGTAGAGGATAATCCTAACGATATAGATTTGACTAAGCGGGCGCTGCAGAAATCAAATATCCTTAATGAGTTAATTATTGCGAAGGACGGGGTTGAAGCTTTGACATATTTCTTTGGAGAAGATGGCAAGACTGGTTGTTCAATCGAGGATCTACCCGTAGTGGTCTTACTTGACCTTAACCTACCCAGAGTTAATGGTCTTGACGCACTGCGCCGGATACGGGCTGATGAAAAGACGAAACTTGTTCCCGTGATAATACTTACCTCTTCCAATGAGGAAAAAGATATAATAACCAGCTACCATTTGGGTGCCAACAGCTTCGTTCGTAAACCGGTCAAATTCAACGAGTTTGCCGAAGCGATTAGACTTTTAGGGCTATATTGGCTTGTAATTAACCAGCCAGTTCCGAATGGAAAACATTAGGTTTAGAACATTGATTGTTTTTATTCTGCAGCCAGCAAACAATTGTAAACCAACCCACTCTAGCGCCTCGCTAAGCGGTATTTCAGGCATAGAGGAACTGTTCTTTTGAGAAAGATAAATTCACCTATGTCTACTTCATAGGCTTCGGGTAAAGACATAACTGATTTATCACGCACCATGCGGACAAGCATGTTTAATTATGGCATCCGACTAATGCATGCAGTTTTTTAAAAAACAGTGCCTACCGGGTTCCGCCGCGCGGGAAACCTTCGTCGAATTTAGCGGGATTATCATCAAAAGCCTTCTTGCATGATATTGAGCAAAAATGATAAGTCTTCCCTTTGTAATCCGACTTCGCCGCCGCCTTCTTTTCGTCGATTTTCATGCCACAAACTGGATCCTTAGCCATTTTAGTGTCTCCTTTTTTTATTACTGATTCCTTATTATTGTATTTATCTGGTCCAATTGTTCGATTTATCTAACAGATGTCAACTATCATCCATTACTATTTATTAATCGCTTCCATGAGAATGTTTCATGATTACCATTTCGAAAAGTGTAATAGGTATCTTTAATTTATCTGCTCATTTCTCTTCGATGGGCAGTGCTAGTTAATTGAGTTCTGAATACTATTCCCCACTCATGCGATTTCAAAAGCCTTACAAGCAGGACATAATGATGTGATTTCTTGTATATTGGAAATACCTTATTTTTCAGTTATTTGCATGGATAAGGGAACTCCCTCTATAAAAATCATTTACATGGAATTTTATATTGTATGGTATTAAGAAGTTATAAAATGTGAATGAAATATATTACGAAACTATAGCTTTTAGTTTTGTGAAATGGGGTATAACCCAACTATTGGCAAATTCAGTGTTGAGGGAAATTGATTTGCTTACAAAGGAGCTCGGTTTATTTATATCAAATGGCTGGGACTCTCAGACCGGCATGCCTGATTGTTCATTTCAATTATCCTGAAGGCTTATATGGCGGTCAATTGATGATGGTTTTTTATATTTTTAAAATGACCCTAATAGTTCACAGCACTGAAACCTGCATATGAACTCATTGCTCCTCACGGTTTCACAATTAATAGCTATCTAGATCTTACTCTTTCTGGTTCCCTGTGCGAAAATCATATCAGTCACATATGCAGATATAGGAAAAATCAAATGGTTGAAACCGGATTACTTTCCGAGACGGTAATAAATCACGATGATAGAAAGAAAACCAACCTCATCCGCGTTCTTATAGTGGATGACCACCAGGTAGTTCGCGAAGGCTTACGGCGCATCTTAGAATTAGAAGAAGATATCCGGATAGTTGGTGAAGCGGCTACTGGAGATGAAGCAATTGCCAAAACAGTGGCCTTCAGTCCGGATGTTGTGACCATGGACCTTAAGATGCCCGGTATGGATGGCATCATTGCAACGCGAGAAATAAAACAGAAAGTACCGGATGTTGACGTATTAATGTTAACACTTTATGCGGAAGACTTCGTTAAAGAAGCGATATCTGCCGGTGCTTCAGGCTATTTGCTAAAAGATAGCGATTGCGACCAAATTGTTAAAGCAATTCACCAAGTACATAACGGATTATGTCCCATTGCACCTTCTTTAACAAAGGAACTGGTAACAGACTTTGCGCGTCTTAGCAAGCAATCAACTATTTTAACCAAACGACAGTGTGAAGTTTTAAGAATGGTGGCTAAAGGTATGAGTAGTGATGAAATCAGCAATTACCTTTACATCAGCACCTCTACGGTAAAAAGGGAAATTAGAAACATTCTGGCTAAACTAAATGTCAGCGACCGTGCGCAAGCTATATCCGAAGCAATCAGACTTAAACTCATCTGACCGTGCAAACTATTCTTTCAACCTAACTAGATAGATCATTCTTCATTTCTTGGAATATCCTTGTCAATTGCCTGCTCTTTTTTAAATCAATTGGGTAACCACGTTAGAAAGGGAGCTTTTATTATATCTAATTACCAGATCACATTTATACTTCTCGTGTTGTTTTTAACACCCGTGCAGTTGAGATAAGGTCATCAAGTAATATTTTAAAAGGATCCCTTAATGTTTTAAATACCTCTGGATTTCCAGGAATTTTCTCATTGATAATCGCTTTATATACATCACCGGAAATATGAACAGCATTTCCAATAGGAACCATCTTTAATTCGATCACCACTTGTCGCAATTGCTCTACAGACCGAACTCCTCCGGCATTGCCATAACTTACAAAACCAACAGGCTTTTTATTCCACTCATCGAAAATCGAATCCAATGCGTTCTTGAGTACCGCCGGATATCCATGGTTATATTCAGGAGTGACGATAATGAATGCATCGCCATCCTTAATTTTCTCTGCCCACATTTGGATGATACTGTTCATACGCTTCCTGCCACTAAAAGTTGGCGATTTGGGCTCGAGAAATGGCATAGGATAATCCCGCAAATCCAGAAGCTCAACCGAAACGTCCTTTCTATTGCGCGCTTCTTCGTATATCCAATGAGCGGGCTTTTCGCTAAATCGACTCGAGCGAGTGCTCCCGATAATGATCTTAATTTTTATTGTTGTTTCCATATATCTCCTTATTCCCTTATGAATAATTATAAAAAGAAGGTACTTAGGCTTTTGGCAAGCTCTGGTCTTTTGGGAGTATTACCCACCCAGCTTTCTTAATGACGTTGAAGATTTCGTCAGTCTCCTTTCGGAATGTATCTTTAACCCAGTCTTTGCGTGGCTCCCAGTCATGCTCCATCGTCGTCTGGTAGAAAATGGTTTTAGCGATTTGTTCTCTTAATTCTGAGAACGTCAAGGCCGTATTAATTTTATTCTCGGCTGATTCCATGAAATTTCTCCTCGTTTGTTATCATTGCACGTAAATAAATAAAACAATAGCAACTCTCATATTTAGTACTTAATAAGAGCACCAAGGCAATTGATACTATCCAGTTATCTCTATTTGACTGTTTGATATAATATCGAGTTTAAAAGAAATAATACTATAGCTACATGAACTTAACATGAATATCAATATACTTTTTCGATTATAAATAGGATTAAATATTGATGTACCGATTATTTATTAGGTTTGGTTTTTAAATAGTTTATACACCAACTTTTATGACATTCCCTTCTATTTTTAGCTCATATTTCGGTAAATTTTGTTTAGAAGGCCCTGAGATTCGATTACCCGTGGTGACATCGAACTTGGAGCCGTGAACAGGACAGGTTACAATTTTGCCGTTGAGTTTCCCTCTTACCAAGTTGCCACCGGCATGGGTGCACGTTCCCCCGATTGCATAATAACGACCTTCATAATTGGCAATTAAGATGTCTTTACCATTGACGGTTTTTCCTTGCATACTTCCTATAGGTATTTCATTAATCCTTATAACATCAACAAAAGTCATTTTATGCCTCCTTCACACTGGTTAGTTTTTATAATAAGAAACAAATATGTCCTAGTCATAAAAATACGTGCGGATATATTACAAAACTATGAAATTATGCCTAAGTATATTTACACAGTCGATAATCGATAAATAACCAAAGATTATTTAAATGACACATTTTTGTAATGGCCCCGATACAAATTTTATGACTTCTACACATTGCAATTGGCATAATAGCTATTGTCAAATTGTGAAGACAATAAATTAAGGAGTATTCATATGAAAACCGATGCATTAATGCAGGCTGATGTAATATCAGAACTGAAGTGGGAGCCAAGTATCGATGCCACAAAAATAGGTGTTTCAGTTACAGACGGGATAGTAACATTAAGTGGTTACGTGGATAGTTTCGTGGAAAAGATGGCCGTTGAACGCGCGGCTAGTCACGTGACGGGCGTGAAAGCCATCGCTGAAGAAATCAAGGTCAGATTACCGCAGACTTTCGAACGTAATGATGCGGATATTGCAGAAGCGGCTTTGAATGCCCTCGAATGGAATGTTATGGTACCTGATGACCGGATCAAAGTAACCGTCCAGGATGGGGAGGTAATCCTTAGCGGCGAGGTTGATTGGGGATATCAAAGAAATGCTGCGCATAATTCCGTCTGCTGTTTAATTGGGGTGAAAAGTATCGTCAATCAAATTACTATCAAACCGTCGGTCAGTGCAGTGGACATTAAATCAAAAATAAAGCGTGCTTTTAAGCGTCATTCGGCTCTAGATGCTAGAGACCTCATTGTTGAATCCAGCGGCAGTAAAGTAATACTCAGTGGCAGTGTCCATTCCTGGGAAGAAAAACAGGAAGCCGGCTCGGCCGCTTGGGCGGCTCCGGGGGTAACTGACGTTGAGAATAATATCGTAGTTCTCCCCGCTTCAGAAATATATGGTGAGCCGGCAGAATAACCGGCTTGCTTCGCCTTGAAATAATTGAAAAATTAGATCGTGAATATAGTCTGCAACTCGATTATAAATTGTCATGAGTTTGGCATGTCTCTGTTAATGTTTTTATACCATCACGGTTAGTTACACCAAAATCTAGTTTCACACGATTTAATGAAAAGGAGACGATGATGGGAACCAAACATGTTAGCGGAAGCACTAAATCCACCAACGGTTGTAAGGTAGATATTGACGGTGACATCATATATACACTCATACCACTACGCATTTCCGGTTTTTCCGGTACCATACATATCGATGGTGAAATAGGCTGTCCAAACGGAGATTTGTATTTCGAAACTAAGGATATGGACAAAGTAAAGAAGATTCCACGGATAAGTAAGAAAAAGACTTAGCTAACACACTCGTAAAATTTTCGGATTTAACTCAATATGTTTGAATTCGGTCCTGCAAATATTTAAGGTAATTCTTTTTAAACTAATATGTTATAAAAATGTAACCAAATACACTTGAATGTTATAACTTATAAACTTACAGTTTAATAGAATATGATGGAAGAGGAGAAATTCAAATACGTATAAAGAATAAAAAGGAGAAAAAGGCAATGAAATCGGAAGTGAAAAACGAGACCCAAAAAGCAGCCGAAACACTTGGTGACATGATTAAGGCGTTTGGTGCGAGCGTAGGCGAAATTCTTGATGACCCGGAAGTAAAACAAAAAGCCAAAGAATTTGCAAAAACAGTAGTTGATGCCGCCACAAACGTTGCGCAAAGTAAGGTAAAAACGGAGGAAGTCAGAGCCAAATTTAGAAATGTCGGTAAAGCAGCGCAGACTCTGGGTAACAGTCTGGAAAAGAACTTCAAGAGCGATTAAGTAAATAGTTATATTTGACTTAATCCATTGTGAAATATTGACTTTTACGATAGGACACAACATCTCGAAACGAGGTAGTATTGGCTGGTATGATGAATAATAGGACAACAACTAAAGGGCATAGAGAGGCAAAGCATTTTGGCAGGTATCGCCAGATTGCTTTGATATTGGTCAAATACCGACTTGGCGAATTTATTAAAACTCTCGGCTTGGAACATTATTTGCCTTTCACATGGACGCCTAATATGAAACCATGGCGTAAGGAGGTTTATTCAAGATCGCAGCGTACACGAATGGCACTAGAAGAGGCAGGCACTACTTTTATTAAAATCGGCCAAATCCTTTCGACGCGTAGCGATGTTTTACCTTCGGATTTCGTTCAAGAGTTGACGAAGCTTCAGGATTCGTTGACACCACTTCCTTTAGAAGATGTTGAAAAGGTAATTAAAAATGAATTGGGTAAGGCTGTTAAAGAGTTATTCTCTTTCTTTGAGCCAAAACCACTGGGCGTCGCATCTATCGGCCAAGTTCATGCAGCAATTTTGAATGATGGTACCGAAGTAGTTATCAAAGTGCAAAAGCCGGGTGTTAGAGAACAAGTAACGGAAGATTTGGAAATTTTGCGCCAATTGGGGAAATCCGCCACGCAACGGGGGGAAGGATTTCAACAATATGATATTGCTGGACTAGTAGAAGAGATATCCGATACGCTTAACGGCGAGCTCGACTACATTCGCGAAGGTCATAGCGCTGAGCACTTCGCTAAGTTCTTTAAAGATGATACCTCTATCCATATACCCAAGATTTATTGGAATTACACCACACCCCGGGTCATTACTATGGAACGTATCCGGGGTATTAACATTCTGGATTTTCCAGCTTTGGATAGGGCAAAGTTCGACCGTAAAGAGTTGGCGAAACGTAGCGCCAGTATTTGGGTCAAGATGATTTTTGAGGACTCGGTCTTTCATGCCGACCCTCATCCGGGAAATGTATTTGTAGAGGCCGACGGGCGATTGGGTTTGGTGGATTTCGGCATGATAGGTCTGGTGGATGATGAGGTAAGAGGCTACATTGTCAGTGTTGTTAAAGGCATATTAGATCGGGATGTTGACCTTCTTCTGGATTCACTTATAGATCTAGGAGCTGTAACCCCAGTTGGTTCCAAGGAGAGTCTGCGTAAGGACCTGAAACATATCATGGGGCATTACCCGCTTTTAACGGAAGATTTAAATCTCACTTCTAACCTTGGAGAATTATTCGCTGTTGTTCGCCGCAACCACATCCAACTTCCTGGGAATACCTTTTTACTGTTAAAAACAATGACAATGGCACAGGGTCTGGGTCAAGCACTGGACCCTGATTTTGATTTCTTTGCACTCTTGACTCCGGCTGTCGATAATATGCTCAAAAATAAATACAAACCCACCTCCATTCTTCGCCGATTGCCCCCGGCTATTGCTGAACTGGCCCTATTCGGAGTTGGATTGCCAAATCGTCTTGCGAGAATCGCCAAAACCGTCGAACGGGGCGAATTCCATATTAAGGCCGATGTATCAGGTGTAGAACGCCATCTTGAACATCTTGAGCGGTTGGTCAACCGCGCAATAGTTGGTATGATAATCGCTGCGGTGATACTTGCAGCAGGGCTTGTGTTTTTAGCTATTAGGCTCGGCCATTAGAGTATTTCACAATAGCTCTCCCTCATGCGAGCTCAACTTTAAACCGTATCTCATTTTAAAAGTGGCTATAAAATTCGATTTTTGAGCATTGAGATTGATGTACATTTGATGACTGAAAAGCAATTTATAAAACCAATTAGACCCCGTATGGAAAGAGCCGTTACAATAATTGTGGGCGTTTTCATTTTGGCGGCAATAATTCTGATCTTGCTCGACTGGAAACAGGTTCGTCAGGTATTAGGCAAATCTAACTTGGAACTGGCCCTTATTTCATTGCTCTTTACAATATTATCTTACTTTTGCCTGAGTTTCGGGTATGTAATCGTCAATAAAGTATTTTTAATAAAAATCGGTTGGCGTGAACTGTTCGAAGTAGGCTTGGTATCGACTGCATTGAATAATATCCTTGCCTTTATGGGAGCTGCCGGACATTCTTTGCGTCTGATGTTGATGAGCCGTCCCGAAGTAAAGCCCGGTGGTATATTGGCAGCTTCCGTTTTTCATTCATATGTAAACAATATCATGATGCTTATTTTCCCACTCATCGGGTTGATATGGGTTCTCATCGATCACATCGTTCATGGAGGAACCGCAACAGCTTTTATCATTCTGACTATCGTTCTAGTGATGATAATAATCGTCACGAGTGCTATGATTTTGGTTTATCGCTTAAGAACATGGGTGTTACGTATGGCCAAATCTCTTTGGCATCTCATTACCCGACGTAGTATTACACCGTTTATTAACGAGTTGGATGATGCGCTTAACAATGGTTTACGAGCGTTAAAGAATAATACTGTAGCATTTATTTTTCTTTTAATTCTAGTGGCTGCTTACTGGGCTTTAGCTGCAGCCGCTCTCTGGTTTTGTTTCGACGCTCTAGGTCAAGCCCCAAGTATAGGAATACTTCTTTCAGGTTTCGGCATTGGCATCATTGCCGGGAATCTTTCCCTTATACCTGGGGGACTCGGTATCCAAGAAGCTTCTCTTGCCGGAGTATTTGCTCTATTGGGAACATCCTTTACGCAGGCAGTATTAGCATCAATTCTTTTCAGGGTCGTATATGATTTCGTCCCTTTCTTTCTGAGCTTATTATTATATGGTCTGATAATGCAAAGAAGAAAGCAAGTTGTTTAAATATGATATATTTCTGTAATCTATTTTCGTTTCATTTTATAACTATTTTATTATCAATATGAAATTATGCAAATGTATTCAATATTAAAATAACCATCTAGAGAGGGAATAAAATGGAAAAATATTTGTTTGTTTACTATGGCGGTAAAATGGCTTCGACTCCCGCTGAATTAAAAAGTAGTATGGATGCTTGGATGAATTGGTTTAAGAGTCAGGGCCAGTCAGTTGTAGATGCTGGTAATCCCACCGTACCCGGCAAAGTGGTGAACAAGAAAAGCGTAAAAGCGCTTACCGGGAAAATTGTTACCGGTTACAGTATTTTTACAGCCGACGACATTGAGGCAGCGATCGCTATTGCCAAGACTAGTCCACAAATGGAAAGTGGTGAGGTTGATATTTATCCAATAATGCCAACAATGTAATATAGGAAATAATGGGAAAAAGAAGGCCAATTACTTTTGCCGCGATTTCATATTACCTGCACTTCTAAGAACTGGGTCGAAGCCTAAGATTGACGTTTATCTGAATTTGTTTTCGAATATGTAATACTGTTTAACCGTTGTAGGCTGTGATTACATCGTCACCAATAGCGACTTCCAGCGAAATGAAATTAATTAGACATCGGACAAGAGGAAATACAAATCGTAGAATAATGCACAGGATTAGGTGGATGGTGATGTCAGATAAAAGCCGATATGCCCATCTTTGGGTACGAACTGAAGAACATTTATGAATTTGAGATTTTCAGTTTTACAAAATAGCCTATCCTCCTGCCATACAAGTTAAGGGGTCACGCCATAGTATTTTGAAACGCTGATGTCACTAAAGCTTGTTTTGTGTAATATCACCTCATCCAATTTATTGGTTACGGACATGATTTCTGCTTGATAATTACCATGGGAAGATTCAACCCGTTATCCTCGTCCTTTTTTCAAAGCGCACGCCACTATAAACTTCACCGGGAACAAAAGAAGTGACGTTCAGTAACCTCCAAGCATGCTGGGTGACCTGCTCCGTGTCATTCGCACCGAATAATCCCGTAGTCAGGTTCGGGCCATTCCATTCGATGCCTTGAAGTTTGCACATGTCAGTCGCAATTTGATTTATCAAGAGTGTTTCATTCTCCCATTGTTCGGCATATCGGCGCTGGCATTGTACATAATGCGCTCCAAATGAGACGGGAACTGCCCCTGGCGGCATGGGGTTTGATACCGCGGGAATGTAGCCCATCGAACCCTCGGTGCCTGGGCCATGTTTGATGATGGCAGAGCCATCCAGTAATAACCAGTGGTCATAACGAGTCTCCATGTCGATGCTCCCATCGAAGTCGGCTGACTCGTATTGACCGGCGACAGCGTCAACTTCCTTCGTAGTTGGGCCCAATATCCAGGATACGTCGATGGAAGCCCCTCCGCTGTAAACACTCGACCTCACCGAAAACTTCACTCCGGGGAAGTTTTTCTTCAATGTAGTCCGCACTAATTTAGCTGTCTCGGCACAGCTCAGATATTTAGTTTCCATTTGCCTCCTCCTTTGTTGTTATTCTGTTAAAAAAATGATGGTTGTACCGCTTCAGTTTCTAGCTCTTCAGCGTTTTCTACCAGGTGTTCCCCTTGACGCAGTTCTTTTCTTTTTAGCTTTGCGGTATTTCACCCGCTGCTGGTATATCCAGTTCTTCAACTGCTTTAATTCACGCCATTGGTACTCAGTCAAGGTTTCTACCTTGAGGTCTGCCGACATCTCGGTTTTGGCCTCATGCTTGATTTCTCTGCCGGCAACATACAGGTAGATTTGTGTCCAATCGCTACCGATGGGAGCACTGAGCGAAGCGGTAAACAGGTAGCAGGCAGCCTCGGCGTCAGTGGCGGTCAGCTCTCTTTTCTCTCTGAAAGCCAGCAGGTTTTCACAAAGGCGTTCGACAGTGACTTTCTGCCTCAGCCATTCGGGCAGGTCGTCACCCCAGCCACCGGGCATGACGATGATTGGGTCACAAAGTGCCCCGATAATCTCATCTACCCAACCTTCAACTTTTTTCTCGGTTGTCATATGGTTTCCAATCTCCTTTTCTTGTTATGTTTACTAATAAAGAGGGGGTGCCGAAGCGGCCTCGCCCCAGCACCCCAGACCGATTCAAGGGAACTGGTCTACTCGGTTACCGTTGGTTCTTCAACGGTCTCTGGTTCTGCGGTCTCCTCTTCAGTCGAGGATTCCGTTTCTGCGTCCGTGTTGGATTCTTCGTCCGACTCGGCGTCTGACGTTTCATCAGTCGCCTCTGCTTGTGGGTCTGCTTTTTCCGCGGGCGGCGTCTCGTCGCTCCATTGGACGAACATGGGCATGATGAGCACCCTGGGAGATTTCTGGTACTCGAAGACGACAGGGCCGACATCAGTATATTTGGAGAAGATAATGATGCCCTGTTTACCGTTGAGGTAATCCAGAAGGTATTTTTGATTGAATGCAGTCCTGCCCGGTTCCCCATGAGTGTAGACAGTGTCGATGGTCGAACTGATTTCCTGATCGCTCGCTTTAGCGGATACCTTCAGCTGGCCATCCACAAACTCCAGGCGAACTGCGCCGGTGCCATCTTTAGCAATGTCCCGGACTCTCTTAGCCGCTGCTTCCAGTTGTGGCGCGAAAATCTGGCTCTGCAGTACAGGTTCGCCTTTGGGAATCAGTGACAGCCATTCCGGCGGTTTGCCGGAAATAAGGTTGATGATCACGGAAGCCGCCGTTCCAAAGTCCATTCGGAGCTTGTTGTCGCCGATAAGAGACAAGCGGAGTTGTCGCTTCGCCGTCACTAACTTGATCATCGACTCGGCTATACTAGGAGGAGTCCGGGGTGTTTTCGCAAAGACATGCTCCAGTATTGCCACACCGTGGGACGGTATGATAACTTTCTCCTCCAGCGGGAAGGAAAGCCCCAGTACCTGATGCGACATTCTAAAGCCGTCACCGGCAGCAACCTCAATTGGAGTCCCCAGTACCAGCGTAACGCCGCTCAGCACAGGCCGGGCGTTGTCTGTCGCCGTATAGGGTAGAGCGGCCACCATGGCCTTAATCAGGACATCGCCGTCGATCAGCCACTCGGCTCTGGTTGTCATTTCCGATAAGATGGGGAAGTCACCATAATCCTCGGTGGGATAGCTGGCATTGCCGTCTTGCCAGGAAAGATTAACGGCTTTGCCTGAATGCTCGATCTTAAGGATTTCGTGGCCGGGGACGTACTTTAACATTTCGGCGATCGCAGAATAGGGTAGCAGCATTGGCTCTTTAGCTTCGGGCAGGTTAGCGATAATCATGGTTTCCAGGTCAGTCGCCACCGCTTTCCCATCGCCCAGACTGACACAGGTAACGGACTTAATCGTGGGTTTCCTGGGGACTACCAGCTTCATCATGTCCATCACCTCTTTTAGTTTGCTTGCTTTTATTTCCAAATTATTCACCTCCTTTCGCTGACAAATTTACGCCTCCGGATAGCAGGCCGGAGGCGTGTTTAATTATTGGAATTGACCAATAGTTAGAAGAAATTCTGTTGTGCCGGTTGACCGGGCTTGGTAGCAACCGGCTTATCAGCTACTGTCGTCGTTGTCCTTACTGGCGTTACGGGTTCAGGAATAGTAGATTTGGGATTGTGGGGAGAGATGTCCCACTGCCGGTTAGCCTCCTCGATAAACGAGGGTATGCGTTCCAGAGCGTTCTGCAGATTTCCCTGCAGTGTCGTCATCTTGGGGTCGCAGTCGGTCGCCTGAGC
This sequence comes from uncultured Chloroflexia bacterium, assembly GCA_963754195.1. Classification (GTDB taxonomy): domain Bacteria; phylum Chloroflexota; class Dehalococcoidia; order Dehalococcoidales; family Fen-1064; genus Fen-1064. The sequence continues at coordinate 45,727 of CAVWFD010000016.1, forward strand.
CCCCAGGAAGATACGATCGCCTTTGATGATAATGCTGACTTTTAGTTCTTCCCTGGACATTGTTTACTCCTTTATTTTTCAATCAATTTGCGAATACTGGTTCCTGTTAGCCGGGACACCGTTTCCGGTGTAGCCATGGTCGGGGTCAGTATGCCTGCTTCTAAATCAAGGTACAGTTGCATCCACGGACAAGTGCCGTTGATAATTCGTCTTACTACCTCTAACACCGGAGCCCCCATCGCCTGGTTGATGGTGGGGCTTTGGTCGTCTATAGCTATCCTTTCGCTGCAACTTCTCTGTCTCGGCACCTGAGTTAGCAACGCCGGTTGCTGAATGGTAGGAAGAGGCAGCCTGACACAGAGGTCAGCGGTGAAAGACGGCCGTAGCTTCTCAATCTTCGAATTGCCAATCAGTATTTGACCGTAGTTTCTGCCGTTACCGGCATCGACCCACCATTGTCCGTCGTGTATAAGTTCGGCGATTGCTTTGCGCGCTAAGCCGTTGTCTACGCATCCGACGACAATTCCCCGTGGTAAATTAACTGCACCGACCGGTAAGACACTATATTGCACCGGACGCTGGTATTTAGCCGCCAGCCGTTTTGCCAGAGCTTCGCTCTTTAACAAACCGATATCAACTGTAGTGAAACTCTGCCGGTTCAGGTTACGTTCCTCTACCTTATCCATGTCGATAAGAATCAGATTGATATTTTGAGGCAACATTCTAGCGAGCCCGTCGGCCACAAACCCTCCGGTACCCCCGCAGCCCACGACAATAATTGCCGGGATGCGAGAGGCATTTGCGACCTCGAATGTTTTGTCGTTCCAGGATAAGGCGATTCTGTACAAAGGCATTCTCTTCTACTTAAGGAGGTCGGCTACCTTACCGCAAGGGACCAAATCCCGCAACGGATATCTCTTCTTACCGTCAATGCTTTCCCATAACTTGAGCAGGTTACTCCCATATAACTTTGATACGACGCACCCCAGAGATTGCGTGAAGAAGGCCGTGAAAAAATCCTCCGGGATCTTGCCAATATCGTTTGTATGCGTATGACTGCCAGAGCAAGTATTACCGTCTGCATACACGTTGTAGACGGGGGCACGGTAAACCGGCTCGTCTAGTGTCGTCGGCCGTTTCTTTGCAGCCACCATTCTTGGAGGACTACCCGGACGGCAAATAAAGATCAGTCCGGGCATCGGTAGTTTGAAACGCCGCGGTGGTTGGAAGGGCTCCAGCTGCAAGGCCACCGGCCAGACCCGGGGAGAGCGCCATAATGCTACTACCGGTGCGCCGTCCTGTCTGTGCTGCCACCACAGAGTGTTTTCGGGTAATAAACCCGACCCGAGCGGTATATCTCTGAGCAGAGCCAGCGCAACATCCTGGGCGCTGACCATCCTGGTAGTAACAATCCCTTCTTCCAGGACGTATATCACTGTACTCTGGCCATAGAAATCCAGCCGTACCTTTAATTCGTCACGGGGGATATCGATGTTCTCAGGCAGCGCCCACTGGTAGCCGGTTGGTTCTTTTGTCAGTTCAACCATTTATTCTCCTGTTAGAGGAGCCCAAACTCTCTCTTTATAGCTTTCTCAAGAGGGCTACGGAATTCATCCTTTGGTGGACACTTCCACCCGATAACTTCACCATTAAGGTAAATGGCCACGGCTCCCCAAATCTCACAAGCATCATGGACGGTATACCAGCATCCCGAGGTGGCAGTCGGTAGACAGGTAACGGTAAACCGGTTCCCGGAGACCTCTATTTCAGCTTGCTGGACGGTTACTTCTTTGGTCACAATTTCAACTCCTTATTTTTTATTGGCGAGCAGGAAATCAACTGCTTGTTTAAAATGTGCTGCTCCGTCTGTCTTATCCTCCAGCCAGTCTGCAAACTCCATGATCTTGTCATGAAAGGCAATCGCTTGCCGCCATTCCTTGCTCATTGCCGCCACGATTTCCTTGTCCCATTCGCAGTTCTGCATATTGCTCCGCATTTCCTCGTCGGTATCAAGAAACCAGTTATCCGTGGATTGGTTAATATATTCGGCGCAATTACGTAAGCCAGTCCATTTCTTGCCCTTGAAGATGATCCTGGCATAATCAAGACTGATACCCCCTGTCGGAACTCTCCTGGCCTCACGCTGATATTCCGTTGGGAAGCCATCCACCAGAGCAATTCTCTCCCCGGCCATATCGGTATCGTCCTGCATTGGCGGTTCGAAAAGATAACACATCAGCTGCATCCCCAGCCGGGCACTGTTCAACTCGTGGTAATCTTCCCAGCTAAAGCCCATCACCATCACCGGAACGTCACGCAAGAGCTCAGAATAGTCGTCTTCTACCTCACCGTCCTTAAAAGCGGGATATAACGGGAGGTACCGGTCTTCAAAATATGAGGCAAAAGCAGACAACTGTGCTGATGGAGATGTTTTCTGCAGTATCTCCTTTTCCCTTTCCGGTAAGAAATCCCTGACAGTTTTACGAAGTCGTTGTAAGTTTCGACATTCTGGAACAGACTCCTGATTAGAGAGATAGCAGGGGGATGAATATCCTGAAGTATTTGTTGAAGCGCCTCTATGGGAGTAGTAGTTTTTTGTCGCAGATATTCCTGGTGCGCCTGCTCTTCCATAGCGTGGATGGTATCCAGATCCCACATCTTCTTACTTTTTATCCCGCAGTAGATTCTTCAGATGAGCGACCGCGCTGCCGGTTTGTCGCGCATATTCCTCGGCCTCATCGAGAGCAGTATCAACTTCGGTGGTATCGTAGGCTGCTTTCCTGATGTCGATACGGCCATCTTCACCCAGTAGTTTCCAGGTAAGCGGGATAATTTTGAGTTTGACATCCGGGACGCTCTTCAGAATGTCGGTAATGTCGCTCAAGCTAGCCTTTGACTCCTACACGCTTCTTGTAGCGGTATACGGTGTCGTCACCCTGTTTTTCCTCCGTCATCTCGGCGGTAGCTAGTTCGGGTAAAAACCCAGCCATCATTTGCTTAAACTGGTCGGGAGTAACTTCAGGACCGGGGTCGGGATAATTAGTGCCGTCAACAATGAAAATACGTGCCATTTTTAACCTCCTTTATTTATTTTTTGTTATCTTCCTGCTCTTGCCAGTTGGCGCATCGGAATGATGGTTCGGCGATAGACTCCAGACGCCAGAGTGAAAGGAATCCGTATTCTTTATATTCTTGTATATAACATCCGCTTCCAGACTGTTTGTCCAGCATCTTTGCCTGTGCTTCACTTGTACATCGTACATTGTCTTCGGTAATATCGAAGGCGGCGGCAAATTTACAGGTGCCGCATTGTCGCTCTACCGGCTCTTTGTTTTGTTCCGTCATTCTTTCACCCCCTTATTCCAAATTATTCTGACGTCCATCTCTAAGGTCAGTGTTTTTCACCAGGTGTGTCTTAGTAGCTCGGCTTATTCCTCTAACATATCCCGGATAAATTGAATCGCTTCAGGGTTATGCCTATACTTTCTGATAAGTTTCTTGACCTCGGCCTTGCTGTAATAGCCGGGTTTGATATCTCCGGGATAAGGCTTGGGGTTATAGGGGTCATAGTCGGGGATAATTACTCCCCTTTCGATTGAAGCTTTAGCCATTATTCCTCCATTGTTATTATTCTGGCTGGGTGTAAATAAATAGGGCGGCACACGAATGTACCGCCCAGTAATATGCTCGTTAAAAAAGCAAAAGACGCCCTAGTAAACTAGAAGCGTCTTTTTGATTGCGCTATTTAGTAATCCAGATAATCTTTTACAGCTTCAATGATTAGCTTTGAAACTATTTCACTAGCTGATTGTGGCAAGAGTTTATTATACCGCAGAGCCTTGCGCTTGCGGTTTTTGGAGATGCTTTTTAAGCTATCCCCCAAGTCAACATACAGACGTTGATAACTGCTGGAAAGCTTGACCTTAGCGAATGGCTTTAACTTCAAGCCATCCATCCCCAAGCTTTCAAGGTAATAAATAGGCTGTGAATCGTGCCAAATATCGCTTGACACGCCGTTGAATCTGCCACGCATCGGCAAGTTTTTTTCATTCAATGCGTGCATCAGTCTTTCTTTCATTTTGCCATTCCAGTCGGTTAGTCTCTCTATCTTCTGCTTTCCAGTCATTGATTAAACTCTCGATGAATACCTCATAGTGATGCTCTGGAATGGTACAATTCTGCTCTCCATAGATACAAAATCCCCTGCTACGCACGAATAGAGATACTAGGTGAGCTTGTCGGGTAGGATTTAGCCCACTTTGGTACTGTCATATAATATCCTCACTTTTTAGTTAAGCTGTAACTTGTGGCTGTATGCCCTGACTATCTAGGCTGGTACTAATTCCCTTGCGACCTCTGGCTGTGATTCTGCTTTTTCCGTTTCTGCTTCAAGTGCTCTCATTTCGAGTGCTTCGCTTAATGCCTTGCTGTCGTGCTGTGCGATGGGTAATCCCGCCTTATTAGATTGTTCTAACTGTGTCTTGTACTCATCGGGATTATCCCGCATCACTTCACCCGCAAAGTTGATAAGGTTAGCGGTGAAGTTGTCCCTGACCAGTCGCACATTATCGGATAACTCTTTAGCTACCCTGATTACTGGTCTGCCCGATTGTGAGAATCTGACAGCGCCAGTCTTATCGTAAGCAAGGCGCATCGGACAGCCTAAAGCATCAGACGGGATAGCGGTATCACCCACTGTATTGGTAGCAGTAAAGAACGGTATCCAGACGGTTTCAAGGTCTATACTCCATACCTTGCGACCTTGTGGCTTTTTGGTATTGGGTGCGAGAAGCGATTTAATGTAATTGGGTGTATTATTCATTTTATGTTCAATTCCTCACTTTTTAATTTATTGAACATACAGCCACAAGTTACAGCTTAACTTGATTTTATAAGCGTTAAGGCTATCTAGCTTTCGATATGGGCATATCTATTCACTTTTTAGTTTTCCCCCGCCTAGAATTGCGGTATACGCTGTTTGGTAAGGTACTATAAGATTGCCAGTCTCGATTTATATCTGCTTTGGCTTTTTTATTCGCTCCATTTATTAACTTCTGAAATCAATTATTGAACAATTGGAGCTTTTGTGAAACTCCAAGATTTAGCTATATTATTTTCCCCCTAGGATATAGACAGACATAGGGTAATTTTTAAAAACAAACACATGGACTAACTTAGACAGTCTGATAAATAGTAAAGCCACCATCGAGGCGGCTCATGTAATCATCCATTAGTTAGTAAAGTTACTTCTTGTGGCTAGCTCCGTATTCAGGATGCAAGGCAAATAGCGGATTGGACCAGAGTTTGTCACCGGCTGCTTTGCCGGATGGAGTCAGACGGTAATATACTCTACCCGGAGCACCTGGATAATTGTCTTGAATGGTAGAGGGCTCGGTTTCGCGAGTGGCTTCTACCCATCCCAGTTTTTTAAGCACGCCAAAATAGACCAGGAAAGAATGATAACGCATGTGGGTGAATTTTCGAGAGATCTGTTTCAGCTGTCGCTAGTAAATGCTTTCTGCTTCTTCTTCCGTCACTTCAACCCCGCTCACTACCAGGTTACTGATGATCTTCTCGGCATGTTCTCGGGCAGTAGCTCTGGCTGATGCTTCCTTGTACTCATAATTGATGTCGCTTTGAGTAGACCCGCGAAAAGGATCAATGACCACGGAGGCTTCAGGACCTTTGCCCGAAAGGAAATCCCGAATAAATAAACCGGCTTGTAACGGGCGGCCATAACCGCCTCTATCCGGTTTGAGTTGTATCATTTTTCGCTTTTACCTCGTTCGGCCATAGTTTCTGATACCAATCTCTCTGCTCCTCACCGGAGACTTTCCGGTATTTCGCGGTTGTGTTGAAATTCTGGTGACCAAGATGCTCCTGTAATAGCCGCATCCCGTCACCTGAGTCATTGCGCTTCATCGCGTGCACTGCAAAGGCGTCCCTAAGCCGGTGAGGAGATACTCCGCGAAGTTTGCCGGTCTCAGGGTTTACGAGGTCTTGGAGTTTGGCTTTCTCCGCCAATTCTCGGATAATTTGCCAGGCGCGATGCCGGTTGATACCGAAGATTAACTTTTTCCCATCCCGTTCTACCGGACCGCCGCGGGAAATGTATTCTCTGAGCATTTTGATGGTATCGGTATCGATTGGCAAGGTTCGTACTCGGCTGTGCTCTTTAGCCTGGCTTACTGCCTGTTCAACTTTTATGCCGCATTTTGGGCAATAGCTATGATTTCGTCCCAACTGGGTACCGCAACTCGGACAAGATAGTTTCAGACGAGTTTTAAGGTGCTGGATTGTGACAGTGCCTTCTGCAAGATTAATATCTTCCACGGCAATCCCAAGGGCTTCGGTGACCCGACAGGCCGTGTGAAACAAGAAATGTATCAGTAATCGGTCACGGAGGTTGGGGCAGGCTTCTTCCATGAGATTTATTTCTTTCGGTTCAAGGTAAGCTTTCATTATTTCCTAACCTCAATAGCCTTTGTTATACAATCGACTTGAGGGGCGGCATGGCTATTCTTCATGGTGCGTAAATATGCGCTGGCAATAATGTTGGCCAGAATACGTTGACCTTGTTCTGTAGGGTCTGCCGGTTTAATTTGGTTTAGTTCAGGTTTGAGGTTTTCCACTGCCATCCCCAATAAACATCTAACATATCTTTCACTTAAATTATATCTATTGTCAACAGTTAAAAGTATAATATAAGTGTTTTAAATGCACTTGACAACATTATTTAAATATGCTAATTTATGGTAAGCAGGCAAAATTTGAGAGTGGAGGAAAGGGAAAATGGCTAAGAGAATTAAAAGACCTCTCGTTAAACCGTCAGAACGTCGGGAATGGCTCAGACGTTTGGAGGAAGAAGGGCAATCCGTCTCGGAACTTGCCAAAATCGTAGGCTATGACGTGCGCACTGTGAAAAAACAACTAGAAATGGCACACCAGGAGCGTGAAAGCCGTGAGGCACGCTTCTTTGTACTGCGCCAAGCTCTGGAAAAGCATTATGCGGACATGCTTTCTTTGGCAGAGAAACTGGATTCAGAAAGAATACAATCATCCCTGCCTATGGGTATCAAGAATGACCGTATGTGGGCGGCATTGCATGAGCATTTGCCGCGCTCCCCATTATGGAAGCTTATCGATAAAATGGAGCGCTTGAATGATGAGGAGCGGGATATCGAAAACAGAGCTGAGAAGAGATTATGGGATGAAGTAAGAAAGGAAAACTCCTTTAAGCTACTATCTCGCCCGGGAGCGCCGGAGCCGGGGCTATACGATAAAGGAATGCTTGGAGCAATGAATTACCAACTCCATCAGAATCCCCCCTGCTCGCTGCTGGATATCACAACATCATCTATTAGTGACGATCTGACTACTCTTTATTATGAAGGATGCACTTGTGCTGCCGTGCCTACAGACCAGATAGACAAAGCCAAAGGATTTATTACTAACCTAATGGCTGAGGTTTGCCAGTGGCCGGAGCATGAGGAGTTACGTAAAACTTTATCCGAGCGGACTAAGGTAACCGCAGCAATCAGTGAAGAGCTAGCAACTATCATCTTAAAAAGAGTGATTACCGGGCATTGCAAATATTGTCCGGTATAGGAATAATAGTAAGCACGTGCCCAACGATTGGAAACAGGAGAAAAATCATGAAAACAGCCCTTTATGCCCGTGTCAGTTCGGATTCCCAGGATGTCGACCTTTCTATCTCCGCCCAACTCAGGGCTCTCAGAGATTATGCGGGAAAACATGATTTTCAGATTATCAGGGAATTCATCGACGAGGCGGAAAGCGGGCGTAATGACCGTCGTTCCGCCTTTCGCGAGATGATCACTATCGCCAAAGCCAAACATCCTCCGTTTGAGGCCATCCTTGTTTGGAAGCTGAACCGTTTTGCTCGCAACCGGGCTGATTCCATTGTTTATAAGAAACTTCTCCGCGATAGAGGCATTAAACTTATCTCCATTAATGAACCGCTGGAAGATTCTCCTTCCGGTCATTTGCTGGAAGGCGTGATTGAAACTATCGATGAATTTTACAGCGAGAACCTGGGAGAGGACATCAAACGAGGAATGCGGGAGAATGCCGGCAGAGGTTTCTTCAACGGCAGCCGTCCCCCTTATGGTTTGCATAAGGTAGATGTTATCGACGGTGATAAGACCCGTTATAGGCTGGAGCCTGATCCGGAGGGCTCATCATCCTTGCAGACAATCCGTCGCATTTTTGACCTTGCCTCAAAGGGAATGGGCTGTAAAGATATTGCTAAGACTCTTAACAGAGAAGGGTATCACACCGGTAATCAACGCCAATGGGGGCAGACCACCGTACATAAGGTCTTGACCAATGAAGCTTATTGCGGCACTCTCGTCTGGGGAGGCAGGCTGGAGCACGAGTACATCCGCAGCGGAACCCCTCCGGTCAGAGTCGAGAATGCCTGGCCTTCGATTATCGATCGGGAAACCTTTGATAGTATTCGCCAGATGATGGGTAATAATTCTCCCAAAGCAGTGCACCCTCGGGTGGTTTCCAGTTTTTATCTACTCAGTGGCCTTCTCTACTGTTCCTGCGGCCAGGCGATGATCGGTCGTAGTGCCAAATCACATCAGTATTATTATTACGTGTGCAACCGTGGTTTTAAACAGGGTAAAGAAAACTGCAATGCCAGGAACCTGCCCAAAGAGAAAATCGAGAAACTGGTGATTGATCAGATCAAACAGAAAGTGCTAACGCCGGAATATCTTGAGGGCTTGATAAAACTGGTAAACGCCGAACTAGACTCAACACAGGGGCTGCTGAAAAACAAGCTGGATGACATCGACTTGGAATTGGAAGATGTAAAGGCACGGTTGTCTAAACTTTATGAAGTTCTGGAAACCGGCAAACTCAATTTGGATGATCTTTCCCCGAGAATTAAGGAAATGAAAGCCAAACAAGATAGTCTGATGAAAACCAGAGTACAGACTGAAGCCGATATCGTGCTGGAAGGGGTTCAGCATGTCAATGTTGAAACGGTAAAGGCCTATGCCCAAGATTTACGCAGTCTTTTAGAAGAAGGGGATTTTACCCAAAGCAAAACCTTTCTACGTTCCTTTGTGAAAAAGATTATTGTAAATGGAGATACTGTTAAAATACAGTATCACTTACCGATGCCGCCGGATGGGAAGAGAACACAGAACGTAGATGTTCTGCCTACCGACACCCTTGGTGGAGCTGAGGGGACTCGAACCCCTTACCTATTCAATGCCATTGAATCGCTCTCCCAGATGAGCTACAGCCCCATAAAATGAACAGGACAACTCTTAATTTACCAGAGAAGACGCCCCAAAGGCAAGTCCTGTGCGGAAAAGTCGCCGTATTATATATTGAATCAGATAAATGTCAGGGTCTTTATTTCTGGCATTTAGGACAATAATAAGAGCCGCGTCCACGTACCACAAGACGTTTAATTGGACCACCGCAAACCGGACATTCCTTTTTCTGATTATGAGCCACGTTGAAGTGCTGATGCGCCGTACCGACCGAGCCATCGGGGTGGAAGTAGGTAACTACACTGGCGCCTCCGAATTTAATTCCTGCCAGTAAAACGTTATGAATCGCATCATAAAGCCGATTAATTTCGGTCTTTTTCAATGAATTAGCCGCGCGGCGGGGGTCGATTCGCGCCAGGAAGAGCGCCTCATCGGCATACATGTTACCCACTCCCGCCAGGAATTTTTGGTCTAACAGCAATGCTTTAATGGGCGCAGTCCGTTTTAACAGATCCTCTGTGAAACCTTTCAATGTAAACCCTTCTTCCAGAGGTTCCGGTCCGAGTTTAGCATCGATCTCTCTAGTATTTTTCACCAATTTCAAGACACCGAACTTGCGGGGGTCGCAGAAATAAATATTCTGACCGTTATCCAAATGAATAATAGCACGGGTAAATTTCGGCAATTCGGCAGTGTCTTTCTCCAACCGTAGGGAGCCTGTCATTTTCAAGTGGATTATCAATTTTTCGCCGCTGTTCAGATGCACAATGAGATATTTACCCTGACGGGCAATGTCCGTGATCTTCTGTCCGGCAATGCGTCTGATGAATTCTGCTGCATCCTGACCTTTTACCATCCTATCCCAGAGCAGCGTCACTTTGGTAATAGTACGGCCGATGATGTGAGGAGATAACTGATTCTTTACGGTTTCGACTTCAGGCAGTTCCGGCATTTACTTCTCCATCTCTCCCCAGTTTCTTCCCACCTTGGTATCCACTTTGAGGGGGATGCTGAGTTTGATGGCATTGACCATCATCTCCGGCACAAGCTGACGCATTTCCGGTAATTCATTTTCGGGGACTTCAAAAACCAGCTCGTCATGCACCTGTAGGAGCATTTTGCTTTTCAATTCACGTTTTAACATCGCATGGTGGAGGTTGATCATCGCTTTCTTGATGATATCGGCAGATGTTCCCTGTACCGGCATGTTGATGGCCATACGTTCGGCGGCTTCCCGCACCTGGCGGTTAGCGGCATTAATTTCCGGAATCAGGCGCTTTCTGCCCAGAATGGTCTGTACATAACCGGTCTGGCGTGCCTGTTCCTTGGTCAGTTCGAGGTATTTTTTAACGCCGGGATATTTTTCAAAATAAGCGGTGATAAATTTACCCGCTTCCTCACGCGAAAGTTCGGTTGCCTGTTCCAGTCCGTAGCCGCTCATACCGTAAATCACGCCAAAATTCACAGTTTTCGCCAGGCGGCGCATTGCCGGTGTTACTTGGGAGGGTGGTACACCATAGAGCTGGGCGGCGGTTGCCGCATGGATATCTTCATCGTGACGGAAGGCATCGAGTAAATTCTCGTCTTGTGAAAGATGCGCCAGAGCGCGCAGGTCAATCTGCGAATAATCCACCCCCATCAGATAAGAACCCGCAGGCGCAATGAATGCCTCACGTATCCGTTTGCCCTGTTCATCACGGATGGGGATGTTTTGCAGGTTTGGGTCGCTGGAGGACAGTCTGCCGGTGGTGGTGCGTGTTTGATTGAAACTGGTGTGAATGCGTCCGGTCTTCGGGTTCACCAGTTCCGGTAAAGCGTCGACATAGGTTGATTTTAATTTAGTCAACTGTCGATAGTCCAGAATGTACCCGATGATCGGGTTGACATCGCGTAATCCTTCCAGGACGTCAGCAGCCGTGGAGTAACCGCCGCTTTTCTTTTTTACGGCGTCTATCTGCAGTTTCTCGGATAGCATTGCCCCTAACTGCGCGGGAGAATTGATATTAAACTTCTGGCCGGCGCGACTGTAAATTTCACCTTCCAGCATGGTGATTTGTTCACCAAGCTCACGGGACATTCTATTTAAAATATTTTTATCCAACGCTATGCCATTTTCTTCCATCGTGAATAAAACGGGTACCAGCGGCATTTCCACTTCATCGAATAACTGCCATAACTCCTGGCTCCTTAATTCTTTCGAAAGAACCTCACTCAACCGGCCGGTCATATCGGCATCGGCGCAGGAGTAATCGGCGGCTTTTTCAATCTCAACCTGGGACATCGGTATCTGTTTACTGCCGGAGCCAATCAGATTGGAGATAGGCGTCATCTCTATGCCGAGTCGACTGAATGCCAGAGATTTAAGGCCGAGGGACGGTTCACTGAGGAGATAGGCAGCAATCATTGTATCTGATGCGAGGTTAGTTACATCGATGCCGACTTCAGCAAGTACTTCCATATCGAACTTTCCATTATGGGCCAGTTTTGATTTATTTGCGTCATTAAAAATAGGCCGGAGTTCCGCTACAACCTCCTGTAGAGGTAATTGCGGCGATTGCATCATACCCGCGTGCCCCACCGGAATATAATATGATTCGCCGGCGGCTGGTGAGATGGAAATTCCCACCAGTTGTGCTAACATCGGACTCAAACCGGTGGTTTCCGTATCAAAAGCGAAGGTTTTCGTTTCAGATAAGCGGGTAACCAGGCTATCCAGAGCTTCGGCTGTATTGACTAAACGATAACTGATTTTTATGTGATGTGCAATCGTAGCTACGGTTTTGTTTTCCAGAGTTGACTCTGAAGCTTCCGGTAATTTATTCAGCAGGCTGGAAAATTCCAACTCCCGAAAAATATCGGCAACTTTATTACGATTGAAGTGACTGGCTTGGGTTTCCTGAAGATTAAGTGTAATTGGTGCTTTGGTGACGATAGTTGTCAGTATCTTACTCTGTCGGGCAATAGCTTCATTCTCGCGCAGCAATGTCTGTAGTTTCGCCGGCGTAACTTCATTAAGATGTTCGTAAATTTGTGCCACACTACCGAATTGCTGAATCAGTTTTACGGCGGTCTTTTCCCCGATTCCTTTGACACCGGGAATATTATCCGAAGGGTCGCCTTTTAGTGCTTTATAATCGGCGATATTCTCCGGTTTGATTTCATATTTGGCCAGCACTGCTGCCGCATCATATAGGTCGGCATCGCCGAAACTGCCGCGTGGTTTTGGGTACAGCACTTTGGTTTTATCAGTCACCAGTTGCATCATATCGGCATCGCCGGTTACGATGACGGTTTCAATACCCTGTTCGCTAGCCTGTGTACTCAATGTGCCGAGAATATCATCCGCCTCGAAGCCTTCCAATTCAAAGATAGGCATATCGAGTGCCTGCACCAGTTCTTTGACCCGCCCGAATTGTCCTCTCAGTTCCGCCGGTGTCTCCGGACGGTTTGCCTTGTAATCGTCAAACATCTTATGGCGGAAGGTTGGCGCGGCTTTATCAAAAGCGATGGCGTAATTAGTCGGTTTGAGGTCGTTGATGGCTTTCAGCAAAATGGAAGCAAAGCCATATACCGCCCCGACCATTTCTCCGGTTTTACGGACTGTCAGGGGCGGCAGCGCATGGAACGCGCGGTGTACGAGCGCATTGCCGTCAAAGAGCACTAAAAGAGGCTTTTGCATGCCATCATTATAACAGAGAGCAAGGCACGGGAACACGCGAGATGTGTTCATTATTAATTGCGTTATAGATATATTCCTCTGGTATAATATCAATACTTGACAAATAATAAGTTGCGATATAAAATCGCAAACGCAGTTAACAAACGAACAGAGAGTTATAGTTGAACACAATTTTAAAAACTAATAAAGTATGTTTTGAAGAGGTGGCTGTGAGTCACCCCGGCGATCGGCTATTGCGCAGGTTGCGGAAGCGTCGTAATATCTTTGTAGTAATTTACCGGAAGGTTGTCCGTTTTATTATGGCAATTATCCATAATCAGGCATAATTATATCGACAAATATTTGTAGTATACTGAGAAGAAGTGGAATTTCGTGAAATACTGGTACCGGTAGCCGGTACGGAAACAGATGTTGAAACCATAAAGGTGGCCTGTCGTCTCGGCAGAAAAGACAGATCCAATATTACGGTGGTTTATGTTATTCCGATTGAACGTTCCCGTTCGCTTGATTCTGAAATGACAGCTGAAGCGAAGCGTGCAGAGGACATTTTAAGTAACGCTGAAAAAATTGCCCTGGAACAAGGATTTGAAATTGAGACTGACCTTCTTCAGGCCAGGAATATCGGTCCCAGTATTATCGATGAAGCTCTTGAGCGAAAAGCAGATCTTATCGTTATGGGTGTCTTTTATAAACAACATTTTGGGAAATACAGTCTAGGCGATGTTACTCCATATGTCCTTAAAAATGCCCGGTGCCGTGTTATACTATATCAACAGCATCAACCGGAGTAAGATTAACGTATGAAAAAAATAATAATTATGGGGTGCAGTCGGGTCGGGGGGAGGCTTGCCAGTCTGCTGGATGCTGAGGGGCATAAAGTAACGATAATGGATACCGATGCTTATAGTTTCCGCAGATTATCACCCGATTTTAAAGGGAAGGCACTGGTTGGCAACGGCATTGACCAGGAAACGCTAAAGAAAGCCGGCATTGAAGAGGCTGAAGTATTTGTCGCCGTGACTCAGGGGGACAATCGCAACATTATGGCCGCGCAGATGGCCAAGCATATTTTCAATGTACCGCGGGTAATATGCCGTATCTATGACCCGTTGCGTCAGGAGATCTATCAAACCCTGGGATTGGAGACTATCAGTCCGACGACCATTTTCGCGGATATATTGAAAAAGCAGGTAGACGGCTGAGGAGCAAACTATGTACATAATCATTGTCGGGGGAGGAAGGGTAGGCTTCTATCTCGCTAAAGGATTGTTGGAAGAAAACCATGAAGTTCTGATTATCGAACAGAACCCCGCTATTTGCGAGTCAATTAATGATGAGCTCGGCAGTATTTGCACGCGTGGTGACGGTTGTGAAGTAGCGACCCTGGTAGAAGCCGGCACCGGAAGGGCGGATATGTTCGTTGCCGTAACCGGGGAAGACCCGCATAATCTGGTAGCTTGTCAGATGGCCAAGCACAAATTCAAGGTGCCGCATACTATTGCCCGCATTAAAAATCCGAAGAATGAAGGTCTTTATAAGACATTGGGTATCGATGTGACCATTTGCAGCACTAACGTAATTCTGGAACACATCACCGAAGAGGTCCCGACGCACCCCGTGACGCACTTAATGCAAATCAGGGATAGAGGCCTGGAAGTTGTCGAAGTGAGAGTCTCGGCCGGCGCTGCCAGTATCGGGAAGGCCATTAAATACCTTAGTTTACCGGCGGGCAGTATGCTGTCGGTGATAATCCGCAAAGGGCAAAAGCCGATTGTCCCTGTCCCATCCACTGTCCTGAATGAAGGAGACCAGGTTATTGCCGTAACCCCCTCCGAAACGGAAGAAGCCCTGCGCTCTGCCTTGAGAGGTCAATAAAACATTCAGCTGTCAGTTTTGAGTTATGAGTAAGTAGAGCCCCTTCTTATAAATGTCCTGTTCCATCATTTTTCCCATTCTGGCGAAAGCCAGAAGCTAGGTATCTGACTGAATCCCGATTTCCATCGGTAGGGACGGGGGTAAACGCGGTCGAGTTCGAAACTTGACCCTGCGGAAGTGGTCGAACCCCCTATATATTCGAAATCTTCTTTATTGCCACTTTGCTCTGTTCCGTCTATACTACTATTGAACATGAGTAAAACATTGGTAGTTGAAGACGACCGCAATTTATTAGATACCATAAAATATAACCTTATCAAAGAGGGTTATGAGACTTTGGCTGCTGTTGATGGGGCAGAAGCTCTGGAAATCGCCCGCGCACAAAAACCCGACTTGATTATCCTCGATATCATGTTACCGAAAATCGATGGCTTTGAAGTCTGCCGGATTCTGCGCAAGGAAATGACAGTACCGATAATCATGTTAACCGCCCGCGCCGATGAAACAGACAGGATAATGGGGTTGGATACAGGCGCTGACGATTATATGACCAAACCGTTCAGTATGAGGGAGTTACTGGCACGGATACGCGCGCTGTTGCGGCGGGTAAAAACGCCGGAAATTAAAGTCCCGGAAGGACAAGCGATTTTAACCATAGGCGATATTACCATAGACTTGAATCGCCATCGTGTCAGTCTGAAAGAGCAACAGTTGGAGTTGACGGCCAAGGAATATGATCTGTTAGTATTCCTGGCGCAGCATGCCAGCTATGTTTTTAATCGCGAACAATTACTGGAAAAAGTCTGGGGTTATGATTTTGCCGGTGATACTCGGACGGTAGACGTACATATCCGCTGGCTGAGACAGAAAATAGAGACCGATCCTGCCAATCCCAAACATTTGATTACTGTCCGGGGGACCGGTTATAAGGTAGAAAAATGATTATCGGTATGGCAATCGGTATCACCTTCATCGTGACCGGTTTTGCAGCCTGGCTAATTGCGAGGGTTACAACGCGGCGAATTCGCGAGGTTACCCGCGCCTCCCGGAAAATTGCTGCAGGAGATTTGCAACAAACCATTCTGGTGCGCAGTCGCGACGAAGCCGGTGAGCTGGGGAATGCCTTCAACGAGATGGCTGGCAATATTAGAAGATTAATCGAAGATATTTCAACCGAACGCTCCAAACTGGATACGGTACTCTCTCATATGACCGATGGTGTCATTGTCACGGACAAAGAAGGCAATATTTCATTGGCAAATAAGACGGCGGGCAGGTTATTTAATTTCCAAACCGAGGGTGCTATTGGTAATACTGTCATTGAAACGACCCATGACTATGAGGTAGCCAATTTAACCAAACGTTGCTTAGCCATCGGGGAACAGCTTACAACTCAGGTCGAACTAATGGTAACAGGTAAATATTTACGCGTGGTGGCTATTCCCATTAGCGGCAATGTCCTCAGCGGGTGTCTCTTGCTTTTCCAGGATTTAACTGAGATGCGCAATTTACAGACAATGCGGCGGGAACTGGTAGGCAATATTTCGCACGATTTACGCACACCGCTGGCAGGCATCCGCGTAATGGTGGAGACTCTACGTGACGGTGCTATCGATGATAAAAAAGCTGCAGCCGACTTTTTAACCAGAATTGAAAATGAAGTAGATAGATTAACACAAATGGTGATGGAATTAACAGAACTGTCACGTATTGAAGCTGGAACCGCCGAATTAAAGAAATCCCCTGTTAATTTGAATGAATTGGTTAATGAAGCCATCACCCAACTCAAACCATTGGCAATCAAGCAAAATGTGACATTGGCCTCGGCGCTATCTGACAGTTTACCCGTCGTAGATGTCGATACGGAACGCCTATCCAAAACAATCACCAACATTATTCACAACGCCATTAAATTTAATCGCAACGGCGGCAGTGTCACTGTGACCACGATATCCGATGATGAAACAATCACGGTGAAAGTAATCGATAACGGCATCGGTATCCCCAAAGAAGATTTACCTCATGTTTTCGAACGTTTTTATAAAGCGGATAAATCCCGGAATAATACTGGCAGTGGGCTCGGCTTGGCCATCGCGAAACATACTATCGAAGCCCACGGCGGTACCTTATGGGTCCAGAGTGAAGAAGGCAAAGGTTCGACTTTTGGCTTCACTATCCCGTTAAATCCTGAGATTTAACAAGGATTTAACATTCCTTTAAATCGGCTTTAACCCACACATTCCATACTGAGATTATGGGAAAAGTCCTTTTTGTCTGCGTCCACAATTCCGGTAGAAGCCAGATGGCAAAGGCCTTTTTTAATATGCTGGCAAAAAGGCGAGGAATTGCCGATTCTGCCGGTACCATACCCTCTGAAAATATCAATCCTGCCATTGTACAGGTAATGCAAGAAGTAGGTATTGATATCAGCCGCGAAAAACCTAAATTATTAACACTCGAATTGATGAAGAACTTTGACCGTGTGATTACAATGGGTTGCGGAGTGGACAAAGCCTGTCCTGCCGGTTTTCTGCCGACCGAAAATTGGGACTTAGATGACCCGGAAGGCAAACCGATAGAAGATGTGCGCCTCATTCGTTACCAGATTAAGAGAAAAGTTGAAAAACTGGTGGCGGAGATAAAATGAATTTACATAATTATAACAAGGCTTTAAACCAGAGTTAATCCGCGCCTCCTATGATTAAGATAGGGAGAAGATAAAAATGAGAGAAAGAGAAAATACAATAGCATTGATAGCTCACGACGCAACAAAAGACGATATGGTGATTTTTATCAAAGCGCATAAAACAGAATTGGTCCATTCCGTCCTGATAGCTACGAAGAACACCGGACAGCTTATTCACGAACGGACCGGTTTACCGGTGCAACTTCTGTTGAGCGGCGCTCTTGGCGGAGACCAGCAGGTCGGCGCCTTAGTCGCGGATGGTACGGTAGATGCGATTATCTTTCTGAGAGATGCCTTAACTTCCCACCCGAATGAACCGGATGTATCCGCTCTTTTAAGAGTGTGCGATGTTCATAATATTCCACTGGCTACTAATCTGACCTCCGCGGAAGCAGTATTGCATCTAATAGCAGAGCATCCGGAAGCATTAAGCGGGCATCACTTAGCTGCTCAGTTTCTCGAGGAGGTTGCAGCTTAACACGGGTAATATGCCACAAAAGGCTAGAATTCCGAGATTCGGAGATAACGATTCCTATATTCTCGTCATCAGAGGGAGAGACGAATAATTGGCGACGAAACGTAATGCAACAAACACGATAACACCGGGATTGGCAAATAACCGGCGGTTTGGTCGTCGCTCTGGCTTTAGCGACAGAATTTTCTCCAATACAACCCTTGTTTTTGCTATGGTCATTGTGGCCATCCTTGTCGGCCTGGTTATTATACTGGTGAAAGATGCTATGCCGGCAATTACCAGATTTGGGTTCTCCTTTATCACCAATTCAACATGGAACCCTGTTAAAGAAATATACGGGGCTCTGCCGGCAATCTACGGAACTTTGCTCAGTTCACTTATCGGCCTTCTGATTGCAATACCTATCAGTCTGGGGGCAGCTATTTTCTTAGTTGAACTGGCGCCAAAGTGGCTTAAAGGACCGGCTTCTTTCATTATTGAAATGCTCGCCGCCATACCGAGCGTAATTATTGGATTGTGGGGACTCTTCGTGTTGGTACCGATTGTAAAAAATCCCATTGAGATCTGGCTCGGCAGTCATTTAGGCAGCCTGCCGTTTTTCCGTGGGCCTCCTTTCGGGGTGGGTTTTCTGGCCGCCGGCATCATTCTGGCTATAATGATCATACCGATAATTACGGCAGTCAGTCGTGATGCCATGCGGGCTGTTCCTAATGAACAACGTGAAGCAATGTTTGCCTTGGGAGCGACACGCTGGGAGACGATTCGTCAATCCGTCCTACCTTATTGTCGTTCTGGAATAATCGGGGCAATAATCCTGGGACTGGGTCGAGCCCTGGGTGAAACCATGGCTGTAACCATGGTAATAGGCAACTCATACAAATTGACCGCCTCGCTCTTTTCCCCGGGTTCCACTATCGCCAGCACTATCGCCAGCCAGTTCGATGAGGCTGCGGCAGGTGTCTCGGTCGGTAGTCTGGTTGAACTGGCATTGATACTCTTTGGAGTTACTTTATTGGTTAATGTTATCGCCCGGGCTTTAGTTTGGCGTATGACTTCAGTTAAGGCGGCCAAGGAATGAAAGCTACCAATAGGGGTTATACACGTCGTAAGTTGGTAAACAAACTGATGCTTGGCCTGAGTAGTATCGCTGCTGGTCTAGCCATTTTGATATTAGCGCTTATTCTCGGTTACACCATTATTCATGGACTTTCCTTCCTCAACCTTAATTTCTTGACACAGGCTGCCAAACCGGTTGGTGAGACTGGCGGTGGTATGCGTAATGAGATTTTCGGCACTCTTATCCTGGTGGGATTGGGTTCGTTAATTGCCTTACCCATAGGGTTATTGGCCGGTATTTTTCTCTCCGAATATGCAAGCCCGAGAGTTGCCTCGATAGTCCGGTTCATGGCAGACGTTCTGGCCGGAGTTCCTTCGATTGTTGTGGGCGTGTTTGTCTATGCTATCGTAGTTCAGCCAATGCATTCATACTCGGCGTTATCGGCGGGTATAGCATTGGCAATGATCATGATACCCGTAATTGCCCGTACGGCCGAAGAGTCGTTACGGCTGGTACCGAACTCGATGCGGGAGGCGGCATTGGCTCTGGGTATAACGCGTTGGCGGGCCGTAATCGGAGTTATTATACCCGGCGCGTTGACTGGGATCATTACCGGGGTGATGTTGGCAGTGGCTCGTGTTGCCGGGGAAACCGCCCCGCTTATCTTCACCGCACTCGGTAGTCAATTCGGTGTGCAAGGGCTTTTAAAACCAATTGGGGCATTGCCGCTTCAAATATATCATTATGCTTTATCACCATACCCGGAGCAGCAACAACAAGCCTGGGCAGGGGCTTTCCTGCTGGTGATACTGGTGCTTGGTATCAGTATTCTGGTCCGATGGGTGAGTAACCGGAAACGTATATGAGATATTGGAGCGAGAAAGGGAGGAAAAATGAATACAATAATACCGAATCTGGACATACCAGAAAGTCAAAATAAGATTGTAATAAACAATAACAAGGGGATTCTGGAAGTCCAGAATTTAAGTGCCTGGTACGGTAGAACACTGGCGGTTAAAAATATCAGTATGAGTATCAGGTCGCAGGCAATCATGGCGATTATCGGCCCCTCAGGTTGCGGAAAATCTACATTTATTCGCTGTCTTAACCGGATGCACGAGGTTTCCCACGGGGGACGGGTTGAGGGATGCATTATGCTAGACGGCAAAGATATTTATGCTAGGGACGCCGACCCTGTCGTCATCCGTCGTCGAATCGGCATGGTTTTCCAGAAACCGACGTCTTTTCCCACCATGTCGGTTTTTGACAATGTCGCAGCAGGCCTGAAACTGACGCGTTTCTGGAGCCATAAAATGGAACTGGAAGAGGTGGTGGAACGCAGTCTACGCAAAGCTGCTCTGTGGGATGAAGTAAAAGATAAGCTCAATCAATCGGGAGCCTCACTTTCTGGCGGACAGCAACAGCGGTTGTGTATTGCGCGTGCCATCGCCATAGAGCCGGAGATAATACTGCTGGATGAGCCATGCAGTGCGCTAGACCCGGCATCGACGCTTAAAATCGAAGATTTAATGAGAACTCTCGTTGAACAATATACCATCGTCATCGTCACGCACAACATGCAGCAGGCAGCGCGGGTATCGGATATGGCGGCCTTCTTCCTGATGGATCAGGACAGGTCGGGCATATTGATAGAGTATGGGCCGACATCTCAATTGTTTACCAATCCTAAAGACAAACGCACTGAAGATTATATTACCGGTCGATTCGGATAATCTGTTAAGGGGGAAGCACATGGAAATGAGGGCAACCTTTCATAAGAAATTGAGGGAGATCCAGGATGATATTCTGTTGATGGGGAGTATGGCTGGCAAAGCAATACTCCGTTCAGTTGAATCATTAAAAACCCGCGACCTTGATTTAGCCCATCATATAATTGCTGACGACCAGAACATCAACAGTAAAAGGTTCGAAATCGAAGAAAAATGTATACAACTCATCGCTACCCAGCAACCAATGGCCAGCGACCTTAGGATAATTACCGGTATTCTTAATATTACAACTGAGATCGAACGGATCGGTGACTATGCCGTAGGCATTGCCCGGATCGTAATATTAATTGGTGATGAACCGACTCTTAAGCCTTTAATCGATATTCCTTTGATGGCAGAAAAAACTGTCGATATGCTTCGTCGTACCATGGAGGCTTTTATAAATCGTGATGCTGAGGCGGCTAAAAAAATTGCTAAAGAGGATGACCTGATTGATAATCTTTACGACCAGATATTTCGGGAACTTCTTTTCATTATGGCGGAAGACCCGAAGACGATTACACGCGCAACCCGCCTGATGTGGACGGCGCATAATCTGGAACGTGCTGCCGATAGAGTCACCAATATTTGTGAGCGTGTCGTGTTTATCGTTACCGGCAAAATGGAAGAAATCGGCGCTTCAAATTATTAAGATACCTGAAGCCATTTCTCCAAAATATTTTTAAATTAACATATAATTAACATCGCCTTAAACTCTCC
Organism: uncultured Chloroflexia bacterium; assembly: GCA_963754195.1. Taxonomy (GTDB): domain Bacteria; phylum Chloroflexota; class Dehalococcoidia; order Dehalococcoidales; family Fen-1064; genus Fen-1064. The sequence continues at coordinate 67,242 of CAVWFD010000016.1, forward strand.
TTAAAGATAGCCTCTTATAATGAAAGAAATAAGAGAAAGGAGAATGTAAATTGTCAAATAAATTTAACAAAAAATGGCTTGTTGTAATGACATCCCTGCTGCTGGTTGTAGCCTTAGGTTTTGGCGCTTGCAGCACCACGACAACGACAACCCAAACTACAACGGCAACAGCAACTATCACGACAACCGTGCCTGTCGTACCTCTTAATGGTGCAGGCGGTACTTTCCCCGCGCCTTTATACACCAAATGGTTTGACCAGTACGACCAACTTACAGGGATTAAGATCAACTATCAAGCCGTTGGTTCCGGCGCCGGTATCAATCAGATTACCGCCGGTACCGTAGACTTCGGCGCCAGTGATGCGCTGATGACCGATGCGCAGATCACTGCAGCCCAGGCCGCTTTCGGACCTATTCTGGAAATACCGATGACCATCGGTGCAGTGGCTATAACCTATAATCTACCGACACTGGGGCAGAACCAGCTCAAACTTACAGGGGATGTCCTGGCTAAAATTTATCTGAAACAAATAACCAATTGGGATGACCCGGCGATTGCGGCTCTCAACCCTGGTTTGACTCTTCCCAATATCCCGATTGCGGTGGTGCACCGTTCCGATGGTTCAGGCACTACCTATATTTTTACCAATTATCTTTCCAAGGTCAGTCAACAATGGTCGACCCAAATAGGGAATGCCACGACAGTTAATTGGCCTGGAGATATCGGGGGTCAAGGAAGCGCAGGGGTAGCCGGTCAGGTGCAACAGCTCACCGGGGCAATCGGCTATGTGGAAATTGCATATGCTATCCAGAATAAAATGACTTATGCCCAACTGCAGAACTCATCAGGTAATTACATCACCCCGTCTCTGGATTCAGCCAGTAAAGCGGCGGATGGAGTGACTCTACCGGACGATATGAGGATAATGATAACTAACTCCAGCAATGCCGATGCCTACCCGATTGTCGGATTTACCTGGATGCTGGCTTACCAGCATCAAACCGATAAGACCAAGGGACAAGAACTGGTGAATATGCTCTGGTGGGCGATTCACGACGGGCAACAGTATAACAATGCACTGACTTACCCGGTTCTACCCGCAGCGGCCGTAACCAAGGCGGAAGCTGAAATCAGGTCTATAACTTATCAGGGTGTACCGTTACTCAACAAGTAGTTTTAAAATAAACAACAACCAAAACTAAAGGGATACGGAAGTTGACTTCCTGTATCCCTTTAGTTTTTCCGCATAAAAAAGATTTAACAATACACGATCAAAATAATTGCATTTCGTCTTGCCTTGGATCACTGTTTCACTTTATAATGACTAAAGGTTTTGAGGTTTTTAAATCGTCTATCCGTTAACAATTGCAGCTTTGAAAATATGAAAAAAAGTATTTTTAAATGCCCCAAATTTCTGCGAGTCTCGATTGTTTTATATCTGATCATTTCACTTCTTTCTTTAACCTTACTGAGCGGCTGTTCCAGGAATAAAAATAGCGTTATTATCGCCGGTTCCACTTCAGTGCAACCGTTTGCCGAGGTTTTAGCAGAAGAATACATGACATTACATCCGGGTATCGAAATCGATGTTCAAGGCGGAGGCTCCGCCGCAGGTATTTTGGCTACGCAGTCCGGTACTTGTGATATCGGGATGTCGTCACGCTCATTGCAAGGTAATGAAACGAGTCTCTGGAGTGTCGAAATTGCCCGGGATGGATTGGCGATTGTCGTTAATCCTGCAAATCCGGTAAACAATCTTACTTTAGATGATGTCCGTGACATTTATTCAGGCAAAATTACTAATTGGAGCGTCCTTAACGGGAAAAAATCGGAAATCCATGTTTTTACACGTGAAGACGGCTCAGGAACACGTTCTTCCTTTGAAAGCCTGGTGATGGGTAATACCGAAATAATGGCTAGAGCCATGGTTGAGAATTCAAACGGGGCAATACGTCAATTGGTAGCCGATGACCCGGCTGCTATTGGGTTTATTTCCCTTGGTCTCGTGGATAAAACTGTAAAAGCAGTGGATTTAGATGGTGTGATACCGACCCGTGAGCATGTCATTGACGGCAGTTATAATTTATCGCGGCCATTTTTATTTTTATGCTTAAAAGAACCTACCGGATTGGTGAAGGATTTTATCGATTTCACGCTATCAGACAAAGGCAAGCAGATATTGAACGACCAGGGGCTCATTACTGTGGGGGGTTAATCCATAAAAATGAAAAAATTCGGCGAAAGGATTCCCCAGAGTTTATTTTTTATAGTGGCGCTTTCGGCATTATCGGTGCTGGCACTTATCACTATCTTTATTTTTATAGAAGGCGTGCCTCTTATCGCCAAAGTAGGGTTTTTCAACTTTGTTTTCGGTATGAAATGGGCGCCCAGTCTGGGCCAGTATGGAATTTTCCCGATGATAGTCGGGACGGTTTTTGTTACCCTGGGAGCTATAATATTAGGGGTTCCGGTAGCTCTTTGCTGCAGTATTTTTCTGGCGGAGTTTGCTCCTAAGAAATTGAGTAATTTAGTCAGACCCGCCATTCAGTTATTAGCTGGAATACCATCGGTAGTATACGGGTTTTGGGGGTTGATATTTATCGTACCTGCAATACGTAATTACCTGGGAGGGCCGGGATTGAGTGTTTTAGCCGGTTCTATTATTCTAGCCATTATGATTTTGCCGACGGTTATCAGTATTTCCGAAGTCTCGCTCCTGGCGCTGCCGCCTCTGCTTAAAGAGGGTGCATTTGCTTTGGGCGCCACACATTGGCAAACAATCCGTACCGTTCTTATTCCTTCCGCTAAATCCGGTATTCTGGCGAGTATTATCCTTGGTATCGGCAGAGCAGTCGGCGAGACCATGGCGGTTATTATGGTGTTGGGTAATGCCGTGGCTTTGCCTAAATCAATTCTGGACCCTGCCCGTACGTTGACGACTAATATCGGCATCGAGATGGGATATGCATCGGGTGAGCATCAACAGGCTCTTTTTGCGACCGGGATTGTGCTGTTAGTGATTATTATGATTTTAAATGCGGCGGCGCAATACGCGGTTAGAAGGAAATAAATAGGAATGAGAATAAACCCAAGAAAAACACAGCTAATGGCCAGGATAGTGATTTGGTCTGCTGCCATTATCGTTCTGGTTATTTTATTTGCAATCATCATTTACATATTATCGAAAGGTATTCCACATATTACCTGGCAATTTCTCACCCAGATTCCGAGTGATATGGGACGTTCCGGCGGCATTTCTTCAGCAATAGTAGGAACGCTCGCAGTGACATTGGTAGCTATCGTAATTGCGACACCATTTGGGGTTGGCACGGCTTTTTACCTCACGGAGTACACCCGTGAGAGTGTCATCACTAAAATTGTCCGTTTCAGCGCAGAATCCTTAGCAGGAATTCCTTCGATTGTCTACGGTCTTTTTGGCTTTATATTCTTTGTGATTTACCTCAAATTGGGATGGTCGATACTCTCCGGAGGACTCACTTTAGCAGTGATGATTTTACCGACGATTATACGGACTTCGGAAGAAGCAATACGCACGGTGCCTCCTATGTATCGCGAAGTCAGTTTTTCCCTGGGAGGCACGAAATGGCAGACCATGATCAAAATCTTGATTCCCTCGGCGCTTCCCGGCATCGCTACCGGTATTATTTTAGGAATCGGACGCTGTGTCGCCGAGACGGCAGCAGTAATATTAACCGCAGGCTCGGCATTGCAAATGCCGACGTCGTTGTTTTCACCTGCCAGAACCATGGCGGTGCATTTTTATATACTGGCCAGCGAAGGAATTTCTTTAGAGAAAGCTTTTGCCACCGCCGCCCTGCTGATTATATTGATTCTTCTGATTAACATCGGAGCCAATATGCTGGTAAGCAGATTCGTCGCTAAAGGACATTGAGGTAACAATGACGGAACAGGCTAAAATAGCAATTAAGAACTTAAACTTTTACTACCATAAAAACGAAGTTATTAAGGCTTTTAATTTAGAAGTAAAAGCAAATGAAATATTAGCTGTCTTCGGTCCGGCTAATAGTGGGACAACGACACTGCTACGCACGCTGAACCGTATGTGGGACTTGATTCCCGGAGCACACATGGAAGGTGAGGTATTGCTTGACGGCAAGAACATATATTCACCGGGCTCCAGTATTATTGAATTACGCCGGAAAGTAGGCATGGTTTTTGAGATTCCCACACCGTTACCAATGCCGATATTCGATAATATCGCCTACGGGCCGCGTTTAAGCGGTATTAAAAATAAAGCAGTTCTGGAAGAAATTGTTGAAAATGCTTTACATATGGCAGTCCTCTGGGATGAGGTCAAAGATAGGCTGCACACCTCCGGCATGAGGCTCTCCGGCGGTCAGCAACAGCGTTTGTGTATCGCCCGTATCCTGGCATTAAGCCCCGAAGTCATTTTACTGGACCGGCCCTGCTCCGGTCTTGACCCGGTATCCACCGCCAAAATCGAGGAATCGTTGCGACGTCTCAAGGAAAAATTTACCATTATCGTCGTTCCGCATAATGTCCAGCAAGCCGGGCGTGTCGCCGATAGGGTAGCCTTTATGCTGATGGGCAGTTTAATCGAAGAAGGATTGACTGCAGAGGTCTTCTCGAATCCAAAAGATAAGCGGACAGGCGATTACATCACCGGCAGATTCGGATAGAAAGTTGGAAAAGGTTAAGATGGCTGATGAGGAATGAAATATGAGGACAGGATTTGCGCTGAACGATAATGTGCGTTCCGGCGTTTCGATAGAAAAAGCCAAGCTATGGACGGAAAACGCCAGCCTGTACTACGGTAAGTTTCAGGCATTACGCGGAATTACCCTCGGTATACCGGAGCGCGCGATTACGGCTATTATCGGGCCTTCCGGTTGCGGTAAATCCTCCTTCCTTCGCATCTTTGACCGAATGAATGATTTGATCCCGGGGGCCAGAGTAGAAGGCAAAGTCGAGATTGACGGACGTCCGATTTATGGCGCTCCCATCGATATCGTAGAACTGAGAAAAAGGGTAGGAATGGTCTTTCAGAAGCCGAATCCCTTCCCGATGTCTATCTACGATAATGTCGCTTTCGGGCCGAGGCAGCATGGTAAAAATAACAGGAGTGAGCTGGACCGTATTGTTGAATCCAGTCTCCGCCAGGCGGCTCTTTGGGATGAAGTGAAAGATAAGTTGGGACATCAGGCTCCAGCGTTGTCCGGGGGGCAACAACAAAGACTGTGTATCGCCCGCGTTCTGGCAGTCGAGTCGGAAGTGATTTTAATGGATGAACCCTGTAGCGCGCTTGACCCCGTGGCTACTTTAAAAGTTGAGGATTTGATGCGTACCCTCGCAGAAAGGTATACTATCGTCATCGTCACTCACAACATGCAGCAAGCGGCGAGAGTCTCGGATATGGCGGCCTTTTTCATGATGGCACCAGATAGAGCCGGCGAACTGGTAGAATACGGGACGACAACACAAATATTTACCAACCCGGCGGATAAACGTACTGAGGATTATATCACCGGGTGTTTCGGATAGTAATCAAACGGAGGTCTAATAATGGAGATCAGAGCAAGTTTTCATAAAAAACTGAGAGAAATACAGGATGACATTTTAATCATGGGTAGCATGGTGAGCAAAGCCATCGCACGGTCTATTGAGGCTTTGCAGAACCGTGATTTAAAGCTGGCGCAGGAAATCATTAAAGACGACCTGAAAATCAATGACAAGCGGTATGAAATCGAGGAAAAATGTATCCAACTGATTGCTACCCAGCAACCGATGGCCTCCGATCTGCGCACCATCATCTCCGTGCTTTATATTATTACCGAGTTGGAACGCATTGGCGACTATGCGGAAGGTAATGCCAAGATCGCCATCATGATCGGTAATGAACCACCTTTAAAGCCATTGATCGATATTCCCCGCATGGGAGAAAAAACAATCGACATGTTGAACCGCAGCCTGGACGCCTTCATAAAACGTGATGCGGATGCAGCCATAGTGATTATTGCGGAAGATGATTTCATTGATAATCTTTACGATCAGATATTCCGGGAACTGCTTACCTTTATGGTCGAAGATCCGAAGACAATCACCCGGGCAACCCGTCTTATCTGGGTAGCGCATAATCTGGAACGCGCCGCTGATAGAGTCACCAATATCTGCGAAAGAGTAGTTTTTATTGTCAACGGCAAGATGGAAGAGATTAAAACTTCAAAATACTAAGGCCTGGAAAAACAGCTCTCTAAACAATAATTGACACAGGACACCTTTTGTCATTATTATTGGTAGCAAATCTTACCTGACTGCCGATAAATAAGCCGGGAGGTTCCTGTGGTACAAGCCAAGCTCAATCGATATTGGATCATCGCGATTATTTTCCTCATTGCTATTATTAGCATCACTGTTTTTATTGCCTGGTCAAGATACCGCTCGGCGAAACCCATCGAGATTATTATACCTCCGGAACAGGAAATCAGCGGTAATGTATCTATTAGCGGCGCTGTCAATAATCCGGGTATTTATCAGTTTTCCGGCAGCGACACTGTAAGGTCACTTCTTCAAGCGGCGGGCGGCGTTACTGTCGACGGTAAATCAGATAATCTGGAACTTAATATTCCGCAGACAAAGGCTACGGCATCACCACAAAAAATTAATATCAATACCGCCGGAGAGTGGTTGCTGGAAGCCTTGCCGGGCATAGGTGCTACTAAAGCAAAAGCAATCGTCGATTATCGTCAGAACAATGGATTGTTCCGCAGCGTCAACGAACTGACTAAGGTGCAAGGTATTACCTCAACTCTCCTGGAACAGATTAAGCCTTTTGTTACCGTTGCGGATTAAACAGGATAAACATAGTTGTTACTCATTTATCTTAGTTGCGCATGGATCAGCGGTATCCTGCTGGGGATGAAACTCACTTTATCCCCTGTTTGGTTGGCTGCGGCGTTACTGCCTTTGCTCCTCATCTTTATTTTCCGACAACGTAAAAAGTTGCTTGTAATTATTGCACTACTGATGCTGGTATTTCTCGGGGGCATGATACGCTATCAGTCCAACCTTCCGTCCGATAGCGCAAATCAGATACAATTCTATAACGGCCGACCCGATATTGAACTCAAGGGAGTTGTCAGCCAAGCCCCGGATGTCAGAGACAAAGGCACTCACCTCTATTTATCTCACATCGCGATAAAGACTTCAGACGGGTGGGAAAAAGTAAACGGTCAAGCCCTGCTTTTTGTGCCCAGATACCCTGAATACAAATACGGCGATGAGTTACAGGCGAAAGGGAAACTGGAGACTCCGCAAGCCATCGATGACTTCGATTACCGCGGCTACCTGGCAAATCAAAGGATTTACTCTACGATGCTCTCGCCTAAAATAGACATAGTAAGTACCGGGGGTGGTTTCCGTCCCTTGGCTTGGATCTATGCTTTTAGAAACCGGTTATCACAGTCGATGGCGGCAACACTACCGGAGCCGCAGGCTGCGCTGGCACAAGGGATGATATTGGGTATCAGAGGGAATATTACGCCGGCTCTGCAGGATAACTTTATACGCAGCGGCACAACTCATATCCTTGTTATTTCCGGTTCGCAGTTCAATATTGTAGCTGGGATTCTGATTGCTACCGGCATCTGGCTTTTCGGTAAAAAACGTTATCTTTATGTCTGGATGGCATTGGCGGCAATCTGGATTTACACGCTGCTCGCGGGCATGAGTCCGCCGGTTATCCGGTCGGCAATCATGGTCAGCCTTTTCCTTGTTGCCGAACCGTTGGGCAGACAAAAGAGCGCCGTTGTTGTCGTCGCTTTTGCTGCAGCTGTGATGGCGGCAATTACGCCGCAAATTCTCCGCGATGCTTCATTTCAGTTGACCTTCATGTCGACACTCGGTATGGTCTTTGTCGCCCCGCGATTGCAGTCACTGGGAAGAAAGGCGATTGGTAATACTCTAGGTGAGGAAGGATTTATTGCCTCAACAGCTACCTGGATATCAGACAGCCTTTTTGTTACACTCGGCGTAACTATTGTTATCTGGCCATTGCTGGCTTATTATTTCGGCGTTTTCTCGATCGTATCCCCTTTGGCGACGCTGCTCGTTTTACCCGTTTTACCGTTTCTGCTTTTGAGCGGAACATTAGCCGCCGTGTTCGGTGTTTTTATTTTAGCTATCGGCCACATTATCGGGTGGCTTGCCTGGCTGTCCGCTTCCTGCATGTTGGTTATCATCAATGGTTTTGCCAATATTCCTTTATCGTCGTTTAAAACAGGAGCCATTAATCCTGCCTGGCTTTGGGCATATTTTGCTGTTCTGACAATTATTCTATGGATTACCAGCCACAGAAAAACAACAGTTGACAGTTTAAAACGGGTGGTTGTTACTTCAGGTAAAATACCTGTCAAGTGGATTGTGACACCTTTACTGGTTATAGCAATATTGACTACTCTGACGGCATTCACCATGCCCGATACCAGACTGCACGTCAGCTTCCTCGATGTCGGACAGGGCGATGCCATTTTGATTCAAACCCCGAATCATCAGGACATTCTGGTGGATGGAGGTCCCAGCGCCCAGGCCATTGGCGAGGAGCTAGGCAAACATCTACCATTCTGGGACAGAACCATCGAGCTGGTAGTTTTAACGCATCCGCACACCGACCACCTGACCGGTTTGCTGGAAGTCCTGCAGCGGTACAAAGTACAGCAGGTGCTCTATCTGGATACGGATTATCAAACACCGCCGGAGCAGAAATGGCTCAGTTTGATTCAGCAGAATGGTATCAAATCGACTCTGGCCAAGGCAGGTCAAATGGTTAACCTGGGCAATAATGAAACAACTGTTGAGGTGATAAATCCGGCACCCGGTTCATCCGTGCCGGCGATGGATAACGGTGTTGTGTTGAGATTGAGCGACAGTAAAATCAGTTTTCTCCTGACTTCGGATATTTCCCAAGAGTCCGAACTTGATCTGATTACACGTCGTGCGGATTTGACCAGTACGGTACTTAAAGTTGCACACCACGGTTCCAATTATTCCAGCAGCGCCGCATTTTTAGCCGTGGTCGACCCCAAGCTGGCGGTCATTTCGGTGGGCGCAGACAATATGTTCGGGCATCCCAATACGGAAACAATTACCAGATTGACTGATGCAGTCGGGCTGGATAAGATTTATCGCACGGACAAAAACGGCACAGTAGAGTGTATTACGAATGGGGAAAAGCTGTGGGTGAAAACGGATAAATAAGCTGTTTTATCTTTCTGTTATACTTAGGTCAAGAAACTATAATATTGGAAGGAAAAGTTCTATGGCGAAACCAATATCCCGTACTTACCCCCTTACCCGTGAACAGGTATTTGATAAAGCTTTGGCAGCAGCTACCAAATTAAAGTATCGTATCGCCGATACTGATAAGGCCAACGGATTAATAAGATTTAAAACAGCGATGAGTTGGTTGTCCTGGACAGGGCAAGACATGTCAATCTCAATACTGGATAATGGCAATGGAACCTGTACTGTGAATATTAGCGGCGTGAGAAATCCCAGCGGTTTCATCCAGGTCACCGATTGGGGAGAAGCCGGTATGGTAGCAAGAAAAGTCTTTGATGAGATGGATAAAAAGGAAAAGGATAGAAAATAAAAAGCCCCGGAATCATTTTAATTACTTCCAAGGCTTTAATTGAGGTTATAATTATTTTTTCTCGACATTTACATCGTCTCTCTTGTTCGCGCCCAGAGATAAGCATACCTGCCTCTCTCGGACATTGACAACCACTTCAAGCGAAACAAGAGTTTTTGGGTTAAATCTCTCATAATCCTGACACCTCATTTTTAGTATTTCTATTAGTTATAACGAATTTACGGTGAAAACGATAGGCCATATATTGGGGTATACAGTTGGGATGGAGTTTCCCGTTCGCTTTCGCTCAAGGACGATAGCCTTCGCTACGCTCAGGACGATGGTACTCTAATGCCAGATTCCGGTTTACGCCGGAATGGAAGGTGGGTTTCGTCTCCGACTCTGTCTCAAACTACCTACTTATTCCAAATCAAGGTAAGGCTATAGTTAAAATTAATCATCTGGATTCCGGCCTGCGCCGGAATGAAAGTATTTATTCTCTTGACACTTTTCTGCTACAGAAGTATCATTTGACAATAGCCAATTTGGAGTAAAGATGAATATTCCGATTATTATAGGTGGTTTGATTGCCCTCGGCTGTCTGATCGCTGCGTTTTATTTTCTGCGTAAAAAGCGTCTTATCGATGACACACCGACTTCAAAGACACTGGGCGTATTTATCGGCCTGGCAGAGCTGAAAGGCACTGCAGAAAGCGAGAAACCGCTCACCAGTTACCTGGCAGGAGCTCAGTGTGTCCTGTACAGTTGGAAAGTCGAAGAACACTGGTCGAGGATGGTCACCACTGTCGGCGCCAAAGGTGCTGTATCGACACAACGTGAAAGCGGCTGGACAACGGTAGCCAAGGGTGAACAAATTACCCCTTTTTATCTAAAAGATGATACCGGCGTCATCCGCATTGTTCCTGAGGGTGCCCAAATCGAAGACAAAGAAATTTACAATGAAACCTGTAAACGTGCTGACCCATTGTATTTCAGTAAAGGACCGCCGAATGAAATCGCCAATTCCGAACACCAACGACGTTTTATTGAGACGGCTATTTTGCTGCACGCTAATTTATACATTATGGGACAAGCAACGGAACGCGAAGATCTGGTGGCGGCAGAAATTGCCAAAGATAAAAAGCGCCGATGTTCCTCATTTCTACCCGTACCGAAAAACAGGTCAGTTCCGGTTTTGGACTCGGATTCTGGGTCTTAACGTTTTCAGGATTGGTGGTGGCTTGCGCTAGGGTATTTATCGGCAATAGAGTTCTCAATGGTGTTTCAGGGAATTGGCAGCCGTATGTCATCGCCACTGGTGGATTTTTATTTATTACAGCATCGGGTTGGGTCTGGACGGTCTACAATAGTCTGGTCAATCTTTGTCAGCGGGTTAAACAGGGCTGGTCGGAGGTGGACGTCCAATTGAAACGCCGGAACAACCTCATCCCCAACCTGGTGCAGACCGTGGAGGGATATGCCGCGCATGAGAGCGGCGCGCAGGAACTGGTAACAAAACTACGGGAACAGACGTCTGCTACGCCACCCGGTGTGGAAGGCCCGGATTATGCAGGGTTCATACCGACCCTGCATGTTGTAATGGAGAACTACCCTGATTTGAAAGCCAGCGAGTTATTTCTGAAACTACAGACCGAGTTGACCGATACGGAACAGCGCATCGCTTTAGCGCGCGATTATTTTAACCAGATCGTGACTTTTTACAATACACGATTACAAATAATTCCCGATACACTACTAGCCAAAATGATGCGGCTCAAGCCTCAGACTTTGATGAGCGACGCGGATTTCGAACGTGCGCCGGTGCAAGTGAATTTAGTTTCCTGAAGAGTATTATCTCCAGATAAAAAGAAGAGCCCTTCTGAAAGAAGGGCTCTTCTACTATTTTATTAATCCGATTGATTATTAGTGCAAAGTGTTTAAGAGTTCGGTAACAACATTATTAATGTCTTTGCCGTCGGCTTTACCCTTAAGCTCAGCGATTATCTTAGACATTACCTTGCCTTTGTCGCCTGGACCATGAGCGCCGACTTCCGCAATGATACGCTGAGCGATCGCGACAATTTCCTCACGGCTGGCCTGTTGGGGCATATAGCCCTGCAGGATTGCCAATTCTGCTTCTTCCTGAGCTACCAGGTCGGGACGATTACCTGCCTTGTAAGCATCGATACTTTCGCGACGTTGTTTGATTTCCTTAGCAATGACTGTCAATATATCGGCGTCGCTAAGCTCGGCCTCTTTGGTGATTTCGGCAATTTGTGCTGCCGTAAAATCCATCTTGTTTAAATCGCTAATTCCGGCTTTCTTCGCTGTTTCGTTTACCAGCTTGGCCTTTTTTGCACTTTCCGCATTTTTAGCAGCGGAAATCAGCATCCGGATTGTGCCGAGTTTAACCTTATCGCCGCTCCGTAGAGCGTCCTTCAGGTCGTTATTCAATTTTTCTTTCAAAGAAGCTTCCACTTTAATCCAATGCCTTTAGAATTAAGCGCGCTTTTTTAACGTTCGCGTACTCTTACGCCGCTTCGCGGCTGCTTTGCGTTTGCGTTTGATGCTCGGTTTTTCAAAGTACTCACGATGGCGCACTTCACTCAGGATGCCATCCTGTTGCACTTTGCGGGTAAACCTACGTAGCAAGCTTTCGAAGCTCTCGTTACCACCCGCCACCACATTGGTCACACACTCCACCTCCTTTTGGTCCCGATTACAGTTGTGTGACTGCAGACTTTTTAATTGTATGCTGGCAAGATATAACATGTCAAGGAAGCCAAAGGCTTTATGAACCACGCAGGAGAAACAAAAATGGGATGGATGGCTTTAACCATCCATCCCATAAAGAGGAGGTTTGTTCAAGCGACAGTCTCTATTCCGTCCTCAGGGCTTTGATGGGTTCGAGACGCGAGGCATTCCAGGCGGGATAAAACCCGAAGAAAATACCAATCCCGATAGATACTGAAACAGCCAGGATAATGACATCGGGAGTGACGATAGTCGTAAAAAGCCCCAGACGGTTGATAATATACGAACCACCCCAACCGATGATAACACCGATGATACCGCCGGCGAACGTTAAAAAGGCTGCTTCGATAAGAAATTGCATCCAGATATCGCTTTCTTTGGCGCCTAGCGCCTTCCGGATACCGATTTCCCGTGTTCTTTCCAACACCGATACCAGCATGATGTTCATCACGCCGATGCCGCCCACCAGTAATGATATAGCGGCAATTGCGCCAAGAAGTAAGGTCAATTGGCTGGTAATCGAGTTTACGCTTGCAAGGAGGGCCTCTACCGATGTGATTCTAAAGTCGGCTTGAGTCGGGTCAGAAATATTGTGGCGGTCAAGCAGCAAGGTGGTAATATCGTTGGTTACCTGAGTAGCATCTTTAGAGTCGGTTTCCATAACTCCGATAGCTCTGACGACATGGTCGCCATTTTTTGTCAGTGTCTGCCCGCCTAACAATGGCAAGGTAGACAACGGTATTAGTATGTCGTTATCTGTTGAACCCTGAAGTGACTGGCCGCTAGCGGCCGCTACTCCTGTTACCGTAAAAATATAGTTGCCGGCACGTACCTGTTGCCCTAATGGGTCGCTATCGGGAAAAAGAGTGGTTGCTACGGTCGCACCAAGAATGGCTATCCGCGCGGTGCTGCTATAGTCATCGCTGGAGATGAAATCGCCCTCCGCCATTGTAACGGAATATACCTGTTGATAATCTGGAGTCACTCCGGTTACTGTAGCACGCATGTTTTGATCGCCGGCAATTGCTTGTACTGTAGTGCTGGACGAGGGTGCGACATACTCGACATTGTCGACATTTTGGGCAATTGCCGTAGCGTCTTCTTGAGTGAGAGTATTGGCACTACCAAACGCAGTTCTCACGCCTGAAGTTTGGGTAAATCCGGGACTGATAAAAAGAGTGTTTGCTCCCAGGCTGGAAATCCGGGAAACAACCGACTGCGTGGTGCCTTTACCGACGGCCATCAGGATGATGACGGCGGCAACACCGATGACAATCCCCAACATTGTTAAAAAGCTGCGGAGTTTATGAGTAATAACACCGCCCCAGACAGCACCTAACAGCCCAACTAATTTTGTCATAGATTTTCCTCCGCGATAATCTCACCATCTTTGATATGGATTATTCTCTGGCAGCGGTGCGCCACACTGGCATCATGGGTTACGATAATCAAAGTAGTCCCTTTTTCGGCATGTAAAGAAAGGAGGATAGACATTACCTCCTCGCCGGAACTACTGTCCAGTTGCCCGGTAGGTTCGTCTGCTAAAAAGAGGGTCGGATCTTTAACGATGGCGCGGGCAATAGCCACTCGCTGTTGTTCTCCTCCTGAAAGCTCAAGTGGACGATGATGGATACGTTTTGCAAGTCCAACTTTACCGAGCGCTTCGATGGCTTGTTGACGGTTCACGCCGCCGGCATATGTCATTCCGAGCTCCACATTGGCTAGCGCCGTGATGCGAGATAGCAGGTTAAAAGTCTGGAATATAAACCCGATACGCTGTCCTCTGATACGGGCTAATTCGCCACTTTTCAAGCGACTAACTTCTTTATCTTCGAAGTAATATTTCCCTGTTGTCGGTCTGTCCAGACATCCGCAAATATTCAGCAGGGTTGTCTTACCTGAACCGGATGCGCCCATAATCGCCACTAACTCGCCCTTATTCACCTTGAGATCGATTCCTTTCAGAACCACCAGGTCTCTCTTCCCCATCTTGTAAGATTTTGTTATCCCTTCAAGCGTTATCATCTAGAAATCCTCCACCGTTATTGGTAATTACGGGATAATTGCACGCCCACCACCACCGCCGCCACCTCCGAATAATCCGGCACCGCCGGTTGTGGTCGTTGTAGTAGTAGTTTTAGCCGTACTGGCTGTTTTGATGATCAGTATCACGTCACCGACATTCAATCCGGTGAGAATCTGTGTATTCGAATAGTCTTTTATACCGACAGTGACCTCCTGTTGTTGTGGAGTTCCGCTACTGGTTTTGAGCTGTACATAGTATTTGCCACTCACGGTTTTAATTGCATTATTTGGTACCGCAATTACGTTCTGCGCCTGTTGCTCAATCAGATTCACTGTTAAAGACATGCCCTGTTTAAGCTGAGACATGGCGGAGGCATTAGATTGTTGTCTGGCGGTTTGTGCCTGCTGGAATTGGGCAATCTGGTCCGGTGACAATGTGCCGGTTGGTCCTGTAGTCCCGGTCGGGAATGTTCTTGTCCTCCCGGAAGTCGATGGAGTTGTGGTAGTTCCTGACTGACTGGCAGTCGTTGTGGTATCGGTCTGTCCGGCAGCAGCTGTAGTGGTCGTTGTTACTGATTGTCCTGAAGGAGTAGTCGTTGTTGCCGGTGTTGGTCTGGTTGCGGGGACAACTCCCAGGATGGTTGCTGTCACCGCATAGTTCACTACGCCGGATTGGACCGTCGCTATCGGTGAAATAGTGTTTACTCTTGCGGATAGCGTTAAGTTGGGAAGTGCCGCCGCGGTCACGGTCGCTGCTGTCCCGATGCTGATGTTAGGAATGTCTGTTTCATTAATCATCATGTCAGCTACGAATTTACTGGTGTCAGCGATGACGATGGCAGTGGCTCCTGCTTTTATCGCACCGGAAGATGTGACGCTCAAGCCGACCCCGGCCTGAATATTTACCGCCGTAATCGCGCCGTCAAAAGGAGCGGTGATTTGAGTACTGGCAGCTTGGGCAGTGGTTAAATTAGTTTGGGCTGTAGTTAAAGCCGTCTGCGCATTAGCTACATCCTGTTGCGCGTTAATTACCGCTGTATTGGCATCATCAATAGCCGCCTGGTCTCCGATGGCTGTATCCTGGTCTTTTAAAATCTTCCATTGGTCTTCTTGAATCTGCAGTTGGTCGGCAGATATCTGTACCTGGGCCGTAGCTATCTGTAATGCTACATCACTGGTCACAGCAGTACTGGTGCCGTTTTCAACAGATTTTAGATTCGCCTGAGCTTGGGCTAACTGTTGTTTAAGACTGTTTAAATTCGTTTGATAGGCGGTCACCGCGGAGGTGTTTCCTGCTGCCCCGGCCGCCAGCAAATTTGCTTGAGTTGCAGTGATATCCGCATTTATAGTGTCAATGACATTCTGCGCGGTTTGAACATCGGATATATTATCGAGTGCATCCTGGTCCTTTTGCAATGTATTCTGGTCTTTCTGGACCACGTTCTGGTCGTTCTGCCCCGTAAGCGTATCTTGAGACACAGTCAGTTGTGCGGTAGCAACCGCTCGCTGCGCCTTTGCAAGGTTACTCTGGTCGGTCGTCAAAGTGCGTTGGGCGGTCTGTACCGCTTGTGTTAAATTCGTCAAAGAATCGTTCCACGAAGTAGGATCCAGCGTGGCCAGTACTTGACCCTTCGTCACTAAATCGCCGACCGTGACGTTCACGGCGCCGACGTTACCGTCAGCGGCAAAAGAAAGATTCTGGTAATTCGCATAATCTATCGAACCGGTAGATGTAATTGAGACGGTAACAGTGCCTTTCCCCACTGTCACTTCCTGAGTTGTCGTCGTAGGCGCTACGGTTTTAGCGGAGCAACCTGCAACCGCAACCCCAACAAGACTTAACACTAGAATCAGACTTAATAATTTTGGAATTTTCATGTGTACCTCACCATTTTTAGTTTTTCAGACGTATTATTTTATTACCCTAAATTCCCAGTTTAATTATAATTGACGAAAACTAAGTAAGTTATAAAACTGACGGTAGATTTATTACATTATTATGTAATTTCTATAATTGGCTTTCTCCTTCATTAATTATTCGTAATCATCGTTAATTATACTAGAGTAATATGAATAGAACATGAACAACTTTTAGCTTTAATGAAATTTTAACGAAACAATAATCCCCATTAATTTCAAGGGCCTAGCGGTATCGTCATCTGCTTGTTTTAGCAATCTTCAACATTACGGCAGTTGTCTGGAATAACCAGTCGTGATAAGATAATTCAGTAAACAATCTTTAGCTGGAAAAGCACTTCGAGGAATTATTGATGAGAGTAAATACCAAAAAAACAATGTGTCCCCATTGTCAGAAACTGGTGATAGGCCGCGTTCAGACAGCCGATGAAACCATTAAAGTATCATGTCCGCGCTGTAGTGAGCCCATCTGGTTCTGGAATGGCATCAACTGGCACCAGGTCAGAAAATAGCCTATCTCTAGATAACATAGGCTGTCTGATAGTAATCCGCTGATATATCGTCCAGATTCTTACGGTAGTATTGCACAGCAAACGGCAACGTATTTAAAATATCCTGGGCTGTCATGCCGTCCGTCCCTTTCTTTTTTGCCGTCAGGTCCCCGGAAAGCCCGTGTATAAAAACTCCGGTTCTGACCGCGTCTTCGATACTCAAGCCCAAACAAAACATCGCCGCAATGGCGCCGTTCAGAATGTCACCGCTACCCGCTGTTGCCATGCCCGATTTGCCTTCGGTATCACCGGAAGTATTGATGAATACCCTGCCGTCCGGACAGCCGATCAATGAATGAGCACCCTTCAGGACAATATACGCTTTCAATTTTGCTGCAGTAACTTGCAGAATGCCGACCTTATCCTGCTCCATTACAGACTTATCAAAGCCGGTAAGCCGCGACATCTCGCCCATGTGTGGAGTTAATATCGTGGGCGCTTTCCTCTTTTTAATAATCTGCGGATTATGGGCAATGGCGGTGAGTCCGTCGCCGTCAATCAATAAGGGTTTTTCAATCTCTTTCGCCAGGATTCTTACCAGTGCCTGAGTTTCTTTATCCAGAGACAGCCCGGGGCCCAGCACTACCATTTTCATTCTATTTGCCAATTTTAAAAGAGTATCTTTGTTCTCCAACGCGATGCTTCCGGATTTTGTTTCCTTTTGAGGTTGGATGACGACTTCCCTGCCTCTTTTAGCTACCGATGGCGCCAGTGATTTCGGACAAGCCAGATAGACATAGCCGCCGCCGGCTTTCAGAAATGAATAGGCGGATGCATGGGGCGCCCAGTAATAATCAGCCGCGCCGGCAATTACCAGCACCGGCCCATAATCCATCTTATTCGTGTCAGCCTGCCTTCCCGGTAAACGGACAGGCTTGGCAAGTTCTACATTAATAGAATCCGAGTCATAGAGCGCATCCGGGAATGAGATATGAGAGATATACAGTTTGCCGCCCCGATTGTAGCCCGGATAAAGAAGATTGCCCAATTTCGGCAGGCCGAAGGCGACGGTGACATCAGCTTTGACGGAAGTACCCATTTCCCGGCCGTTATCGCCGTTAATGCCCGACGCGATGTCAACTGCAAAGACCCTTTTCCCGCAGGTATTTACGGCATCGATGACCTGTTTTAACAGCCCCTCGACATTTCTATCCAGTCCGGTGCCGAGTAGGGCATCGATTACCGCGTCAGATGCCTCGAGGTCGTTCTTTAATTGTCGTACTGATTTCACGGTTTTTATTTCGATAGGAAACCGCTCGATGATTGCCATGTTCTTTTTGGCGGCTCCCTGATACTTGGCTTTATCCGCAAGCAGAAATACCTTGACTTCGCCGCCGCGGGAATGGAGTTTTCGGGCAATGACAAATCCGTCGCCGCCATTATTGCCGGGACCGCAAAGAATGGCGAATTTTTTACCATCCACTCCGAATTCTTTTTGGATAACGGAGTACACGGCATCACCGGCATTTTCCATGAGGATTTCCGGAGGGATACCATATTCGTCAGTAGCGCGCTGATCCATCTGTCGCATTTCGGCGACGCGGCAAACTTTCATTTTTTCTACCCTCCGAATTATATTATGGCGGATATATTCCTCTCTCCGGACGTGTTATAGGAGAGATTGAGAGGGATTTTTATCTTTTATCACCCTTTCTGCAAGGCGTCGTAGAAAGCTCTCCAGAACGGGTCGACAATGGGATGTTTCAGTTTCTTTTCCTTGCCGCCTTCCACCAGAATCATGCCTTTCTTCGGGTCGATCAATTCCCCGACGATGGAAGATTTAATACCCTTGCGGGTTAATGCTTTCACTACTGCTTCAGCTTTCTGCGGCCGGCAGGAAGCAATTAACGTGCCTTCACTAATGGAAGCGTAGGGGTCGATGCCGAAATACTGACAAATTTCAGGAATGCAATCCTCCACGACAATGTCGTCTTTAACAATTCTGACGCCGAGTCCGGCGGCCTGCGCCACTTCGTAAAGCCCGCCCCAGATGCCGCACTCTGTCGCATCGTGCATCGAGGTAATGCCGTTTTCTCTCACCCCGACTTTAACTGCCGTCATGGCATCTTCCACGACCGACATTTTATAGAAAATACCTTGTGCTTTTTTACTGAAGGCTTTGCCGAATTGCTTCTCCAAGAGCGCGGGGAACATCGTGGCAAAAATACCGGAGGCTTCAATAGCCGGGCCTTTGGAGATAATCATCACATCACCGGCTTTTGCCAGGCGTGGGGTGACATACTCATCTCTTTCGCCCACGCCCACAATTGTCGCGCCGCCGACCATCGGATAATTACAATTTTCATATCGGGCGGTATGTCCGGTGATTACTGAGATACCCAATTTTTCGCATTCTTTATGAATGGTATCCCAGACAATGACTAATTGCTCTTTGGTCATATCCATCGGGAGATTCAAATCGATGGACAGATATTTCGGTTTCAGACCGCTGGTCACCGAATCGGAAATAATGATGTGAATTGCAAACCAGGCAGCCCGTTCCCAACCGTACTGCGGTACGATAAAAACCGGGTCGGTGGTAAAAGAGACCGCTTTATCGCCGATTTCAACGATACCGACGTCAACACCATGTTGCGGACCCACAATAATATCGCGACTTTTTGCGCCCAGCCGCGGGAAGATAACTTCGGTAAATATTTCCGGGGAAATTTTACCGATTTCCGGCATTTCCGCACTTTGTGCGTTCTGTTTTTTCTGGTCTTTCATGCAATTCCTCTTTATTTTATATAAATAGTCAAATTATAATTCGAGGGAGGCTCTAAATTCATCGACATCGACCGGGTCCATCGTAAATCCAAGACTCTTGACCAGTCCGACCATCTTGGCGTTATCTCGGAGCACTACTCCGTATAAACTGGTAAGCCCCTTCTCTTGCGCAATACCGATCAGCATATCGGTCAGTTTATGCCCGAGTCCGACTCCCTGAAAATCATCGGCAACGAGCGTAGCGAACTCTGCCGTTTTAGTGCCCGGCTGGATGATTAAGCGTCCCACGCCGACATTTCTTCTTTTGTTGCCAGTGCCGTATTCGGCAATAATTGCCAGTTCACGGCTATAGTCGATATTACAGAACCGGCTGAGCATTTCATGGCTGATATCCTTAATCAAATAAAAGAAGCGGAACCGGGATGATTCCGGAGATAAATTCGCAATGAGTTCGTGCTCCAGGGGTTCGTCCTCCGGTCTAATCGGCCTGAGTAAAACCGACCTGTTGTCCCGACAACGCCAGGGCTGAATATATCTGGTAGGATATGGGGAAATAATCAGGTGAGAGAATTCATTTGACCCATTTTTAACAACATCAGCGTCGATAATAATCCGTGCATCGAGGGCAATTACTTTATCGCCGCTCACTACCAGGGGATTGATGTCCAGTTCCTTTATCTCGGGGAAATCAACCACCATATTAGAGAGTCTGATAAGCGTTTCATCGAGCAACCTGAGATTGATCGCGGGCTTCTTTCTAAACCCCTTAGAGAGCATTTGATAGATATTGGTATCTTCGATTAACATCCGCGCCAGTCTCTGGTTTAAAGGAGGTAACCCGATAGCAACATCCTTAATATACTCTGCCTCCGTACCGCCCTGACCGAAAATAATCACCGGGCCTAATGTCTGGTCCTTTTTACTCCCGATAATCAATTCATAAGAGTAGTCAATCACCATTTGTTGTATAGTTACGCCTTCAATCCGTGCCCCGGGATTACTCATTGTGATAGAGTCGGTCATTTCCTGGAAAGCTTTGCGCACCTCTTCCGGTGTTTTTAAATTAAGTTGCACCCCGCCGACATCGGATTTATGGGATATATCAGGGGACTGTATTTTCATTACCACCGGATAACCGATGCTGGATGCTGCTATTGCCGCTCCGTTGGCGTCACTGGCAAAACGCGGGGCAGTAACATTTATCCGGTAAGTGTTAAGAAATTTCTTCGAATCATCTTCACTCAAGACCAGATTTCCGGCGCGGGCGGCATTACGGATGATAAGCTTGAGATGATTCTTGGGAGTCCCCACGTCAAGTGGTACATCTTCCGGCGCTTCGTAAAGATTTGTCAGATTCTTGGCATAATGGTACATGTACAGGTAGGTTTTAATCGCTTCTTCCGGGAATTCATAAGTAGGTACTTTATTGCTATAAAATACCTGCCGCGCTTTTTCGACTTCTTTGCTCCCCATCATCGCGGTCAGAATAGGTTTATCACTCCTCCTCGCGATTTTGGAAATAGCCTTTGCTAAATCTACTGCATTGGCCACCCCTTGGGGCGTATAGATAACAACCACCCCGTGGACACCGGGGTCTTTCAATACGGTATCGATAGCATTGACGTAGCGCTCCACGCTGGCGTCTCCCAGAATATCGATGGGATTGGCTTTGCTCCAAAAAGCAGGCAGAACCTGATTCATGTTTTCCATAGTCTCTTTGCTAAGCGGCGCCAGTTTACCGCCTCTGCCGATGAGAGCATCCGTGGCCAGGACCGATGGCCCACCGGCGTTGGTAATTATTGCCAGATTTTGTCCCTTGGGCAAGACGGCGGTATCCAGAATAGAGGCGCAGTTGAACAGATCACCGATTTCCTCGACGCGTACAACCCCCGCTCTCTCAAAAACAGCATCGTAATAAGCATCGTCCCCGACCATTGCGCCCGTATGAGATTTGGCGGCTTGAAT
The DNA here is from genome assembly GCA_963754195.1 of uncultured Chloroflexia bacterium. Classification (GTDB taxonomy): domain Bacteria; phylum Chloroflexota; class Dehalococcoidia; order Dehalococcoidales; family Fen-1064; genus Fen-1064. The sequence goes on from CAVWFD010000016.1 coordinate 88,810, forward strand.
ACTTTCCTGGAATTTTCCCGGTTTGATGACGATGATGGGTTTATTACGCGCAAAACCTCTCACGGCGCTCATAAATTTACGGGCATTTTCCAGACTATTTCCCAATGATTCAAGATAAATGATAATGCTCTTGGTCTGCGGGTCTTCTCCGAAATAGTCGATCAAATCGCCGAAATCGATATCAAGCATCGAGCCTAATGAAACGAAAGCACTGAAGCCGATGTCTCTGCTTACGGCCCAATCGAGGACGGAGGTACCGAGAGCGCCGCTTTGAGAGAGGAAGGCAATTTTTCCCGGCTTGGTTATCTTGCGGGCAAAGGTAGCATTAAGCCCCGTACTGGGGCGGATTGCTCCGAGGCAGTTTGGCCCAAGCACCCGCATACCATACTTTTTCGCATGCTCAATAATTATTTCAGCACGCTCGGCGCCTTTCTCACCGGCTTCTTTAAATCCGGAAGAAATGACAATAACTGCTTTGATACCTGCCTGTCCGCAGTTTTCCACAATATCAGGTACACTTTCCGCTCCGGTGGCAATGATCGCCAGTTCCGGCAGTTCCGGGAGGGCTGCAAGGTTAGGATAACATTTGGTATCCATCAGCTGTTCATGCTTAGGATGGACGATGTATACTTTGCGCCTGTCTTGGGACGAAAGCAGATTTTCCAGGGTAGTTTGCCCTACTGAGCCGGGTTTGTCGGTAGCTCCGAACAAAACAACACTTTTAGGATCGAAAAAGAGATTAATACTATCCATCTGCCATCCTTTGCGCAGTGCTGTGTTTGCACTCTCGTAGTATCAACACACTATTTATATCATAAGGCTCACGTCTGCAAATGACAACTATCAGTCTACCTGTTTTTATGTTTGCGTCTGGTCGTGTCTACATGCTAAGCTTTCTTAACTGTGGTAGATAACCCCACGGCTCTTTTTATTAGACTCAGCAAGTGAAAACAACAAGAATTGAGTATACAAAATGAACCCAAACTGGAAATTCTCCTCAGATTATTATCACCTTTCGCTGGATGCGCTGGACACCGCCTTGAAGGAAATCCCGGCTTACCGATCATGGCGGGCATTTGATCCCGGCGCCAGATGCCCGGTTGATACCCGCTATCAGGCAATGCCGGCTTTGACCAAGAAAGACATCCGCGAACATTTCCCGAATGGCTTTGTGCCGCCGGACGTGCATATCCAGAAAGGTTTAGACAGTGGAGAAATTTCGTTTGTCCAGACCAGCGGTACAACGGACGACAAAGTAACCAACATCTGGAATCAAAAATGGTGGGATACCTCGGAACGTGCCTCATGGAAACTCAATGCTCACGCTTCCCGGCTAGCCACCGGCGAACATCCTGAAGCAATTCTGGTGAATCCGCTTAATGTCGGCATTGTGTCAGATACTATTGACCTGCCAATGGCGGAGCGCCGTTTGGCGCGATTTCTTTATTTAAGCGAAAGAACGAGTTATTCCGCCTGGACTAAAGCGCACATGGACAGGATGATTCGTGAACTGACCGTTTTTCAGCCGGTTATTCTGGAAGCCAATCCTTCATTACTGGCCAAGTTATGCCGCTATGCTTTTGAATGTAAACAAACGGTATTCAAGCCCGGATTGATTGTATTAACCTATGAAAACCCGACCCTTTTCCATTATCGCCAAATCCGGCAAGTTTTTAGCTGTCCGACAGCCAGTTCTTACGGAACCACGGAGACCGGCTATGTTTTTATGCAATGCGAAGCGGGTAAATTCCATCAGAATACTGAGTTTTGCCGGGTGGATTTCCAGCCCTTTAAAAAAGAACATGGCGGACCTTCGCTGGGCAGGATACTGGTCACTCCTTTTCATAATGAATGGTATCATCTTGTCCGCTTCGATGTGGGTGATTTAGTACGTCTCGATGAAGAGGGCAGATGCGCTTGCGGCAGAAGTTCAGGGCTAATTGTTTCGGCCACCGAAGGGCGGTTCGTCAATGTAACATTAACCTGTGCGGGCAGATTGGTGTCTTCCCGTGAGTTGGATACTAATTTAAGCATCCTGAATGAAATCGATGAATATAAGCTCGAGCAAAGTGCTGCGGATAGCTATGAAATCCATATTGCCAGCCGGCAGCCGGACAAACCGCTACTCACGGCGTCAGTCACCTCGATATTGAAAAAGCTGTATGGGAAAGAAGCTAAAATATCGGTGATTCATGAAGAAATGATTGCTCCGGAAAGTTCCGGTAAATACCGAATCTCCAAAACTCTCTTCCCTCTGAAGATAGAGGATTACCTCGAAGAAAATCCTCAAGTGAAAGGATAGAAGCAGATGAGTGCCTTAAAACCTGTTTATCTGTTAGCGGGAGGCAGAGCCCGGAACCCGCAAAGTTTCAGTCCTTTATTCGATGCTGTATTTAAAGAGAGCGGTAAAACAAAGCCGACAATTGCGTATGTCGGCGTTGCCAGCGATGAAAATAAACCTTTTTATTTGTTAATGGCGGCGGCGCTTAAAGGCGCCGGAGCCGGTAAGATCAGACACGCGGTAATTGCCCCTAAGAAAGCCGATATCCCAAAAGCTCAGGAAATAGTGGAATCATCCGACATTATTTATATCAGCGGCGGGGATGTCGAACATGGGATGCAGGTGTTGGTGGAGAAAAATATGGTCGATTTCCTGGTCGACCTTTACCGTCAGGGCAAACCGTTTTTCGGGATATCCGCCGGCAGTATTATGCTGGCCAGGGAATGGATCCGCTGGCGTGACCCTGACGATGACGCCACCGCCGAGGTTTTTCCCTGTCTGGGGATGGCACCGGTGATTTGCGATACTCACGGCGAACAGGACGGCTGGGAAGAATTGCAGGCTTTACTGAAGCTGGAAAAAGACGGCACCACCGGTTATGGCATTGTTTCCGGTAACGCGATTAAAGTCTTCCCCGACGGTAAAATCGAAGCATTGGGCGGCCCGATTCACCGGTATTCGAACAATAATGGAAAAGTGGAAAGAATGAAGGATATATTACCCATTGCTGGCAAGCTGTAATTAAAAGACTTATCAATATACAGAATCCCTCCTTCGTAAGGAGGGATTAATGGAGAATTATCTCGTAAATCCCTCTATATACTCCCCTTACAAAGGGGAGAAAATTACGCTTATTTTACCGTCAAATCAATCTTAGATTTCTTCAAGATCTCATCGATAATGGAGGCGGTTTTGCCATCCGGTTCCACCAGCGGCAGACGCGGTTTACCGACGTTGAAACCAATTTTATTGAGCGCATACTTCACCGGCTGCGGGTTAGAAACCAGGAACAAAGAAGTAAAAAGAGGCAAAAGTTGTGCGTGTATCTTGGCGGCTTTTCGGGTATCGCCTTTCACAAAACTGTAAATCATATCATGCATTTGCTTACCGGCCAGGTGAGAGGTTACGCTAATTACGCCGTAAGCGCCTAGCGCCAGCATCGGTAGCGTGGCAGAATCGTCGCCGCTCCAGACCAGGAACCCCTTTTTGGCTTCGTTGATAATCTTGGTAATTTGTTCGAAGTTACCACTGGCTTCTTTTATACCGATAATATTCGGAATTTGGCTTAGTTTTATCGTTGTATCTGCGCTTAGATTAGTGATTGTGCGGACTGGGATATTATATATGATGCAGGGCAGCTTGGTGCTTTCCGCGATTGTCTTGAAATGCTGATACAAGCCTTCTTGTGAGGGTTTATTGTAATAAGGCACCACCAGTAAGCAGGCATCTACTCCGAGCTTCTCAGCGCCTCTGGTAGATATTATTGCCTCGGCGGTGCTGTTGCTGCCGGTATTCGCGATGATTGAACCCTTATTACCGACGGCCTTTTTTACCTCAGCAAAGAGTTTTAACTCTTCTTCATGCAGCAGCGTTGGCGATTCACCGGTAGTGCCGGCCAGCACGAGCCCTTCACTACCTGATTTCAGTAGTGCTAAAGCCAGTTTCCTCGCCTGCGCATAATCTACTTCACCCTTTTTATTAAAAGGGGTAACCATTGCCGTAATCAGTCTACCCAGTTCTTTCATAGCCCTAACCTCCGGGAATCATCCATCCCCTTTTAATCATTTCTTCCGCGATTTGTACGGCGTTTAATGCAGCGCCTTTTCTAATATTATCAGCTACCGTCCACATTGCCAAGCCGTTTTTATGAGATGTATCCTGACGGATACGTCCGACATAGCAATCGTCAGTCCCGGCAATTGCCCAAGGTTGGGGATAGAGGCTAACAGTCGTGTCATCAAGCACTCTGACACCGGGGGAAGCAGTTAGAACCTGCCTTACTTCCTCCGGCGAAATAGCCCGCGTGAACTCCACATGCACCGCCTGACTATGACTGATCAATACCGGCGTCCATACACAGGTGGCGGAAATCGCCATCTCGGGAGCGCACATGATTTTTTTGGTTTCTTCTAAAATTTTCCGTTCTTCTCTGGTATAGCCGCTGTCCAGAAAAACATCTACTTCCGGTAATAAATTGAAAGCAATCTGGTGAGGAAAAACCTTGGTGACGGCAACTTGTCCGTCAAAAACCTGCTTTGTTTGAGCCGTGAGTTCTTCCATGGCCGCCGAGCCATTTCCGGAAACGGACTGATAAGTATCGACAATGATCCGCTTGATAGGATTGATCTTATGCAATGGATATAAAATGACCGCTAATTGAATCGTTGAGCAGTTGGGAGTGGAAATAATTCCCTTGTGTAATTTTATCTCTTCCGGATTGACTTCAGGGACAACCATCGGGACATCCTTGTCCGTTCGAAAGGTGCTGCTGTTATCAATCACGATTGCCCCTGATTGCACCGCAAGTGGAGCATAATAACGGCTAATTTCCGGTCCCGATGTGAAAAAGGCAACGTCTATGCCGCGAAAAGAATCCGGCGCAGTCTCCCTCACGGGTACTTCCTGGTGTTTTACGAAGAGTTTTTTGTTGGCAAATTGGTCGGAAGCATAGAGCCGGATTGAATTCATCGGGAAATTTCGTTCCTCAAGAATCTTGATGAATTCCTGCCCGACAATGCCTGTGGCGCCAACGATCGCCACATTGTACTGCTTCATGGTATTTATCCTTCCAGGCCGAGGATTGGGGCAAGCCCAACAGTTAAACCCTGGCGTTTGACAACAGCTTTGATTGCAAGCATCACACCCGGAATAAAACAATCCCTATCGATGGTATCATGCCGTATGGTCAGGGTTTGCCCTGTGGTTCCGAGAATGACTTCCTGATGTGCCAGTAAACCCGGAAGACGGACGCTATGAATTGAGATTCCTTCTTTCTGGTCGCCGCGAGCTTTAAATGTTTTGCCTTTTTCGACAGGCGGGCGACTAAAAGGCTTGCCTTTTGCTTCAGCCATGGCCTTGGCGGTAGACAGGGCAGTGCCGGAAGGTGCGTCCATTTTCATATTGTGATGGAGTTCAATTATTTCCGCATAATCGAAATATTTTGAAGCAATCCGGGCGAGGTGAATCATGACCACAGCGCCAAGTGCGAAGTTGGAGGCCAGCACGGCGCCGATTTCATTCTTCTCAGCGAGTTTTTTAATCTCTTCGATTTCAGCCGCGGTGAAACCGGTGGTACCGATTACCAGATTGACCTTTCTTTTGGCAGCAATTCGGATGGCGGGCATGGAGGCTTTGGCAACGGTAAAATCTACCATCACGGCAGGTTTTTGGTCGGCTAGAATTTTATCCAGGTCGGAGGACAGAGGCACACTGCCGGAACCGTCAGGTAATTGGAGTCGGTCGCCTGTCACATTGATATCGACTGCGCCGACGAGGCGGGTTTCCGGTTCTTTGCAAACCGCATTAACCACCGCTTTACCCATTCTTCCCATCGCGCCATGAACTACGACGGTAACAGGTTCCATTTTCAGCCTCCTGTACTCCTATTGATTCGGTCTTCTGGGAGCTTGGGGGCGTGACGGGGGATACGGTCCCTGGTCTCTACGAGGCGGGCGGTCATAATGCCTGGGAGCGTCTCTTCTTGGCTCTGTTGCACCCGGGGTAGAAGAGGTTTCGAAGACAGCCTTGCGGGAGAGGGCTATTTTGCCGTCTTCGTTGCGAATAACCTTAGCGGTGATTTCATCACCGACTTTAACTTCATCCTCAATGGCATTAACCCGGTGGTCGGCCAGTTCACTGATATGAATCATACCTTCTTTACCGGGTAATATTTCCACAAAGGCACCGAACGGTAACAATCTCGTTACTTTACCGGTATAAATCGTGCCGATTTCAATTTCTTTGGTTAAGCCTTCAACAATTTCAATCGCCCGACGGACGGAGGCTTCATCCGTAGAACCGATAATAACCGTACCGTCGTCTTCGATGTCAATTGTGGCTTTGGTTTCTTCCGTAATCGCGCGGATAGTTTTTCCACCGCTGCCGATGACCGCTCCGATTTTATCCACATCAATCTTCAACTTGTACATGCGCGGGGCATAACGGCTCACTTCCGGGCGGGGAGCGCTGATGGTCCGTTGCATAACTTCCAGAATTTTCAATCGGGCTTCTTTGGCTTTGGCTAGAGTCTCGCCGAAGATGGAGAAGGGGAGACCTTTTAATTTCGTATCGAGTTGAATAGCCGTGATGCCTTCCGTGGTGCCGGCGACTTTGAAGTCCATGTCGCCGTAGTTATCTTCAATTCCTTCGATATCGGTCAGAATACAAAGACGGTTGTTATCGCCGGTCACCAGGCCGATAGAGATTCCGGCAACGGGCCGTTTAATCGGAATACCGGCATCCATCAAAGCCAATGTCGCGGCGCAGGCGCTGGCCATCGAAGTGCTGCCGTTAGAGCTGAGCACCTCGGAAACAAGGCGGATAGTATAAGGGAAATCTTCAGACTTGGGTATAACCGGGATAAGCGCGCGTTCCGCTAAAGCGCCGTGCCCGATTTCGCGACGTCCGGGTGTGCCGATACGTTTCACTTCGCCGGTGGCGAAAGGCGGCATATTGTAATGATGCATAAAGCGTTTAGACTCTTCGATTCCGAGGCCGTCGAGCTGCTGCTCCTGTCTTAAAGAACCGAGTGTCGTGATACATAAAACCTGTGTCAGTCCGCGGTTGAATAAACCTGAACCGTGCGTGCGGGGCAGAATTCCGGCGTCGCAACTGATGGGCCGCAATTCGCCAATCCCGCGGCCGCTCACGCGTTCTCCTTTCTCAAGGATACGGGTACGGATCAGTTTTCTGACCTGTTTGTCAAAAACATCGAGGACTTCTTGCTTCGGATATTTTTCCGCTAAACTCGCCACGATTTCTGCCACGAGGGCGTCGGTCGCCGCCTGACGGTCCGGTTTACTCGCTTTATAAAGGGCCGGTGCGAGCTTGGCATCGGTAATATGACAGACGGCGGCAACAATTTCCGGGTCGGTTTCGTGAACCGGCGCCGGTTCCTTGGGTTTACCGCAAGCCTGCCGCAGTTCTTCCTGTAACTTGATAATCGCCTGATTGGCTTTATGGCCGAATTGAATGGCTTCCAGCACGATGTCTTCCGTAACCTCTTTGGCTCCGGCTTCCACCATGGCAATATTATCTTTAGTGCTGACCACGGTCAGGTCGAGTTCGCTATCTTCGAGTTGCGCGAGGGTAGGATTCAACACCATTTCTTCGTTGATAAAGCCGACGCGTACGGCGCCGACGGGGCCTTCAAAGGGTACTTCCGACATGGCTAAAACGGCAGAACTGCCGACGATTGCCAGCAGGTCGGGGTCGTTTTCCTGGTCGGCGGAAAGGACGGTGATGATGATCTGGATTTCGCGCCGCCAAGTTTTTGGCAAAAGGGGTCTGAGAGGTCGGTCGGTCAGGCGGCTGGCTAATGTGGCTTCCTGACTGGGACGGCCTTCCCGACGAATAAAGCCACCGGGAATTTTACCGGCGGCGTATAAGCGCTCTTCGTAATCGATTGTCAGCGGCAGGAAATCCGTGCCTTCTCTCGGTTCACGTGCGACGCAAAGGGTTGCCAGGACAACGGTATCTCCATAAGTGACGGTAACGGCGCTGGTGGCTTGCGTGGCTAATTTACCGATTTGTATAATGAGGTTTCTGCCACCGACCTCACATTGAAAAGATTGGGGTATAAACAAAAATTCCTCCTAAAATTGGGGAGCTATTTGCGCAATCCGAGAGACTTGATCAGTTTGTTGTAGCGGTCGGGGTTTTCTTTGCTCAGGTAAGTGAGTAGTCTTCTTCTCTGGATAACCATACGGAGAATGCCGCGCTTGGTGTCAAAATCGTGTTTGTTGGCGCTTGCATGCACGGTCAGCTGATTAATCCGTTCGGTAAGCAGAGCTACCTGAACCTCGGGGGACCCGGTGTCACCCTTTTTCTGTTCGAATTCGCTAATGACTTGCTGTTTTCTGGCTTTGTCCAAATCATGCTCCTGTGTTCATTATGTTCTTTTAAGTTCAATAAATTATAACATACAACATAATACTAAACAAAGCGCAGGCAGATAAAGTGAAAAAGGAGGGGTGATGACAATTTCGACATGCCAAAGGCCGCAGTTGGCAGTCGATTAATTAGGACCAGTCGTAAAGAAGTATGATGTCCAAGCACCAACCAGCTTTGTTGGTCCAACTGCCCGAACCTGCCACCAGTAGGTTGTATTGGGTTTTAAAGTTTCTTTGCATCCGATAGAATTTCTTGATGTTGTTGCTCCGTAATCAATAATGGCAAATTTATTTACGTGCCCAAAATCCTCAGCAATAACGAAGTCATAAGAAATAGTTCCATTCGTACCGGGCCAAGTAAAAACAGGACATAAAGACACATCTCGTGCCCCCACCGGCGGATTTATATTATTCCTGAAAGCTGCAAGAAAATCAGCTTTGATTGAGTTAAGCATTTGCTCTTCTGATAATTCCTGCTGTTTGGTTACTCTTATTGACGCAAGTTTAAACGCCTCAGTAAGTTTTGTTGTGAGTGTGAGTTGATATTTGTCCTTAATCCGCTCCTTAAATTCCTGTTGAAGCCAGTCATTTAAGATTACATCAGACCCATATCGAAGCCCATAATCGCCGTCTCTTGAAACGATAATAACATTCGAGGCAAATTTATCTGCACAATGAATTAACCATTCCCAATTTATCGAATCCCCCATAGAAGTATCTTTATCCTTTCGTGGTGGATACCCCATTAAAAAACGGCGGTATGCTTTTTGTTCGATTTCTTCCTTTATGGGTGCATCGAGGTCAAGCCGAAAATGACAAGGAGCCTTTGAATTAAAAAATGGCTGAAGAGCTTTATAGACCGGGTCATTCAGAATTGGATCACTCAGCAGCTTCGTCGTTTTCTCTTTGAGTTCCTTGGCGTGTTTTTTTAGTTCGGTTTGAGTTTTATTTATAGATTGAGTAAGTTGAGATTCGCGAAGAAAAGAAGGCACCACAATCGAATTCTGAGGTTGACTTATTGATTCCGATGCGCGAAGAATAGCAGATTGACGGTTTTTCTTGTATTCCATTTCTACTTGTGTTGTAGTGATAATTCGGTCCTTGTTATTGGCAAAGCGACTAAGAATACTTAGGTCATCGTTACCTTCTGCCCGGTAATAATCAAGTAGTACATTAGTGTCCACAAAAACGAGCGTTGTCATTTCATGACCTTATGTCTTATAGTTCTTTACCGTTGGCATCATTATATTATTCGTTGTATATACTGTCAAACAAGATAAAATTGAATGGATTCCTGCACATTTGCTAAGGCAAAGTACCTTCGGCTGTGGCCTACGGCCTTCTCAGGAATGACAAAAGGGCGGGAGGGTTCGAAACCCTCCCCTACGGATTACGCAGGAAAGATACACTCATCCTTTATTACTCTCTTCGATCAGCTTTTGGCCGTATTCCAGCAATTCTTTGACACGTTCCGGGGAGGATTTTTTCTGTTCCAGATAGATTTTCAGAGCATCGATGGGGGTGACTTCTGCCGCCGTCCAATTGCCCAGCCGGGGGCGTGATTCCCGTTTGATATCCCGCGCAATGGTGAAATAATAAGCATCTTTCAGAGCATTTCGGATTTCAGTATCTTTTAAAAACCCTTCGATTTCCGACGGCAGGCTGAGTTGCAGGCGGACAATAGCGTCTTTGATTTTATCTACTTGCTCCGAAATTTTCATTAGGATAACAGCGGTGGGGTCGGTATCCTGTGCCGTGAGGGTGACATCGATGGTCAGAAAGCGACGGCCGTCGGTGGGATGAAAATCGAAAGCAACCTGCTTTTTACCCGCGGAATCAGTCTCGATATCGATAATATAAAAGCCCTTTTCGTCGTCTTCATCGCCAAAGTCGAGTTTTTCCAGACTGCCGGAATAAATGACGGGTGGATTGGATTTTAAGACCTGTCGTCTGTGAATGTGCCCCAGCGCAATGTAGTCGAACGCAGGATTGGAAATATTACTCATTAATAGCGTGTGTTCCTGTCCGATGGTCATCATTTTTTCCGTGCCCAGCATGGCGCCCACCACCCAGATATGCGCCGCCAGTATCGAGGGTAAAGTGGGATCGAGTTTGGCGGCGAGAGTGTTAATAATATTGGTGAGCGATTCCTGCATCCGCTGGTTTAATTGTTCGAAGTTGAGATTTTTATAATCTTCTTTACTGAGCAGGGCGCTGCGTCGCAACCAGGGCAGCGACACAATTTGGATGATGCCGTGTTTGGTCGGAATCGGGTAAATATCCGGCTTACCGGCTACATAAACATTGTTAACGGAGAGAGTATCGAAGATTTCTGTGCTGGTGGCTTTACCCGTCGCGTTAGGCAGGTCATGGTTACCGATGAGCAGAAAGACAGGGATGCCCTTACTGGAAAGTCGATTAATCCGTTTGGCGAACTCCCGTTGCTGGGTCTGGCTCGGTTCGCGGCTTTTATAGGCATCGCCGCAAAACAACACCAGGTCGATATTGTTGTTCAGGGCGTAATCGATAACCTTGTCCAGTGAAGACAATATATCGTTCTGGCGTGTGGACAGGCCAGTCGCCGCGTCAATGTGACTGTAGCTTTCCACCCCGAGGTGCAGGTCGGCGAAATGGAGGATTTTCATGATTGGCCCTCCGAGTATTATTTAGGTAATCGTCATTGTGAAGGTGATCCGAAGCAATCTCAGGGAGGAATTTTCACCTCCATTGTCATTCCCGCGAAGGCGGGAATCCACCGATTAATATGGATTCCGTATCAAGTACGGAATGACAAAACCGGGTTGCCCCCGATGAGTATTGTTATGCTTCTTTGCCTTTAGCCTGTACTACTTCGCCGCCGGGCGGTAGGACCAGAATATCCTCACCGGCCAGCTTTTTTCCCAGTGTTTTCTTTAATTCAACGATCGGAATCCTTATCTGGTGCATGGAATCGCGCTCCCGCACTGTGACCCGGTTGTCCTCCAACGACTGAAAATCAATGGTGACGCAATAAGGCGTACCGACTTCATCCTGTCGGCGGTAGCGGCGGCCGATAGATTGGGTGTCGTCGTACTGTACTGCCCATTGCTTACGCAGGTCGTTGAAGATGGGTTTGGTAAAAGCAGACAGATTTTCCTTCTTACTCAGAGGCAGGATAGCAATCTTGATAGGCGCCAATGCCGGACTGAAATGCATCACTACCCGGGTTTCGTCTTTATCCGGCTCCTCCGCATAAGCATCGCACATAAAAGCCAATAGTGAGCGGTCGACACCGGCGGACGGTTCGATAATATTGGGGAGATAATGCTCCTTGGTATCGTCATCATAATAATCGAGGCTCTTGCCGCTGACTTTGGAGTGTTGTCTCAGGTCGTAATCACCGCGGTTGGCAATGCCTTCCAATTCCGCCCAGCCGTGGGGGAACAGGTATTCCACATCGATACAACGGCGGGCATAATGCGCCAGTTTCTCTTTGGGATGTTCATAAAGCCGGAGGTGTTCTTTTTTAATGCCCAGCTTGATATACCAGTTAAATCGTTCCTGATGCCAGTATTCGAACCATTGCTCGTCCGTTCCCGGTTTGACGAAGTATTCGATTTCCATCTGTTCGAATTCACGGCTGCGGAAAATAAAGTTACCGGTCGTGATTTCATTACGGAACGATTTACCGGTCTGCGCAATGCCCAGCGGCAGTTTGCGTCGGGTGGTATTGACAACATTCTGAAAATTAACGAACATGCCTTGTGCTGTTTCCGGACGCAGATACACAATATTTTCCTCGGACTCTACCGGTCCGGCAAATGTCTTGAACATCAGATTGAACATTTTTTCTTCGGTCAGTTCGCCGCCGCAAGACGGACACTTCGGTTCTTTCAGCTCATCGGAGCGCCATCGCATATGGCAGTTTTTACACTCCACCAGGGGGTCGGAGAAACCCTGCAGGTGGCCGCTGGCAGCCCAGACCTGTGGATGCATCAGGATGCTGGTATCAAGTCCCACCGTATCATCCCGCTCCTGCACGGTTGCCTGCCACCAGGCCTGTTTTACATTTCGTTTCAATTCTACACCCAATGGTCCGTAATCCCAGCAGCCGGACAAGCCGCCATAGATTTCGCTGCTTTGAAAAATGAAGCCGCGGCGGCGTGCCAATGAGACTATTTTGTCCATACTGACGGTTGATGATTGTTCGGTCATTGATGATGCTCCTCAGGTAAATTATATGTTATTTGGCTTGTTTTCCCATTTTCCGGATGGCGCGTGCGAAGAAAATACCCAGAAAAATCAGTCCCACAACGATGACGACGAGACCCATCCACCAGGTAAAACCCATCCGTGTTTGAGAAGAATTGTAGCTGAAAATGTTCAACATTGTAAAGAATAGAACCAGTTGCGGAATGACGACCATGTTACTCATTACCAGCAAGATAGTATCCAGTTTAATGCCGGCGGTTGCTGCCTGATCGAAGAGCCGGCTGATTCTGGTGGTGCCATAGGCAATAATGATGGTGAAGATAGTGAGGAGGAGTTGGGGCAGAATCGTCCACATGATAATACCGTTGCGGCTGACAATTGCGGCTGCCGAACCATCGGAATTAAAACGGTAAACGACTTCACCGGGAAGTTTCCCGTAGAAATAGATGCTGAGCCCGATCGATGCCAGCAGTATTAACAGCGGTAAAACGATGTAGCTCCAGTGAAAACCGACTTTATTTTCCGATTTTTCTGACGGATTTGGCGGTTCACCGGGTTTCGTCTGGGACACAGCCGGATTCCGGGCGAACAGCTGTAAAAGAACCAGACCGCCACCCAGGATGAAAATAAAGGTGATAACGATAAGGACGAGTAGAATAACCATTGCTATCATTATAGTGCAGTCACAGGCGGGTTGCCAGTTTATCGTTCTCAAAGTTGTGAGTGAATGCTAGCCTGACTGTCGTCCTGAGGAGCTATGGCGACGAAGGATCTCCCTGTGGTAACAGAGAATGGCGCGGTTACAGTAGGTCGGGAGTTCCTTCGCTACGCTCAGGACGATAGTTCGCTGATCCGGGATACCGGCCTTTGTCTGATTGGATGTGGATGAATTATCTATTCCGTTATCGCTCTGGTAATGGAGGGCGGGAGAAAAGCCGGTAGATATGAGGAATGTTTACCTATCCCGCCGACTACAATGATGATAATATCCTCTTTTCGGGCGGTGATGGGGACCAGCGCATTTTTATCAAACCCGGGGAAGTACTTCTCAATTTGGCGCGGATAGAATCGGGTTAGAGGCATTTTACTGTTTTCATAGATATAATTCCTGACATCATTCTTGGAAAAGCCCTCGGCGGCGACAGCGGCGGCATGCTCCGGGCAGAAGGCGATTACCGGCGTGCCGTCCTGAAACAGGGCGTTGTTGGCGCCGGTGTTCATCACCGCATGACATATCGAGGTTAAAATTTCTTCGCCGTTAATGCCGATATGCTCGTTAATGTTGTGAGGATTTTCCGCCGCTACTATCGTTACGGTACTAGTTGAGGCGTCAAACCCTCTTTCTACATGCAAGGGTTCCCACGGGCTATCTTCTTCGTTCTCAGCGATGCAATAAGTATATTTGGAAGGTTGTCCCTGAGTTGCCAGGTCGAGCTTACCCGCAAAAGCGCCGCCGATATTCATTAGAATTAATCTGATAGCTCGCCCGATGGTGGCATTGGCGCGCCAGCCGGGTCCAAAGGCGCCCGATTTACTATTAATATTCAGTTTCTTTGCAATCGGGCCGTTAACAATTATTAGAGGAGCAACGGGGTGTGTAGTGGGCTGAATTTCGCCCAAGCGGAATCCTTCGTCACACATTGCTTCAATGGCGGTGATGATCACCGGCAGGTATTCAGGAAGACAGCCCGCCATGACGGCATTGATAGCGACTTTCTCAATCGTCGCTTCACCCCAGGCCGGGGGCACTTTCGCCAGTACCTCCGCTGAATTTCTCTTTGTGCCGGCGAGCATCTTCTCTACGGCTGGCTCGGTCGGGGGAAGAACAGGTAATCCATCGCTCCAACCCTTATCGATAAACAGTTGGTTTACCGCTTCCATAGAATCGTCGACGGTTACTTTCTCAGAAGCAAATTTTCGATTCATCTTGTCCCCTTTTTACGATTGCCAGGGTTATTCGCGTTTTATTCGAGGCCGAGTAACCGGGCCGGGTTCGTTTTGACTAAAATCTCCACTTCTTTATCGGTAAATCCGTTATTCATCATAGCGGCAAGCATTGTACGCATACCCTCGACCGGTGTCGGATTACGAGCCTGACCGAGGTCGGTGCTCAAGATACAGCGTTCCACGCCGACGGCTCTAATGGCTTTAGCAACCGATTTCGGGTCGAGCTTGCCTTCGAGTACGGTGACGAAGCAATACTCCACAAAAGCGCCTGAATCCGCGATGCGGCATTGCTGTTCCAGTGTATAGTAAATATCAGCTTCCCGCCTTAACGGGTGAGTAGCGACGATTTTAGAAATACCTTTGTTCCGGGCTGAATCCACGAGGACAAGGGCTTCATTCACCGGCAGATGTCCGGTTGCGACGACTATTCCGTATTGTTTGACAATATCCAGAATTATTTCAACCGAAGGCAACAAATTCCCTTTTTCGTCAAGAATACTGATACCGTCGGTACGCAGAATATTACGCATGAAATCGTAATTAGAACTCTGTGTCGGCATCCAGACAACTTTAGCCCCGGATTTTACAGCGGCTTCCACGACATCGGGATTCAATCCGCCGGCTTGGGTATTCAAGGTGACACTGCCAAATACCAATATCCCCGGCACGACTTGATTGATTATCGATGCTAGTGGTGCAGTGCAATACTGGTGATTCTTAAGTACGATCGCCCGCATACCGGCCTGCCGGGCTAATTGAGCTCCCTCCAGCGCATCCAGTTTTCTGACGGCAAAGGCATCCGGACCGTAATGCGCGTGCATATCGATAGAACCCTTGAGAAGATTGTCAACAGCGTTCAATTATCAAGCCTCCGTTGATTAAAAAACTATTCGGTTAACCGGGAAATAACCTTATCGAGAATACTATCGGCCTTGGCGATGACTTCCTGGGCGCTGATGCCGCCGATGGGATGAGATACTACCACCAGGGGAATATCGGGAATACCCAGACCAGTGGCTGTAGCACGTGCCAATGTTTCAAAGCGGTTTGTGCAAACGGTCACGGTTGGTTTACCGCTTTTTTCGAGGGCAACCGCAGCGTGGATACACCACGTTGTACAACTCCCTCAGTCACATACCGCGATTACGACCGTATCAGCCTTGTCCGCCAGTTCTTTTAAAGCCGGCTCTTTCTCCACTTCGACGTGGAGCCCGCCGATTTGACGCCATTCGGTGCGCACTGCATGGTATTTTTTTGTAATATGCTCCTTTAACCGTTGTAAAAGAATATCGCCGTTAGGTTTTTCGTTCCAGAGAAAACCCACAACCTTGCCGTTCAGGTCGTGCACGCGGGAGTTGACGGCGATTTTATTTATTTTCGCTTCAGCGGTGGGAACTAATACTTCAATTGTGTTTGCCATCATCCGTTACCTCCCGCATTCCGATAAGTTCAGTATATACCTAGTAAGTCCCAAGATATTTCAACGCGCGTAAGGCTGATGTCGCACCATCGGACACGGCGCTGACAATTTGCATCGGCGAATTATGACGGACATCGCCGGCTGCAAAAATCCCGGGAATGCCGGTTTCCATCTGGTCGTTCACCATGACCTGCCCGATGGAGTTGAGCGGTAGCGTGCCTTTTAAAAAGGCTGTATTGACCACCAGCCCGACACGGACCAGCAGGCCGTCAATTTTCAGAGAGGTTTTCTGCTCGGTTTTAACATCGGAAAGTTCCAATGATTCCAGCTGCCCGCTACCGCGAATAGCTTCGATTTTAACACCGCATCTGACCTCGATTTTCGGATTAGCCCGGACCCTGTCCTGAAGCATCTTGTTGGCCATAAGATGCGGTACTAATTCGATGATGATTACCTTGGTTACAAAACCGGCCATAAAAAGCGCTTCGGTCAGCCCGGAATCGCCTCCACCGGCCACCGCAACGATTTTACCCGCGAAACGTGGCCCGTCACAGGTCGCGCAATAAAACACGCCTTTGTTGGTTAATTCATTTTCGCCGGGTATACCGAGTTTTTTTGAATGTGAACCGGTGGCGATAACAACCGATTTAGTCCGTATCTCGCTCTGATTGATTTGCAGGAGAATTTCGTTTTTCCCGGGGGTAATCTTGTGAACATCGGCGAACTGAAGTTCTGCGCCGAATTTTGTGGCCTGCGTCATCATGTTAGAACCTAAATCCGGACCGGCTATGCCATCCTGATAACCGGGGTAGTTTTCCACCAGATCGATGTTCATCAGCTCGCCGCCCGGAGTTTCTTTTTCCAGAATCCGGGTTTGTAAACGCGACCGCGCCGCGTAAATTCCTGCAGCCAAACCCGCCGGACCGCTGCCGATAATTAGAACATCATATATTCGTTCCATTCTCACACCTCGTTTTCGTTGCCGGAGAGAATGTATTGTTTTATCAATTGAATGATTTGACAGTATATCACCTTGCAAAGATAAAATAAAATAAGAAAAACGAACCGGACTCAGTTTGTCTCGTCTCACCGGAATGGCTATAATTTAGTAAATATATCGCCCTGACCCCGATTTATCAGGGGAAGGGTCTCCAAGCCTATTGAGTAGAGACGGAGATTCCTGTTCGGCTTAGTTCAAGGACTATAGCGGTTGCTTGTCTCAGGGCGACAGATAATCGGAGGCATTATGACCAATAATTCTGCGGTGCTGCTCAATTCCGAATTACCCCTGCCTGTTTTTGTGAAAGGCAAAGTGCGCGATACCTATGATCTAGGCAAACACTTATTGATTGTGGCGACCGACCGTCTTTCGGCCTTTGATGTTGTATTACCTTGCGGCATACCGGACAAAGGGCGGGTATTGAATCAAATATCGGCCTACTGGTTTACCGAAACGAAGAAGATTATTCCCAACCATGTTATCGAAGTGGTTAACGACCCGCGCATTCTGGACAAATATCTGCCGGCTGATAAACAATTTACTTATCCGGCCTATCTGGCAGGGCGGTCGATGGTGGTGAAAAAGGTGAAACGTCTTTCCGTGGAATGCGTGGTACGCGGTTATCTGGCCGGTTCGGCGTGGACGGAGTATCAGAAGAGCGGCACAGCTTTCGGCTTGCCTTTACCAAAGGGAATGCTGGAGAGTCAGGAGTTACCGGAACCCCTCTTCACTCCCACCACCAAGGCAGATACCGGACACGATATGCCGATGACTATAGAGGAAATGGGGAACGAGCTCGGCTCGCCGATGGCTAAAACTATCAAAGATAAGAGCCTGGCAATTTATAATTTTGCGCGTAAGCAGGCGATTGCTAAAGGCATCATTATCGCCGATACCAAGTTCGAATTCGGCTTGGAAGGTGATAAGCTGATTGTCATCGATGAAATGCTGACGCCTGATTCGTCCCGATTCTGGGATGCCAAGTTGTACAAGCCGGGGCAATCGCAGCCCAGTTACGATAAACAGCCGGTGCGGGATTGGTTGACCAGGTCGGGTTGGAACAAAGAACCGCCGGCGCCAATGCTCCCGATTGAGGTTATTGAATCGACCAGTCGCATTTACCGCACTGCTTATGAAAAACTGACCGGTGGAAAGTTGACATAAAGTACACTCATCATGATGTGTCATTCCCGTGAATGGTTGAAGTCAGGAGCCGGAAATACTTGACAAAGGAAACGTACAGGAGTCCGGCTTCCAAATTCTCCCTTAAATCCCTCCTTTGTCAGGAGGGAGAAACCTCTCCCTTTCGCGAAAGGGAGATATGGAGGGATTTATTCAGGATCGCTCGTTATCAAGACAGGATTACCCTGAGCCGCCCCAGCCCAGAGGACGTACCATCAATACCGGTATTTTCGCAGTTCTCAGAATTTTATCCGCGACACTACCCCAGACCCAACGGCTGATACCCGAACGCCCGTGTGTGGCAATAATAATCAGGTCGACGTTGTTCCGCTCGGCGAACACCTCTAAGGCATTGGGAACAATTCCCATGATGACCTCGCCTTCGGCATTAATTCCCTTGGCTTTTAATTGACCCACTTTTTTCGTGAGGTAGTCTTTGGATGACTTGATATTTTCGTCTTCGAGGCGCTCCATCTGTTCGGCGCCGAGCGACGCTGTTAAACCGCCATAGTCAGAACCGCTATAGCTTTTCAGCGGTGCGACCACACGAATCAGGGTGATTCTGGGCGGTAACCGGCAATCATTAGCAATCATTTCTACGTGAGAAAGTACACACTCCGCTAATTCCGAACCATCCAACGGCACCATAATATGCTGATACATGTTTTACCTCCACAGATATGTGAGAATATTATAGCTACGTGTGAGGGGTATTTACAATAGGGGTAGAGAAGGGAAATAATATTATTTATCTATTGTTTTTAAATACTCTCTCACACACATTAATGCCGCTTGTGCGGCTTGTCGTTTGTTCTGTTCACGGGTGCCGGTGAAGAGATGTTTCCGAGTGAATGTGCCGTCTCGATTAGACAAACCGAGATAAAATAATCCCACCAGTTTTCCCAAGGTTGCGCCGGTCGGTCCGGCGATACCGGTATCCGCGACGCAAATATCTACGCCTAAAACCTTTCTCCCGCCAGCGGCCATTTCTTCTGCAACCTGTGCACTGACCGCGCCATATTTTTGCAGGGTCGTTGCTTTTACCCCAACCAGTTTCATCTTGATTTCGTTACTATAAGAAACGATGGAACCATGAAAAACATCGGAGCTGCCCGGGACATTGGTGATAAGGTGCGCAATCAAGCCGCCGGTGGCCGATTCCACAGTTCCCAGCGTGAGTTTTTTCTCACGCATCATATCGATGATTTCTGCTGCCGGATTATTCATTTAGTGCTCCTTTCACAACATTTGTCATGTAGAACCCTTTTATTATTAACCTTGGGAGTACTAGATTCTTCGTCTCCCGTATACATTCATTTCGTGAATACCTCTGGCTGAGGCCTACGGGAAGTAAGGGACTATAGGCTGTGCTCCTCCGAATGACAACCTTGCCCTTGTCATACAGAACGAAGTGAAGCATCTAGTTACTTTGTCTTCTTATAATATTAACCTTGGGATTACTAGATTCTTCGTCGCCATGCTCCTCTGAATGACAAACTGGTGGATCCATGAAGTCTAAACTTAAATCTCTCCATTCTGGATTCATTGAATTAATTAGTTCAACTCTCTTGGCTCTTGACCAGCCCTTTATCTGCTTTTCCCGTTGAATTGCAGTTTGGATGCTTCCAGTAGTCTCATAATATACTAATTGATTAATATTATAACGTGTGGTAAAACCCTTCACCGACTTGGTTTTATGTTGGGTAACTCTGGACGGCAGGTTATTTGTTACCCCTGCATATAATACACCTGATACACTGGCCATAATGTAAATATAATATTGGCGCATTTTTATACTGAACTACCTTTCACCCATTTGTCATGCAGAGCGAAGCATCTAGTTACTTTGTCCTCTTATAATATTAACCTTGGGATTACTAGATTCTTCGTCGCCATGCTCCTCTGAATGACAACCTTGCCCTTGTCATACAGAACCCTTCCGCCAAAGGGTGAAGTATCTAGTCTTTCACTACTTTTTAAAATAAGGTTGGGATTACTTGATTCTTCGTCGCGATACTTCTCTGAATGATAAAGTCCGTTGGTTTACTGGATTCTTCGTCCTTCCAATGAAGGACTCTGAATGACAGACTACATTGTCTCCCGCATATTATAAACAAGCACTTCATCGACTTTACCTGTGCCATTGCTGAGTTGTTCGATGATACCCTCAATTATTTGATGCCATGCCGGGTCATGGAGGTCATCCAGCCCATGATAATATCCGGAACGCCGTCCGATGCGATAGACCTGCCGTTCCTCCAGCGATAGAGACTGAAACCGCGCGATGACTGTCAGCATTTTCTCTTTATCCTGAGGCAGTTTACCTTCTACCTCCTGCAACAAATTGCCCATATGGTCGCTGACGAAATTAGCATGACAGTCCAGATGCTGAATGAATAGTTTTAATTCCTCCATCATTTCTTCATCAGTAGTCCTGATAAACGTACCGTTCTCTACGTCCGACCACATCAGCAGACTTTCGTTAATGCTCAATGTTCTGACTCTGATAAAATCCGGGTCGATGGCATTTAAAACGCGGGCGCTTTCGACGGCATGTTCACGCCATAATGCCTTGCCGCCGATACCCAGCAGATAATACTCCGAAACAGAAATCCCCGATGCCACCACTTTTTTACCACCCTCGATTTCTTCGGCGGCAGTCACGCCTTTATCAATCATCTTGAGTACGGTATCACTGCCGGATTCCAGCCCGATGTGCAAGCGGGTTAATCCTGCTTCATGGATGGCTTTCAATTCCTCTAACTTTTTCAATGCGACCGTTTTAGCCCGGCAATAACTGGTGACACGGTTGATCGTGGGCAAGGTCAGTTTAAGAAATTTCAGTACTTCGACCAATTCAGGTGTGCGCATGACCAAGCTGTTCGCGTCCTGCAAAAAGACGTTCTGACCGCCTTTATAAAGCCATAAAGCGACATTTTGATAAACGTAATCGAGTGGATTACTGAGCACAGTAGCGGCGGCTTTGCGGAAGTTATCCGCGTATGTGGGTTTGTGGGACAGCTCGATGATTTCGTCGCGGATTTGCGCTACGGTCAGGATGTCCTGCTTGATCTCCGCCACCGACCGCAGTTCGAATTTTTGCCCCTTATACATCCCACAGAAACGGCACCGGTTCCACGGACAATTGCGCGTCAACCTGAGGAGCAAAGAATAAGCTTCACTCGGGGGACGGTAGGCGCCTAATTCAAAAGAAGCGGTATTTAACGGCTGGTTTTCGGTACTCATTTATGTAAGCTGATTATATTAAATCCTGGGAAGGAAATACAGTTGGGGGTTATTGCGACACCTTCGGATGAAGGGCGTGGCAATCTCAGAGAGGTGGAGAGTTCAGCCCCACCCTGGGATTGCTTCGGCATTGTATTCCTCGCAATAACGATGGAAGATGGGAAGAGGGAATGCATTCTCGCCTTCGCCCGTATGGATAGGGAAATTACTAGATTCTTCGCAACTTTTAGAATGACAAAGATGTCAAACGGACTTACCCAAGATGCCGGTCAAACGGTAAGATGTCCTACCGCAGGCGCAGGGTTCGGTGACAAGCGATGACAGGTCGCCGGTGCCATAGCGGATGAGCCCCCACGTCTTGTTTAGAATTGGCGTCACGACTATTTCTCCCACTTCGCCGGGTTTAAGTTGATTGCCGGTAACGGGGTCGACAATCTCCAAAATATAATCATCCATTATGTGCAAGCCGGATTTTTGCGGACATTCGTAAGCGATACAACCGTCTGTTTCAGAAACAGCATAAGCCTGCCGCGTATCGATGCCGTAATGTTCCTCCAGTGTTTTTCTATCGGAAGAAGGGAGCATTTCTCCGGTAAACCAGGAGCGTTCTATCATAAAATCATCGCGGAAATTCAACCCCATCTCTTCGGCTTTTTTAATGAGGGTCGTCAGGAAAGAAGGCATTCCGACAAACCCGTTTACTTTCAGGTCGTGCATGATTTTTACTTGAATCTCAGCGGGAGTGTCGCCGGTTGGCACTACTGTTGCCCCGCAATGTCTTAAAGCTTCATGGCATAAAATTCCGGTAGGGGACAGATGATAGGAGAACGTATTCAAAACGATATCTCCTTTTCTGAACCCGGTCGCCCATAGCGATTGCGCAAACCACTTGATGCGCGCTGAATGGAACGGTTCATATATTGAGTCCTCAGAGATAAATACACGTTCGACATTTTCAGGTTTTATTGCCAAAAACCCACCGTAAGGCGGTCGCGATTTTTGCAGTTCAATGAGATCGGGCTTTCTGGTGATGGGTAGTCTGACCAGATGTTTGATGCTGCGGATGTTGCCCGGATTAACATGCGCCCTGTCCATAATTTCTCTGGCCGACGGGGCATACTTGTAGGCACGTTTCAACGCCTGAACCAGTTCTCGTTCCAGAAACAGGCGCCTCACCGTGTCAGGCCGCGTTTCCAAATCATCGAAATAAATATCTTTACGGGTTGCTTTTAAAACCATTGTTTGCGCCTCTTATAATGATTTATTTCACAGTGCCTGCCTGACGACCTGGAAAGAGAATGTGCCCTTTCTCATTAATAGTTGCCTTCTCGCCGGTGTAATACCAGCCATCGATGAAGACCTCAGCGGTTCTCTGCGGTTCATTATGGTAGCTGTGGAACATCGATTCACTCCTGACCACGAGTTCGCCGTTATTTAAAATTCTAACTTCGGTGTTAGCCGTCGGTCTGCCGGTGCTTTCAAAATCGATCTCATTCTTACCGTTAGAGCAAACGAGTCCGGTTTCAGCACTGACATAACCTTGGATTAATTCTACGCCGAAAGCGTAAATCAAACGTAAAGTTTTCAGTCTCATTACCGAGCCGTCGGTAACAGCGAATCGAACATTAATTAGTCCCAGTTTTTTCCTGAGCGGACGGAAAAGCAGAAAACCAGCGGGGCGATAAAGCAATCGCCACAGAATGTTTGGCGTTTTATTCTTGATCTTGGCATCGGCCAGTTTATAACCAACCGGTAGGAACAAATTATAGAAAAATCGTTTAAAAGGGGAAGCTTTAGTTATTTCGGTTTGCATTTCACCGGCCAGGCTTTCGCATTGTCTGATTTTTGGAGTAATGCGGAAATTAAGAACCGCACCGGTCAGCAGATGCGGAATGGTGGCAAAGAAATTATCGCCTATCCAGGCGGCGGGAAAGTAAGAAACCATGATATCCTTATCCGTGACAGGATAGCGGACGATAGAATTATTGGCGTTGTTGAAAAGGGCACGGTAGGACCATTTAATCCCTTTGGGCAGGCCGTTTGTCCCCGAAGTATAGTAGATGAAGGCAATATCATCGCTGTTACCTATTTCGATGTTCTGTTCGTAAAGTTGAGGGTGTGTCTCGGCGTACTCTTTACCGAGTTTCACCAGGTCATCGAAACTGATCAGCATGGGGTTATCTGAGTTATTTATACCCTTGGTATACCAATAAATAATCTTTTTCAGAGCAGGCAAATCATTTTTAATTTCAAGGAACTTGTCAATTTGTTTCCGGTCTTTAACAATAGCAAATTTAGCCCCGGCGTGGATTGCAATATTTTTCACCTCAGATGGTGTGGAATCGATAAAAATACCGGTGGGAATGCCTCCCGCTGCCTGTACGGCAAACTCGCTCCAGAACCATTCCGGATCATTATCGCCGATAATGCAGACGATGTCGCCCCGCTCCAGACCCAAGCTGATGAGTCCCAGCGAGAGATTACCGACTGTTTCGTAATACTGACGCCAAATGTAATGCTTGCGTCTGCCCGGCTTCTTCATAGACATTGAAACCTTATCCGCCCACTGGTCGTAATTGTGGCGAATGAGTTTGGGGATGGTATCCAGCTTCTTTCTGCGGGCTAACTCAATGTCGATTTGGCTTGTCATTTTCCCTTGTTTATACCAAAGTGTGTCTTGTGGATAGTATTAGAAATTAGATTACTGCAAGTATAGCAAGGTGTCAAATTTTACGGTGAGGGAATTATCGGGTATAATTTAATAGTTCCATGCCGGCCAGCGTAGCTCAGTGGTAGAGCAGCGGTTTCGTAAACCGTCGGTCAAGAGTTCGACTCTCTTCGCTGGCTCCAGTACATTCATGGTACCGAAAAACTAATTATCCAAATTTATAGTCAGGTGAACAAAGATTTTCAATTTGTTCCCAAAGTGATGGAGACACCCACATTCTTTGGTGACTAAAAATTTATTATCAATGGTTACCATTCAATTGTTGCCCCCTCGGCGCGGGCTCCTTCCAAGGCAGCACTAACCAACTCATTAGTAAGCCCTGATTTATTCAGGTTGCCAACTAAGCCTATGACAATTTGATTCCCACTCATAGTAAGCCTCTCTATTTCCCCGTCACTGGATTTTTGTAATGATAAGGGAAGATATACCCTGAGGGGTAAGGAGCAAAACGAGTGTTAGGTGCGAGTGGACGCGGTTCCTTGTGGAGGGGATTTAGAACTACAGGTTTCTTTACCCATCCTTCCTCTAACGGACTACTGATAATCTCGTTCCACAAGATTTGTTTGATCTTCCATATCCCGTCCTCTTTTACATATTCGTTTTCCCATATTCCTGCCCCAATTAATGCCCGGGTTTGTCCCTCTCGCGGCATGGCTCCAAGGAAATACCCATACCATCTGCCTTTGGCATTCTTGCCATCCGAGTCGATATCCACAATACCCGCAAGAGGCATCAGAATGTGCAGATACTCGGGGGGAGCCTTTTTTGCCCCCTTATAGGCAGTGTAATGATCTTCAAAGTGGAAACTATCCCTAACTTGTTCCCACCCTTTATATTGGCCACTACGACCCGTTTGCGCAGAGACATCATCCCTATGAGACCACAAATCTAGGATCTGGTCTTCTTGCCAGTGCTCGAGATAATACCCATAGGCTCTCTGCAATTTTTTGATGGCCTCAATATCTTCGAGACGAGTCAGCTTCCCTTCTAATTTCGCGACTGTTTCAGAAAGTGTTTTAACTTTTGCTTCCAGCTCCTCTGTTTTCACAAATGCCCCCCTATTATGATTTTTATTACGCCGGAAAAGGACACTTTTGACCCAAATACTAACATCGAAAATAAGCATTGTCAAACGCTTATTGGGACATGTCTTGGCAGGGCCTTGCGACTAAATTACGACTAAACTAAACCAACGCGTTGTAACTCGACCTTTCCCGACGGCTAAAAGCTAAGTTTTATGATAGACCCAAAAGGTTGCTTTTTACCGTAAAACCACCGATAATAACAATCAGACACGCTTTCGTAAACCGTCGGTCAAGTTTTCGACTCTCTTCGTTGGCTCCATCTATTTATATATAAAATTCATCTCTTGAGAAATTTATAATGAACTATGCACTTCAAGAACTTAGAGTTGAATTACGCACTAATGCTGATGAAAAAACAATCGGCAATTATCAGCACTTTTTTAAGGAAACGGTGAAATTCTACGGCGTGAGTAGGGGCGCCACCAATAAAATCGCTAATAAATACTGGAAAGAAATCAAAACACTCAACAAAACGGAAATATTCAGCCTATGTGAGGAATTGTTCCGTTCCGATTATAGTGAAGAGGCGGCGGTCGCATCTTGCTGGACGCCAAAATTGACTAATCAATATGAACCGGCCGACCTGGCGGTATTCAAGCGCTGGATCGACTTATATCTCAATGACTGGGCGAAGGTCGACGGCTTCTGCAACCATACCGTCGGCAACTTTGTTGCCAAGTATCCGGAAAGCATCAAAGAGATTGTCGGCTGGACAGATTCGACCAACAGGTGGATGAAAAGAGCCGCGGCGGTGTCATTAATCATTCCGGCCAAGAAAGGGCAGTTTTTCCCGGAGATTATACAAATCGCCGACCGCTTGTTACTGGATAAAGACGACATGGTACAGAAGGGTTACGGCTGGATGCTGAAGGAAGCAAGCAAACTGCACCAGGAAGAAGTTTATCAATATGTTTTAAAACACCGCCAGGATATGCCGCGGACTGCTTTACGTTATGCTATTGAAAAGATGCCGCAGGAAATGAAAGCAGAGGCGATGAAGAGAGCTGTTTAGCTGATGTCGCCCTGAGTCCGATTTAGAGGACGAAGGGTCTCCTTGTGAACCACAAGGAGATTGTCTTTCTTTACTGAAGCACTTTGGTGGGTTTCACCCACCCTACGCGCAAGGTTCGTGATGGAGTAAGGAGATGCACTCCGCCCTGAGATAACTTTGGGTACTTCATAGGAGTAGATTAAAATTCTCCCTTACGTCCCTCCTTAGAAAGGAGGGAGAATACCATCATTACTTGCTGATCGAGACTTCGTTCAACCTTACCATACCCATGGCGTCGGGAGTATAACCGTGGACATTCGGTTTGACCACAGTGTAGTCTTTCCCGAACCATAGAGGAATACAGGCCGCGTCATTTACCAGCATTTGCTCGACTTGCTGATACATCACCAGGGCTTTAGCGTTATCCGGCTCCACTCCGGCTTTCGCCAAAAGGTCGTCGACCGCGGGATTACTGTAACCGCCATAATTATCCGATGTATTACTGGCAAAGAGTATATCCAGAAAATCCTGAGGGTGCGGATAGTCTGCGCTCCAACCGCTTTCATACATGTTATCCAGTTCATCTTTGGTGAAATAAAGGAATCTTTCCGGGTCGATTTGCCGTACAGTGACTTCCACGCTGAGGTTCTGCCGCCATTCATTGATGATCGATTCCAGGTCTGACCCGATGCCGCCGCCATAACCTTCGACGGTAATGACGATGGGCGGCAACCGGGAAACATCACCATATTTGGACGCCTTGATTAAATCGAGCGCTTTTTGCGGATCGAAATCCAAACCCTTTAACTGTGGGTTATAACCGGGCATTCCCGGAGGCAGGATACCATCAGCTTTTTGCACCGTGTTATCGTACACTAGCGAGGCCAACTTGGTTTTATCGATGGCCATGGAGAAAGCCTGGCGGATAGCAGGGTCGTCAAAAGGCGGTTTTGTGCAATTGAATCCGATGTAGCTGAAGCTCAACTCGGGGGTAATCGTTAGTTGACTCAAATATTAGCCAGCCGGATCGGTAACTTCGTCAATGTACGGCAGAGAAACATCGGTAGCATCGATATCACCTGTTTCATACAATCGCTCAGGAACACCGGCCCAGAGTTTGTATTCAACTGAAGCCACTTTAGCGACATCCCCGTAGAAAGCATCATTTCTTTCCAGAACAAACGATGTATTTGGTACCCATGATTTTAATTTGAAGGGACCGGTGCCGTTAGGAGTTTTCCACCAGTCTGCGCCTTTACTGACATTATTCCGATCGACTACAAAGGCGGTAGGATAGGTAAGTTTATCCAGGAAGTATGGCTTAGGGGCATCGATCGTGACCTGCAGGGTATAGTCGTCAATTACTTTGATGCCGCTGATTGAAGTGGCTTTGCCGGCGAGCATGTCTTTTGCTCCGACAATATCCCCAAGATAAGGTTCGGCTGTTTGCGAGCCCGTTGCCGGATTACAAGCCCGTTCCCAGGAATATTTAAAATCGTCTGCTTTTACCTCACGTCCGTCATGGAATTTGACGCCCTGTTTTAGCGTGAAAGTATAAACCGTACCGTCGCTGCTGACCTTCCAGCTTTTAGCGATATCCGCGACGGGTTGCAGATTTTTATCTAACGTCAATAATCCGCTGAAGATTTGCATAATGAATTCATGCGAAGTAGCATCGCCGGAAACTGCAGGGTCGAGTGTGATCGGGTCAATGTTGTAAAGATGCAGAACGGAATTGCTGGAAGAGACCGGCGTAGTCGTTGTTGCCGTTGTACTGTTAGACTGACAGCCGCTAAGTACCAGAGACACCGCCAACAGCGGTATCAATAAATGTGATAGTATTTTCTTAAGTGAATTCATATTAATAACAATATAGCATAGTTTGATAAAGTGTGAAAATTCTTGACAAAGGGTCAGATTATATGTTACAAATTTCAACATTATCTACCTTCACCTTGCCAAGTTATTATTGAATTTCTGTTACGCGTTCCGATGACTTGAAAAAGATAACCCGGGCAAATTGATAAAGAGACCAAATATCAAATTTAGAGCAGGCGGTGAGAAAAATGACAAAAATCTATGATGATATTTCCAGAACATTCGATGAATATCTTTTAATTCCCAATCTGACCACCAAAAAATGTACGCCGAACAATGTTGATTTGACAACGCCTTTAGCCAAATTTAAAAAAGGCACTGTTCCGCCTTTAAAACTTAATATCCCCTTCGTTTCTTCCATCATGCAGGCGGTATCCAACCATACTCTGGCGATAGAGTTAGCCAGATACGGCGGATTGTCCTTTATATTTTGCTCGCAGCCGATCGAGAAACAAGCGGAAATGGTAAGGAAAGTAAAATCCTTCAAAGCCGGGTTTGTTACCAGCGATTCAAACATAACCCCGGATAGTACTTTATCCGATATTCTCAGTATCAAGGAAAAGACCGGTCATTCTACCATCGCTGTCACGGATAACGGCCTGCCTAATGGTAAATTATTAGGCATGGTTACTTCCAGAGATTACAGAGTGAGCAGAGATCCTCAGGATAAAAAAGTAGCGGAGTTCATGACCTCTTTTAAAAACCTCGTTCACGGCCAAGTCGGTATCACGCTGACGGAAGCAAATGACTTATTGTGGGGGCATAAACTCAATTGCTTACCGGTCGTCGATGAGAAGCGGAATCTGGCCTACCTGGTTTTTAGAAAAGATTATGTGGAACATAAAGAAAATCGTAACGAGTTGCTGGATGCGAATAAATCATTAATGGTAGGAGCCGGTATCAATACAAAGGATTATATGAAGAGAGTTCCGGAATTGGTTGATGCCGGTGCGGACATTCTGTGCATTGATGCTTCTCACGGACATACCGAATTTCAGAAAGACACCATTAAATACATCAGAAAACAATACGGCGATACCGTGAAAGTCGGAGCTGGCAACATTGTCGATGAAGAAGGATTTAAATATCTGGTTAACGCCGGAGCAGATTTTATTAAAGTCGGTATCGGTGGCGGGTCGATATGTATTACGCGCCAACAGCGTGTCGTGGGAAGAGGGCAGGCGACCTCCATTTTAGAGGTAGCCAAGGCCAGAGAACGTTATTTCAAAGAGACCGGTATTTATATCCCGATATGTTCCGACGGCGGCATCGACCGTGAGCACCAGATTGTTTTAGCCTTAGCCATGGGTGCCGATTTTGTGATGATGGGAAGATATTTTGCACAATTCGATGAGAGCCCTTCGGAAAAAGTAATTATCGGGAACAGGCATCTGAAGGAGTATTGGGGTGAGGGGACAAACCGGGCGCAAAACTGGCAGAGATATGATTCCGGTGACGGTAAGAAGGGGCTGGCTTTTGAAGAAGGAGTTAGCGGTTATGTGCCGTACACCGGCAAATTAAAAGATAATTTACAGGTTACGCTGGTTAAAATAAAGGCAACAATGACCACTTGCGGCGCATCAAGTATCAAGGAATTCCAACAGAAGGCGCGATTAACGGTTGTTTCTCCCAGCACAATTGCCGAGGGTGGAATACACGATGTCCTCACCAAAGAAATGGGCGTCGACCAGTGGACCAGCTAAAAAGTTTAATTGGGTTCCTTGATACCGGAGAGTACCTTGCCTGGAAAAACCGTGATTGATAATTTAAAAATCCGCCAACAGCTGGAAGCACGGGAAGAATTGCTCTCCCCATATGCCCAAAAGAGCCGGTTATCCCGCGGCAGATTGAGAAACGAAAAGCCAGATTCTGTCCGCACGGCTTTTCAGCGCGATCGGGACCGTATCCTCCACTGTAAATCATTCCGCCGTCTGAAACATAAAACGCATGTCTTTATTGCACCAACGGGTGACCATTACCGCACCCGGTTAACCCACACGCTGGAAGTTTCACAGGTAGCCCGCACCATTGCCCGCGCGCTGAATCTGAATGAAGATTTGGCAGAGGCGATTAGTCTGGGACATGACCTGGGCCATACGCCCTTCGGGCATGAAGGTGAAAATGTTTTAAATGAATTGTCGCCCATCGGATTTAAGCATAACGAGCAGTCCCTGCGCGTGGTCGATTTACTGGAGAATGATGGACAGGGTCTGAATCTGACTTGGGAAGTGAGAGACGGCATCGTACATCATTCCAAGTCAAGGTCTCAAGTATTAGGCAGCGGATGGAGTAAAGTCGGCACTCTGGAAGGTGAAATTGTGAAGCTGGCCGACCTTGTTGCCTACGTTAATTCTGATTCCGATGATGCTATCCGGGCAGGCATTATTAAGGAAAGTGACTTGCCGAAAGCAGCGACCAGGGTGTTGGGTAATTCTCCGTCTGCCAGAATCAATACTTTGGTCTGCGATATCATCAGGAATTCCTGGCAGGTTAGCGGCGCTGTGATTGATATAAATAGTGCTGAGATTGCAATCAGTATGAGCCCGCGGGTGTTAAAAGCCACCAACATTCTACGTGATTATCTATTTGACAGGGTTTATAACGTACAATCGGCGTTAGAGGAAACAGAAAAAGCCAGGCAGGTTGTCCGTCACCTGTACGATTATTTTATTAAAAACCCGGAAAAATTACCGCTGGAGTATGTTTTACACAGCGATGAAACTTGGCGTGGCGTGATTGATTACATTGCCGGAATGACCGACCAGTATGCGTTGAAAACCGCCGAGGAATTATTTAAAAAGTAACCCCAGCCATTATATCGTCCTGAGGAGCCATGGCGACGAAGGAACTCCCTGAGGTAGCAGGGAATACTGAGCCGAAATATCGGGTATACAGTAGGGATGGAGATCCTTCACTTCGTTCAGGACGTGGGTACTACCCTGGCAGCGAAAGACAATAAGTGTTTAAGAAAAGATGAATCAACAATACTATGTCTATATCATGAGCAGCAGGTCAAGCACCCTGTATATCGGTTCTGCGCACGATTTGATGAAACGCGTTTTAGACCACAAGGAAAAAGTTGTTGATGGATTTACCAAACGCTACTCTATAAATCGCCTTGTTTATTATGAAGCTTGTGAAACACTAGAAGCATCAATCAATCGTGAAAAGCAGCTTAAAGGGTGGACAAGAGCCCGAAAAATTGCGCTGATTGAGTCTGTTAATCATGAGCGGAAGGATTTAAGCCTAGAATTGATGACTCAGGAAAATGAAAAGGAGATTTCTGAAAAGCCGATTATAAAAAGATGGTCTCTTAATCAGTATAGAAAGCCTCATTATCGTCCTGAGGAGCTATAGCGATGAAGGAACTCCATGTGGTAGCAGAGAATACTGAGCCGAAATATCGGGAATACAGTAGGGATGGAGATCCTTCGCTACGCTCAGGACGACGGTCGTTGTTTTAAGTTATGATATGTTTATCAATGGTACTTTTCCTTTATAAATTATTGTGGTAAGATATTTGTCTCTATGAGCACTGTAGACGAAGTTAAACAGAAACTGGATATTGTTGAAGTTATCGGGCAATACGTCAAATTAACCAAAGCCGGACGTAACTTCAAGGCTGTTTGCCCGTTTCATAATGAAAAAACTGCCTCTTTCTATGTTTTCCCGGAAAGGCAGTCCTGGCATTGTTTCGGCGCTTGCAGCACCGGCGGCGATGTATTCACTTTTGTGATGAAGAAGGAAGGCTTGGATTTCGCCGAGGCCTTACGTTTATTGGCAGATAAAGCCGGAATCAGCATGCCTTCTCATATCGAACAGGGGCCGAGAAAAGACGAAAAGGAAAAACTGTTCCAGGCAAATGAAGCGGCAGCTCAGTATTATCACAATCTTTTAGTCAATTCTCCGGCCGGAGAAAAAGCTAAAAATTACCTCCTTGGACGCGGTCTGACCATTAAGACGATTAATGATTTCCAACTCGGCGTCAGCCCGAATGCCTGGGAATTGTTGAAGACGTATTTAACGGAGAAGGGTTTCAGCGAAAGCGAATTATTTGATGCCGGTTTAATCTTGAAATCGGACGAGGGAAAAATCCATGATCGTTTCCACAACCGTTTAATGTTTCCCATCCGTGATGCCCGGGGCCGCACGATCGCTTTTTCCGGTCGGGAAATGGATGGTTCTCAGCCTAAGTACATGAACTCGCCGCAAACGGCGATTTTCGATAAAAGCGGCACAATTTACGGCATCGATATGGCAAACACTGCCATCCGTAGTAAAGATATGGTGGTAATTGTCGAAGGTTATATGGACGTCATTATGGCCCACCAATACGGCTTCAATAACGTCGTCGCCTCCATGGGCACCGCCATTACGGAAAAACACGTTACTATTCTTAAAAAGTTGACCAAAAACATCGCCCTGGCGCTGGACCCGGATAAAGCCGGGGAAGAAGCCATGACGCACAGCGTGGATTACGAAAATACCGCCGAGGTGGAAATCGAAATCGTTAAATTGCCGGCGGATGAAGACCCGGATGAAGTCATTAAAAGGGATGCGAAAATTTGGGAAGCATCCGTCGCTAATGCTAGTCCGCTGGCGGAATATATGGTAAACTTCACCGCGTCCAAATATGATTTGTCCAAAATCATGGAAAAATCGAAGCTCATCAACCAGCTTCTTCCCTTTATCGCTAAAGTAGAAAATAATTTACGGCGCGACCGCTGGATACGTACACTGTCTAAGCTCACTAAAATAGACTATAATGTAATTGAAGGCCAGTTAAAGAAATCTCTGATCGGGGCTCACGCTAATAAACCCTTGCACCGGTCAAACATTGTTCCCGCCGATACAATTGGTTATATGGCGCGTGAAGAATATTGTATCGCCCTTCTGGTGCAGTATCCGGAATTAAAAAAACAGGACGAAGGATTAATCCAGGACTATTTCCAGAGCATTGTCAACCGTGAGCTCTACTGTGCCTGTTTGGCGATCGACGACACGATCGCGTTGAAATCACGACTGGAGCCCCTAGTCAGGGAGAAATTAGAAAATATTATTGCGAAACCGATTCCCGCGGAACGCGTGGCCGATCGGTTTACCGAATGTGTTCTCGCCTTACGCCAGGCATATCTGATAAATCAGGAAGCGATGCGTTCGGAGGTTTTCGCTAACGTTGAAGCCGAAAACGGTAGTTCCGGCGCTGCGCTGGCCAGACTGCAGGAAGAAGGTATCGAACCCAGCGTTCAATTGAAAAATGTCTTTGCCCGCAAACCACGGGCAATAAGGAGAGCAGGAAATGGAAGAAGAAATAGCTAACTCCCCTGATTTTGATCCCGATGCAAAAGAAGAGGAAGTTGTAGAAGAAGAACCGACCGAAGAGGTAATTCTGGAAGAACCTACTGCCGAAGATCTTGAAATGGAAGCGCCGGCCGAAGCGCTGGAAGAGCAAGACCAGGAAGTGGGTGATGACCCGGTACGTCTTTATCTCCATGAGATTGGCCGTGTACCGCTGCTGACCGCGCGCGATGAAAAAACGCTGGCTAGAAGAATTGAAGAGGGCAAGCGTATTGCGGAAATCAGGCATGAACTGGAGAAACAGGGCAAACAGGCAACCGCTACCGAAATTCTGCTCGCTATGCTCCGTCAGGTAGGGCAAGCGACCAGTATTATCACTAACGTCCAGGAATATCTGGAATTACCGCCGAAGGCAAAATTCCGTGATATTGTATCCAATGAGAAATTGCGTCTGGGTATCGATGGCGTAATCGACCAGCAGTTGGTCGCCGATATCATTAAAAAGACTGATTTGGAAAGCCCGCAAATCGAGCAACAATTGATGAGCCTTTCCGTAAACAGCGCCTTGTTACCTCCGAAAATGCTGGATGTAATTGGCAAAAAAGCTTCTGCCGCGGATATCGCCAAACTGGTGGATAATCCCGACTTTATCGAACGGCTACAAAACTTTGAAGCTGAATTACGCGACCACCTGGACAAAGTAGAAAAGGAAGCCGAGATTGCCAAAGACCATCTTACCGAAGCTAACCTGCGTTTGGTGGTGAGTGTCGCTAAGAAACACATCGGGCACGGCATGTCCTTGCTCGACCTGATTCAGGAAGGCAATATCGGCCTTATCCGCGCCGTAGAAAAATTCGACCCGCATAAAGGCTTTAAATTCAGTACTTATGCTACCTGGTGGATACGGCAGGCCATTACCCGCGCCATTGCCGACCAAGCACGCACTATCCGTGTGCCGGTGCACATGATTGAAACTATTAATAAGCTTTTAAGACTCAGCCGTAAGTTGTCTCAGGAGTACGGACGCGACCCCACATCCAAGGAAATCGGGCAGAAAATGGGTATGTCCTCGGATAAAGTACGGGAAATTATCAAAGTGGCGCAATTGCCCATCTCGCTTGAGTTGCCTATGGGTGAAGAAGAAGACAGCCACCTGGGCGATTTTATTGAAGACCGCAATGCGTTACCGCCGGTGGACGCCGCTTCCAAACAGTTGCTGAAAGAGCAAATCGATGAGGTGTTATCCAGTCTGACGCACCGCGAACAAAGGGTGCTGGTGTTACGCTTCGGACTGGAAGACGGGCGCAGCCGGACTTTGGAAGAGGTCGGCCAGGAATTCAATGTTACCCGCGAACGTATCCGCCAGATTGAAGCCAAAGCTCTGCGCAAACTACGCCATCCCAGCCGCAGCCGGAAACTGAAAGATTATCTGGAATAATTGCATACCTGGTTGTTATCATTGTCGGGCGGCGACTTGTCCTTCTGCAGAAGGGTGATATTTCTCTAGGGTCGGGTTTCGAACCCGACCGCCCCGAACCGCCTGTCATACCAGCGAAGGCTGGTATCCAGAGGTTTTATAGATTCTGGCCTCCGCCAGAATGGAAAGCGATTCTTAAGGTACGGAGTTTATCCTGATGGAACGAATAGGTAACCTCTGAATGACCAAAATATAGCAGTCGGAATCAGTGACCATATTTGGAGTATTGAAGAAATTGTGAAACTTATTTCTCAATAAGGTCTACTTTATCAATGAAATACAACCCACTTAGGTCTGACTTAAAGGAAGATGTACAAATCTTGGACATTGCCGGTTCTGAAGTGATAGTTATCTCTATTTCGTATTCTGGTTTCCCTATTTTATCACTAATAAAATTAGTTTCAAGTTTTAATTTTGAAAATGATTCACTGCTAAATTAACATAAAGCCGATTGCGCTCATAACTTCTGGTTGGTATAATTAAAAGGTTAGACCTTTCCTCCCATTTCGATGGGAGGTTTTGTTTGTGCAGGAAAAAATATGGAAAATGATAAAGAAAAAACAGAAGCTGCCGAAAAAATGGACATGATGCGGCATTCAACCGCCCACGTCATGGCCGAAGCTATCCAATCAATGTTCCCCGATGCTAAGTTCGGCATCGGGCCGACTATTGAAGATGGTTTTTATTATGATTTTGAACTACCTCGAGCTCTATCTCCTGATGATTTGCCTGTCATTGAAGCTAAAATGAAGGAAATCGTGAAGGCGAACGTACCGTTTATTAAATCCGCTGCAACTAAAGAAGAAGCGCGCAAGCTTTTCGCCAACCAGCCTTATAAACTGGAACTGATGGAAGAATTGCCGGGTGATGAAGTCACCATTTACCGTCAGGGTAATTTTACCGATATGTGCCGCGGCCCTCACATAAAATATACCGCCGGTATTAAGGCTTTCAAACTGATGACGATCGCCGGCGCTTACTGGCGCGGCAGTGAAAAACGTCCTATGTTGCAAAGAATTTACGGCATTGCTTTCAACAATCAGAAAGAATTGGATGCCTATTTAATCGCCCAGGAAGAAATCAAGAAGCGCGACCACCGGAAATTGGGCAAAGACCTCGACCTTTTCGTATTTTCGGATTTAGTTGGCAAGGGTCTTCCCATTTTTACGGAGAAAGGCTCGATTATCCGCAGAACGCTGGAACGCTTTGTCGTCGATGAAGAAATAAAAAGAGGCTACAAACATATTTATACACCGGAACTGGCCAACGTCGATTTGTATAGAAAGTCAGGCCATTACCCTTATTACAAAGACACGATGTATCCGGTGATGAAGGTGGACGAAGAAGGGTTGATTCTCAGACCGATGACCTGCCCGCATCATTATCAATACTATTCGGCCAAGCCGCGGTCTTACCGGGAATTACCTTTCAGAATCGCCGAGTTGGCCAAGCAATTCCGCTATGAAAAATCGGGTGAATTGACCGGACTAATGAGGGTGCGTAGTTTTTGTCTGGCGGATTCTCATATCATTTGCCAGAAAGAGCAGGCTGTCAGTGAAATCAACCAGGTTCTGGATTTAATAGAATATGTCGCCGGGGTTTTAGGGTATAAAGTCGGTGTTGACTATCGCTACCGGTTATCTCTCGGCGATAGAAGTGACACCAAGAAATACTACAAAGACGATGAAGCCTGGGACTTTGCGGAAAACGTATTGCGGGAAATATTAAAACAAAGGAAAGCCAATTTCTTTGAAGCCGGTAATGAAGCGGCTTTTTACGGGCCTAAAATAGATATCCAGATGAAAAATGTTTCCGGTAAGGAAGATACCGCTTTTACCGTGCAGTATGATTTCGTGGGCCCGAAACGTTTTGAATTAAGATACATCGATAGCGACGGTAAGGAAAAGGAACCGATTGTGATCCACCGCTCTTCTATCGGTGCGATTGAAAGAACGATGGCCTTCCTCATCGAGCATTATGCCGGTGCTTTTCCTGTCTGGCTGTCACCGGTGCAAGTGATGGTGGTGCCGATATCCGACAAAAATCTGGAATATGCCGCCAAAGTTGAAACCGAATTAAAAGCGATAGATGTCAGGGTACAGGTAGACAACCGTAACGAGCGCATGAACCAAAAAATCCGTGAAGCTCAATTGCAAAAAATACCTTACATGCTCGTGGTCGGGGATAAAGAGGCGGCGGACAATAAAGTGGCGGTTCGGTTGCGTAGCGGCGAACAATTACCGGTAATGTCATTGGATGATTTTAAAGTAAAAATTAAGCAGATGATTAACGAAAGAGTCAATGAATTAAAGCCTTGACTTG
Organism: uncultured Chloroflexia bacterium; assembly: GCA_963754195.1. GTDB lineage: Bacteria > Chloroflexota > Dehalococcoidia > Dehalococcoidales > Fen-1064 > Fen-1064. The sequence goes on from CAVWFD010000016.1 coordinate 125,966, forward strand.
ATTAATATAGGGTGAATGTATTATATTGTGGTGTGGTAATGCGATTAATTGAAAGGGGGAGTTACAGCACATAGTTAAACCACTACGCATCAATAACCAGATAAGAGTTGCTGAGGTTCGTGTCGTCGGGGAAAAAGGTGAGCAGCTGGGCGTGATGCCTACAGCTCAGGCTTTAGAAGTTGCCCGGAAAGCCATGGTAGACCTGGTAGAGGTAGCGCCCACCGCGGTACCGCCGGTTTGTCGCATCATTGACTACGGAAAGTTCCGTTACGAGCAGACCAAGAAAGAGAAAGTGGCCAGAAAAAGCCAGAAAGTCTCCGAACTCCGGGAAATCCGGTTAAGACCGAAAATCGGCGATCATGACCTTGAATTCAAAGTACGGTCAATAAAGAATTTTCTGACTGACGGCGATAAGGTTAGAGTGACAGTAATGTTCCGGGGACGTGAAGTGAGTCACGCTGATCTTGGCTGGAAGTTATTACAGAAAGTGATACAGACATTAGAAGGGGTGGCAGTGCTGGAAAGGCAGGCAATCATGGAAGGCAAGCGGATGCATATCATTCTAGCGCCGGGAGTCGCCCAGAAATCAAAACCAAAGGAAACACAGGATGCCAAAGTTAAAGACGCATAAAGGTGCCAAAGCTCGTTTCCATATTACGGGAACAGGTAAAATTTTAAGGATGAAGGGCGGCTCCAGCCACCTGCGGCGGAACAAACCTGCGCGGGTCAAGCGTGAATATCACGACAAGCTGCCCATCGCTGCGGTGGATAGACAGAAACTCAGCCGTCTTATGCCCTATGCCGGTAAGTAAGTATTTTTGGCGGTTTGTCTATCAAATTATTTAGAAATTATCGGGAGCAGGGGCTGCTCCCTGTATCAGGAGGGGTATCATGCCACGAGTTAAGAGAGGGGTAACCACCCACGCGAAACATAAGAGCGTTTTAGCGCTGACCAAAGGTCATCGCGCGACTAAACATAAACTTATCAAACGCGCCAAAGAATCAATGATAAAATCGCTGTCTTATGCTTATGCGCATCGCCGCGAGCGTAAGGGTGATATGCGTCGTCTCTGGATTACCAGGGTCAATGCCGCCAGCCGTTTACAGGGCATGACCTATGGCGAATTGATCGATGGCTTAAAGAAATCAGGTGTGGAAGTTAACCGCAAATTAATGGCTGATATGGCTGTGAAAGAACCTGAAGCATTTAACGAATTAGTCACCCTTGCCAAAAAACAGTCCTGAAATAATACTCTTCCCCGCATTTCAAGATTCTCATGTTACAGCGTCTCAATGAACTGAAGCAGACCGCCCTCCGTGAATTGGAAGCTATCAATGACCTTTCCAATCTGGAGTCTTGGCGTGTCCGTTATTTAGGCCGAAAGAGCGAATTGACCAACATGCTCCGCGGCTTGGCGGAATTACCTATCGAAGAACGTAAGACCGCCGGCGCACTGGCGAACCGGATTAAAGGTGAGCTGGAATCGGTTCTGGAGCAAAAAACCGGAGTCCTCAAAGCCGAATCTCAAAAACAAACCCTGCGTACCGACGATTCTTTGTCAGCGCGCGGCGATATCACTTTACCCGGCCGACCGATGCCAACCGGACGGCTGCATCCCATCACCGAAACGTTCAACGAAATCTGCGATATCTTTGTTTCCTTGGGTTTTCAGGTAGTGGAAAGCAATGATGTGGAATTGGATTATTATAATTTCGAAGCATTAAATATGCCGGAGGAGCATCCGGCGCGTGACGATATGAATTCATTCTGGATCGACTATGAAAACGAACGCGGCAAACGCACGATGGTATTACGTACCCATACTACCAATGTCACCGCACGCTGCGTTGCCTCGATGAAGCCACCCATCCGGGTTATCGAGCCCGGCAGAGTCTACCGCTATGAAGCCACCGATGCCACTCATCTGACCATGTTCCATCAGGTCGATGGGTTGGCCGTAGATAAAGGCATCACGATGGCCGACCTTAAGGGTGTTTTCTATGATTTTTCCCGCCGTTTTTACGGCGAAGGCCGACGCGTCCGTTTCCGCCCCGATTATTTCCCCTTTGTCGAACCGGGAGTGGAAGTTGCGGTAGAGTGCGCGATTTGTCACGGCAGTGGTTGTCGACTTTGCGGCAACAGCGGCTGGATAGAACTGGGCGGCGCCGGCATGGTCCATCCTAAAGTTCTGGAGCGCGGCGGCATCGACCCCAATGAATACACCGGCTTTGCTTTCGGTTTCGGCATCGACCGGGCGCCTATGCTGCGCTACGGTATCGATGATTTAAGATTATTCTTCGGCTCCGATTTACGGTTTTTGAGGCAATTATAGTGAAAGTTTCCCTGAACTGGCTGAAACAGTATGTCGATGTCAAGTTGCCGGTGGCAGAGATTGCCAACCGTCTGACTTTGGCGGGCATTGAGGTAAAGAGCACCAGTGTCATCGGCGCAAATTGGGAAGGCATCATCGTCGGAAAAATTCTGGAAGTAAACCCCCATCCTAATGCCGACCGTTTGCATCTGGTGACGCTTGATCTGGGCAGCCGCCTGGAAACTGTTGTCTGCGGCGCGCCTAATGTCGCCGTGGGGGCGAAAATTGCCTATGCGCCGATTGGCGCTAAACTGATTGACGGCCACACCGGAGAAATGGCAGTGTTAAAGCCAGCCAAAATCCGCGGCGTAGCGTCAAACGGCATGTGCTGTTCGGAAAAAGAGCTGGGTATTTCCGAAAACCACGAAGGCATTATTATCATGCCGGCAGATATGCCGGTTGGTGGGTTGCTGATAGAATGCTTCTGGGATGCTATTTTTAATCTGGAAGTAACTCCCAACCGCCCCGATTGTCTGAGCATGACCGGACTGGCGCGGGAAATTGCGGCCACTACAGGTTCGGTTTTCCATTTACCGGATGCTGCTTATCAGGAAACTGAAGAATCGATAAAAGATAAAGTCTCGGTGGAAATTCTGGACCCTGATTTATGTCCTCGGTATTGTGCCAGTCTGATTACCGGCATTAAAATCACCGCATCGCCGGAATGGATGCAGAAAAGGCTGATTTCCTACGGGATGCGGCCGATAAATAATATCGTCGATATTACGAATTTTGTGATGCTGGAATACGGACAACCGCTGCATTCATTCGATTATGAGAAAATTCAAGGCAAAGGCATTATTGTCCGTCGCGCAAAAAGCGGCGAAAAATTGACCAGCCTCGATGGCATCGAACGAGCACTATCACGTGAAATGCTGGTGATTGCCGACAAAGAGCGAGCTGTGGCGGTCGCCGGTATTATGGGCGGCGCCAACAGTGAGGTTACTGATAATACCACCTCTATCCTCTTGGAATCGGCCAGTTTTAAACCGACCAGTATCCACTTTACCGGACGGACTTTAGGGATGCCCAGTGAGGCTTGTGTGCGGTTTGAGCGGGGTATCAGTCCGGAGATGACCGTGCCTGCTTTGAAGCGGGCAACACAATTAATGGTAGAACTGGGCGGCGGTCAGGCTGTCAAGGGTATAATCGATGTCAACCCCGGCAAGATCGAACGGAAACCGATTAAACTGTCTACCGCTGCTATAAAAAGGATAATGGGTGTGGACTACAGTCTCGATCAGGTGGTCAGTTCGCTGGCCGTATTAGGATTTGAATGTCATGCAGACAAAACTACTTCATCGGTAGCGGCTAAAGCGCCTTACTGGCGGAGTGATATCAATATTCCGGTGGATGTCATCGAGGAAGTGGCGCGGATTCAGGGTTATGAGCAGATACCCACGACTTTGCTGGCACAGGCGATTCCCCAGCAGAAACCGGCGCCCATCACCGGTTTAAAACGACGTATCAGAAATATGATGGTCGGTTATGGTTTCCAGGAACTGGTTTCCTTCTCACTGACGAACATGGACGTTCTGGTTAAATTATCGCCGGACTCAAGGAAACCGGAGCCTTTGCCGGTGCACATCGCCAATCCGGCGTCTACAGAACAGGAATATCTCCGCCCGACCTTACGCGCGGGTTTGCTGGCGGCATTGACTTTGAACAAGGCTTTCGTCGATGAAGGTCTCCGGTTGTTTGAACTGGGTAAGGTTTATCTCAACCACGCCGAAAATCTACCGGACGAACCCGACATGTTATGCGGTGTGATGTGCGGCCCTCGCAACGAGCGGTGGTGGCAGGGTGGTAGTGAACAGGTGGATTTCTTCGATGCCAAGGGTATCGTGGAGAGTTTACTGAAACAAACCGGCATCGCGGTAAAATTTGAAAAATCGGCGGATGAAAATCTGCATCCAACCAATCAGACGGCGATAATCGCCGAAGATAAACAGATTGGCGTAGTAGGTGAATTGCATCCGTCTGTGAAAGAGCATTTCGAATTGACGCAGAAGGTTTACCTCTTCGAGATTAATATACCTTTGCTGATACCGCTCATCAAAGATAAAGCCTATCATCAGATTCCTAAATTTCCGGCAACCGTACGTGATATTGCCTTAGTGGTGGATATCGGTGTGACGCATCAGCAGATTTTGGATACCATGAAAGGCTTTTCACTAGTGACTGATGTGGCGCTCTTCGATGTCTATGCCGGTGAACAGGTACCGGCCGGTAAGAAATCAATGGCCTACCGCCTCACTTTCCAATCCCCGGACAAAACTCTCACCGACCAGCAGGTCAACGGCGTGCAGCAGGCTATACTAAAGAAGCTGACCACCGGACTCGGGGCAACGCTGAGAGGATAAATTTCCACTTATATCCACTTTAACGCAACCTTCGTCCTATTCCTAACTTTATTCATCTTTAAACGTTATAATATTAGCTGCCTGAATTAACAAGTGAGGGTAATAAGATGAAAATGCTGTTTTCTATTGTGTTTGTAACGGTAATGTTATTAAGTGTGGTTGGTTGTACTCAGACTTCGAAAACTATTCCAGTCATCCTGACGACGCCACCAACAACTCCGGTCGGACAACCCGTGTCCTTCAATGTTGTGAAAGGTGACATGCCGCGGATCACGTCACCGGATGTGACCGATACACAACTATCCACTCTTGTAAGCGGGAACAGCGACTTTGCTTTTAGCCTTTATCAAGAACTGAAAACGAACAACACCGGTAACATGTTCTATTCTCCCTACAGTATTTCCACCGCTTTAGCCATGACTTACGCCGGGGCTGCCGGGGATACTGAAAAACAGATGAGTAGCGCTCTCCATTTCACGCTCCCGCAAGCGCAATTACACCCGGCCTTTAATCAACTGGCTCTTGATCTGGCTAGTCGGGGGCAGGGTGCGCAAGGTACTAACGGTAAAAGTTTCAGCCTGAATATTACCAATGCCCTCTGGGGACAGAAAGACTACACAATTCAGCCGGCTTTTCTGAATATACTGGCGCAAAATTATGGCGCAGGGATGAATTTGCTGGATTTCATCAAATCACCTGAGGAATCACGGCTCACTATCAATAACTGGGTAAGCGACCAGACGAACAACCGTATCAACGACCTGCTTCCCCAGGGTTCTATCGATCAAAATACCAGATTCGTTCTCACGAATGCCATTTATTTTGATGCCGCCTGGCAGGATCCTTTTACTAAAGAATCAACTCACGACGGCACTTTTAATCTGATTGATGGCGGTACGGTTACCGTGCCGATGATGAGCCATGAAGGCGGCTACAGCTATGTGAAAAGTGATGGTTATCAAGCGGTTGAGCTACCTTATAGCGGCAACGAAATTGCCATGGATATTATCATGCCGGATGCAGGACAATTCACCGCCTTTGAATCGGCGATGACGGCGGATAAAGTAAACGGGATTATCGGCAATTTACAAAGCAGCTTTCTTAACTTAACAATACCGAAGTTTCAGTTCGATTCCAGTTTTAGTCTAAATGATGCACTGACTGCTTTGGGAATGCCCATTGCTTTTACTGATAAAGCCGATTTTTCCGGTATCACCGGCCAACCGGATTTGTTCATCAGCGATGTGGTGCATAAGGCATTTGTCGCGGTTGATGAAGAGGGAACAGAAGCAGCGGCTGCCAGCGGAGTAGTCATGGCGGGAGCCGCAATGCCGCAGAATTCGCTCACCGTTGATCAACCGTTTGTCTTCTTAATTCGGGATATCCAGACCGGTACCATTCTTTTTCTCGGACGGGTAATGAATCCGACCGGATAAACATAATTGAATACTTTATAAAATAATGAGGGAGTGGTCACTTTAATTGACCATTCCCTTTTACTATTAATCCATACCGGCGAAGGCCGGTATCCATATCTATCGCTCTCCCTAAATCCCTCCCTGAGAGGGAGAGCGAAACGATTTTCTTTCAGGAAGACTAAAAACTATAACTTCTCTGCAACCATCTTTTTAATTGTAGCGGCAATCCCTTCGATAGGCAGGATTTTAGCTTCTTTATCGACGCGCCACTTAACCTCGACGCTTTTCTTCTCTAGCGTACGTGGGCTGACAGTGATACGTAATGGAATTCCCAGCAGGTCGGCGTCATTGAATTTCACGCCGGGTGATTCCTGCCGGTCGTCAAATAAAACCTCAAGCCCTGATGCTTTCAGCTCTTCGTTGATTTTTTCGGCGGTCTCCCCAACCTTAGTACCGTCGCGGTACAAAGGACAAAGATAAATTTGGTAAGGCGTGATAGGCATCGGCCAGATGATACCTTTTTCATCGTGGTGCTGCTCGATGGCGGCGGCCAGTAAGCGACTTAAACCGAGGCCATAGCATCCCATAACACACGGATGTGATACCCCTGCGGTATCGATGTAATTGGCTCCGAACTTACTGCTGTATAACGTCCCCAAAACGAAGATATGCCCGACTTCAATACCCCGCACAGCCACAAATTTAGCATCGCACTTCTGGCAGGTATTGCCTGCTTCCGCCAGCGCGATATCGGTGACGATGTCGGCCTTGAAATCGCGCGGGTAATTAACATTTTTGATATGCGTATCTGTTTTATTACCGCCGGCTACAAAATTCGTGCCGGAGTTTACGGAATCATCCGCCACTACCATGATGTCTTTAAGTCCGATAGGAGATGCGTAGCCGGCGACGATTCCCTGTTCTTTTACCTCGGCGTCAGTAGCTAACCGTAAATCCTGGCAATGTAAGGTATTTTTCAGCTTAATCTCATTTACCTGCAGGTCGCCGCGAATCACGACAAAGACAAATTTATTATCCGCGACATAGAAAACGGCCTTTAAAGTCTGGCTGGCTGAAATTTTCATGAAAGTGGCTAATTCTTCAATGGTTTTCATACCGGGTGTGGCGATAGTCTCGATGGGTAAAGGAGCGTCATTTTTAGCCGTGCCTTTATCGAAGACGGCTTTTTCGGCATTGGCGGTGTAACCGCATTTAGGACAGGAAATGACCGTATCCTCACCGCTTTCGGTAGGTAACATAAACTCGTGAGAGAATTTACCGCCGATGGCGCCGCTATCAGCCTCGACAATCATGGCTTTCAAACCGCATCGTTTATAGATATGTTCATAGGCGTGCAGCATTTTCTGGTAACTGATTTCCACACCGGCTTCATCCACATCGAAGCTGTAAAGGTCTTTCATTACAAATTCGCGCAGACGTACCAGTCCGGCGCGGGGACGCGGTTCATCACGGAACTTAACCTGTATTTGATATACCAGCAATGGCAGGTCGCGGTAACTCTGAATGTGATGCCCCACCAGTTCGGTCACAACTTCTTCGTGGGTAGGTCCTAAAGCTAATGTATGTTCACGTCGGTCGTTTAAGGTGAACAGAGTTTTACCCATTATCTGGTCTCTGCCGGACTTTTGCCATAGCTCGATTGGCGAGAGCACGGGCATGGTGATTTCCTGTCCGCCGGCTTGGTTCATTTCCTCCCGGACAATATTTTCAATCTTTTTCAGGCTGCGCCAGGCGAGAGGCATCATAGTGTAGACACCTGCGGCAACCTGGCTTACCATACCGGAACGTAAAAGCAGTTGGTGGCTGGCCGTATCGGCTTCAGCGGGGATTTCCCGCTGTGTTTTTCCGAATAATTTTGTAAGACGCATTTTTTACCTGTCTTTCTTTTTCATTATTAAATCACATCGAGAGATTTTGTGCCAGTGGTTGGTTAATTCCGGGTGGGTGTAATGTGGTAAAATAATCCTTTGAACGTTCCGTACCTGTGTTGAATTAAAACGAGACTAAAAAGAAGACCATTGATTGCCGTTTTAGGCAGTGGAGTCTATATTTTGATATCATATTAGTAAATAGTTATTTACTACCATTATTCAAACGCAATTATCCGGACAGCAATTGAAAGGAGAAATAGTTACATGACCGATGTCAGACGCGTATTTATCGTAGATGGCAAGCCGTTCTATCCTCTAGGCGGCGAAGCAGATAATCAGAGCGGTCGCAGCGATAGTGAGTCCGAGACAGCTTTTCAGGCGGTGAAGCAAATTCACGGTAACACTCTGGAAATAGCTGTCTGTTGGGAGCAGGTGGAACCCGAAGAAGGCCGATTCGATTTTTCCTGTGTAGATGTGTTGCTTGGCAAAGCACGCCGGTATGGGATTAAATTAATCCTGTTGTGGTTCGCTACCTGGTTCGGCGGCACGATGTATTATTCTCCGGCATGGGTAAAGACCAATCCACGGCGCTTTAAAAGGCTTTTATCGCCATCAGAAAAGGAGTTATGGGCTCTTTCCCCACATTGTAAGGCCAATCTTGAGGCTGATAAAAAGGCTTTCACGGCGCTTTGTAAATACCTGAAAACTAAAGATAGCGCCGAACACACCGTTATCGGTATCCAGGTGGAAAATGAGCCGTGCATTTATTCTAACGAACGCGATTATGGTCCTGAGGCCCAGGCTAAATTCAATAGTCCTGTACCGGCTAAATTAATCAATGCCATGAAAAATGCCGGAAAGGGACAAGTTTATGATGTATGGCAGCAGGCCGGTGGGAAAAAGTCCGGGACGTGGCCCGAATTATTCGGTTGGGAAGCCGGAAAGTTCCTGACTGCCTGGAATATTGCCAACTACATAAACAATGTGGCCGGAGCGGGAAAAGCCGTCTATGACATTCCGATGTTTATGAATATTATCCCGAGGTATTACAATCTGGAGCTGGATATCTACAAGTGGTTCACTCCACACGTCGATTTTATCGGTCCGGATAACTATGAACCCGATTCCAGAACCTATGAGTCGTTATGCGCCCTGTATTCCCGCGATGATAACCCTCTTTTCCTGCCGGAGTCGGTGAAAGAATTAACCGATGGTGGTCAGAGTACTCAACCCTGGATTATGTTCCGCGCTATTGCCGATTACAATCTCATCGGGTATTTCTTTTTCGGCATCGAGTATATTATGACGGAGGATGGTTCTTTCCGTCCTGAGTTTCACATGCTGGTTGACAGTATCAAATGTGTCGCGGAGGTCATCCCACTTTTGCTTAAATATCAGGGCACGGGTAAAATTCATGCGGTCGCCCAGGATGAGTATATGAAATCACAGGAGTATGATTTTGACGGTTATGCCGGGTTAGTCCAATTCGGCATAGGGCAGGCGCCACCTGCCTGGAAAGACTGGCGGCATCCGCCGGAAGAGATGTTGTTCAAACAACAAAATGGAGACAGCAATCGCGGACGCGGTTTGATATTTCAGGCGGGTAAAAATGAGTTTTATCTGGTCGGGGCTAACTACCGGCTTTTTCTTCAACCTAAAAAATCTACCGATAAAATGCAAGCTCCATTACCTGTTACCAACCCTCCTTATCTCAGCGTAGATGAAGGACATTTTGACAAGAATGGCGGATTTGTCATTGACCGTCAGCGTAATGGCGGACAGGTTTTAGCCGGCATTTGGGTGGAACCTGACTGCGGTGTGGTCAGAGTAATTTTATGTGATTAATCTTAAATTCATCTTAATAACAACGTCTGAACAGGACCATGATTAGATTTGACAATCCAGCGTAATTTCTAATATTATCTATTTGAAAAAATGTAAGAAAATTGTAAGAAATCGAAGAACATGGTATCATAATAAAGTTTGCTAATTAAGAAAAATCATGATTAATCGGGGTCGGGAGCTCACATAGCATGCGCGTTTATTTAATTAGAAGATTATTACTGATAATTCCTACTGTTTTTCTCACTACTCTCATAATCTTCTTTGCAATACGACTTATTCCAGGTAGTGTAATAGACATTATGGAATCGCAATTTAGTGCGTTTTATAATGTTCCCAGGTCTGAACTTGAGGCGAGACTCGGACTTAATGTCCCGGCTTTGGAACAATACGGCCGTTGGATCGGAGTCGCACCTCAGGCAGATGGCAAAATTCACGGTATCCTGGAAGGCGACTTTGGACAATCAATCTGGCATCAGGACTCAGTGCTTCAAGATGAAATAGGACCCAGGGTTAAAGTCACTGCTGAGCTCACAATATTAGGTTTAATTGTCGGCCTGTTAATTGCTATACCCATCGGTATTTTCTCGGCTTTACGCCAGGATACTTGGGGGGACTATGCCAGCCGAACTTTTGCCATTTTATGTATCGCGATCCCCAGCTTTTGGTTAGGTACACTGGTAATCGTCTATCCATCGATTTGGTGGAATTGGACGCCATCCATTAACTATGTCTCGTTTACCGCGGACCCGATAAAAAATCTGGAAATGTTCATACTGCCGGCTGTCGTTCTAGGCATGAGCATGGCCGGGGTTACTATGAGGATGATGCGTACCATGATGCTGGAGGTCTTGAGGCAGGACTATGTCAGGACGGCTTGGGCCAAGGGACTCAGAGAGCGGGTGGTCGTGATGCGACACGCTTTGAAGAATGCGCTAATCCCGGTGATCACCATTGTCGGCATGCAGGTGTCTTTCATGATCGGGGGAGATGTTATTATCGAGCAGATATTCAATCTTCCCGGACTGGGCCGTCTTCTGATTAATTCTACCCAGCAAAGAGATTATTCGGTAGTCCAGGGAATAATACTGCTCTTTGCCATCGCCCTGGTGATAATTAATCTGTTGATAGATCTGACCTATGGGTATTTCGACCCGAGGGTCAGTTATAAATAAAGATAAATTCTTAAAAGGATAGTTGCGTGGCAGAAGACTCAATAGAGAAAAAGGCCGAGAAAAAGAGACATTCTTTAATGGTGGATGCGCTCATCCGGCTGGTGAAGACAAAGCCGCTGGGTACTGCCGGTGGGATTATAACCCTGATCCTGCTGATTGTCGGTATTTTTGCTAAATTCATTGCCCCTTATGGCATGAATGCTACGGGAGCGGGACCTCTTCTCGCTCCGCCGTCGATTCATTTCTGGCTGGGCACAGATAATCTGGGCCGGGATCTTCTCAGCCGTATTATCTACGGGGCTCAAATCTCGGTAATTGTCGGGTTGGTCGGCTCTGCGCTTTCAGTGTTGGTTTCTACGGTTATCGGTATTCTCAGCGGGTATATTGGCGGCGCCTTCGATATGGTAATGCAGAGAATTGTGGATGCCTTTATGTGCATTCCTTCGTTAATTATCATGATGCTGATAGTCTCTATCGTCGGTCCGGGTCTGTGGCCGGTAATCATTATTTTGGGAATAACTTCCGGCATCTACGGTTCCAGGATCGTTAGGAGCGCAACCATGAGCATCAAACAGAATGTCTATCTGGAAGCGGCGAAGGGTATCGGCTGTTCCCCAATCGAAATACTGGTTAAGCATATTCTGCCTAATATTACAGCTACCTTGATCGTGATGTTTTCCACCATGGTGCCAAATTTAATCATACAAGAAGCCAGCCTGAGTTTCCTTGGCTTCGGCGTACCTCCGCCTGCCCCCAGCTGGGGAAGTATGCTAACAGGGGATGCGCGCAAATTCATGTTACAGGATCCCGGGTTAATTTTATGGCCTGGTGTTGCCCTGAGCCTCGTAGTGTATGGGGTCAACATGTTTGGCGACGCGCTGCGAGATGTGCTCGACCCCAGATTAAGAGGCGGAGTGGGACGCTATGGGTTGAAGGTTAACAAACCTGTCGCGAAAACCCAGAAAAAACCTGCCGAATCAGTTGAATAACTGACCCACTTTGGGCCTTTTATCAGCCTGTCATTTGTCCGTGATTGATTAGTCTGGTTGTTTATTGTCGTATTAATGACCTGAACATGCTTCATTATTCGCGACGCCGATACCAGGTAATTTAATTATTTCCTTCAAGTCATTAATTCCCATCGATTTACAGTATCAGCCTTATGACTACATCTATGATCTGGTTCAGATAGATGGCATACACATATACTAGAGGATATGAAGATAAAAAGTGCCATTGCCACCGGCAGTATTGTTATTGGGAAACGGATTGGTGATATTTCCGCTGATGCGAACAAAAGACTGAAATGGTTTGATTACTACAATTCTCATGGTAAGAATGCCCGCCTTACCTGTCAACATTATGGTATAACACCGGACACCTTCTACAAGTGGAAGAGGAGATACCGACCGTACGAACTAAAAACGTTGGAGGAGCGTTCTCGCCGGCCGAAACGAGTTCGACAGCCGACCTGGAGCACCGTGCAAGTAGAGGCGGTACTCAAAATCAGAGAGGAATACCCTCGCTGGGGGAAAGAGAAACTGGCGAATCTATTGACGGGAAGTGGTGTTAAGATTTCCACCTCGATGGTGGGGAGGATACTCCGATATTTAAAAGACAGGGGCGCACTCAAAGAGCCGCTTCGCCAATCTATCTCGGCACGAAAGAAGATGCGGTATCGGCCGTATGCTACTCGAAAACCGAAAGAATATACAGCCCGGCTACCTGGTGACATCGTACAGGTAGATACGATGGACGTGAGACCTTTACCCGGAGTCATCATCAAGCATTTCTCTGCCAGAGATATCATCTCCAGGTGGGATGTGGTGGGGGCTTCCAGCAACGCCACTGCCACAACAGCAGCAGCCTTTATCAACGCAATCATCGCAAGGATGCCCTTTGAAGTGAGAGCGATACAGGTAGATGGTGGGTCTGAGTTTCAGAGTATCTTTGAGGAGACCTGCCAACAGTTGGGGATTAAGCTCTTTGTCCTGCCACCTCGTTCTCCCAAGCTGAACGGTCATGTGGAAAGGGCGAATCGAACTCACGCAGAAGAATTCTACGAAGTCACAGATGCTGAGTTCGATGTGCCGAGCATCAATGTCGCCTTAAGACAGTGGGAGATGATCTATAATACCATCCGTCCCCATCAGGCTCTGCACTATTTGACGCCACACAACTTTCTATTGCAGAATTACTCAATAAACGCTAAGGAGAAAGTGTACGGGATCTACTGAACCTATTCAGCCTATTGACTTTGACCTGATTCCATCGTATATTTATTGCGAAAACCATTAAGGAAGAAACCGGATAATTGAAAAAACTGAGACAGTGGTTTACTTACCTGAAAATCCGTAAAATAATCAGGATACCGGGCTCACTAATTGCCCGCACGCTTGGTATCCGGTGTCCGAACTGCGATGCCGATACTTTGAGCGAGCTTCTCTGGAGTTGCACTCACTGTGGGTATCCGTCTCCATACAGTTTAGAATGTCCGAATTGCGGTCTGCATATGGCACATACTGATAGGGGATTATGTCCCAAATGCGGCGCAGATCTTTCCATATTACAGTCTGCCCCACCAGTCGGTGATTCGTCGCTAAAAACTGATGATGTCCCCGAAGTAACACCGGCAGTCAGTCCCCCGGCTGAGGAAATTAAGGCAGTTGAAGCGGTAGTCGCAACAACTCCTGTGGAACCTGTTGCGATAATAGCGTCACCCATGGCGCTCGTTCCTGAAGTAATGCAAAACACTACGTCGACTGCGTCACCAACTCCTGAGCTTGTAGCTCAGGCTAAATCGTCGGAAACTACTGATATTCCAGACGTAATCGAACTCCCTCCTCCCCAAACCAAAGAAATTCCTGTTGTTGGGGAAGATTTTTCTATATCGGTGGAACAGTTAACCGGTATTTTTAAAATCGATATTACCAAAGCCGATGCCATTTACAAAGAGAAGGTTCTGAGGGTTAAAGGCACTATAGAAACGGTGGCTGTTGATGACCCGGAAAACCATTACATTATCCTGGCTGGTTTTGTCCCGTCAACCGAACAGAAAGTGCAATGTGTTTTTGATAAAAAATATGAGCCGGTATTATCACGGCTAATTCCCGGACAGAAAATAACGGTGCTGGGTAGGTATAACGGCTACGATATTTATATCCGTCTCATTGATAGTCTGCCGGTAGCATAAAAGTCACAATATCTGGATTTTAATATTTATTGTTATCCCATTAACTGTTTTGGAGGTTTGAGATGAAGGCTTTAGTGGTCTATGATTCCGGATATGGCAATACGGAGAAAATTGCCCAGGCTATCGGGAATACTATCGGGAGTGATGTGAAAACGCTTCGTATCAGTGATGTAAAACCTGACGACTTTAATGCATTTGATTTGCTTGTTATCGGTTCCCCGACTCAGGGAGGAAGAGCGACCTCGGCAATGCAGGCATTCCTTAAAAACATCCCTGATTCTGCAATCAAAGAAAAGAAGGTGGCGGTCTTCGATACCAGAATGACATCGAAAATGGTCGGCATCTTCGGTTATGCTGCCGGGAAGATAGCCGATAGCCTTAAAAAGAGAGGTGCCAGTCTGGTCTTGTCTCCGGAGGGTTTTTTCGTCACGACAGGAAAAGGCCCGTTGAAAGAAGGAGAACTGGAGCGCGCGGTCAGTTGGGCAAAACAATTACTTAACGGCGGGAAATAAGCCGGCTCATAGCGCCGAAAAGATGGTTGCGAACCTTACAAAAAGACATTATGATATGGCTGTCAACTGTTAAAAGAAGTCAGAGGCATAAAATGGAAACCAAAATAGTAAAACAAACGGTAACCTTTAAAGCAAGCCCGCATGATGTTTATGAAGCCTTGATGGATTCTAAAAAACATGCACGCTTTACGGGCGATAAAGCAACCATCAGCAGAAAGGTGGGAGGTAAATTCTCTGTCTTTGACGGTTATAGCGAGGGCACTAATCTGGAGTTAATACCGGATAGCAAAATTGTTCAAACCTGGCGCGCCAGTGATTGGCCTGAAGGTCTATATTCTAAAGTAACTTTCTTGCTGAATAAAATAGACGGCGGCACGCGGCTTAATTTTACACACACGGGAATCCCTGAAAAACAGTTTAATGATATAGCACAAGGATGGCGGGATTATTACTGGGCGCCAATGAAAGCGATGCTGGAAAAATAAAAAATCCGCAATGTAGGCGAAAAAACTTTAATTTATTGTTAGTAAACCCGTTGTGTAAATTAGCGATATCAACCTAAAAAAACATTAGAGTTATGCCATTCAAGGAAATCTCGGGATGGATGATCCGAGGGGTCAGTGGGAAGACGGATACTACTGTCTTGTAGGCGGTAATAATCTCTTCCATTTTCAAACTCTTCTTTGATTCTCCGACTTACCTGGACTTTATTTGATGGTGTGATTGTCAAGTAGCCCTTGTCGAAAAGAGCGTGCAAATCGCGCCTCATTAGTATTCCGTTACTCACAATATGTTGACCAGCTTCAGAGTATGGTTTTATATGAGCGGCATCAAGTGCAGGAAGTGTTCTTTCATTTGTTATTGCACAACGTCGTTCGTACGCATCTGTTACCATAACCCGAAAAGATCCTTGACCAAGGCGCGGCACAGCAAGAACAGGTTGCCCATATCGGGCTGTTTTTTCATCCACGGCAGATGCGACGAGTATTGAAACGTGTAGTTGTTTCCAAAGTGAAAGGCCTGGTTCAATCGAAAGATCATACGTACGTCCTTGCACTATATTGGACTTCCAATCTGAGGGAACAGATAACCATGAATTCTCGGGGAGGAAGAAAGGCTGTTCAAGTAGAATACACCCTATCAAATAGTTAGTTGTGGGATGCTCATTCGGATGACGATATTTTGCGACACGTGTGCGCATTTCTGATAGATTCCTAGCGCCATTCGCTTCTTGGAATGACTCCCATGCCAGACTGATAGGAAGAAGGCTTGAATGAGCAAAAAAACCGCCTCCGACTATATAGTTGTAAGGGCCATGTAACTTGAAAAGGAATAGTTCACCAGGGTGAAGGGCTTTGAATTGACGGTTGCCAGACGGTTGCCAAAAATTTATTTCCTCCAAATGAGGAAGTTGCCTTAAGAGACCAAACCATTCATTGTCTGTTATCCCTATATATGCTCGCATATTTTAAAGTTATCCACCAATTTTATGATTATATGCTAGCCCATAAAGTTCGAAGATGCAATAGAGTGCTATATAAGCATTAATTAATGGAATAACTTAGCTGATGAGTTTTATTAATAGCTAGTCGTTAACGGGGCACTTAATCTTGCCGTTATCTACAATAAACAATTTGTGATTTTTCTTGACGGTTTGTTCTACTTCGCGGGTATTCATTTGAGTATTAAATCTTTTACTCACAGCCTCAGCTATTTCCAGGGGATACATTCCTTCCTTATTTTCGTAGACAACCTGTAAAATCATGTTGGCAGAGTCCATTAAATCATCTCCCGTGCTCTTTGTTTACGAGACTGGTATTCTTCATTTTTCCGATAATATTACAAATATACATTAAAATTTCAAGCCCTGTACAATCACTACCAGATGGCCTGATATTTTTGCTGTACGCCAAATGTTAAAACAAGCTGTTTTATAAAATCTGAGTTATAATCCGAATGTCATCACTTTTGTTCAACGTAGTGAACATTCCACCGGTGACAAAGATTAGTCACACTGGCTTTAAGGTCCTTATTCGGCGATTTGTAAAGCTCCGCCAGAAAACCATGCATCAACTCGCCGCCGCTCATCCCTGATTCGGGCTCACTTGGTCCCGGCAGGTTGATATAGACTATTTCAGTCATCTGTTTTACGTACTCTATTGATTGCGGCATCATTGCCTCCTCTTATTACATTGGGTCAAATACAATGAAAAAAGTTCTCAATTTTAAATTGAACGTCCTTCTGATTCTGACTATAAACCACGTTTACTATGTTGTCAATAATAAAAACAATCAAAATTTTCGATCTATAAGAAAAAAGAGCGCAAATTAGAAACGACCAATAGACACCAGTGAGAAAAAAGAGAAGCCCTGCTAATGAGGGCTTCCTGGTTTAAAAACCGTAAATCAATTTAAAATGGAAGGCTATATTATCTAGAGCAACCATTTGGAACAAAAGTCGCGCTGTTTTTATTTGACTTCCTGAATCGACTGAGTCTCCACACCGGCTTTATCCAGGACTTCTTTAATTGCTGTTTGCTCGTTCCAGTTGAAGCGGACGCAAGTGCCGCATGTGCCGGTAAATTCGCGCGGGGTAGTGATCATTGTTACTCCATAACCCTTGGCGGTCAGCGCTTTCTGAGCCTGCATGGCCCAGGATGTTGTTTTGAAAAGGACAACTCCGTAACTCATATTAAAACGACCTTCAAAATAGTTTTTCAACAGGGGAACCGGATATATTCTGTTACGAGGTAGTATATCATATTCTGCGTCAGGGAGCCGAAAAACCCAGGACTTTTTGTGACAGGCGGATGAGTTAATAATTGTTATTTAACAATCCTGGAAATTTCTTTGAAATATTTGCTCTCCGCAGTTTTAAGCGGTTCGAAAAGAGCAGTTTCCATGCTGGTGGTTTGAGCACCATTGTCTCTCATTTTAGCCAGGGCAATAGTCTTATTTTCTAAAGTCCGGGACGATACGCAATCGGCGACTGTCTGCACCTCGTAGCCCATTATCAGCAGGTCGCGTACTGTTTGATAGACGCACACATGTGCTTCAATTCCGGCGATAAGTAGCTGCTTCCTATTTAAGCCTTTCACCTTTTGTAGAAAATCCTCGTTTCCGCAACAACTGAAACTCATCTTGGTTATCGGTTTAATCTCAGTTAAAAGGGTGGTAATCTCCGGTATCGTTGCCCCTAGGCCTTGCGGGTATTGTTCGGTAATGATGACCGGTATGCCTAAAACCTTCATTCCGGCAATGAGCTTTTGCACATTAGTGACTAATGATTCTTTTTCTGCCATTGCACGGATTAATTTTACCTGTATGTCTACGACCAGCAAAGCGGTATTTTCAACAGCGAGCATTTATTTCTCCTGCTATTTATTAAGTGCTTCGGGGTTAACGCAATGGGGTGGGATTTTGCCGTTTAGTCCGTCCAACAGGTTTTCGACCGCCATCAAAGCCATTTGCCTTCTGGTAGCGAAGCTGGCGCTGGCGATATGCGGGGTGATGATAACATTATCGAGAGCCAGCAAAGGGTCGTCAGCGGGAATGGGTTCGATTTCGGTCACATCGATTCCCGCGGCAAAGATTTGCCGTGATTTGAGCGCCGTATACAGCGCTTTTTGTTCGATGATGGAACCGCGCGAAGTATTGATTAACACCGCCGATGGTTTCATTAAAGCAAACTCGGATACCCCAATCAGATGGCGGGTTTCCGGCAATAGCGGGATATGCAGGCTGATAAAATCACAAAGCGGAAGTAATTTCTTAATTTCCGGGACATACGTCACGCCTAATTCCTTTTCCTCTTTTACGCTAAGTCTGACTTTATCGTAATATAGCAATTTCATGCTAAAGCCTTTAGCTCTTCTCGCTACCTCGGCGCCAATGCGTCCCAGGCCGATGATTCCCATGGTGCTGTGGTGAATGTCATATCCCAGCATAATCTGCGGTCCCCAGGTCTTCCAGCGCCCCTGGCGGGTATGCTTATCCGCCTCGACCACCCGCCGGGCAGCTGCCATGAGCAAGGCAAATGCCATGTCGGCAGTTGTTTCGGTGAGGACGCCCGGAGTATTGCCAACTACGACACAACGTCTGTTAGCCGCGGCAACATCGATATTGTCGTAGCCGACGGCCATATTACTGATAACTTTAAGTCGGGGCGCGGCGTTCAGTAAGGCCTCATCGATCCTGTCGCTTAATAGTGTCAGCAGACCTTCCGTCTCCCTGGCCTTTTCCATCAAAGTTTCATAAGGTGGCGGCAATTCATCCTGCCAGACTTCCATGATGGTATGTTGCGCCAGTTTATCCAGAGCTTCGGGGGCGATCAGGCGGGTGACAAAGACTTTCGGCTTAGCCATTTTTACTCGCAGCCGTCATCAATGCTTTCATACCTTTGGCTTGTTGTTGACACCAGTTAAAAAGGATACCCACATCCCAGCCGATGCAAAAATGACGGACGCCTATTTCCAAATAGGGTTGTGCCTGTTCAAAACTGCCAATTTCTACCCGCGGCGCTACGCCTTTTTTCAAAGCCAACGCAATCATGTCCCGTTCTATCTTTTTTATTTCCGGCGTGCTCCCTTTCCCCGGTTTACCGACGCTGATGGAGTAGTCGGCCGGACCGAATTGCACCATATCGACGCCTTTGATCGACAGAATCTCTTCAAGGTTATCCATAGCGCTTTTCTTTTCGATCATAATCGCGGTTACGGTCTGGTCCATAGCTTTTGTCCAGGCTTCCGAACCGGCTTCCATGACGTAGCCGACATTGCGCCGCATGGCGCAGCCATGAGTGCCGCCGGCTTGCGGTGTTTCCGACCTTACCAGACGCACGCACTCTCTGACATCGTCGGGGGTGCGGCAATCGGTAAACAGCACATTCTGGAGGCCGGCATCAATTGCCCGTGTGGCAATGAACCCCCGCGTCTGTTCTTCTACCTTCATCATCGAGGACATATTCGGGAAAAGCTCGATGGCACGGGCGAGGTTGTCCATTTGTTCCAGGCTGAAAGGAGAATATTCCCCGATATACTCAATATAATCGAAAGCGCCCGAATGCCCGATGACTTCCGCGATACCGGGCCAGGGAGAGATAATATGCGTGCCCAAAGTCGGTTTACCGGCATTTAACAGTTCACGCAGCACGTTTCTTTTCATCTCATTACTCCTTGATAAGTTTCACTTTGGGCTGCACCCCTTTGTTCATGACGCTCTTCGGCCAATACCCGCTGACTACTCTGCCAGCCTCCTGCCCGACAGTTCTCCGCAACAACGCGAAAGCTACATCGGAATAGGAAGCGGTGTGAGGCATCACTACAACATTATCCATTTTCAATAGGGGATTCTGCGGGTCGATGGGTTCTTTTTCGAAGACGTCCAAGCCGGCTCCGGCAATTCTCTTTTCCTGTAAGGCTTTAATCAGTGCCGCCTCATCCACGACCGGCCCCCTGGCCGTATTAATCAAATAAACGCTGGATTTCATCTGGTGAAATTCTTTTTCACCGACTATGTGCCGTGTTTCCTGGTTCAGAATGACGTTCAGGGAGATATAATCCGATTCTTTTAACAATTCCGGCAGACTGACTAGCTTAATACCGGATTCGGCGGCCAGAGCCTTGTCCACATAGGGGTCGTAGCCCAGGACTTTTAATTTAAGAAACGGCGCTTTGCGGGCAATTGTCCGCCCGATGTTCCCGCAGCCGATTATTCCCAGAGTCTGACCGCGAATTTGGCCCATCGGTACCAGGGAGCGGTGGGCTTCAGTCCAGCGTCCCTGTTTTACCAGATTATTAAACCAGACTATCTTTTTAGCGCAGACTAAAAGCAACGCCAGCGCGTGATTAGCCACTTCCTCGAAACAAAAATCAGGGATGTTGATGACAATAATGCGATTGTCGGTGGCGGCCGGGACATCGATATTATCATAGCCGATACCGTAGCGCACGATCGCTTTACATCGTGGCAATCCCTCCATCACACGCCGTGACATCGTGCCCAACCCGGTGATGATAACATCGGCATTTTGGGCTTTGGCGATAATATCATCCTCGCTGATACAATCAACGCCGATTAGCTCAGCGTTCACCTTCGCAATTTCCTCTTTTTCTTCCACCATCGGCGCACGACTGCCGTCCGCATCTACCCGTGCCACAATACCGCGGCTCCCCTTCTCTGAAGAAGTATTTTTATTTGAAGTCATCTGATGCTCCTCCCGAAACAATGTACCATTTATTGTACTCTACGGAAAAAGACCGTTCAAATAAGTTGCGTTGACACATCTTTCCCTAAAAGGTTATAATCGTGGACAATCGGAAACAAATCAAATTGCGGAGGAAAAATGAGCGCTGAAACGATTAAAAGGTCATCCCTGAAACTGAATAACAAATCCTTCTACAAGGCTGACGGCTCGTTGGATGTCGAGAAAGCTAAAAAAGCGTATTTCGATATGTTTAAAAAGTTCCATTACCCGATTTATGAATGCCTGAAAGGCAAAGATATGATGGTCACAGATTTCGGACTGAAGGATTTCGTGAACGTCGGCATGGGCGGATTCTTCTGGATTAACAATAAGGAATACAACATTTTCGGCGATGAAATTTATCTGCTGCCCGGCCAGATGATTGCCGAGCACGCACATGTGCAGGCGGGCGATGTAAAACCGAAGATGGAAGCCTGGCAGGTGCGTCATGGTTTGGTCTGGACCTTTAGTGATGCCGAACCGAACCTACCGTTACCGATTGAATTTCCCAAGAGCCAGGAAGACGCTAAAGCGATTACCGCCCGCCATTGGCAACTGGTCAAGCCCGGTGAAATTGTAGCCTTAAACCGTCCCGGAGCCATGCACTTTATGATTGCCGGTCCGCAAGGCGCGATTGCCACCGAGTATGCAACATATCACGCCGATGCGGCGTTACGCTTCAGTAATCCCGGAGTAACCGGGTAAATACAGAAGAGTGCATTCGTTATTGCAATGGGATTAAAAGTCGGTGAGCCAGGGCTTAATAACTTTTCTTAGCCCACAGTATGACATCATTCGTTTGCGGTTCGATGGCGTACAGATCGCTGCCGATGGGCGCAATGCACTTCATATGACCGTTGGCCATATCGACGGCGGGGAATATCCAATATCCGGCTTTAATGGCGTGTTCGGACATCATCGAAGCAAAATCCACGCAGGTAAATGTCGCTGTATATGGTTGTTGATGGGTATTATCTGTTTTTAACCAGGCAATCAGGGCATCGTATGAAGCAAACTCACTCACCGGTCCACTGAAACCGTAACTCGACAGCCTTTGGTTTACTCCCGCGAGCGCAGATTCATCAGTCGTCAACTTAGCGCTGGTGTTGGCCAGAGCTTGATTAACGGAGTCCAACTCATTACGCAGGACGCTGGTTTGTTGAACTTGTTGAGTCAACTCTTGGACTTGCTGTGAGTAGGAGTTAATTACCTGATTGTGCTCCGTCGTAATCGCCTGTAGTTTGGCATGTTGCGAGTAAGCGTAGCAACCCACGCTGACCAAAGCGAGCGCCATACCCACTAGCAGAGCCTTACCCAGATATCTGGTCCAGTCTTGGCTTACGTGGGAGGTATCAGCAGCAACGGATAGCTTCCCTGTCAAGGCTTTTGCAGAGCCAAGGGAAGAGACCGTTTCCATATACGCTCGATCTTTAGCTGTTACGGCCATAGTTGTGAACCTTCGATCACAGCTATTAGCTTACGACGGCAAACGTGAATAAAGCTTAAACAACCTGTCTGTATTTGTAAACTTTTCGTAAACGACTCGTGAAAAGGCTGACCCGCCGGTCTTGAACTTCGTGATAGTCAGCCCCCATGATTTTGTGGTATTCTACAAATCGACAGGATATCATCGTATGCAGGTATGCGCATCTCCGAATAAATCGGGTGAAAGATAAGGAGGGTATTATGGATAACCAGGAAGGACTGGATCTTAATCAACCGATGACCAGAGAATTAATTGATAAGCTGCTTGACCAGGAAATGGAGCTGGAAAAACAACCAGAAGAGCGGGCACTGGCCTTAAACTATATGAAACAAATGGTGGAACAGGGCTATGTTGTCACTGAACACCTTGGCGAGCGCTATACCGTTCACGAAATCAGAGATTTGACCTTTGCTTATCTTGAAGGTTACCATGATGCCGTGAAGACGCTGGAGATATCGTTGAGAAAGATGTTCGGCGATACAGATAATCCGCCAGTGGGATAGGTTAATTCTAATAAATTGTTGATAAAGAAAGAGCCCTCGATATAAAGGGCTCTAATGTTTCAAGGTGATAGAGGGGATGGATTTGACCTAAGGACCTTCGGGTTATTATGCTATTGAGATATTTTACTTCAACTCTTTAAGTAATTCATCGACATTATCGAAAACCTTCACTCGTCCGGCTTCGATATCCCTGTCAGCTTCCTTCTCGCCTTCCTGCCATTTATTCGTCCAGAAATAAGCCTGACTCTTATCGACCAATCTTTTCGGGGCTAATACCGCTTTCTCATCAATCACTTCAATTTCGATAAGGTCGCCTTCTTCAATACCCAAACTTCTACGCACTGGCGCAGGTAAGGTAATTTGTCCGTTTCTTGTAACTTTACTGTAGGTCACCATCTTTACCGCCTCCTAAGGTCGTCCTAATGTCTCGTTATGCTGTCCGATATTGCGCAAAATGATTACGTCACTATCGATTTGGAACGTAATCCTCAATGATTTACTGGCTCTGGCTTCCCAGATATTTGCAGTCCCTTTCATTTTCTTTACTCGAAGCGCCGGATAACGGATGTCTGAAATCAGATTCTCAATTGCTTTATAGGCTAATGCCTTTTGCTCTTTACCCAATTTGTTCCAGGTTCTTTTAAAATTATCAGTTCGAGCAATCCGCATCGCTAATCTCATCTCTAGTAAATTACAAATATACTATATTACTAATTATGAAGAATGTCAAATATTGAATCGAAATCATTGGTAGATTTAAAAAGGATAGAAAGAGAAAAAGCTCATCTGAAAAGGTGAGCTCAATTTAAACAATTTGGTAGCCCGCATTGAAAGTATTCCGCACTGTGTTTGAGAAACAGTTACTAATACTTGCACTGCAACATATAATATAACCAATGCGTCAAAATACTCTTGAATTTATCATATCTTGTACATTATAATAGAACACATGTTCCAAGTAGTCTTGAACTGGTATCGTGGTGCAGAAGGCAATGTCATCTATGCCGGATTTGAAATAGTCCCAAAATAAAGAGTAAAAGCAGGAAATGGATATGACGGCAGTGATTTACGAACCTCGTGGTAAGGCAAGGGAGTATGCTGCGCTGGCGGTTAATCTCTATCAAGGTTGCGGACATCGGTGTACTTACTGTTATGCACCATCTTGTATCCGGGTTACCAAAGAGAGGTTTTACACCCCAAATCCCAAGCCGAATATCCTGGAGATGCTGAGTTCGGATGCTCGGAAATTGGGTTTACAGAATAACAATGGACCTGTTTTGTTGTGCTTCACCTGTGACCCCTATCAGCCAATTGATGAAAGGTATCAAATAACCAGAAAAGCCATAGGGATATTACATTATTACTCATTAGACGTAATGATATTGACTAAAGGCGGGCAAAGGGCAGAACGCGATTTTGATTTATTAACGGGCAATGATTTATTTGGCGTTACGATCACAAATCTGGACGATACCATGTCCCAAAAATGGGAGCCTCTGGCCGCGCTTCCGGGTGAGAGGATAAACAGCTTTCGAAAAGCTCATGAAAAGGGCATTAAGACGTGGGTAAGCCTGGAACCGGTGATATATCCGCAAATAACTTTGGAGATTATCCGGAAGACGCACTAGTTTGTCGATAAATTCAAAGTGGGCACGCTCAACCACCATCCCTATGCTAAGGGCATAGATTGGCATACCTTCGCTGTAAACGTAAAAACGCTGTTAGATGAGCTTGGCGCCGATTACTATGTGAAGGAAGACTTGCGAAAGTGGTTATAAAACCGGGTGGGAATGCTCTCTGCGCGATCAGGTAGGCAACTATTTAAAACAAATCCTCAAAAGAAAATCTGTTCAAAATGGACGGAAGACGCTGGCCGAGCGTACAACTGAGGCAGCTCACCTCACTGAAAGGGAAGTCGCTGTAATGAGGCTTATGGGTAATGGAGATTCGAACAAGATAATAGCCGAAACTCTGGGCATCACCTTGGACACTGTTAAAAAACATATGCGAAACGTTATCAATAATCTACATGCCCGCAGTCGTACGCATGCGGCTATTATCGCGGCTCAGGCTGGAATTGCGTGCAATCATATTAATGGCATCGCTCAAACACAATCTGAACTAGAGTCAGTTCCTGAGAGTTTGATTTGTCCCCAATAGTGTTACCGTTGGTTATATCCGAACTCGCCTTAACCGTCTATTGGCTAATTCTGTTCTTTTATGCCAGAATATTCTCTGCACTTTAGTGATTATACTTTTAATTACCATTACCATTTTAGTTCCCCTACAGCTCTCGTATCTCCTTGATATTTAATGATATTTTACGACCCGCTCAACAGAGTATTAATATATTACTATCGAGATAGTGAACAAACGCATAAAAACATCTAGAAAGTAATAAACGTTTTCTAAATATTGCTGGTTTGGATTGAAGCACTGAGTTCAGTAATTGTCTGTCGGTAGTCGGCAGCTTTAAGACGGAAAGTAAGAGCGATTGAAGTCCGTTGTTCGCAGAAATAGAAAAGGCAGGACATTTCTGCTCTGCCTTCGTCTCTTCATTGGTAGCGGGGGTGGTATTGCGTCACTTGGCAACTGGAATACTTAATACGAAAATAACCGATGGCATCATAGCTAGAGTTCAGCATTAAGTAAGTCTGGTTTAGGTATTCACAACCGTCGGGAGCTGGCTTAACTGCATGGGTGCCAACCAAAGAAGAATAGGCGGCGATGTGCACACTGGCAGCAGCACCACACTTCTGTAGATTAAACCGACGGTTGATCACCTTTTTGATCTCTGTTCGGACCTAAGACGGGACAATCTGGGCAACTCCCCTGTGCCAAAACCGCTTCATCGATACATTCAATGTCATCCCTCAGCCTCTTAGCCAAAACTCCTAAGTAGTAGTATTCCCGGACTAGCGATCTCATGTCATCTGAATCTAACCACTGCTTGAGGACATCCTCTGCCGCACTTCTAGCGCGCTCAATTTGCTCCTCTGTCCCAGTGGCATAGTATGTATTTGCCCAAGCGAGATGGAATGTTTGGCCTTTCTGTTCCTCATCCCTTGCGGTGTAGAAGATTCCGCCAAAATGGGGGACGTTACCCAGTAGTTGCCCCACCAACCAGTCGAAAATTTCCAGCAGAAGACGGCGTTCCAGAGTGGTATTGGTAATTTCGTCCCCTGGGAAATGAAGTGGCTTATGGAACCCCACCTGCAGCTTTTCGGCTATGTGTAAAATTGACTGCGAATAATCGTGTTGCCTTATTTTCCACTCGATTGGTATCTTTCCAAAGTTGATTCTCGGGGCAATGCCTCTGTATCTTACTAATGATAGGTAAGGTTTCCCAAGGGAAATCACCTGCCTTGAGCCAAATGCTGGGGCGGCGTGGAACCAGCTGTTCAAGTATCGATTCCATAATGCGACTTGGCGTCTCTATCGGAAAGAGTCCCGAATTCGATGGTCTTCTTGTAGAAACATCTTGAGCGTTCTCAGATGCGCAAGCTGGAGAGGGTCGTCTTCAGGCATCTCCTTCAACCCCCAGTAGAGTAATAGGGGATCAAGCTTACCGACTTCAATCAGCCCCTTGATCTTGTAGACCGTGCCTTTGCCAGCCACAGGGATTGTCTCCTGACTCGCATACAATGGATGCAGTGGAGCATGTGCGACAACTTGATTCGCTACCTTCCTCACAGTTTCCAAATCGACCCTTAGGCCAAGGCCTTTCAGAAAAGTTGTCCAGTGGTTCTCATTTTTGTCCACTTCATCCATAGGCTGGTCACCTCTATTGCCCGATGACATTGTCCATTCAGATGTAGTCCAATAGTAGTACCAGAAATTTAAATTTCGACTTCATTCTAGCAGAGGTGTACAGTGAACGCAATTAGTGGCCTAGAGTTAAAAATACTCCGCATTCGGGCAGGCTTGCGCCAGTACGAACTCGCAGAACAACTGGGCATCACTCAAACCAAACTGTCTGAGATCGAATGCGGCAGAGCACAAGTTAGCACCGAGCTACTAAAACGGATTCTGGGGATCATCCAGGAAAAGGGCAATGCCAAGGCAGGTTAAATGCCGGACACATGCTCAAGTGCGCCAAAATGATAATAGTCTTCTGGGTTTGGAAACACTAATGCAAGAAGTCAAACAAAAACAAAATAAGGCTATAGTTGATTTCGTTGATTTCAAGGTCACGGAGATTTATGGAAACAAACCATTTGCAGGAAGTGCCCCGGTTTTTCTGGATTTAGTAAAGCGTGCATTACTCAGGGAGGTTCCGACAAGTGCTTTAAATAAGCCCGAGTCCACCGCAATAAGAACATGTGAAAAGAAGAAAAGTATTATTTGAGCTAGGACTGACAGGTTCTAGGTGCTAGATGGGGACATAATACATTGTTGCTGCAGCACACAATGCGAGGTCATCCAACTAGAAAAAGGATAAAGTTATAAAATGACATGGATCAATCAGACACAAAACTCCAAAAAAGACAATAAGCTCGGGCAGGTGGATAAACTTATCGCTGCTGCCATTAATCCCCGTGACAAGGCATTCATTGCTCTCCTTTCAAGGAGCGGAGTACGTATCTCCGAAGCCATCCAAATTAAGGAATCTGATGTTGACTTTACCAATGGAACTTTGACCATTGTGCATCTTAAAGAGCGCATTAAGTCGAAATGCCCTAATTGTGGGGAACTTTTAGGAAAACGGCATCTCTTTTGTCCGGGTTGTGGGGAAAAGATATCCCAAGCGATTCGAGAAGAAGTGGAACAACGACGTCAAAGAATGATTCCTATCGACCGTGATACATTGCGTCTGATAAAAAAATATTTGAAGTGGCGCCACCAGTTTCCTTATCGTGGACCGTTGGTATTTCCATTTACGCGCCAGCGCGGCTGGCAACTCATTGAACGAATCGGCAGGCATGCAGGAATATCCGGACTTCATCCGCATTCCCTCCGCCATTTGCTTGCAACAACTTGGGTAGCTAAAGGGCTAGATACAAAGAAACTCCAAATATTACTTGGACATGCCAGTATCGCCACCACGATGGCTTACGTTGATACCAATTTTGAGCAGTTGAAGTCTGAATACGAAAAACTTTGGGGAAGTAACGATGATGAAAGATCCAAGCAATGCTAGAGGCCACCGTGGACCTCCGAATATGTCGGTGTCTTGGGGAAGAGGTGGCAGCGAATATCGGCCGGGTATCTTTACGAAACAGTATCTTGTCGAGCATGGAGAAGCGTGCGCTGCCGATGTCTACCGTGCTCTAGGCGAAGAGATAGAAAAACTCAATCAGGAGAGGATCGGGATCGAGGAGAAGCTATTCAGGCGGCCCAATTACTCGAGTTTTAGCAGATATTTCCACTGGTTCCTAATATTAGGACTCATAAAGCGTACTGACCGACAAGAACCGGCCATTTATGATTTCTTGGAGAAACGTGTTTTTTACAGGCTAACCGATAGAGGTAGAGCTGAAGTGAGGGCCTGGGAAGACCCAGTGAGGGCTGCACACCCAGAGTTTGCATAGTCAAATAAGATAACCCCACATAAGCGTCTGCTGAGATATGTTTGTCTTAGGCATTCGCAAATTCCTGACTATAGAATAGAATGGAGTTGAAATGAATATTAAGTGTCCGATTTGTGGAACGGAACTAAGGCAAGAAGACCGCCTTACAAAAAGGCGGAAAACCGTCTATACCATGCTGGAATGCCCAAGAAACCCCAAGCACTTCCGAGGATTTATCCATGATAATGACCCTGAAAGTTCGCAACCTTCACTCAGTAAAAGAGAGCGAGAACTACAATACCAACTCGTCGTAGAAAGGGAATTACATCAAGTCTTTATGGACAGCCTAACGCTGGAAGAGAAAGAACTCATTAGACAACGAATGCGTGCAGAGAAAGACCGCATTGACAGCGAAGCTGCCGAGCTTGAACGTAAGGCGAGAGATATACGACGATAGGGTTTAGGGAAAGCCATCTAGCGAAACAGTCTCTTTAACTCATGGGTTGTCTCAGCACTTGTTGGGAGCAATCTACTTATAGATTCTAGTAATTGGGATGCGATATTTGAAGCTGATTTCTCCGAACCTGACCTAAGAACCGAGAACCAGAACCGAGAACTAAACGCAGACGCAGACGCAGGCTAGACGCAAACGCAGAAACATGAACCTGAGGCTAACCTAAACCGGAGAAAGGAACAGAGTTGCCAATACATCACGGCAATCGTATTAATAATAAAGTCCCTTATTGACATCATTCTTAGTAGTAAGACAAACTTTTCGGACACCCTATATTATTCTTTTCATCCCTATGTTTCAGCTTCGGGTTAACACTATTAGGCATGTGAATGCAAATAATGAGCCAGTTGTGACTCTTACCAAGAAAGTAGCTACTTCTAATCCTTTCCCAAAGGCTCTTTTGTAAAGCATACTTAATTATTAGATACAAAAATATACATTATCCAATCAATTAGGAGTGTGAAAGCTAATTCAGTCTGGCAAGCTAACAGTACCTTACCAAACAGCGTATACCGCAATTCCAGGCGGGGGAAAGCTAAAAAGTGAATAGATGCCCATATCGAAAGCTAGATAGCCTTAATGCTTATAAAATCAAGTTAAGCTGTAACTTGTGGCTGTATGTTCAATAATAAAAAGTGAGGAATTGAACATAAAATGAATACGCCAAATTACATCAAGTCGCTACTTGTCCCAAACACGAAAAAGCCACAAGGGCGAAAAGTCTGGAGTATAGACTTGGAAACCGTCTGGCTTCCATTTTTCACCGCTACCAATACGCTTGGTGATACTGCTGTACCGTCTGAGGCTTTAGGTTGTCCCATGCGCCTTGCTTACGATAAGACTGGGTGCTGTGCGATTCTCACAAGCTGGTAGACCAGTGGTAAGAGTAGCTAAGGAACTTAGCGACAATGTGAAACTGGTAAGGGACAACTTCACCGCTAACCTTATCAGCTATGCGGGTGAAGTAATGACAGAGCATAGCGATGAGTATAAGACACAAGTCGCATTAGCGGTCAAAGCTGGTGAACCTATCGCCCAACATGACAGGGTTGAATTAAGCAAGGCATTGGAAGCCAAAGCAGAAGCAGAAAGAAGCCAACACGGAAACCGAAACCGAGAAGGAATTAGTGCCAGCCTAAAGGAATAGGACATACAGCCACAATTTACAGCTTAACTTAAAAGGGGAGTTATGACTAAAGCAAAGTGGATAACTCCCATTAGACAATCACACCTAGTCTCTTTGTTTGTCAGAAGCAGGGGATTTTGTGTATATCGGTGAACCTAATTGTCAGATTCCCGAACATCACTACGAAATCTTTATAGAATCTTTAATATCCGACTGGCAAGCTGAAGATAGAGAAACCAGACAACTTGACTGGCAAGCTGAATGTAAAGCTATGCACTCACTAATGAAAAGAATCTACCACTTAGGGGTAGATTCAATAATATCAGCAGTGAGATATGGCATAATTCACAACCTATATTTTATGTCGAAAGTATCGGCATGGATGGCTTAAAGCTGAAACCGTTTGCTAAGGTGAAACTGTCAAGTTCATTCCAACACCTCTATATTGACTTGGGTGAAAGTCTAAGGGGAGTATCAAAAAACAAAAAACGTAAAGCCATAAGGTATCATAAACCACTTCCATTAGAAGCTAATGACAAAGTAACAAAGCTAATCATGGAAGCTGTAAAGCATTATCTTAACTACTAAATAGCGTCAAACAAAAACGCTTCTAGTTTCCTAGGGGCGTTTTTTGCTTTTTTCATGGTGATGGTGCGGGCGTTACATTCTCGTAACGCCCTCTTTTTTTATATCCAATGTGTCCAGTAAAGGAGGAGAAACGATGCTGGAATCAGACAAGTACGCCTATGTCAACATCGGCGGTGGGGTGGAGTCCGTTTACATACGGATTAAGAAGGACACCCCCATAGCCGAGAACGAGAAAGCCAAGCTCATTGCCTGGGCGCAAGAGAAGGGCTTTTCTGTCTCCAATAGAAAACGCATACTGCATGCCGAGTAAAGGGAGGTTAAACGGTGATGGTCAGGCGAATATTGGATTTAACAATCGAAGTACGCCTCATCCTTTGGCGCAGGAAGATGCGCCGGATGTTATCAATGTACCGGGGTTAGTGTAAATGGTACAGCAATTAACTAAAGAAACGGCCTATAAACTTGACTGGGAAAGGTGCCGAAGGGTAGCGAAAACCGTCTGCTACGAGGCGGGAATTCATTGGCAAGACAAAGAGGACTTTGTCTCTGATGTCCTGGTTGAGATGATGGAGAGGGCCCGGCGAGATAGCGGCGGCCTCACATCCGAGGAAATGTGGCGAGCTGCCAGATGTGTGCGGAGCCGGTACTGGCGCACTTACAAGAAGGCAAGAAGAAATTCATCTCTTAATGAGTTCGTTCCAGACACCAAAATAGAGTTCATTGAAACGATAGCCGATGATAAAGCACTAGACCCCGACGCTCTGCTCGATGCAAAATCACGCCTGAAACAGTTACCCCCTAGCATTGTTGCCCTGGGAAAGAAGCTGGAAAAAGGAGATCCTCTCACTGCAAACCAGCGCCTTTACCTTTCCCGTTTCCGAAAAGGGGAGCCTGAGCCAAGTAGAAATATAGCAGACTACAACAGGTATCATAGACTGCGGGCTAAAGGCTTGTGCGTCTTGTGTGGGGAGGAAAGCGGTAAGTTTAGCCGCTGCCCCAAGTGTCGGGAAAGGTATCGGGCATACCAGAAGAAGCACCGGGAGCATAGAGGGCAAGCCTGGATAAATACTCTTAGAGACGAGTGGAGAAGACAGGGAAGATGTCCAAGATGCGGGGCAATCCCTGAACCAGGTTTCAAAACATGTTCCGCCTGCCGAGCTAAGAATAGGAAGTATGTAACGGCGTGCGTTTTGAAAAAGAGGGCGAAGATAACGGGCTGAATCTTCCCATGGTAATTATCAAGCAGACAGGAAATACAAAAGAACCGTAATTATCTAATAAGTAAAGTAAACTAAAAGCTAAAGAAAATACCACGCCTCAATATCTGCCGGCCACTCCCGGTCGTGTTTATTAAAAAGCTTTTTCAGTGTGAGGCTATTTGTAGGCTAGCTACGGAGTCGCCCCTCGGCCCGGCCATACGGAGTGCTATCTCAGCTAGCGAGAACAATCTTTGTTGTGAGAGGCTCACCACAAATGGTAGTATAATTATCTACGAAATCTATAGGTTGAGTTTAATGATTGCACCAGAGCCAGTCTATTTGCCAAATAATGAGCCATACCTTGGGCGAGCTTCCGTTTATAACTTCGATCAAGTAATTATGTCGTGCCTGGAACAAAATGCTGAAGTTGCCGCATATACTCACCGCACACAGTTATCTGACCTCCAGAAAGCGGCTTGTCAGATTGTCCCCCAGGGAATAAACCTGGCTCTAACGATTCGAGAACTAATTCGTCAGGGTTACCTTTTCGGTGCTGTAGTGCTCATGCGTCCACTAATTGAACGAACGGCGATCATTTCGTATCTTCACTCCTACCCCAATGAAATCGAAGCGTGGAAAGCCGGTTGGGAACGTCATGGCAGACCAAGCCTCGCCAAGATGCTCGAAACGATGAGTGACAAGCATGATATTTCAGAGGCTCAACAAATATGCGATATTTTCAATCACATTGTGCACGGAGACCCTATCGGGTCGGCGTGGAACTTAGTTCGATTGAGTAACGGTCTTGGTTACTCTGTGGGGAAGGTTATCAACGACCCTGAACTCTGCGATTTTATCTGCCTCCAGTCTTACTTGTACCTGATAGTGTTAATGGGTATGATGGCGGCATGCTTCCCCAGGTTACATGACTAAGACGTATGATGTCAGTAAATAGGCTTTCATGGTATTGATGAAACAATCTGGACAAATGTGACATGGCAGAGGAGTTGTTCTAGTCTGTGAGGGAATGTGTTCCCAAAACTAAATGGTTATTCATGCGTATCATTTCTTGGTAATAGTTTATTACCCCAAACAATCGAGAGGGTGTGTTGTCGTAGAGAACATAGATTTGATCATTAAACTAATAAGTCTAACAATTTTGACCAGGTACTCTATCATAAGCATCCCTCCTCGAATGTTAGCTATTATGTTACAGTCCCCGATCGCTATACAGCACCATTAGCTGCACAATCTCTCGATTGTGAGGGGCGGGACATTTTTATAATATCATCGTTTGATAGTGTGTTCAATGATTGAGTCTAATTGGCCCAAAGTATATATGTCGTGAGTGGTGTTTTGTAAAACACTAAAAGCTCGAAGTAATTCTTGTTCTGAGTATTTTTGAAACAAAAGATAGAGGTTTAAATTATTTATTCGATTATTAGGCAAAAATAATATTCGGGTCTTGTATAAATGCAAATTATTCTTTAGCCTATCAAGGGCTTCTTTTATATCTTGGTTTATCTGAACTTGAGGATATGAATGATAGACGTGTAGTCCATTTTCACAACCAGTAAGATGTTTGGCATCGCTGAGGTTTGTGTTCACAAAAACGACGTTATTAAAAAGGACATTCATAAAATTTGAGCCTCTCAGGTTTGCCGCAACAAATGTAGTGTTCACCAAACATGCATTTGCAAAGTTGCATTTTGATAAGTTCGTTCCCCAAAAATCAACAGCTATTAAATTCGTTCCCTTGAATGAGCAATTGGTGATGGTGCTTCCGCGAAAATTTACATTTGAAATATGACTCTCTGAAAAAGTTGTGTTGAATAATCGGCTCTTGCAATAATAAGCATTGCAAATCATTTTCTGATTATGCTTTCCGTAAAATGAATTAAATCTTGTGATTCGGTAATTTTGATTGGCCACGAGTCACCTCATGCTTTAACCAGATTATGCATAAAAGAGTGACCAAAAATGGGGAATATCCCCCTTTAATAATGAATAAAAATGGCGCCGTATACAAGTATAAATAAATGAAACAAAGCAAACGAGACTAAGAGAGGCTGGGGTGGAGTCTGCATTGGTGACCCCGCCCAAATATCGAGACCCGGCAAAATTATCTAGCATGAATTCAACAGCTGCGATTTTTATTTAGCCTACGTTTCTCAAAGCTGATGCACAAAACGTCATGTTGTTACACTCAAATAAAATGCGTGTCAACCAATATATTGAGATTATAGTCACTTGGCCATAGGGAAATTGCGTCCGCTTTAGAGAGAAGTTGTCACCATGGTAACGGCAGTTTCGATCAGCGACATTCAGGCGAAGCACATATCAAGAAAAACCAACATGAGACAAAGCTACGAGAACCCGACCGTAGGTTTTTCTTGCGACGGGTGTGGCGCCAGATGATAATTGTGATTGAAATCACCGATGCTGTCGAAGTTATCCAGCGGGCCGTTGGGAAACCGCCGATGGTCCAAACGCTAGGTAATCCGGTACTGGTCGGCGCATTTAGTTTAAGACCTTCCATGTAAAAACGCCCGATACTATAGTAAATTACATAGAAGAAAAACACATCGCCTTTCAATAGCCATTTCTGCCATTTCCGCGCCGTAAAAAGCAGCAACAAGCATCCTAGCGCATCCCACATAAACTCATAAAAAAACAGGGGCTGAAAATAGGCAAAGTTTTCATAACCGGGCAGCCGGTTTTCCGGAGAAATGTATATTCTCCACGGCAGACTGGTGGGATAACCATACAACTCCTGATTGAAGAAGTTACCCCAGCGTCCTATCGCCTGTGCAATAATGAGCCCGGGTGCAATGATATCCAGCCAATGGAGTGTACTCAATTTTTGCCATTTGGTATAAATAATAATACCAATTACGACCCCAATGACTGCGCCAAAGATACCCAATCCGTTACCACCGACTATTTGTGATGGATGGTGGCTATAATATGACCACTGGTCGATGACATGATAGAGACGGGCGCCTATAAGACCTAATGGCAGAACTATGAGCACAATATAAAAGACATGATTGATGTCATCTTTCCATCGCTTAGCCTCGAAATAGGCAACTGTCATGCCAGCAAGGATGCCGATGATGACCATTATTAGGTATAAATTTATCTGGAAAGGCCCACTATCAAAAGCCATAGTTTACTAATTTCTAAATTCCAAATCTAAGATTATGCTCCAGGATAAATAAATTATCTTCCCCGTTGGGTCAGAAGTATAACTATTTATTTAATGATAGTCGCGTTTGCCGCCTTTTTCAATGTATGCTTTTGATAGGCACATATTATTGTCCCTTCCCATTTATCTTTTTTAATGACTTCGAGAAAAGTGCCGTAGCCTTATCTATTTGCTCGACGGCTGGCTCAATATCCTGAGCGATTTCAATTTCACCCATAGCTTTTGCTTTATCCGCCCATTCTGTAAATTCTACGCTGTGGCTGTGATTGTGGATGATCCAGTATTTAAGTAATATTTTGAGGTTTTCCTTTTCAGTGTTATCCATTTTCAACCTAATTTATGATTTTTATGTGCAATTAGCAAAATACGCAACTTATTGCTGTACGTTTAACGTCTTTTTACGTTCAGGATTTCTGTAAAATTCACATGCAGTTCATTGTTGAGTTCGCCATGAACAGGATTCTAATCGGAGTTATTCTTTTGCAGTAGAGGGCTTCTCACTTCAATGATGATGTTCATGGATATGCTGGTGGCTGTGTACCAGTTGTTTGTGCCGGTGAGAATGCTCATGCACCAGGTTCGTCCGCACCAGAAAATCAGGGTCAAAGAGAAATTCATCCGGTTGACCGTCGGCCACGACATTGTGTTCCTTGCCCATGACGATGACGCGTGTTGCAATTTCTTCCACGATATCCAGGTCCTGCGTGCTGAAGACGATGCATTTGTCTTCTTTCGCCCACTGCAATAAGAAATCGATCAGATGCCCCTGGCTGGAAGGGTCCAATCCGGTGGTTGGCTCGTCGAGGAGCAGCACTTGCGGCTGCAGCGAAAGCACCGAGGCCAGCGAAACCTTCTTTTTCTCCCCGCCGGAAAGCAGATAAGGAGGTCGCTGTCGGAGGTGCACGATCCCCATTAACTCCAGCGCGGCTTGCCCCCTGGCGATGACTTCTTCTTTAGCGATTCCCAGCTGCAGCGGGCCGAATATCACTTCGTCCCAGACCGTCGGGGAAAAAAGCTGGACGTCAGGGTCTTGAAAAACCATGCCTATCTTGCGGCGGAATTCACTGGCAAAGACTTTGTCCTTTAATCCTTCTTCGGATAGCGCCTTGCCCAGCGCCAGCAATTCCCCGGCTTTCGGGAAAATCAAGCCGTCCATGAGTTTAAGGAGAGTGCTTTTACCGGATCCGTTAGCGCCCACCAGCGCCACTACTTCCCCCGTTTTAACCGTAAAACTGACCTGTTTTAAGGCGGTGATATTGCCCGGATAATCGTAGTCCAGGTTTTTAACCTCAAAAATATTCACATTATTCAATGAATTCATAAACGGCTCACCCAAAATAATATTAAAATTGCGATTATTGAAAAAATCATCCAGAGAAAATCCCGGCGTTGCAAACGAAAATCCTGTAAAACACGGACTTCACCCTGGTAGCCTCGCGCCAGCATTGCCAGATAAACATCCTCGCTCAATCTTTGCGATTTCACCATGGTTGTCGCCAGCGCCCGGCCCAGCCAGCGCCGGTTTTCACTGCCGGAAAAGCTGCCGATAACACGGCTGCTGCGTGCCAGAAACATAGCGTTGGCGGAATGCAGCAGCAAAAACATATAACGGTAAGTCATCCCGAGGATATCTACTATGAGGGCCGGCATGCGCACCCAGCGTAAAGCGGCCAGAACGTTAGCCCATGGCGTGGTCAAGACCAGCAGCACCCCTAGCGATAGCGAATCGGTTACCCGGAGCAGCAGAAAACCGGCCGAAAGCGCTCCTTGCCTGGTAATAACAATTTTACCGAAGATGTGTACCAGCGGTTGTCCGTGCGTCAGAAAGAGCGCCGGAATCGCAATCACCAGCGTAAAAATCGGCACAAAAATCAGGACCCGTTTCAGGAAGAAACCGGGAGATATTTTTGATGTTAAACTCAAAAGTATTATCAGAACAAATATTCCACCGAGGACGGGCAGACTGTGCACCAGACTCACTCCGACAATGAAGAGCAGGAAAGAGACCAGCTTCACCCGCGGGTCTAAACTCTGCAGTAAGCCGGAAGCGCGGCTGATGTCCTCCGTGGTAACAACAGATTCCAAAACACGGCTGAAGCCGGATATACTTTTAGTGAGAAAGTCATCTCCCTTCAATTTACCGGGGGCCCCCCTTCAGATGATACGTCAGTCTTTCCCTTATTTTTTCGACTGAGCCAGCGTCCGAGCAGCCATGTTAACGTTCCAATTAAAATAATGCCGACAAATGCTGAAAGGATATAGCCGATTACTGCCGCCATGCGCGGCAAGACCGTAATCCGGCATGGGAGCCGGCCACCAGCCGGCTAGTTTTTGTAATCCATGGGGAATGGCACTCAGTCCCATCGTCTTCAGTTCATCCACTCCCCATTCTCCCCAGGCCGTACCGGAAGCCAGCAGTCCAATCGGCGTAGCCAGTGCAACAAGGCCTAGCGCGCCCCAGGCCAGCCAGAGTTTTCCTTCTTTCTTTTTTGCAACATCAGCTTTGATAAGACTGGAGTGAGTCCGTTGTAAATAGACAACGACACCGCCCGTTACCACGGCTTCAACCGGACCGGCTACTAGCATGTGCGCGAAGACCATCGACGGAACTGCTACGCTCAGTCCATAGGGAGCATAGAGCGGTGTGCCGCCGGCAGTGTGAAACAGCAAAGGCTGCAGGCCGAGTTCAACGCCTGCGCAGGCAGACGCGGCAACAATTCCGATGTAACTGCCTATAACGGCTCCGATTGTGCGGCGGGGCGACATTGCATCGGAATTACTGGAGATTACTTTATAAATAAAATAGCCTACCAGCGGCATAACGATGGCCATATTGAAGCAGTTAGCGCCAAAAGTGAGCAGTCCGCCGTCGCCGAAAAACAATGCCTGAATACCCAACGCGGTCGATACCCCCAGCACGGCCTCCCATGGACCCAGCACAATGGCCAACAGCGTAGCTCCCACCGCATGGGCCGTTGTCCCTCCTGGTATGGGGACGTTAAACATCATCAGAGTGAATGAAAATGCCGAAAAAAGCGCCAGCACCGGTACGGTCCGGGCGGTTAGTTCTTTTCGGACGCGTTTCACCGCTACTGCCCAGAAAGGGATAGCAGTCGCATACATCACGCCGCAGGTGGTTGGACTGAGATAGCCGTCAGGAATGTGCATTATTTATTACTCCTTTTTAATAAACGCAACCAGTTGCATTGCATTATTAAAAAAATAATATACTACTAATTCAGAATTGTTTACTGCAATTTTCACAAAGGCCGTTGATGACTTGATGTTTGAAATCCACCCGGAAGTGATATTTATCCCGTAAATATTTCTCCACCGGCCAGAAAAGCATTTCATCGCAATCCATGCTTTTTCCGCATTTTACGCATACGAGATGATGATGGTGCCCCTCTTCAGCATGATGATAGATGATATGATCGCCGGATTCACTTTTTAAAACACAACCGATATGTTCAAAAATATCCAGATTGCGATATACAGTGGATTTATTAACTCCTGGCATTGTTTCATGAACATGGGCAATTATTTCTTCTGCGGTCAGATGTGAACCGGAATCATGGAAATAATCAGCCATCAATTTACGCTGAGGAGTAAGTTTAAATCCATTTTCTTTTAGTGTTTCAAGACAACTCATAACTGCTGCACCCAGTTGCAAGTATAGATGATGAAATAAACTTTTGTCAATAGGGTGTTTTAACATTTTTCGTTTATTCGTTTTTCTTAAAATTGTTTTTGCAATAACTGAAAATATTAGTTGCTTTTTTAAAAACGATATGCGATGATTATCTTTACTGACGTCGGTTTTTTAACAAAAGAATAAAGTGAGTTGAGGTGCCCAAACGCGAGTTTGGGCTTAAACGGATTGCAAGCCCGGTGAAAGTCCGGCACAGGCCCGCTACTGTGATCCCGCTGATGGGAAAGTCAGGACGCCGTCCTCTAATTAAAGTTGATTGCCTTCGCGGAAAGGGGTTGCTCACACCTGTAAAGGATTTAATCCCCTTGTTCCGTGGAATGAGGGGATTTTTTTTGCCTAAAAATAAAAGAAAGGATTTGGAAAAGTGAAAAAATTTTGGCTTATCGTGATCGCTCTGGCTATGTTCCTGACAATGATCGCAGGCTGCTCTTCAAACAAAACTATTGCACCATTGACCGATGACCTGGGACAAACTATAAACATCAAAGGGACACCGCAAAGGATAGTGTCTCTTGCCCCCAGCGATACGGAGATTTTATTTGCCCTGGGTTTGGGAAGTGAGGTGGTAGGAACCGATAGTGACTCTGATTACCCGACTGCGGCTACAACCTTACCTCATGTGGGGTCGGGGTACCCAAGTTTCGATATAGAAACTATCGTCAATCTAAAACCGGACCTGGTTATCGGTTTCGGCTATACAAAACCGGACTACGTCTCCCAACTGGAGAACTTGGGAATTCCTGTAGTGATACTTGCTCCAAAGGATGTCAGCGGCGTTATCAGTGATATCACCTTGGTGGGGAAAATCACCGGAGCTACCCCACAAGCTAAAACTCTCACCACCACTATGCAAAATAGTCTTAATGCAATCGAGACCAAGATGAAGGGAATAACTGATCCGCGCGTCTTGTGGGAATTTGACGGCACAGATCCCAGTAATCCATGGGTTGCGGGGCCAGGATCTTTCAATGATTCCATGATCACATTGGCGGGCGGCCAAAATGTAGGCGACACCGGGCCGACATCATCCTGGCAAATGAATACCGAAGACATAATCAAGGCGGACCCGCAGATTATTATTCTGGATGACTACCAGTTTGGCGTGACAGTACAAAATGTGGAACAGAGACCTGGTTGGTCGACTATCACAGCTGTTAAGGACGGCGCTATCTATCCGATAACCGATTCGAACCTGACAGACCGGCCAGGTCCGCGGGTTATCGACGGTCTTCAAATACTTGCCCAGGATATTCATCCTGAGCTATTCAAGTAGGTTGCTAACAACGTGGAAACAAGGGAGTAGAAACGGTTCGTGAGAAAACATCGGGGTGCAATAATGTTCGGGCTCGCAGCTGCGGTTTTAGTAGTAATGCTGGTATCCACATCTGTTGGCCCTGTCAAGATCTCCATTCTGGACACAATCAGGATGTTATTGCATAAGATTGGAATCTTACATAGTACGACTGGCTGGCAGCCAACAGAAGAGACAATTGTATTCCAGGTCAGGCTTCCCAGGGTTCTCGGCGCCGCGCTGGTGGGCGCTGCGCTGTCAACCGCTGGTGTGCTATTTCAGGGCCTCTTGAGGAATCCCATGGCAGACCCGTATATAATCGGGACCGCATCGGGAGCAGCTTTTGGCGCAACCCTTGCTATGCTGCTTCCGCTGAGTGTGGTATTCTACGGGTTCGGGCTGGTGCCTATCGCAGCTTTCCTCGGTGCTTTAGCCACGGTGTTAATCGTTTACAGGCTGGCACGTTTCGGCGGTAAGGCTCCCATTGTCGGTATGCTACTGGCCGGCTTTGTCGTCAGTTCATTCCTGGTTGCGATTGTGATGTTGCTGTTAACGATGAGCGACCGGCTCGGTTTGAGGTTCCAGCAGGTTTTCTCCTTCCTCATGGGAGGCATTTCGGTGACTTACTGGCAACAGATAGCAGTTATAGCTCCTCTTGTAATAATAGGGATTATTGTTGCGCAGCTATTCGCGGGACATCTTAACGCATTTTCAGTCGGTGAAGAGGGAGCAGCTTACCTTGGAATAAACGTTGAGCGTGAAAAAATGCTTATTCTGGGGATTGGTTCTCTGCTCACTGCCTGCGCCGTTTCCATCGGTGGGCTCATCGGTTTTGTCGGATTAATTATGCCTCATGCAATGCGCTTGATTCTGGGTCCGGACCATCGGCTGCTCCTCCCGGCTTCCGCTTTAGCCGGAGCGTCTTTCTTGATGCTGGCCGACCTTCTCGCCAGGACGGTGGTTAGTCCCGCCCAGATTCCTGTCGGCGTGCTTACAGCCCTTATTGGTGCCCCGTTCTTCATCTATTTGTTAAGGCGAACCAGGAGGGAATATGCTTTCTGAACCTGCCAACCTTCTCCTGCAAGACGCCGGCTTTGCTTACACGGGTGGTTTTGCCCTGCATCATATTAATCTGTCTGTGTGCGGTGGAGAGATGACCGGACTGCTCGGCCCAAACGGTTCAGGGAAGACCACATTGTTGAAGCTCGCGACCGGCGTTTTACCGCTTGCCGAAGGTGATATCTGCGTTGGTGGCGTCAACCTTCGGAAAATTTCCCGAAGAGAAGCGGCTCAGAGGATTGCAGTGGTTCCTCAGCAGTTCAATATTCCATTTGCTTATTCGGTGGAGGAAGTAGTGTCACTGGGGCGAACTCCTTTTGTCCGGGGTTTGTTTGGCGAGGATAAAAGAGGGCATCGAATGGTAAACGAAGCGCTTGAAGTCACCGGCATGATTGAATTCCGGAACCGCTATTTTAACGAATTGAGCGGCGGCGAGCGCCAGAAAGTTGTCCTGGCAATGACTCTTGCGCAGGAGCCAACCTTGCTGCTTCTCGATGAACCGACCGCTCATCTTGATATCAACCACCAGGTTGAAATTCTGGAATTACTACGAAAACTCAACCGTGAGGAAAAAGTTACGGTAGTCGCGGCAATGCACGACCTCAATTTAGCTGCCTTGTATTTTGACCGTTTGGTTTTGCTCGACCACGGGTCCATCTTTGCAGACGGCTCACCGGATACAGTTGTTACCAAAGAAATCATCCGTAAGGTGTTCTCGGCTTCGGTTGAAGTAAGCCGTCATCCCCGGAATAATGTCCCGCAAATTGTAATGCTCCCGGAAGAAAGCAGGCCGCACTAATAACATTAACGAAATTGCTATAAATATTCGATAGAAACACGGCACTAAGTTGTAGAAAAAGACCATTCGAATTTAATTTCAGCTTGGTTTTACAATTGATATTTTAAATAGTCTGATGATGCTTTGGGGTCAACAACATCGAATAATTGGGTAGAAGATGAATTGTGACTTAACATCATGATGACTTGTGATGTGTCAGGGAAGGTTTTTAAACGGCATTGTTATGCTGTTTTAATGCCATTGAAGCCATATTAGTGTGGATGCTGTCAACACACGACTAAAACAAATTTGTGATTCCACTGACAGTGTATAATTTGACGTTAAGAAGTATAATAATCAACGGTGGATAGGTCAAAGTACCCATATGAGGGTCTGGATGCAGCCTTCTCCAAGTACACCCTATCCACCTCTTCATCAAGGTCAATTTCATAATAGGGGAAGCGCAGGACGGTAAGGATAAATCTGTCAAGACAGCAATTGCTTTGATGGTCTGTTATTGTAAGTTTAACTTGATATGCCCATTGATTTTCTGCATTTTAGTGAATACTGTTTGAAAAACTGTTCGCGTGATTACAAGGTAGTTTTAATCATCTTTAAACCAGAGTACGAATAATATCAACATAACTATTACCGCGATTATTAGCACGATCGTTAAAACCCAACTCTGCTTTCTTTTTTCCATTTTTATGACACTACGAATTAATTCGCTATGGACTTGACATAGCGTAATTTTGCAGGAAGGCTGATGATGTTATTTTACTTTCTCTCCCAGGCTACTCGTTGCCGATTCAGGTTCCAAATCATGAATAAAGCGTCTTGTATCCAGTCTTTGCCGTATGGCGTAGGCCCCGACAACAGCGACATAAGCGATAAAGGCAAGAAGG
This sequence comes from uncultured Chloroflexia bacterium, assembly GCA_963754195.1. Lineage (GTDB taxonomy): Bacteria > Chloroflexota > Dehalococcoidia > Dehalococcoidales > Fen-1064 > Fen-1064. Next base: position 168,856 of record CAVWFD010000016.1, read on the forward strand.
CTGATACAGACGCTGCTGGGTAGTCCGGAGTAGAAGCCGAAAGTGAGTCCCATCCATGTCAAGACAAGAGCGAACACAACTGCCAATACCAAACCCATAAAAGGACGAATGGACAAGCGATGGGAGATCGCTGCGGGAAGCAGCAAAAGGGCGAATACTAATAACGCACCTACCGCCTGCATCGCTTCAGCCACTGTGACGGCGAGCAGCACCATGAAGACGAGACCGAGCAGACGGACCGGAATGCCCCGCGCGGCTGCCACATCAGGGTCCAGCGATGCAAAGAGTAACGGCCTGGCGATGAGCAGTATTGTCAATGCTGCTACCGCTGCGACCACGACGATTACTATCATTTGCTTAGTTGAAATACTTAAAATCGAGCCAAATAACGCCGTCACTCCGGAGAAACCGGTACTGCCGGCGGTGTGGGTAGTAAACAGAGTCAGGAACAACACCCCTAAGCCCCAATACCCAGGCCAGAACGGTACCGATAGCGATGTCACGCTCGCCGATGCGCTGGGAAAAAGAGCCCATGGCAACGGCTCCCGCAACAGTTAAGACGATGGTCCCTGCGAGGGGATTTAGTCCCAATACTGCTCCGCCCATGGCTCCCGTAAAAGCCACATCTGAAAGAGCTTCTCCGGCAAACGCCTGGTGTCTGACAACCACGTAATATCCCACCAGACCCGATACAATACTTAAGGCGGTACCGGCCAAAAAGGCATTGCGCATGAACCCATATTGGAACATGTGGAAAATATCCAGCCAAAGGTTCCAGGTGAAATGTGGGAAAGTGCTCTCAAGACCCATCGGCTTCACTCTTCCCAAAATCCGGCTTTATCGTAGAGACCTTGCCTGTCGGTCCGAAGGCTTTGAAAAGACGCACCAGGACATAAAACCCGAAGGAGAAAGTCGTGATGTAGAAGCTCACAGGAAATGTGGTGTAGTAACCTGCGACCAAACCGGCCCAGGTGAAGATTACCGCAAGAATCACTGAGATAATTATTTCAACCATGGGGCGGATGGAAAGCCGTCTTGCGGTTGCCGCCGGTGTCACTAGGAGGGCGAAAATAAGGAGGACTCCCACCACTTGAACTGCGACAGCCACCACCAGTGCTAAAACGAGAAGAAACCCCAACCCCAAATTTTCTACCGGCACGCCGCGTGCTTCAGCCACTGCCGGGTCAACCGATGCAAACAACAGAGGGCGGGCAGCAACCAGCACCAGAATTAATGCAGGGACTGCCATCGCCGCGGTAACCAGCACACTGGCATTTGAAATGCCCAGCACATTCCCGAAGAGCACGTAGTAGATATTGTTGGCTTGCGCGGTGGAGAGGTGAACGAATAGGAAACCCAATGCCATGGATGCACTGAATATGGCGCCGGTGGCGATGTCACTCTGGCGCGAATGCTGCATATCCAGTCCCAGCCAGTAAATCCCGCAAGCCGCCAGTATCCCTGAAACCACTAAGCCCAGTAGCGGAGATAAGCCGATTAAAGACGCCCCGGTCGCACCGGCAAAGCCTACATTCGCCAGGCTGTGTCCGGCAAAACTCTGGCCGCGAACGACCATGAAATAACCCACTGTGCCGGCTAATATTGCTATTATCGTGCCCGCGATGAAGGCATTTTGCATAAAGTGATAATGCAACAGCCCAGCAAAATTAACGGAAGATGACGGGAATACGTATTCAATGATGCTCATGATAACTGATTATCTCCCCTGTCCGTCCGACCACAACGCAGCTGCCGTCGCCGGTGCGTAAGACCTCGACATTAGAGCCGTATAATTTTGACAGCGTCTCCGAAGAAATAACCTCTTCTGGCGTGCCGACTGCCACATGACCCTTGGCAATATATACCACCCGGTCTATCGATGACATGATGGGATTAATGTCATGGGCCACCAGTAAAACAGCCGCTCCCGTTTCTTTCGCAATACGCCGTATAATGTTGGCGATGGCTTGCTGGTTTGCTAAATCCAGGCTTTCCAGCGGCTCATCCAGTACTAACATCCGGGGATTAGTGACCAAAGCCTGCGCAATCAGCAGTCTTTGCTGTTGGCCGCCGGACATTTCGCCGATCGAACGGTCGGCATAAGATGCCGCGTCGACACTTTCTATTACGGTCTCGACCCTTTGGCTGATATTTTTTGATTCCTTGGGGTTGAGGAACGGAAATGGCAGCCCCCATTGTCCGCCGTCCAATCCCATCCTCACAATATCTCTGCCGCGGATGCGAGCGTCTGCGTCAAAAGAACGCCTTTGTGGTACGTAACCGATGTCCGGATTCCCCCGCCTTGCCGGCCGCCCAAAGACTGTTATTTTCCCTGCGCTCAATGGGATGAGGCCCAGGACTGTTTTTATCAAAGTCGATTTACCGGAGCCGTTCGGTCCCAGTATCGCGATAAATTCCCCAGCTTTTACCCCGAGATTTACATTCTGCCAGATCGCGTGTCCGCCGAGTTCGACGGCCCCGCCAACAATGCTTATGACTTCTTCCGCAGTCGCATTATTTGAGGATAAATCTTTCAAAACATTCATAAATTTCTCCTGCTCGACTGCGAGCGGGATACATCCTTTGCCTGCGGCCGTTTATGATTAAGATGTTATTTCCCGGTTGCTTGTTGAAGAGCATTTTCTATTCCCTGTAATTCTGCGCATTGCCAATCCTGAAAGGTCGCCGTCGCAGGGACCAGCGTTTCGGTGACTGACGCAACAGGTATTCCCTGAGCCTTCGCCTGGTCGAGCAGCGACTGGACATTCGGCGGCGTATTCTGTCTGTTGTAAACGAGAACCTTGATCTGCTTTTGAGCAATTTGCTGCTCGAATGTCGCCTCGTCGGCAGCAGATATATCCGTTCCTTCAGAAACAGCGCTCATATATGATGGCGGCGTGATAAGATCTAACCCCAATGCCGGAGACATATAAGCAAAAATACTCTCGCTAGCCCCTACAGCCGTGCCGCTGTATTTGGCCTTAATATCGGCAATCAGCGCATTGTACTGACTCAATTCTGTGGTCAGATATGCCTGAGCAGATTGGTCGAAAGCAGCCGTATCGGCCGGGTCGATTGCAATTAAATCATCGCGAATCTTATCCACAATGCTCTCCACATAAGTCGGGTTGTACCACATATGCGGATTGTCGCCCTCTACCTTGCTGAAATAATCGCCGATGTTGAGCTCTTGCCTGTTTGTAGATGGATTAGCCGCGAGCAATTTATCCATCCAGCCGTCGTATCCTACTCCATTGTAAATGACGTACTGCGCATCTGCAACCGTCCTCGCGTCTTGTGATGTCGGTTCGTAGGAATGCGGGTCGGCATTAGGATCGTTAATGATGCTGGTAACTTTCACGTGGCTGCTGCCCACTTGCGCGGCAATACTGCCCCAGAAGTTCTCCGCAGCCACGACCTGCACAACACCGCTTGAAGGGGTGCTCGTACCGGTTCTGGACTGACAGGCTGCGGTAAACAGAAGAACAAGACTCATGAATACAGCTAATAGATATTTCATCGGTTTACTCCTTGGACTCAATTGGTGATATTGATAATGATAATGCATAATCATTAGCAAGTCAAGGGGATTACGAAAATTATCTAATTTGATGACAAAACTAAGAAAACGGTGTTACAATAACGATAATAAATTATTATATTCAGGAAGCAGTTATATGGTCAGAGTTACACAACAGGGAAACGCGATTCGTCAAGTCTTGTTAAATGCCGGAAGACCATTATCCACCAAGGAAGCCTTCACTATGGCGCAGCAACAGGTTTTCGGTTTGGGTATTGCCACCGTTTATCGCAATTTAAAATCTCTTCAGCAAGAAGGATCTGTTGTTGCAGTTGAATTACCTGGCCAGTCAGCCAGATGGGAAGTAGCTCAGAAAAGTCATCACCATCACTTTCTTTGCAATGCCTGCGACAAACTTTATGAGATAAACTCGTGCCCAGATGATCTCCAGCGTCTCCTGCCTGAAGGCTATACGTTAGAGGAACATGATATCCTGCTCAGGGGGCTATGTAATGAATGTACCAGAAATAAAAATTTACACACAAACCAGAAAACAACCAGCAGTGGTTAGTTGTATTCCATTCCGACCATTGCTGTTTTAAATTTGCTCGTTTATTAATATCTCGATTATGAAAATCACAAAACTTGTACCACTAAACATATATAATAAATAAAGATTTATTGAAGAATTTGGAAATGGATATCGGACTTATACCTCTAATTTCAACCATAGTCTCGTTTGCATTCGGGGTGACTGTTTTTGACCAGTATTTTGCTCGCCGACAGCCGTTTCAGTTTCTCTGGGCCATCGGGCTTTTCATGTATGGTATCAGTACTTTCACTGAATTTTACACAGAAACATTTGGACTGCATGTCATTATGTTCCGTTTTTGGTATTTATTCGGGGCAATTTGTGTAGCAGCTTTTCTCGGCCAGGGTACAGTATATCTTCTAGTGCGACGCCGCACTGCTCATATTTTGATGGCAATCTTGGTGATTCTTTCGATTTATGGTGCCGTCAGATTGTTCAGCACCAATATTGATTTAGGTACTGCAAAAGAGTTAACTGATAAAATTATAGTGCCCACCGATATTGGTATTCTGACGGGTCTTATGAATATTTATGGAACGGTTACGCTCATTGGTGGAGCTCTTTATAGTGCATGGATTTTTTGGCGGAAGCGCATTCTACCTCATCGCGTGGTATCAAATGTCCTTATCGCCGTGGGTGCGCTATTACCAGCTATCGGCGGCTCGTTGTTGAGATTAGGGACTGCTCGTGGAGTACCTTTCTATGTCCTTGAGTTGGCTGGTGTTATTATCATCTTTATCGGCTTCCTGCGTACCAGGGAAGTGTTTGGTTTCTTCCGTTTTCCGCTCATTCATGGTTTTGCACGTGTAAAACAGGTCAACACGATTCATGAGAAATCCTCCTCCAACACTAAGACAAAATAATGTTGTTTCTAAAAAGAAGCGGAGCTTGAATATCGGATGCCATAATCCATCGGAATGTGATGTAACAATTCTTTAAGTAAAAGACGACGAACTAATCACCGGACTGGGTATCATATTCTCTACTTATTTCAAATGGTGATTTACCGCCACGGTCCGGCTGGGGCGTATTATTCCAGATGTTCATCGCCAGCCCCAACCATTTGTTGAGTTCATCTATCGAATTAACTTTACTAACCCGTTTTACAATGTCTTTGCTGAAATCATTTATTTGGCTTGATTTCATATGCGAGAGTACCAGTTTCTTCCACTGAACCATAGTCATAACGAGATTTATTCGATCCTCAGCCTTGGCCTCCTTCGTCATCCTGGCCACCGCAGCTTTAAGAGAAGTATCGCGTGGCAGTTCCACCTTCTGACGGTCCCCAGACGGATCTTTCCTTTGCTGCAGGAGTCTTTCTAGATCTATTGGGCTGAGTTGAAATTTCTTCAACACTGCCTGCATGCCAGGCATGATGCGCATTGGCCATTGCAGCCAACCGGGGCCAACCAGCCAGCCTCGCCGTCCGGCGGGGATAATATGGGCATACAGAGCGTCATCCCGGCTGAGGAGCCGGCTTAACTGGCGATTATCAACAGTGAATTCTTCATCCTCCAGTCTCAGAATCAAGCCTCTCCCGGATTAACCATGGCTACCATTGCCAATATACAACGGGACCCCTTGATTGCATCAATTGCAGAAGTTAGGTCACTGCCACTGAAAATAGCAGATGCGGCAACCTCTGCGGGGCTTCTTCCGTCCGGTAATTTGAAGGTCAGGACAAACCAGCCTAGAAAGCGCCTTTCCCGGCTGGTAACGTCACCAGCACCTTTCATATAGTGGGCTTCATCCGGTTCATCATAGCCAAAGAAATCCCGACGGGCAGTGGCCCTGACATCAACCAGAGAATCATCCTTGAGACACCATTCAGCCAATTGCTCAACCGTATTAGTATTTAACGGCATACGCTTACTCCTCAATTAAACTCACGCCGATGCTTTCAAGCCATTTCAGCGCTCTTTCTTCCATTCTGCCATCCCTGAACTCAAACCACTTTTCTCTTTCCTTAGGGTAGTTGAGCAGCACGTCCTTGAACCGGCGGAAGGCTCCCTTACCGTTAATGGCCACCTCAAGTAACTCGCCGAGATGGTCGTCCTCTACAGTGGCAATGAAGGACTGCATATCACGATATCCCTCATAGGACTCCACCTTAGGTATTGGTTCGTATCGGCCAAGCTCTTCCTCAATCTGGTTCTTCAGTTTCCCGGTTTCCTCATCATCCATACCTTCCGAGACAAAGAGTATTTCACCAGTTTCGAGGTCAAGGTAATATTCAACCTCGTAAGAGTTATTCTCCATGGCGTCGTAGAGTTCATCCAGGACTATTTTCAGTGTCTTCTTTTTCTCCATGTTTCACCCCGGTGTGTCAGTGGAGGTTTTTCTTGATTATAATCCATATCAGGGATTTACATGCAAGCCGACCGTTTCCTTCTTCAAGTTACTTGCGACATTTATCCCATTCTCCATGGTCGATCCCGATAATCTATTCTATACAATCTATACTATTCTATCTATACGATTGTAGCGATATTAAAGCAGCCCCAATGCAGCACTGAAATGCAGTCTATTTTAATACCCCTGGTATTGCCCCAGGGGGGTGACCCGGGGGTAAGGTAATTACAAGAAAAACGGAGACTGGGGGGTATCACATCGTCCTGTGAGTTTTAACCCCTTGACCCGTGCGGCGCAGGACGGATAACGCGGGTTAGTGCTGACCCTGGTTTTCTGGAAAAGGCAGTATTGACAACCTAAGTTAAACAGTCTAAAGTATAAATACTATATAAACGTTTATATTTAGACCCAAATCAGGAGGCCGATAATGCAATCAACCAGACGTAAGCCTTTTCAAATAGGTGGTTCTAAAGGCGTCACTTTACCACAAGGAATGACCATCGGCGGGGATGTTTCCATGGCGGCCAGCAGCCGGTTACTGCTCATGGATACCACCGGCGAGACCCCGGATGATAAGCTTCTGCAGTTCTTTATCGATTACGTCGAACCGGCTTTTCAGAACTGGAATCAGTCGCCGAAGCAAGATATCAATCCAGCGGGAGGATTCCGTGCTATGCAGCAAGAGCAGCCGCCGGTTGCCATTGCGGCAAAACCATTGGAGCCCGAGGGAGTAGCCAACCCCCAACCGGACGTGCCGCTGGTATCCTGTTTTCGCTGCGGTCAACTCATTGCCTGGACCCTTGACGCCAGAGCTTCCGCGGTTTGTCCTAAATGCGGAGCGATACTACGACTGGTAGCCTTCCCTCCGGCGGGGGCTACGCCATGATGATTATGCCAAATATAGCGGTTCGTGAAAAGATGTAGGGAAGTAACGATGAGACAGAATTTGTTGGTACCGTATATCCAAACTGGGTTTCCTGATTTCAGAGAAATATCTAAATTACCGGAGTGGCTGGTACCCGACGCCGCGGAAGTTGCATGCCAGCTTGGTGATGAGAGCCTCTTGGAACTCATCGAGCCTCTGGGTCTAACCGGGGAGATACAATCTTGTCTCGCCAAACCAACAGAGGCAGATAAGCTGCCTGTTGGGGAATGGCGTGAAGCTATAGAACGATGGTATGCGGTACATCAGGTCGTGCCGGTGACAACGGCTCTTCTCCGGGCGCGTGAGAAGGTCGAAGCCATGGAACGGCGGGGTGTAATTGGCATAAACTCCACTTTGGTAGTGCGTAGTCTGGTGACGATTGCCTTTGCCATTTTTATCCCCAATGGTGGTAAAATACTGGATAGACTGGCGGTGGTATTAGGTGGTAACCCGACGGAGCCAGCGGAACTATTGAACCGATACGTTACCGCGCTGGTGAGCGATGATAAAGATACCCTATCTCGCGTCGAGGAATGTATCCAGCGAGACCCAATGTGGACGGCATGGTTCGCCAGATTCGGCTGACTGCGCTCTGGCTTTTCCCTATCTTCCAAGGGTAATCGGGGTGAGTCCGGTACCATCAAGTGCCCTAGTCCCGCTTCTCGCCACAATGTTTAAGGAGGTGACCGATGCTGACTGTAGCCGAGATAATGCAAATTGAACGAGAGAAGGTGGCCCGGCGCAAACCGAGCGATGAGGAATTAAAACGGATTCCCTTGAACCGGCCCGCCAGAATATTTGGCCGTCTGTCTGACCCTAAACAGATTCAAGAGAGTCTGCAAAGTATGGCGGAACTGGCGATCCTGGTCAGCCTGGCCAGGGAAGATGGCTTCCATACAGAACTTAGCGAAGAAGAGGTAGACAGGCGTGTTAACGCCATTCAGCGCGGCGATAGTGATGCTATTCGCTATTGGGTCGACGGGCAATTGATCGTCGACCTGCGTGACCTCGGCATCAGCGGCCGGCTTGGTCCCGAGAAACGACCCGCCCTTGCCGAATTCATGTCAGACCTAACGCAAGGTGAAGCCCCGGAGGTTACGGGTACCGTCTATCTTTCTTCGGAAGGAGTAAGCCGCCTGTCCCGTGACCAGGACCGCATTGTAGGTGCCCAGTTACTGAAGCTGATGAAGGAAGCTAACTGCCGGTTACGCACCCCTTATACTGTCTTCAATCCCCGCATTGAGGCGGACTGGAAAGAGCTGCGGGAAGGCTTCGAAGATGCGGCCAGGGAGAGCCGGCACCTGCAAAAAGATCACTTCGGCCCCAAGAAAAGAAGTAAAGCGGCAAAGGGAGAGCACGTCGGTAATCAAGTGCCGCCCGGTTTCGTTATTACCATCAAAGGCTCCAAGAGTAACGGAAGCTATATCTTCGGCAAATGGCTGCCCTATCCTCCGCATGCGGAAATCGTCATCAAAGTACTCGAGGCGTTCATCCGCGCCAACGGCAGCAAATATAAGGCGGCGCAGACCTTGCGAGGGACATACTTTCCACCCTTCCCGGAAGACCTGAAATACATGGAAACACGCTCCTCAATGAGAAATTGCCTGAAAACCACGGCCGGTTACATCATTACTCCCGAGGTAATCGATGGACTGACCCGGCAATTGGCTTTAATCGGAACTTGGCGATGGACAGACATTATAATAGAAAACAATCATCCGGCGATTGTCCCGCTTGACCTCTTCCGTGAGGCTTATGAACTGGCTAACCGCCGCGAAGGTAAGCCCAGAGGACGCGCCGCCTATTTCGAACCACTCGATTGGGATGGCTTACTCCGGTGTATGAATCACGAGATGCCTTACCGGATCTCAGGTCATGGCTCTGAGGGAAAATGGGCTTGCGACCGCGACTACCATAATGGCACCGGTCCCGTCTGTCTGGACATCGACCACCGGATTATTGATGAGCCGATGACGAAGGAGTTTCTCAAGTGTCTTGACCTGAGCTCTCATGCCACGGCAGTTCTGGATGAAGTACAAAATCGAACACTGGTTGCCGACGATGAACAGATCCGGCGAAAACGCGAGGAAGCCCAACTCAAGAGCCGTCTGTCCAACCTCGAAAACTATCTGGGTGCCTCTGACCCGGATATGGAGGAAAGCTACCATCGGCAAATCAAGCAGGTCAAAGCACAGCTCCTGGCTATGCAGCAGAGGCCGCGACCCCAGCCGGTAACCCTGGTCGACCTTAACCGGGTGAGACATTTTCTGGAGAATCTGGATAGTGAGTGGCAAAAACTCTCTCCGGGACTCCGTAATCGTCTGCTTAAGCTGCTGATTGACCGTGTGGAGATAGTCCATAATCCCCAGCAGATCCAGGCCACCGTTAATTGGAAAACAGGTTTCAAACAACGGATCGATATCGAGCGGCCAATAGGGAATTCACGAAAGGATCGCTTGTGGACTAAAGAGCAGGACAACTTGCTCCGACTCTTATGGCCCACCTCGACCAAGGAAGTGCTGCTGGCGGCTTTGCCGGGTAGAGTTTGGAGGGGTATTCAGTCCCGGACAGCGAAACTGGATTTGAAACGGCAGGTGCGGCATTACCCATCGCAATTGAAGGCGTGGACGGCTGAGGATGACGCCATGCTAGCCCAGTTATACGTAAAAGAAACGTCAACTGAGGCCGTTGCATCTGCGTTAGGTCGTAGTGTTCAGGCAATTGCCAGCAGAGCATGGCTGCTGAGGATCCGTAAACCCCGGGAGCTTATTTACCCTAAGCCAAAGTTAGTCTGGGAAGTCCAGAATGGCTATGGTTTAGAAACGGTGT
>CAVWFD010000017.1:0-93631 GCA_963754195.1 uncultured Chloroflexia bacterium
AGGTGGACCCCATTGTTAGGACAGCAATGGGGCTAAATTAAGATAGTGTCCTGCTGTATCAATGGTACCTTGTGTTAACGATTCTATCACACCTTTCTCAGGCTCTTCAAAGGGGGTGGGGGCAAATAACTCGCCCGGTGTCCGATACCAGAGTGCCTGGTGGGGACGTGCATTGTTGTAGAAACGGAAATAGTCCCCAATCCCGATTCGGGCATCTTTCCCATTCTGATATGCTTTTAAGTACACCTCCTCATATTTCACTGTTCTCCATAACCTCTCGATAAACAGGTTGTCTCTGTAACTTCCTTTCCCATCCATGCTAATCTTGATTCCATGTTGCTCTAAAAGCCCGGTGAAAGCCTTGCCTGTGAATTGTGATCCCTGGTCAGTATTAAAAACATCCGGGGTGCCTTTCTTGAGCGCCTCTTCGAGTGCCCACACACAGAAGTCAGCGTCCAAGGTGTTTGATAACCTCCACGCCAATACATACCGGCTGTACCAGTCCATGATGACTACCAGATACATGAAACCGTGTGCCATAGGTATGTAAGTGATGTCAGCACACCACACTTGATTTGGCCGTGTTATTTCCATACCAGTTAAAAGATACGGGTAGATTTTATTACCCGGTCCCGGCGGGCTAGTCCGAGGACGGCGGTAGATGGCCTTCAAACCCATTAATTGCATCAGCCGCCGTACGTGTTTCCGGTTAACATTGTGGTGTTTACTCTTTAGCCAAGCTGCCATCTTGCGGGTTCCATAGAACGGTGTGACCATGTATTGGCAGTCAATCAGCTTCATTAGATTAAGGTCATTGTCAGAGACTCCTATCGGCTGATAATACAACCCAGAGCGACTGATATCCAACAATTTACACTGACTGGTCACGGAGAGTGATGGACGGCGGCGATCAACAGCAGCACGCCTTTGGCTTACTTCCACCGCTCCAACCCTTTCTCTAAAAAATCCTTCTCTACTTTCAGCTGTCCAATCTGCTGGTAAAGCTGATTTATCAGTCCTTTCTCATCCTTGATCTTCTTGTTGGGATCAGCGCCAAAGATATTGGCAGCTCCTGCTACCAGTTCTCTCTTCCATTTATTGATTTGGGTCGGGTGGACCTCAAAACGGATGGCTAATTCCGCGATGGTCTCTTCGCCCTTTAGTGCTTCCATGGCAACCCGGGCTTTAAAGTCCGGATTATACTGTTTGCGGCTCTTTTTCAATTTCCTGCTCCTCTACATTCTCTTATTTTAGGAGCAGAACTCTATCTTAACAACCTGTCCAGTTTTTGGGGACCACCTCAAGGTACATACTATATATACATACTATATGAACACTCTATCCTACTTGCTATTTACATTAGAACCTAGTTCCTACTGTTTACTATGTGTCAAGTGAACGCATCCATATGCCGCCGATAATGCAAACAACTCCCGGAAACGCACTGATAACAAAAGTATCCACACTCATAAGTCCCACTCTGCCGTACTTTGTCTCATGGGGCACCCAAACCCTTGGAAGTACGGCAATATAAGCTATTCCTACCAACAGGGTTATCATCCAGAGAAAACGACCTCTGGAAATTAAGCCACCCAGAAGTAAGAAAAATACGCCTATAAAACACATTGTCGCGGAGAAACCTACGGCCATGCCGACCATATCCACGTTGTATCCGCCAGCTCCATACATCATAACTACCGATAGCCCCACGATTAATGCCCCTATCCAGGCAATGAACTGTAAAGTAATTCTCAAAACCTTCAAAGCAATACTCCAAAAATTCAAACCAAAGTAAGTTAAGCCACATTATAGCATGACTAAAGTCAAATAAAAAAGGGGAGCTGGAATACTCCCCTCCAATCCTTTAAGTACACACACGTTCAGACTATTCCTTAGTGAAGTTGATTTATAACACAGGCGTGAATTAGAGGCAAATTGAGGGTTTTTACAATGTACATTCCAGCGAAAGCTGGAATCCAGTGATTAATATGGATTTCAGTGGGGACTAGCGCCGTCCCATCGCACTGAGATTGCCGTTGACTGTCAGGGTGGGGAAGGCGCCCCACCTCCCGGAGATTGCTTCGCTTCGCTCACAATGACAACGGAGGACGAATGACAATGACGGGGGAGTGATTACACTCCCTTTCGAAAAAGGCTTTAGTCCCACAAAGAGGGAGAGATACAGAAGGATTTTCTATGGATTCTGGCCTATGCCAGAATGGATAAAAAGGCCGTCAGGAATGATAAAAGAAGAGAGAACATTGGTCAAGGATTTCACCCTCACTACATTTGCTTCGCAAAGTACCGAAAATGGCTCTAGCCCTCTCCCATCGAGGGGGCTTTGTATTAAAAGCCCACATTATCAAGCACTTTTGGAACAAACGCCTCTTTTGTATCAGAAGTCCAGAATGTTGGTTCAAGCCCCAATTCATAAATTGAGTTAATCAGGACACAGATATTATGACACAAAATCTTACACAAAACCTCATTAACCTGAGCAATCGGGGATTTAGAGCGAACCGAACCGCCGAACTTGCCTTTAATCATACTGAAGGTAGTCTCGACATTAGACCTCTTGTGATAATGCTCAAGGAAGGTATTCCGATTGAAGTTGTAGAAGTGCCACATTCTATCCCAAAGCCCATCGAACTTATTGCTTCCCTGGCTACCTTTAGAATAGCTTTTGAAAGGGACATAGGGTACTGCATTTACGGCTTGAATTGCATGGAGACAATTGCGTGTGGAATATGCTTTGTCAGCCGATACTTCATTAATCTGGAATGTCTGAGCAGTTGTAGTGACCAGTTGGGGAAGTTGGGGAGCATCCGCAGTCTCAGTCGGACTCACTTCAACACTAGTTACGACATGGGTTTTAACACCGCACATCAAGTGAGCTTTCACCCACTTGGCTTCACTCCGCATTTTACCCCACTTGTGGTCAAACCATCTATTATAGGTTGTGGAAGAGAAGCCAGAAGAATCAACGGCGAAATCAGTCTCAACGACTTTCAATGGATTAGCACTCTGTTCAATCAGGCTTTTCAAGAGTGGGGTCAAGTCGGGGTTTTCCAGATACCGAGCATTACTGGCAAAAGAAGTGAATTTACCAACCAGTTCTTTTTCCTCAGCTTCCTTGAGGTCAGATATAAACCGTCTACCCGACATAGTGGAATAGACTTTGTAAGCGACTGCAAAAACAATATCCGACAATGGGAGTCGTGGTCTACCGAATGTCTGTGTTGGCTGTTCAATCCCATTGCAGAGGTCACGAAGCAATATTACAAACCGTTCCTGTTCGTGCATTTGAGCATCATCATAAGCAGACCACTCTTGAGTACAGGTTACTTTCATAGACCGTGTAAGGGTTTCAGTGCCATCTTGTTTAGTCTCACGCTGAATCACGAACTCAACAGCGTGGATATGTTTACACGGTTGTTGTCTCTTTTCATAATCTGGACAAGTGCAAAACGATGTTCCGTGGTCAAGATTTACTATATAACTACCGTTACCAGACTGGGAGGGTACTTTCCAGCCCAATTTATTCTTTTCGATTTTACAAGTTTCCGCAATTTATTTTCCCATAAAACCTATTGACATGTGCACACAATGTGTGATAGATTCAACAATAATGAATGAAATACAAACTCGGATAGCACAACTAGAAGGTAAAAAGTGGTCACTGGCAGCTATAGCCGATGAATTAAAAGCTCATCGGAATACTGTGAGTTCATGGAAAGCTGGAACAAGATACCCTCGACCTGATAAACCCATCCAAGATGCTCTTGACAACCTACTCAAACGAAACCGGATACCAAAAGGCAAAAGATATGCTAAGGGTAGCAGAATTAGCAATAAGGGAGAACACTAATATGTTTGAGAAACAACCCAACCCGCTAAAAGAAGGTTGGGATTATGATTTAGCTACTGGCAAACCAGTAGATATGCGTAAACCGGAAGAAGCTGTTCGACAGAAATATGAGCATATACTTCATGATGATTATGGCTATGACTTTAAGCAAATGGATATTGAAGTTTTTATCAAACGTGGTAGCCGTTCAGAAAATAAATTAAATAATGTGAACGATGGTATCGATAGAGATAGAGCTGATATCGTTATTTATAATTCTACCGATATCACCAGGCGAGACCAAAATCAAGACATTATTGGTATTGTAGAAACTAAACGACCTGAAAAAACAGATGGGATAAGACAACTTATGAGTTATATGTTAGCCACGTCCACGCTTTGGGGTGTCTGGACTAATGGTGACATTGGAGGCATAGAATACATCTACCGTGACACTCAAAAAGGAACGCTTAAGCAGGATTTCATCTTTGATATCCCCAAACTTGGGGAAAGCGTTGAGGAAATGGGGAAACTTAAAAAAGACCACTTAATCCCCGCTACTGATTTGAAACTTATATTTAAGCGTATACATAAAACACTTTACGCAAATACAAATATTAGCCGCAGTGAAAAATTAGGTAGCGAGATGATTCGACTCATTTTCGCAAAGATATGGGATGAACGATACGATTTGGATAAACCGCCAGCATTTCGAGTCAGTATAGATGAAAAACCAGAAAGTATAAAATTTAGAATTCAGCATCTATTTGAGCAGGTTAAAGATGAATTGGTAAAAGATGGCGTGTTTGAAAAACACGAGAAAATAACCCTTGACCCAAAATCAGTAGCTTGGGTAGTAGGGCAACTCCAGCGTTATAGTCTCCATTTAACAGACAAGGATGCCGTTGGTGATGCCTTTGAAGTATTTGCTGAAAAAGGCTTAGTTGGCGAGAAGGGCGAGTTTTTTACACCCCGTGAGATTGTAAAAACAGCCGTTGCTTTAATACAGCCTCAACCACAGCAGAGTATTTTAGACCCTGCGTGTGGTTCGGGTGGTTTTCTTATCTACTCGCTGGAAGATGTTTGGAACACAATGGAAAATAATAAAAAATATAAGGGAAGTCCAGACTTTGATAAATTAAAGCAAGAAATGGCTGAAAAATACTTCTATGGAATTGATAAAGAGGTAGACCTCGTAAAGATAGCTAAAGCATACATGTCTATTGTAGGTGATGGACGTGGGGGCATAGTACATGAAAACACATTACATCGACCAGAAGATTATTTAGACCGTGCTCATGATTTATTCGTTGAGAACATAGATAATACTCAGGAATTCCGAAAATTCGATATTATTATGACTAATCCGCCATTTGGAGCTAACATCAAAGTATTAAAAGATGAGGCTAAATATTTTAAGTTAGGTCATGTTTGGAAGAAGGATATAAATGGCAATTGGCAACCAACTGAAAAAGCAAAAGCAACCGCACCTCAAATATTATTCATTGAACGATGTCTGGACATGCTTAGGGGGGGAATGCTGGCAATTGTTCTCCCTGAAACTATATTCCATGCAGTTAAAAGTAATTATGTCCTTGATTACTTAAAAACAGGAAACAATATTAAAGCTATTGTTGACTTAGCCCATAATACTTTCCGACCACACAATAATGCTAAAACTTTACTACTTATTCTCCAAAAAGGTAGACCGCAACAAGAAAATATTATCATGGGTGTCACTGAGCAAACCGGATATGACCATCAAGGACGTAGATTGTATAGATTTGATTATCAAACAAAAACGTTCACCAAGGAAATTTGGGATGACACTGTTAATGTACGAAAGGAATTAAAGACCCCCTTTGATAAAAATAATCAGTATGTATTCCCTGTACAATCATCTACTATAAAAAATAATATTTATGTACCGAGATATTATTGGCAAAAACGTGCGCAAAGTATACTGGAAGAAACTAAAGAATCTGGGTTTACACCTGTCAGGGTTCAAAAATTATTAGACGATAAAATAATAGCAGAATACAAGGGCTATGGTTCTCCGCCTTCAGGGTTTAAGGGACGTGGCGATGTACCTTACATTCGTGTCGCTGATATTATGAATTGGGAATTATATAAGAATCCGACATCTTCCGTTCCTCGTGAGATTTATTTGAAAGTGAAGGGAAATGGAGTAGACCTCTTACCTGAAGATGTTATTTTTGTTCGCAGAGGAAGTTATCGGATTGGTAGTGTTGCTATGGTATCTCCATTTGATACAGAGGTATTACTAACTGGAGAATTGGTAATAATGAGGGTTATTGAAAAGGAAAATGAATATAATATCAACCCATACTATTTAATATATTTACTTTCACACCATTTAACCCAAAGACAATTACCCCAGAAAGTATTGGTTGACACCACATTGCCGAATATTGCTAGTCGTTGGAAGGAATTATATTTACCGACAATTAAAGATAAATCAGAAATTGAAAGAATGACAGGACGTATTAAATCCACGTTTGAGTCTAAATGGAAAGCACAGGAGACAATATTCAATTTACGAGCAGAATTCGGTAGCATAACCACATAAGGAGGAATAAATGGCTAGAGCAATTGAAAGTTCAAGAAGATTCTTAGTTGGCTGGGGCAGACAAGGGAACAGAATGGTATTTTTTATAGCTCATAATGAACTTCCAGAAACAAAGGGAAACCCCATACCTTGCAATCCTGAAGATTTACCTGAAAAGATGGTTGAACTTGCAAACAGTATAGACAGGGCAAGGGGTAAAATATAAAAGTATAAATTGACTTTTGATACAACTACCCGACTTTTGATACAGAAGGCATTTATGATACAAAGTCCATCGAGGGCGAGGGAACTAACAAACAGAAAGAGGGGGCTTTTTTAAGCCCCCTCTTTTACTAACTTAATTCAGGATAAAGAGATTTATAAACCTTTCTTGGCAACGTAATCGACGAGGTCACCCAAGCGGCAGCTATAACCCCATTCGTTGTCGTACCATGCAATAACTTTAATCATATTGCCGCCGATGCCGATGGTACTCATCGCATCTACGATGGCGCTATGCGCATTACCCTTGAAGTCCAAGCTGACCAGCGGTTCTTCACAATACTCGATGTACTTGGCCATTGATCCCGTGGCGGCTGCTTTCAGTGCGGCGTTAATCTGTTCCGGAGTGACGTCCTTGGAGAATTCCAAGGAGAAGTCGCAGACTGAGACATCAGGAGTCGGCACGCGGATGGACATTCCGCTGAGTTTACCTTTCAACGCTGGAATGACCTGGGCAATGGCCTTGGTGACGCCGGTGGTGGTCGGAATAATATTGACGGCGGCAGCACGGGCACGGCGCAGGTTGTCATGGAAGACATCCAGGATTTTCTGGTCGTTGGTATAGGAGTGGATGGTGGTCATGAAACCTTTATTAATGCCAAAGGCATCATTAAGAACCTTTGCTATAGGTGCTACGCAGTTGGTGGTGCAGGAGGCGTTGGAAATGATTTTGTGTTTCGCGGGGTCGTAGGTATTTTCGTTCACACCCAGCACAATGGTAATATCCTCATTCTTGGCGGGTGCGGAGATAATGACCTTTTTAGCGCCGCCCTGAAAATGCGCGGCAGCTTTGGTCGCATCGGTGAAGCGTCCGGTGGACTCGATGACGATATCGACGCCATAATCTTTCCATTTTATCGCAGCGGGATCTTTCTCAGCCAGCACTTTGATTTTCTTACCATCGACGAGGATACCGTCTTCGATAGCTTCGACAGTGCCTTTGTATTGTCCGAATATGCTGTCCCATTTGAGCAGGTGGGCGTTGGTTTTGTTGTCTGTCAGGTCGTTGACAGCGACAATTTCCAGATTGCCCTTATGATATTGATTGATTGTGCGGAGAGTTAATCTCCCGATTCGGCCGAAACCATTAATACCGATTTTAACTGTCATGTTTTCCTCTTCCTATTGTTCGTTATTCTCGTTCAGTTTGATTTTATCAAATAATCCGGTAGTAAACAATATCATTTCGATGATTATTGATGACTTTTCCCCGGATGTTTAAGTCTCTTAAATGGGCAAGTGTTTCAGAGATAGCTGCAATCTTGGCAACCGCCGATAAATCAGTATATTTCACGCCGCCGTGTTCCGGCACCCATACCACCAGATTCGCGATCTGGTAAGCCGTCAATTCGTGATGTTGCATGACGTTAACGATTTCGGCGCTTCTCAATTCATGATGGTGCGTAATTTCATCCACTCTCTCTGAAAGGTTGCTGAAAACATTTTCGTGGGCGGGTAAGACAGTTTCAACCGCCAGTTTTTTCACGTTCGCCAGCGATTTCAAGTAATCGCCGAGGGGATTGGCTTCTGAATACGCGGCTAAGCCAACATTCGGAGTGATTACCGGTAAAATATGGTCGCCGGTGAACAGGAGTTTATGAATTGGTTCATACAGACAGACATGTCCCGGAGTGTGCCCCGGCGTCCAGATAACCTTCAGATTGAAAGAACCGCAGGGAATGACCTCATCACCTTCGAGGAGTACATCGGGTTGTGCCGGTATCGGTTTTCCAAAACCGCCGATGGGTTTATGCACAACTTTGGTAAGTTCGGCAGGGAGACCGTTCATTTGTAACCATTGCTCTATACGATTTAAGGATCCTTCGGTTACAGCATAACGTGTGTGGAAGATTTCCTGTTCGCGGCGGTGCATATATATTTTTACATGGGAAACCCGTTTTATTTTACCGGCCAGACCATAATGGTCGAAATGGACATGCGTCACAATAAGTTGTGATATTTCCGGTAGACCAACGCCGATTTCCGCCAGTCCAGTTTTCAGCGAATTAAACGCTCTTTCACCGCCCCAACCGGTGTCAATCATTGTATAGCCTTTGTCTCCCTTGAGGAGATAGATATTGGTGGCTACCAGAGCGCTATTGGGTATGGGCACTTTTAACTGGTAAAGGCCATCGATGATTTGAGTGACCATCAGTTATTTATTCACGTTCAGGAGTGCCTGCATACCTGCAAAACGGGCATTTGCGCCCAGCTCCTCTTCAATTTTCAATAAACGGTTGTATTTCGAGGTGCGTTCGGAACGGCAAGGCGCGCCGGTTTTAATAAATCCTGTACCCATTGCTACCGACAGGTCAGAAATTGTAGTATCTTCGGTTTCGCCGCTGCGATGACTGACGACTGCCTTCCAACCGGCTTTGTAGGCCATATTAATCGCGGCAATCGTTTCGGTTAGAGTACCAATTTGGTTCAATTTAATGAGAACGGCATTAGAGGCATTCTTTTTAATACCTTCGCTCAGGCGGGTAACGTTGGTCACATAAAGGTCGTCGCCGATGAGGTGAATTTTATTTCCCAGTTTTTTGGTCATTAATTGCCAGCCTTCCCAATCGTCTTCGGCCATACCATCTTCGATACTGACGATGGGGTAATCGTTAACCCACTTGACATAAAAATCAACCATTTCCTGGCTTGTGATAGTGGCGCCTTCTCTTTTAAGAACATATTTGCCATTTTCATAGAATTCGCTGGAAGCCGGGTCGAGGGCGATGAAACAATCTTTACCCGGTTTGTAGCCGGCTTTTTCAATGGCCGCAATAATCGCTTCTACCGCAGCTTTATTGGCGGGCAGGGAAGGGGCGAAACCGCCTTCATCTCCTACATTTGTGTTCAAACCTTTATCTTTCAAGACTTTTTTAAGAGCTTGATAAACTTCGGCGCCCATGCGTAAGGCATCGGAGAAAGTTTTCGCGCCGGCGGGAACAACCATAAATTCCTGTAAATCGGTGGAGTTTGTGGCATGTTTGCCGCCGTTAAGAATGTTCAACATCGGCACGGGCAGGGTGTATGTTTTTGTATCATTCAGATAGCGATAGAGCGGTTTTTTAGCTTCATTGGCCGCTGCATGCGCGATTGCCAGCGAAGCGCCAAGAATAGCATTGGCACCGAGACGTGATTTGTCCGGGGTGCCATCAAGTTTAATCATTTTATTATCAATCGCTGCCTGTTCACCTGCTTCCATACCGCTCAGAGCGCCGGCGATTTCTTTGTTCACGTTATTGATAGCCTTCAGCACTCCCAATCCGTTATAGCGTGATTTATCGCCGTCACGGAGTTCCACGGCTTCATACTTACCGGTGCTGGCGCCAGACGGCACAGAGGCTAACCCGATAGTACCGTCGGTTAAAATTGCCTCTGTTGCAATGGTGGGATTTCCGCGGGAGTCCAGAATCTCTCTTGCTTTGATGCTTTTTATCTTTGACATAGTTACTTCCTTTTCATTAATTTCAGGGCTTAGCTGACTGCTTGGGAGTGAAACAGATGGTAATTTCCCAAGTCTTGATCGAACAATTTAATTATAGCATTAGAGATGGAGGGAGTAAAAAGCAGAAATAATCGGGAAACGATAGACAGGTGATGAAAAATGTAATAATTAAACGATCATTGAGAACGAAGTGTGGCAATCTCCGGGTCGGAGGGTAACTGGATTCTTCAGGTACCGTGGTAACTTCAGAATGACACAATACTCATTAATGCATTCTGTGCAACGATACAGAATCCAGAGGACACCTGAAATACCTTAAGCCCCTTACAAAGGAGGGGAAGATTAAGAGGGATTTAATTGCCATGTGACGGGCAGGGACGCCTGTCACACCATATTTGTAATGTACTGTTACTTTCCTGCCAGCTCTTTTCCTATTATGTATCCCTTGCCTAATGATTTCCCGAAGGCAAAGTATTCGGTGGGTGAAGCCATCGTAAAGATAAACGGATTGATTTTCCGGATGTCCGGTTTACCATCGGTAAGGCAGTTTTCCGTGATATAGGTTTCCATTACCCGGCCGATAATGAGATGGTGCGTCCCCAATTCCAGGATTTGCTCAACTTTGCATGCCAGATTAACCGGGCACTGCCCGATGAGCGGGGCATTCTTTAAGGTGCCGTAAAAAATATTGAATTTACATACACCTACTTTATCGACTTTAGCGCCGGAAACAATGCCGCAGTAATCAGCTTCTTTAGCGAGGTCGGCAGAGGGAATGTTAACCGAAAATTCTTGGGTTTGGATTCCTTTTAATGTGTAACGGGAAGGTCGGATGGACACGGAGACCATAGGCGGTTCGCTATTCACGACACCACACCAGGCGACAGTCATGAAATTGGGCTTATCATTAACCATCGTCCCGACTAACACGGTAGGGGCGACGCAAGTCAGAGTTTGCGGATGCAATTGCACTTTTTCCATTTTATTTACTCCCTTTCTTTTTCTCGCTTACCTGCAACAGATTAAAACCGCTCTTCTTATCGAAAATGCGCTTGGCGTCGATATCCGTAATTTCATATAGAATAGCTTCAGCCATGAGCCAGGTGTTAACCCCCGGACGTAAACAGCCGGTGGTGGTTTTTCCGGCACGTCCCAGAGCCGCATGGATATGCAGGCCGGGTTTGCCGTCTTCACCGGGCGCGATAATACCCACGCCGGCCACTTCATGGGCGCTGTCCAGGGGCAGGAGCATCGGGTCCGGCGGCATCTGTCCGGAATAACGTGGGCCGACCACTACCTGCCCGCCGCCTATGCCTCCGATTAAAAGTACAAAACCGTTCTTGATATGTTTCTCTTCGGCAAAACGCTCGATACAGGTGGGAATCAAATCGCCATCTTCAAGTCGGATAATGAAAATACGCCCCAATTTCCCTTCTGCAGCTTGCATCGCACACCCCCTCTTTCTAACTCTCTCCCACCAATACTCATGACTCTTGTCCTGAGTACCTTCGCGCATTTTTGTGAAATGCGCTGCGGGGGGCGAGAGAACTAGCCATTAATCATATTTTTATTTTAATACATTTGGATTTGTTTAGAGTTTAGGATTTAGATATTAAGATTTATCCGACTGTTTGTCAATCTTCGGTCTGTGTTAAAATAAGCCGAGATGATTCCTGTCAGACTTTCAATCAGTAATTTCATGCCCTACCGTGAGAATGTGCCTGTACTTGATTTTACGGGCATTCATACGGTCAGCATTTGCGGCGATAACGGTAATGGCAAGTCCGCTATTATCGATGCAATGACCTGGGCATTGTGGGGCAAAACCCGCGCCAAGCGTGATGACGAACTCATTCACCAGGGGCAATCTGAGGCGGCTGTGGAGTTCGAGTTTACGGTTAACGCACAGAATTACCGCGTCATTCGTAAACATGCACGCCCTAAAAAACGGGGCGCTTCAGGTCAATCGGCGCTCAATTTTCAGATTGCGGCCGGCAATGGTTTCCGGTCTATCGATGGTGATACGATGACACAAACCCAGCAGAAGATTATCGATGTCCTGCATATGGACTACGATACTTTTACGAATAGCGCCTACCTGCGGCAAGGGCACGCCGATGAGTTCACAACTGCCACTCCGGTAGAACGTAAACAGGTACTGGTAAACATTCTGGGGCTAGCCTACTACGATGAGTTTGAAAAACAGGCCAAGGACATTGTCCGGCAACGTGAAATGCTCAAAGACCAACTTAATTTGTCTATGGCTGAGATTGACCGGGAATTGCAGCAAAAAAATAATAGCATGGTGGAATTGGAAAAAGCGCAAAATAAATTAGTATGCATCGATGATTCCCTGAAAGGAAAAGAGGCAAATCTGAAAACGTTGCGTCAGCAAAAAGAGTTGTTGGAGAGCAAACGGGCGCAGGCTGCACAACTTGAAAAGAACATTGCGGAAAGACTACGTACTTTGACACAGTGGCAGGAGCAAATCAATCAACTACGGACCAGAATCGAGGAGCATGAAACTGTGCTCGCCAAACGCATTGAGATTGAGGACGGCTATAAGCGATTCCTCGAAAACAAAGCCTTAAATGATTTGTTCAATAAAAATCTGGCGTTGGTCAATAAATTCAATCAGCGTCGTCACGAATTAGAAATGTTGATTGAACGGGAAAGCCAGGCGTTGACAAAAGAACACGCATTAATACAAAGCAAGGTTAACGAATTGGAGAAATCTTTCCAGGAGTTACCCCGGCTTAAAGAAGAATCCCAACAGGCACAGAATCGATTACAGCATCTTGCTGCAGAAGAGGAGACCTTAAGGAACAGGCGAGAGGCAAGCCAGGAACTGATGGCGCAGGCCCGAAGTCTGGAGTCCGAGAAAAGCCGATTCCAAAAAGAGATCGGCGAAATAGAAGAAAAACTAAGCCTGTTACTGACTCAACCTGATACCGCAAAGTGCCCAGTCTGCCAGACGGAACTGGGTGTCGATGGCATGCAACATCTTTCTCAGCACTATAACTCTGAAAAACAGAGCAAATCCGATGCCTTGAAAAACATCGTTAACTCGATTGCTAAAGAGAAAGCCGAGTCAAAGATAGTTGAGTTGTCTATATCTCAGATTGAGAGTAATCTTACCAAAGAAAAAGCGCAGGCACAAACTCATTTCGGGGCTTTAGAGAGGGAGATAGCTCAGGTTGAGGAACACGGACGCCAGTTAGTAAATGAAAGATTAGAATTGAACCAGATTGAGGAGCGGTTGGTGCACAAGGATTTTGCGTTGGCTCAGCAGGAAGCCTTGAAACAGCTTTTAATAGAGTTAGCCGGTATCAATTATGACCCGCAAAAACACGAGCAGGTGCGTTCAGATCTGGAAAACCTGCAAAAATACGAAATTCCCAAACAGAGGTTGGAGGAAGCCGACAGGCTCATTATTCAGGAAAAAGAAGATATGAGCCGTTCTGAAAAAGCGGTGGCTGAATTACAAGAGGGGTTGAACACAGATAATCGGAAAAAGCAGGAACTGAATTCGGAAATAGTGGCATTATCGCAAACATCTAACGACTTAGCGCAGGCGGAAAGTGAAGTCAAACAACTGGTCAACGAACAAAAGCAGGCGCAGGAAGAAATCGGCGGTATCAAAGGGAGGCTGGAGTATTATACCCGGCGGGAAACCGAAAAATCCGGAAAGGAAAAACAGCTGAATATAACCGTAAAAGAGGCCGCAATCTATCATGAACTCGCGGAAGCATTCGGTAAAAAAGGCATACAGGCTTTACTGATTGAGACAGCTTTGCCGGAGATTGAAAACGAAGCCAATAACTTGTTGGCGCGGATGACTGATAACCGGATGCATGTTAAGATTGAAACCCAGAAAGAGACACAGAAAGGCGATGTTACCGAGACGCTGGAAATTAAGATATCCGATGAATTGGGCACCAGGAATTATGAAATGTACAGCGGCGGCGAAGCTTTCCGCATTAACTTCGCGATTCGTATCGCGTTGTCACGTTTATTAGCCAGAAGAGCCGGAGCGCCGCTGCCGACACTGATCATTGACGAGGGGTTTGGCACTCAGGACGCCTCCGGTATTGAAAAACTGAAAGAAGCGATTAATTCCATTCAGGATGATTTCGAGAAAATTCTGGTGATTACCCACGTCGAGGAGCTGCGGGACGCTTTCCCGGCACGCATCGATGTATTGAAAACGGCCGAAGGGTCAACCATTAGCTTGAACTAAGTTGTATATACATTCAAGGTGATATTAATCACATCATCATACAGGCATCCTGACTTATAGTCATTGATATAGGGGTTTATTGAAAAGAAAATTATATTCAATAACGGAGGACGAAGATGCCAGAACCAAAGAATATAGTGATATACTCTACCAGTACCTGACCATGGTGCTATAGAGCGAAAGAGTATCTTTCGAGCAAAGGATTTTCTTATACGGATTATAATGTTGGTCAGGATAGGGAAAAAGCCAAAGAAATGATTCAAAAATCAGGGCAAATGGCCGTGCCGGTTATCATGATTAACGACCAGATTATCGTGGGATTCAATCAGGCGAGGATAGATGAATTATTAGCGAAGTAAATCTTAAGTTTTCGCATTTATTTGCCCGACCTTTCAGGTCGGGTAGGCTGATTTATCACTTCTGAGTCAGGTATTTTTCGGGTGCTTTATCGAAGGCTATTTTGCAACCCTTAGCGCAGAAGTAGTATTTTTTACCATTGTATTCGGATGTCGCTGCTGCCTTTTTCTCATCGACGGTCATGCCACAAACCGGGTCAATTACCATTTTGTCCTCCTTAATGGGAAATCCTAAATCCTAATATCGAAATACTAAACAAATTCTAAATCCGAAAACTAAAAACCTTATTTCTTTTATCGTAATTGCGAAATTGCCGCAGGCAGGCGTGGCAATCCCAGAGAGGTGGTAGAGCCCCCCACCCTGAGATTACTTCGTTACTACGTTTCTCGTAATGACAATTCATCCTTTGTTTTTGTTGACTATCTTTATTTATGCTTTCACAGGTTTAAATGTTCTGAGCCGTAAAGAATTTGTCACCACGGTAATCGAGCTCAAAGCCATGGCTGCTGCCGCCATGATCGGATTTAAAAAACCGCGGTCGCCGAGAATAAATTTCAGACCTGACGGCACATTCCCGTTTTTGAAGGCCAGGTACAAGATACCTGCCGCAATCGGAATCAGAATAACATTATAAGCAAATGCCCAAAACAGGTTTTGCCGGATGGTTCGCATCGTGCGTTTGCTTAACGAAATCGCCGTGGCGATCCCACTTAGTTCACCGCGGATGAGAGTAATATCCCCGGTTTCCATGGCTACATCGGTGCCGGTGCCAATCGCGATACCGACATCGGCCTGCGCCAGCGCCGGAGCATCATTGATACCATCACCGACCATGGCCACTACTTTGCCCTCGCCCTGCAGTTTTTTAACTTCGTCGGCTTTATGTTCCGGAAGGACATCCGCAAAGATGCGTTTAATCCCGGCCTGTTTGGCAATCGCCTCGGCGGTGCGCCGGTTATCTCCCGTTACCATGACCACTTCAATCCCCATCTTATGTAGCTGACGGACAGCATTCGCGGCATCGGGTTTTATCGTATCAGCCAAAGCGATCAGACCCGCTACCCGTCCGTCGATACCGACAAACATCACCGTTTTACCCTGGAACCAGAGCTCGTTGGCCTGTATTTCCAGACCTTCCATCGCCAGCTTGCGTTCTTGAGTAAGTTTTAAGTTACCCAACAGCAGCTTTTTACCGTCGACTACTGCCTCAACGCCGAATCCGGGGATGGCATTAAATTCAGATGCCGAAGATAGTGCCAGACTTTTTTCGGCGGCCTCCTTCACAATTGCTTCAGCCAGCGAGTGTTCCGAGTTCTTTTCCACGGAAGCTGCCAGACGCAGGATCTCGTCTTTTGTATAACCTGCCGTAGCGATTATATCTGTGACAGCCGGTTTTCCTTGCGTTAGGGTTCCGGTTTTATCCAGCAGGACGGCATTGATTTTATGCGCTCGCTCCAGCGTATCCGCGCTGCGGATGAGGATACCGTGTTCCGCGCCTTTGCCCGTGCCGACAATAATCGCGGTTGGTGTGGCCAAACCCAGCGCACAGGGACAGGCAATCACCAGCACCGCTACAAAGTTGAGGAAGGCATAAGTAAGTTGCGGGGACGGTCCGATGAAAAACCAGACGAGGAAAGTAACAATTGCAATTCCAATAACAATCGGGACAAAATAGCTGGCGATGATATCGGCCATTCTCTGTACCGGCGCTTTGCTTCCTTGAGCTTCTTCCACCAGTCTGACAATGCGTGCCAATGTGGTGTCCTTACCGATTTTAGTAGCCTCGAATTTAAAACTGCCGGTTTTGTTGATAGTGGCGCCGATGACCTCATCCCCCGGTTTCTTTTCGACCGGAATGCTTTCGCCGGTAATCATCGATTCGTCCAGGCTGGAATAGCCTTCTTTCAAAACACCGTCTACGGGAACCCGCTCCCCCGGCTTGACCATCACGAGGTCACCGGTTACTAATTCATCAATGGGGATTTGTTGCTCTTGCCCATCACGAACCACACTGGCGGTTTTCGGCTGCAGACCGATTAATTTTTTAATGGCTTCCGAGGTCTGGCCTTTCGCCCTGGCTTCCAGATAGCGTCCCAATAGAATCAGAGTGATAATCGCCGAAGACGTATCGAAATATACGTGCGCAGACAGACCGCTGGAGGTGAATACGCCGGGAAAAACGGTTGCAACAACACTATATATGTAAGCCGCCGATGAACCCACCGCGATGAGCGTATTCATGTCGGTTGTACGGTGTTTGAGAGCGCCCCATGCCCCTTTATAGAAACGCCAGCCGGCCCAGAATTGCACCGGGGTGGCCAGCGCCCAGAGCAGGTATTCCATGCCCTTGAAAGCGGGAGTCAGCATCATCACAACAATCGGGATGGTGAGAAAGGCTGCAAAAATAAACCTGTTCCTGACTTTACGAACTTCCCGTTGTGATGTTTCACTAACATCTTCGAGGGCTTTTAATGCTGCGCCTAACTCATAACCGGCATCCGTTACGGCTTTCTTCAAATCGGAATAATCGGTGCTTTCCAGATATTCTACGGTTGCTTTTTCAGAACCAAGATTGACGGCAGCAGAAACCACACCCGGCACGCTTTTCAGCGCCTCTTCTACGTGAGCAACGCAGGTGGCACACATCATTCCAGTGACGGGGAAAATGGATTTCCTGGTTGCGATACCATAACCTAATTCGGAAATTGTGTCCTTAATTTTCGAGAGGCTGACTTTATTGAGGTCGTACGCAATCGAAGCTTTTTCAGAACCGAAGTTGACATTGGCTTGCTCCACACCCGGTGTTTCCGACAAGCCTTTCTCAATTGGCGCAGCGCGGTTAGTACAGGTCATACCGGTAATCGGGATGCTGACTTTAGTCGTTTTTTCGGATTCCGGTTTCTCGGCCAATGAAAGACTCCTTTGGGACCATAAGTACAACAGCTTTTAGGCTACTATATTTGATTCGATGTTACAAGTTAATCATAATGGAGAACAATAATACGGGATGTGATTTTAGTTATGCGGGTTATTATTATTCTTAGGTTATGGTGCATATCCGAAGAATCCAGTACCCATGAAACTACCAGATACATTCACTTCGCTCAGTATGACAAATGCCAGACAAGACTCCTTAACTTTGTTATGGTAAGATAGTGAAGAAATTCCATGGGGCACACTAATGATTGAAACAGTTAATCTAGCTGGGAAAATAGAAAAAAGTTTACCCGCTGAACCGGTTAAGCTAATAAAACGAGCCGTCGCCATTGCCGGCAGCAGAAATCTGCAACTTTATCTGGTGGGCGGCTTTGTCCGTGACCTGTTGCTGTGGCGGACTAACTTTGACATTGACCTTGTGGTGGAAAGCGATGCCATTGGACTGGCCAAAGAATTCGCGGCGCAGATCGGGGGAAAACTGACCGTTCACACAATGTTTAACACGGCGAAAGTCGTGTTCGACAACTGGACAATCGATTTCGCCATGGCCCGTACGGAAACCTATACTAAGCCCGGTGCTTTGCCGGTAGTTAAGGCAGGAACTTTAAAGGCCGATCTATTCCGGCGCGATTTCACAGTGAATGCAATGGCGATTTGTGTGAGTCCTGAGAATAATGGCGAATTGATTGACCTCTACGGTGGAATGAATGACCTGGAAAACAAATCAATCCGTATTTTGCATGATAAGAGCTTTATCGATGATGCGACTCGCATTTGGCGCGCGATCCGTTACGAACAGCGCCTTGGTTTTAAAATCGAACCGGACACCCTCAAGTTGCTAAAAAGAGACGTGCCGATGTTGAAAACCGTCGGGGGATTCCGGTTAAGGCATGAAATGGAACTGGTTTTGAAAGAAAAGGAACCGGAAAAAGTTTTGGTACGAGCAGATAAACTGGGTGTGCTGAAAGAACTGCATCCCTCCCTTAAAGCCGATGACCGGCTGGTTTCCAAATTTAAAGAAGCCAGACAATCACAAGCAGACTCTCCGGAGATTTACCTGTCGATATTGACGGCCAGGTTAGCGGACGCTGAATTGGCCGAATTAACCACTTATCTGCGTTTCTCCAAGCAGACGGTCAGTGTCATCATGGGAAAACGGGCTAAATAAAAAGAAAACAGGGAGGGCCGAAGCTCTCCCCTGTTTTATAAAATCTGCTTAACCTATCTATTCTATCTTTTTGAATTTACTGCCGGGTGTGCCGCAAATGGAACAGGTGTCAGGAGCATTGCCGGCGACAGTATTTCCGCAAACCGGACAAACGTAATAGATTTCGTCTTTGGGGGTTTGTTTGGTTTTGATTAGTTTCAGCATTTCCTGATACAGGTTGTAATGAATTTCCTCGACGGCATTTGCCCATTCAAAGGATTTCTGAGCGCGTGCATTCTCTTCTTCAACGGCTTTATCAATCATTACCGGGTACATTCTGGTAAATTCCAGGTGTTCGCCAATCACACCGGCGCTGAGATTGTCGACAGAAGAGCCGACGGCGTCCATCGCATTGAAATGGTTTCGTGCGTGAACCGTTTCCGCTTCTGCGGCAGCCCGGAAAAGTCGCGCGACCTGTTTTAATCCTTCTTTCTCTGCCTTTTCCGCAAAAAACGTGTAGCGGCGGTTAGCCTGACTTTCACCGGCAAAAGCCTCACGCAAATTATCATCTGTTTTCGTCATCTCAGTCCTCCGTTGTTAGTGATATTTGCCCCTATTATATAGGGATTATTTGTTTTCTACCAGTGGGCAATTAAATACGTAACACTAATATCGAAAACCTAAACAAATGCATCGACCATTGCGAGGTTAGTACCCGAAGCAATCTCGCTTGTGCGAAAGTCCGTTGGACAAAGAGATTGCCACGCCCGTCTTCGACGGACTCGTAATGGTTAGGCGGAAGAGTTTACAAACCAAAGGGAAACGGAGGTATATCACGCGGAATTCCGTGTCTCCGTCAGATACGACTGCATTCCCTGATTCTTCAACTGTATGAGCAGATTATCAGCCGGAGTCTTTTCCTCCATCAATGTAAACAGGGTTGGGCCGGAGCCAGCCAAATGGAGATTCGGAGCGCCGAGTTTAAGGATATGGTTGCGGTATTTGGTTAGTTCCTCACCAAAGGTGAAACTGATGTTTTCAAAGGTATTAAAGAGCCCCGAAGGAGAAAACTCTCCTCTCAATTTCAAATTTATTACCAGCTTTTCTGTATACGTGCCATCGGTGTAATGAGCGGGTTGGAGCAGGTTGTAAGCCAGCTTCGTTTTTCCCGGTAAACGGGGCACGTTAGGAATAATCAGAATCACCCATTGATGCGGCATTGGGTTTAGAGGAGCTATTTTTTCTCCTTTCCCTTCCATTAGAGCCGTACCTCCGAGAAAAAAGAAAGGCACATCGGAACCCAGTTGACTCCCTATTTCCCATAGCTTATTCTGCGATAATCCAAGCTCCCACAGTTGATTCAAGCCGCGTAAAACACCTGCAGCATCGCTACTATCACCGCCTAGCCCTGACAGGAAAGGGATACGCTTTTTGATTTCGATGGTTGCGCCTTTGGAGCAACCGGTAGTTTCCTGAATTAATCTCACCGCTTTCGCTACCAGGCTCTGTTCAGCAAGCCAGTCAGGCATATCGCATTTAAATTGAATGTCATTACCCTGAATAAATTGAAGAGAATCGCAGAAATTAACAGTCTGAATCACACTGCGAATCTCGTGGTAGCCATCGGGGCGTTTACCCAGAACTTCCAGAGTTAAATTGATTTTAGCGGGAGCTTCAATTATGAACATCTTATTGTGAAATCTCCGAATAGTTGGGTGATTGAATTCTATTCTCTCCCCTTCGCGGAGGGGAGATTAAGAGGGATTTACTTTCTTAAAATTCTCCCTTAGTCCCTCCTTAGAAAGGAGGGAGACTCCTAATTCAGTTTTCTTTCGCTCATTACTTTTTGAAAGCCTTATACAATATACCCCACTCGTCGATGGTCAGGGTTTCCGCCCTCCGTTGTTGGGCTATCCCAGCCTGTTCTAATATCGGAATGATTTCATCTTTCGGTATTTTCAGACCATTAGCCAGTGAATTCGGCAGTTGTTTCCGGTTAGCGCTGAAACCGGCTCTCACGATGTTAAAGAACCCTTCGATATCTCCGGTCTGAATTTTAGGTTGTGGATAGACAGCAATCTTGAGAATTGCCGAGTCCACCTTCGGTGCCGGATAGAAGCAGTGCGCCGAGACTTTACTGACAATGGTCGGCTTACCGTACAATTGAACGCTGACGCTGAGCAGGCTCATCTCCCCCGGCTGTGCGGTAATCTGTTTGGCTACTTCTTTCTGTACCATCAACACCATTAGATTCGGTTTGACCGGCGCTTCCAGGAAATGCCGAATGACAGCCGAGGTGATGTAGTAGGGTAAATTTGCGACGACTTTGTAACGGATCTCTTTACCCATCATATCCGCGGGATTCACTTTAAGGATATCTTTGTTAATCACGGTGACCTTGCCGACGTCGGTAAAACGGGTTTTTAAAATATCCGCGAGATGTATATCCAGTTCAACAGCGATGACTTTCCCGGTCTGCTCCATCAGTGTTTCCGTGAGTACTCCCAGCCCGGGTCCCACTTCAATCACTGTGTCTGCCGGTGTTAATTCCGCGGCGGCGGCAATCTTTTTCAGGATACCGCCTTCGATCAGAAAATTTTGCCCCAATCCCTTTTTGGCGTGCAGGTCATAACTCGCCAATAATCTTTTTGTTATGGTTAAAAGGGATTCAGTCTGCATAGTTGTTTTCTCGGAAATCAGGACAGACTCAATTTTCGCTTGATTTCAGGGATAACCTTGCGCGCTGCCGCCGCGCCTTTTTCAATGCACTCTTCCGCCCGTTGAAAATCGGTAAACGAGATGTGAACGACATCAGGTTCGATCACGGCGTCAGCCGATTTTAGCGAGGTTTCGATAAACTTGGAGTCGAGGATATAAAAGGCTTTCATCATTATTGAGAAAATATTCGGCTCCCGCGTGTCGCTGGTGGCTCTATAAGGAAGAACATTGACCGAGATTACAAAATCGGCGCCCATATCCCGGACGGTTTTGGTGGGAACCGGGTTCATCAATCCGCCATCAACCAGATTTCTGCCGTGCCATTTTACCAAAGTAAAAATTACCGGGATGGAAGCGCTGGCTCTGACCGCTTCCCAGACCTTACCATCTTGGATAACTACTTCTTCGCCGTTATCGATGTCCACGGCAACACAGGAAAACGGGATAGGCAGATCGTGAAATTCCGTTTCACCGCCGATGATTGTTTTCAATTCCTGTTCAATGCGGTGGCCTTTGATGATACCAGTCCACGGACTGGTCAAATCCGAAAAGGCCCCTATTTTTTGTAAGCCAATGGCGGTTGCCAGCGGTTTTACCGCTTGAACATGCGGAATCGTGAAATCCGAAAAATACCTGACTCTATGCGAGCCGAAGGCAATTGCCAGATTTTTCATCAATTTGACGTCTTGTTTTCTAGAGTAAATCGCGCCGATAATAGCACCCATACTGGTACCGGCAATCATATCGATAGTAATGCCCTCTTTCTCCAAGACCTGCAGCACCCCGATATGTGCCAACCCGCGAGCCGCGCCCCCACCCAGGGCTAACCCGATTTTTTTCCTGCTCACTCGAATAATTCCTTGATATCTTTTTCGGCTTGTTTGGTGAAATCACCGGCGTGGGTAAATTCCTCATAGGATTTGGGTGTACCCCATTCCCTGGTTCTAATGGGCACCGGCATTGGGACGGCGTGTCCAAAAATCAGCGCCTGTTGTTTCGGCGCCAGCCTGGCCAATACGGTTTTCAACTCGTTTTTACCGCTGACACCGGCCAGCACGGCATCAATGTCCCGTTCGTTATCCAGCAGGCAGGTGATTTTGGTGCCCAGTTGCGACATGACTTCTTCGTCAATGGCGCTGGGGCGCTGGTCGATGACGAGCAGGGTAACGTTGTATTTCCGCATCTCCCGGGCAATCGTACCGAAAATGGTGTAACCGGCAATTTCACGGTTCAGGAATTTGTGAGCTTCTTCAATGGTGATAACCAGTGGTGTCGGGGGTGATACTTTACCGGCCATAGATGCTTCCATTTTCTCCTGATAACGCTTATAAATACGGCTGGCAAGCATATTGGCGACCAGCATGTAAGCCGTTATATCACGATGCCTGCCAAATTCCAGAACTACATTCATTCCGCGTTCCAGATATTCCAGAATGCTGGCTGTGGCATTCATCGGCGCATGTGCCACAATGAAAGGCAGTCTGCGGATAGTGGCCAACCCTCTGCGTAAATTCTGGAAAGTGCTTTCGTGGATGTTCATTTCCTGCAAGAATTCCGTAGTTTCATCGGAATCCGGCATATCCAGAGTTTTTTGCATCCAGTCTCTACCCCAACGGCGATGTAACTGATAGACTGCTTCCACCGCAGGGTCGGTGAGATTAAGTGTTTGCCTGAGTAAAGAGATATCTTCCGGTTCAATCTCATCGTAGCCGATTCTTACCACAAAGTCCGTGCTTACACCACGGTGTCTGGAGTTCTCTTCATCCAGCGTAAATACGGCCACCTTCGAGGGGAAAAGCGGCTTTAAAGCTTTAACTGTGCGCTGACCGCCCTCACTCGTTCCCGCCCATCCGTATTCGTTTTGCATATCAAAAATGAGATTGGTAGCTTTACTTTTTTGCAGCATTCCAATCAACAAAAGTCGGGTAAGGAATGTTTTACCGGTGCCGCTCTTACCGAAAATGCCATTACTGCGTTTTACCAGTTCCTCAAGGTTCAGACAGAGCTTGGTTTCCATATCCAGCGGATTGCCAATATAAAACCGCGAACTGTCCTCTTTACCGAAGACCAGTTCCATATCAGCTTCCGATGCCAGTTTCACGCGGGAGAAATGACTGGGTACGGTTTTGACCGGTTGCGGTCCCTCGATAACACTGTTGACATCGCCGCCGATAGTCAGCATCGGTAGAACATGTAATGAGCCGTAAGTGGCCGTGCCTTCCAGAATTTCCGCGGTAAAAGCATCCGATGTATCAGGCGGCGAGGTGGTGATTTCCTCATCAGTAACGCCGAGGCAGATATCCGTGACCATACCGAAGAAACGCCGTTTTTTGCCTTCGATTGTCACGTACCTCCCTACCACCATATCCTCAACCGAAGCAGAACTGTCTAAACGGACATCAGTGCCTTTCTCTACCGAACCGGTGACAACGATACCTAGATTTTGATCAGGTTGTGTTTCCATTATTGTTTCAGCCTCGCCAGAATAGTCTTCAGCCGATGATATTCGCCGCTGAGTGTTGCGGTCAAAGCTTTACCGGCTGCGATTAAGAAAGCATGCGGGTCGGTTTGCGCTTTACTCATCTCACGCAAAGTAGCGGCCACCAGTTCTTCTGTTGAAATTTGTAAGCGGTTATTAACTAACATGCTTAAAAATTCGAAGGACTGACTAAACTGTTTGATTTCCTCGGAAGTACAAAGATGCACAAATGCGTGAATGTGCGCCGGTCTGGGAGGTAGATATTGTAATATTTTACCGTCGATTTTATGCCCAACCACTAGAACCTGGAATTCACTTCGCAGCAATTTCGTGAGTTGCGGGCTGGTTTGATAGACGGCCTCTTCTGAGGTTTCATCTTTCCCGCGGGCAATCGGTCGTCTGCCCGGCTCAATACCGGCCGTCCCGGACTGATAGACAATCCCAATAATCTCCAGATTCGGCGCTGTGATTTTTACCAGACTGCCGAGTGAAGGTAAATTATGCAGTTCATAACTCTCCGCCGTAAATTCGGTGGAGCCGGACTCGATTATTTCTCCCAATTTAGTTGACATAAAACACCTTCGGTGAAGCCCTAAATACTAATATCGAAACACTAAACAATTGCTAAATACTGAAAGTGTTTTTCAGTACCCTGTCAGCGTATTCTATACTACCAGTGATTTTCGGTCAACCTGCCTGTTGGTTGCATTCAGAATGATATGATGATAATATCCTGATAATGTACCTCGATTCCGAGAGTAATTTATTGTCAGGAGGTAAATATTGGTAGTTCTTACGGCAATAATAAAAGCTGCAGATGGCAAGGGTAACGATGTCGAACGGGAGTTAAAGAAGTTAGCGCCTAAAGTATTAAAGGACCCCGGAGCGATTGCTTATAATGTGCACCGTGCGGTAGATAACCCGAATACATTCCTGGTATACGAGCAATATGAGAATCAGGATGCCTTCAAATTTCACGGACAAACGGAACATTTCAAAGCCTACCGGCAAGCGACCAGAGAAATGATTATCGGGCAGCCGGAAATTGTTTTTTATAATAAGGTTGCTTAACATTATTTGAGATCAGGAGTCAGTAAATGGAACAGAAACCAACCGGTGAAAACCCGGGGAATGCACAGACAAACCCGGAGATAATTCTTTCTCCTCCGTCCACCGGTAGCATCCCTCCAGCCCCTGACAAAATCTGTCCGAGTTGCGGTACAGCAAATGCTTCCGGGGCTGCTTATTGCTACAAATGTGGCGTAAAATTACCGGATGCTATGCCACCGGATAAGAAAATCTGTACCGGATGTGGTGCACCTAACTCCCTGTCCTCTCAGTATTGTTATAAGTGCGGTTTACAGCTTCCCGTTAAGGCTGGGGGTAACAAGGAAATGAAATTCGGCGGGTTCGGGGAAAGACTGATTGCCTTTATTATTAATGGGATATTATCGGGTATTTTAATTATTATAGTTTTCTCATTCATCATCGCGAGCAAGTATGATGTATCCACATTAAATGAAATGGCTGACAATATGAGAACAGCAGGGGTAGTCGATAGTAGAATCTGGTCAATGATGGGGATATTATTATTGACTTTCTTAATTGTGACGGTTTTATATTCCACCATCTCTATCGGCATTTGGGGTAGAACGATCGGTAAAGCGGTTTTCAAGCTCAAAGTGGTTAAGCCCGATGGTTCCCGTATCGGTATCATCCGAGCGTTCGGGCGGAGTATAGCTTACATCCTGAATTATTGCACTCTGGGTCTTAGTTTTATTATCATCGCCTTTACTCATAAAAAACGCGGTATTCATGATTATATTGCCGATACGATTGTGATAAAAACCGACTAGACGGGCTAGGTTTGAATCATGCAGTTTTTACTGATTCCGGTTCTCGGTCTGGCACCGGGCCTTTTCTGGCTCTGGCTCATTTACAGAGGTAATAAATATCATCCGGAACCAAAAAGACTGGTTATCCGCACGTTTCTGCTCGGTATGGCAGTCGTAATTCCTGTCGTGCTTGTTGAAACGGCGCTGATTTTACCCTATGTATTTACGCATCTTGCAGAATTCAGGAATTTTTCCGTTGCTAATATCAACAATTTATCCCTCGGGGAATCGGCATATATTTCTTTCGTGGTCGCCGGTTTTACGGAGGAGCTTTTCAAATTCCTGGTGGTAAGAACCTCTATTTATCGGTCTCCGTATTTTGACGAACCAATCGATGGGCTGGTGTATTCTTCGGCGGCGGCATTGGGTTTTGCTTCACTGGAGAATATTGAATACCTGCTCGAATTTGGCTGGCAAACTGCCCTTGTCAGGGCACCCATCACCACGCTGGCGCATGTTATGTTTTCAGCATTATGGGGTTATCCGTTGGCTTTGAAAAAGTTGAAGAGAAAAAACTCTACAATTTTACTCTGGCTGGGGTTGCTGGGCGCAATGGCCGGCCACGGGCTTTTCGATTTTCTGGTGTTTCAACAAGGCAGTTCATCGGTAAATATTCCGATTCTCATCGGGTTAATCGTGTTGTTTGCAGGACTGTTGGTTATTTTTATTCTATTAATAAAACGCGGCCAGAAAACATCCCCGTTTAAAGATAAGAATGCTGGATTGCTTATTGCTTGCCCGAATTGCCGGAATCACACTCCTTACTATTCTGCTTTTTGTCCGTCCTGCGGTACCAAACTGTTAGAAAATAAAGATACCTATCCATTATTCTGTGGGAAATGCGGTAGCGAAGTTAGCAGTATGACCAATTATTGCCCAACCTGCGGCAGTCGCATCGGTAAAAAACCGGGGCCTGGCAATGAAAATCATCGATGAAAAATTCAATGAATGGACTAAAGACAGAAGCCAGCTCGACGCCAAGATCAACATCTATCGGCAGATAAGAGATATACCTTATGCTATTGTTCCGGAGCTGATCGGCTTCCAAAACTATGCCGATATCTTAACTGTGGGCAAAGGATCCTGTTCTCCTAAACACTTTCTGCTGTGCGAGATGTTCCAGAGGCTTGGCTTATCAGTGCTGTTTGTTGTCTATCCCCATCGGTGGGATGAGAGCGAAGATCTATTAGGGGAATACTCGAAAAAACTAAAGAAGATGTCGCAAGATATGCCAATCAGTCATCATGTTGCCTGTAAAGTCGAAATAGACGGCAGTCTGGTTTTAGTTGACGCTACTCTTGATTTACCATTGCAGAAAGCTTGTTGGCCGGTAAATATCGCTTGGGATGGCAGAAGCGACACGGTTTTACCGATAACTCCCTGCGGCAAAGAAGAATTATATCATCCGTCGGAAGCGCCGCTGATGAGTGCCCGAATCGACGCGCAATTTTTGGATTTTTATCGGGAATTGAATAATTTCCTGGAATGGATAAGGCGGATTTAATTACTGTGTACAATTCGTCTGGCGCTGTTTGAGTTTGGCTTGAATGCGGGCAAGAAGTTCACGCATACGGAATGGTTTGGTAATGTACCCGTTGGCATCTCTGGAGAGGAGTTCGCGAGATGCCAGCAAATCGCTTTGTCCGGAAAGTATGATGACCGGTACATCAGACTCATTACGTATCAATTCAATAGTTTGTAGAATATTATTGCTGTACACGACCACGTCAAGCACAACAACATCCGGTTTCTTCGTGTCTAATAAATCCAAAAGAGTTTCTCTTTCGGTTGTCATGAAGACATTGTAACCTTCGACCGTAAATATCTCTTTAAGGATTTTTATTAACCCATCGGTCTCACCGTATAATAGAATGAGCGGATGCTTCTCATCTTGAGTATTCATCTCATCCTCCTTTTAAAAAGGCAAAATCGATGTTTTATAGACGCGGCATTAACAATAGCCGGATACTAAGGGAAACGGGCAAACGCTAGCGATAATAATAGCAAATATAATGCCTGATGTCAAGATAAAAAGATGATGGGTATCTTTTAGTTGCAAATTAAATAGTGTTGTTTTGTATTGCCTGTACTCTTGCGTTATACTAATTCTAGCAACCTGACAAGGTGGGTTCGGACGTGTCGGTAAATGAATTAATTGAGAAAGCAAAAACGTATTTACCGCCTGAAAAAATTGCGGTAATCGAACGTGCTTATGAATTTGCGCTGAAAGCGCATGAAGGACAAACCCGAAAATCCGGCGAACCGTATATTGAGCATCCTTTACATGTTGCTTTGATACTGGTAAATCTTCAGCTTGATGCCAGTTCACTGGCAGCTGCTTTGTTGCATGATGTTGAGGAAAACTGTGATATCCCGAATAGTGAAATTGTAGAAAAATTCGGACCGGAAATTGCCAAATTGGTTGATGCCACTACCAAACTGGGTAAACTCTCTCTCCAAACTACGGAAGAGACCACCCGGCGCGGCAGCGCCTTAAGCGGTGCCAGTCAGGCTGAGAACCTGAGAAAAATGCTGGTGGCAATGGCGGAAGACCTTAGAGTTGTTTTTATTAAATTGGCTGATCGCCTGCATAACATGCGTACACTCCAAGCTCTCACTTCGGAACAGCAGTTACGCATATCCCGTGAAACCCTGGATATTTATGCGCCGCTGGCACATCGGCTAGGCCTTTGGGAATTAAAATGGCAATTAGAGGATCTTTCCTTCCATTATCTTGAACCCGAAAAATACCGTCTCATTGCCAGTCTCATCGCCAGCAAGCGCGCAGACCGTGAACGATTTATTGCCGATGTTACCCGTTTACTTCAACAGGAATTTGAGAAGGTCGGGATAAAAGCGGAGATATCAGGAAGAGCTAAACACATCTACAGTATTTATCAAAAAACTGAAAAATATAATACTATGGGAAAAGACTTCGACGATATTCATGACCTTCTCGCTTTGCGTGTTGTTGTCGATACGATCCCGGATTGCTATACCGCTTTGGGTATTGTGCATAACTTGTGGCATCCTCTACCCGAGCAATTCAATGATTATGTTGCCAATCCCAAAGTGAATGGCTACCAATCCCTGCATACTACCGTAATGTGTGAGGGTACGACACCACTTGAAATCCAGATACGTACGCGGGAGATGCACCGTATTGCTGAATACGGCGTGGCTGTGCACTGGCGCTATAAAGAGGGCGGCAAAAAGGATTTGAATTTTGAAGACGGTATCGGTTGGTTGCGCCAATTAATCGACTGGCACCGGGAATTGAGCGGCGCTGAGGAATTCCTGGAGTCTGTCAGGACTGATGTCTTCAGCGACCAGGTTTTTGTTTATACACCAAAGGGCGACGTTAAGGACTTGCCCAAAGGTTCTACTCCGCTCGATTTTGCTTATCGTGTTCATACTGATTTAGGGAACCGTTGCATTGGCGCAAAAGTAAATGGCAAACTGGTCACTCTCAGTACCGAACTGCATAACGGCGATATTGTTGAAATTCTATCAAGTAAAGCGCCCAGGGCACCTAGCCGGGATTGGCTTAATCCAAACCTGGGTTATATTAAGACGACACATGCCCGTTCTAAAATCAAGCAATGGTTTACGAAGCAGGAGAGAACGGAAAACGTCGAACGCGGCCGTGAAATACTCGAGAAATTTATGCGGCACCTCGGCATTAAATTCACCGAGCGTGATAAAATATCACAATTGTTCAATTATGACACTCTCGATGAGTTTTATGCGGCGTTGGGTTATGGTGGCGTCACTACCCAGCAAATTGCTGCGAAGCTGGCGCCGGAACAGGCGGAAGTGGCGAAACCCACGGAAGCAACACCTGCTAAAAAAACAGTATCATCAATCAGAGTATTGGGAGCCGGAGATATGCTGACCAGTCTGGCGCAATGTTGCAATCCGGTGCCCGGAGATGAGATAATCGGATATGTGACACGCAGTCGTGGTGTCAGTATTCACCGGAAAGACTGCCTTAATATCATCAATGATGAGGAGAAAGAGAGACTCATCCCGGTCGATTGGGGACAAACCGGTCTTACCTATCCGGTGACAGTGATTGTGGATGCATGGAACAGGGTAGGACTGGCAAGGGATATTACGGTAGTAGTGGCTGCTGAGAAAGTTAATATCGCCAACATGAATGTATCTGAAAAACCCGACCAGCAGGCAACGATTTCCATCACGATAGATATCGAGGATTTGGGACAGTTGAACCGCGTGCTATCGAGAATTGAAGACGTGAGGGGAGTAATTAGTGTAACTCGTGCAGGTGACGGATCGTCCATCAAACCGGCAACATCATAACGGATTATTGGAAACTTTTCTGATATAAAAAACATACATTGTAGGGAGGTAGAAATTGCCTAATATAGCATCATCAATCAGACAGTTACGTACCGATGCGAAGCGCACCACTCGGAATAAATCGATCCGCACCGGATGTAAAAGCAGTATCACCAAGGCGGAGAAGCATATTACCTCCGGTGAAGGTGACGAAGCTAAAGCAGCGGCAGTAACCGCAATCAGCACACTGGATAAAGCGGCCGCCAAGGGGATAATTCATCCCAATAATGCCGCCCGCCGCAAAGCACGTCTGGCTAAAAAATTAAATTCCCTGAAGAAATAATAACAATGTCTTGAAACAAGTAGAGCCGAATTCTATTTAGAATTCGGCTCTATTTTTATTAATCAAATACTAAACGCGCTGAGGCATAGTATGGAAAGTAAAAAGGCAATTTTCTGGTTAAAATTATCCTTTCTGGTTGGGATGATTACGGATGCTCTGGCCTTGATACCGATGCTTCTTCCACCGCTGGCAAAAATATTTTGGGGTTTTAATGATTTTACGGGGATTTACTACTTTGCCATGGGCTATGGAGCATCTTTGATGTTGGCTGGACAATACTTCTATATTGGGCGTACCGTAAGCCTGCGGAAAGAAGATATGTGGCTTTGTTTACTAGCTTAATCCTGATATGTTTCGTAGTCACAGAGGTTATCGCAGTCTGTAATGGTTATATTAAATTGAGTAAACTATTGCCTTCATTTGTGATGCAGGCAATATTATTAATAATTTTCAACTACAGTTTTATAATTTCAAAGAATCGGAAGACAACTAATGACTGAATGCTGACAACCCGTCTGTTGGCCATTAAGAAAAGCTTTCACAACCTTTCAGCCTCAATAGTACTTCTTCGTTTAGTAGAGGCGGGGATTAACTAATGTATTTTGTTAATATTTGGAATAATTTCAGGTGTAGAAAATGATGGTTGCGGTTCAAGATATTTTCGCGATGGTCGCCGGAGTAAAATTGAATCTCCCAGCGACCATCGCGAATGATTGTCAATAATAAATTAATCTTTCTTTTCGGACTTTTCAGCTTTGGCTGGAGCTTCTTTCTTCTCGCCTTCAGCAGCTGCACCCTCTTCACC
This sequence comes from uncultured Chloroflexia bacterium, assembly GCA_963754195.1. Taxonomy (GTDB): domain Bacteria; phylum Chloroflexota; class Dehalococcoidia; order Dehalococcoidales; family Fen-1064; genus Fen-1064. The sequence continues at coordinate 31,364 of CAVWFD010000017.1, forward strand.
CTCAGCCGCAGCGCCCTCTTCAGCAGCCTTCGGCTTTTCAACGACCTCGATAACCTCGACGGCGATTCTGGCTACGACGACACCCGGGTCATTGACGATAGTGACATCTTTGATAGGAGGCATGTCTTTGACGCGGATCAATTGGTCGGCCGTGACCAAGGGAGTGACATCTACTTCGACTTTGCTGGGGATGTTAGTCGGCAAACACTGGACGGTGAGTTCATTCAGTTCCTGCACCAGCGAATTGCCTTTCATCTTGGCCGCAGCTGATTCACCTATCAATATGATGGGTACATTGACCCGGATAGTCTCCGTTAAATTCACCTGGTAGAAATCGACGTGAAGCAGACCGCCCTTGAAATTGTCCATTTGGACCTCGCGGATCATGACTACCCTGGGACTGTGCTCATGCCCCAATTTCAGATTAACCAGTTGGGTATGCCCTGCGTCTACCAGAATATTTCTCAGATTAGCAGTGTCGCATTGTATCGCTAACGATTCCACACCGGGTCCAAAAAGATGTGCCGGGGTGACGCCCTCACGGCGCAACTCCTTTACCTTCTTACCCTCGATGTGTCGTTTCGTTGCTTTTAATTCCAATGTAGCCATGTTTATATGTCCTCCGTATTAGTCAACAAGTATATATTAAAGCATATTTCGGCCAAGAAGTGTACTTTTGAGGCTAAAAAGATTTTTATGGGCATGGTATAGCATTCAGCTTTCAGCAATTAGATGGCAGCTTCTTGTTTTTTTCACGACGATATCAGCGGATAAAAACAACGGAAGTATTTACACAATGCCGCTACTCTTTAATCAACATTTGCATTCGCAAAGTACTATAGTCTTCCCGCGGGGAAAAGAACTTTTAGATATAGAGGGGCTAAATGCCTACATTTGCTTCGCAAAATATCTACAGCCTGGTACTTACCTGCGACTAAAGCCTCCGGCTATAGCCTCTTGAACTTCCTCACTCATCCAACTGGATACCTACTTTCGCCGGTATTGATATTAGATCGTCTGTCGATATCAGTTATCTCCGAAATTTTAGGGTTTCTTCTTCACAAATACGTGAAATTCGCCGTCTTTTTCTTCCAATGCCAGACATTCATTGCCGGTGGAATTGCACCAAGCGGGCATGTCTTTTTTAATACCTTTGTCGTCGGCGACTACTTCAAGCACCTCACCGGCTTTAAGTTCCTTCATTTTTTGCGCAGTTTTAAATATCGGCATCGGACAATAAAGTCCCACACAATCCAGTGTTTTATCGGCTTTCATCGTGTTCTCCTCGCATTAGCTGTCAGTAATTTTAAATAAACAATGTTGTCTTGGAATTACGCGCCTCATCCAGAAAATAAGCCGCGCCTGCCAGACTCTCGACCTCGGAACGGAAAGAATCCTCCGGTAACCCCATCACGCCGCAGGAAGTAGTACAGGCAATCATCTTAACACCCATATCGTGCGCCATCGTGATGAGTTCATCCAACGTGGGATGTTTGATATCTTTCATCAGTTGTTTCATCATCCACGTGCCTGCTCCCATCATGTTGAACTTGGAGAGTGTCAGGCGTTTCGTGCCGCCCCGGTTAATGGCGTTCAGCATTTTACGCAGGATGCCTTTGCTTTTAATCTTCCCTTCGTTCTTTTTCACGATATTCAGACCCCAGAAAGTAAAGAACATCGTTACTTCCATATCCATACTGGCGGCAGTAGTGGCCAGAATAAAGGCCGCCAGTGCTTTATCGAAGTCGCCGCTAAAAACCACCAGCGTGAGTTTTTCTTTTTCTGCCATGTATCGGCCTCCTTTTTTATCGGACAGAAATTAATCTTACCACAGGGAAAAGAATAATCAACTGATGACCCTGGCGCCGCAAGTGGTGCAGGTTTTCTGGTTCTTAGGTAAAGGTTTGCCGCATTCAGTGCAATAGGAAATGGTTACGTTACACGCTTGACACATCGGTGAATTCTTGGCCATCAGTTCAACATCACAATACGGACAATGAGCAACTGCTTTTGTTTTTGTAGGTCGTTTCACCGTCTTAGCCATTGGCCTTCCCTCCTGCTATTTTCTGTTTGTTTTTATAGTCTTCAATCGCTATGTGCAATGCCTGAGCGCCTAGGTTACTGCAGTGATGCTTGATTGTTGGCAAACCATCGAGTTCGGTAACGACTGATTGGGGAGTAATTTCCATGGCTTCTTCCAGTGTCTTGCCTTTCGCCAGCTCGCTGACCATGCTGGACACAGCGATGGCGGCTCCGCAACCAAAGGTCTTGTATTTCACGTCTTCCAGTCGATTATCCTTGACCTTGATATAGAAGGTCATCATATCTCCGCACACCGGATTACCTACTTCCCCGATGCCATCGGCATTTTCAATCTCGCCGACATTGCGCGGGTTAGTAAAATGATCCATCACTTTTTCACTGTAGATCGGCATCTTAACCTCCTTTACCCTGTTTTAAAAATTTGGAATATAACGGCGACATCTGTCGTAGTCTCTCAACGATTGGAGGTAACACTTCGAGCACATAATTGATATCTTCTTTCTTATTATCGATACCCAAACCGAAGAGCAAAGAACCTTGCGCGATCTCGTGGGGCAAGCCCATCGCCAGTAAGACATGCGATGCCTGCAAAGCCCGCGAGGTGCAGGCAGAACCGCTGGTAACACCCACGCCCTTGGCGTTCAATAGCATCAGCATCGATTCGCCTTCGATAAATTCGATACAGAAGCTGGCGTGCCCGGGCAAACGATTCCGGGGATGACCTGTTACCAGTACGTGGCTGATTTTTTTGGGCATTTCGGTAATTAAGTAGTCGCGCAGTTGAATCAACTTTGCACTGCGCTCCGGCATCTGAATCCGCGCCAGTTCCGAGGCTTTCCCCAACCCGACAATCCCCGCCACATTCTCCGTACCAGCGCGGCGTCCGCCCTCTTGAATTCCGCCGTCGAGCAAAGGTAAAATGCGAGTGCCTTTCTTCAGCCATAATGCGGCGATACCTTTGGGGCTGTAGAACATGTTACCGGCCAGACTGAGGCTATCGACGCCCATGTCCGTCACATCGACCGGAATATTGCCGGTGGTGCCAACGGCATCGGTGTGAAAAATCACGCCTTTTTCTTTGGTCACCTTCGCAATTTCTTTAATGGGTTCAATTGTGCCTACTTCACCGTTGGCGTGCATGATGGAAACCAGTATTGTGTCGTCGCGGATGGCTTTGCGTACGTCTGCCGGGTCGACGACCCCGTATTTATCCACCGGCACCAGGCTGTATTCAAAACCCATCTTCTCCAGTGTCTTGGCGGAGTTAAGCACGGAAAAATGCTCGATGGCGGAAACAACGATGTGTTTGCCTTTCTTCTGTTGCGCCATTGCCAGTCCCTTAACGGCAAAGTTGTTGCTTTCGGTACCGCTGGCGGTGAAAATAATTTCTTCAGGGCTAGCGCCGATTAATGCGGCTACCTGCTCGCGGGCGAGTGCGATGGCGTCACGGGGAATATCGCCCCATTCATGCAAACAGGAGGGGTTGCCGAAAGATTCTCCCAGAAACGGTAACATTGCGTCGCGCACTTCAGGTAAAACAGGCGTGGTCGCGGTATTATCCATATATACTTTTTTCATCGGCATACCTCCATGATTCTCTGCTCACACCCGTATGAGTAGTATAACAAAAAACAAGTCAACTATTTCAAGCGGTTTTCTTGATGAGTTTGAAAAGCACCAAACCGACCACGATTAATGCGATGCCCGTGGCCAGCATAAAGGCGCCGTTCGCCATGATCGACTGCGCCAGTCCGAACGCCAGCACCGCTGTGTAAATATTAGTTTGCAGATTCATTGCCTGGGCATAAGTTGCTTCTTTCACATTGGTCGGGTCAAACGGTTTGCCGCCCAATAAATCATTATACGTCGGCGCAATACTCTGGCGGTGAGTTGTTAACATTTGAGCTGCATTCTGAGCAGTTGTCAGGCTATCCACCACCTTCCCCTTAGCGATATCAGCGGCGGAAAGTCCCAGTGTCACTTTTTCCGCGCGTAAATACGTAGATATTTGATTGTTCTTGGCAAAACCCACTCCCACGAAAGCACCGCCGACCCCCAACCCCACGATACCAAGCAATAAGACAATAATTGCCGCTGTTTTGAGAGTGTTCATATTGTCCCCCTTTTCTTTATTGCCGATTTATAAGTAATGTTACGATTAATAACACTCAGGGGATATGATATTAATCACACGGTTCAGTTGATTTTTAGTCTTTCACAGTTACTGGGAAATAGATTGATTGGATCAGGGTAGAAGCTCCGGAAGAGGGAGGTGGGTCGTCGGGTAATGATAAAGCTGTATTCACACTTATTTCATAATCCGGATTTCAACCAGACTATCAACCCAATCTCGTAAAAAAACATTGTAATCGGTTCGCCAGTTTCCTATAATGGAGTCTAATGAAAGTTATCGCGTTGGTCGGCATGGCCGGCTCCGGAAAGTCGGAAGTCGCCCGTCAGTTTGAAAAAAGCGGCTACACCAGAATCAGGTTCGGTGATATTACCGATATCGAAGTAAAAAAACTGGGACTGCCGTTGAACGAGGCTAACGAAAGGCAAGTGCGCGAGCAACTTCGTAAAGAGCACGGCATGGCTGCCTACGCTAGACTGAATCTGCCCCGTATCGATGAGGCGCTGCAAAACTGTAATGTCATCGTCGACGGGCTGTATTCGTGGGAGGAATTGGTTCTGCTCAAAGACTATTACGGGGATAAATTAAGTCTTGTGGCAGTTTACTCATCACCAAAAACGCGCGCTATCAGGCTTGGCGTGAGAAAAATACGTCCGCTTACCTGTAAAGAAGCGGCAGACCGGGATAAAACGGAAATCGAAAATAGCAACAAGGGCGGCCCGATTGCGCTGGCGGATTACACCATCATTAACGAGTCGACTTTGCAGGAACTGACGGAACAGACACAACGGATTATTGAGAGGTTAAAATGACGAAAAAATCGACCAGACCCAGCGCCGATGAATATTTCCTGAAAATTGCTTCCGTGGTGGCGGAACGCAGTACCTGCCTGCGACACCATATGGGTGCGGTGGCCGTCAAGGATAAACATATCCTCACAACAGGTTATAATGGCGCCGCGGCAGGACTTAAAGACTGTCTGGAGCTGGGTTGCCTGCGGGATGAGAATAATATCCCGTCGGGGACGCGCACCGAAATCTGCCGGGCGATCCATGCCGAACAGAATGTCATCATTCAAGCGGCACTGCACGGCATCAGTCTGGAAGGCTGCACCATCTACTGCACGCATACGCCTTGTGTCTTGTGTGCCAAGATGATGATCAATGCCAAGGTAAAAAGGGTAGTCATTTTTACCAAATACGCCGATGATGCATTCCGGGAACTTTTCCGTGAGGCGGGCATACAGGTAGATATTCTGGAAAAACCCTCTTCCACAATTTCGTTTCTGGAGTGAGGCAGTTGTCGTTCTGAGGAACGAAGTGACGAAGAAGCTCCATCAATACTGGATACCGTACATTTACTCCATAAAGAATACGTTTATTTCGTAAAGTACCTACGCTTTAGCTGCGGCCTTCGGTCTTTCGACGGTATGGATCATGGTGGCAGGCGCATTCAACCACACACTCACACTGTCTTTGCGAGGAGTCATAAAGACGAAGCAATCGTAGACGACTCGTAATTAGTCCGCACCGCTTAAATGTAAAATACCGTGCCAGCGAATCATTATTACACTTTTGGAGTGATTTACACCAATGGTTTTAGATTGCCGCGACCTTCTCCCGAAAGTCTCGCAATGGATAAGGGAATCAGGCTGAATTAATTACTCATTACGAGGAGCAAGGCGACGTGGTAATCTCCCGGAACAATAAACTTATGAGGCTAAAATCACAAAGATCTTGTCTATAGAACAACAACACACAACTAATACGGAAAGAGTGAGATTGCCACATCCTTCATTGGAAGGACTCGCAATGGAAGTGAGAGCGTTATTGTAGATTCTCGTTCTGATACTTCCCTGCATAGCTTTCCGTCTCTGCCGTCAAAGTCATAAAAACCAATTGCGCCACTCTGGCATCCTTTTGTAAACGGAAACCGCGGGGATTATAGACCAGCATCAATGATTGGGAACGCCCGGAATAACCGGCATCCCAGACCGCCGTGCCGATATTAACCCCGCACCGCAGCAGGCTCGACCGCGGTCTCGCCAGCGCCATAATGTCGGTGGGGATGTGGACGATCTCGTTGTAAGTGATGATATAGCTGCCCGGCATTAATTCCGTAAAACCATAGGTATCAAAAACCACGGGAGCCAAATCAGGCAATTGTCGCTGTCCGTTATCGACGCCGATTTGTCCCATGGTCTGCAGCATGGCAATATCGCGGACGGTAATATCAAAGCCATTCGGCTGGACCTGTTGTTCCAGATTAATATAGCCTTCAACCAGAGGGGGATTTTGCTGGATCAGACGCTTGATGTCTTTACGTGAAAGAACGCCGTTCATTTCAGCCTCGTTTAAGTGATTTAAATTGGTGAAGATACGTTATTCATTATAGCGTGAGTAAGGAGATATAACAATCAAAGATTTGTGAAGGCGGGAGTCTCTGGAGATGTTGCAAAGATATATTAAGAGTATGAACTTCAGGACAGCTTGAAGTTTTGTAAAGCATCCCTGTCATAATTGTAAAAAGTAAGAAATAAGTCTGCTAGTGTTCCGTAATGCTTAAAAATTCGCATAGTTTCTCAAGACCATGTTCGACAGAAGACAAAGTCTTGGAGTAAAGCTGTGCCCACTCTACGGGATATTTGCCAGTAACCTTAATAACAACTTCTACAAAAAGAGAGTCGGTAGAATGTATGGGAAACTTCTTGCTTCGCAAAGTCATTACATCTCGGAACGCCTGAATAGTTTCATCTGGGCATTTACCTAATCGCGATTTCATGAATTCTTCCAAGCAATTGATTGAGCCGTCTTTCTCTGCGGTTAGTTTCATTTCTTTTATATTAATCTGAGTAATAAGAAGCGCCAATGCCGATATATTGTTTGTAAATTCCTCCTCGTTTCTACAAGGTTTCATTATTTGGAAAATAGCTTTTTCGTTAGGGTTAAACAACTTGAATCTAAAACGTGAGTCAAAGAATTCATTGATAGTTTGTCTCACATTAACTAAATGCTCGACTACTCGTATCTGCTCTTCAACTCCCGTCCGGGAAAGTGGAGCGAGTCGAGCCCTAATATTTTCTATTTCGGTTTGGTTAATAAAGGTACATCCACTTTCTTTCCGACATACAGCAATGTCCATGTCATTTCCAACGTTAGGGTCAATCTTTGATGTCTCTGATATTGCATATACTGCTAGTTCTTTGGCTTCTTGTTCGCTAAGATCAACTCGGTAAGAGTTGCGTAAGATATACTCGGCGTAAGGCTTCCCAGTACCATCACAATCGTATACGCTAACTTCTTCTGTGTAACCTCTTCCCATAGTTTTACGTATTCTCTCTAAACCCCCGACTAAAAAAATTGTCATATCTTCTTCGTCATCTTCCAATTTCTCCTTGTTCTTTTTGTAATAGTCAAGTGTGGTATCGGAAACACACGACGATATACTATCAAATGAGGTAGCATTATTTGAACTACAGAACGCCTTAACCGCGCGAAGAATGTCATCGCATGCCCCGGTCAACCCCGCTGTTGCAACGGCGATATCCGACGAGAGACGTTCAACCTTTGCCTCTCCCTCCCTCATTAAAAGGTCTCCAATCATTGTTCTACGGTCACTGGCAATAAGTGAACCCCCTTTGAACTTAAGTCCTAAAATTAGAGTCATCTATCTTCCTCCATTTATCCCAAACAATAATCTTAGATGTTACTTACCACCAAGAATCATCGACTTTTTTCGCCTTCTTTCTCTTAGTGGGCTTTCTGGCAGTCGCCTTCTTATACCCAACTTTTAGTTTGATTGTTCTATGCCCAACTACGTTACCCCAATAATCTTTTTCTTTTATTACCTTCAGTTTGGTATGTTTACCATGACACACTTTACAGACCAAATAGCAGTTACTCTGTGTATTATTTGCTGAATTGTTGTCCTTGTGGTCAAAATCATAGCTTCTATCACCCCAAGTTAAGAGTCTCTTACATTTTCGGCATTTAGATTTGGGTATATTTTTCGGTACCTTGCTATCCGCTAGGTATTTAAGAAGTGGTTTATTGCCGCTTTCACCTGCTGCCTTGAGCCACTCAACCCTTTTTGTTTTTAAGCCGAAAGCCTTCCTTTTGTTTTCAGTCCCCCATAGATACATTTCTCACCTCTAAATTATCAGGCTAATAGCTTTGCTCGTTATGTTATACCTAGGTATGCTAGTTGTCAACTGATGCGAGAAAGATGTGCTAGAATAGTTTTACTCTTTTTGAAACAGGAAATAAAAACCGCCATTGAGGTGTAAAATGACTAACGGGAAGGACATTGTTAAACTTTTTCATGAATTAGATATGATGCCAGAAAAACAGCTAGAGGTAAAAATACGAGCTTTGGATAGGTCCCGTTACGTTTTTAATCAGAATTATTCACAATTAAGGAATTTATTACTTGTGGAAAAAGATACGGAACAAGCATTAAAACTATGGGATGGTAAAAATCAAGATGCCCATGATGCTTATCGTCTTGAAGCGACTAGATTGTTTCATAATTTTGTTGTGTCAGTGAAATCATTGATAGATCATAGCAGAATTCTATACAACGATCTTTATAAAGAAAACAATAAATTTCCTGATTATCAAAAGGAAATAACGACACGGTTTATAGAGAATCCTTTTGCTCAATTCGTAGAAGATTTACGAGATTATTCCTTACATTTCAAACTTCCTCCAATATTTTCAGAAATAACTTACAAATCAGACCCCCCTCGGATGGAATGTGGGACTAGACTCGATATTAGGGCACTAGAAAACGGGTTTAATTGGTCTTCACCTGCAAAAAAATATCTAGAGGAGCAGAAAATTAAGATTAAATCATCCTCGCAAATCGGTGACAATATGAGCCTAAACCTTCTTGTTCTAATTGAAGAATATTACTCTATCGTAGTAGATTTCCATAAATGGTTATTAACACGACAAAACGAAATACATTCAGAAGAGTTTGGAAGACTAGGTGCCAAAACGCAAACACTTAGGGAACTTATAATTCCTGAAGAGATTGCCACAGCCTTAACCGATATGAAAATGAGTAAAAATCCTGATGAAGCTTTTTACCGACTATTAAACCATGAGCAACGAATTCAACCTAATCAAATTCCGATTAAATCCATTAGTCACGTTGAGAAACTACTTGAATTTATTAAACAACAAGCTTTTTTAGCCAAGAGTTAGAGAATAAGGTTATGAATGCATATCAACAATATTCAACTAATTCCGAATAATAGGCAATGGAACCGTTGTTAATAACAAAAGGGGTGGAGATTATGAAACCTCTGTCTATTGCGGTATGTCTTGGAGTCTTTTTGTTGTAAGATATGAATTGGTGGTAGCGGGTGGAATCAAACCGCCGACCAAAGGCTTATGAGTCCTAACCACCATCTCAAATTGCTTAACAAATTTAGTGTATCAGAGCTCGCAGAGTTAAGCAAATTAAGCAAAGCCTACATCTCTCAGGTCAAACATGGTAAACGTCCGCCGTCTGTAAAATTACTTGAATGTCTAAGCCAAATTCAATGCGGTCAAAACAAACTTGAAATAGATTATTTACCCATATTTATTCAGTCCAGACGAGCTATTGAAGTATCACCAACAACTATTAAATACTACAATTCTAAACTTGGAAAATTTATCGCTTCGGTCAATCCTGATAAGGCTAGCCAACAACAAATAGAACGCTTCCTTCTCCAATTCAGTAACACGGGCAATCGCCATATATATTATCGTGTTTTAAAAACCTTTTATTGCTGGAGAGAGCAAACCTTCAATTTACCGAACCCCATGAAATTATTGAAAGCACCACGATTAGGAAAATTAATAATGCCCAGTTTAAACAGAGAGGATGTTATGGTTCTACTTGAAAGGGCAAATTGTGACAGAGACAAAGCTATCATTGCCCTATTTACTGAGAGCGGTCTTAGGCTAGCTGAATTAACGCATATAAAGCCTGTAGACATCGACTGGCTAGCAGGGACTATAAGAGTATTAGGTAAGGGTAGGAAAGAGGCACTAGCGCCATTTGGTGACCTTTCAAGGCAGTACCTTATACAGTGGCTAGCGGAATATCAGCCTAAAGAAAACATCTGGGGATTGAATGAATGGGGTATAGTTTCAATGCTTAGAAGATTAGAGAAAGTTACAGGGATAACTTGTAATCCTCATACATTCAGACGGACATTTGCTTGCTTACTTCGTAAAGCTGGGGTAGATACTATGACCATTAAAGACTTGGGTAGATGGGAAAGTCTAGAGATGGTACAAAGATATACTAGGAGTGTCAATTTTCAGGATAGTTTGAAGTTTTATAAAACACCATTGTGAGGTGGACCCCATTGTTAGGACAGCAATGGGGCTAAATTAAGATAGTGTCCTGCTGTATCAATGGTACCTTGTGTTAACGATTCTATCACACCTTTCTCAGGCTCTTCAAAGGGGGTGGGGGCAAATAACTCGCCCGGTGTCCGATACCAGAGTGCCTGGTGGGGACGTGCATTGTTGTAGAAACGGAAATAGTCCCCAATCCCGATTCGGGCATCTTTCCCATTCTGATATGCTTTTAAGTACACCTCCTCATATTTCACTGTTCTCCATAACCTCTCGATAAACAGGTTGTCTCTGTAACTTCCTTTCCCATCCATGCTAATCTTGATTCCATGTTGCTCTAAAAGCCCGGTGAAAGCCTTGCCTGTGAATTGTGATCCCTGGTCAGTATTAAAAACATCCGGGGTGCCTTTCTTGAGCGCCTCTTCGAGTGCCCACACACAGAAGTCAGCGTCCAAGGTGTTTGATAACCTCCACGCCAATACATACCGGCTGTACCAGTCCATGATGACTACCAGATACATGAAACCGTGTGCCATAGGTATGTAAGTGATGTCAGCACACCACACTTGATTTGGCCGTGTTATTTCCATACCAGTTAAAAGATACGGGTAGATTTTATTACCCGGTCCCGGCGGGCTAGTCCGAGGACGGCGGTAGATGGCCTTCAAACCCATTAATTGCATCAGCCGCCGTACGTGTTTCCGGTTAACATTGTGGTGTTTACTCTTTAGCCAAGCTGCCATCTTGCGGGTTCCATAGAACGGTGTGACCATGTATTGGCAGTCAATCAGCTTCATTAGATTAAGGTCATTGTCAGAGACTCCTATCGGCTGATAATACAACCCAGAGCGACTGATATCCAACAATTTACACTGACTGGTCACGGAGAGTGATGGACGGCGGCGATCAACAGCAGCACGCCTTTGGCTTACTTCCACCGCTCCAACCCTTTCTCTAAAAAATCCTTCTCTACTTTCAGCTGTCCAATCTGCTGGTAAAGCTGATTTATCAGTCCTTTCTCATCCTTGATCTTCTTGTTGGGATCAGCGCCAAAGATATTGGCAGCTCCTGCTACCAGTTCTCTCTTCCATTTATTGATTTGGGTCGGGTGGACCTCAAAACGGATGGCTAATTCCGCGATGGTCTCTTCGCCCTTTAGTGCTTCCATGGCAACCCGGGCTTTAAAGTCCGGATTATACTGTTTGCGGCTCTTTTTCAATTTCCTGCTCCTTCGTATTCTCTTATTTTAGGAGCAGAACTCTATCTTAACAACCTGTCCAGTTTTTGGGGACCACCTCATTGAGCTGAGTCGAATTAAGCTCGAATTGCTTCTGTTTGGGGTTTTGTGATTGACTTGGCAAGTTTATTATCTCGTTTTCAATTCTAGCGGTAAAATTCGAAATCCATTTATAATCATAATTGGTCTTAGAAATGGTATAATACCTGAATCAAAAAACTTAACCAGATGAAATATAAAAATGTACAAACCAGTAGAGAGAGAGAAGCTCAAAAACTTCGCCGTTACGATGAGAATCAACTATTAGAAATGATTTCGGCTTTCAGTTTGATGAGGCGAGATAAATCTAGCTTTGAATCCTTACTGAGAAAATATGGGGCTAGCCCACAAGCAAAATTGAGAGATTGCCAATTGGCTTTTGTGACGAAATTAGTTCTTCATTTTTGGGGGAAACCAAGACTTTCTCAACGTAATCTAAAAACCGAAGATTTAATTGACGCCTCAGATAGCCTAATTAGAAACCAAGGAACTTCCTCATACCCTTTAACAACCATAGAAGATATTGATAAAAATTTCTTGCGAATGGCATATCAACAATTCCCCGATTTTTATGGTGACAGGGAAACGTTTGCGAGGACACAATTGCTCTTCCGAACTTGCACAAAAGAAGTCGAAAATGAGATGGGATTTAATGTTGATGATGCATTTCAGGAAGCTACTGGCTTAACGCTTGACAAATGCTGGGATATAACTCTTGCGATATGCGGATTATTATTGATGTAGTTTCTCAAGTGAATTGACCGCTTTCCGGAGAAAATTCTCAAGCTAATTTACCAGGTAAATTCTCAAGGTAATTGACCACCCTCTGGTGCACCAAGACCATAGATATTGCATCATTGGCTCAGCTAGTTATAAGGAGGTTGAGCCATTGGCAAGAAGGAGGTTTCTGGTGCGAGATATCGCAGAAATTCTGGAGCACTGGCAAGTGGGAAGGAGCATTGGTGCCATTTCCCGCAGTCTTGATGTCTCTCGGGCTACTATTCGTAAATATGTTTATGCCGCCGAAGCCAGGGGGTACCGGCAGGGTGATCCAACGCCACCGCAGGGCTGGAATGCTTTTATCGCTGATGTTATTCCACGGCCGCCAGACGCGGCTACCCGGTCACCGGTATTTGCCGCGCTGCTTCCCTACCAGGATGAAATCATATCTGCTTTGGTCACCACAAAAGCCTCGACGATCTGGCAGAGGCTGCGGGACGAAAAGAAAGTAAACGTCTCTCAGCCCAGTTTCTACCGGTACCTGAGCTGTTTTCTTGGGGATGCCTGGAAAAAGCCGCTGATTACGGTTAGACGCGATGACCCGCCTCCTGGCGAGGAAGCCCAGGTAGATTTTGGTTACCTCGGCACATGGCAAGACCCAAAGACGGGTAAAAAGTGCCGATTGTGGGCCTTCGCCCTGATACTGTCTTATAGCCGGCACATGTTTGTCTGCGTGGTTACCCGGATGGGCCAACGGGAGTGGTTAAACTGTCATATTTCCGCCTTCCAGTTTTTCGGTGGAACTCCGCTCCGAATTATCCCGGATAATTTAAAGACCGGGGTAATCAAGCCCGATCTCTATGACCCGAAGTTTAACCTTGGTTACGATGAGCTGGCACACCACTACGGGATTATCATCGACCCCGCCAGAAGCGGAAAACCGAAAGATAAGGCCAGGGTAGAGCGGGTGGTCCCTTATATCCGGGACAGCTTCTGGTCGGGCAGAAACTTCACCAGCCTGGATGAAATCAACCGGCAAGCCAGGGAGTGGTGCCTTCGAGTCGCCGGAATGCATGAGCATGGCACCACGCATCAGCCGCCGTTAAATCTCTTTCGCTTAGCCGAAGAAAAAACACTCCGGCCACTGCCGGGGGCGCCGTTTGAAATTGTTACCTGGCATCAGTCTAAAGTGGCTCTCGATTGCCATATCCAGGTGAGCACTACTCTCTATTCAGTACCTTACCAGTATGTGGGGAAAAGGGTGGACGTTAAACTGGGCGGTAGAACGGTAGAGATATACCTCGATTCCAATCTGATTAAGACCCACCCCAGAGGTGATAAAGGGCGGAGGGTGACCGACTGGAATGACTATCCTCCGGAGAAGGCGGCCTTTTTCCAGCGTACTCCGGAGTGGTACCGGCAGAAAGCCAGCGCGATAGGTCTCGCCACCAGGGAGACCATTGATAGCTTGCTGAAACTGCATGCTTTCCATTACCTGCGCCAGTGCCAGGGTATTTTAAGGCTGGAAGAAAAGTATGGGCAGGTGAGACTGGAACAAGCCTGCTCCCGGGCCAATGCCTTTGGCGACCCCTGCTACCGGACGGTGAAGACCATCCTGGAAAGGGAACTGGACAAACAAACGCTTCTCTTCGAGCCGGTCAGGGAAGCCGGGGCTTTCTTACGCGGAGCCGAGGAATTATGCGGCTCAATTAAAAATTAAAGGAGAGATTATATGACTGATAAGCACCAGATAGAAAACAAAATGAGGGCACTCAAGCTCAGTGGGATGATGGAAACCCTGGATATGAGATTAGACCAGGCACAAAAAGACGGGGTAAATTTTACCCAGTTCCTTGAAGTACTACTGGAAGATGAGGTACAGCACCGGACAAACAAGAGACTCTCTACCCGGATTATCCGGGCTCACTTCGAGGAAGAGAAGAGTCTGGAAGGCTTTGATTTTAACTTCAATCCTAAACTACCTGCCCAGTATATCCGTGAGTTGGCCACCTGCCAGTTTATGGAACGTAAAGAATCAGTGATCCTCTGTGGTCCGGTGGGAGTGGGTAAGACACATCTTGCTCAGGCGCTGGGACACCAGGCTTGCCGCTCTGGATACAATGTCCTCTTTATGAAGACCAGCCGTCTCCTTGCCGACCTGGGCGGCGGTCGTGCTGATGAAACCTGGGAGAAGAGGATACAACACTACCTGAAACCCAACTTACTGATAGTGGATGACTTCGCAATGAGGGAGTTTACCAAGACTCAGGCCGAGGACCTCTATGAGCTTATCGACCGGCGCCATCACACCGGCTCCCTGATAGTCACCGCCAACCGGGCACCCAAAGACTGGTACCCCCTCTTCCCCAACCCCGTCATCGCTGAAAGTGCACTCGACCGTCTCATCAGCGGCGCTCACATGATTACTCTTACCGGTAAAAGCTACCGGTCAATGCTTCGTCCTAATAAAGACCTTGATAAGGAGGAGGTAACTATGTAATACTGCTTCTTACAGTGCACCAGGGGTGGTCAATTAACCTGAGAATCCGGGTGGAACATTAACTTGAGAATGGGTGGTCAATTAACCTGAGAAACGACACCAGTCGGTAATATTTTCTTGCCGAGTGATACCATCTTTAGAGTAAATATAAAATGGGAAACATTGAGTTTTTTCAAATCCTAAGTCCAGGGATACTATTTGATTCGAAATTAAACATCCAAAATCAGTTCGATTCCCAATACCTGGTGTACAAATAGTTTGGTTATCTAGTTCACGATTAGATGAGGGGAAAATTATTCCGAAAAGAGCACGCATATCGATTAAAATATTATCAAAATAAAGATATTTATAAGTATATGGCCGATAAAGACAGATACGTATTTGGGTCTTATTAAAGGTGGCAAGGTGTCCATATTTTAAATGATTTTTTAGAGTACTACTCCATTTAATTTTCTCGTAATTTACAAAATTGTCTATGTCTTGTGGTTTTCCCTTATTTTCATAGCGTTTTAATTCGGCATTATAATCATCGCAAAATTGCTCGACCCGTTCCTGTAATTTAAATTTGTTAAAATCATAGACTATTATATCTCGATTAGTTGAAATCCCTAATGAAAACTTTTTAAAAAATACTTTAGAATTTTGTTCTTTAGATACTTTTATTTGTCTTGTCCCGATAGGAAGAAATGTTTTAAAATTTGCATTCAGTCCTTTTGTCATCCAATTATGATCGATATCTGGATGTATTTCCTCCCATTGAATGTTATATATATCTTTATAATTTGTAAGAAAATCAAATTTTTGTTCTTTATGCCAAGTATCTTTCGTTTCTTGATTAGAATATTAATGCTTACTCCTGGACGAATACCAAAACATTAGAATTTGATATGGGTTGTCCTTTGCGGCTATTCCCTCCCAAATCTAAAATATATAATGTATTGAAATCTTCTTCCAGACATCTTCTCATGGCATCAAAAGTTATGTCATGAATAAAACTATTATTTGTCACAAATGCTACGATTCCTTCTTCCCCTATCCTATCGGATGCCCAGCGGATAGCTTTGACATATGGATCTCTTAATTTTCTTAACAGAACAGCTTTTGAACCTTTCCCGTAAGTTTGAAATACTTTTTTATCGTTTTCATTAACCTGTCCGGCATTATAAGGCGGGTTACCTATCACCACAAAGATCGGGGAAGCCTGCTGGCGCCTCACCCTGGCTGTATTAGCCCGTACAAACATAGAAGCCTGATGCTTGGAAGTCTCGAAAGTATCTACCAGACAGATACCTTCAAACGCCTTATATTCACCTGTAGCCTCATAGTACTCGTGTTCGATGTTCATGGAGGCAATGTAATACGGTAATAACATGACCTCGTTGCAGTGCAGTTCATTATCGTATTTATAGGGCAATTTTGAGCGCTGGATTTCACGCATAATCGAGAGGATAAAATTACCAGTGCCAACAAATGGGTCGATAATGTGCACGCCTTCATCTGATAAAGACCGTCCGAACTCTTTCTGCAGAATCTTCTCTACGGACTTGACCATAAATTTCACGATCGGCTGCGGGGTGTAGACGATCCCATGTGTATCTGCTACCTTATTCTCAAATCCTTGAAAAAACTTTTCATAAACAGTATTTAAGAACTTTTGTTTCTGGGTAAAATCATCAATCGTAGAGGCAGCATCCTCAATAGCGGCGTAAAAACGATCCAACGGTTTCATAAATTCAGTGCGGCTGAAAGAATGTGAAGTTAAGGCAATAATAACTTTTTCGACCTCGTGAGCAATGACATTTCGTTCCGCAAAATCAGGATTATTGAAGACCTTACGGAAGATACGCTCGGTCAAGAGATGCTGAATTAACATTTCCTCTACTGCTTGAATGGCAATATTAGGATTTATTGTTTCTTTACATAACTGTACGAAATCATCGAATGCTTGAACAAATACGGTATTGGTAAGTCGTTCTTTCTCTATTAATTCTTGTAAAACGTTGGCTGCTTCTTTGACTTTATCTTTGAATTCGTCAGCTGCTTTTTCCCACTCTTCATAGGCTGGAGCTTCGTATTCAAAGAAGACTCGTAAGGCTTCTATTAATAAATCTGGACTAGAAATATTGGCATCGAAAACGCTTTTACCATCGTGATAGATGACGATGCGATTTGGAGCTTGAAACAGAATATTGTTTTTGGGATAGCCGACAGCGAACTTTTTCTTGATTTCTTTATCGAGGTCATCGCTGCTATCCTTCGCTTCCCAATAGCCGTGGATAAGATTGAAGCTATCAGCCAGCGCGCCATCAATAATTAGATTATGACCGTTGTGTTTATAGGGAGATTTTTCAATCAAGGTATGTCCGAATTGGCTAGCGCAATGGCGCAGTAGAGAGGCAAAAGCAGGCGAGACCGCGCCTTCGTGGATAATGCCGCGGTCAGTGAGGTTGCTCAATGCCTCATAGTAGTCTTTGACTGGTTTATGGCTGGCTTTCAGATTGAGTGATTTCACGAATGATCCCTTTAATTATTAATGAGAAGCATAGTAAAATCAAAGGAATATGTCAAATGGGAAAGAAAAAAGGTAAGGCACCTGGATTCCATGTGGTGGCACAAAATGGAGGGTATACAATATGTGGGGAGATTGGCCCACTCTGAGATTGCCACGAATGCCTATGGCAGTTTCGCAATGACAATAGAGAGGTTTTGGGACTGGATTCCTGCTTTCGCAGGAATGACAAGGGGTGGGAATGGCAATCGGGGGATAGTGGGATTGTCGGGAATTGTACACCCATCCTCGCCTTCTCTACATTCGCTTCGCTAAGTACCTACGACTGCGGTCTACGGCCATCAAGGGAGAAGGGACTAACATTGGTGGATGGACGAAATATTCAGGAAAAATAAATATGGAAACCATGCGATTGAAGCTTAAAATTTAATGTTGACACCCATAAATGGATATGCTATAGTCTATTTTGCATAGGAATAAGCTTATGATGAAAAAGGACAAAATGATCTAAAGCGATTTGGTGAAAAAGACCAGCCAGGCGGCTTGGTGCAAATCACCAAGCCGCCTTAAATTTGTCCGGCACATTAAAAATAAAATAGCGAGTTAGTATCAAGTCTGAAACAGGTCAGGCAAATAAGGCGCACGGTGGATGCCTTGGCATCAAGGGGCGATGAAGGGCGTGGCATGACTGCGATAAGCCTCGGCGAGCTGTCTAGCAAGCCTAGCCGGGGATTCCCGAATGAGGCAACTCATCTCGATAAAATTGAGATACCCCCAGTTGAACACATAGACTGGGTGGAGGCAACCAGGGGAATTGAAACATCTTAGTACCCTGAGGAAAATATAGACATTTCCCTAGTAGTGGCGAACGAACGGGAAACAGCCCAAACCGTTTTCAACTTAGTGGTTTCAAGGCCTATGTTGTTACGGTGTCGTAAGACGGTTCTGACTGAACTTGGAATAAGTCAAGGAGTTACAAACCATAACCTAGACGAAGGTCTTTGGAAAAGGCCACCATAGAAGGTGACAGTCCCGTAGTCGAAAGGCGTAGGCTCCTGAACCAGATCTTAAGTACCATGGGGCACGAGAAACCCCATGGGAACCAGCTCCGCCCACGGAGCAAGGCTAAATACTCTTGATGACCGATAGCGAACTAGTACCGTGAGGGAAAGGTGAAAAGCACCCCGGGAGGGGAGTGAAATAGAACTGAAACCGTGTGCTACCAAGCAGTCAGAGTGCCGACTTCGGTCGGTATGATGGCGTGCCTATTGAAGAATGAGCCAGTGACTTAATCTATGCGGCTGGTTAAGTAATTTTAATTACGGAGCCAAAGCGAAAGCGAGTCTGAATAGGGCGTTTATAGTCGCATGGATTAGACCCGAAGCCGGGTGAGCTACCCATGGTCAGAGTGAAGCTCCTGTAAAATCGGAGTGGAGGCTCGAACCTTTTAACGTTGCAAAGTTATGGGATGAACTGTGGGTAGGGGTGATATGCCAAACGAACCCGGAGATAGCTGGTTCTCCCCGAAATGTATTGAGGTACAGCCCCGGATGTTTACTACTGGAGGTAGGGCTCTGGATGAATTAGGGGGATAGTATCCTACCAACTTCAACCAAACCAAGAATGCCATTAGTCTAAGTCCGGGAGTGAGACTGTGGGGGATAAGCTCCATGGTCGAGAGGGAAACAGCCCAGACCATCAGCTAAGGTCCCTAAGAACGAGCTAAGTGTGAAAGGAAGTAATATCGCTCAGACAGCCAGGAGGTTGGCTTAGAAGCAGCCACCCTTCAAAGAGTGCGTAATAGCTCACTGGTTGAGTGGTGTTGCGCCGACAATTCAACGGGGCTCAAGCTCGTCACCGAAGCTATGGCTTTCTGATTCGTCAGAGAGGGTAGGGGAGCGTTCACGTGCCATGAAGCCACTTTGTGAAAAGTGGTGGAGCGACGTGAAGTGAGAATGCTGGCATGAGTAGCGAAAGGCGTGTGAGAAACACGTCCACCGAAAACCTGAGGTTTCCTACGAAAGGTTAATCCGCGTAGGGTTAGTCGGGCCTAAGCTGAGGCCGAAAGGCGTAAGCGATGGACAACAGGTCATTATTCCTGTACCGCTTCTATTGAGGTGAAGGGGGGAACGGGAGGCTAGGTTGAGCGTACCTATTGGACATGGTACGTCGTCCGCCAAAGGCAATGCCGGGGCAGGGAAATCCACTCCGGATGTTATAGCTGAAGGCGGGGGAAAATTGAGCAGAAATGCAAGGTGATTCAGTTGAAGCCATGCCGTCTAGAAAAGCCTCGTCGCCGTTGAAATAGAGCGCCCGTACCGCAAACCGACTCTGGTGGGTTATGATGAGAGTCATAAGGTGATCGAGAAAACCCTCGTTAAGGAACTCGGCAATCTAGCTCCGTAACTTAGGGAAAAGGAGCGCCAGGAATAAACCCCTGGCAGCATTAAACGGGCTCGAGTGACTGTTTAACTAAAACACAGGTCTCTGCGAAAGCGTAAGCTGAAGTATAGGGGCTGATACCTGCCCAGTGCCGGAAGGTTAAGGAGAGTGGTTAGGAGTAATCCGAAGCTGCGAACCGAAGCCCCGGTGAACGGCGGCCGTAACTATAACGGTCCTAAGGTAGCGAAATCCCTTGTCGGGTAAGTTCCGACCCGCACGAATGGTGTAACAACTTGAGCGCTGTCTCAACGAGGGGCTCGGCGAAATTGAAGTACCCGTGAAGATGCGGGTTTCCCGCAACAGGACAAAAAGACCCCGTGGAGCTTTACTATATCTTGGCACTGGGTCTGGACTTAGTATGTGTAGCATAGGTGGGAGCCTTTGAAGTCGGGGCGCTAGCTTCGATGGAGGCAACAATGAAATACCACTCTTAGTAAATTTAGACTCTAACCTCAGAACAAGCTGGGGGACAGTGTCAGGTGGGTAGTTTGACTGGGGCGGTCGCCTCCTAAAATGTAACGGAGGCGCCCAAAGGTCCCCTCAGAGTGGATGGAAATCACTCTTCGAGTGCATTGGCATAAGGGGGCTTGACTGTGAGACCTACAAGTCGAGCAGAGACGAAAGTCGGGCAAAGTGATCCTACGGCTCCGAGTGGAAGGGCCGTGGCTTAACGGATAAAAGCTACCCCGGGGATAACAGGCTTATCTTGCCCAAGAGTTCATATCGACGGCAAGGTTTGGCACCTCGATGTCGGCTCGTCGCATCCTGGGGGTGAAGCAGCTCCCAAGGGTCCGGCTGTTCGCCGGTTAAAGCGGTACGCGAGCTGGGTTCAGACCGTCGTGAGACAGGTCGGTCTCTATCCGTTGTGGGCGTCTGGAGATTTGAAGGGGGCTCTCTCTAGTACGAGAGGATCGAGAGGGACAGACCTCTGGTGTCCCAGTTGTTCCGCCAGGAGCATTGCTGGATAGCTATGTCTGGTTGTAATAAGTGCTGAAAGCATCTAAGTACGAAGTATGCCCTAAGATAATATCTCCCATCCCGACTTCGGTCGGGGGTAAGACCGCAAATAGACTATTTGTTTGATAGGCGGCGTGTGTAAGCACAGTAATGTGTTCAGCTTAGCCGTACTAATGGTCGAGGGCTTGACCTGTTTCAGACTTGATATTAGCTTTTTATAACAGACTGACGCTGTATTGCTCAGTCTGTGTCATGACATGACCCGATTTTAGACTCTTTTTCTTTGATTTAAGATTGAATTCATGCTACAATAATCATATAGAAATCCGGTGAGAAACCGGATTCCAAGAGACAGCCGGATAAGTATCTTGCAACAAAACGTAACCTGCTCTATGATAGAGATGAGGCTGTCAGTAACAAGTGAATAGGCTTCCTGGTGGTTTGGGCGAAGTGGTACCACCCGTTCCCATCCCGAACACGGTAGTGAAACGCTTCAGCGCAGACGATACTGAGAGGACAACCTTTTGTGGAAAATATGCCATCGCCAGGAAGTTTATACTTTACCCAGCTTTTCAATATCTGACGGCGGTTGCTGTGCGGAGGTAGTTGCGGGAGGGAGATATGGCGAGCCGATTTGAGAAATTTTCAGAAAGAGCCCGTAGGGTGCTCACGCTGGCGCAAGAAGAAGCGCAGCATCTGAATCATAGTTATATTGGCACAGAACACATTTTACTCGGTCTACTGAGAGAAGAAGACGGCGTGGCCGCCAAGGTGCTTACCAGTCTGGGAGCCAATCTCGGTAAAGTCCGTTCCGGCGTGGAATTCATCATCGGACGGGGCGAAAAGCCCAATACCGGTGAAATCGGTCTGACTCCCCGAGCCAAGCGAGTTATTGAATTAGCAATCGATGAAGCCCGTCATCTCGGGCATAATTATATCGGCACCGAGCATTTATTACTCGGTCTTTTACATGAAGGCGGCGGCGTGGCCGCCGGTGTGCTGGACAGTTTCGGTATCACACTGGAACAGGTCCGTAACGAGACCATCAAGATTCTCAGTCAGAATGCCAACAAACAACCTCGTGGTACAGCACCGCGTACTGCCAGCAAAACACCCACACTCGACCAACTCAGCGTTGATTTAACGGCGATGGCGCACGCGGAAAAGCTCGATCCCGTCGTAGGGCGCGACAAGGAAATTCAACGTGTGATTCAGATTCTCAGCCGACGCACTAAGAACAACCCCGCTTTAATCGGCGAACCCGGCGTCGGTAAAACAGCAATTGTCGAAGGACTGGCGCACCGCATCGCCTCCGGTAATGTACCTGATACTCTGGAAGACAAGCGTCTGGTAACATTGGATATGGCGGGCGTGGTCGCCGGTACCAAATACCGCGGCGAATTCGAAGAACGACTTAAGAAAATCGTCGATGAAATTAAAGCGGCAGGCAATATTATCCTGTTTGTCGATGAATTCCATACTATTGTCGGCGCTGGCGCTGCCGAAGGCGCAGTCGATGCCGCCAGTATTTTAAAACCGTCGCTGGCGCGGGGAACATTACAAATTATCGGCGCTACTACGCTTGATGATTTTCGCAAACACGTCGAGCGCGACCCGGCGCTGGAAAGACGTTTCCAACCTGTGCTCGTAGAAGAACCGACGGTTGAGCAGACTCTGGATATTTTACACGGCGTCCGTGTACGTTACGAAGAACACCACAAGCTGAAAATCAGCGATGAAGCCCTGCAAGCGGCGTCAACGTTAGCTTCACGTTATATTCCCGACCGTTTCCTGCCGGATAAAGCCATCGATTTAATCGATGAAGCTTCTTCCCGTGTCAGAATTCAGCGCGGCAGCGCTTCCACAACATTGAAAGAAGCCAAACGTCTGGCGGATATTATACGTAAAGAAAAAGAAACTGCCCTGGCAGCACAGCAATATGATGATGCCGCTGCCAAACGCCAGAAAGAAATAGAAATGGAAGAGAAGATCAAAGTCCTGGAGAAAGAGCGGCAGGAAAAAGACAGCCAGGAACAATCTGTCGTCACAGCTGAAGATATTGCCGTCGTCGTCAGTATGTGGACCGGAATCCCGGTAACGCAGCTTGGCGGTGATGAGACTACCCGTTTGCTTCATATGGAAGAGGCTTTACATAAGCGTATTATCGGACAAGATGAAGCAATCGACACGATTTCTAAAGCTGTCCGCAGAGCACGTGCCGGACTCAAAGACCCCAGACACCCCATTGGAAACTTTATCTTCCTTGGTCCGACCGGTGTCGGTAAAACCGAATTGGCACGGGCATTGGCGGAGTTTATGTTCGGCAGCGAAGATGCGCTTATCCGCCTGGATATGTCCGAATTTATGGAAAAACACACCGTGTCACGGTTGGTGGGCGCGCCTCCCGGCTATGTCGGATATGATGAGGGCGGACAATTAACCGAAGCGGTCAGACGTAAATCATATTGTTGTATCCTGCTGGATGAAATTGAAAAGGCGCATCCGGATGTCTTCAATATATTGCTCCAGATATTCGATGACGGGCATCTGACCGATGCTAAGGGACGTCGGGTTGATTTCCGTAACAGTATCATCATCATGACCAGCAACATCGGGGCTGATTTAATCAGGAAGGGTTCTGCCATTGGCTTCATGTCTCGCACTGATGAAACCAAAGTCAAGGAAGTCGAATACGATAAAATGAAAGAAAAACTGCTGGGCGAAGTCAAGAAAGTCTTCCGGCCGGAATTCCTGAATCGTATCGACGGCGTAGTGGTCTTCCATGCTCTCAATAAACAAAATATACGCGCGATTGTTGACCTGTTACTCAAGACGGTCACAACGCAATTAACGGAAAAGGGCGTCAAGCTCGATGTTACCGAAGCCGCCAAAGACCTGCTGGGCGAAAAGGGTTATGATGAAGCGTTCGGCGCACGGCCGCTGCGCCGTACTATTCAGGATATGGTGGTGGATAAACTTTCCGAAGCCATCCTGCGCAGTGAATTCCGCTCAGGCGATACCGCCTTGATCGATGCTGTGGACGGGCAAATCGTCCTGCGTCCGGCGCAGGTAGCCGCAATGGCTAACGCGGATAAATAAAAGTAATTAAGTCTAAATAGAAAATCCAGAAGAGGGAGTGCTTACGCACTCCCTCTTCTCATTGCGCTGTCGTTTCCGCAAAAGCGGGAATCCATCAAACCGCACAGCTCTAAAAATGGCGATTTATTCTTGTCCAAATTTATAGAAAAATTCAATCGTAAGGGCGTTAGGTGACAACACCCTTCTTTTTTGGTAAGATAAGTAAATAAGTCTGCTGAAAGGAGTATAGAATTGGCGCAAGAAATTGTTGAAGCCCCAATCACCGGTACGATAATTAGCATTGAGGTTAAGGTTGGCGATAAAGTTGAAGAGGGAGATACCCTTCTTTTTATTGAATCGATGAAAATGGAAAATCCCATTATGGCGCCCGTGGCCGGTAAAATAGCAGAAGTGAAGGTTGCCGCCAAGCAGGTAGTAGAAACGGGCAAACCTCTGGTCATCATCGATAAATAGATTAGAGCTACTTCAACTGAATAAAATATAAAAAGAGTGTGGATTATTCTACGCTCTTTTTTTATTATGCTAAAGCGGTGACGGACGCTGTCCGAAAATAGTCATCGGAAATTATTTATGTGGATTCCCGATCAGGTCGGGAATGACAAACCGAGAATAATAGCTTCAAGCGAAGCTTGAAGCTATTATTTTATCATTGTCATTGTCGGGCTTGACCCGACAATCCAGAATTTTCAGACAGCCACCATGTACTATGCGGCTGAGTGGATTCTGGCCTGCACCAGAATGGAAGTTAGGGGGATGGATTCCTGTTCATTAGCTTCGCCGACTCCCTTGCTAAATTCCGTCAAATCAAGTAAAGTCATTTCATGGAAAAAACAAGAACGGTTTACATCTGTCAGCAATGCGGTAAAGAAAGTCTGAAGTGGTTGGGGAAGTGTCCCAATTGCCAGGCGTGGAATAGTTTTTTAGAGCAAGTGGTGGCAGAAGCGCCCGTCCATGCCCGTCCGGTGAAAAGTAACGCCAAGCCCAGGGAATTATCGCAGCTAGCGGACGAAATATTTGAGCGATTTCCTGTCCCTATCAGCGAGTTAAATCGCGTGCTGGGTGGCGGGATTGTCCCCGGTTCTCTGATTCTGATCGGCGGCGAACCCGGTATCGGTAAATCGACATTGTTACTGCAGGCGTCCGCGCTGATTGCCAAAGTGCACGGCCGCGTGGTTTACGTTTCCGGAGAGGAAACACCCAATCAAATCAAACTCAGAGCCAAACGGTTGGGTATCAACGGAGATGGACTTTTTCTGCTGGCCGAGACAGATATCGATACGATTCTAAGCCATGTCGAAGAATTACAGCCGTCTTTACTCATCATCGACTCGATTCAAACTGTGCACACCCAGGAAGACGACGGCATTCCGGGCAGTATCACTCAAGTTCGGCAATCTGCGCAAAGACTGATGGGTTGGGCGAAATCCAGCGGTGTACCCGTCTTTGTGACAGGTCATGTCACCAAGGAAGGCGCTATCGCCGGTCCGCGTGTATTGGAACACATCGTTGATGTGGTTTTATATCTGGAAGGCGAACAATTCAGCGCTTATCGTTTATTGAGATGCGTAAAAAACCGGTTCGGAAGCACCAATGAGATTGGCGTATTCGAGATGAAGGAAAAAGGTCTGATTGAAGTGGAGAATCCTTCGCTGGCATTTCTCTCCCAGCGACAGGATGAGGCGGTTGGTTCGGTAGTGGTGCCTGTCATCGAGGGTTCCCGTCCGTTACTTGTGGAAATTCAGGCCTTGACTAATGCCACCAGTTTTGGCATGCCGCGGCGTACCGCCAACGGTGTGGATTTTAATCGGTTATTAATGGTTACAGCGGTGCTTAGTCGCAGGCTTGGTTTGCATCTGGGCAATCAGGATATTATGGTCAATGTGACCGGCGGGTTGAAAATCGATGAGCCGGCGGCGGATTTGGGAATTGCCTTGGCGATTGCCTCCAGTTTCCGTGATACCAGTGTCGACCGCGGATTGGCGGTTATCGGAGAAATCGGTTTAAGCGGGGAACTGCGTGCTGTTCCCCAGTTAGATAGACGCGTTACCGAAGCGGCGCGGTTAGGCTTTAAACGCATTCTAACACCAAAAGCGGGCGGTAAAATCAGTCCCTTGCCCAAAGATATCGAAATTCTGGCGTTCAGCAGCCTGAGAGAGGCAGTGGAGAGAGGGTTGGGGAATTAGGATAACGAGACGGGTAACAATTAACTCACAATTATAATAAAAAGCCGCAAGATTTCACCCTCACCTTAATCCTCTCCCATCGAGGGAGAGGAAACTAAGCAACGGTATTACTTTCCGCCGATATATTTAATAACGCGTACTTTTTCCATCGTTATTAAACCACCATGTACGGCTTGCTCTATTTGGGGCAATACCCGCTCAATGGTCTCTTGAGAATCTACTACCTCAATGATAATCGGCAGATCCTGACTCAGACGGAGAATATTGGCGGTGTGTGGATGACTATGCGCGCCATATCCGGTGATGCCACGGAGAACGGTTACCCCACTGATTTTCTCATGGCGTAACATTTCAACGATTGCCTGATAAGTCGGTTTGCCATCCTGCCTGTCCGATTCCCCGAGTAAGATACGCAGCAGGACTTGTTCGCCACTCCGTTCCTTCATGAGACACCTCCGAGATTAATTCTACCGAGCAATATCCCGAAAAATGTTGCAAGCAGACCGAGCCCTACATTTGATACAACATTCATCAGCGCTGAAATCAATGCACCGTCTTCTAAAAACTTAACCGTTTCATAGCTAAACGTTGAGAAAGTCGTGAACGCTCCCAAAAATCCGATAGTGATAACGACACGAATATTAGCTGGTATTAAGTCCGTAGTTAATGCTATCTGCATAATGAACCCAATGATAAGACAACCTAGGACATTTATCAATAATGTTCCATAGGGAAAATTTGTTCCGGTGATTTGCTGCATTAATCCGCCTAAAGCATAACGGCTTAGTGTACCGAGCGCTCCGGCAATTGCAAGAAACAGTAGTTGCTGCAAGAAAAACCTCCATAAAAATAGCTTCTACCAGATCATTCTGGTAGAAGCTATCAGTCGTTTTAAGACGGTTTCAGTATGTTAGACTAAGAGGACGAGCTTCATCACCTTAAATTAACTCTATCATGTGGGCGTCAATGGGTGCAATAATTGTTAGTTGATTTCCGTTTTATACCTTTAAAGGTTAACTCTCTCTCAATCTCTCCCTGGGAGGGAGAGAGGAATGCATTTTCTTCTCCCAACTGGCGGTGGCATAACTTTTAATTCCGCCGCGTTCCCGATACTCCGCATCAACGGTAATGGAGAGTGGTTTCACCAGTTTTACTAAATCTTTGAGAATCCGGTTGACGGCGTGTTCCTGAATAATACCCACATTACGGTAAGAAGTCAGGTAGTATTTTAGTGATTTTAACTCAATCAGCGATTTATTGGGGACATAGCTGATGATCAGCAATCCGAAGTCGGGCAGGCCGGTCCAGGGGCAGACACAGGTGAATTCCTCCGTCTCATATACCACTTCGGTATCGGAGCCGGCGTAGTCGAAAGGAATTGTCTCCAGCACTGACACGTCAATATCGCTTTCTTTCTGAATATCAAATCTTTTTTCCGAATATTTATCTTTTTCCATAGCAACAGCATACCTCAAGAAATATTCAGGAATCAAGTAACACTGCATTAGCTAAAGCTAAGTACCCTGTAATCAATATAATAGTGCTTGCTTAAAAATAGCAGCTATGCCATAATTAAGTTAGCTTAATACAGGAGGTTGAGATGGATAGCGAAAGAACCGAAGAATACCTGGAAGCGATATATAAAGAGCAAAGCAAGGGAGATTCAGCCTCGACTTCTTTTTTAGCACGAGATCTGGGAGTATCACAACCCGCCGTTACCGATATGCTGAAAAATCTTGGAAGCAGGGGGTTGATTGACTATGCATCAAATAAAGGCGCTACACTCACCGATATCGGCGTGGAGAAAGCATTGGGAGTAATACGACGCCATCGTTTATGGGAGAGATTTCTAACCGATGTCCTCGGTATGAAATGGGACAAGGTACATGAGGTTGCCTGTAAGCTGGAACACCTCGATGTCCCGGAAGTTGAAGAAAGATTAGCGGTTATTCTCGGCGATACTAATACCTGTCCTCACGGGCATTCTATTCCCGACAAACAAGGCAATATTAAGCAGGAAAAAGCCGTGCCGCTGTCAAGATTCCATGCGTTGCAGCGGGTGAATATTGTGGCTATTGAAGAGGGCGATTCCAGATTACTCGGGGCGATAGAACGAAAAGGTCTAAAGCCACAAGTTGTAGTGAAAATACTAAAGAAGTATGAGGATGGTTCTCTGGAATTAGAAGCAGGTAAGAAAAAACTACGGATAAACGCCGATCTAGCCACCGTACTTCTGGCAGAGCCAGCTTCTTTACATAAACCAGATGCTGTTAAAGAGGGAACACCTCTAAGTAAACTTGTTGCCGGAAAATCTGGAATATTACAAGAATATACGGGAGAGCGGAGTCTACTGGGGCGCTGTCTTTCTCTGGGTTTTACACCCGGCAGCGTGGTGAAAATGCTGGAGAACTACAACAGTGGTCCAGTTTTAGTCAGGGTGCATGATACGGAAATAGCTTTGGGGAGGGATCTGGCTGACCACATTACCGTTACCCCGAATGGATCGGTATGATCGAAAAAGTCAACGGAAAGAAAATCACAGTAGCTCTCGCCGGAGCTCCTAATGTAGGTAAAAGCACCGTATTCAATCTTTTAACCGGGCTTTCACAGCACGTGGGTAACTGGCCGGGGAAAACAGTTGAGCAAAAGACCGGAGTAGTGCGTCGCGGTAATTTAACAATGAATATTGTTGATTTGCCCGGCACCTACAGTCTCACGGCTAATTCCGCTGAAGAGCAAATTGCCCGTGACTATCTGGTGAAGGAAAATCCGGACATCGTAGTGGCCGTGCTTAACGCCGCCAGTTTGGAACGGAATTTGTATCTTGTCGCAGAATTGATCGAGCTCTCGCCGCGTCTCATCATCGCGCTCAATATGATGGATGTTGCCCAACAACAGGGTAAAAAGATCGACGATAAATCATTGGCAAAAGGTTTAAACATTCCTGTAATCCCTATCGCCGCCAGTAAGAACCAGGGAATCGATGAACTATTAAACGTAATCGAACGGGAATATAAACAGCCGCTCGGTTCACGTGAAGTAAAACATATCGAGTACGGCAGCGAGATATTAAAAGTAATAGACCATGTAGAGCAACTGCTAGATGAATCAATGACGGCGCCTTATCCGAAACATTGGACCGCTATGAAATTACTCGAAGGCGATACGCAGATTCATAAAATGGTCATGGAACGGGCGACCGCCAGTCAAGCATCTGAACTCGATACTTATCTCAGAGTGAATGAATCCGCGGCGGTGACCATCGCTACTCTCCGCTACGGATGGGTCGAGAGAATGATGGCCACGACACAGGAAAAGCCGCCACTGGGCAGAGTGTCACTGACAGAAAGAATCGACCGGGCGGCAACTCATCCTATAACAGGTTTATTAGTTCTTTTATTGGTTTTCGGTCTCATTTTTGGAATTGTTTACAGCATCGGCATTCCAATACAAAAGTTTCTGGAAGTGCATTTAGTCGAGAGCGGTAAAACGTTTGTGAATTCGAGTCTCCCTAATGTACCATCCTGGGTGAGAAGTCTGTTAGGGAACGGAATATTAAGTGGTGTGGGTACTGTCTTGACGTTTATCCCAATATTGATATTGTTTTTTGCGGCGTGGGCATTTATGGAGGACGTCGGCTATACTGCCCGGGCCGCTTTTGTCACTGACCGGTTTATGCACGCACTCGGTCTGCACGGTAAATCAGTTTTACCGCTGGTATTAGGATTCGGTTGCAATGTCCCGGCAATTCTGGGCACACGCATCATAGATTCGCCGAGGTCACGCCTTTTAACTATCATCGTTGCCCCGTTGGTGCCCTGCACCGGCAGGATGGCGGTCATCACCCTGATTGCAGCAGCTTTCTTCGGCAGTGCGGCAATATTCGTATCGATTGGGATAGTAATATTCAGCCTGATTATGCTGATTATCACAGGATTGATTATGAACCGGTTTGTCGTTGGCGGGGAAGACAGTGCCTTGCTCATGGAGTTACCGTTGTATCATTTACCGAATCCGCGAATCATCGGACTGGTCACCTGGCAAAACACAATGGCATTCATCAAGCGCGCCGGGACGATTATTCTGGCGGTTTCTCTGGTTATCTGGCTATTAGCGACGGTTCCTCATGGGGACATCAACACCAGTATCCTGGCAGATATCGGGAGATTTTTAGAGCCTATAGGCAAATTGATGGGATTCAACTGGCAGGTGATGGTAGCACTTTTATCCAGCTTCATTGCCAAGGAGAACACTATTGCTACTCTGGGGACGCTTTTAGGCGGGCAGGGGGCAGGACTCGCAGCTCAATTAAAGACTGTGTTGCTACCTGCCTCGGCGCTGGCTTTTTTGGTAGTCCAGGTTCTTTTTATTCCCTGTATCGCTACGGTGGCGGCAATCCGTCAGGAAACCAAGTCCTGGCGCTGGCCTGTTTTTACCATAGTCTATCAATTAATACTTTCTTTCTCAATCGGAATACTGGTATTTCAGATAGGACGTTTGTTATGAATTGTGATGGAGATCAAAAAACCGGCAATCAAGATAGAGAAGCTATAAGGAAGTTGGTAAAAATATCTCTTGACAAAGAAATTGTAGCTATGCAATAATTAAGTCAGCTTAATTAAACTGACTTAATTATTATCAGCTCTATAGCATGCAATCCAAGATTTTAAATAAATTTATTGGCATTCAAAAATCGTAGTATAGTGTAAATAAGAATCAGAATTTGACACAACCAAGGAGGATTTCGTGATCGAACAAACTACATCGCTATACAAGAGACGTTGGTTCGCGCTGGGCTTTATCGCATTTTCCCTGATAGTCATTGCACTGGACAACACTGTTTTGAACCTGGCGCTACCTTCCATCTCGCGAGACTTGGGAGCAACCTTGAACGGTCTGCAGTGGATTGTCGATGCCTATACACTGGTATTTGCGGCGTTATTGTTAACCATGGGTTCGATTGGCGACCGGTTCGGCAGGAAAAAGATTCTGCAGGGCGGTTTAATTGTCTTCGGTCTTTTTTCTCTCGGAGCAGCTTTGTCTAGGAATACAGAGACGTTAATTACGATGCGCGCTTTAATGGGTATCGGCGGGGCGACAATCATGCCTTGTACATTATCGATTATAACAGCTACCTTCCGCGATCCAAAAGAACGTGCACAAGCTATTGCCGTCTGGGCAGCTACTTTTTCGCTGGGTATGGGAATCGGACCGCTGGTGGGAGGTTGGCTATTGACACACTTCACTTGGAGTTCTGTTTTCTACATCAACCTGCCGGTCGTAGTCATCGCCGTAGTGGGCGGGTATTTCTTTATTCAAGACTCGAAGGCTGAGCATCCGCGCCGGATAGATATCCCGGGATGCATACTATCCTTAACCGGTTTCTTTGCCCTGGTTTATGGAATTATCCAGGCGGGGATCAGCGGTTGGACAGCGCATAATGTTTTATACGCTTTCGCCGCGGCTGTGGTTTTACTTGCAGCTTTTATTTACTGGGAACTTCATACCACCCACGCCATGCTACCGTTAAGATTTTTCAAGAACATGTCTTTTACCGGGGCAAATGTGGCATTAACGCTGGTGACATTCTCCATGTTCGGTTGTTTCTTCTTCCTGAGCCAGTATCTGCAGTCTGTTCATGGCTATAGCCCGCTCCAAGCAGGCGTCCGCTTATTACCGATGGCATTTGCGGCGTTTATCGGAGCTATATCCTCGGCATGGATCGCCCAGAAAATCGGCACTAAAATCACGGTGGCATTAGGTATTCTTATCGCTGCCGGCGGTATGTATTATTTCTATCGTATAGCAGCCGTCGATACAAAATATCTCAATATTGCGATTGGTATGATTATTACAGCACTGGGAATGGGCGTCACGATGAGCCCGGCGACAAACTCTATAATGGGGTCGATCCCGGTTGACGAAGCGGGAGTCGGTTTAGCCATGAACGATACTAACCGTCAGATAGGAGGCGCATTGGGAGTGGCGGTATTAGGTACTCTTTTAAATTCTGCCTATGCCTTACAAATTGATAAAATCACCTGGC
This sequence comes from uncultured Chloroflexia bacterium, assembly GCA_963754195.1. Taxonomy (GTDB): domain Bacteria; phylum Chloroflexota; class Dehalococcoidia; order Dehalococcoidales; family Fen-1064; genus Fen-1064. The sequence goes on from CAVWFD010000017.1 coordinate 63,626, forward strand.
CGATTCCGCTTCCATCACAAGCATTGACGACAATTCGAGGCAGTATACAGGGGGCCCAAATCGTCGCCGCTACTGCGCAGAAACAGAGCCCCGCGCTGGCGCAATTCATCGCGGGGAAAGCTGATGAAGCGTTTACTTACGGCATGGCCCATGCACTACTGGTGGCGGCCATCATCATGGCGGTTACGGGTGTTTTGGCATTGATTATTGTACCGACGAAAGTGCGTCCTTATAGTGAGCCAATTAAAGTTCCGCCATCAGGAAAGAAATAAAGACCTTTTTACAAAAGAGGGAGGGTGAAAACCCTCCCTCTTTATTTGATTGGATACCGGCTTTCGCCGGTATCGACTGGCAGTTTACGATTCATTATTCCCAACGGAAGAACTTGATCGACACGACCAGACAGGCTACAATCCACCCCGCCATAATCAGTAGTTTCAGCCAGATGTCTCCTATACCGGCCCCGTTATACACTACAGCACGCAGGGCATCACCCATTTGGGTGGACGGTAAAACCTTGGCGGCATTCCCCAGCCAGTGGGGTAACAGGCTATTAGGAAAGAAGATGCCGCCTAAAAACATCAAAGAGAAATATGCTATCTGGTTTATTGGCGTAGCGCTGCGTACTGTTTTAATCAAACCACTGAGGGCAAAGCCGATACTCATAAAACAGAGTGCGCCGATTGATAGAGTCAGCCAGAACAGGAACAGGTTGCCCGTGAGGTGAGTTTTAAAAGCTATCCCGCCGATAGCTACCAACAGCAGCGTTTGCACAATAATGACAATATAGTGCTGTAAAATCTGACTGCCAAGTAGTGTTGTTCTCTTTAATGGCGTCAGGGCAAGGCGACGGTATACTCCCTGCTCGCGCTCCTGTACAAAACCGGTGGATGTGCGCATAATGCCGGTGACCATGGCTCCCATGACGATAATACCGGGCAAAAGATAATCGATGGCGCGTATATCTATACCGGTGATGGTCCATTTGGTATTACCGTAAATAGCGCCAAAAAGCAATATGAACAGAATGGGGAAAGCCAGCGTCCAGAAAAGTTCATCTTTTCTTCTCAGAAATAGCCTCATTTGTATAGTAGTTTGTTTGATCAACGTATTCATTATTATTCCTTTTTTATTCCCGTAATTTACGGCCGGTCTTTGCCAGAAAGACATCTTCCAGTGGCGCTTTTCTAACCGAGATGTTTTCCAGTTCGATGTGATTGTCGTAACAAAGGTTGGTCAGGTCTTTTAATATCAGCGCGACAGCCTTGGTACTGACTGAATATTTATTGATGCTGCCATTATTCAATTTGTGGATACCGGGGATATTTTTTGCCAAGCCGTCTAAAGATTTTGATGTGGAAAATTCTATGGAGGTTGCCAGCCCGGCGTTATTAATCAGATTGTCCGGGGTATCCATGGCGATGATTTTACCCTGATCGATAATGGCCAAACGATGGCATAACTGCTCCGCTTCTTCCATATAATGCGTCGTCATCACAATCGTTTTACCACGGTCTCTCAGTTTCTCGACGATACTCCAGACATTGTGCCTGGCCTGCGGGTCGAGACCGGTGGTGGGTTCATCCAGGAAAATGACTTCCGGATCGTTAACCAAAGCTAATCCCACGCTGAGACGCTGTTTCTGTCCGCCGGAGAGCTGACTGACCACGCTATTCTTTTTCTCCGTCAGCGAAACCTCTTCCATGATTTGCGTTGCGGGAATTGATTTTCTATAATAACCGCCAAAAAGTTCGATGACTTCATTGACGCGAATGTTATCGTAAAGGCTGGTCGCCTGTAGCTGCACGCCGATTTTTTGCTTGATACTCTCCGGTTCTTTTAAGGCATCGATACCGCAAACGGTGATACTACCGCTGTTTGGTTTCCGCAGTCCCTCTATCATTTCCACAGTGGTCGTTTTCCCCGCACCGTTCGGACCCAGTATGCCGAACACCTCGCCGTTATCCACGTTAAAACTGACCCCATCGACGGCATTCACGTCGCTGTACTTTTTCTCCAAATTAATGACTTCGATAATGTTGCCCATCTTTCTCCTTTTGCATCGAATAAAATTTGGATTAGCAGAAATTTTTGTTACCGTAGTACCGTCCTCCTTTATATACTTCAAGTGCATTGTTTATTTAAGTATAAAAAGAAATCCCCCCATATACGCCGTGCGTTCGGGGGGATTCGGTACTGGTGAGCTAACCAGATTAGATACTGGTCACTTGACCAAGTGGTGTTTCACTGCCAGGGCTACGGCTTCGGTCCGGCCGGTAACTCCCATCTTGGACAGGATGTTACTGACATGAAATTTGACCGTCGACTGGCTCACAAACAGACGTTCTGCAATTTCGTTATTGGATAGCCCTTCTACCATTAAAGCCAGTATTTCCTTCTCGCGGCCGGTCATATCCTGATATGTCGGGGAAGGTTCGTTAACATTTTTAATCAGAACCTGTGCGGCTTCCGGCGAAAGACTCGGCTGTCCGGCAACGGCTCTGCGCACCGCATTCACCAGTTCTTCCGCCGAGACATCTTTAAGGAGATAACCGTTGGCGCCAGCTTTGAGTGCCCCTTCCACATATTCCTTTTCTTTGAAACTGGTCAAGGCGATAATCTGGATTTGCGGCCAGCGCACTTTGATGGCCTTAATCGCAGTGACCCCGTCCATCTTAGGCATCAGCAAATCCATTAATATCACATCGGGTTGCAGACGTTCGCAGAGCCGGATAGCTTCTTCTCCATCTCCTGCCTCACCGACCAGCTTCAAATCATCATATACCGATAATACGGTACCCAGTCCGCTCCGTACAACCATGTGGTCGTCCACGAGTAAAACTCTAATTGGATTTGATTGTGTCATTTTGACACCTCCTCGGCATTCTCCTTCCAGGTAACGGTTATTTCGGTACCTTCCCCAACCTTACTATCAATTTTCAATAACGCGCCGATTTTATTTGCCCGTTCGTTCATATTACCTAATCCGAAACTACCCGGCGCTACCTGCGTTGTATCGAAACCATGACCGTTATCGATAATTTGCATCGAAATCTGATGCAGCTCGCAATGCAAAGTGATTTGCGCGCGGTTGGCTCCTGAGTGTTTGGCAATATTGTTTAATGCTTCCTGAGCAATACGGTAGAAGGCGATTTTCACATCAGTGGGAATGACACAAGTTCCCTCGACTTCCAGTGCCACGGGTACGCGTGCCCGACCGATAACCGATTCCGAAAGTTGCCGTAATAAGTCACTTAATTCGGCATCGGCCAAGGCGGCAGGACGTAACTCGAAGAGCAGTGTCCGCATCTCTGCCAGAGCGCCGCGTGTTAACTGCCGGACTTCTTCTAATTTTTTTAAACCTTCGTCTTTATTACGCTCCCACAATCGTGGTAATACCTCAGCAATCAGGCTGGTGGAAAAAAGCGTCTGGCTGACCGCATCATGCAGGTCACGGGCAAGACGGGTACGTTCTTCCTCGGCTGTTTTTTCCTTCAGCTGCTGGGCAGCCTGGTCCTCGGCCTTCTTTTGCTGGGTGCTGTCAATCCCGATACATAAAACTTCTTTCAAATTGTTTGCCTCGTCAAATATGGGCTTGTACGTCCAGGTAATCCAGACTTTCTCTCCGTTTTTCCGCAGGTTCTCCTGTTCGTAATGCAGATATTTCCCGGGGGATGCGGCGATATCTTGAACCATTTTATCAGGGATTTGACCGGCTGATGGGAAATAAGGCAAAATCGTCCCGGACATGTTGTGTCCCATGATTTCCTTTTCGTCGAATCCGAAAAACTCCAATGCAAATTTATTCGCGAATGTAATATCACCCTTAGTATCGACTTCCAAAATCACACTGTTTGCGTTATCGATAATATGACGGTATTTTACTTCACTTTCGTACAGATTTTCCTGGGTGGTTTTCCGTTTCTCAGATTCACGTTGGGCGAACCAGGAGAAGAAAAGTACGGCAACACCGGCAATAACCAGTCCTACCGGCCAGGCAGCACTGAAGTTTAACAGAAATCCGAGACCGATAAACAGGAGAACTAATCCCGGAATAAGCCGGCTGACGGTAAACGTACGGGGTAAAGAGCTAAAGTAATTTACGATCGATTGGATGATGAAAATTGACCCCAGCCCGATGAGAAAATACTTCCAGATGTCGGCGGTCTCTATCCATTGTTGCTTAGCGACAATGATGAGCACCGCCCAAAGTATGAGCATCAATCCCCAGAAAACGGAACGGTTAGGGCGGGGTTTCTTCTTCCTTTTTAGTCTTCTTTCTTTTCGTAAACGCCAAAGTTCTTCATGCAGATCCTTTATTTTTTGGTCTGTATGTGACGAATCACTTTCGATTTCATATTCATTATCATCCGTGGTTTTTGTGTCCGGCATTTCTCTTCACCACACTCAATTAAGTAGGGTAATTATAGCATGTAAATAATTCGTTTTTACATAAGCTATAATTACCCTCTTTCCCAGTCACCAGCAAAACCGGAATAAGCAGGCAACTCCGACTCCGATAATCACGATGGGCCACCACTGGCTGAAACCTACCAGAAATAAAATGCCGAGAACTACCAGGGCCATACCCCAAATGAATCGGACGCGTCTCCAATGGCGGTATTCCGGCATGGCTTGACGTTCAACCAGCCAACTGACCATCATAATCGCGCCCAGACCGATAAGCAGCCATTTCCACCAGTTATCGCCGGATATCCAGCTCATTTGATTCGCCAGGAACAAGGCGCCAACGAGAATCAAGGCAAGACCCGGGAATAAACCGCGGAAAGGATTTTTCTGCATCGCTTCCCGTCTTTTCTTACGCCACTCCCAACGCTCTTTCCAACGTTGTTCCCGCCAGTCTTGATAGGCAGGTTCCTCAGTTCCGGGATTGGAGCTTGTCTGTGACTTGTTTTCCGAATTATTGTCTACCATTTTCTACCTCCGTTATTATATATTCGAAAAATGATTTACTCTGAGCTTGATACTTCAGGAAGAAGTAAAACCAATCCTGATGTCGGTCTTTCCGGTCTTGATTGTCAGCATCTCTAACCCTGGAGTTAGAATCTACTTTTAATTGGTTTTCCAGATTACTATCCGGCATCTTTAGCCTTCCCTTCTCCGATACTTTCAGTGTACGCAAAGTACTAAGAAATAACGCTGTTCCTGTAACGGGATTATCGATAGACAAGAGGCCAGTCTTTTACTGGTCACATGGGGAGGGAAACCGAATAAACCCTATTATCAAATGAAGGACGCAGAACATATTACTAGAGCGTAGCGGAGAGTAACTCCTTATGGTTCACACGGAGACCCTTCATCTGCTTGGGGCAGATTCAGGGCGATAAATTGGGGCGAATTCGTTTCTATTCTCGTTTGACAAATTCCGCTTCAGAAAAATATACTTATATGCAAATGACGGACTCTGGTAATGCCACGCCTTTTATCCCGGAAGTATACGATGCTGCAGTCCGGCAGGTGATGCCGTTTTATGACACAATTCATTCGGAAGCAATAGACCTTGTCAGAACGGTAAAACCGGATGTCAAACAATGGCTGGATACCGGTTGCGGGACCGGGAATTTGGTGGAAAAGGCATTACCGTTTTTTTCGGAAACAACTTTCATCCTGGCGGACCCTAATGTACCCATGCTAAGACAGGCAGAAGACCGTTTGAAAACTTTACCACAGAACCGCCTCAGATTCCTGCCGCCGACATCCAGCGATGGCTTGTTGGCTTATGAGGACACATTAAAACCGCAAGTAATTACTGCCATTTTATGCCACCACTATTACAATCGAGAACAGCGGCGGGCGGCCACTGCTGTCTGTTATCAATTGCTGGATGCAGGTGGGGTGTTCATCACATTTGAAAACATCATGCCGGATTCTCAACAGGGTACACAAATCGGGCTCGAACGCTGGAAACGGTTTCAGATTGAGCACGGTCGGGAAAGAATTATGGCGGAGAAACACACGAAACGCTACGGCTCTGAGTTTTTTCCGATTAAAATAAACGAGCATATCGAATTACTCAGGGAAACCGGATTTAAGACGGTAGAGCTCTTCTGGCGGTCTCATGTACAGGCCGGCTTTTATGCCATCAAATAATTTAGTGTCCCTGATGTTTTTCCTTCATCTTTTCTCTTTAAGTCTGATTTTCTTTTTGCTTTGTTTAATCGATTGTTTAGTTAAATATGTTATAAAGCTTTAGTGAACTACCGACAATAAGAATATAGGCAACACGGCCTCAAATATTATAGAATCTTAGAATATTCGATTGTATTGTGAATAGTGCAAGGAGATGAAATTAGTGAAGAAGCAAATACTCCCAACGACCTTCGGTTCAATCCCCAGTCTGGTTGTGGGAATAGTAGTCAGCGCACTGGGAATTGTCGGATTGATAATCAATTTCCCTTACATCAGGATTTTCTGTGCGGTGATATTACTCGTGCTGCTGGTACACTGCATTGATATGATATTGATTATCATAAGAAAAAATAAACAAAAGAAAACCGATTGAAGGCTCTATACCCATTTTTTCAGCCATTCCAGCATCTTTTCCGGTTTGGCAGCAAAATAGTTGTAAGATTCAAATCGGCGCGCAGTGTTTTCTATCCAAAAGAATTCCTTGGGATTATCTGGGGTGTTTTTGTAGAAACCTTCGATATCGCTCAACTCCGTCCAGGGGTCATTTCTAGCCTGGACATACATCGTCGGCACCTTGATATCCCTTGCGTACTCCCGGGGAGACATTTGGGCCAGAGGATAGGCGCCCTGCCAGACAACCCATTTTTTTACCATTGGCATGAATAGTTTGGAGCCGAAAGAAGTGATAAATTTGCCGATATAAGTGCGAATAAAAACTTCCATAGAAATCGGTTGTACTGCGAAAAGACACTTAACATTTTTAAACGCTTCGGGGTTCTTACTCATGGCGATAATAGTAGAATTGGCACCCATGCAGAAACTGACAAATCCGATAGTCGCATTCTTCAAATCGTCTCTGCTGCTAATAAAATCCAGTGCTGCTACGACATCCTGATATTCTTTCAATCCGATGCTGGCGATACCTTTATTCGGATTAGGCCCGCTTTCGCCGTGATTACGAAAATCAAACATCAGCACCCAATATCCTGCTTTGTGTAAATGTTCCGCTGTTTTCAGGAATTCGATTTCTTTGTTGTAGAGTTTGGTCAGATTTTTATATGACGCCACAGAACCATATTTTGTCAGACCGGCGACATGAGTCATTATTATCAGTTTGTTTGTATTACCGGGGATCAGCCAGCCTTTAATATTGACACCATCGGTTGCCTTGAACTCAATATTTTCAAAATTCATCCCGTAGTCACTGGGATTTTTAGATATCGGCTGGCGGTTCTGATGAATAGCGAAATAGGCGATAATACAAACAAGAATAAAATAAATCAGTGCTAAAACTACGATACCAATGACAGCTATGAGGAACATCATCATGCCCATCTCCACTATGAGTCATCATTTTTCACCATATTGTAGCATATTAAAATAGGTGAGTCAGGAAGGAATCAGTTGATACTCAACTTCGTTCCGGATAAGGCAACTTGCCCGGTGCGGTTTCTTTCTCTACGACATGACGGCGCATTGCTGCATCGGCGAGTGAGTATCCCCAGTTGATTAATCGTTCCTGTTCATCGGCACTAAAGCGGTTTAGGCGTGTGCGAATTCGGGCTAAAGAGTGCGTTGCTTTATTATCATCAAGAAGCGGTGGCGGGCAGCCGTACATTTCAAGATGATAATCGCGGATATGGGTGCTGATACCCCAATAAGTGCCTCTTACCAGTCCATTCTTCATATCGTTAATCAACCATCGCTTGCGCAGAGCGCGAGCTTGCTCCGTCAGAATACTTACAGCTCTCAACGAGCGTGCCAGTTCGCTCAATTTAAATCCTAATGAATTTTCAGAGATACGGAATGGTGCACCGGCATCACTGACCAGCACCGTGGCATAACGGTCCCAGACCCTTTCCAGCCCGAGATTATCATAAACTCCTCCGTCAGTCAGGTAAAGTGATTTTCGTAACCGAGATTTATTGAAAACACGTTTGTCTTTATAGTTCTCATCATTTTCCCAATCTTTCCAATCGTAAGGATCGAGTTTAATTATCAAAGGGGACAGGATTGGCGGTAAAGCGCAGGAAGCCGCGACAATAGTAGCCAATTCAATCTGCGGCGACTCTATCCTACCCAAATGATAATCAGCCAGATAGAGGCGGGCGAAACGGACACTGGCGCCGGTTTGCAGGTTTGTGGCGTAAATCGTAAAACGTGGTCCTAGATCATCTGAAGGGAGGTCTTGCAGTGTCTTTTCCCCAAATAATTCTTTTCGGTAATGAGAAGCGATGTAATCTATCGGGCGGTGAAAAGGGTCGAGGAATCCTGCAATAACACTGCCGATATCGATTGTCCTTGAGCAAAGGGATCTTATAGGCGGAACAATTTCATCAACAAAATTAGAGGCTACCCCATTATCCTCGAAGTGGAGATGGTTCCAGCAAAGCCCCAGATAGCCGGCGGTGATCGAACCCCCGGATACGCTCGTTATTTCGGCAATACGTTTCAGCCAACCAAGTTCGTTAAGCCTCCACAGACTGCCTAAATGGAATAATGCAGCCCTGAAACCGCCGCCGGATAAAGCAAGCCCGGTATATTTATTTCTGAGCTTTGCGCCGCAATTCGAACAATTTGTTATTTCCCCGATTTCCTTTATTTGCGTATAATCGATCTCACAATTTACACAATAATTCAGTCGGGTATCACCTTGATAAAAACTCTCGTTCATGCAAATTCACTTCATCCCTAAAACCAGTTTCGAAACAAAGTAATATTACGTCAGTAATATTTATCCCTCAATAATGTTTTGTCATGGTTTTGGGAAAAGCCGGAAGTAGCGTCGTATTTTTCTGTAAATAAATCTATTTCGCAAGCATAGTTTATTATTTGCAAGTTAAATTGTTTTGTGTTAACATGGTAAAACAATAGAATATTGCAGGAGACTCAGAGTGCAAGCCCGGTGTAAATCCGGCGCAGTACCGCCTGCTGTAATCCCGGTTTATTCGGGAAAGCCAGAACGCTGAGTACACCAATTCCTCCGCGGGAAAGGAGGTGGGATACAAATCAAGCTGATCGTAAATCCCCCTCTATCGTATTTTGAGGGGGATTTTCTTTTTTAGACCAATAGCGGAATCAGTTGATAAAAAGGTAGCTGTGATGAAACTCTTTCGAGTGATTATGGTTTTAGCGGTTTTCTGTCTTTTGGTCCTGGCCGGTTGTTCCCGGTCAATTCAAAAAACTCCGCCGTCGAATACATATACGGACGATATCGGCAGAACGGTACAAATTACCGGTATTCCGCAGCGTATTATTTCCCTCTCTCCAAGTAACACAGAAATGGTCTATACTTTGGGGCTTCAAGACAGACTGGTCGGGGTGACAAGGTACGATGATTACCCGCCTGATGCTAAAAACAAACCCATCGTCTCCGATTATAGCACCGTTGATTTGGAAAAAATCGTCGCCGCCAAACCTGACCTGGTACTAGCCGATAGCATTCAGAAAAATGACACGATTCCCGCATTGGAAAAACTGGGTATCACTGTTTATACAATGAGCCCGAATAACATGGCTGGGATTCTCAATGATTTAACCATATTAGGTCAGATTACCGATAAAACAAAAGAAGCTGATGTTCTGGTTTTCAACCTGAAAAACAGAATTCAGGCAGTGACTGATAAAACCGCCAAATTTACGGATTCTCAGAAACCGCGTGTCCTTTTTGTTACCTGGTATGACCCAATCTGGACAGCCGGCAGCGATACCATGATTCAATACCTGATTGATACGGCCGGAGGTGTTAATATTGCTGCCGACCTCAAGGGCTATACCACTATTACGTTGGAGTCTGCCATTCAACGAAACCCGCAGGTGATTATAGTTATGAGCAGTATGGGCACCGATAATACGTCTCTAGATTACATTAAATCGAACGACCAGTTTAAGGCGACTGATGCTGTGAAGAACGGTCAGGTTTATGAAATCGATGCCGATATTTTCGGACGTACTACACCGAGAATCGTCGACGGTCTGGAAACGCTGGCGAAATTATTGCATCCGGAACTTTTTAAATAGAGGAGAGAAATGGTTGAGTTTTCTCCCTCACCCTAACCCTCTCCCTCGTCGGGAGAGGGCACTAGGCTTAGAGAGGGATAGTAATTAATAAGGAAGAAGTTTGAACGATCAGAAGTCGGACATAGAATCGATGAAAAAGGGCAACGAATCCGGGACGCAAAAAATAGATCAGCAATTCGCCCTTTTCTCTTCACGCCGGTTGCTGCTTATTATTTCTGTTATCGGATTACTGGCTGCTTGTGCAATTATCGCGCTCCTGGCTTTAACCGTAGGCAGCGTCGCTATCCCCTTTAAAACAGTCTGGCAAGTCCTGATTTCTCATTTGCCTTTTGTACATTTGCAGGGCAATTGGTCGTCTACTACCGATATGATTATTACCGGTATCCGCCTGCCGCGAATACTACTAGCGGGTGCGGTCGGCACAGCCTTAAGCACCGCCGGGGCGACCTACCAGGGACTTTTCCGTAATCCTTTAGCCGATCCCTACCTTATCGGCGTAGCGCAGGGAGCAGCTTTAGGCGCCGTGGCCGGTTTCGTTTTACCATGGACTTTTGGCGGTAATTACCTCATTCCGATTATGGCCTTCGCCGGGGCGGTGATTGCGGTCACTATAGTCTATTTAATCGCGCGGGTTGGGAAAACCCTACCGATGACAACGTTGATTCTAGCGGGAGTGGCTATCGGCTCATTAATGATGTCCGTCACCGCCTACCTCACTATGATTTCCGCAGATAAGGTGCAAGGTATTCTTTCCTGGCTTATGGGCAATTTCGCTAACAGCAACTGGGACCAGCTCAAGATAATATCTCCGTATATTGTTATTGGAGTGGCGGTAATCTTCATTTTCGCCAGACCTCTAAACGTAATGCAGCTGGATGAGGAACAGGCGCAACAACTGGGTATTAACGTAGAACGTACTAAAATAATCCTGCTCGCGGCGGCAACATTAATTACGGCGGTGGCGGTCTGTTTTGTCGGCACGATCGGTTTTGTTGGGATAATCGTTCCTCATATCGTACGTCTCATCTGGGGCCCCGACCATCGTTTATTACTCCCGTTGTCTGCGATTACCGGGGCTATTTTATTAATATTGGCGGATACTGCCAGCCGGACGTTGATGTCTCCTTCGGAGATTCCGGTAGGGGTCATCACGGCTTTTATCGGCGCTCCCTTTTTCCTCTTCCTGCTGAGACGTACTAAAAAAGCTGTTTTTTAAGGTGGCTAAGTATGGCTAAATTAGAAATAGAAAATATCAATTTGGATTACGGCCAACGCTCTGTAATAAGAAACCTAAGCTTTCGGTTAAGCCCCGGCGAGCTTTTAGGCCTTGTCGGCCCTAACGGATGCGGTAAAACCAGTGTTATCAAATCTCTCAGTCGGGTCCTGATACCCAGCTCCGGTAGAATATTACTCGATGGAAAGGAAGTAACTGGGATTCCCCGTAATGAATTGGCTCGTATCATCGGTGTGGTGCCTCAAAACCCGTCTTTACCGGAAACTTTTACAGTTTTCGAAGTGGTCATTCTCGGCAGAAATCCCCACCTCGGACTTCTAAGCGCAGAAACCGCGCGTGACATGGCCATCGTCTGGCAGGTTATGGAACGAACCGGCATTACCCATCTGGCTAAGCGAAGAATCGGAGAACTTTCCGGTGGCGAGCGGCAACGGGTCACCATTGCCCGGGTACTGGCACAGGAGCCATATGTTATTCTGATGGATGAACCTACTGCCAATCTCGATATCGCCCAGCAGATGGATATACTTGATCTGATTACAGGCATGTGTCGCGAAAAAAACATTGCGGCTCTGATAGCCATTCATGATTTAAATATTGCGGCGCAGTATTGTACCCGTATCATCATGTTGAAAAACGGGCAAATCTATACCGAAGGTATTCCTACGGAAATTATCACGACAAAAAATGTCCGCGAGGTATTCGGTGCTGAAACTACTATTTACCCGCATCCTGAAAACAATCTCCCGATGGTGGTGCCGAATGGAAATCACTGTCAGGTAAAATAGTTAATTAAGGAAGGGAAAATTGTCGGACATTTTATCGAAAACAATTGCAAATATTAGACCGCTGGATATAGCTGCGATGGCAAAAGCTAAAGCCAGACAGGACACACTCACCAAACCTACCGGCAGCCTGGGTCGGCTGGAGGAATTATCTATCCAAATAGCCGGTATTCAGGGGAAGGCTCTACCACAAATCAAACAGAAAGCCGTGATTGTCATGGCAGCGGACCACGGCGTGGCGGTGCGCGGTACTAGCGCTTACCCGCAGGAAGTGACCGCCGAGATGGTATTGAACTTTTTACATGGCGGTGCGGGAATCAATGTTATCAGCCGTCAGGTGGGCGCCAGGGTAATCATCGTCGATGTCGGTGTTGCCGTAAAGCTGGAAGCTAATCCCAGTCTGATTTCAAAAAGAATCGCCGCCGGTACGCAGGATATGAGCCAGTGCTCCGCTATGACGGTAGCACAGGCCAAACAAGCTCTAGAAGCCGGCATCGAGATCGTCACTGCGGAAGTTAAAAAAGGGCTGGACATCGTAGCGACGGGTGACATGGGCATCGGTAATACCACCGCCAGTTCAGCGATTTGTGCAGTAATGACCGGCAAGATTGTGGCCGAGGTTACCGGCAGGGGCACCGGCTTGGATGACAAGCAATTACAGCAAAAAATCAGGATTATCAGTGAAGCAATTGCCTTAAATAAGCCGGATTCCTCCAAACCATTGGAAGTGCTGGCGAAAGTCGGTGGTTTTGAAATCGGTGGGCTGGCTGGCGTGATTCTGGGAGCAGCTGCTAATAGAGTGCCGGTAGTTATTGATGGCTTTATTTCCGGCGCTGCGGCTCTGATTGCCGCCGGTTTATGCCCGCAATCCAAAGATTATATGATTGCCGGTCATCGTTCCGTCGAACCCGGACATCAAATAATACTGCAGCATCTCGGTCTCAGACCTCTGTTAGATTTGGAGATGCGGTTGGGAGAAGGCACCGGCGCAACGCTGGCAATGTCATTAGCGGAAACTGCTGTCCGCATTTTGTCGGAAATGGCTACTTTCGCTGAAGCCGGTGTGGCAGAAAAAGGAGAATAATCATTGGGACTACTGGCGGCTCTGCAGTTTCTCACAATTTTACCCGTAAAGCGTAACTTCACCTCCGAGCAAATCGGGCGTGCGACGGCCTGGTTTCCGGTGGTCGGCGTCATTATCGGAACTATTTTATTAGGCTTGCATTATCTTCTCGATTTAATTATGCCTGCCACTCTTGTCAACGGCTTGTTATTAACGTTGCTCGTGGTGTTGAGCGGAGGACTGCATTTGGACGGTCTGGCGGATACTATAGACGGTCTGGCCGGACATCGTACACCGGAAGAGCGGTTAGAAATCATGCGTGACAGCCGCATCGGGGCAATCGGGGCGGTCGGGCTGTTCCTGTTCCTGATTATTGAGTTTGTGGCTTTGAACAGTATTCCCGATAGATGGATACCTTTTACTTTGTTATTGGCGCCGACGGTGAGCCGGTGGGCAATGGTTTTTTCGATATTTTCCTACCCTTATGCCCGGCCTGAGGGATTGGGGAAAACTTTCAAACAGGGAGTTCGCTGGCAGGAGTTTTTCATCGCGACTATCATAGCCGTGGTTTTAGCTGTTATACTATTTCAAATAGCCGGGCTGGTGATATTAACAATTACATTGCTGATAGTTACTCTTGCTGCTCTTTATTTTAAACGTCAGTTGCGCGGCCTGACCGGCGACACGTACGGGGCGATTAATGAAATCGCGTTGATCGGTGTGTTGCTGACAATAAACGCTTTGGCATTTAAGCACTGGTTACTATAAAGAGGAACGATATGACGCGCTTACTTTTAGTGAGACATGGCGAGACCGAATTACAAAGCTCTTTGAGATACTGGGGTAGGACCGATGTGGCATTAGGAGCTGTTGGGCTGCACCAGGCAGAACAATTGCGGGACAGGTTGGCTATGGAGCATATCGACGCTATTTACTCCAGCGAACTGAAAAGAGCGGCAGATACAGCCGGCATTATTGCGGCCAGGCATAATTTAAAAGTTACCATTTGCCCGGAATTGAGAGAAGTCGACTTCGGGAGACTGGAAGGGCTCGAATTTAATGAAATCCACAGCCAATTCCCGGACGTAGAGCAAATGTGGATTACCAGAAATCCCGCTTTGGTCTATCCTGATGGCGAAAGTCTGCTTGATTTTGAAAGCCGGGTCGCTGCCTTCGATACCCGAATCAAAAATCATCGTGCAGAGGAGACGGTTCTCATCGTAGCACATGCCGGAGTACTGCGCACCCTGATTTGCCGTTTGCTGGAATTGGAGATGAAAAATCGCTGGAACATCAAGGTCGATCTGGCTTCTTTAAGTATTATCGAAACTTATCCGGAAGTTAATATTCTTTGCCTGCTGAATGACGTTTCTCATTTGATGACTGAACGCAATTCCTGAAAACGGAGATATCGGAGTGGAAAAAGCTTTTATTTCCTGGAGCGGCGGCAAAGACTGCTGTATGGCGACCTATCAGGCCAAACAACAAGGCTTGGAAATAGCTTATCTCTTGAATATGGTAACTCAGGATAAAAAGCGTTCCTGCAGCCATGGCATTGCAACACAATGGATTCGTAAGCAAGCGGAAGCGATAGGTATACCATTGCTTCAATTCCCCACCGCCGACGATAATTATCAGAGTATCTTTATAGATGCTTTACATAATCTGTTTAATCAGAACGTAAGCAAAGGAGTTTTCGGCGATATCGATTTTGAACCGCATCGGGAATGGATTGAAAAAGTTTGTGTGACGTCCGGAATTACCCCTATTTTACCGCTCTGGGGTCGGGATCAGACTAAAATTATGACGGATTTTATAGAGCTAAGATTCCAGGCTACAGTTATTGCCACCCGGGCCGACCTGCTGGGGGAAGAATGGTTGGGAAGGCGGGTAGACAAGGGATTTCTGAATAATATCGGAGAATTAGATAAAAGCATCACGCCTTGCGGTGAAGCCGGGGAATTTCATACTCGGGTGGTGGACGGCCCCATTTTCAAAAAACGTCTGGAAATTCGTGAAGCTACACCGGAGAAAAGAGGCGAACACTGGTTTTGGGATATAAAGCAAATCGAACTGGTAGAGAAGGGACATGGAGGTTCTGTTTGAAAAGAGTTATGCTGGTTTTAGGCGGGGCGCGCAGTGGTAAGAGTCATTTCGCCCAGGAATACGCATGGCGAAGTAAAGAGAAAGTCCTGTTCGTAGCGACTGCCACTGCCGGTGATGAGGACATGCGGCGGCGTATCGAAAAACACAAGCAGGGAAGGCCATCAAACTGGCGAACTCTCGAAGCGGTCGTCGATATCGGAAAACAGATTGAAGCAAATGCCGGTGATGCCCGGCTGATTGTCATAGATTGCATTACGTTGTTAGTTAATAATATATTTAGCCGTTACGACGTCCCACAATTTGATACTATAGATGATGCTGTACTTGAGAAAGAGGTTGTAGCTGAGATTGAACAACTGCAGATGTGCTTGAAGAAGGTGGATGCTTCTTTCCTGATAATCAGCAACGAAGTCGGTCTGGGGCTGGTGCCGGATAATCGCATGGGGCGGCTTTATCGTGATATTCTGGGTCGCGTAAATCAAATGATGGCGCAGACCGCCGATGAAGTAACTCTGATGGTAGCAGGAATTCCCTTGCGGATTAAGCCCAACGAGATAGGTTGATTGGGGTTACAGTTCTGCGATTATCTCGTTTCTGCGGAAAGGACCGGGAATCCAGGGCGGATTATATTGCGCTAACTTAAAACCCGATTTGGCTTGTAAATTGTTTTTCATTAACCATGCTGCCAACTCCTGAGTTTTTCGCAAGGTTAATTTTTCGCTCATGTAACCGTAGAACTTCAACGCCACCGCTTTGTGCGGTTCGACTTTGTGAATCGATATCGCTTTGTTCAACGGTTCGGGTAAACTTTCCAAATCGTATTTTGCCGGCATGGTAAAATAAACAAGGAACTTCTTACCTTCCCCGACTTTTACTGAGGTGACCGGCGCGGTCATTTCTATCTTTTTGCTCGTTACCGTTTGCTCTGTTACCGGCGCGGTCATTTTAATATAGGTTTTCGCCCGGTTATTCCCGAAAATATAGTCGGCCAGAATTCTAAATCCTTCATTCAGAGCGCTCTTAAAGTCGGATTCGACTTCCACGGAAGCGTTTACATAAGCTTGATAACTCCTGACTTCAAATTTACCGTCTTTTTGTAAAACATCGTATTTAGGAGTTTCAATAGGCATGCATTCACCTCCGTCTCGAAAAAGAATTCCAGACCATGCTCAAATGCCTAATCTTTGACGTTAATTGTCACGATACTGTTGTTATTTTAAAGTCAATACAGGGAAGAACACCTGCCAGGCAAGTAGCGCTTTCGCTGTTAGACTGAGGATGATGTAGACCTTCTCTCCGTACAGGTAGTCCCGCCAAGGGCCCACTTTCTTGTATTGCAATATCATATTGACCGCAAAGCAATTGAAGAAGACAAATAGCGAGACAATGATGCCGTAAACGAACCCGGGAGGCGATACTTTCACGCCCGGAGCGATGACGTAAATCATGATGGCAATCCACGGAATAATCCCCGCAAAGCTACCGAACCAGAACGGCAACCAGCCTGGTTTACCCGGTTTTTCGTACTTTTCCTGTAACACTCCGAAAAGTATCATACTGGCATTAGCACCAAAGATTGCCAGGAGGGCGGCGATATCGCTGATACCGGTGATTTGTGCTATTAAAACAATCATTATCGAAGAACTGAAGAAATACTCTATCCAGCGTCCGTAGTTGCGGTTTTGGAGAAGATTGCGTTTATACCAGGGGAAAATGGCCGGTGAGGCGATGACTAACAAAGAAACGGCCGAAATAGCAAGGAACGCAAACACACCCCAACCGGTGCGGATATTAAACAGGTGGTAAAGCAAAGGCGCAGTGCCGGGCGGACCTCCTAAAAACGTAGCATTTACCGGAAGGGAGAAACTATTGGTGAGTACCGCGATGAGGATTGCCTGGGCTGCCAGAATTAACCCGACGACGATGTTCCATGTACGCAGTTGCCGAAGTTGCCGTTCTATAGATTGGTCATTGGCCATACTATGCCTCCTTGCCGTTCATTATAAGTAATTTTACCAATATACTAATTAGTTGAATTGTCCAAAGTCAAGGAGGATTTACCTGGTGTAGCGGCCGCGATATTCCGGCGGTACAAGGTCGGCGATGTGCATCATGATTTCGCGGGTGTTACGGGCAGTTTCTTCTTTGCTGAATTTTTCGGGAGAAGAAGCGGAAAGTGTAAACGGCTGCCCGATATTGAGCGTAATTTTAGGTCGCTTTAAAAACCACCATTTACCTTTCAGCTGTGAAGTGCCGATGATACCTACCGGCACGATGGGGACGCCGCTCTTCATGGCCAATAACGCCGCCCCTGTGTAGGCTGGCCCGAGCTTACCGTCCTCAGTACGTTTACCCTCAGGGTAAATCATGAGTACTTGACCGCTGGCTAAAAGCTCTAATGCTGTCCTTCCGGCGCGGCGGTTGATCCTGCCTTTGATCACCGGAAAAGCGCCGAATTGTTCTGCCAACCAACCGATAATGCGCGGGTAAAACATCTCTTCTTTGGCCATAAAGTAGACCTTACGTCCTAATCTCGCGCCGAGTATCGGCGAGTCCAGCAGGTTAACATGATTGGCTACGACAATGCAGGCGCTATGCTGCGGTAAATTATTCTTACCTGTTACCTTGCAGCGTAATGTCAGTCCGGCAACGGTTGAAAAGCTGGTGCGTAAAATGTGATAGAACATCGACCGTAATTATAACATATGAAGCCGGACATTTGGTTAATAACGTCATTTCGTAACCATAAAATGAACGATAACCAATGTGCCCCACTCATCCCCGCCGGTGATAGTATAAGTTCCGGGGTTAAAGTAGGTTAAATGTGAATGAGAGGAAAAGAT
This sequence comes from uncultured Chloroflexia bacterium, assembly GCA_963754195.1. Taxonomy (GTDB): domain Bacteria; phylum Chloroflexota; class Dehalococcoidia; order Dehalococcoidales; family Fen-1064; genus Fen-1064. Next base: position 81,827 of record CAVWFD010000017.1, read on the forward strand.
ATCATCAGGCCAATATCCATTTACAATGAGTTCAAAATTCACCTTTGTGATGTTATCATCTTGAACGGGATTAGAGTCTTCGTGTACACTGGCGATGTCACTCGATGGTTGAAAAGAGAAGGAAGTGACGGGTACATTTGTCATGCATGATCGCTCGACATGCGGGTCATAAAGTGTGAGAGCCGTCGTTGTGGAAAAGTTAGAAGCATTGTAATCTCCATGGAAGACAGCTATTCCGAAAGGAGAGATGTAGTCACATGGACCTAAATGTAATTGATTATACGGCCAATTGTCAGACACGAGGACATTATTCTTGGTTGAAAGCGTATTTTTTTCATCAACAACAATCGAAACTTTCTGACCACGCCGATAGGTTGTTTTGTCTGTTGAAAGTGACAGGTTCAGACCGTTTACAGATTGAAATGAGGCAGAGTTGATGCCTATAATGCCTGTAGTCGTGAGAGGCATAGTTTGATTATCAGCATTCCCACAGCCTGCTGATAATATACCGAAAAATAATACTACTGCCGTAATACTAATAATTCGATGTTTCATATTTACCCACCCTTTTCTCGTAAGTTATAGCGGCTATTTCGAAACCCTGAAATGAACCAATACTAAATTACCCCATTCATCCCCGGCAACCACGGTATAAGTAGCAGAGCCAAACGGGATTAATTGGGCACCCCAATCCTGATTTGGCCAATATCCCTGTAACGTAAGGTCGCGGCTTATCAGATTGTAATTGTTATTCAATTGGTAATCGCCGCCTTCAAGGTTGGCAGTATCGCTTGACGGGTGAAAAGAGTAAGATGTTGGCCCAATAACTTGGGTGCCTGCATACACGTCATTTGGGTTAAAAACTACTAGCGGAGTTCCTGTTGAATAAGTTAATAAAGTGTATTCTCCCCTGAAGGCGGCTATTCCGAAAGGGAATATGGTACGTTCTGTGGAAGAACCTATTGCTAAGTTATTTGATGGATATTTATCAGCTACGGGAATATCATTCATTGTGGATAGCGTATTTGTTTCATCGATAACAATCGAAATCGCTTGGTTGGCATGGTAGGTGGTTGAGTCTGTTGAAAGAGATAAATTCAGACCATTCGAAGATAGAGACGAAGCAGAATTCATATCGAGAGTATGTGTATTATTTAATGGACTAGTTAATGGCGTTATAGTGGATGAGGTACTATTGAAAAAAACAGTGGGAGATGATTTACCACAACCTGCGGCCATGATACCAAGCAATAATACGACTACCGCAATACTAATAATTCGATGTTTCATATTTACCCACCCTTTTTATTTAGTCTGTATCTAAACAGCCATATCTGAAGTTACTCTCCGGCTTCGTATCTCCCTGCCGATGTTCGGGGCGCTTTGCCTATTTAGAGTTATAATTGATAATCCTGATGATAAGTAAAATAACGGGAGGGATTAACAAAGAAGTAAGCAGAATTACCATCAGACTCGCGCCGGCAAGCTGGGCTATCAGGCCGATTACAATCGCTGCGATTGTGTAAAAAATAAGGTCTCGCTTCATTTTAAAGCCTCAGCTGCTGACACCATGTAGTTTTTAGCATTGATTACATTTATCCGCCAAATCAGTACTGTTTTATTGAGCAGGTGGTTCTACAATCTCTACCTGCGTTGTATAGGTAAAGGTCGCTCCGTTTTGAAAGGTTCCCGTGATGGTCAGATGATACGGAGTGTTATTTCCAAATCCTCCATTGATTAGTGTGAGAGTATCGCTGATGCTCTTGGCAGAAAATAAGGGACTCGCGGAAGTAACAGCGAAGTCGAAGTCATGGGGTCCCGGTTCGGTAAATTCAACAAAAAAGGCAGTCAAAGAAATTACAGGTTCATTCGACACATTCTTTAACGTTATTTCAACTGTCGGCCCGCCAGGGGTAAACGGTTGTAAAGGCCCGGTTACAGAGACAACTTCAATTGGTTGTTTATTCTGTGCAGTCGTTGTGGCGGAACAAGATACTAATACGAGTGATATCGTTATCAGACAAGTTAGTATTATCCGGAAATGCCTTTTCATAATATGAATACCCTCAGATAACTTATTTAATATTGTTATTTTTCAATATTCCTCTCTACGAACGGGTTTATTGGTGATTCGGGGTATAGCGAGCCAGCCCGTAGGCGGTTTCACACCAGATATTACCCTTACTGTCTATCGATATCGTCCCGATATTATTAAATTCCAGACCATCCATGATGGTAAAAGTCCGCCATGTATTGCCATCATATTGAACCAGCCCTTGATTGGTTCCCATCCACAGACTTCCATCTTGGCTTATAGCCAGAGAGTAGAATGATATCCCGGGTTGGTTATCTTCGACTGTGATAGGCTGCGAGGAAAGACCGTCAAAGCGGAAAATTAGATTTACCCCGAAACAAAGAATGCTATTTCCATCCTCCACCAGTTGTCTGCCTATATTGTCCATTCCTTCAAATGAGAACGATTTCCATGATGTCCCGTCAAACCGACTCAATCCGCCATCGGTCACAAACCAGAGATTGCCCGCCTTATCCTTGAATATATATTGAATGTCATTGCCTGCGATTCCATCGGTTTTGGTAAATGTTTTCCAATTAGTCCCATCATATCGGCTAACGCCTTTATCTGTGCCAAACCAGAGATTACCTTTATTATCCTTAACAATAGCTCTAACGCTATTACTGACTGGTCCGTCTTGGGTGGTGAATTTTCGCCATGACTTGCCGTCATAGCGGTATATACCCCCTTCAGGCTGCTTGTTAATATCGGATGGGTAAGTTTCTCCAGGCATAAGAGTGGCAATAGGTTTACTATATTGTGTGCCAAACCAAATGTCCCCCTTTTTATCTTGTGCAATAGAGGAGATTCCGAAGAAATATGCCATATCGATCCCATCATTTTCATCATACTTAAACCATGATTTACCATCATAACGGTCGATGCCACTTTCCGTGGCGCACCAAATATTCCCTTGAGAGTCCTGGAAGAAGGGACTCATAATACCACCCCAACTTAATCCATCTATTTCCGTAGAAGTTTTCCAGGTCTTTCCGTTGTAACAACTGACGCCATCATTCGTCCCAAACCAGAGGTTACCGTCTTTATCCGTAAAAATAGGACCTGCATTATCGTCTGGCCATGGGGGAGCAGTCAGGGTTTGCCAGACTTTTCCATCGTAACGCTTAATTCCTGACTTAGTCCCAAACCAGAGATTGCCGTTTTGATCGATGTAAAATGGAATCGAAACGCCGTAAAAGCCGTCAGCTTTAGAGAAGGTTTGCCAGGATTTCCCATCAAAGCGTCTAAGCCCGTTTAAATTAGCACCCCATAGATTACCCTGATGATCCACAGCTAAAAACTGAGGATCAGTTAATCCTTCGGTAGTAAATGCTTGCCAGGTATTCCCGTCATAGCGGTGTAAAACATGATAGGTATTATCATTAATCCAAAACCAGAGATTGCCTTTATCATCCTGAGAAATATTAGTTGCCATGCTCTCAAAACCGTTCTCTTTACCATCGAAGTTTTGCCATTTTGTGCCGTCATAACGGCTTACTCCTTGAACGGTACTGCACCAGAGATTGTCCTGGTCGTCTACAAAAACGGCATATACCATATTGTTTGCTAACCCATCGGCAGTATTGAAAATGCGCCAGGACTGACCATTGTAATAACCTATACCCTGACCGCCCAGACTTAACCAGAGATTTCCTTTCTGGTCAATCACCGCCGCATCGCCGGTATTACCGAACGTAGATAATCCTCCTATAGAGGAAATTGTCTGCCAGGAATGGCCATCGAAAAGCATCAAGCCTTGGGCAAAAGTGAATACCCAGAGATTGCCGGAATGGTCCGAAAGTATTCTGGAAATATTAGAAAATCTCTGATTGACGGTGGTCCATCCGGTACCGTCAAAGTAACTGATACTAAAATTAGTGGCAGCCCAGATATTTCCTTGGTCATCCTGAGTTATTGATAGAATATTATTATCCGGCAATCCATCTTGGATGGTATAAATCCGGCAAGTGCCGGTCGTCTGGTCCCATCTTTCGATGCCACCAGTAGTCGCTGCCCATACCTCGTTACCTTTGGTCATCAATACATTAATCTGATTGCCATTTGGGAAAAGTGTCCAACCGGATTTTGTGATGACAGGAGGGGGAGACGAATTATTTAAGGAAAGGATATGTGTCGAAGTGGTTCCACAGCCAATCAAACCTATTATCGAGACGATACTGCCGATTAATAATATCCATTTTTTGTACATCGGTGTTCTTCCCCAATAGCTTACTTATTGTAACATCAATGATGACATCAGGTAATAAACGTTTACAATTATGATGATAGGATTTAATTGCATTTAGCTTACCCCCTTATTGCGCAGCAAGATGAATCCAATTTCCTATGCATGTTTTTATTAATTAATTTAAGGGCATACCTATTTGATATTGTTGCTTTTCAATAGATCCAAAATATATAGGCTGGGGATTATATATATTGCACCCGAGTTATCAAATTCGTTTTGAGATGTACTGATGCAAATCCCCATTATAGCCATGTTGCTTGTTGAATGAACCGGGCTGCCGCTGAAAATGGAATTTGATGCGATATCTGTTTGGTAATAACCAGTGAAATGAAAGGTAACATCGTCCGTAGTAACGGTTATTTTTTGATTACTGATAATTGGTATTTCTTTTGATATCAGCTTCCCCGTTTTTGTCTCCGGTATCGTTTGTTCTGATGTATATCCCGTGATTGCGACGGGACTATTCTTCGAAATACCTGTAGCGAAATGTACAGTACCTACATTTAGAGTTCCGGCTACATTTTGAGTATAATAAACCTCATCTTCAGATCCCTGCTCAGGTACGATGATTGAGCTCATTTTAATTTGTAACAACACTAAATCGTGTGTCGTATCCCTGGCGATGACGACAAAATCATTAGTTAGCTGAGGTAGCTCGCTACCTCCAAAAACACCGGATGGAGCTATAAACACACCGGAGGCTATGGACGGCGCCGGAATTATTATTCCCAATTTTTTAACTTCGGACTGGCTTTGTTGCATATACTGTTCCCCGATATCAATCAAATGGCCTGCCGTAATTACATAGCCATCGTTATTCACGATTATTCCAGTACCAAGAGGAGTAATGTCATAAGCAGTATCGCCTGTATTTTGTTGAGATACAAAGACAATCTGCACAGTGCGATAATTGATAGATTCAGTTATTGGCGTTATGTTTTTAGCAGTGAGTTGCCACAAACCCAATACTATGGCTGACACGCCGAGCACGAACACTACTACCGCAATAATCACAATCCGGTGTTTAATTTCTTATCCTTCTTATAATTTATTTAAGATTATTTCCCGCAGACTAAGGGCTAAGTTTTAAAGAATACCCGGTAATACTGCCGGTCGTCGGAGAGATTTTACCGATTTTGTTCAGACCTGATTCAGTAAACCACAAGTTGCCGTCAGGCCCGGCCTTAATATCGTAGGGGTTTACATTGGTAGTAGGAATAGAATATTCGGTGATTTTGCCTGTCGTCGGAGAAATGTAGTCGATTTTATTCTCCTGATATCGCGGGAACCACAGATTGCCGTCGTGACCGGTAGTAATACTGTAGGGGCCGACGCTTTCAGTAGGGATAGAATATTCGGTGATGCTACCGTTTGTCGGGGAAATCCTCCCGATTTTATTGCTATTTGCTTCAGTGAACCACAGGTTCCCATCAGGACCGGCCGTAATACCATAAGGACCGGGGTTCGCGGTCGGCAAATCATACTCCGTAATTTTACCCGTCGTCACAGTAATCTTGCCGATTTTGTTTCCCTGTACCTCGGTGAACCATACATTGCCGTCAGAACCGGTATCGATACCGTCATAAGGCATGGAGTTCGCGGTAGGGATATCGTACTCCGTTACATTACCGGTCGTCGGAGAGATTTTACCGATTTTGTTTACAAAAGCTTCAGTGAACCACAGGTTGCCATCGGTACCGGCAGTAATGCCGATCGGGCCGGCGTTTGCAGTAGTAATATTGTATTCAGTGATTTCACCTTTCGATGGAGAAATTTTCCCGATTTTATTGCCATCGGCTTCGGCGAACCACAGGTTACCATCGGGCCCGGCAACAATACCCCAAGGCCTGGCGTTGGCAGTGGGGATAGGGTATTCGGTAATGTTACCGGTCGGTGTGATTTTACAGATTTTATTTTCATCTGCTTCGGTGAACCATACATTGCCGTCATGACCGGCAGCGATAGCATAGGCGATCGGCCCCACAACCTGGGTGGTGGTGGGGTATATTACTGTTGGGGTTGAAGCTGAAGCAGATGTCGTACCAGAGGGCGAAGTTGTGCCTGTTATTTTAGTACTGCAGGCGCTTATCGATACTACACAAACTGTTATCACCATAATAAAACCGGCCGACAGTCGTCTTTTCATCCTTATTCTCCCTTGACTAATTAAAAACTTACGGCGTTATTGAATATGCAACCTGAACATCCAATATAATATCGGTTGAACCGGCATTTACCGATGTCGATGATTGCCCTGACATGATTGCCGGGCCTGCTGCGCTATTGCCAAAGTACACCGGATACGGTGTAGAGCTGGTCTCAATTATATAAGTCGGTTTACCCAGTGTGACTTTGGATAAGGAGGCGATTTCCTCGGCTTTTGCATTGGCGTCGTCGATTGCTTTCTGGCGGGCATCGTCGTAATACTTGGTGGGATCTTCCACCGTGAAATTAACATTATTGATAACAGTCAGGTTACCGCCGGCAGATACTACGGCATCGATAACGGTACCAACGTTGCTGATATCACGCAGTTTGACGTTGATGGTGTTGGTGACGCTGTATCCCGTTATATTTTGCTTGCCGGATGCCTGGTCGTAGGAATACTGGGGATTAACGCTGAATTGCTGGGTCTGAATATCGGCATCGGCAACATTATTGGTTTTCAGCACAGCCATGATATTAGCCATCGCATCGGAAGCTTTTTGCAGCGAATCTGACACGCTCGCTTCCTGTGATTGCACACCCATCGTAATATTCACGATATCCGGCGTGACGGTTACTTTCCCTTCGCCGGTCACCCAGATGCCCTGTTGCTGATTTGCCACGATAGTATTACCGTTGCCGGCTGTTCCACCGCTGCATCCGGCCAGGCCCAATATTAATATGAAAGCGATTAAAACGCTACCAATTATCCATAGTTTTTTCATTTTTATCTCCTTTAATTTTACAAATAAAAACTTATTTCAATATGGGATAGGAGGCCTGGATATCCAGGATGATATCCGTGGAGCCGGGATTTATCGATGCTGATGACATCGCCGTAGTCACAGTCGGAACAGCAAGCCCCTGCCGTGAGTAGTCATTGATTATACTGTTTGAATTATTTTCCGCGAGTAAGGTTGGTTTTCCCAAAGTAACGCCATATAATTTGGCCAGGTTTTGTGCCTTGTGGTCGGCATCGGCAATCGCCTTCTGGCGCACATCTTGATAGTATTGGGTGGGGTCTTCAACTGAGAAGTACACATTGTTAATCTGGGTGAGGTCGCCGCCGGCGTTGGTTACATCCCCGATGACCGCAGCGACAGAAGATATATCGCGCAACTTCACATTGACAATGTTGGTTACCTGATACCCGGAGATGGTCTGAGTCCCATTTTGCTGGTTATAGGAATACGTCGGGTTGATACTGTATTGCTGGGTTTGAATATCCGCATCGGCGATTTTATCAGCTTTAAGCGCGGCCATTACTTTGCTCATAGCATCCTTGGTTTTGGCCATGGCATCAGCCACACTGGCCTCCTGTGATGATACTCCCAGGCTGATATTAGCGATATCCGGCGTGACGGTTACTTTCCCTTCACCGGTGACCCAGATTCCATCCGGTTGATTAGAGATGGTGATCTGCCTGGCAGTGGCCACTGTTTGGGCCCCGCAACCGGATAATCCGAGTAGCGTGAATATTGATACTAAAGCAATGATGAATAAGATACGGCTATTTTTCATGATTTCCTCCCTACATCAAATTTGACAGCCGAACAATAATTTCCATAATACATTAATGATAATCCGTTATAAATTGACAAAAATTGCCACCTCCTATTGTATATATAAAACGTTGTAATAAGCAAAAGGTTACTATTACATTAAAAATAATTATTGGACGATGTATACGGAGAAGTGGACAACATGACAGGTTTTGACGGGGTCGCGACTGATAGGTATAATAACGATTGTAGCAACAGTTCAAGCGTTCAAACCAAACGCTGGAGAGGTGACCGAGTGGCTGAAGGTGCCGCTCTCGAAAAGCGGTTTACGTTTATCGTAACGTGGGTTCGAATCCCACCCTCTCCGCCAATCTAAGTTTAGTTTCCTCGCCGCTTGTGGGAGAGGATGAAGGTGAGGGGGTCACTTATCTTCAAGAAATACTCACGACTTATTACCTTAACCGATGACTCGAAACTCGCAACTAAGGGAAATTAATGGACCGGGAATGGTTCTTTTACATGGTCAGGTGCAAAGACGATTCGATCTATTCGGGAATCGCGGTTGATGTTGCAGACCGTCTGAAAAAACACAATAACGGCACTGGTGCCAGATATACCGCCGTTCATGGGCCTGTGGTCTTGATTTATTGGGAAAAATACAATAAAATCGCGGACGCCATGAAACGCGAATCCCAGGTGAAACGGTGGTCTAAAGCTAAAAAACAGCAATTAGCGCACCGTTTTTATGATATAAACAAAGAAGTGCAAGCCTACATCGAAAAGCAAAAATCGCCGCAACGGGAAATTTGTCTCAAATTGCGGGAAATTATTTTAAAAACGTTTCCGGATGTCAAAGAAGAAATGAAACGGGGAGTGCCTGCTTTTTCCGGGGGAAGATTTTATCTCGGTGCGTTAAAAGAACAGGTCAATCTGGGTTTTTCAATTAACAGCCTGACAAAGAAACAGATTGCGTTTTTTGAAGTCAGCGGTAAGACCATGCAACACATTAAGATCCGCACTCTCCATGACATCGACGAAAAGAAGATTGTAAAACTTTTAAAACTTGCTGGAGAATGCCCCGAAGGTTGCTGAATTAGTTTGGGTCTTTACAAGAAGAAGCCTGAACCATTAAACTAATAGAGGCCTACTTTTACGGAGAGGTACTGCAGAGGCCTAACAGGAGCGTCTGGAAAGCGCTTGTAGCCGTAAGGCTACCGTGGGTTCGAATCCCACCCTCTCCGCCATTTCTGCTACGGCAGTTTCAGTCCGGCTTGACTATTACACGCCAATATATCAAAATTAGTTGTTGCGATTTCGCGGGGTGTAGCGCAGCCTGGTAGCGCACCTGAATGGGGTTCAGGTGGTCGGAGGTTCAAATCCTCTCACCCCGATACTTTCTTACCCCCTCAGTTACAATACATGCAAACAATGGCAGATATTGCGGTTTTGGTTTTATCGATACGAGATTGGAACCTCGTAGATGCATTTCCTCAAACAACTCCTTGATTAGTGATTCACGCTCCAAATCTGAGACACCAGGATGTTCCCAAAGGGAGCCTACTTCTGATAATAGTTTTCCAGCTCTGTCCAAGTTTAACGAATCTGCATGGATGACTGGCATAGGAATTACATTCTCTTGTCTTTCCAACTCCTGTTTTTCTTGTCGATATTCTGCATCATCCAAATCTCCCCACATATGTTGCTTCCTCAAATTCTTCAACGCCAGTTTTATTTTGACTCGGATATCATCTTGAGATGTGAAATTCCTCTCTGTACTAATAGAGTTCAAAATCATATTTTTCCAATTGCCATTTAACTTGATGTAAGGTAGTACTCTATCTTGAAATTGGGTAATGAGGTTTTCAACCCTTATAGAGTGAGGTGTTAAATCGCAAAAAGGACGGGCGTGGGAAAGGCGCCTTATTACCCTACCAGAGTTACGATGGCTGGGCTGACCACCGTAATGGCTACCACACTGGTCGCATGAAGCAACTTTTGAAAAAACATAGCTCCTATTTAATAATCGCGGTCTGCCTTCAGTTTGGTTCGACCTTTGCCGCCTCACATCCTGACATCGCATCCAGAGTTCCTTGACCTCATCGGGCACTTCGTGTTTACCGTATTCAGTGTGTTCATCCGATTTATTCGGATGAAAAACTGCCTTACCTTCGTAGAAACTGTTTTTAAGAACATGCTCAACGCCGCCCTTGGTGAAAGGTTCTCCAAGCCTTGTTCTGTATCCGCAAGCAGTCAGGTGCTCCGCCAGTAATTCATAAGAATAGCGACCGGTCGAATATACTCGAAGCAAAGCTATTAGTGCTTCCATCCCACCTTTTTTCGGGTCGCCGCCGATTCCAATCAGGTTGGGAACTTTTCTTTCACGTTTTCCTGTATCGGACTTCTCACTCTTGTATCCCAGAGGCGGTTTACCATTTGCCATCCCGCTGTCATGCTTCAAACTGAGCCCATCTGTAACCCATTTTGACAGGTTGCGCGAATATTGTTCGTCCAATATTTCATTTATTCCTTCGTTGAGAAAGTCTGTGTTGCGACCGGAAATGATGTTTTGAGATATGAAAACTAGAATTTTCCCTAGTTTTTTAAGCTCCATCTTATATCGAATTGCATCAGCTCTATTCCTAGCAAAACGGCTGGTGTGGTAAATGAGGAGCACGTCAAAGTTGCCTTTCCGAGCATCAGACAAAGCCTGATTAAAGCCAGACCGTTTTAATGTGGATGTACCTGTGATGAAATCAGTATAATAAGCGGTTCCAAGATTAAGACCGTAAGTATTTGAGAAGGTTTCTATTGACTTATGCTGCAACTCTGGACCAAAGCCATCTTTCTGGTCGCGGGTACTATCTCGTATGTATCCTTCAGCTCTAAGACCCTTCAAATCAGCGAAAGTCAACTCATGATGTGTGTTTCGTTCGGTTGTTATTGTGCTCATTATTTCCCCCTTTGGGCAAGTCTTGTTCTGTGTTAACTGTAAACACAACGGGTATTTTTGTCAATGCTTTTTTTGGTCTAAATTCGGAGTCATGCTGCGGTAAGCCATGTTCCTGTTCCCAGGACAAGGCTGACAAGACCATATCAGCAAGTATGACCGCTAACCTATCCACGATTATTTTAACCTTAAATAAAGCTGTTTTCTACAAATTCAGGTATGTTTTGGTAACCACCAATGCCGCTATAAATAATTTTGCGTGTTACCGCCTCTCTAGTCCAAGAATTAACGGCCGAGATATTTGAAATCTGGGTATAGTAGAAACTAATAGTGCCGCCGTAGCCGCTGTTTATTGAGGTAAGATGTGACCAATTAAAAGAAGCCGGATTTCCCGGATTTCCCGTATAGTTGCTCTCGCTACCCTGGCGGTACGTCTGCAATTGCCCGTAACTAAAAGTCGTGGCAGGTAATTGTGAAGTACCATTGGCTCCTACTTGTGTGACGGACGTGAGCGCACACTGACCGGAATAGTAGATCCCTCCGTAATCAGTAGAAAGACTTGAATTGGTCGTGGCGTAAACCAGGTTATATTGCCGTATCAAACTACTATTGACTTTGACAACGATGGAGTTTAGCTTCATGTTATCCATAACCTTGGGAGCAGGATAGGAACCATATGACTTGGGATCAGATGGAAGAGGACAATACTCTTGTCGAGTGGTTTTGTCAGTATCTTCTTGATCGCGGGGAGAAAGAGATACCCGACGGTGCTTTCACATTTGAGAATGGTAAATTCAAATCCAACGTTACTGCCGAAAACGAGAAGGAT
>CAVWFD010000018.1:0-538611 GCA_963754195.1 uncultured Chloroflexia bacterium
TAGGTTCAGTAGATCCCGTACACTTTCTCCTTAGCGTTTATTGAGTAATTCTGCAATAGAAAGTTGTGTGGCGTCAAATAGTGCAGAGCCTGATGGGGACGGATGGTATTATAGATCATCTCCCACTGTCTTAAGGCGACATTGATGCTCGGCACATCGAACTCAGCATCTGTGACTTCGTAGAATTCTTCTGCGTGAGTTCGATTCGCCCTTTCCACATGACCGTTCAGCTTGGGAGAACGAGGTGGCAGGACAAAGAGCTTAATCCCCAACTGTTGGCAGGTCTCCTCAAAGATACTCTGAAACTCAGACCCACCATCTACCTGTATCGCTCTCACTTCAAAGGGCATCCTTGCGATGATTGCGTTGATAAAGGCTGCTGCTGTTGTGGCAGTGGCGTTGCTGGAAGCCCCCACCACATCCCACCTGGAGATGATATCTCTGGCAGAGAAATGCTTGATGATGACTCCGGGTAAAGGTCTCACGTCCATCGTATCTACCTGTACGATGTCACCAGGTAGCCGGGCTGTATATTCTTTCGGTTTTCGAGTAGCATACGGCCGATACCGCATCTTCTTTCGTGCCGAGATAGATTGGCGAAGCGGCTCTTTGAGTGCGCCCCTGTCTTTTAAATATCGGAGTATCCTCCCCACCATCGAGGTGGAAATCTTAACACCACTTCCCGTCAATAGATTCGCCAGTTTCTCTTTCCCCCAGCGAGGGTATTCCTCTCTGATTTTGAGTACCGCCTCTACTTGCACGGTGCTCCAGGTCGGCTGTCGAACTCGTTTCGGCCGGCGAGAACGCTCCTCCAACGTTTTTAGTTCGTACGGTCGGTATCTCCTCTTCCACTTGTAGAAGGTGTCCGGTGTTATACCATAATGTTGACAGGTAAGGCGGGCATTCTTACCATGAGAATTGTAGTAATCAAACCATTTCAGTCTTTTGTTCGCATCAGCGGAAATATCACCAATCCGTTTCCCAATAACAATACTGCCGGTGGCAATGGCACTTTTTATCTTCATATCCTCTAGTATATGTGTATGCCATCTATCTGAACCAGATCATATCATTGCAAACATATGCTATAATACGGCTACGGAAGATTTTATCGGATATCATCTGCTCAGAGGTGAAATTTGCAAGATGCTATGTTGATTGTCAATCCGACGGCCGGCGCCGGCAGGACAGCTAAAAAATGGCCCTATATTAAACAACTATTAAAACATTTCGGCCTGCGATTTGAACATGGTATCACCGAAGCTCCCGGCCATGCCATTGAATTAGCTAAATCTGCGGTCGGCAGGGGTTACAAACTCGTTGTCTCCGTAGGCGGCGACGGCACGATTAATGAAATCGTGAATGGAATTTATGCTACCGGTGAAATCAAGGACGTGGAATTGGGAATTATCGGCACCGGTACCGGCAGCGACTATATCCGCACTATCGGTGTCTCCAGACATTATCAAGAATCCTGCCATCGCCTCATGAATCCTATGAAAATGTCGGTTGACCTGGGAATGGTTGAATCCCTTGACGACAAAGGCCATACCGATAAGCGAATATTCGCTAATTTTGCCGGCCTCGGTTTCGACGCAGAAGTAGTGAGAGCCACTACTAATAAATATAAATCTTTAGGTGGAAAACCGGCCTATTTAATGGGTTTGCTCAGTACCTTCGCAACCTATAAGAATCATAATATTCATCTGTCTCTCGACGGACAAAAAGAAGATAAAAAAATCTGCACGGTGGTAATGAGTAATGGTAAATATGGCGGAGGCAGTATGCTGATTGCGCCTAACGCTGATCCCAGTGACGGTTTATTCGATGTGATGATTATCGGGGATATCAGCAAATCAGACCTTCTACGGTCGCTACCCCGAATCTATCGCGGGACTCACCTCACCCATCCTAAAGTTACCTTAAAAAGAGCAAAAATAGTAGAAATCTATTCGGACGGGGAAATGTCGATTCAGGCCGACGGCGAACTCATCGGAGAAGCGCCGGCACGTTTCAGCGTTTTACCGTCAGCCCTTAATATCCTGGTATAATAGCCGCTCGATAGTTTTACTTACCCGTAACCGGATTTTTATAATGGTAAGGGAAAATATAACCGGATGGGTAATGAAGAAAATGAGCATCGGGACCGGATGGCACAGTTTTCCTGGTGTTCGCTAAAAATGGCGTCTTTACCCAACCCTCATCTATCGGGCTACAAATAATATCGTTCGCAAAGAGTTTCAGGAATTTCCAAACTCCATCCTCTTTGATATAAGTGTTTTCCCAAATTGTAGCCCCGATTAATGCCCGGGTTTTCACAGGCCGGGGCATAGCTCCAAGGAAGAAACCATACCATCTTCCCTTAGCGGTCTTGCCGTTCGGGTCTACATCGACAATACCCGCAATCGGCATCAGTATGTGCAAGTATTCCGGAGGAGCCTTTTTCACCCCGCCGTAGGCGTTATAATGGTCAGCAAAGCGGTAACTTTCCCTAATTGCTTCCCATCCTTTATACAGACCGGTGTCATTTATCTCTACCGAGACGTCAGGGCTATGAGAAAACAGCTCGACTATTTCATCTTCCTGCCAATGTTCAAGGTAATATCCATAAGCCCTGTGTAGTTTTTTTATCGCTTCGATATCCTCAGCAGTCGTGATTCTGGCTTCCAGTTTTTCTACTTTTTTTGCCAGCGCCGTTAATTTTGCTTCCAATTCCTCTGATTTCATAATTAGCCTCCCTTCGATACAGATTAAAATTAAAGAGGATACTAACATTGATGCCTTGATTTGTCAATTATCTCAGTCTCTTGATAAACTATTGTGTTGATTTAAAGCACATCGCACGTAGCAAACAGTTGTGAGTTTTAAGTCATATGTAAATCAGTGGTAATTCTCTCACTTTCGGAAAAGGGACAGATGCATTTTTGATGGATTCCTGTACATTGACTTGGTAAAACTAAGTAAAGTATACATTACTTAGTAAGTACTATAACCTTCGTCTGAGGCCTACGGCATTCGCAGGAATAACAATAAGTGCAAACAGGTTTGAATAAACGACTGATTCTCAATATGATAATATTAAGATACGGTTTTTATATGAGAACGAAGGAGTAATTTGGGTATGCGAACTAACAAATTATTTATTATCCTTATGGCTTTCGCCGTTTTATCTATGGTATTAACATCTTGCGGAGGAAATGTGAAAAAAACTTATTCAGCGCCACCACCGATGACCATCGACCCGAACAAAACGTATATTGCTACCATCAAGACTAATTATGATGATATTATCGTACAGCTTTTACCGAAAGATGCGCCTCTTACCGTTAATAATTTTGTATTCCTGGCGCAACAGGGTTTTTACAACGGCGTAAAATTTCACCGGGTAGTCAAAGGCTTTATGATTCAAAGCGGCGACCCTACCGGCACCGGCGCCGGCGGTCCGGGATATCAGTTCGCTGATGAACTACCTACAACCCTTGATTACACACCGGGGACGGTAGCAATGGCCAATGCCGGTCCGAATACCAACGGCAGTCAATTCTTTATTATGCTGGCTGACTACAGTGGCCAATTACCGAAGAATTATAGCATCTTCGGAAAAGTAACTGCCGGAATGGATGTCGTGCAGAAAATTGGTAATGTGCCTGTAAAGGTAGTAAACGGCGAAGCTTCTTCACCAACCGTGGACGTTCATATTGATACGGTTACAATAGCTGTACAATAGTTATTCTAACCAGTTTCTGGCCCAAACAAAAGAGGTGGCTCAGTTTTTCTGAGCCACCTCTTTTACCATCTTGAATTTAGAATACCTTATTTATACTCGTAGAAACCCTTGCCCGTTTTACGTCCCAGCCAACCGGCCGTCACCATTTTCCCCAATAAAGTAGGCGAGGCGAATTGCGGATCTTTTAATTCGGCGTACATGGCATTGGCAATAAAATATATCGTGTCCAATCCGATCAGGTCGGCCAACGCCAGAGGTCCAATGGGATGATTCAAACCTAGATTAATACCGGCATCGATATCTTCTTTGGATGCGATGCCGCTGTCCATCATGCGAATCGCATTCAGGATAAATGGAATCATTAATCGATTGACAATAAATCCCGGACTATCCTGGGTGATAACAACCTTTTTACCGCACTTCTCTCCAAATTGTTTGCCCGCCGCTGCTGTTTCAGAACTGGTGGTGATTGTTTTCACGACTTCTACCAGTTTCATAACGGGTACGGGATTAAAAAAGTGTATGCCGAGAACCTTGTCGGCTCTTTTTGTTGTCATTGCCATTTCAATGATTGATAAACAAGAGGTATTTGTCGCCAGAATGGCATTCGGAGAGCAAATCTTATCGAGGTCGGCGAATAGCTTTTTCTTCATGTCCATGTTCTCGATAACCGCCTCAATCACCAGGTCTCGGTCGGAAAAATCCGCCAGTTTCGTGGTTCCGTTAATCCGTCCGAGAACATCGTCCATATCAGTTTTGGTCATCCTGCCCTTTTCTACATTCCGGCTCAAATTAGATTTAATAACATTCATTCCTTTTTCCAAGAACGCCTCATTGACTTCCGTTACCCTAACATCAAAACCGGCTTGAGCACAAGTTTGAACAATACCGCCACCCATTTGACCGCATCCGATAACGCCAACTTTTTTTATTTCCATTCAATAAACTCCTTATGTAAAGTTATAATATTATTTGGCTTTAAATTGCGGTTTGCGTTTGTTGAGGAAAGCATCACGACCTTCCTCAAAATCATCAGTTCCGAGCAGATAATTAAAAAGCACGGTTTCCAGTTTGATACCCTCTTGTAAGGGCATACTATAGCCCCGGATCATCGCTTCTTTGGCGGCTCTTAACGCTAGCGGACTGACCTGACAGAGGTCTTCCGCCCATTTTTGCGCTCGCACCATTAATTCGGTTTTAGGGACTACTTCATTTACCAGTCCAATCCGGTATGCCTCTTGAGCGTTGATCGGTTTTCCGGTAAACAGGAGCTCGGCGGCTTTTGCTCTAGGGATAATGCGCGGTAACTTTTGAGTAGCGCCCCATCCCGGCATAATCCCCAGATTTACTTCGGGACATGCGAAACGGGCATGTTCCGCAGCAATTCGAATATCGCACATAAGAGCGACTTCCAGTCCACCACCGAAAGCGATACCGTTAATAGCGCCGATAAGAGGCTTGTAAAGTTCCATAGCACGCAGTGGTGTCTCAGGGATCTCCCAGGGCGTATTAATATTTGTCTTTAAAAAGGGCAGCATTTCCTGGATGTCGGCGCCGCTGCAAAATGCTTTTTCGCCGGCACCGGTGAGGATACCGACCCAGGCATTCGGGTCATCACGAAACTTCGTTAGAACATCATGTAATTCCCGCAGGGTGCGTACGTCAATGGAATTGTAGGCTTCGGGACGGTTAAGTGTGATGGTGGCAATGTTTCCTTCGATTTTGTAATCAATAGTCACAAACAGTCTCCTCAGTTTTCATCATTACCGTTGGAGGGGGTTCTGACGGAGTGAAATGCATAATTCGAACCGGTGACAATTGCTTGGAAAGTACTATGGGCAAAAACGGGAACCCCTCTGCCCCCTTTCGGGCAATTATACTAAATTAGAACTCATTAATGCAATGGATTTAGAGCTATCTCCATGCAGGAGATTATCTATTATTTTAAGAACATCCGAACCAATCGAAGTTTCTTATCATCGTAGGGCGGATGCATCATCATAAATTTGATGTTGATTCTTCTTTTTAATATGCTTTTTTCATGGGAAAAAGTCTCAAAGCTTCTTTTACCATGATAGGATCCCATACCGGAATTACCAACCCCTCCGAACGGTAAATATGGATTACCTAAATGGATAAACGCATCGTTAATACATCCCCCGCCGAAGGAAACACTATTAATAATCCTTTCTTCAACAGCTTTATTTCGGGTAAACAGATATAGCGATAGCGGTTTCGGTTTACTATTAATATGCGTTATCACGGTTTCCAGATTTTCAAATTCTAAAACAGGTAATACCGGCCCGAATATCTCATCTTCCATGACTTTGTCATCCCATTGTACATGGCCTAGAATTGTGGGCGCGATATATCTATTTTCGATGTCGAAATCTCCGCCAATGACCCTTTTTTCTTTATCAATGAGCTGTCTGATCCTTTCAGTATGTCTTGTATCAATAATTCTACTGAAGTCTTTGTTTTCCCTGGGATTAGCACCATAGAAATTCTCCAGACATTGCTTGAGACTATTAATCAGCTGCGTTTTTACATTTTTATGAACAACCACATAATCCGGCGCAACACAAGTTTGTCCTGCATTAGAAAATTTGCCCCAGGCTATTTTTTGTGCGGCTAAATCGATATTTGCCGTTTCATCCACGATGCAAGGACTTTTCCCTCCGAGTTCCAGAGTTACCGGAACCAGATTTTTCGCCGCGGCGGACATTACAATTTTCCCGACATTAACGCTTCCTGTAAAAAACATATAATCGAAGGGAGCATTGATAAGTAAAGCGGTCACTTCCTTGTCACCTTCAATTACACTGATATAATTTTCCTCAAAGCTCTCTTTGACGATTTTAGCAATGATTTTGGAAACGTTCGGGGTTAGTTCCGACGGCTTGATGATGGCGCAATTTCCAGCCGCTATTGCTCCTATTAACGGTTCAATCACCAGGTTCAGGGGATAATTGAATGGACCGATAATTAAAGCCGTACCGAATGGTTCGAAATATACAAAGCTTTTTGCTCCTAAAAAAATCAAGGGCGTTTTTACCGCTTTCGGTTTTGCCCATTTTTTTAAGTTCTTGATCAAGAGCCCTATACTGACATAAACGACTCCTATTTCTGTCGTAAATGCCTCAAATCTTGATTTGCCGAGGTCCTGATGCATTGCTTCAATAATCAGTTCTTCATTGGCTTTAAGCACCTGTTTTAGTTTTACCAGTTGTTGGATTCTGAACTCTATATTTTTTGTTTTGCCCGTTTCGAAAAACTTTTTATGTTCATTCAATATTTTTAAAACCTGTTCGCCATTTACCTGCGTCATCTTGATGTTACCTCCTTATACGATGCCTGATGGGTTTCTTGGATTAAGTAAAGGTTTTAATTACCCTTTTAACTCACACCAAGGTAAACTTTGGAGATCTGAACAGTCACTCAAGGTAATATATAGGAAGAATATCATGACAGATTGAAACGGGGTTATCAAGCAGGAAGCCGTAAATGTTTATTTAACCTGTTTTAGACCGGAAGCTCAATCAAGACTTGCGTACCGTGATTTACTTCAGACTTAATAATGATATTACCACCGAGTAAATGAGCCCGTTCTTCCATTCCCATCAAACCGAGGCGTCCTTCTCTCGGTAACTCTCCAATCTCACCGGCGAGTTTAAATCCTTTACCATTATCTGTGACAGAAATGTTGATTTTCCTCTCATCGTATTCTATCTTCACATCTATCTGCGTAGCCGCAGCGTGTTTTTCGACGTTACGAAATGCTTCCTGGATAATGCGGAAAACAGCCAATTCAACATGCGGCGCTAACCGGCGCTCTGTACCTGTCACAGTCAGCTTGACAATCACATGAGTACGATTTTCCATATCTCCGGTCAGCCAGCGAATTGTCGCTAAAAGACCCAGGTCATCCAACATCGGTGGTCGTAAGTCCTGACTGAAACGGCGTACTCCCTGTAATATGCTTTTTATTTGTTCTCCTAATCCCTTTAAGAATGTGGCTGCCTCTAAGGGGAGATTAGTCGAACTGCGGGCAAAATTATCGACCTGCCGTCTTAACACGTACAAAGCTTGCGCCGTATCATCGTGCAGGTCGCGTGAAATTCTATTCCTTTCTTCTTCCTGAATGCGGGTAATTTGCTGCACATAATGCCGCAGATTATCCTGCATACGCCTTTCTCTTGTGACATCCCGCGCCACATGTTCAAAAACAGGCGGGTCATCACCGTGTTTAACCATGTTTGAAGATAACATCAGAATTACTTCCGACTTATCCTTTCTGATCAGTTTTTGCTCGTATGGCTGTGTAAATGATTGCCCTAATAAAAGGTGCCTACGCACGCGACGAGCAGTCTCCATCTCTTCAGATGACATATATTGACGGATATCCGACCCGATAATCTCCTCCAAAGTGTCCCCCATCAGCTCCGAACAGGCACGGTTCGCCTCGATAACCTTACCGTTTAAATCAGTGATAAAGATGGCATCGCTAGCCAATTCAAATAGTCGCCTGTATTTCCCTTCGGATAGAGTAAGTCGTTGGGTTATTTGACGTTGGATTCCGTACAGACGGGCATTTTCGACTGCTACCGCGACCTCCCTGCCAACAGATGTCATTAAATCTACATCATAATTAGTGAACTGCCGGGGTCGGCGAGTAGCAAGGCAAATTACACCTCTCGTATATTCCTGGTGAATTAAAGGGATGACCATTTGAACCTGTATTCTCATTTTCAGGTATTCATCACTTTGATTTGGTAAACTGCTTTTTGCGTTCTCGACTATTTTCGGGCTGGCAGTCCTGGCCACCTCTCCGTATATGCCTTCACCTACTTTAAACCGTTTCATGGCTGAGGCGAATTCTTCAGAAACACCCTCATATGCCACCAGTTCTAATTCCCCGTTAGCCTCATCGGAAATATAAAGCAAAGTAACCTCAACTGACATCAATTCACTGACCAAATGCACTGCTTTTTGGAAGACTCCTTCCAGCTCAAGTGAACCGTACAGTGTCGCGGAGATAACATTAAGCATCCCCAAACGTTTTTCGCTGACTGTAAGGGAATCCAGATTACTTTGTAATATTCTACGTGTTTTTTCCAGTTCGTTTACGGTTTTCTCCGCTCTGATTCTTTCTTTGTTTTTAGACCAGGTTAAGAAACAGACTACTACCCCGACAATTGCCATCGAAACCGTCTCCAGAATAGCATCTGTAGTCGCAGGAGAAATGAAAAAAGTGCGAGGTATACTAACCAGTACTGCTGCCAGTGTAGTGATTAATCCAGCGGTAAATCCGAATATCCAATCCGCGTATATGATTGGAATTAAAAGCAAAAGACGGTCGAAGCTATGTCGGGTTAAACCCCAATGAAGACTGGGGAATGTTGTACCCGGAAGATTGAATACTTCCACATATTGGAGGAAACTAAATACGATAAAAAGAGCTAATATAATCCAAAAATGGCGATTACGTAGAGTTTTCATAACGGTATCCCACAAGACGAATTTTCAGGAAATATCTTCCAAATTGAACCAGCCTCTCTTTAGACCGCTCACGATAGCTTCGGAACGGGACCCAACCCCGAGCTTGTTGAAAATACTGCGCATATGAGCTTGGACGGTACGTAAACTAATATTTAGACCTTCAGCAATGTCCTTGTTGCTTTTACCACTAACCGCCATTTTTAAGACTTCCATCTCGCGTTCGCTGAGGACATCTGCCGGGATTTCTGTCGGCTTTGCGCTCGTTATTTTACAGCGGTCCATCAATTTTCGCATCACAGTGGGATGGAGCACAGGTTCCCCATTATACACAGCCCTGACTGCTTCGACCAATTCATCACCGCTGACGTCTTTTAGTAAATAACCAGCGGCACCTATTTCAAGCAGACTGAAGATATACTCATCATGGTCGTATCCGGTCAGTACGAGTATTTTGGTGCCAGGCAAATTCTCCTTGATTTTTCTCGTCGCTTCGATGCCATTCATCTTAGGCATGGCGACATCGATGATTACTATATCCGGCTTAAGTTGATTCACCAATTCGACCGCCTCAATCCCATCACTTGCTTCACCCACTACTTCCATGTCGGATTCATGTTCGATCAACTGACGCGTTCCCTGACGCAATATAACATGGTCGTCTGCTAACAGAATTCTTATTTTTGATATCGTTTTCATATCCGCCACTATTGTAACTCTTCATACCGAAGTTCACAAGTAGGGTATTTATTATTTTTTAAATTAAAAGTCAATAGTGTGATTCCTGTACCGAAAATGCTAATATAAGTTATAAGAGCCTGAATAATGGCATGAAAACGGTTAACTTAAATTTGATAGTACAACATTAGAAGTTATAAGTTCGTTGTTTGATTGTTAGTTTCAACCGGCAGTCACTTTAAATATATAAGTATTAGGCAAAAATGCCTAATGAATAATATAATGCCATTTAGTACCAACAACGATGTAATGACGCCTCTAAAATGATTCAATGAAGTTAGCTCGAAATGAAAATCACGTATGGAGGTGTCATATGAGCCATGGAATAGTTGATCAGGTAGAGGAGTTATTAAAAGGGGCAGTAACCGCAGAAGATCTGGCGGAGATTGAAAAGGTTATCCAGGAAGCTAAGGGTAAAGTGCTTGTAGCGGATAATCTTGGTTTCTGGGAAGGCAAAACAGCCTGCTGGGAAATGTGCAATTGTCCGTCATCCTTACGGCAAGAATGTCCGAGCTATAAAAATAGGGAACTTCCTTGCTGGGAAATTGAGGGCACCTATTGCAAACTCGATGATTATGGTGCAACAGGCCGCGATACCAGTATCTGTCAGGTCTGTCGTGTCCATAAGAAATATGGCGATAGCAGCCCCATCAAGATCAAAGTATTTGGACAGGGATTTAATCCAACCTTTGCCCAGCAAGCAAAAGTAAAATAGTTCTAAGGTAGGTTAATGAATAGTAAAGTTCAAAAACTTGAAGAAGTAATCAAACGGAGTGCTACTGCAGAAGAACTTGCCGAAATCGAACGCCTTCTCAATAAGGCCAAAGGCAGAGGCATAGGTTACGGCGGTAAAGTTTTCGGTGACATCCAAAAAGTAATCGATGAAACCGGCGGGAAAGCAGGAGCATTAATTCGCGTGTTGCAACAGGCGCAGGGCATGATAGGTTATCTCCCCACACCGGTGATTGCAACTATTTCCCGTGATTTAAAGGTACCCCTTAGCGAAGTTTACGGCGTCATTAGTTTCTACCACTTTTTCTCCATGAAACCCAAAGGAAAATATGTAATTCAGGTGTGCATGGGTACCAGTTGTTATGTGAAAGGCGGGGATAAAATACTGGACGTATTGAAGAGAGATTGGAACCTGACACCGGGAGATATTACTCCTGACGGGCGATTTTCTCTAGAAATTGTCCGGTGTCTGGGAGCTTGCGGTCTTTCTCCGGTGATGGCAGTAGGTTCCGATATTCACGGCAGGGTAAAACCGAGTAAGTTAAATGATATCCTGGATGCTTATAACTAGGTGAAATGAATGATAAAACAATTAAAATCAGCAGCTGAACTCAATAAAATATACGAAGCAGCAAGAGCAAAACAGTCAAAACTTGAGGCACAAATTCAGGTAAAAGTACATCTCGGGAGTTGCGGTATTGCTTCAGGCGCCGATAAAGTGCTTGAGGCTTTTAATCGTGAATTGGATGTCCTTAAATTACATCAAACAACCCGGGGCGAAAAGGTAGAACAACTTAAAAACATAGTAGTACAGAAAGCCGCTTGCATTGGCCTTTGTGGTATTGAGCCTACGGTCACCGTTTTAGTTCCCGGCAAAGAAAAGGTTGTTTATTACAGCGTCGACGATTCTAAGGTAAAACGCATAATAAAAGAGCATTTACTTCAAGACCAACCGATAAAAGAATGGATGCTTGATTTGAAGGCACCTCGTATGGCTCTTCAAGAAACCAGAGTTCTACATAATCAAGACCTCGACCCAATGGATATTGAACAATACATCTCACGTGGCGGTTACCTGGCACTAGCTAAAGCGCTCACCCAAATGAAACCGGAAGAAGTCCTCGACGAAGTGAAAAAATCCAGCCTTCGCGGACGTGGCGGTGCCGGTTTCGCAACTGCTACCAAATGGGGTTTTGTTCGTAGCGCCGTTAGTGATGTTAAATATATTGTATGTAACGGCGACGAGGGCGACCCCGGCGCTTATATGAACCGTGCGGTGCTGGAAGGCAATCCTCATTCTATACTTGAAGGCATGGCTATTGGTGCATATGCCATCGGTAACGTACGAGAAGGTTTCGCTTATATCCGCGCTGAATATCCTTTAGCCATTGAAACTTTGAGCCACGCTGTCTCTCAAGCGAGAGCATACGGCTTGCTGGGTAAAGATATTCTGGGAACCGGTTTTGATTTTAGCATTGATATTTTCCCCGGAGCAGGCGCTTTCGTCTGCGGAGAGGAAACTGCATTATTGATTTCCATCGAGGGTAAACGGGGCAATCCTCATCAGCGCCCGCCTTTCCCTGCCAATGTCGGCGGCGGACTTTTTGGTAAACCCACTACGATCAACAACGTCGAGACGTGGTCGGATGTGCCTCAGATCATTCTGAAAGGCACTGATTGGTTTACCAATGTCGGTAATGAAAAGAGCAAGGGCACCAAGACTTTATGTCTGGTAGGCAAGATCAATAATCCCGGGTTGGTCGAGGTACCCCTTGGTATCACTCTTGGCAAACTTGTTTTTGATATCGGCGGAGGTATACCGAACGGAAAGAAATTCAAGGGAGCACTGCTTGGAGGTCCTTCGGGCGGTGTTATTCCCGCGGAAGCCATCAATACCTCGGTTGACTATGAATCAGTCGCAGCGCAGGGAGCCATTATGGGTTCCGGCGGCGTTGTCGTCATGGACGAAAACAACTGCATGGTGGATATCGTTAAAAATAGCTTCCTGCAATTTACAAGCGAGGAATCCTGCGGCAAGTGTACTCCCTGTCGTGCCGGTATTCCGCAAATGCTGGTAATCTTGAACAAGATCAGTAACGGCGAAGCTACTATGGCCGACCTGGATTCGCTGAATCAGTTGGCGGAAATGATTACCTCGACTTCATTATGCGGTTTAGGGCAAACCAGTCCTAATCCTGTAGTCAGTACATTACGTCACTATAGAGAAGAATATGAAGCCCACATTATTGACAAACATTGTCCAGCGGCTGTTTGTCGCGGATTATTCAAGTCACCCTGTCAACATACTTGCCCGGTAGAATTGAATATTCCCGGTTACGTCAGTCTGGTTAAAGAAGGCAAGTTTGTCGAAGCTTATGCCCTGATCAAACAAAGAAATCCATTGCCGGCGATTTGCGGCCGGGTTTGTCATCATCCCTGCGAAGCAAAATGCAATCGTCAGCAGGTTGATGAAGCTGTCGCCATCCGCGATCTGAAGCGGTTCGCAGCTGACTATATGTTTGAAACAGGCACCAAGATTAAACAAAAGACTGAAGCCAAAAAGGCAGAGAAAGTAGCTATTATCGGTTCCGGACCGGCCGGTTTATCCGCTGCCTGGGACTTAGCCATGGCTGGTTATCCGGTGACGATATTTGAAGCCCTGCCGGTAGCCGGTGGTATGCTTGCGGTGGCGATCCCTGAATATCGCTTACCAAAAGCTATACTGCAGAAAGAAATTGATGAAATTAAAGAACTTGGCGTTGAGATCAAGCTGAAATCGCCTGTGAAAGATACCGGAGCTTTATTGAAAGATGGTTATAAAGCTGTCTTCATCGCTACCGGAGCCAATCAAGGCACGAAGTTGAATATTCCGGGTGAAGAATTACCCGGTGTTTACGACGCCATTGAGTTTTTACGGAAAATATGTCTGGGCGAGACGGTGAAACTGGGTAAGCGGGTCGCCGTCGTCGGTGGCGGTAACTCCGCTGTTGATTCGGCCAGAGTCGCACTACGTAAAGGGGCGGAAGTTCATCTGATTTATCGTCGCGAACGTAATGATATGCCGGCAATGATAGAAGAAATTAAAGCAGCTGAAGATGAGGGCGTTCAGTTCCATTTCCTCGTCAATCCGGTGAAAATAACCAGCACAGGCGATGTGAAAAAGCTGGTACTCACCAGAATGGCCTTGGGAGAATTCGACCGCTCCGGCCGTAAAGTAGCTAAACCTGTACCCGGTTCTGAATTTGAGCTGGAAGTGGACACAATTATCGAAGCTGTCGGGCAGAAACCCGATACGTCTTTTATCAAGTCCGATGGTGTCGAAGTGAAAAATGATGTGATTGTCGCTGACCGTCGCACTCTGGCAACAGCCCATCCCGGTATCTTCGCCGGCGGTGATGCGGTTACCGGTCCGAAAACGGTTATCGAAGCCATTGCGCAAGGACAACGTGCTGCTTCTTCAATCAAACGATACCTGCAGGGTAAAGAGCTTACTTTAAGAGTAGACAGAGGCAGCTTTGAGGTTATTCCTATCCCCCAGACCGTACCTACGGATGAAGAAACTAAGGAAAGAGCCCGCACCAATGAAGATGAAATTTCGCTGAAAGAGAGAAAGGCCTCATTTAAAGAAGTTGCCTTAGCCTATACTGCGGAGCAGGCAAAAAATGAAGCCTCACGTTGTTTGCGATGCGACCTGGAGATCGGAGGATAAAATGCAAGAAATTACCCTGACCATTAATGGTCAGTCCGTAAAAGGAAAAAGCGGAGATACCGTACTGGAGATTTGCCGGGCAAACGATATCTATATACCTACTCTATGCCACCTGGATGGTTTGACGGATGTCGGGGCATGCCGTCTGTGTGTCGTGGAAATCCAAAGCGAGAGAAAACCTGTTCCCGCCTGCAATTACCCCGCGCGTGATGGATTGGTAATTAAGACCAATACTCCGCAGATCGAAAAATACCGCAAGCAGGTTATTGAATTAATGTTCGCTGAGAGAAATCACTTCTGTATGTATTGCGAGCAGAGCGGTGATTGCGAATTGCAGAAAATGGCTTATCGTTACCAGATGGATAACGTCAGATTCCAGGGACTATTCCCTGTGCTGCCGTTAGATACGCTCAGCGAATTTCTCGCCATCGACCATAACCGGTGTATTCTCTGCGGCCGTTGTGTTCGTGTCTGCAAAGAAGTTGCAGCGCTACGGACACTCGATTTCGGAGGCCGTGGCGGACAGACCATGATCGCCGCCGATATTAACCAACCGCTAGGCGAGTCTTCATGTACTCTCTGCGGCTCCTGTTTACAGGCTTGCCCTACCGGCGCCATTATTAATAAAGCCAGCGTTTATAAGGGCAAGGTTGCCGAATGTAAGTCGACTGACACACTTTGTCAGGGTTGCGATATCGGTTGTGAAATTAAAGTAATGACTAAAGATGAAAATCTCGTGCGTATTGAAACTCCTGACAGGAAGACGCCCCGGGGGCCGCTGTGCAGGATCGGCCGTTTTGAGCAACTAACTGAATCCCGTGCCCGCATCAATTCTCCCATGATGCGCAACGCCAAGGGTGAGTTGAAAACCTGCACCATGGGTGAAGCCCTAAATGCGGTAGCCAAGAAGTTCGCGGAGCTAGGCGACGGTTGCGGCGGCCTCACCTCGACCAGAATTCCCAGCGAAACGATCAATACGTTACAGAAACTGGTTAAAGACACACTGAAAAGTAAGATGATCGATACAATCGATGGCAAAGACTATCGACTGATTTCATCCGGTATCCGCCAATATAATAACAACGGCGCAACACCTGAAGTCGACCCTGATATAGAAGGTATTTTAAAGGCTGATTGTATTCTGGTGATCGGGGCGAATATCGATCGCAGTCATCCGGTGATAGGTAACTTGATACGGCGTGCAGTTAGCCAGAACCATGCGAAATTGATTGTCGTCGATTCGAATCAGGATGTTTTTCCGTTGTGGTCTGATCTGTGGCTCAAGCCGGAAACGGGTACGGACCGCGCTCTGATCAACGGCTTATCCCGTATCGTGATTAATAACAACCAACAACTGACGGAAGCAAATTCTGAACTTTGCCGGGTACTGAGTCTTTACGAGGCCGATAAGGTTACGGCTAAAACTTCCATAAACGAAACTCAGTTGCAATCTGCGGCGAAAATGCTCGGTCAGAGTAAAAATTTCTACGTCATCTCCGGTAATAAATTATCGGAACAGAATGATGCCGACCTGATAACCGCTTTACTCAATCTTTCCTACCTGGTTCAGAATGGTAACGGCAATAACCTGAATCTGATATTCCTTAAACAAAGTATCAATAGCCAAGGCGCTTGGGATTTGGGTATCGCAGGTAAAGATATTAAAACACAAAAACCGCGCGGACTTTATTTACTTCTCAGCGATGATAAGATTAATAACGGTTGGGTCGAATGGCTGAAGGGCATCGATTATCTGGTCGTACAGGCCAGTTATCATTCTCCGGTGATTGATCTTGCCGATGTTGTTTTACCGTCACTCATCTGGGCAGAACGTGGCGGCAGCTATGTCACGGCGGGAAAACGCGCGGTACAGGCGCATCCGGTAATTCAACGATCCGGTTTGCTCACCGATGAAGAGATCTTGCAAAAGCTGATACAAAAAATAAATGTAAAGCCTGGTCGGAGTTAGAGGTGTAATAATGGCAAAGGTTAAAGTTCAAACTGCTTGGTTGGATAGTTGCGCCGGTTGTCATATGTCTTTTCTGGATCTGGACGAGGCTCTGATCGGTCTGGCCGATAAATTGGAGTTCGGTTCCAGTCCTATTACTGATTTCAAACATTTCACTCCCTGTGATGTCGGCATACTGGAAGGTTCCATCAGTAATTCGCATGACGAGGAAGTTGCTAAAGAATTAAGGGCCAACTGCAAAATTCTGCTGGTTTTAGGTGATTGTGCCTGTTTCGGTGGGATAAATAATATGCGTAACCTCTTCTCTACACAGGATATCATGGCACGGTATTACGCCACCGAAAGCACGACTAAAGGAAGCGTTGCCCCTGCTTCAAAAGAGTTACCCGGATTGACTAAGGTAAGACCTGTCAATCAGGTAGTTAAAGTCGATTGTTATGTGCCCGGTTGTCCTCCCAACGCGAGTGCTATCCTTTACGCTTTATCCGAACTTCTTAACGGAAGGATACCGGTGTTACCGGGCGAGATTATGCGGTTTGATTAGTGCTGAATAATCATTACAAAGTGAGAAAATATGGGTAATAAAATTGTTATCGAACCGGTTAGCCGGGTAGAAGGTCACGGCAAAGTTACTGTATATCTTAACGACCATGGTCATGTAGATAAAGCTCACCTGCATATCACACAGGTACGCGGCTTTGAAAAGTTTTGCGAAGGCAGGCTTTTCAACGAAATGCTGGCAATCACGCCTAGAATCTGCGGTATTTGTCCGGTCAGTCATCACTTGGCCTCGGCTAAAGCCTGCGATGCCATTTTGGGAGTAAAACTGACGCCGACAGCGGAAATGCTGCGCAGGTTGATGCAATATTCTCAATACGTCCAATCCCATGCGCTTCATTTCTTTTATCTGGCTAGCCCCGACCTTTTATTCGGAATGGAATCAGATCCGGCAACACGGAATATCATCGGCGTTATTGCTGCCCAACCGGAATTGGCTAAAAAGGGTGTCTTCCTCCGTTCATTCGGCCAGAAGATCATCGAATATCTCGGCGAGAAAAGAGTTCATCCTAATGCCGCCATCCCCGGCGGTATGAATAAAGCTCTGTCTACTGCCGAACGCGATTTAATCGCCGGCCAGATCGATCAGGTCATCGCCGATTCCTTATTGGCAGTTAACATTGTGAAAGACTTTATCAATAAAAATAAGGCATTAGCGGATAGCTTTGCCAGTTTCGATAGCAATTATATGGGTCTGGTAGATGCCAATAACAATATCGAATATTATGATGGCAAACTCCGACTCAAAGATAAGACTGGAATTGTTCTGGAAGATAAGTTCGACCCGAAAGATTATCTCAACTACATCGAGGAAAAAGTTGAAGATTGGTCTTACCTGAAGTTCCCCTATTATAAAAAGTTCGGGTATCCGGCCGGGATGTACCGCGTTGGCCCATTGGGACGTTTTAATGCTGCTGAAGGTTGCAGTACACCCCTGGCCGATCGCGAATATCAGGAAGCCCGCAAAATGTCGAAAAACGGCATTCTACAGGGCTCATTGTACTACCATCTGGCCCGAATGATTGAAATGCTTAACGCTGCAGAAGAGATTAAAGTTTTGGTACAGAACGACTTGATTTGCGGTAAGGATATCTGGGTGAATGGGAGTGTTGTTAATGAAGAAGGTGTGGGTGTTATTGAAGCTCCACGCGGTACGCTCATTCATCACTATAAAGTAGACAAATCAGGGAAAATTCAGAAAGTAAATCTGATCGTGGCTACCGGTCATAACAATCTGGCAATGAACCGTGCCGTATTTGATGTAGCGCGCGAATATATCAAAGATGGGAAAGTAACCGAAGGAATTCTCAACAGGATCGAGGTTGCCATCCGTTGTTACGACCCATGTTTCTCTTGCTCAACTCACGCCCTCGGCCATATGCCGTTAGAACTCACTGTTCGTGAGGCAGATGGTACAGTCAGAGAAATATTGAGGCAATAAGTGAAAACCCTGGTGCTGGGAATCGGCAATGACATATTGGGCGACGATGGCGTCGGTATCTATATCGCCCGTGAAGTTTCCCGATTGGTCAGCAATAAAGATGTTACGGTCGAAGAAACCGGCGCCTCCGGCTTGAGTCTGTTGGAAAAGATCAAAGGATATGACCGGCTGATAATCGCCGATGCGTTACTGACGGACAAAACAAAGGCCGGGAAAATTCACCGCCTTACCCTCAAAGACCTGGCAGAAACAAATGATTCGATTACACCCCACGATGCTTCATTAGTCACTACTCTTAAAATCGGTAACAGCCTTTTCCCCGGAGAAATGCCCCGCGAAGTCATTGTCTACGCAGTACAGACCTCCGATGTCGATCATGTTACAGGAAAGATGACGAAAGCCGTTAAGGCAGCCGTGCCGGAAGTTGTGCATCTTATCCTGTCTGAAATAAAATGAACTCCCAGCGACCGTCAGTTCCCCATTTAAAACAGCCCTGAAGTTAAAAATACCTAATGGTTATGTTTATCATAAGATTCTTTTTTAAATCTTCGACACGCCATTATTAAGAGCTATGACTGGTAACATTGGCTGTTAATAGATTGTTACCGCTTCGCTACCAGAGTTTACATTATCAAGCTCAAAATACATTGTAGCTGTAGTATTTCCTGCAACAATCGAAGCGCTGGGTTTGATGGTGACATTCGTACCGGCAATGAGTGTGACAGGGTTACTGCCGTCTGCAGCCACTACCAAAGAAAGCACTTCTCCAGCATACGGAGACGATAAATGAGCAATATGTTTTTGAGGCTATTTTCTTACTCCCTATCAAAATAGTGTGACCATTTCTGTGACCATTTTTAACACTAATTTATGTCACTCTTTTCGCTGTTGCCGGATTATCACAAAGCACTAATTTCCAGCAAATTTGTTTTAAGTATTACCACGATTTTGATTGCCTTATATACTAATTCATCAAGCAACTGGGCATTTCTGGTTTCTTTAGCAAACTTGAGACCTAGCTTGGTTAAGAGTCCTCAATAATAGGCTTAGTAGTATCTTTCATCAAAACTATCAGCGTCTTGAATTGTTCACCTGTCTCCGTAATCTTATCCTCTTTACGAAAACCTACCCATTCAAGATTGATATCTCTTTGAGCCCCAAGACATTCCAATATATCGTGTAACGAAATGGCCAAATCACTATCCAACCGAGCTGCCAATTTTTGTAGATATTCCCCTTTGCGAATTTCGGTAGCTAAAAACCTTACTTCATCTGCTAATTTTATTTTTCCTCTCTTTGATGTTGATGGTGGTAGTTTTGTTGTGAATACGGTTGCAGATGTCATTATGGGATTCGGTGTCGCAGTAGAAGATAAACCGGGTGCAGGCTTTATTAATGAACAGCTCGGCATGACTATGACGACTATTATTATATTATAGTTAAACAATAGCTAATATATCGTATCTGTTTTCTTGTCTTCAACTCTCAAATCCCTAAAATACGGCTGAGGAATCCCTTCTTAGGAATTACTCCTTGTTTAAACAAATCAACCGCCTTTTTATCATCGAGCTTTAAGGAAAATGGAACCCATTCTCCTTTTTCATTTAGATTGGCTGCCTGAATGCTGCCAGTTGCGTCGTCGTACATTTGCCATAAGATATAGTCACCATCTTCGTTGTAAAAACCTTCATTGTCAGCTTGAATAATGCCCTTTAACGATTGCTTTAGAAAATTCTGAACCCCTCCTAAAATAGGCCAAGTCTTTTTTGTCATCCGGTCAGGAAAGATGTTGAAAGTATATATCACTTTAACTGTGACAAAATAATTTTTTAGCCATTGTCGCGCGTTGACCGGATACTTATCCCGTATCTTACGGATCAGTTCTTTAAGTGTGGCTTCTCCAACATTCCCTGGTTCAATTATATCTCGCTCTAAGGTGGATAGCAGATTATCGCCCGAACTGTATATTTCAATTCTTTCCCATAGTTGGTCTGTCCCTGAAATCAGTTTTTGCTCTGCCAGAGGTTGTATGTGACTGAAAGGGATAACCTCTTCTGAAGTGGTCAATAACCGAACTTTATAACTCATATTTACAATCTTAGCTTTATTTTACACTCGAGAGCAAAATATTGCATCAAGCGGTATCTTAAACACATAGGCTGGATTATCAAAATCAACAGTACTCTAAATACAAAACGCTAGAATGTTACCTCAATTTAAAAGAGATGCATTTGATAATAGACTTTTAAAGTATTGTTTCAATCACTGCCAACATAAAAAGCATTGATAGAAAGAATTTGAGTGCACTAAAATGGTTTTATTGAATTTAGAATGGTACAATAGCGAATGCAATAACACAATTGCCTTAATACAAATGCAAGAAAACAATATTACAAGTGAAACAGTAAATAAGGAGGTATAAGATGTCAAAATACCAATTCGACCATATTCATTTAAACAGTCCTGATCCACTAAAAACGGCTCAATTTTACGAGTCTATTTTTGGTGCCCGAAGAGTGGCAACTATTAAAAAATATGGGGGCCCGATTGTGCGACTCGACCTCAACGGTCAGCTGGCACTCATAGGTCCTCCGGTGGGAAGCCCACCTTTGGTACCTGCTACTCTTCAACCTCAATATGGTCTCATCCACTTTGGGCTAAGGACCGATAATCTGGAAAAAGCTGTAGCTGAATTAAAGGCAAAGGGAGTAACATTCGTGCAAGAGGTTACACCTCTTACTCTTGGTACCTCTAAGATCTCTTACTTCCTTGCGCCCGAAGGCGTTTTGGTAGAACTGCAGCAACATTAACAAATTCTACTATGTAAAATGTAACTTTAATAATAAAATGCAAAGGTCGGCATGCCTCTTACTGGTGGCTAAGATGAATACACAACGTTTGGATTTAACAGGTTCATTGTACAAATTGTGATTGATTTCAAAATACCAAAGGTCAATTTCACACGTATTGGAGTAGAAGAGCTTAATTCGCGCTTTTGACAGAAAAACAGTTACTGTGTTACCATTACCGATTGCTGAATACCTACAAAGGACTGTTGCACTGGATGAATGGCTTAATGCATTTGCAAATCTATCGATGAAGCGGAGGAGATAAGTATGCCAGAGTACACAAAGCTTTTTGAGCCGGGGAAAATGGGCAAGATTGAGGTTAAAAATAGAATTATCTTTGCCCCTTGTGGTACCCATTATTCGTCACTTGATGGCTTCGTAACTGACCGACAATTAGCTTATTATGGGGAACGGGCCAAAGGAGGTGTTGGCCTGATTGTTGTTGAGGCTTGTTATTGTCGTAAAAGCGGGAAGGCAGGGCGGATTCTTGCCAACTCCGATAAATATATACCCGGGTTGAAGAAACTGGTTGACATTATTCATACCCAGGGAGCGAAAGCAGTTATGCAAATAGGTAGCCACCGGGGAAGCAGTGATGAAGAAGACCCGGCCAGTCCATCGGGAATTCCGCATCCGTTTTCCGGTTGGTCTCCACATTTTTCACCGCACCCAAGAAGCATAACGACGGCTGACATGGAGGAAATGGCAGACGAAGTGGGAGAAGCCTCTAGAAGATTAATGGAAGCGGGATTTGATGGAGTAATGATGCACTGCGCCAGCGGGTATCTGGCATGTGAACTACTATCACGCAGGTTTAATAAAAGAACCGATGCCTATGGTGGCGACCTCAAAGGCAGGGCCAAGTTTATTCTGGATACGATACGAGCAACAAGGGGAAAAACAGCTCCTAATTTTCCCATTATTCTCAGACTCATGGGCTCCGATAGGGTTTCGAAGCCCGGAGATTCAGAAGGTTGGGGAGTAGAAGATACTATAGAGCTATGTAAAATAATTGATGAGGTCGGCGTTACTGCGATTGATATAACCAGCGGGTCGCAAGAGACCCCCGAATGGACTTCTCCACCTTACTTCCTGCCTGTCGGATGCAATGCCGATATCACCGGCGCGATTAAAAAAGCAGGCATTAAAACTCCGGTATGGATTACCGGTAAAATTATGGATCCTTCTCTAGCCGAGCAAATATTACAAGAAGGAAAAGCAGATTATATCTGTTTAGGCCGGGGTTTGATGGCTGACCCACATTGGGCAAACAAAGCCAAAGAAGGCAGAGTAGAAGATATCCGCAAATGTATTTGTGACGATAGATGCCTTGAAGACGTCATGATCGATTTTGTTCCGATATCTTGTACAGTTAATCCCATGATTGGTAAAGAAAGTGAGTTGGCGGCAAAATTACCGCGTTTAACCAGGAAGAAAAAGGTTCTGGTTGTAGGTGGCGGACCGGGTGGCATGCAGGCCGCCATAATCGCTGCTAAAAAAGGGCATAATGTAACACTGTTTGAGAAAGGCAGTCAACTTGGGGGTGCATTATTATTGGCGATAGCACCTCCGGAGAAGGGTGATTTAAAGAATTTACTGAATTATTTTAAAACCCAATTGACGAAGACGGGGGTGAAGGTAGAGCTAAATAAAGAGGCAACACCTGATGCGGTCAAGAAATTCGCGCCGGACGCGGTTATTGTTGCTGTAGGTTCCACCCCTTTTATTCCGGATATCCCGGGTGTTAAAGGCACCAATGTCCTGACGTACCAGGAAGTCCTTTCGGAACAGAAAAAACCGGGGAAGAAGGTCGTGGTGGCAGGAGGGGGTTATGTCGGCTGTGAGACCAGTTTGTTCCTTGCCAGCCGAGGGGTGGATGTCACGCTGGTCTTTCGGAGTACCGAACCGGCTCTGGATGTCAAATACTGGATGTTCAGAAAATACTACCAGGATAAAATGAAGGCAAATAACGTCAAGATAATGCCTCAGGTAAAGTACGGACAAATAACTCCCAAGGGTTTAAGTCTCACCGATAAAGATGGGGAAGAGGTTTTCTTGGAAGCCGATAATATTGTGTTGGCAACCGGTTCTAAAGCCCAAAAAGCTTTAGGTGAAGCATTGAAAGGCAAATACCTCGAGTTTTTCGAGGTTGGAGATTGCATCGAACCGCGACGTATCCGAGAAGCCATCGAGGAAGCAATCTGGGCTGCCGTAGCAATTTGAAGTAAACCGTTTAGATCTTGAAGATAATGTTATGGCAAGAGTGAACAACGAATTTAAGACGTAAGTCTTTCGATATGCCCACAGAATACAAAATATATCGAATATCAAGAACAAGACGTCGGGGATTACAACTTCTTATCTTAGACCGAACTTGTTCTTAAACACAATTTCAGAGATGTCTTTCCGCGGTCTTGCTTCAGGTTGTTCGTCCGGATAACCAAGCGGTAAGAGAACAACACACGAATATCCCTCGGGCACTCCTAGAACGCTGCCTGCTTTCTTGGCATCGAACGCACCTATATAAAGAGTTCCAATACCCAGTTCTTGTGCTTCAAGCACCATATTCTCCAAAGCAAGAGCGGCGTCAAACATAAACCAATACCCTTCTTTATCCGTTGTCGGTTTGCCTTCTCGCCATCCAGCTCTTTTTAGTTCTGCACAAGCAGCGATTACTGCAGGAGCTTGTTTTAGAACAACGTTATTCCGGCTTCCCAACGGAGTTGCATCATCGGCAAGCTGAGTTTTAACTTTATTATCTTGAATGATAACAAAGCGCCACGTCTGGGTATTACCCCATGAGGGAGCGAGGCGACCTGCCTCAAGAATAGCATCGAGAGTCTCCTGATTTATGGGTGTAGATTTGAATGAACGGATGCTTCTTCTTTTTTTAATTGCTTCGAGAACATCCATGATTAGCCCC
Source organism: uncultured Chloroflexia bacterium (assembly GCA_963754195.1). GTDB lineage: Bacteria > Chloroflexota > Dehalococcoidia > Dehalococcoidales > Fen-1064 > Fen-1064. The sequence continues at coordinate 24,143 of CAVWFD010000018.1, forward strand.
CTTGAATACTATTTTTAAGTTTATGGCCGAACTATAAACTTTGCCACCTTTGGAGCTTGTAGAAATTGCCATTCTCCCTTACAGCCGGAGTTTAAAGCAGCTACTTCAATATGTAGCATTGCGATGCCGCAATCAAGTCGCTTGGAGAGATTTAACTCGGGACTGCCGGTTCTTATGAAAACAGTGATGCCATCACTTTCGATATTAAAGCCCCACGGCTGGCGGTTAACTGCTGAAGGAGCAAGTCTGGCAGCCTCAATAGATTTTCTTACCCAATCCGGCAACTTCTCCGTTCCAAAACCGCTGACTAGCTTGGAAATGGGAAGGCGCTTGTGGGTGCGTCCAAAACCAGTCATTAGTTTCTCTTCAAACGAATCGGATCTTTGTGCATAACCTACAGGGGTTACGGCCAACACACGTTCGTTATTACCGAGTTTCAAAAGAGAAGCCACATTTTCGGGTCTGAAAAAGCCTCCGACCCAGCAGGTACTCAAACCCAGAGCCGTGGCTTCTAATATAATACCCTCACCCGTGTAACCCACTTCTTCCTGCACGTTGGGACTGTCCATGCTTCCAATAAATGCAATAATTGCAGGCGCGCCTTTGACCTTACCGTAACTTCCAATAAATCCTTTAAAAATGTCCTGCACTGATTGAGTTATCAGGCATGCTCTGGCATACGGAAAAGGCGTAAACTCTCGACACATTGCGCTAAGAGCTTCGGATATTTCCGGTTCGATTGCTCGATCCGGATCGAATTGTCTGTGGGATCTCCGCATTTCAATAGCTGGATACCATCGTGAGTAAGGTATATTCATACACTATTAGGTTAAGATATCGGCGTATATATTGCAAATTAACAATTCGTCAGATTGTGTAACCACCATAGGTTTGTCTATATACGGTTATATGAACCAAATGAATAATATGATGAAATTTAGTTTATTCTGTCAAGTTTTTTCAACCAGTTTTTTTATTTGGCCATCCCGTTTAGATATTCAAAACCGAAAGATTGTTTTCCGATTTGTGACCATTCTGTGACCAATTGCATTTATCCCCGAAAAAATAAGCGAATAACCTAGAAAAATGAGCCTAATTTTGGAGCGGGATACGGGATTCGAACCCGTGACAACCTGCTTGGAAAGCAGGCGTTCTACCCCTGAACTAATCCCGCAATTACAAACAAACGTTACCTAAACTAATTTATATTAGCAAAATTCGTGCGTAAATTCAAACCGTATTCATAAAATGAACACGGCCGATTTTCTAGCTGGTTTCCGCTTTTTCTACAGTTACTCTTACCAGATTTTTTAACTTCATGTTTCTTTTAACAAGTTCAGCGGCGGTCTGATCGAAAATCGTGCCTGAGTTGATAATTTCACCGGTTCCCCAGATGCGACACCCCTTGCGTGTTGTAGTATCCATACAGATTATTGCTACCTGTGGATTTTCCTTGATATTAGCTACTGTGCGTGGAGAATTAATATCGGCAAACACGACGTGCTCATCATCTATAACGCGTAAAGAACCTTTTGCCGAGACATTAGGCTTACCCGCCTTATTTGCCGTTGCTACGAATGCCGGACGTATCGTGCCGATTGCCATCTTTACTTCTTCTGAAAGCTTTGCCATATTGCGCCCCCCAATATAAAAACTTGTCTCAATCGTATCATTTTATCCTGACGGTTGTAAAAGTTTAAAACCGTCGTGATTTGCCCTTATCTCCTCGCCCAGCTATAATTTAACTGTAAAGACATGCTCAAATGAGCGTTTTTGATGTTTTATTTATGTGTGATTTCATGGAGGAATTATGCCAGGAAAAAACGGGGGATTCGACCAATTTAAAGGCAGTAGCGATTACGTTACTTCGGAAGAATTACGGAAGGCCGTCAATGTCTCCATCGCATTAGGTAGACCTTTGCTCATCAGAGGCGAGCCGGGAACGGGCAAGACAATGCTGGCGCATAGCATTGCCAAAGGATTGGGGAAAAAGCTGATCGTCTGGAACATCAAATCCACGACCAAAGCGCAGGAAGGACTATACGTTTACGATACCGTCCAGCGCCTTAATGACAGCCGTTTTAAGGACAAAGACGTATCCGATATCAAACAATATATTAAAATGGGCAAATTGGGGCAAGCATTCTCCGCGCCGGAGCAAGTGGTCTTACTTATCGATGAGATTGATAAAGCGGATATCGAGTTCCCCAACGACCTGCTAAATGAAATCGATGAGATGAGTTTCTATATCCCCGAAACCAACGAAACCATTGCGGCGCGCAACCGCCCCGTGACTATCATCACCAGCAATGCCGAAAAAGAATTGCCGGATGCTTTTCTACGGCGTTGTATTTTCCATTTCATCGAATTCCCCACACCGCAATTAATGGAACAAATCGTCGAGGTACATTTCCCCAATTTAAAAAATAATTTATTGAAAGAAGCGATGAGGGCTTTTTACGCGCTCAGGGAAATCGATGATTTTCGCAAAAAACCTTCTACCAGCGAACTGGTCGATTGGATTCGGGTGCTCATTGCCAGTGAAACGTCGGCAGATAGTATCTCCAGAGAAATGCCCTTCACTGGCGCGCTGTTGAAGAAGGAAGTCGACCAGGATTATTTCGTGAATAATTATCTGACGCGTAAAGGCGATACCTACGTCCTGCGTAAACCATTATAACGATGTTAATCGACTTTTTTTACACCCTGCGTAAGCGAAAAGTGCCGGTGACCTTCACCGAATGGATGACGTTGATGCAGGCGCTGGCTAAAGGTCAAATCAACGACCTTGATGAGTTTTATTTTTTAGCGCGGGCGATTCTGGTCAAGAGCGAAGCCTATTTCGACCACTATGATGTCGCGTTTCAGGAATATTTCAAGGGTGTAGAAACCGTCGAAGAAATTACACAACAAATACTGGATTGGCTCAAAGACCCGATAGCGAGACGCAACTTAAATCTCGAACAGTTAGCCAAACAGAATAATATGACACTGGATGAGCTAATCAAACAGCTCGAGCAACGAATCAGGGAACAAAAAGAAGCCCACGATGGTGGAGGTAAATGGATAGGGCGCGGCGGGACTTCGCCTTTTGGGCATTCGGGATATAATTCCGCCGGCATCAGAATCGGGGGACCTGGTGGCGGAGGTCACGCTGTGAAAATCGCCGAGGAGCGCAGATTCCGTAACTACCGCAATGACCTGACACTTGATGTCCGCCAGATTAAACTCGCGTTAAAAGGCTTACGGCAACTCACCCGTGTCGGCGCACAAGATGAGCTGGACATCAATCAAACCATCGACCACACCGCTAAAAACGTCGGCGAGATTGAACTCGTCTGGAGAAGAAGACGGAAAAATGCGGTTAAGCTTTTACTTCTAATGGACATCGGCGGATCGATGGATCCGTTTATCCGGACATGCAGTCAACTATTCACCGCCGCTCATTCCAGTACCCATTTCAAAGATTTCAGATATTACTACTTTCACAATTGTATCTACGATAGTGTCTATAAAGATATGGAAAGGATGGAAAAGGTCAGTACGGAATATCTCCTTTCAACACTGGAACCTGACTATAAAACCATTATCGTGGGGGACGCGAATATGGCTCCCTGGGAATTGTTGGACAAGGACGGCGCGATATACTATTATCAAAACAACGATATTCCCGGCATCGATTGGCTAAAGCGAATCTCGCAGCATTTTACACACACTATCTGGCTCAACCCCGATGACCAACCTCTTTACAGATCATCTACTGTGGCTATGATTAGCAAGATTTTCCCGATGTACCGGTTAACAATCGATGGTCTGGATAAGGGTGTAAAGAAACTGGTGGTTAAAAGGTGATACTCGTATCAAGGAGAGAAAAATGAAAGACTCCGATTTCGTTACAGTTCAGGTAGTACACGGCGAGTTCGAGGCCAATGTGATCAAAGGGCGACTTGAGAGTGAAGGAATACCGGCGTTTCTGCAATACGAATCAGTAGGCAGGGTTTATACGGTTATGATCGATGGATTGGGTGAGATCAAAATTAAAGTGCCGGCACAATTCGCCGAGGAAGCCAAACAAATACTCCAGCATACAACAGATGACTCTGAATCACATACCGATTAGCCTTTGCTTTCTACTCGCAATCCATCCCTCATTACTCATCACACTAGCGTGCGTACCATGACTAAATTCCTATTGTCCGTTACTATCGTTTCAGATAGTATTAAGTTGTTATAATCCAGTCACATCTTCTTTAAGGATAGTCACAAATGGCTTCCGAAACATCTACTAAAATTGAATGGGGTCAACGTGTGCCTCAACCCGAGGCGTTGGCATTGATTCCTGAAGTAATGGCTCGTAAATTCAAGGTTATTCCGATGGAAATCAATGACAATACTATAGTCGTGGCGATGGCCAATCCCTCTGATATCTTTGCCATCGAAGCGCTATCTACCAGGACTCAAAAACGAATCGAACCTTATGCCGTGACTGAAAAAGAAGTCATGGAAGCGATTGACTTCAACTATAAGGGCTATGCCGATATCGAAAAACAAATTTCGGATATCGGGCAAACGAAACGCTCCTCCAACGCCGTAAAAGTATCCGAAGACAGCGCGATTACCGATAATATTACCAACACGCCTGTTGTCCAGGGACTGACTCTGATTATTGATGAAGCGGTAAAAGCCCGCGCATCGGACATTCATCTTCAGCCTCAGGAACACAATCTCCGCGTGCGCTACCGCATCGACGGCACACTTTACGATATGTTCGCCTTGCCATTAGAGACAATCAGTCCTTTATGTTCACGCATAAAGATTATGGCAGGAATGAATATCGCCGACCATCACCGTCCGCAGGACGGACATTTCTCGATCAATGCTAAAGGACGTCTGCTGGATGTACGTGTCGGAACCGTACCTACGGTCTACGGCGAAATGGTAGCTTTACGTCTGCTGGATAAATCGCGCGTTAATCTATCTTTAACTGAATTGGGATTTATGCCGGATAGCTTGAAAATATATGATGAAATGTTGAAATCGCCTTATGGGATGATTCTGGTCAGCGGCCCCACCGGCGCCGGTAAAACCACCACCCTTTATGCATCAATAGATAAACTCGACCATAAGGCACAGAATATCATCACTATCGAAGACCCGGTAGAATATCGTTTTAAAAACATCAACCAGATTCAGGTAAACACGCGGGCTGAAGTTACTTTCGCCGCCGGATTAAGATCAATTCTACGTCTTGACCCCGATGTTATACTGGTCGGCGAAATCCGCGATGCCGAAACTGCCGGCATTGCCGTTCAGGCAGCTTTGACCGGTCACCTCGTTTTATCGTCAATTCACGCTAATGATACCGCCGGAGCTGTCGTCCGCCTAATGGACCTCGGCGTAGAACCATTTCTGGCATCCTCCGCATTAATCGGGGTTATCGCTCAAAGAATGGTACGGCGTGTTTGCTCCAATTGCGCGCGTCCGGTAAAAGCTCCGATTCTGGAACAGTTAGCATATAAAAAAGAAATGGGCGAAGAAAAAGAAGAGTTCCAGTACGGTAAAGGTTGTCGCGTCTGTTCCAACACCGGCTACCACGGTCGAAGCGGTATTTTTGAAATTATGCGCATCAGCGACAAAATGAGAATGATGATGTTAAACAGAGAAGAACTGGCACATTTGAGAAGCCAGGCATTTGAAGAAGGGATGATATCTCTACTAAAAGACGGTATGAAGAAAGCCAGAGAAGGGATAACCACCCCGTATGAAGTGCTGCGTAATACCTATGCCGGTGAATAAAGGTTGAGGGTACAACTATCGTTTACCAATACGTTGCCTACAAAGAGAATGGAAACCTGGTTAAAGGTAAATTGAATGCTGCCAGCCAAGAGGCGGCAGTCAATCTATTGGATTATGCCGGTTACCGTGTTGTCAGTCTCAAAACCTTTGTGCCATTTCTGAGCTCGGATAAATTTTCGCTCAGAAGCTCCAAGGTCAAGCCCGCGGAAATAATTCTGTTGTATCGGCAACTGGCCTTACTATTGGATTCCGGACTAGACATTGTTACCGCGTTGGAATTGCTCCGCGAGCAGATGGCCAATCGTATTCTGAAAAAAGTAATGCAGGATATTGTTACCGACCTCCGCGGCGGTAATTCGTTATCGTCGGCAATGTCGAAACACCCGAAAGTCTTTTCCAAATTAGCGCTTCAATCGATCAAAGTCGGTGAGCAATCCGGTGATATTGAAGCGATTCTCCGGCAAATCGCCGATTACACACAAAAAGAACTTAATGCCGCTAAAGGTGTCAAAGGGGCACTCACTTATCCGATTATTGCCGCGGTAGCCACGGTTATCGTGGTGATAATATTGGTTGGATTTGTCCTGCCCACTTTCGGAAAAATGTACGCCCAAATGGGAGCAAAGCTGCCTAAGATAACACTAATGCTCATGAGTCTCTCCGGAATAATACGTTATGACGGCCTGTATATATTAGGTGGAATCATTGTAATTACTATTGTTACTTCCGCTTATTTAAAGACAGAGAAAGGTAAATACCAATTAGATAAATTCGTTTTAAAAATGCCTCTATTGGGCCGTGTGGTTCATCTAAAAGAACTGGCGCGTTGTTGCCGCAGTATTTCACTGTTGTTCCATGCCGGTCTGCCGCTGACCGAAATCATGCCGCTGGTCATTGAAGGCGCTAAAAATAAAGTTGTTATCGAAGCGCTGACGCAGGTACAACAGGATATGCTCAAGGGCGAAGGCCTCTCAAAGCCAATGGCCAAGAATCCGCTCTTTTTACCAATGATGGTACAGATGGTAAAGGTGGGAGAAGAGACCGGCAATCTCGATACGACGATTCTGGCAGTTGCGGAAAACTATGAGATTGAAGCCAAAGATAAATCCGATGCAATTATCGCGATGATTCAACCAGCGATGACAGTTATCATTGGCGGCATCATCGCGGTAATTGCTCTTTCAATGGTTTCTGCCATGTACTCGATGTACGGACAGGCATTCTAATTGTGGATTAATGTATCAACCCGGATAATTATATGAAAAACATAAAATTAACACTACCTAAAAGTCTGAACTTTAAACTCAGTAAAACCGTAATGTTTTGTCTGGGAGGCGGTATTTTAATACTGGCGCTCGCCTTCATGGGTGTAGTACGCGTCCAGCAGGTTAGCGAACAGCAACAGCTCACCGACGAACTGACGCAGGTGAAAAACCGTCTGGCAGGATTGGGCATCCCCGCGCTGCAAACGCAAAAAGAAGAATTACAGAATAAAATCGATGAGACGAATGCCGCCCTGCAAAATAATACGCCAACATTAGTCCAATATATGACCAGTATCACAGGCGATGAAACTCTTTACTCTCTGGCAAAGGATTGTAATATCGTCGTCAACGATATCACCACGACAGAGACTGCCGACGGAAATTTGAATGATCTCCCCTGCTCTGTTTTCTCCAGTGAATTGTTCGTTAACGGGACACTATCCGACCTGGTAGATTTTGTGACGCGGCTGAAAACCGATTTCGGGAATAGTGTGGTGGAATCGTTAAATATCAGTTTACCTTCGGGTGGATCATCGGGTACGACTGCCACCACTCCCACAGGAAGTGCTACAACCTCAACAACAACGACTACTACAACCACTACAACTACGGATGTCGGGCCGGGGACCACGCTAACAGCTACCGCCACAGAAACGCCGGCTGCTTTCGAAGCCGATATTACTTTAACGGTTTATATCTTTAAAGGCGATAATAATGGGAAATAAAACAACAATTTATATTGACGATACCGGTATCAGGTTACTGGTAACAAACGGCAATGTTCCAAAAGCCTGGGATAGTTTCCCTTTACAAGAAGGAGTAATTGAAGGGCTTATTGTAAACGATGAGGCTAAAGTCAGTGATGCACTTGCTCAGCTCGTAAAAAAACAACCACTCCCCAGCCGGAACGTTACATTGGGTATCAGTGCGGTGAACTGTCTCACACGCCAGCTAACAATGCCGGCGATGCCTAAAAATATGCTCGCCGAAGCAATCATTCATGAAGCTAAGCGACTATTACCGATTCCTCTGGAAGAACTCTATCTTTCGTGGCAAATCATTCCTTCAGTCCCCGGGAAAACGGTGGCGATACTGGTGGCATTGCGCCGCACCAGTGTCGACTCGCTGTTACAGGCTTTCAAACTCGCTAAACTAAAAGTACAGAATCTGACAATTAAGCCACTGGCCATGGCAAGATTAATCACAGATAAAAACGCTCTGCTGGTTGACGTCCAGTCATCAGAATTCGACGTTGTGATTATTTCCAATGGCATTCCGCAACCCATTCGTAGCGTTTCATTTCCTTCCGCTGAACTTAACTGGCAGGAAAAAAGTAAAATCATCACCGATGAGATAGACAGAACCATTAAGTTCTATAACACAAATAACCCCGGCAAGCCGCTAGACCCCGATATGGTTATGTACGCCGGCGGAGACCTAGTCGACCAATCCAAATTATGCAGTCTGATTTCGAAACAATTCGGCTTTAAAATCGAACCGTTGAACGTTACACAAATGCCGGAGACCGATTTTCAACCGAATTATTATGCAGTGAATCTGGGGCTGGCTGTTAAACAGCAAACCCCTGTTTCCGAAATCAATCAATTAAATCTGCTGCCGGAAACTTTCCGTCCCAACCAGATAAAATGGACCCGGACGTTAGCAATTCCCGGTATCGTCATCTTTGCTGGCGCTATCGTGGCGTTAGCCTTCATAGTCAACGATGCTTCCGCTAATATCGTCTCCACTCGTCATCAGTTGGATACCGCTAACCAGACTCTGCAAGTAAAACAAATTGAAAAACAAAAGATTAATAAAGATATAAAGAACCTGCAAGCCGAACTTGACACACTGAATTCGTCACAGAACGGCTATCAAATATTTGTCGATACGCTCACAAAAAAGGCTGACCTGACCAATAGAGATTTACAAACAGCATTTACGAATTTGCCTGACGCCGTCAAACTGACTGCACTCATTCTCGACGATAAATCTCTCGAGGTGGATAGCAACACTTTAGATGAGACCGCCGTTCTTGATTACGCCAAGGTTATGGAAGAAACCGGTTATTTTACTCAGACTGTTGTCTCAGATATTAAACTACAAGACGATACTACCCATGCATCTAAGATTACACTTTATAAGTGAGGCACCAATTGGATATTATTGCATTGTTGCAATTGGCACGTAATAAAAAAGCATCGGACCTACACCTGGTGGCCGGTGGGCCGCCGGTGGCGCGTATTCATGGGTCTTTGACAAAATTGGAGGAGATACCATGTTTGACACCGGAAGATGTTCAACAACTTTTTGAACAACTTACCTCCTCACCGGAAGCCAGAGAGCAATTTAAAAAACAGGCAGAACTGGATTTTAGTTTTAGCATACCTGATTCCGGACGGTTCCGTTGTAATGCTGCCCGGCAGATGGGCACTACCACGATGGTAATCCGTATTTTACCATCGACAACGCCTTCTCTGGATAATCTGGGGCTTCCGGCAGTCTGTAAAACGTTAATCACCCGACCGCGGGGAATGATCATTATAAGCGGACCGACGGGCAGTGGTAAAAGCACCACTATGGCGGCAATGATCGATTATCTTAACAAAAGCAAGGATGGCAGGGGTAGACGCATTGTAACTGTCGAAGACCCGGTAGAGTATGTATATAAAAATGAAAACTGCGTTATTACGCAAAGGGAACTGGGTTCCGATACTCATTCCTTCACAGAGGCGTTACGGCATGTCTTGCGGCAAGACCCTGATGTTATACTCATTGGTGAAATGCGCGATACCGAGACCGCCAGTGCCGCACTGACCATTGCCGAGACAGGTCACCTGGTAATGACCACAGGCCACGCACCCAGTACTTCCGGAGCCGTAGAACGTATCATCGACCTTTTCCCGCCCTATGAACGAAGTCTGGCACAATCCAGACTGGCTAACTTATTAAACGGAATCCTTTGCCAAACACTTATTCCGCGGAAAGATAAATCCGGAATGGTGGCGGCAATCGAAGTTTTGCTGGCAAACGGAGCGGTGCGTAATATCATCCGGGAAGGTAAGATTTTCCAATTACCCAACATCATACGCACTAATCTAAAAGAAGGCATGCAGTTACTCGACCAGGCACTGATAAAACTCTATAAGGACGACACGATCAGTTATGATAATGTGATGTCTTTCTGCAACGACCGTGATGAAATCGAACGCTCGATCGGTAAAGACCCCAGCCTGACAGCAGCTTCATCCTCCGCACCGGCTATGTCAGACGCCAAATACAATTAGTCATATTTCCTTGTTTTTCTTACATTGCTGAAGAAACAAGACTTACCGGTGCTGAGCACCCCCCTCCCTGAGATTGCCGCGTCCTTCATTAGATGAACTCGCAATGACCAACGCGAGGATTTACATTCCTGGTTATGGCACAGGCGTCCCTGCGATTTAGCACAGACGCGTAGCACGGGCAAAGCTCACCGCTGTCCATTCCACGCAGGCTGGAATTCAGTTCTCTCCCTTATCTTGATGAGATATCTTCGCTCTACCCGGTATCACGGCTGGTGGCACAGGCGTTCCTGCTATTTAGCATAGACACGTAGCGCTGGCAAAGCCCACCACGTTCCATTCCAGCGCAGGCTGGAATCCAGCTCTCTTCCTTATCTTAATGAGATATCTTTACTCTACCCGGTATCACGATTGGTGGCACAGGCGTCCCTGCCTGTGCTTTTTATAGATTCCTCTGTGCGCTTACTTCGTAAAATACCTTGGCTGTAACGTACGGCCATACGTGGAAATGACACTATATGGTTGTCATCACGGACATAAAAGTTGAATTGCGGCAGAAAATAGGGCCTTCTTTTACTGTCGTTCCCGATCTGACCAAAGACCGCAGTCGCAGGTACTTTACGGAGTAATTCAAAGAAAATGTATCGGGAATCCATATTAATGCTGATGAGTAAAGTATCATGGTCTGCTAATGTGTAATGGAACGAATAATATGGGATTGCGTTTTAGTATTAAAACTCAATGTCCACAATGCTCGTAAGTATAATATGGATTCCTGTCTTCACAGGAATGACAAGAGAAGGTTTCAGCCAACCTGGTTCTCTCCCTTTCGTAAAAGGCTGAAAGTCGCAACTGGAAGTCCCATGTTTGTCACGGGAGAGGTCAGGTGGATTTTTTATGGATTCCTGCCTTCCCGGAAATGACAATGACAGTCTATTCTAAGATGGTATTTTATCCTGAATATTAATAACATTGAAGAGCTCAGTATGCAGGAACCCCCTCCCCTCTGTGATATTGCCGCGTCTTTCAGTAGATGGACTCGCAATGACAACAGCAAGCATTTATATTCCTGGTAGTGGCACAGGCGTCTCTGCCTGTGCATGTTCTCGGAGATTTGCCTGCATCAGCAAAAAAGGAGAGCCCGCCCTCCGTGGGAAGGGCAGGCTCTCCTGAGTACGAAAACCAACTTCAATTTAGGTTAGGGAAGCGTTTGAGTGACCGTCCCATCAGCGGTAAAAGCGTACGTACAACCGGTTTTCACGTGACCCGAGGAATCAAGCCCTGACATATACTGGCTTAAATTAATATCTCCGGTGGTACTCTTGGTAGCTTTGACCGAAGACATATCTGACGTAGCTGTATCGATTGCTGCATCAAGCTGCCCGCTTTTGCTATCGGCTAACAATGCTGCCACGCCTGTCTGGACATTACTCAGTTCGGTCGCATAGGACTCGGTCTTGCCTCTGCCCATGAACTTGCTGACATTAGGAATAGCCACCGCCGCCAAGACACCGAGGATGGCAATGACCACCAGAAGCTCGACGAGGGTGAAGCCTTTTTGTCCGTAACGGAATTGTTTGAATAATTTTTTCATACCTTTCTCTCTCCTGTTATTTTTTGTTATTGTTGTGAATATATTGTCGCAATCAAAACCTAATTACAGCTTACCAGATTCTATAATAAGGTCAATGAACCATTAGTAATACCACCCCGTAAGACTAAAGTCCTATATTTGGACTAAAGTAGTGTCATTGCGGCTTATACCCATTGACGGAGAATTAAAAACCATGCACAATGTAATCACGCATGGAGATAGTACTGATCGTTTTCTTCTTGCTGCTGGGTATTGCCATCGGCAGCTTCCTAAACGTGTGCATCGATCGTTTGCCAGCCGGTAAATCTCTGGTATCTCCTCCGTCTGCCTGCGATGCCTGCGGCCGCCGGCTTTCATGGCTGGATCTTTTCCCGGTTTTCAGTTACCTTCTTCTGGGCGGTAAATGCCGCTATTGCCGCGCACATATTCCACTGCGAGTTTTCTGGGTGGAGTTGGGTACCGGCATTCTCTTCGCCTTCCTTATTTGGTATTACGGTTTAAAACCGGAATTAGCCGTCAGCCTGTTTTACGGTTGTATATTAATTGTATTGGCAGTGATCGACCTCGAACAAAAACTGATTCTGAATAAAATCGTTTACCCTGCTGTTTTTATTGCCATCATTATTAATATCTTCCTGCCTGATTTCGGACTGAAGAATTTCCTTTTCGGACTGCTTGGCGGCGCCATTGGTTTCGTCATTCTATTAATACCGGCTCTTATCTATAGTAAGGGCATGGGCTGGGGCGATGTAAAAATGGCGGGGCTCATCGGCTTCATGGTCGGTTATCCCCGCATTTTTGTCGCGGTGCTGGGGTCAGTCATATTAGGAGGACTGGTGGCCGTTTTCCTCTTAGTAACAAAGAAGAAAGGCCGAAAAGAAGGAATCCCCTTTGGTCCATTCCTGGCATTGGCAGCCATGGTCGCATTGGTTTGGGGTCAACCCATCTTGAACTGGTATCTTCATTTTTACCGGATATAAACATTATATAAACTTTTTTAAGCCAAATATAAACATTATATAAACGTTTTGTCACAACCTATAAATCTATTGACAAGTACTAAAATACATCATATAATTACACTCACTAAGTACAAAAATCGCTGGGAATTTAGTCCGCTGTTGTAAAAAGTGAGCGGACAATTTTTTAAACTAATATGTCTGTTGCAGAGGTGAAAGATGGATAAGATTAAAGCAATAATTATCAGCCAACAACCACTATTCAGGGAAGGCATCTGGCATTCTCTTTCAGCTAACGCAGATATGGAAGTGGCTACTGCAGAAATTACCGACGCCTTACTGGCGGAACTAGTGGACGCGCAACCGGATGTAGCGATGATAGATATTGATAGTTCTCCTGACGGCAGCTTAAAATTAGTACGCCGTATGAAACAATGCCTGCCCGGTGTTGGCTTAATATTATTGTCCTCTACCCATGGTGATGGACAGTCCAATTCAGGGTCTGGGGAACAATCGTTGGCTTCTCTTAATAAAAACGTGACCGCCGATAAACTCACTGATACGGTACGCGGTGTGGCGCATGGTACGCCGATTGACAATGACATTACAGTCAGACAAAAAGTAGCTCTGCAAGTCTTGCACAAGTTTGATGAGCTATCATGGAAAGACGAAAGCAACTATTCTGCTTCACCACTAACTTCAAGAGAGACAGAGATTTTAAATTATGTGGCTCAGGGGTGGCTCAATAAACAAATAGCTACGAAATTGGGCATCAGTGAGCAAACAATCAAGAATCATGTTACTTCAATATTACGTAAACTGAATGCCGGGGCTCGTACTGAAGCCGTGGTGGTAGCGATTAAGCAAGGACTGATTACTCTCAGCTAGCCTCGGAATCTGCCGACAGTTTCATATTCCCGTATCTGTTTTCCTTTTATGTCAGGGATTTGGTTCTCGATGCTCTCTAACATAAAAAACCTAGTTGTAAGTAAAGCCGCCCGACTGTATAATCGCCGTATAGTTATCTGATGAAGGAATTATCACGAGTTTGAAGACAAAAACCCGCAGATTCAATAGCGCTACAGCGATGAAATTGCTTTCAATAATTTTAGTCGTCCTGGTAGCCACCGACGGTCTTATTACTAATCTTCTTATCAAATCAGGCATCGCCCACGAAGGTAACGTTTTCTTACAACCAATCGCCGGAACAGCCATTTTTCTGGTGATAAAACTGGTGGGGGCGTTGCTTTGCGCTCTTCTGCTTTGGGATATTTATCGTCATTGGCCGAAGATGGCCGTTGTCAGCAGTTATGTTTTTGTGGGAATTTATGCCTGTATTACGATCTGGAACCTGATACTACTTTTTTCATACTAAAATATCAGGCATTAGCGCATGTATTAGCGTTCGTTCCTGATAACCGTGGCTACACCTTGACCGCCACCGCAACCCATCGTAGCTACTCCATATTTCCCGCCATTCATGTTCATAATTCTGGCAAGAGTGCCTACCATTCTGTTTCCGGTAGCGCCGACCGGATGCCCAATAGCTATCGCGCCGCCTTTCACATTTACTTTTTCGGGGTCAATACCCAATTCTCTAATCGCATATAAAGTAACAACTGCGAAAGCCTCGTTTATTTCCCAGAAACCGATGTCATTGACCGATAATTTAGCAGCTTTTAGCGCTTTACGTACTGCCGGCACAGTCCCCATACCCATCATCGTGGGGTCAACCCCCGCCCAACCCATAGAAACAATACTCGCCATCGGTTTCAAACCAAGATCTTCGGCCTTCTCACGGGACATCAATAAAACGGCGGTTGCTCCCGAGTTTAACGGTGACGCATTTCCGGCTGTAATCATCCCATCTTCGCCATATAGAGATTTCAAATTATTCAACTGTTCTGGGGTAATATCAGTACGAACGGTCTGGTCGATATCGACGACTATTTTTTTGCCATCGGGTGTAGTGCCTTCAATCGGTAGAATCTCATCCCTGAAAAATCCTTCCTTAATGGCTTTACCGGCTAACCGGTGACTGCGCAATGCCCATTTATCCATGTCCTTACGGCTGATGCCGGAATATTTAGTCAATTTCTCCGCCGTGTAACCCACGCTCAGCGTCACTTCAATATCGATATCTTTGAACCGGGGATCATAATAAAACAAGGGATTAATGATTGCCGGGTCGCCAATAAGCGGCACATGAGTCATTTGCTCAATACCTACGGATACCACCACATCGGAGTAGCCACACATGATTGCCAAGGCTCCGTGGTGCATGGCGGTCATCGAAGCGCCGCAGGTACGGTCGACAAAGTAGGCCGGTACGCTTACCGGTAATTCAGCCAGAAAGTTGACAAGGCGTCCGCCCAAAGTCATTTGTTCTCCGGTGGCACGGGCGGCACCCACAATCACTTCATCGATGCTCGCGGGTTTAACACCGGTTTGCTTGAGAAGCCCTTTCAGCACTAAAGCACCCAGATCATCTGCCCGTAAATCGTTAAAAACGTCCTTCTCCGGCTGTTTAGGGCTGGAACGTGAAAACGCCGACCTTAAATAACCCACAATAACGACATCTCGGACCTGTGGCATTAAGTCTCCTTCCGGCTTAATTATATAATAATTCTCAAAATATCCGAATGACGCTAACCTGATGACTCAAGTATACTTGCTTTTGTACTACTGTATTGGTTACCGCAGCATTTTTCTGATAGGATATTAACTACGGTAAACTAATGAATCTATAGCCTTCCTCATCCCGGAGGTCTGCATGACACAGGTATTACGTAATAAAAATCTGGCCACCCGATTCCAGATCATGGTGGAAATTGCTGCCCACCATCCGAATATTCAGCAAAAAGACATCGCCCGGAAAATCGGAGTTACTTCACAGGCAGTCTCCGATTATGTCAACAAATTGGAAAAAGACGGCTGGATAACGTCGGACGGACGTTCTCGATACCGTATTACTCAAGAAGGCGTCAACTGGATGCTGAAGTCACTACGGGAACTGCAGCAATACACCTCTACCGCCGAAAATGTCCTGACCAAAATCACCACCTGGCCGGCAATTGCTGCAATGGATTTGAAAAAAGGTCAACCCGTTAGTCTGATGATGCGCGACGGGTTGCTGTACGCTTCAAATCATCTCGGAAGCGACGCCAGTGGCATCGCTTCCGGTAAAGCGAAGAAAGGTGAGGATATCGGTATTACGGACATCGAAGGTATCCTCCCATTGGAAACGGGACAAATAACCGTATTGGAAGTCCCGTCGATTCAAAGCGGAGGTTCCAGAAACATCGACATCAAGAAGATGGAAAAAGGACTGGTTCAAGGTAAATTAATCGGGGCGATTGGAATTGAAGCCATCGTTGCTCTCCGGCAGCTAGGTACTACACCGGACTATCTTTACGGTGTACCGCAAGCGGCCATCGAAGCCGCGCGCTCCGGTCTGCCTTTCGTTATCGTCTGCGCCGGTAGTGAATCGCCCGCCCTGCTGCAGAGACTCACCGAAGAAAATCTCAAGTATACTCTGATTGACATACGAAATAGACGATAAAGGATAAATATGACAGCTAAAAAACCAAGTTCCATCAAGAAAGGATATGTTCAGGTTTATACCGGTAACGGTAAAGGTAAAACTACCGCCGCGCTGGGGCTGGCTTTACGTGGCATGGGTTGCGGACTTAAGACCTATATCGGGCAATTTATGAAAGGTCAACATTATAGCGAACTCGACGCCGTGAAAACACTATCCGGCCAAATTACCATCGAGCAATACGGTAAAAAGACTTTCACACAACTCAAAGAGACTCCCGATGCTGTGGACGTGCGGATGGCGAAAGCAGGATTGAAAAAAGCCAAAGCCGCAATGCTTTCCCGCAAGTACGATATTGTTGTCCTCGACGAAATTATTGCCGCCCATTTCTTCAATTTGATAACACTTGATGAAATGCTGGAATTTGTGACCGACAAACCGGATGGCGTGGAGCTGATATTCACCGGCAGGTATGCTCCGACAGAATTAATAGATGCCGCCGACCTGGTAACGGAAATGACAGATGTTAAGCATTATTACCGGGACGGAATCATGTCCCGCAAGGGTATTGAAGGTTGATGCTGATATTTGTTAAAAGGAGGCTGTTATGGATATTGAGTTTCGAGATAGGTTCCTGACACTCTGGAAAAAATACTTTAATCACGCGGAATTACCCATCACATTCTATTACACGGAAAAAGAACCCGGAATCAAGCCGGCAAAGGAAGTATCTTCATCCAATTGTATCTTCGGCGCTTTGATAAAAGTCAGAACCGGCGAATCATTATATTTTGATACCCAATCGGTGAAGTGTTTCGGCGGCAAGAGATACCTCGGTTTTTCCGGTAAAATAAGACCCGACTTTGAATATTTTCTCTCCTGTGGGATCCCAAATAAAATACAGGGCGAGCGTTATGTCAAAACCCCGGAAATGGTGCAAGAAATCACCAAAAACACTCCCAAATTCACTGCGCCGGGTAAATTCATCGTTTTTAAAAGATGGGATAAACTGGAAAAAGCGGACAACCCTGATGTTATTATCTTTTTGGCCGTTCCCGATGTTCTATCAGGATTATTTACACTGGCGCGCTTCGATGAAACCGACCGGGGCGCTGTGCAGACGCCATTTGGTTCGGGCTGCGCCAGCATCGTTCAAAATCCTTATCTGGAACAGACATCCGAACACCCTAAAGCGATTATCGGTATGTTCGACCCCTCAGCCCGGCCTTTTGTTCCTAAAGATGTTTTGAGCATAGCGATGCCGATGAAGAAATTCGTCAAGATGGTAGATAACATGGAGGAAAGCTTCCTCATCACTGAATCCTGGCAAAAAATTCAGCAAAGAATAGGCTAGAGGTGGAAATATGTTTAGAGATTTGGTCATAAAAAATAGAAGCACCCGAAAATTCCATCAGGAGGTCACTATAAACCGCAAAACTCTGACCGAACTGGTTGACCTGGCCAGAATGTCCGCCTCAGGCGCCAATCGTCAGACGCTGAAATATTACCTTTCCTGCGAACCAGAGAAAAACGATATCATTTGCCGGCATATCGGGATGGACGGCAACCCGCCTGAAGGTGAAAGACCATCCGCCTACATCCTTGTTTTAAACGATAAAAAACTCGGCACCTTTGCCGCCGCTCTCGTCGACCATGGCATTGCCGCGCAGACGATTCTGCTGGGTGCCACTGAAAAAGGTCTGAACGGCTGCATGGTCGGCATTATCCAACGTAAGGAATTGCTGAAAGCATTAAATCTGCCTCAACGCTATGACATTATGCTGGTAATCGCTCTCGGCACATCCAAAGAAACCTTTGTTTTCGAAGAATTGGATGCGGATACGCAAACTGTGAAGGGGTGGTGGGATGAACAGGGTGTGCGTCATGTTCCCAAGCGCCGATTGGAAGATATTATTATCGGATAATCAGACTAATCACACGATGTTATACCGCGGATAGTATTAAGGATCAGTGAATAGTCACGCGGGTAAACACTTTTATCCAGAGAATTGAAAGCGGCAATAGTCTTATCTCCAGCCCATAGAAGCTTGAAAATCTCATTGGGAGTTTTTCCCTCTTTTACGCCGCTTTGTACAATTTTACGCCATAGAATAATCTGTTTTTTTGCCGCGCGTAATCTTTCAGGGGCATTATCATAGCAACCAAAATGAGAATAAGCGATTTTATCAGGCTGAAGCGCCATTACCTTATCCAGTGAAGTAACGTAATCTTCAAATACGAATGGGGGCGGAGCAGCCGGCCGGAGAAAACCGTCCATATAGACGCCTGCCATGTCGCCTGCCAGTAAGACCCTCTCTTTTCTATCAAAGACACATAAATGGTGAGGGGCATGACCGGGAGTCAGATATATTTCTAGAGTCAATCCTTTCCCCAGGTCCAGTTCCATCGCTTCTTTGGCGATAATAATCCGGTTTTCCGGTACAGGTTCGATGGCGCCGTATTTCAAAGCCAATTCACCTAGAGTCTCCTGGCTTGCTTTCCACAACTCGGTCGGATCAATTAAATGTTTGAATGCACGTTGGTGTGCGATAACGCGCGCATTTTTCATTTCTCTTGCTGCCTGACCGATGCCGCCGGCATGGTCCATGTGGATATGTGTCAGGATAATATAATCGATTTCATCAGGCTTAACTTCAGCCTGATCTAAAGCTGCAATCAACCCGGGAACTGCCGTTTTAAAGCCAACATCGACCAATACTTTCTTCTCACCGCAAAAAAGATAGGAAGCGACAAAATCGTCGTATCCAGGCAGCGTAGGATGCGGACTGAGTAGTTTCAAATTGGGAGCGACTTCATAAACCAGTTTTTTCAATAATGATTTCCCAGCCTATTCGTGTCTCCAGAATGAAAAAGAGAATATTTACTGTACTAATATTTTACCTTTGGGTTTACTGACGACTTCGCCGACAATCTTAGCTTCAGTAACTCCGGCATCGTGCATCGCCTTGACAAGCCGTAATGCCTTGGTTTTCGTTACGGCAATCAGCAGTCCACCCGACGTCTGCGGGTCAAAAAGGAGATTAGTCAAAAATTCGGGGACATCCGGACTGAATTTAACCATTTTCTTGCGGAAATCACGATTTCGGTATAAACCACCCGGTAAAAACCCGCCTTCGATAAGGCTTTTAGCTTCAGGGAAGAAAGGCACACTGGACGAGTCAATCACCATACCATTGTCGGTATCGGTGAGCATCTCCGCGGCATGCCCCAGGAAACCAAAACCGGTAACATCGGTACAGGCATGGACGCCGATTGACATCATCACTTCGGAGGCTGCTTTGTTCAAGGTTGTCATCGACTGTGTGACTTTCTTAATAGTGCTCTTTTCGACTACGCCCTTTTTAATACCGGTGCTGATAATGCCGGTGCCTAATTTTTTAGTAAATATCAGTTTGTCGCCGGGCTGAGCGCCGTTATTCATTACAACCTTTTTCGGATGAATAATACCGGTAACCGAAAGCCCATACTTCAATTCATTGTCGTCTACACTATGTCCCCCGACCAACACCACTCCCGCTTCACGCATTTTATCCAGTCCGCCACGCAAAATTTCACGCAAGATCATGACGTCCATTGTCTTAATCGGAAAACAGACGATATTCATCACGGTGATCGGTGTGCCGCCTTTTGCATATACATCACTCAGTGAATTAGTTGCCGCGATTTGCCCGAAATCATAAGGGTCGTCTACAATAGGCGTGAAGAAGTCGAGTGTCTGAATTATTGCCAGTTTTTCTGTGAGTTTATACACACCGGCATCTTCGGACCTCTCAATACCAACTATGAGATTAGGGTGAGAAATCAGCGGCAGGTCTTGCAGCGCTTTTGCCAGGTCCCCTGGACCGATCTTACAAGCTCAACCCGCACCGTGCACCGTAGTGGTGAGACGTAATTCTTTCTCGTTCATCTCAACTCCTGTGGCTACATTTTAGCCTGAAAGAGGGTCAGAAGTCTAGCGAATGAATAGGTTCAGTAGATCCCGTACACTTTCTCCTTAGCGTTTATTGAGTAATTCTGCAATAGAAAGTTGTGTGGCGTCAAATAGTGCAGAGCCTGATGGGGACGGATGGTATTATAGATCATCTCCCACTGTCTTAAGGCGACATTGATGCTCGGCACATCGAACTCAGCATCTGTGACTTCGTAGAATTCTTCTGCGTGAGTTCGATTCGCCCTTTCCACATGACCGTTCAGCTTGGGAGAACGAGGTGGCAGGACAAAGAGCTTAATCCCCAACTGTTGGCAGGTCTCCTCAAAGATACTCTGAAACTCAGACCCACCATCTACCTGTATCGCTCTCACTTCAAAGGGCATCCTTGCGATGATTGCGTTGATAAAGGCTGCTGCTGTTGTGGCAGTGGCGTTGCTGGAAGCCCCCACCACATCCCACCTGGAGATGATATCTCTGGCAGAGAAATGCTTGATGATGACTCCGGGTAAAGGTCTCACGTCCATCGTATCTACCTGTACGATGTCACCAGGTAGCCGGGCTGTATATTCTTTCGGTTTTCGAGTAGCATACGGCCGATACCGCATCTTCTTTCGTGCCGAGATAGATTGGCGAAGCGGCTCTTTGAGTGCGCCCCTGTCTTTTAAATATCGGAGTATCCTCCCCACCATCGAGGTGGAAATCTTAACACCACTTCCCGTCAATAGATTCGCCAGTTTCTCTTTCCCCCAGCGAGGGTATTCCTCTCTGATTTTGAGTACCGCCTCTACTTGCACGGTGCTCCAGGTCGGCTGTCGAACTCGTTTCGGCCGGCGAGAACGCTCCTCCAACGTTTTTAGTTCGTACGGTCGGTATCTCCTCTTCCACTTGTAGAAGGTGTCCGGTGTTATACCATAATGTTGACAGGTAAGGCGGGCATTCTTACCATGAGAATTGTAGTAATCAAACCATTTCAGTCTTTTGTTCGCATCAGCGGAAATATCACCAATCCGTTTCCCAATAACAATACTGCCGGTGGCAATGGCACTTTTTATCTTCATATCCTCTAGTATATGTGTATGCCATCTATCTGAACCAGATCAGCGAACAGCTTCCAGCATTCAACTATCAGGCTTAAACCTGTCTTTGCGAGGAGTCAAAGCAACGAAGCAATCTAAAGCGGAATAATATTTATGAACAAAGGGTAACTCAATCAATATGCAGGTATTCTCTATTTTGCTATTGGAGTGATTTACACCATGGCTAACGATTTCCCCGTTCGCCCGGTAGACTGGCAAAAATAGCAGGGAATTAAAACCCATTGTGGCTTCAATCATATAACAATAATACTATCAATCAATAGGTTATTAGAGTTGACAAATGTATATTTTAGGGATAGATTAATTCTATGCTTCACTGACAAAGGAGAATTGCATGATAGCTAGAAAATTTATTACCGGATTAGTGGCCGTAGCTTTAGTATTGATGACTATTACCGGATGCGACAGCAGCCAAACGTCTTCCATTAATCTGGTGCCTCAAGCCGCCAATCTGGTGGCAAATGTTCAAATCGGAAACATCTTGAACGACCAGGAACTCATCACTCTCTATAACGGTATTTCCAAAGGAGTGGACAAACCTCAAACCGTCCAGGCAGCTCTTGACGAAGTAACTCAAAAAACCGGGATTAATCTGCATGATTTTGCTCAAGGTCTCATTTTCGGCGATATCAATAATATGCAAACTGATACTGCCAATGGCTACTTCGGTATTATCGCTCAAGGTACATTTAACGAGAAGCAATTCGTGCAAAATATCGGGGATAAAACCGGAAAGCCGTTGGCTGTCAGCACTTATAACGGCAGTCAGGTATATTCAAACAGCGCCGACAAGTATTCGCTTGTCTTCTTTGGCAACAGTACGTTAGTTTTTGGCTCAGACCAGGCAGTAAAGGACTGCATCGATGTTCAAAAAGGCACCAAGCAACCGCTCAGCGGCCTAATCGTAGACACCTACAATCAACTCGGCACAACCTCGATAAAAGCAGCCTTTGCTATTCCAGCGCAAGCTAAGCAGGCACTGGACACAGATATCCCCGATAATTCTACGGTTTCCGTACAGGCTTTATCTAAAATGGACATGGTGGGGTTGGCGATTAACAAAGGGACTCTCGATGTTACCATCAGCCTGGCTCTTCATTTCCCTGACGCTACATCCGCTCAGGATGCCAAGGATACTATAAGCGGCGCCGTTAATATTTACAAAGGCATAGTAACAAATCAGGGAATCAAAAACCTGTTGGGTGAGATTCAATTCAGCACTTCCGACGTGTGGCTGAATATCTCACTACAATCCACACTCGCCGACCTGCAGTCGCTTGCCCAATCCATGCCCGCTAAATAGATTTATTTTAAAAGAATCACGTAATATAAAAACCCACTCACCTGAAAAGGAGTGGGTTTTTATTTTTCTATAATTTTGTCATTCCAGCGAACGCGGGAATCCAGCCACCAATTACTTCCTTACAATTTCGAGTTTGGATACCGTTCATTTCCCTGTAATGTCTTTCTGTTTATTTCAATTGGTCGCGTATATCGCTCAGAAGTTCATTTTCCATAGCCTCTACGTTTCCAGTGATCGCAGTTATCATATCATGGTATGTAATCTCAAACCGTAGCGGCGTGATGGAAATATAACCTTGATGTATCGCCCAGATATCTGTCCCTTCCTCGAGTTTACTATACAATTCATCCAACTCCAGGTGGTAGTTCACTAAATCTTTATTTCCCTTTACGCCGGATAATTTCACATAGCCGGTGTCTGCTGTTCTGGTGACTAAAATACCTTTTATCTGTTTTCTTGGGATATTGGGCACATTCACATTTAAGATTGCATCGGCCTGGAGTCGGCCGTATTTGATATCATTGGCTAATTTCTCAATAACCTCCGCGGTAAAATTAAAATCCAATGTTTCTTTAGGGTCTTTAGCGTATAAAGAAATCGCAATCGAGGGTATTTTATGGAAATAACTCTGCAGTGTTGCCATCACTGTTCCCGAATAATGAATATCTCTGCCGATGTTAGGTCCGGGATTAATGCCGGAAACCACCAGATCGATATTTGATTGAGACAACTTGCGCATCCCCAGCATGACACAATCGCTCGGTGTTCCGTCAATTGCATAAGCTTTAACTCCGGGGATTGATGATGTCACTTCAACGATACCCATGTCATTATGTAAAGATACACTGGCACCGGCACCGCTTCTCTCTTTATCCGGAGCCACTACCAGAACCTGCCCTACCCGACTCATCGCCTTTGCTAATGCCCATAATCCCGGCGAATCGATGCCGTCATCATTGGTTACAAGAATATTCATTTGTTTTCCTTACCAGATAGCGATGTAACCATATTAAAGTCATTGGAGTTGGCTGTCAATTTCAGCTCATAAAATCGAGTTACAGTTGACTAATTCCAATCATTACGTTAAATTTAATAAGTGGCTGGAGTAATTCTCCGGCACGGTGGTGCCAAATGCCGAAGTGGCGGAATGGCAGACGCGCTACGTTCAGGGCGTAGTGTCCATAACGGGCATGAGAGTTCAAATCTCTCCTTCGGCACCACTCTCTGAAATGCGCTTGTAGCTCAGTTTGGATAGAGCGCGGCCCTGCGAAGGCTGAGGTCGTGGGTTCGAACCCCACCAAGCGTACCATTTTTACAGCAAAGAGCTCTGTTATTTATAGTATTACTTCAGTTAGTCGAAGATAAATTAGCAGTAATTCTAATTTACCCGACTTTTTTCGTCGAAGATCTTTTCGGAGGCAATTGTACAGGATGAATTTTCAGCCGCACATCGCACTTTAAACATCGGTACGACTCTTTAAGGGCTGTCTTTTCGTCGTAACCCTGTTCTACCTCTGCAAAGCTGCTGAGTCGTTGTCCTGGGGCGATACAAGGTATTTCAGACCGGTTTAAATGAGCGAAGTCGCCTTTAAATCCCAGTTTAACTTCAGACTCTTCGACCGGAGCTAATTCCTCATCGATGACACCCTTCCCGCCAAGGAATTTGTCGATAGCTATCGCGCCCTTTCTGCCGGAAGCGATAGCGGAGATCACCGAAGCCGGACTGGTCACGACATCACCGCCGGCAAAGATACCCTGCCGACTGGTGAGGTTATCATCCCTGACTTGAATGACGTCTCCACGCCCTGTCTTCACATCGAATTTTTCCGGTATTTTAATAATTTGACCGATCGCGCCGATAACACTGTTATATTCGGTAACAAATTCACTACCGTTCATCGGCACCGGACAACGCCGGCCGCTGGCATCTACATCTCCCAATTCCATGCGAATACATTGCAACTTTACGATGCCATTTTCATTCCATATCTTGTGGGGTGCGGCCAGAAAAACAAACTTTACCCCTTCCTCCAGGGCTCCCTCAATTTCTTCGGGGTTAGCGGGCATCTCAGCCTGAGTGCGTCGATAAATAATCGTTACGTCTTTAACGCCGAGCCTTAAGGCGGTACGTGCAGCATCGATGGCGACATTGCCGCCGCCGATAACAGCCACTTTATCACCCAATTTCAGCTTTTGTCCTAAACCCACCTGTCGGAGTAAAGCGATTGCATCGAATACACCGGCACTATCATCTCCCGCTACGCCTATTTTGTTCCCCTGATGTGCGCCAATCGCCAGGAAGACCGCCTGATAGCCATCAGTAAACAGACTGTCCAGAGACTCTATTCTGGTGTTAGTCTTTATATCAAATCCTACTTTCTTGATTTCGTTAATTTCTACATCCAGAACTTTCTTCGGCAGACGATATTCAGGAATACCGACGCGTAACATTCCGCCGGTGACAGGCAACGCTTCAAATACCATCACACTATGACCCAGTTTCGAAAGGTAATATGCCGCGGTCAACCCGGCCGGTCCCGAGCCTACGATAGCGACCTTTTTACCGGTGGGCGGTGATTTTTTAAGGTGCTTCGGATTGGGTTTTCCCTCTTTTTCTGCGGCGAAACGCTTCAGGGGTCTGATTCCGATGGCCCCGCTGATATCACGGCGTCGGCAGACAAGTTCGCAGGGATGGTCGCAAACCAATCCCAATACATTCGGGAAGGGAGCTTTTTCTCTGACAACCGACGCTGCTTCCGCATACTTGTTCTCAGTGATAAATCGAATGTAGCGAGGCACATCTATCCCCGCCGGGCAGGTATATTTACAAGGAACCAAAGCGGCTTCACGCGTCTTGCCTGATTCCAACAATCCGTCTTTATCCCGAAGAGCTCCGGTGGGACAAACCTCGACGCAAGCGCCGCAAAAGATACAATTGGCATCTGCCAAAAGGTTATCGAAAGCCGTCCCGATATATTCTTCCCGACCTCTTTTAATAAAAGAAAGCACGCCTACGCCGCGTAGTTCATAACAAGCGCGGACGCATCTGCCGCACAGAATGCATTTATCCAAATCATGGTCGAAAAGAAAATTAGTGGTTTCGAGCGGTATGTTCTTCGGACGAAATCTCAAACGCTGCTTATCAATTCCTATATATTGCGCCATTGCCTGCAATTCACAATTAAGGTTTTGGGTGCATGCCAGACAATCCTGAGGATGACTCGACAGCATGAGTTCCAGAGCAATACGGCGTGTTCGGTCAACTTCCGCGGTTCTTGTTTTGACCACCATGCCATTCTCAGCCTGCAACGTACAGGCAGTAGGCAAACCACGAATACCGGCAACTTCAACCACACACATACGGCAACCGCCCCAGGCACTTAAATCGGGGTGATAGCAGAGGTTCGGGATGTAGATACCAGCGTCTAACGCCGCCTGCAGCACCGATTTTCCTTTCTCGGTTTTGACCTCACGCCCATCGATATTCAGTGTGATTGTTTCCAAAATGCCCCCTTAGATTATGGTTTGCTCCAGCTTCCCACCGGGATTGGTTTCTCCGGTGTCGCCGGTTTTTTACCGCTGACTTTAGCTACAGCGCTGAATTTGGCCGGGCATACTTCAAGGCAAACCCCGCATTTAATGCACTTCTCCGTGTTAATCACGTGTATCATCCGTTTATCCCCGGCGATGGCACTCGCGGGACAATTTCTCAGACAGATAAGGCAGCCCTTGCATTTCTCTGGATCAATATAATAGGATATGAGATTTTTACAAACCCCAGCCGGGCATCGTTTCTCGTTTATATGCGCTTCGTATTCATCACGGAAATATTTAATCGTCGTCAATACCGGGTTAGGCGAAGTGTTTCCCAGTGCACAAAGCGAACCGGACCTGATACCTTCAGCCAGTTTTAGCAGTAAGTCAATATCTCCCGGCTTACTCTTTCCTTCTGTTATATCGGTTAAAATCTCCAGCATTTGCCCGGTGCCTTCGCGGCACGGTACGCACTTACCGCAAGATTCAGCCTGGCAGAACGAGAGAAAATATCTGGACAGGTCCACCATACAGGTATCGCTATCGGCAATAATCATGCCTCCGGAGCCCATGATAGAGCCGACTTTAGTCAGAGACTCATAATCTACCGGCAGGTCGAGTAAACTGGCAGGGATACATCCGCCGGACGGACCACCGGTCTGCACCGCTTTAAATTTTTTACCGTTAGGAATACCGCCACCAATATCGAAAACAATCTGGCGTAAGGTAATGCCTAGCGGAACTTCGATAAGACCTGTACGCTCGACTTTGCCGGCTAATGCAAAAGTTTTAGTGCCTTTACTGGTCTTGGTGCCGAAACCGGCATACCAATCAGCATCTTTCTGGAAAATCGCCGAAACATTACCCCAAGTCTCGACATTATTGATATTAGTGGGCTTACCCCATAATCCGGCTGTAGCCGGGAACGGAGGACGCGGTTTAGGCATACCCCTCATACCTTCGATGGACAGCATCAGCGCCGTCTCTTCGCCACAAACAAAAGCCCCTGCTCCCTCCCGTATTTCGATTGGGAAATTAAAATCGGAACCAAGTATATTTTTACCAACCAGACCGAGCTCGGCTGCTTGTTTTAAGGCCACCCTCAGCCGTGCGATGGCCAACGGCTTTTCCGCCCGACAATAGACGTAACCCTGGGTGGCACCGATACCATAGGCACCAATAACCATCCCTTCCAATACGGAATGGGGGTCGCCTTCCAGTAACAAGCGATTCATAAAGGCTCCCGGGTCGCCTTCGTCAGCATTGCAAATTACATATTTTTCTTTACCGGGAGCTTTCCGGCAAAATTCCCATTTCTGCCAGGTAGCAAATCCGGCCCCGCCTCTACCCTTAAGACCTGATATCTTGACTTCGGTAATCACCTCTTCTGGCGTCATCTTCAGCGCTCTATCAAGACCGCAATAACCGCCATTAGCGACATACTCTTTAACATTTTCGGGGTCGATGTGCCCGCAGTTACGTAAAGCGATGCGTACCTGTGGTTTTAGCATGGGATGGTCGAAAAGCTTGGGAATATCGGGTACGCTCTCTTCACCGATGGTGCCGAGGGCCAGATCAGGACGCGGGTTATCATTGATAATATAATCCTGGATCAATTGCGTCATGATTTCCGGCGTAACGCGGCTATAACAGATACGAGGACGATCGGGCTTGATGATATCTACCAGCGGCTCTATGTAACAAAGCCCGATACAGCCCACTTGAGTTACAACCGCATCGATCTTCCCCTGTGCTAATTCTTTATTAATCGTCTCCAGAACAGCCATGGCTCCGGCAGCCCGGCCGCATGTACCGGTGCCGATAAGAATACGCGTTTTTTTGCTTTGTTCTAAAACCGCTCTTTCAGACAATGCCTGTTTCCGGATTTCATCTAATAACACGATTATTTCTCCCGAAATTCAGCTAGTAATTGTTTTACTTTGGCAGTGGTTACCCGCCCATACACATTACTGTCCACCACCATCACAGGCGCCAGAGCGCAAGATCCAAAGCAAGCAACCCGCTCCAACGTAAATTCATAATCGTCGGTAGTCGCCCTTCCCGGCAGTAATTTGAGTTCGCGCTCTACTGTTTCCAGGATTTGATGCCCGCCGCGGACATGGCAGGCCGTACCCTGACAGACTTTGATGGTATGTTTACCCTGGCGCTCGAACCGGAATTGAGCATAAAAACTGGCAACGCTATAAATATCGTTTCCAGTCATATTTAAAAAAAGGCTGATTTCGTAAATAGCTTCCGGTGATAGATGCCCTTCTGTTTCCTGGATATTCTGCAGGATAGGTACCAGATTCGCCCTATCCTTCGTAAATCGCGCTAATATTTCTTTCCTGTCAACACCCATAGTGAAAATCTAAAACTCCGCATACGTAATGAATAAATCACACGTTTAATACTTTCTAAAAAGCATACCTGTACACCTCAGTTGCTGTCAAGTGTAGTAACTGAAGGTAAAATATCCTTTTAGTTATAAGCATTATTTTAATAAATTCTAAAGAGCCTTGCCCTTTCTGACGGGCTTGGTCTCTTTAAAACCGGGCGGCGGTTTAACCAACAGAATTGGAATATCCGTAGTGCGGAAAACTTTAGCGGCAGCATTACCCACATCCCAACGTCTGAGACTTGTTCTACCGCGACTTGCCATGATAATAAGGTCTGCCTTTTCTTCCCTGGCAAAACGGCTAATTTCTTCCGCCACATCCCCTATCAATAAAGCAATGGTGACTTGCATACCTTTATTTCCCAATTTCTCTGCAACGCCGGTCAAATAATTGTATCCGGTCTTAGCCATCTTCCCGATGGTAACAGGTAAATCCCTTACCGAACCGTGGGAAATAACCCCTCCAATGCCCGCTGTGGATATACTTCCGTAGAAAATAATGGGTTTCTGATAAATAACCGGTAGTTCTTCGATACGTTGCCCTTGCGGAGTTTTTACTTTCACCGATTCAGTTACCGTTACCAAAATGATTTGAGGGATACTACATCCTATGGCAATCTTTTCCAGATGAGGTAATGCACTTTCAGCCAGTTTAGAGCCGTCCAGGGGAACAATTACCTTGTTGTATTCCATCAATTCTCTCCCTTTATTATTTTTTCTTTCTTATATATACACTTCATTTAATTTTAGCTTTCGCTTTTTTATTTCGATCCGTATCGTCTATCCTGCAGCCTGATGGCGCAATGATTAAAACCGGTACTGTCGAGTGATGCGAAACCTTATCAGCTACATTGCCAAACAGCCATCGCGATATTCCTGATCTACCATGCGTTGTCATGATAATCAGGTCTACCTGATTCTTTTTGGAGTACTCCAATATTTCATCGGCCGCATTACCATGGGCTAATACAGATTGAGCATCTATACCGGTATTTTGTTTAAATTTCTCCGTTACGTCGGTGATGTACTCTTGAGCCTCTTTCTCAACCTGATTGATAAGATCTGCGTACATCACAGCGCCATAAGACATCGCATCTGCGCCGGTATAAACAGGCTCAACCACTCTAAAAAGAACTACTTCCGGGACATTGCATCCCAGGGCGATTTCTTTTACATGTTCCAGAGCGCACTCCGCCAGGTCCGAACCATCCAGAGGTACTAATATTTTCTTATACATTTTAACCGTCCTTAAAGTTATCTTAGATTATGCTGGTTGATAAGAATACTCTATTCATCATCTAAATCCGGTTTGGATTTTACCAATCTCGATATTTTTGCTCCGCACCAGAAACAGACACCTTGAATTGCGTGCCTCAAATTCTTGAGAACGACATGCCGCGGATTCCGAATCGGCTGCATTTGCTTACATCTCAGGCAATAGCCTTGAACCGGTTCCATTATTTTTTTATCGGTTGGTGGCTGAACGGGAATACTCTCCGGTTTTGTTTCTTTATGGTTCGTGGAAAGTTGCTCTACGAAATTATTTAATTTTGCCGAAGCGACACAAACAACCATATCCGCCCCGCCATAATAAACAAACAGCCGGTTATTAATCACTACAGCGCCGCATGGATAGACCACTCCGGCTTTCCAGCCTTCGTTTTCATATGCAGCTATCGGCTCTAATATCGGGTTTCGGCTCCGGGCCAAAACCTTTGTCGGGTCTTTCAAATCAAGCAACATGGCACCCATTTTATAACGTGATTCATCCCGGCGGCAGACTGCCTGATAAATAAGTAACCAACCATCTCTGGTTTTTATCGGTGGCGGCCCACAACCCACTTTTAAACTATCCCAATCAGAACCTAAGGTTCTAATTGGAATTTTGTACTGCCCTTCCAGCCATCTGGTCTTGCCATCGAACTCCAGATCATCAACAAAGTCAATTAAGATATTGGGGAAAATACGATGAAAAATCACATACTTCCCATTGATTTTTTCCGGTAAAATGCAGGCATTTTTATCCACCTTGTAAGGTGGGGAAATGAGCACCGGTTTTTTCCAGTTCCATTTCTTATTGAGAAAATCATCGATGTTAATTGAACTTAATGCTACCCTCGGGGCGCTATGCCCGTCATAGGCAACATAGGTGATATAGACCCGGTCATCGATTCTGGTCAATCGAGGGTCCTCACATCCACCCATGCCTCCGCCCCCTGAGACATAAATCCCCGGAGTCTCGGAAACATACGGCTAAGTCGGGCTTACTCCCTCAAAAGGCTCCCTGGGAATATACACCGGTTTGTCGAGACGTTCTTCGATATGCAATCCGTCGCTACTGGAGGCATAACCTAAAACAGAGACATCCGTTTCACCGATGGCACGGTAAAGAATATGCACTTTACCGCCTTCGTAAATCGCCGCCGGATTAAAGACAGCTTTTGTTTCCCAAAGGTTTTTAGTATCCGGCCTTAGGACAGGATTGCCATCGAACCTATCCAGCAATAGTTGAATATTGTTTAATTGAGAGGTCGATTTCATTATTCTCCTGGACATTTTATTGCCTCATATTTTCCGTAATTGATAATTTTTAATCAACATTTTCTTTATATTCCGGATGTCAAGGGGTTAGCCAGCTTACCGGTAATAGTTGCTACATGACGTCCTTGAAATCTTGCCATTGCCAGTTCATTTTCACTCGGCATCCTGCTTCCCGACGGCCCGGTGACGCTGCTGGTACCATATGGGCTTCCTCCCGTAATTTCGCTCATTGTCGTCTGTCTGATTTCTGAGTAAGGTAAACCCACAATGATCATCCCCAGATGCAGTAACGTAATATAAATCGTGATGAGGGTTGTTTCTTGCCCCCCGTGTTGTGTCGAAGAGGAAGTAAAGGCGCTACCTATTTTACCTACAAATGCATTCTGAGCCCATAAACCACCTGTTTGGTCGAGAAAATTGCGCATTTGAGCGCACATATTACCGAATCGGGTCGGAGTCCCTATAATAATTGCATCCGCATTCACCATATCCGACGGCTTGGCAAAAGGGATATGAGAAAAAGCCTGTCTTGCTTTTCTGGCGCCGGATTTTTCCAGTATTTCAGCAGGAACTAACTCTGGAACCTGTAACAGTTCTACATCAGAGCTTCGGACTTCGCCGGCACCTTCGGCAATTGATACCGCCAACCTATACGTGTGGCCGTACATGCTATAGAAAATTATTTTTATTTTCACAACCCTGCCTTCCTGACTTTCGATTAGTTCCGTAACCGGATAGTATTAACTGATTATCCCTGTTTCACGGGAATTATCAGGCTCAGGTTGGATGACCGACATCGACCGGTGGTTTTTAATCAATACATTTCTGGCGGATTCAGCGGGATTAGAAAATGGCATTATCTTACAACCACGGGCAATAGCGGTATGCGGTGAGATTGTGGCGCCTTTCCCTAATAAGGTGCATTCCGCTGTCCTTTTACGGTCGCTCCCAAATCCCACATAACAGAATTCTCCGATTATAGCGTCTTCGTCCGCGATACAGGAGTCAATTACACTGTGGAGACCCACTGAAACATTGGACATCAGAATCGAATTTTTCACTACTGCGCATTCATCGACTTTAACTCCCGGTGATAGAATTGAATTTTCCACTCTTCCTTTAATGACGCATCCCGGGCTGATAATGCTGTTCTCCACAACACCCCAAGCGGATTTTTTAACGGGTTCATCATTTTCACAGGTTAATATAGGCCAAGTACCATCGAGACTAAAAGGCGGCCGAGAGCTATTGAGTTCAAGGCTGGTAGCATAATAAGCATCAATAGTGCCGATGTCACGCCAGAATCCATCGAAACGGTAGGCATAAACACTATCCCGTGCAACCATTCCCGGAGTGATCGAATAGGCTAAGTCATGAATCGAGGCAGGTTCTACCGCATCTTCAATAAGCCGTTGTATTAAAATGTCTTTATTAAAGATATAAATACCCATCGAAATCAGATTACTTTTAGGGACATCGGGTTTCTCAACATATTCGATTACACGGCTATCTTTTTCCAGTGTAAGTGTACCGAAACGATGAGCTTCCTCGATTGGCACCGGCACGACCCCGATAGTAACATCGGCCTTCGACTTTTCATGGAAGGCAAGCATCTTGCGGTAGTCCATTTTATAAGCCTGGTCGCTTGGCATTATCAATACCCTGTCAGCCGGGTTTTTCTTTAAAAAGTCCAACTTCTGATAAAGGGCATTGGCGGTACCGCAGTAAGACCCGTTATTTTCTGGTTCTAATATGTTTATGGTGCTTTTCGCCGAGTTCTCATTTTTCCATTGTTTCAGGTAAATCGTCAGATAAGAACGCTGATAGTCAACCAGCAGAGCAACATCATTGACTTGAGAATGAACGCAGTTACTTAAGCTAAAATCAATAAACCTGTATTTTCCTGCGAATGATAATGCAGGTTTTGGTCTAACCTGACAGAAAATATCCATCCTGGTTCCTTTTCCTCCAGCCAGAATTGTCGCCACCATCCTGTTCATTTTATCCTCCCCATAATCCTATTTGAGTAATTGCACGTTTAGCGATAATTCAATCTCTTAAATTTAAGTATCGTCGGCTTCTTATATCGTCAAATATAACCGGCAGGGTTCGTTTGAGCCGCAATCATGGTAAATATGGGTTCCATATTGTGTAAATTTCCGTGTCTGAATTAATGCGCCGTCATTAAAACAGACTGTCTCAAACGCCTTACACACCGGACAAAATACCATAACTTCATCCGGTAATGTTTCAGCTTCGGCGATTGCCACACGAGAGAGCTTTTGTTTCCCAACCAATGATATAGACATCTACACACCACCGCATAAAAGCATTCACAGGAGATTCTAGAAGATAAACAATCAGGAAGTTATAAAATGCGAAGAGAAATTATTACGAAACTATGGCATTTTTTTAAGAATGATTCGATTAAAATGTCATAATAATGTAAGCAGTTTGCCTGGAATTTTATAACTATTATAGATAGAACGTCTCATAATGGGTTATCGATGCTCTATAACGAGGAGGAACTGATGTTAAGAATCGCTACTAAAACGAAGTTATCCCCGGAAGAAGTGATCAAGAAAGCAATTAAATTCTTCGGAACTGATAATTACAAACTCAAAATTACTGCACAGACAGAGACTTCTGCCAGTTTTGAGGGCGGCGGCGGTTCGATTGATGTTTCCGCTTGTGAGGAAAACGGCAAAACTTCAGTAGATTTTCTCTCACGGGAATGGGACTACCAGGTGAAAGAGTTTATAATGTTAATCCGATGATTTGCCTTTAAATAAATATAAAAGGAGAAAATAAATGGCTGATTTTATCGAAGTCTGCAAGAAAAATGAGCTTACAAACGGCACGATGAAGCGGGTTTATATGGAGGGAAAGGACATAACATTGGCGCTGGTCGAAGGTAAATATTATGCCGCGGCCGGACGTTGCCCACACATGAAAGCCTTTCTTTCAAGGGGTACGCTCAAAGGTACCATTGTAACCTGCCCGATGCACGGTTCCCAGTTCGATCTACAGGATGGTAAAGTAGTCCGCTGGGTAACCGGTTCAGGCCTTAAATCCATTATCGGTAAGTTGCTGTCCATGTTGGGGATGGCACAGAAAACGGAGAAACCACTCGCCATCTACGAGATTAAAGTTGAAGGCGAGCGTGTTATGGCTAAAATCGTCTGAATTTTTCAGGATGAAACACAGGGTACCCTTTATCAGCATTATCCCGTTAAGGAGGTAGAACAATGGCTATTTCCGGGAAATATGGTAGAGTAAATATTCCTGAAATCGGCGCGGATGAACCGGTCTTCATTTTACGCGCACAGGATAAACTGGCAGTAGCGGCTATCGGGATGTATCGCTTGCTTGCTAATTCTCATGGCGCTAAATTAGTTGATAGTCTACAAAAAGAGATAGATGCTTTTAGTAACTGGTCGGGCAAGAATAAACTACCCGATTAGCCACGATTATGTATTAAAAATATAGCCTGTTTTAGGCACCGTGCTGATAATCGTGGGATTATTCGGGTCATTTTCTATTTTTTGCCGGATACGGCTGATACACGTTCGCAATATCTGTATATCATCACGGTATTCCGGTCCCCACACACGCGCTAACAGGTCATAATAAACCATCAGGTGTCCGGCATTACTCACCAGTTCATTCAATAAAAGCCATTCGATTCTGGTCAGCTTTACTTCTTCGCCACGGACGGTAATGCGCCGTTCATCAAAATTAATATTTAAACCATGCAAAATCAGTTCTTTAGGAGTTTTCTTCCGTTCCGGAGAATTCAAACGTCGTTTTATCGCTTCAATTCTGGCGACAAGTTCGTCCGGATTAAAAGGTTTCGGCAAGTAATCATCCGCTCCCAAACCCAACCCTTTAATTCTATCGGAATCGTCGCCCCTGGCGCTGAGCATAATAACGGGCACGGCAGAAAAAGTGCGTAACTCTTTCAGAGTCTGAAAACCATCCATTTTAGGCATGATTACATCTAATACCACCAAATCCGGTTCCTGTCCCTGAATCTGCTCGAGGGCTTCGACGCCATTGCCGGCAAGTAATACTTCAAAACCTAGCGATTTGAGCTTGGTTTTAAGAAAATTAAGAATCCGTTCCTCATCGTCAACCAACAAAATAGAAAATCGCTTCATCTCACTGCCTCAACTTGATTTCATTATTGTCTTGTTCGATAACTCCCCATATTAGATAACGGTAATGTAAATTGAAATGTTGACCCCTCTCCGGGTCGGGATTCCACCCACATGCGGCCGCCATGCGCTTCCACCAGACGACGACAGACCACAAGCCCTAATCCGGTTCCGGTGGCTTTTATATTCTGCGGTTCAAGCCGCTGGAATGGCTCAAAAAGTTTCCCTTGTTTATCCTGAGGGATTCCGATACCTTTATCCTTTACCCCTATAAGTACTTCATTGCCATTATTACGCGCGAATATTTCTATTTTAGTTCCCGGGTCCGAATATTTTATCGCATTGTCCAACAAATTATGTAAAATACGCTGGATTCGAACTCGATCGGCTGTTACGGTTATCGGTTCCTCACATTCTGTCACAACCTGGCGTGAGATTACCTGTTCTTTCATCTTATTAACTACCATATCGATAGTTTCCTTGATATCGACAGGCTCTTCGGTAATCTGCAAACGATTAGCCTGAGCGCGCGCCAGTTCGAGGAGATTAGCCAATATATCAGAAAGGTTTTCAGCTTCAGAATAAGCATCTCCGATAAGCTGTTTTTTCTCACGGGGGGATAATTTGTCTCCTTCGGTGATTACAGTGCTCAAGGCACCCAGAATAACCGTGAGAGGGGTGCGCAACTCATGGGATACCAGCCCTATAAATTCATCCTTTAATTGATTTATAGTTTTAAGATTACTTAATTCGTCATCACGTTCTCTAAGTGCTCGAGTCGCCTTCTCACTTTCTATCCGCACGGAAGACTCATGCAACTCGCGCTCAATAGCCGGACCTAGCCGTTTCAGGTTATCCTTCATAATATAGTCAGCCGCTCCGGCTTTCATCGACATTACTGCGGTATCTTCGCTGATTTTACCCGACATGATAATGAATGGTATATCCAATCCCTTTTCTTTAACTAGTTTAAGCGCTTCCAATCCACTGAATTGGGGCATGACAAAATCGGAGATGATAACATCCCACGTTTGTTTTTCAAGAGCAGCGTTCAGGTCTTTTGCAGTATACACACGTTCATAAGCCGGATCGTAACCGATACGTCTCAATTCTCTCAATAGCAAGAGGGCATCATTTTCCGAGTCTTCTACAATTAAAACCCGTATAGGTTTAGGCATCCAATTTCCTTACACCGGGCGGGGGACATTCATTCAATACCAGCCAGTATAATCCCAGTTGGCGCACCGCATCAGCGAACTGATTGAAGTTTACCGGTTTCCGGATATAACTATTCGCACCCAGAGCATAGCCGTTAATAAGGTCTTTTTCTTCATTTGATGAAGTGAGAATTACTACCGGAAGTAATTTTGTACGCTTATCGGCGCGAATTCTTCTGAGGACTTCCAGCCCATCGATTTTCGGTAGTTTAATATCCAGCAATACGAGTTGAGGCATGTTACTTAAATCTCTGCAGGCCCAATTACCGGTACCTAAGAGATAATCCAGCGCTTCCGCTCCATCTTTCGCTAATACAAGCCTGTTGAGAATATGAGATTTCTTAAGCGCGCGTTCTGTTAACGTTACATCATTCGGGTTGTCTTCGACCAGCAGGATAATCTTCTCTTCCAAAATATTCCTCCTAATTAATTAGTGAGTTGTGAGTAACTCACAACTCATAGTGGTTCTTCAATTTTTGTGTTAAGACAATTAACATTCTCCTTATCTCGCCAACCTGACTGTCCAATTGTTCATATTTTATGTCACTCAATATTTTCAGTTCTCTGGATAACAATAAATGATATTCTAATTCTGTAGTAGATCCTAACGCAATTTGTAAAAACCGTTTTAGTTCAGCGCTACCTTCTCTTCCGCATCCCTCAGCTATGTTTGCAGGAATTGATATATAAGCCCGTCGTATTTGAGAGGTCAATCCAAAAATCTCGTCTCTAGGGAACGTCTCAGTGGTTTGGTATACAGCAACCGCAAGCAAATGCGCCTTTTGACATACTTTTAACTTCTTGAAATCTTGCATAATCTTCCTTTTTCAGTTTTAAAAAAAGGTCAGTATCAAATATAATTGACTCATCGCTTATTACTCACAACTCACTACTCGTTTAACGTGAAATAAAAAGTAGCGCCCTTTCCTACTTTGCCTTCGGCCCACACTTGGCCGCCATGGCGATGAATAATTCGTTGTACGGATGCCAGTCCGATGCCTGTGCCGGGGAATTCAGCAGCAGTATGCAGGCGCTGAAACGGATTAAATATTTTAGAGATGTATGTCATATCAAAACCCGCACCGTTATCGCGTATATAGTATACTTTTTTACCTTCATGGTTGGTGACACCGAATTCGATGTGTGCTTCAGGGACTTTGCCCGAAAACTTCCAGGCATTTCCCAGTAAATTATAGAGCACGACACGAAGTAATTTCCCGTCTCCATTTACTATCAGTCCGGGCGTAATATCAAACACTGCTTTTCGCTTCGGTTGGATCGTTTTCAACTCAGAAGCAATCGTTTGTGCCAGGTCACTCAGGTTAACTTTGTTGAACAACATATCAACCCGTGTCAGACGTGACAATTGTAACATGTCATCGATTAATTGCGCCATCAATTCAGCCGAACCCTGGATACGCCGCAGATAATCCTTACACTGGTCATTTAAGATATCGGAGCAATCTTCCAATAATGCCTGACTGAAGCCCTCCATAGTCCGTAAAGGCGCTCTTAAGTCATGGGAAACGGAATATGAAAAGGCCTCTAACTCTTTATTGGTGACTTCAAGTTCGGTAGCACGGCGCTTTAATTCTTCGTTTAGTTTTTTCACCTCTTCTTCGGCTTGTTTCCGCTCGGTGATATCCTGTCCTTGAGCGATTGTTGCGACCATCTTTTTACCATCTATCCCCAGGAGGGTCGCCGAGTTCCATAATATAATACGTACAACGCCATCTCCCCGTAAGATGGGTATTTCTACAACCTCCCAACGTTCTCCGGACATTGCTTTTTTAATATAGTTCATTGATTGGGCCTTACTATCTTCCGGGAACAATATTTCCAATTTTTTCCCAATTGCTTGTTCAGCACTGAGGCCGGTCAACCGCTCGAATGCATGATTAAAACGGGTGATCTGGAATAGGGGGTCCCAGACAATAATAGGAGCATTCGCATAATCAAGCAGGTTATTAAGATATTCGGTTGTTTCCTGAAGTTTCTCTTCTGCCTGTTTACGTTTCGTAATATCGCGGATGTTACATTGGATTATTGTCCGATGGTCAACGGTATAGAGATTACTGACGAACTCCACCTTCATCTCTCTTCCGTCGGAGGTGCGCAATGGTAAGTCTTCGTAGCGGATATATTTTTTAGCCTGTAACTCTGAAAAGTTAGCTTTACTGGCGACGATATCTTTAAAATATCCGAGTTCCCACAGGTGCTTCCCGATAAATTCCTTATATGTGATGCCAAGCATCCCGGTTAAAAACGGATTCACATCTAGTATTTGTCCTGTATCCGCATCCAGTATTAAAATACCGTCTTTAGCTGCCTCAAAAAGCCGGCGATATTGGGTTTCGGAAGTTTTCAATTTTTCTTCGGCTTGTTTACGCTCGGTGATGTCCTGTCCTTGAGCAATAGTGGCTATAATTGTCTTGCCATCATTATCATAAACGTTGGCAGAATTCCACAATACGATACGTACTTCGCCATCTACCCGTAATATAGGTATCTCTACGATTTCCCACCTTTCTCCTACGAGGGTACGCTGAATTTGTTGTAAGGACTCTTCTTTTCTATCCGGCGGAAAAAGCATACTTAATTGCTCTCCCATCACATCACCGGCTTTATAACCCGTCAATCTTTCAAAAGCCGAATTAAAACGGGATATGCGGAAATGCGGGTCCCAGACAATAATTGGAGCGTTTGCATAATCAAGGAGATTATTGAGATAGTTGCTGGTTTCTCTTAGCAGTTCTTCTGCTTGATGGTTTTCAGAGACGTCATGTCCGTATATCCGTATTTGTTGGCCATCGCAAACAACGTATATTAATTGTTCATAATATTTACCAGCAATCTCTACTTCACGTATGAAGGTTTTAGATTTAAGCAATGAACGCGTGCTCTCTATTTCAAGTAAACCGACCAGATAAGGATGCTTATTGCCCTTTTTCTCTATATCAGGGAAAAGCTTTTTGGTTGATTCATTGCAGTATTGTACTGTGCCGGACATATCTACTTCAACGACTTGCATCGGGTTCATTGCCGGGAATGAAGCTAAATGAGAAACTTCAGCTTCTGCCTGCTGACGCTTCGCTCTTTCAGTTATTACACTGATGCCGAAGGCAAGGTCACGAGATAATTCCTCCAGCAATTTGACTTCGGTAAGATTGAAGCTTTTAATCTCGGAAGAATACAACGACAGCACTGCGAAAACACTATCACCCTCATCTTTTAAAGGGATAGCAATACTTGAACGATAGCCACGCAATAAAGCTGATTCACGCCACGGAGCTGCCGCTGGTTCCGTGGTAAAATCCTGCAAGAAGTGCGTTTTGCCGGTACGTATGGCTAAACCGGTGGGACCCCGCCCCCTTTCATTATCGGCCCAGGTGATATTTGCCTTAGCGATATATTCTTCATCGCCACTCCACGCTAATGGTCGTACGGATTTGACCTTATCATGTTCTACTGATCCCACCCACGCCAAAGGATAACCGGCCGTCGTACATAATATGCGACAAACATCGGACAAAAGAGACTTTTCATCATTCGCACGAACGATAGCTTGGTTACATTCACGTATCGCCTGTAATTCACGACCAAGGCGAATCACATCATTTTCAACCTTTTTACTTTCGGTGATATCCGTAAATGTCCCTAATAGAGCGGAATTACCATTAAACGTAATCGGACGAATTGATGCCATACCCCAGAACATCGTCCCATCTTTTTTCTTCAGTCTGACATTATAGTCGACGACATGCTTATTTTTCTTCAATAGTTTAAGATTCTTCGTCCGGTCTTCAACATCCCAATAAATATCCGGTGTTATCTTCCCTATCAACTCACCGTGAGTATAGCCAAATGCCTTTTCATATGCGGAGTTAACATAGAGGAACTTACCATCGCGAATCCCTACCACACCAATACATGTAGGTACTGACTCGGCTATAGCCCTTAAGTTAATATCGCTCTCTTTAAGAGATTTTTTCTTTGTTTTATGCTGTGAGTTTTCGAAAATTTCCCATTTACCTTCTTGTTTAATCAGAGCAAATTCGTGGTTACGGATCACATCCACAATTTCCGCCGCATTACATTTATCAAGGCAATATGTGCAAAGCGCAATCATTTTATATTTGCTAATTACATTATTGACAGCTTCTTCATACTCTGAAAAACTGTGCCAGTCTTTTTTCTCCAGCCAGAAGGTATTACCGGTCAGACGTAAACCGTTATAACCTTTTTTCAAAGCCTGATCAAGCTTTTCTACCCAACCGTCAAGTACATTTTGGCTGTTAAAGAAACCGCCTTCAAGGTACCATTCATTATAAGATAGTATTTCTATTTGACCTTTCTTCAGATAGCCGGAGAAGTCCGGCATAGCCTTTGTCATGGCTTTCCGGGCTTCTTGGGATGTGAGATTATCAGCGGTGACCCACATGCAAAATTCGTTATTCTTCAACCCGGTTTTAAAGTACGGCACCAGGGTTTCAATTAAGTCTTTTTTTGTTTGATAGAACTGGCAGAAATGGGTGCCCCAGGAGACATCGCCGATGACAGCTATTCCACTTTTTCTGACTTCATCTCTCATGTATCCCCTTAAAAAAAGAAACAATACAGCTAATCAGAATATATGATTGTTATCAGTAAATACAGATGGTAATTCACTTAAAATATATAACTGCGGAC
This sequence comes from uncultured Chloroflexia bacterium, assembly GCA_963754195.1. GTDB lineage: Bacteria > Chloroflexota > Dehalococcoidia > Dehalococcoidales > Fen-1064 > Fen-1064. The sequence continues at coordinate 65,470 of CAVWFD010000018.1, forward strand.
AAGAAGAGTCAAGCAGGAACGAAGCGAGATAGAAACGATGCCTTTGATATCGAATCCAGACCAGAAAGTATAACTAATTTCTGATTTTTGACATAGTTTTGTAACATCGTCAGCTTCAATTAAATATCTTGGACACATAAAAACGATTAAACTATCTATCTGGAGCCGTCTTTATAGGCATTTTTTATGATAAATGGATTAACAAATTAAAGGATGTATTGAGATGACTGAAATGTTTTGTTTTCAATGCGAGCAAACATCGCAGGGAACTGGTTGTACCAAAGGGGGCGTTTGTGGAAAGAAACCGGAAGTAGCTCATAAACAGGATGATCTCGTCTGCGCTCTGATAGGTCTGGCACGGGCTGTAAATCAGAAGCAACCTGATAAAGCAATTGATGAGCTGGTGATACAAAGCCTTTTTGCTACTATCACCAATGTTAACTTCGATCTCGACCGGATAGATGAACTAAAAAAGAAGGTCGAGACCGAGAAAGTAAAACTTGGCGAAGTAATAGATTTTAATCCGGACAAACTATTTCACGGTGACAAAGATACCGTCTCCCTACGCTCGACCTTACTTTTCGGTTTGAAAGGTATGGCGGCCTATGCCTGGCATGCCCATATTCTGGGAAAAGGCAGCGCCGAGGTTACACCGTGGTTCTACAAAGGTCTGCGGGCTATTGGAGAAGAGCATAGCGTCAACGAATGGCTGTCACTCATCATGGAATTCGGGCAGGTCAATCTGAAATGCATGGCGCTACTGGATGAAGCCAATACTTCAACCTTCGGGCATCCGGTGCCGACTAAAGTCAGCATGAAGGTCGAGAAAGGTCCATTCATTGTCGTCACCGGACACGACCTGCTGGACCTGAAACAACTGCTGGAGCAGACCACGGGCAAAGGAATTAACATTTATACGCACGGTGAAATGCTACCGGCTCACGGTTATCCGGAACTGCATAAATATACCCATCTTAAAGGTAACTACGGTACAGCATGGCAAAACCAGCAAAAGGAATTCAGTAATCTGCCTGCTCCCATTCTTTTTACGACGAATTGTCTGATGCTTCCAAGGAGTTCTTATGCCAATAATATTTTCACGACGGCGGTTGTCGGCTATCCGGGTGTGACCCACATTTCTGAAAAAGACGGAAATAAAGACTTTACCCCGATTATTAAAAAGGCTCTGGAACTCGGCGGTTGGAATGAGGATAAACAATTTACCGGAATTAATGGCGGTACGGAAATGACTACCGGCTTCGCCCGTAATACGGTAATGGGTGCAGCAGAAACTCTGATATCGGCGGTAAAGTCCGGAGCGGTTAAGCATTTCTTTCTGGTCGGAGGTTGTGACGGCGCCAAGCCGGGACGGAATTATTACACTGAGTTTGTCAAACAAACACCAGCCAATACGGTCGTACTTACTTTGGCGTGCGGCAAGTATCGCTTTAACGACCTCGACATAGGGGAAATTGGTGGACTGCCGCGGATTCTGGATATGGGACAATGTAATGATGCCTATTCGGCCATTCAGATAGCGGCTGCGCTGGCTAATGCTTTCAAAACCGATGTTAACGGCTTACCGCTGACCTTGGTACTTTCCTGGTATGAGCAGAAGGCGGTTTGCATCTTGCTGACACTGCTTTCATTGGGTATCAAGAATATATATCTGGGACCATCATTACCGGCGTTTATTTCTCCTAATGTACTGAAAGTTCTGGTCGAGAAATTCAATATCAAGCCGATAACTACCCCGGAAGCAGATTTAAAAGCAATACTCGGTTGAAAAGTTGCTCAAGGAGTAAAAATGGTTGAGCAGGAAAGGGAACATAAATATCGTACTCAGAACGGTGAAACTCCCGCGTATAAAGCCTATCACGAGGCGCAGATTACCAAACATTCCGGACTGATTAAAAATGAAGAAATAGCGGCTTTCATCGATAAAAACATAGGCAATTTTAAAGGACGGGTGGAAGATAAACATGGTATTCCGATAATGCTTTTCGACCGTAAACAAGACGCCCGGGCTTTCGCTAATGACCTCGGCAGCAGGTTTAACATTCAGAAAGAACACATCTCAATTAAAGCACAGAAATTCACCAGATAACTGAATATGCGCATGAGTGCATATGTACAACAAGTAATTTATCGCAGTTCATATTATTTTTAATTGAGATTTTTAATAGGCACAAATTTTGACACCGTTCCTTCCTCTTGCTAATATCAATCTAACCAAAAACTGAGGTAGCATATCCATATGACTGAGACGGATTCTGTTGGCTGGCAAAAACTGGTAAAAGATTACCCCTTGTTTTCGAGCAAAGCGCGATATACGATTCCTGCCTATTCTGAGTTCATGCCCCCACCGCATCTTGGTTTTAGCCCATATAGCGGTTTCGACAATATCATTTTTATCGAGGATGATCCTTTTGGGTGGTACATCTCCGAGTCAGAAGAAGAGCATGAACTTCAGCCAGGCCTTTCCAATCTGGCGCATCAAATCCTCGAAGAAATAGTGAAACTCGGCCAGGGACAACCCGCCTACCGCATTGCGGGGCATAAGGGGAGTAACCTGGAAAACAACATTTATTGGCCGCCCGAGCTTGCAGTTCAGGCGGGTAAACTTCCTCATGAACGCTATGTCGTTTTTCTGCCGCTTGCCCTGTCCCGAACGCAGGATGACAAAGGGCGCGTACGGTGGACATTTTTCGGGGGTAGTGAACAGGGGCCGGAGCGTGCTTTTTGGAAAAGCTTCTATTTCCGTCAGGGTCGGGAGCGTCCCAAACAGGAAGCAATCGCTTTTTTCTCAAATTTATTATTTAAAGTTTACGGCGAAACAAGAGCAGATGATGCCAATCTATATAAAATCGGCTTTCGTATACTTGCAACCGAAATAGACTCCACATTCCCTTACTGGAGTGAAAAATCTCTACCGTCGTGGACGAAATCTTTTCTCTGGGATGAAAACGCATCAATCGACGATGTCCGCTATCTGCTTACCTTCAGGCCGTTCAGTCAATTGCCTGCTGTTGTACGTAAACGGTATCTTGCCGGGAAAATAATACTTTTACCTTTCCCTGGAAGTCTGGTTTTCTGGGGCATGAACAGCTATCTACGGTTGCAGGTGGAAATGCCCGAAGCTTTTCAGTTGCCGTTGCAGCACCTGGCCACCCGCCACGACGGGCTAAATGGCATCCGGGTTCCCCAGTCCGGCTGGTTCCACGAATCCGGCAGTGATTTTAAGATACCGGAAGTTAATGAGCTTTTATTGCTTAACACTTATAAACGCACCAGCCGGTGGGACCGTATACACCGCTATGAAAATGAGGCGGCTGTGGGTACCATCGAAGATTCCGTCGCCCGTGTGCTTTTTAGCACAGACCTTGAGATAATGGGACTATACGGCAAACCAATGGCGAAAAATAGTCAGCTCTGGACGACAGATTCTCACCTGTTGCTGGACGGCCCTCGTGCTAACCGTGAGCAACTGGAGAAAGCAGCCAGTATTGTGGCGCGAGGCGGTACTTTCCGGTATCGTTTTCAATTCCCTGCAATGCAGGTCGGTTTGTATGAGATTTACTGGCAACGCCCGCTGATTGGCTATTGGAACTCAGAAATAAATGCGGCTGAGTTACTCGCCGATGCGCCCCTCGGCTATTTCACTGCGTATAAAACGGATAACCTCGATATTACTCATCCGATTGAGCTTTGGCCCAGATTACAACGGCGTGAACCGTATTTATCCGCACTCCACAATTTCAATAATATTGAGGAACATTATACTCACCAAACAGCGCTGAATATCCTGAGGATACTCGATTCCAATAAGCTCCTCGGAAAACCTGTCCCGAGAAGTTTTACCCGTCGGATTTTACGGCTTCCCGAAAATGAATCACTAGAGGCATGGCTGGCGGCATTACCGGAGAAGGCAACGAACCACGAACAAGGGGAGAAACTACGTCAGGAAATAGAGCCCTGCCTTGAACCAGCGACTAAAACGGAGCCAACAGTTGAGAAATTACAGACCATAACCTACGGTCGGACAGCTACGCGGACTTTCGAAGAGGCGTGGTGGAATGATATCAGTGTGTTGGCTAACGGTGACTATCTCAATAAGGATAATGCCGACTGCATACATGATGCGGCGACTTTGGCCCATTTGTCTCATCGTCACCGAGACCTGGAACATCTGGGAGATTTTCTATTAAACCGTCACCGGCAGGCAATCGTCGCGGCGAAAATGGAAGACAAAGCTGTTTGCGGGGAAATTCCCTTTATATGGAATACTGACTTCGATTTTTCAGCTTTTGGAGGCTGGAAGAACAATCAGGAAGGCCATACACATGAACGCGATTTAGTTGTAATCATCCCCGGTAAGAATCGTAAAGAGGCAATTATCATGGCCGACCACTATGATACAGCCTACATGGAAGACCTTTATAATAAATCACAGGGTGGAGTGAGCGCACGGATTGCCGCAGCCGGGGCTGACGATAATTGCTCGGCTACAGCTACGTTGCTGCAAGCAGCCCCGATCTTTTTAACACTCTCAAAGGAAGGACTGCTGGAACGGGACATCTGGCTGGTTCATCTTACCGGCGAGGAATTCCCATCCGATTGCATGGGGGCCAGGCATTTAGCAGGAGCACTTGTCGATAATACTCTTCAGGCGCGCCTGACCAATGGACAAATGATGGATTTATCCGGCGTTCGCGTTACCGGCGTTAATATCATGGATATGATCGCACATAATCGAGATAGCGAGAAGGATATTTTCCAGATCACTCCCGGTAAAGGTAAGAGGTCGTTGCAATTGGCTTGGCAAGCGCATCTAGCCGGTGAATTGTGGAATATAGAAACAAAGGATTGGAATAAGAGTCCGGAGCGGCGAGCTAAAGGCCGCGGCCGGCGTATATCTGACGGGGAAAAAATTCCACCACTTGCGGAGTTTCTACGTCTTCAAGGTGAAGTACGGCTTCCTGAAGACCCGCGAAGCACCCTCTTTAATACGGATGCGCAGATTTTCTCCGACTGCGGGGTTCCCGTAGTGCTTTTCATGGAAAACTATGATATCAAACGCAGTGGCTATCATGATACAAAGGACACCATGCAGAACATAGATCTCGATTACGGCACGGCATTAGCGGCAATAGCTATTGAGACTGTCGCACGTGAGGCAACTTTGCGCCAAATTTTATGAGGGAGAAGTTAATCGGATATCAAAATATGGTGGGCGGTACAAGACTCGAACTTGTGACCCCTTGCGTGTAAAGCAAGTGCTCTAACCAACTGAGCTAACCGCCCTGGCACATTACATGATACCAAAGCTTTCAGACTCTACGCAACATTCTACGCATCAATTGCACGGACTTGCTACCGGAGCCAAGTTCCCCACGAACATTCATCAGCTCAATAAGACCGTCCCGAATCAATTCCAAATCATCGGAATTAAGCCGTGGACGTATCTCTAAATCCCTCTTGATTCTGGGGAATAAGTCCTTAATCAATGCCACATCGGTCTGTTTTTTCGAGTCAACCTCAGCAAGCGGAAACTGTTGTCCTGATGGAAGCATTTTTATTTCACCGCCGCTAACAGTCATACCAGCCAATTCCAACGGTGAAATCTCTTGTTGAATGGTATCCTCTACGTCGTGAATGTAAGCTTGAGAAGTTCTGACATCGTCATGTTGCAAGATAGCTTTCACAACGAGCGCACTTTTACTACTACGAGCCACCAAAGAAGCCGCCGTATGCCTCAAAGTATGAGCGCCAAGCTTTTCACCAGTTAAGCCAGCCCGCTTTAATATCTTGTTCACTCTCTGACCCAGAATACTACCACGGACAGGTGAAACAGGATAAACCACTTCCCGGGAAGCATCTAAAACAGGAAAGACCACACCATCAACCGCACAACCACGCATTAACTGCAAGATTCCTTCTTTACACCGATACACACGCTTGCCAGTCTTTCCGGTAGTCTTAAAAGTATTCTTACCGAAATCAGAAACACGCAAGCCAGCAACCTCACCGATACGAGCACTGGAGTCAAGCAAAGCCAAAATCAAAGCCCTGTCTCGAACCGTATGACAAGCTTCGCCAATCAATTTTAATTCAGCTAAAGTAAAATACCGCCTCTCTTTGTGACGTACCACTGGCCGCTGAGCATTTTCAGTCGTATCATCCCAACCATAAGTTCGCTTCAGATACCTACCAATAGCGCGAATCAACTTAAAAATCTGTAAAGCCGTCTCATCGTTGACACCTTTCAGATTAGCAATAAAATCGTTCACTTCATAAGTTTCATTAAACCAAGTCCCACGAGTAGCACGCACCTTATCAAACAGCCAGCGATAATTTCCCTTAGTCTTATCCGACAAACGTCCTTTAGCTGATAAAATGCGAGCTTGCAAATCATCAACGGAAATCACTTGTGACAGCTTCTTCTCCCGCCTAACTTCGGCACGCACCAGTTCAACAATATCAACTTTTTCATTTTCCATGGTTTTTCCATCTCAATGGTACCAAATAGGTACCTACTTGACAAACATCCACGCAGAAGGTCAGAGGTTCGAGCCCTCTACTACCCACCATCCGCTTGCAGGAATATGGCAGAAGTTAGCTATCTGCTTACAATATTCCCTTTCGCCAAAGACGATACTGCTTAACTCTCTATCGACAGAAGAGATATTGGCGTAAGACTGAGGTTGGAACTTTGCCACAACTTTTCATCTTTTAATTACTTAAGTTGGTCTAGCGCCAAAGTTTGTGCGTATTTCGGTGAAATCGGCCACCACCATTCCTCCTTATAGCCGTTTTACTTTCAGCTACAAGGAGATATTATTTAAATCAGGCGCCTTCAATAACTTATTTGCAATAGTGGGGAATTTTATTTGCAATTTCGTCCTATTTCATTCTGTAAAGACTAGATCTTGTACGAACTTCATCTCAAGTGTATAATCAGACCTATATCATCGCCAAATGGCGTGGGTTTGGGCAAGACTTATGAAGCATTGGCAATCATCAATTTACTTTTAAGAGCAGGTCACCAGATCCCAAGAATCTATCAAAAGTGATTCTCCAAGGGAAATAGTGATTATATGGGTATATTATGAAGGTTCGGTGAGCTAAATGCCAGTGATGGTAACGAAAGTTTCTAAAAGAGAATGGTGGTTTTATGAAGGATTCTTGTTCTCCGTTGTAGGTGTTGGTATTTTTATTAGCGGCATTGGTAATGACGATAATTCAAGCCTAATAATTGGCAGTGTCTTAGCTCTTGTCGGAGCTTTTTCCTTTTATGTAGGTTGGCAAAAACTGAGATGGTTCCGTAAAATAGAAAAATTCGGCACTCGAGAAAATTATCAAGGAAATCTGTCGTTTAAAGTTGAGGATTTGATAAGTTTTCTGGTGAAAAATGGTAATAGCAAGGCGGCTCGACAAAGTTTAATAGATTATGGTTTTGCAAGACAAAATGGCAAAGATGATAAAGGCAATGCAACTTTAGGGGTGAATGGACTTGCCCAAATAGCACAGAATGAGCTAAATAAAGCGTCATCTTTGAATTAAACGACAGATCTGCTAATGAATTTAATATGTGTAAGTTGAACATCATCTAAATAGCCAAAGCGTATTTCAAGAGGAATTCGGTACTCTTTACTTTGATACACATGGCTGATATGATTGTGGCAACAAAAGAAATTAATCTTTAATGGAGGAAAACGTAATGGCAAAAACAAAGTTAGAAGATTGTCAGTCATGCGGTGACCATACGGCTGAATATAACAAGGAAAAAGGTTTTCACAAATGTAAATGCGGTGCTATTTGGTGGGATTCCTTCGATAAACCACATGGAAAACATGACGGTTATATTTGCCTCAATTGCGGGGGAAAAAATACAAGGACATTGCAATCTATAGCCCGTGTAGGCAGTGTCAATATACGCCGATGCAATAGTTGTGGTAGAACTTTACTTCAGCCTTGAGTTTTAGCTTCAATTATTCTAGCGTAGAGATTATGAAACAAACCTTAATAGATATTGACAACAAGATACTGAATAATATTATCAGTATCAAGGACAATAAAGTAATAATTTCGTCAAACAGCGGCAACAAGTATATCAAATTATGGCAAAAAGAATATAAAAAATTAGGTCGTCCGAAATTACATCCCGAAATGGCGGATGAACTGATAGATTACCAATCAATAAATTTGATATTATCACAACTTGGGGCTTACGGCGAAAGAATGAAAAGAAAAGCCAATTTCGGTGAATTAGGGGAATTTCCATTAGAATTGAAGCACAAACAATACGAATTGATGCTTCAAGGAATGGATGCCGATACAGCGCAGAAATTTTATATAGAATTATTCCAAACGCAATGGCAGTCGATTCAATGGCAGAAAAATAACTTTGACTATATTAAAAATAAAGAACAATTGTACACCACCACCGAAATCAGATTGACGGACCAAGGCCATAAATGTCATGGAATAATAACAGTTGCCAAGCCGTTTTATATCGATGGAAATGCACTGGATAAAATTTATTATTTTTTAGAAAAAGAGTGGCCGAAATCTGCAACTGCTGAACAGATTATAGAATATGTGTTTGGCAGCAAAGACCCTAACAAACGGAGTTTTCTTAGTCCATATAACAATGGACAGAAAATCAAAATAATAATTATACTCCTTCGAAAACTTGGAATTATTGAATAAGTTCTTAGATTTTTGATTTACCTATACCAATATGAAGTCTATATTAAGCATGTGTAACACTTAAGGATAAGGAACGGATTCTTATGTGGTTTTAAAATATGTGGGGCAAATACCGTAATTATTGTTATCTTGGGATAATTACTTTCATACTATCGGTTATTGGTGCAGTCATGTGGTTCCTACATTATCTCCAGAGTTTTAGGAATTTGCCCAATCTTCAGCAAGCAACACCACTCATTACTTCCCCAATTGATTTAGCCGCCGTCACTGCTACGCCTGGTGGCCTAGTTTTGTAGGGGCATTTTACAGAGAGCGTCCGACTGACGAACAGAATACGTAAGTTCAATTGACAACACATTGAATTTAGTGCAGACATTATACATGTGGGCAACCTCTGCCGCAATAGTTATAGCAGGTTTATCTGTTTCTATCGCCCTTAGCATTCTTGTACCATCGTAAAATTTCTTTAATTCTTATACCACAGATAAAAACCAAGATATGGCTAATCTCTTGGCCTGAAGAATAATCGCGTTCACCGGAAGGAACAAACCAACTGTTGTACTGATAGTATCAAGCCCCCTTCTCGAATAAGAGTTCAGGAACTGTTCCGAATGGCCCAGTTAAAGGGATTTGAACCGTTAGTCTCATAGGTTTATAATAGCTTCAAAGGTTCTAGCTACCGTACAAGAGCGCCCACCATAAAAAAAGACCTGAGATTGGAATTGAGTTTACTCGATGGAATGAACAGGTATAACTATCTTCCTGAATGACGGCGTGCTTGCTCTTGTCTTGCGTATTGTTCATTTGCCCGATATATAGCTGATAGCTGATTGTTACGCTCGATAGGGCTATTTGATAGTCTTACGATGCGATTGGCAGATGGATATTGGCGTTGAACGGATGCATCTGATTGTCCACGAGTCACAAAACCATGTCTGTTGTAATCTGAGCTTATGAAGTAGCTGTTTGTTCTTCTCATTAATTCACTCCTGTTTTATTATTATTTGGTTTCATACCCGGAAGATACTTTCTACGGTGTTTTCCGCAGACACAGCATTGATAGAGTAAGGTCTTTAAACCCGTCTTTACTAAGTGCCAACAATGCAATGTGGCAATGCGGTGTCCTCTGCAAGTCTGTAAGGCTAAGTTAGCCATGGTTTGTTTTTTTAACCTCCTTTTTGTTATTTTGTTCGGCTCTCTTGGCAAGTTTACCGATGTATCTGATTGCTAGGAATGTAATTGTGCCATTTATAACTGATGAGATAGCTGTAGATAAGAGTGTTGTCCAGTTAAGCATCTGAAAGCTCCTGTGGCGTGAAAATAGGGGATGGTGTAATAGATGCCTTTGACTTTCTATACAGTCTCATATATTGAGCCTGCTTTACTTTGTCGATAGCTGTGGATTTGATGATGTCAGATGAGGTGATGTTGACTGGAATGGATTTAAGCTGGTTCTCGGAGAGTTGTATTGTCCAAGCGGTTCCATTGGGTGAAATGTAGACTTCTCCGTATTTCTTGGTAAAGTGCCATCCTTCCGGCAGTTTGGTTGATACTGAAGATGATTTGATTGGATTCATTAATTTACTCCTTTCGACAGGTTTGCTCTGTCTTTTAATTTCGTAGAGCGCCCGTCAGTCAAGCCTGAGTGAGCAAAGCGAACATCACCACGTAGTGGTCGGCTTGACAAGGGTGCAGAATTAAAAGAACAGGCAGAGCAAACCCAAGAGGAGTAGTATAATATGTTGATGAGTAATGAATCACTGTAGTAAAAAACTACAGGATTAATATGAGTTATTGAATCTATTCTTAAAGATTGAATAATAAGTTATAGACGACTATTACAAAATGGTGTCTTTGACGATTTAGTGAATTGCAGAAACATTGCTGGAGTTAATGGTAAATGCGGTTGTGGTGGTATGTTCAAGGAGGGATTGGTCGGCGCCGACAACCCGGCCCGACCATCCCTCCATCCTTACTTGATATAGTATATCAAAATGGCGCAGGAATAAAAGAAAAAAGAAGAAAATATGGAAAATATAAATGAAGGAAAAAATAATTATGTTGAAAAAAAATGGTAGTGAGGGTAAAAACCTCAAATAACAAAATGATTGAATCGCAGCTTAAACCTAAGAAAAAGTCAGTTTAATTATTGGTGGAACCAACAGGCTCAATTGGTTAATTTTGTTTCAGTTCAAAGGTGACTTTTTTATAGTCTGGGAGTAGCGGCTGTGCGGTAAGAATATCCTGACCTATGAAATCAAGGAATTTTTGTATTGCTTCGTTGCGGTCGATAGCTGAGAGTTGAATGGATTTAGATTCTGGTTGTAACTGGGATAATGGTTCTAAGGTAATGGTTAGCGTGTATTGGTTTTTCATGGTTCTCCTTTACTTTTTAATTTTGCTCAAGGTACTTAATCGGCTGTTTTACTACGGTACATTAAAGGTTTATGATATGATGTTTATATGAGCCTGTTGGTACCTTGAGGATAACTTACTGCGTGTAAAGCAGATGCTCTAACCAACTGAGCTAACCACCCCGATTCATTATACATAATACCTCAGCATTTATACCTTCCGCAACATCCTGCCTTGCCTTGCTACAAGCTATTTGATAGAATGGACATCACGTTACAAAGTGATTTTACGTCTGGAAACAGTCAGATTTAAGGAGAAATTATGGGAAAATTGGATGGGAAAGCAGCTATTATAACCGGTGGCGGCACCGGTATCGGGCGGAGTATCGCCTTGACCTTTGCCAGAGAAGGAGCTGATGTAGCTGTTTGCGGCCGTACCTTGAGTACATTAAATGAAGTTGTGAATGAAATTAAAACCATCAACCAGCGGGCGATCGCCATACCCACCGATGTTTGCGTGAAAGAACAAGTCCAGAACATGGTGAAGCAAACGATTAAAGAATTCGGGAAAATCGATATCTTAGTGAACGATGCCGGTATCGGCCGTTTCGGGTTAATAATAGATTTACCTGAAGAAGAGTGGGATGCCGTGGTAGACACCAGTTTGAAAGGGACTTTCCTGTGTATGCAAGCCGTCGGCAGGCCGATGATGGAACGTAAATTCGGCAGGATTATCAATATATCCTCAATTATGGGCATACGTACTGCCCGTCCCGGCCAGTCGGCTTATTGTGCCGCTAAAGCCGGTGTTGAGCTACTCACAAAAGCCGCAACTATTGAATTCACATCTTACGGTATCCGCGTGAACTGCATTGCGCCGGGGAATATTGAGACGCCTATTTACCGGAAGGGAAGGACTCAAGCAGAAATAGACCAATGGCTGGCTTCCGCGAAGTCGGCACCGATCGGAAGAGCCGGTGAAGCTCAAGAGATAGCCAATGTCGCTTTATTCTTAGCTTCTGATGACTCCTCTTTTGTCTGCGGCGAATGTATCGTGGTCGATGGCGGCAGAAATGCAAAGATGGCATAGCCAACCGGCCACACCATCTTAATATGTCCACATCGAATCAAATATAATATTACGAAACCGTATAGAAATCCAACAACGCGCCCTTGGCGAACCGCGCGCCCGAACAGACGCAAACAACATTATTTAGCCATGAATATTTAGGGGAACCGGATTCAATTTCGGGGGTAGTGCGGAAATAATACAATACAGGGTCAACATCTTCGCCTTTCCATATCCGGTCAATAACCTCCGGTTTAATCACACGTAATCCCGGGTTGTGGATATAGATAATGGCGCCGTCGTTGGTTTTTATCATATACCGCGCGTCTATGTGGGCAACGATGCCGTCAGGTTTTAACCACTGTGTATCAGCGCCGCCCGGTAAAATATCACCGGTAATTTTACCCGTGAAGTGTCCACCAAGGAGCGGAACCATACACATCTCACCAAAATCCAGCTTGCCGGTTTTTATCGGCGCGCCGGTTTCTACTTCTCCATGGCAGAGAAATTCCAATTTCGGAGTGACCGGTACTATCTTCATGTTGCCCCCTTTTTCAGTCATTTCGCACGAATCATTAAAATAAATACGAACAACGATATTATTTATTCCTGTAGTTAGGTTTCCGTTTCTCGTTAAAAGCTTTATTGCCTTCTAATGTATCTTCCATACCTAATAAATTGTGTTCCAGAGCAATACCGAAAGCCGCCGCATTATCATAAGACATATCATAGTTGCGGTAAAGGATTTCTTTCAGGTTTCTCACCGAACGCGGCGCCAGATAGCGCATACGATCTGCCCAAGACATCGCTTCAGGCATCAATTGTTCTTTCGTAACTACCCGGTTAATCCATCCGATTTCATAGCCCCGCTGCGCGGTAATACGCGCATCTCCCCAGAGGACAATTTCCAGAGCATGCCCGAGACTAACCCTGCGGGTAAGGCTATGTACCCAACCGGCAGGCATGTTCCATCGTGTTTCGGCAATGCCGCATTCCGCTTTATCAGAGGATATTCTAATGTCGCAAGCCTGTGCCAGCCACCATCCGCCCGCGATCGCGAAACCGTTAATTGCCGCAATCGTCGGCTTCCAGATTTCGTGGGGATAAAAATGAGGAAGAACCATGGGCATCGGCTCTCCCTTTCGATTTCGTTCCGCCTGGTCAATGAGGTCGAAACCAGTACAGAAAGCTTTGTCCCCGGTTCCCGTTACAACAGCTACCCAGGCATCATCGTCCTCACTGAATTTTTGCCAAGCCTCTTCCATCCGGTAAGCTAATTCCATACTGATTGCATTCAACCTTTCCGGTCGGTTGATCGTGAAGGTGACGACTCTATCTTTTTTCTCATAAAGAAGAATATCAGGACCAGTGATAGGCATTTTCCCCTCCTAAAATAATTGACACTTTAAAGTTAATTCGGATTCTAAATCAGAAACCCGTAATCTACACCGGTTTGAAATGACTGATATCCAAGATGCTTCCGACACGTTTGTCCTTGAAAACAGCTTTCACTCTCATACCGATCTTGAGGTTGGTGGGGTTGACCTCACCAATAATATGCGCAAAGCCCGTATCGGCTCCGTCAAGCTTGATGATGCCGTAGGCAAATGGCGTCTTTACCGGATAAGATGGTTCACTCTGGTACACCAGGGTATAAGACATTAGTGTGCCTTCGGTACTAACCTCAACCCACTGGTCCATCGGTTTAAAACAAACATAACAAAGCGACCGCGCCGGTACATATACCTTCCCACATACAGGGCATTTTGTTCCCATAATCTTTTTATTATCTCTGAGTTCTATTAAGAACCGGCTACCGGTGCGCCCGGCATAGCGGGTATATTTCCATCTGCGTGTTCTTGAATGAATTATCGGTTTTACTGTAGCCAAACTAATGTACCTCCGTTTACCTATTCCTTGATTAACCGGAAAAATTTAATATCGCTCATTTTACCATGTCGTTCGTTTTTAGGCTTCCAGACTGCCTGGACGCGCGCACCGGGCGGATACTTGCTGGCATCCATCTCTTCAGCAATGTGACCGAGGATTGTCCATTCATCGCCGCCATCCAGCCTGATGAATAAAATGGGATTCGGTGTGCCGACAAATTCACCGGTAATAGCATCTATTTCCCTGTCATCGATGCCAATACAATCGGTAACCGTGCCTTTATCGGAAAGCTCGACCCAATTCTCCGGTTTATCCTCAATCTCAACTTTATCATAAGCACAGACAATTCTCGGCGGCAGGACAATGCGGCCGCACACCGGACATTTATCCGCAACGATTTTTCCTTCATCACGAATCTTAGTTAAAAATATGCTGATATATTTGCCGGCTGATTCCGTAAACGGTAATTCGATAATCTGTTCTACGAATAAATTCTCTTCAGGCGCTTTCTGATTCATTTTTACTCCCTTATTTTTAAAGAGATTTTTTAATTAATACTCCGGCGGAATACATATCTCCTCCAGCCGTCACAGCCAGCCCCACTTTCACATTCGGGACCTGCCTTTCGCCACCTTCACCGCGAACCTGTACCGCGACTTCAGCGACTCTTTGCATGGCTGAGGCGCCGATGGCATTGGTGGAGGTAACACCACCGGAGGGATTTACCGGAATATCACCGTCAAGCCACGTAGCCCGCTCTTCTACCAATTTATGAGCATCGTTACGCTCGCACAGGTGAATACGTTCCCACCATTCGATTTCCGCCCAAGTGGCCATATCATAGACTTCAACAACATCCAATTCTTTGCGCGGATTGGTGATGCCGTTTCTCTTATATATACGATTAGCCGCCTGTTCTACAGACCATGCCCACATCGGGCCTAGCGGTGTTGTCACCCAAGAGGGCGTAATGGAACCGTAAAATGGCTGGATAGCACCATGAATGTTCGTCCAGTCTGCGACCCAAGCAGGATTATTGGAGATTTTTTTTACTTGCGACTCCGGCGCCACGATAATAGCGCAAGCGCCGACCGATGTCGGACACATATGGAAAACCCGTAAAGGCCAAGCCAATTTCGGTGAATTCATTACTTCTTCAACCGTGAGCTTCTTCCTCAGATGAGCATGCGGATTCCTCATAGCATTCTCCGCCTGTTTTACCCGTACGATTGCTACCTGCTCTTCGGTGATTGATTTCCTCCGCATCATATCCAAGGCAACGCTCTGGACAGCCGTCGCCGCTGATTTCCCGGAAGAACCTACATCAAAAAACACATCCTCATGAATTGACCGTAGCGATGCTTGAGAACTGCCTTCATCCTGCTTTTCAAACCCTATTCCCAAAATAGTTTTAAACTCACCGGTAGCGGCTAAATCGAAAACACTGCAGCAAATACTGGAACCGGTAGAACCGCCGGTCTGAACTTTAAAACCTGACTTCAGGTAAGCGCCGCTACCTCCGGCCAGCCACATATCTACCTCATAATCTCCCTCGAACAGTTCCATATTACCCACAACTACACAATCTACGTCTTTGATTGTTAAATGAGCATTTTCCAAAGCAGCCATTACTGCTTCATTTACCATATCCAGTTCGGAGACCTCAGGTCTGCGGCTCTTGAAGTTTGTTTGTCCTACACCAATGATTGCAATTCTCTCGCTCACAGAATTTCTCCTTTTCGCCGGTTCAGAATTATTACGGAGTGCGATTGCCCGCAAGGGCCGGTCACTCCCTGAACCAGGGCTGTTTGGGCTCCGTTTACCTGCCGGGCACCGGCGCTTCCCTGTAATTGTAAAAATGCTTCGGCGGTTTGTGCCATGCCAGCGACTCCTGAAGGAAGACCCGCGAGCAGACCACCAGCCGTATTCACCGGTAATTTTCCACCGATTTCAGTTATGCCGCTGGCAATCATCTCTCCCCCCTTACCTTCATCGCAAAGATCAAGGCCTTCCGCCCAAAGCAATTCCTGATAAGAATATTCATCGCAAATCTCGGCAACGTTAATCTCTTTCCGTGGATTTTTAATACCCGCCATTTTATAAGCTTTCTTCGAGGCTAACACTAAAGCCTCCGATTTGCTTAATTCTCTGTCACCGAGGTAGTGAGCATCATAGCAGTTACCCAAACCGGTGATCCACACAGGCTTGTCGGTGAGCTTTTTAACAGCATCCTCGCTGGCTAAAACAAGAGCACAAGCGCCATCGGCAACCGGCTTGGTGTCGAGCTGCTTAATGGGGTGTGCCAGCATCCTGGAAGCCATGACGTCTTTAACAGTAATGCCTTTTTCCCGTCGGGCGAACGGGTTATTTTTAGCGTTTTTCCTGTTCTTTACCGCTACTCTGGCAAAATGTTCTTCTGTCAGTCCGTACCTATTCATGTAGCCTGTAGCCTGTAACGCGGCGGCTGTCAGGAAATCGAAACCCAATGGTCGTAGATAAATCGGGTCGAAAGCATTATTCTCAATCGTGCTGCGGATAGTTTCCGATTCCTTACGTTGGCCGGTAACCAGAATAACTTCGTCATGTCCAGATAAAATACTCATGGCAGCGTGATATATTGCCTGAGTTCCATCCGCGGGTACTTTAATGACATCCATGGCAAACCCGCCCATCTCCGGATGCAAGGTCAAGTCTGAGATGGTCCTGCCCTGCCAGAAATCTTCAGAGCAATGCAGTATTTTATCAATGCATAGACCACTCTCTACCTGATTTTCAAATTTGAGGTGTGTTTGTTCCAGGAGTTTTTTAGTAACTTCCCAGAGGAGCTCGCTATTACTCTGGTTGACGTTACTAGCTTCGTACTTCGTTTGAGCTACTGCAACTATAGCCACTTTTCGACTCATAATTACTCCCTTAACTACAGACCTTTTTCGAAGTTTTAAGGATCAACGACTATTTTTTCCCGGCTTCCTTCTCTTCCCATTTTTTCCGTAGTTCTTTCTTTAAAATCTTGCCCGAGGCATTCTTGGGTAAGACATCGACGATTTCCACGGATTTGACCGCTTTATAGCCAGCCAAATGACTCTTACAGAAAGCAATCAATTCATCCGGGGTAAGTTTGGCGCCTTTCTTCAAAGTGACAACACCGTGAACATGCTCGACCCAATATGGGTCCGGCACACCGATGACGGCGCATTCTTCGACGGCCGGGTGTTTGTAAAGAACCGCTTCCACTTCGCGTGAGTAAACGTTCTCGCCACCGGAGATAATCATATCTCTCTTTCTATCGACAATATAAACATAGCCCTTTTCATCACAATATCCGACATCTCCGGTGTGTACCCAGCCATTGACAATAGTATTCGCAGTGTCTTCCGGTTTTTGCCAGAACCCAATCATATTATGCTTACTTAGAACGATAATCTCTCCGATTTCACCAGTCTCGACGTCGTTACCCTTCTCATCGACAATTCTCAGGTGGGTATCGATACAAGGCCGTCCGCAGGAGTTTAGAATCTTCTTCTCTTCAGCCGATTTATCCAGAACCATGTGGTCTTCTTTTCTCAGGTAAGTGATAATGGAACATTCCGACTGACCGTATGCCTGTACAAAAATCGGGCCGAAGACTTTTAGTGCCCTCTCCAGTAATTCGACCGGAATTGGCGAACCGCCATAAGATACGCGTTTCACACTGCTGACATCATATTTATTTACGTTCGGTAAGGCCAGCATCGCCGCCAAATGGGTAGGTACAACAAAAATATCTGTGGCTTTCTCATCTTGAATCGTCTGTAAAGTTTCCGCCGGTTCGAAGAATTTTATAATTACTGATCGATCCCCGATATAGAACAAAGCTAACATTTCAGAAACAATGACATGGAAGAGAGGAATCAGAATAACATAGGTATCTCCCGGCTCCAGAGCCTTTTCCAAGGCTTTGGTTCTGATATCTTCCCGGGAGCGACCTTGTGTAAACAAAGCGCCGCGGGGAACTCCAGTGGTGCCGCTCGTGTAGATTATGTAAAGCGGGTCGTCTTCGCTGATATTAACATCAGGCTCTTCCCTCGAATATTTTGCCAGCAGGTCGCGGTGAGAGACCATTTTCGGCGACGTGCCTTCGAAGGAAATATAATGTTTCACCATGGGGCATTTCGGCCTTAAATTATTAACGGTCTCGGCCATTTCCGGCCCAACAAATAATACAACGGATTTGGAATAGTTAATCATATATTCCAGTTCTTCCGATTTTAACCTGACGTTAATTGGTGAAATAATGTATCCGCCTTTCATGGCTGCGCCATAGACATCCAGGTACTCCAGGCAGTTCCATGAAACGACGCCAATTACTTCTCCCTTTTTAACACCCATCGCCTGTAAGGCATGGACGATACTGTTGACTCTGGAGTTGAATTCGGAGAAGGTGATTCTCTCTTTTCCGTAAATAAAGGCTTCGCGATTTGGGTACAGTAACGCATTTCTGTAAATAATGTCGGCATAGGTTCCGATTGGATAACGACTCAACTCTTTAAGTATATTTTTCACTTTTCCTCCAAAATAATTTTATGGGTATTTAGTTTACCCTAAACACGCCTATTTATCCGATTATACTACTTCTAAAAAGGTTATCACCAACTTTCAGAAGTTTTAATTAGAGCTCAATTTCTTTCAGGTCGCTGGCGATGATTAATCGGGGTTCCGTCAAGGCTTGAACCTCTTCTGCGGTCCAACCGGGAGCTACTTCCTTCAGCACTATTCCTTTTTCGGTTACTTCCATAACCGCGATATCGGTGAAAATCATCTTGACGCAGTGCTTTGCAGTCAGTGGATAGGAGCATTTATTGACTATGCGGGCTTTTCCCTCTTTAGTGGAATGCAGCATAGTAACAATGACTTTACCGGCACCCACCGCCAGATCCATGCCTCCGCCCATTCCCGTGGCCGGTCTACCGGGCCGTCCCCAGTTTGCCAGATCGCCTTTTTCCGAGACTTGATATGCCCCAAGAACGACGGTATTAATATGCCCGCCGCTAATCATATCAAAAGAGGCGGCGCTATCGAAAAAGCACATTCCCGGCGCAGGAGTAATCGGCTGATCGGCAGCGTTGATCATTTCGAAATCTTTTTCTTCATCCGTGGATAAACCGGCATATCCTAAAATCCCGTTCTCACTTTGAAAATAGACATTTCTATCTTCAGGAATAAAGTTAGCGCATAACACAGGCATACCATAACCCAGATTTACCACTGAGCCATCTTCGAACTCTTTTGCGGCCCTTAAAGCAATCGTCTGTTCGTCCAAATGTATCTTCATCTTAATACCTCCACAATGCGACTGACGTACACATGGGGAGTGATAATAATCTCCGGATCCAACTTCCCCACTTCTACCAGCTTATCAACTTCAGCGATTGTGATTTTGGCTGCTCCGGCCATTACCGGATTAAAGCATCTGGCTGTTCCTTTATAAACCAGATTACCTAACGCATCGGCTTTGTGCGCTTTAATGAGAGCAAAATCGGCGGTCAGGGGCATTTCCAGAATATATTCTTTACCGTTGATCGTTTTCTTCTCTTTGCCGGTCTCGGCCACCGTACCGACACCTACTTGTGTATAGAATCCTCCCATACCACCTGCCCCGGTACGAATTCTTTGCGCTAAAGTGCCCTGAGGCACCATCTCAAATTCGACCTTGCCTTCATTATGTAATTTTTCTATTGGAGCTGTAGGCGGCATACCACCTAAAGCCGGCATCGAGCCGATAAATTTCTTCACCAGACCCTTCTCGAAGAGGATTCCTATGTCCTGGTATCCATCCGGTTTGATACGTTTGCTTAATTCAAAACCTACACCGCCGGCATTAGCAATAACAGTCAGGTTTTTTGCTCCACGTTTTGCCAAAGCAACAATCAAAGCTATCGGCAGGCCGCCAAAAGAGCCAAATCCTCCAATCATCACAGTGGCGCCGTCAAAAATATCGGCTACGGCATCATCCGGGCTCTTGAAGATTTTCTTTTTTGCCATTTCGCCTCCTTATACACGGTGAAAAAACAATATTACCTGGCTTAAAACCAGCCAAAACAATCTAACTCTTCCCTGCGCATAAAAGGGACAAATCTGAAATTTTCATTTTTTAGAATTGCTTAACTCGCACGATGGAGTTTTTATTATGAACAACGTTACTATAGTGCTTAAACAACCTAAATCATATAAAAACATCACCATAGATGTCAAGATAATTGTATTCATTTCCCGATGGAAAAACAGATCATTTTTTCTCAGCAAAAGATGCAAAATAACTGTATAATAAGGGCTAATATCTCCAATGGGGGAAATAATGGATTATTTTGCGTATGCCTCCAATCTAAGCCGACAGCAAATGCTTAAACACTGTCCGGATGCCAAACCAAAATTCAGTGCTGTCCTGCCAAACTATAAACTTCTCTTTACCGGCTGGTCTAGAGAATGGCACGGTGCTAAGGCCACCATTCAGCCCTTTCGTGGCGCAAAAGTAGCCGGCGCTGTTTACGAAATTTCGGAGCAGGATTTGAGAAAACTGGACCGCTTCGAAGACTACCCAAATAGCTATACTCACGCCAATGTGACGGTTTTTAATGAAGATGATGTGGCTATAAAAGCCGTGACTTTTATTAAAATCAGACAGGAGGAAGAAGCTAAACCATCCCCGGAGTACATCGCAATTATCAAACAGGGTCTTAAAGACTGGGAGCTTGAATAGCAGATGAAAGTCGGATTATGTCTGGGCGGCGGCGGTTCACGCGGATATGCGCATATCGGAGCTATTCGCGCGCTGACAGAAGCCGGTATAAAGATTGATATCGTAAACGGCACCAGTATCGGTGCGATTATCGGCGGGATATATGCTCTTTATCAGGATATCGATAAAATGACAGACCTCGTGAAACAAGTAACCAGTTCGGTAAATGTGAATCACTTCAACTTGTTTCGTCATTCAAAAGAAGGAACATCGTTCCTGCAGAACTGGATGACCGAAGCGGTCTGCGACATAGCTGCCCTGCGGAAATCAATTCAATCTCATAATAACAACCTGAAGGCGCTGCGAATACTTTTCGACGAAAAGCGCTTTGAAGATACTAAAATACCTTTTTCAGCCGTCTCAATGGACATTATGACCGGGAAAACAGTGGTAATCAAAAGGGGTAAATTAATCGACGGGGTACTTGCCTCAGCATCGCTGCCCGGAATATTTCCGCCGGTGGTAAGAGGTAAAAAACTGCTGGTGGATGGCTATGTACTGGCAAACATTCCGGTACAGGAACTTCGGCAGCAAGGGGCTGATTTCATTATCTCTATCGAACTTGTTAATAAACCAAACAAAGAATATCAGAACGGCATCGATTTAATTTACTATATTGAGTCTTTAAAACAAAAACAACTGGATAAATGGGCAATCGCAGAGTCTGATTTCCATATCAAAGTTGATATGTCTAAATTCGACAGCAGTCATTTTGAAAATTATCTGGTAGCGATGGAGCGCGGCTATAAAGCTACTCAGACAGTCATACCTCTTCTGAAGAGTAAACTAGAGAAAGCTAATGTCTAAGCGAATCACGCTTGTCTTAGGTGGGACAGGGGTAAAAGGAGTAGCCAATATCGGCGTTCTCCAATCACTTCACAACCATGGAATTAAAATCAAGAAAATCGTAGCTTCCGGTATCAGCGCACTCATTAGCGCTCAATTTGCGCTCGGAGAAGAACCTGACCTCTTAACAGATGAATTCGTTAAATTTTTTCAAGATAACAACCGTTCTCTCTGGGGATTGGAACAACTGACCGGTTTGCTCATGAGCCGCCGACGTAGAATTGTCGGAAGTTTTTCTTATTTTTTACGTGAAAGATCATATTGTAGCGCTAATTTTAAAAACAGTAGTGCTCTCTCCTGGGACACAGTAGAACCCCAAATTACCAGAATTTTTAAAGATAAGACGTTCTCCGATCTTAAAATTCCCCTAGCCATGTCAGTTATTGATCTTAACAAAGGTGTGAATGTCTTGATGGAGAAAGGCAAATTGCACGATGGTATGAAAGCAAGCATCGCTTTCCCCGGTATTTTACCTCCGGTTTTAGTGGGCAATATGGAATTGGTCAGCAGTACAATCTATTGCGAATTACCGCTGGATGGCATCGCCAGGAAAGATTCCCCGGTTTTAACGATAGACATGTCCAGTCCCTTTTCTGGAAGTAGTCCTAAAACTCTATTGGAAGTAATATCCATTGTGGATGATATACGCAGCACGGCAATTAAAGAAAAGTTACTGATGAAAACCGATTATCTTTTTCTTTTGGAAGGGATGAACAAATTCCGTTGGGGTGATTATCATCAAATACCGCAAATAGTAACCCAAGCGCGTCTTGAGACTGACAGGTTGTTAAAAAAGACTACTTTGCCTTAGAGAAGTGCGTATGAATAAGACATTAAATATCGCTCACCGCGGATTTACCAAAGAATTCCCGGATAATACCATGGAAGCTTTTTACGCCGCAATTAAACTGGGGATTGACGGGATCGAATGTGACATTCACGAGACCGCCGACAACCATTTTGTGATTTTCCATGATGATCAATTGGCATGTAGAAAAATCTCGGAATTTTCTTTACCGGAAATACGCAAAGTGAAAATTGCCAGCCACTACCAGATACCTACCCTTGAGGAAACGCTGGATATGTGTCATAACCACATCAGAGTAATGCTTGAACTAAAGTCGGTGCAATCTCTAGACCTTTTTCTAGAGATTGTTAATGCAAGTATGAAACCAATGGAATTATTTATTACTTCTTTCTATCCGAATCTGGTAAGTGCTATCGCTGAATTTGCGCCGCAGATTCAGCGTGGTATGTTAACAGGCTTTACCATCGAAGATCCGCTTAAGATAATGGAATCAACCCATGCCAGAATAATGCTACCCCGTTTTCCTTACGCAAACACGGAACTGGTCAATACGCTGCATGCTCACAATTACTCCATCATGGTCTGGGATTGTAACAGCCTATCGGAACTCCACACTGCTTTAGGTTGGGGAGTAGAAGGGATTATCACGGATAACCCTGATGTTCTTAAGTTAGAAATGGGAAACGTCTGAACATTCTGTTTTTTAAAACGTAAAATATAAAGATGGCAAGGAATCTTCCTTGCCATCTTTTCTTTATCTCTGTTATTGATGATCTATTTGAAGGTTACGTTCAACGAATGGGTTGAACAGGAAACACAAGGGTCATAGGCTCTGACCAGCATTTCCATCATCAACCGAATTTCCTCTTGCGGTTTATCCAGTATCTTGGGAACCAAAGCTTCCAGATCTTTCTGAATATTATTGTGATTCTGATTGGTAGGAATAATACAATTCGCTTTGGTAATCAGGCCGTTGTTATCGTAGGTGTATTCATGGAATAGAATACCACGCGGCGCTTCCACAGCACCTACTCCTCTACCGGCCTTTGCCTTAACTTTGTTAGATTCTTCCTTGAGACCCTTTTGTAATATCTGATCGATAAGACCGATACTGTCGTCAAGCACGTGGTACGTCTCAACCAATTGGGCAACGGTAATCATGTAGGGGTTGTAACAGGGAGCGGTGATACCCAATTCCTTAGCGACTTTTTTAGCTCTGGGTGATAGCTGTTTGAAATTAACATTAAACCGGGCTAACGCCCCGACCATGTAAGCATCCCGTTTGTTCTTAGTATACTTGGCGCTGGATTGCGGTACGCAAAATTCGTTAGTTACACCAAGATAATCATTGATAGAAACAGCCGGCGCATCTGAGGAAGCAATCTGCCCGCTGATAAAGGCGTATTCTTTAGCATCACGTAGTGCGATATACTCGGTTTGACGGACAAAATCAGGAATCTTCAAGGTTTTGAAAAGCCCCAGAACAACATCAAGATCGGCATAAGCATCTACCAGCCTCTTTCTCAGAGCTTTAAGCTCACTTAAATCGGGAAGTTTCGCGAAACCGCCAACCTGACAAGAAAGAGGATGAGTTTTTCTCCCTGCCAACGCTTCCGCCAGATTGTAGGCTAATCTCTTTAACCGTAATGCCAGAACTACCACATCTTTATGGGTAGATGCCAGCGGAATAACACTATCAACCCCCAGAAAATCGGGCGCCGCCAGGAAAAGCGTATGCAGCACGTGACTTTCCAGCATCTCTGCATCATAAAGCAGTTTGCGGAGCATTATTGTCTGCTCAGAGGGTTGAATACCAAAAGCTGCTTCCGTTGCTTGAATCGAAGCGGTGGTATGGGCGATGGAACAAATCCCGCAGATTCGGGAAGCAATATGATGGACGTCATCATAATGCCGTCCGATGAGCATTGCCTCAAAAAACCGCGGCGACTCCGGTACTTCCCACAATAATTTCTCAATCTTGCCGTCTTTAGCGATGAGGACCAGATTACCGTGCCCCTCAATACGGGTTACATAATGGACATTAACATCAATCTGCGTCATTTCTTCACCTCCGAGTATGAGTTGTAAATCTTAAATTTATCAACTACCTGCTCCGTAGAGAGGCCGTACTTCTTCAAGATTTCCTGTTCAGAATTAATATTCGGTTCGTCTACCAGTCCGCGGCATCCCCAACAATGCCGTCCGCCGGTTATACAAATCGCTCCGCAACCGGCTCTGGTTACGGGCCCCAGACAGGTCTTGCCCAGTTCGAAGACGCAGATATTACCGGCCATCTTGCATTCCGTACAAACGGGATAAGCGGGTATTTCCGGTTTTTTCCCAAGCAATAGTGACTTGGTCACCTTGAGGAACTCGCTGGTTAGTGGAGGACAACCCCTGATATAGTAATCAACCGGAATAACTGCATTAATAGGACGCGCCGGAATAGTATCATAATATTTAGCTGCATCGCCGTATACAATCCGGAGAACTTGTTCCATAGGCATGTGGTTTTTCAAGCAGTTAACGCCTCCGATGCAGGCACAAGCACCGATGGCAACTACGATCTTCGCCTGTTCGCGTATCTTTTGAAGCCGCGGTATCTCAGACTCACGGCTGATACTGCCTTCGACGAAGGCAATTACGTAATCGTCCGACCGGTTCGTTATTGCTTCGCGGAAGTTAACAATTTCCACGTCTCCCAGTAAATCCAGTAACTCTTCAGCGGTAAGATTGAGTACTTCCAGCTGACAGCCTTCGCAACTCGTGAACTCTAAAAAAGCGATTTTAGGTTTCATCACACTGCCTCCCTCAAACTTCTTAATTGAGCAAGAGTGAACACTGGACCTTCCTGACAAACATATACGCCATTTATCTGGCAATGACCGCACTTACCGACACCGCATTTCATCCGTCTTTCCAGCGACATAACGATATTCTCATCGGCCATATCCCGTTTTTTCAGCTCATTTATCACAAATCGATACATGATCGGCGGACCGACTATGACGGCTATTGTTTTCTTCGGTTCGAACTGTACTTTCGGAATCAGCGTCGTAATAACACCGACATTGCCAGTCCAGTCTTTTTCAGCCCGGTCGACCGTTTCATGGAATTCAATATCCGGTCTCTTTTTCCAAGCTTCAAGTTCATCCACAAACATACGTACCGACGGTGAAGTGGCTCCGAAGAGTACCATCACCTTACCGAAGGAACTGCGCTTGTCTACAACATATTGAATCAATGATCTCAGAGGAAATAACCCGATACCTCCGGCAATAAACAGGATGTCTTTGCCGGTCATAGCGTTAATTGGGAAACCATTGCCAAAAGGACCGCGAATGCCGACCACAGCGCCTTTTTCCATATTATGGATAGTGTTGGTCACACTGCCAACGTTTCTGATTGCCAATTCAAAACTACCCTGTCTTGTAGGTGAGGACGTAACAGAAATTGGCGCCTCACCGATGCCGAATATCGAGAGTTCAACAAACTGACCGGGTCTTTGTCCCAGCTCTTTACCATCCTTAAATTTGAACTCAAAAACCTTTTCCTTGGGTCCCAATTTATCAACTCTTACTAACTCAGCAGCGCGAGGCGCATAAAGCTCACTTCCCAGAATCGGTTCTCTAAGAGCGCGTACCGCGGCTTGCCTGGCTCTATTAGATTCATCGAGAGCATTAAAACACTCCACCGGGCTGGCAATCTCGGCTAAACAGGCATTGGCGCACCGGCCGCAGCCGACGCAACCCATCTTACCGTATCTCTCGAGAATATATTTGCCTTTGCGGAAAATACGATGATGGAAGCGGCTCGTCTTGTCGTGACGAAAGTTTTCACCGGTCGCTACTTTAGCAAAATCGACAAGCATACAACCGTCCCATTGACGGATACGCTCACCGTTTTTCATATTTAAAGAGATATCATCCTGAACATCAAAGCAGAAACAGGTTGGGCAAACCATCACGCATGAACCGCAACTCAGACAGGTACTGGCGCGTTTCTCCCAGAAAGGGTCATCGTAACTCTCTTCCAGCAGTTTAGGAATTCTCTCTTTGGGACAATTCAGTTTTTGTTTGCACTTTTCCAGCGTTTCGTCCCGAAGCAATTTCTGTTTAGAAATATCTTCGCTCGTGGGCTTCGTGGTTTGAGCGTATTTCTCCAGAATCTCCGCACCTTTATTGGAACCAATAGCCACAACATAACGGTTACCGATGTCCGTTAGAAGAAGGTCGAAACCATTCTCCGCCACATTAGTGCCCATACAAGGTGAGAAAGACTTAGGGGATGG
The DNA here is from genome assembly GCA_963754195.1 of uncultured Chloroflexia bacterium. Taxonomy (GTDB): domain Bacteria; phylum Chloroflexota; class Dehalococcoidia; order Dehalococcoidales; family Fen-1064; genus Fen-1064. The sequence goes on from CAVWFD010000018.1 coordinate 92,215, forward strand.
ATGCAGACAATCCACGCCGATAATGATACTGTTCTGGCGCCTGGCAATGTAGTTCGGGTCAGGGTTCGCGGCCATGAACACTTCATCCAACAGTTCAATCGCCCGGATATCATACGGGTGAACGCCGATGATTGCTCTCTTTGTATTTTCCAGAATCGGCTCGGCTTTAATACTATCACCCGTTGAGAATTTTAGTATGGTTTCCTTCGCCGGTAGCACGTATTTGGTCGGGGGAATAACCGTGACATCGTAGTCCATACTCAGCTCATCAAAAGTGGAGATGCGGTCAAAAACGAACTTTCCCTGTTTCGCCTTAACCCCGACAACCTCCATATTCTTGATGAGGTTCTCGACCACCGACTTGAAACTTTTCTTGCTGATGACGACTGTTTTTTTGACGGTAACTTTCGGGTCAACAGTTAACGTGGCATCATGTTTCATTATGCTCCCCCTCCCTGATTTTTTGCCTTAATATTACTACGAGTTCTGAAATGATACAAGAGGGTAGTTGCATACTAAATTAGTTCTACTTCGATTCGATAGCCACCAGTCTTTCCATTAACGCTTTCTTTTTCTCGCGATAGCGCCGGATATTAGCCAATACCCGCTGTCTTCCCTCCGGCGTCATGTATTTATACTTGTGTTTTTCATGCCGACATTCATCACAACAAAAAAGTATTCTGTTTTTGGGTAAGGGTTTATTGCACACCTTGCACAGACGATGGGTTTGATAATAGGCGCTAATTTTAATAACAGTATCAGGTGCCCACAAGAGATAATCACGTTTACCAGCATCCCATTGATTAACCGGGGAGATTACTCCATCCCGATACATCTCTATTATCCGGTTTCTCGGTAATCCGGACTGGTTACATAGTTGCAAGGTAGATAATAAATCATGATCAGTTGTACCGAGACCTTTACATAGAATCTGTCTGACTCTTTCTTTACTTCTGCCTATTTTTTCTGCAATTTCCCTCATCGATGAACCAGAACGTCGCATTTTATAAACGATATTTCTATCGATTCTGCTCTTTACTTCCGCGTCACCCGGCATTTTCAAGCCTCCAGCTTCAGGCAGAAACCGGTTTTTATTTATCAGGCAAGTCTGCGGACAATATCTTCCGGCCAGACTTGTCATCACCACAATAAAACCGTGATTTCACCGTTTTATAAATATCTATTAATAACTCTACTTATTTACTCTATCAGAAAAGTATTAAAAAGGATTAGCTGTTATACACTTAACACCAGGATTATACAAATAAAGGATTGCGAGAAGCCTATCGGTCAAATGAGACAATTTTCAGACTCTCTCAATCCTTCACAGTTATCCTATTTATTTCCTATTAAGAATTTTTACTCCACGTACATATTAACTCTTCATTACTAACATTTCAAGCCTTGGTATATTGAAAAGTTGCAATAACTAAAAATCAAGCAACACTGCGATATCATGAATTCCCTGATCAGGTCAGGAATGATAAAAATGCGAAACGATATCACTTCCCTGCGTAAAAGAGAAATACAAGAGGATTTATTATGGATTCTGGCTTACGCCAGAATGGAGTATAAGTGTATTGATGCCCGCCTTCGCGAGAATGACAACGGCGGTAAATGATTCCCCGAATGATTTTACTTTTTCAGAAAACCGTCGGTGAAGAAACGGGGTATTTTTTTACTTATTTCTGATTCATTGCCTATCCAGAAATGGTCGGCGCCGGCAATAATCTGATACTGTTTGTCGCCTCCAAACAGGTGCTGGAAAGGACGGAACGAGACCATATCGTCAGCATCCCCCACGATTACAAGTTTAGGTTTGTTATATTCTTTAAACTGATTCCAGCCCTTTTCCTTGAGTGCCGGGGAAATTAATGCCAGCTGTTTTACGCGACTGTCCCTTATCGCAACGGATAAAGCCATCAAGCCACCGAAAGAATAACCCGCTAACCCGATTCTTTTATTATCAATCTCCGGTAATTGCGAGATAAAATCGAGCGCCGCTCTGACATCTTCCTGTTCGCCGATACCTTCATTATATTTACCGCCGCTGTTACCCATACCCCGAAAATTGAATCGCAACGCGGCAATCGAGTCTTTAGTGAGAGCTGAACATATTGCCGTCACCACGTTATTATCCATATTACCGCCGTAGAGAGGATGCGGATGACAGATAACAACTATCGGAAATGGTATCTTACCTTCAGGTAAAGATAATTCACCATCAAGCCGAAGGTCACCACAGGGAAAGAAGGTGTGTCTGGAAGTCAATTTTATCTCTCTTTATTGCCCGTGTTCGTTTTCTTAATGGCACGCCAGGTTTTCAATCGGTCGGTTACCTGTTTTTCATAACCTAATTCGCCGGGAAAATAAAATTTCTTATCCTTTAAAGAATCAGGCAAATGTTGTTGTTCCACGACGTGGTCCGGAAAATTATGGGCGTATTTATAGCCCTTGCCATAACCAACGTCTTTCATCAATTTTGTGACGGCATTACGCAAATGAAGCGGCACCGGTTCATTTTTACCGTGTTTTACTTCACCCTGAATACTGGAATAAGCGGTATATAAAGAATTGCTCTTCGGTGCAGTCGCCAGATAAACGGCCGCTTCGGCCAGAGCCAGATTACCTTCCGGCACGCCGATGAAATGAACCGCCTGCTGAGCTGCCATAGCCACCACTAGTGCCTGCGGATCGGCCATCCCGATGTCTTCCGAAGCAGCCCGAACAAGTCGGCGAGCGATATACAACGGGTCTTCTCCAGCCTCCAGCATTCTCGCCAGCCAATAAAGAGAGGCGTCGGGATCAGAATCACGTAAAGACTTATGTAAAGCCGAAATCAAATCATAATGTTGTTCTCCTGCTTTATCGTACATCAAAGCCCGATGTTGCAATGCATCCTCGATCACCGGCAGTGTGATATGCCGTAATCCTTCCGTATCGGGAAGCGTCGTCATTGCGGCCAATTCCAAGGCATTGAGAGCGATACGGGCATCGCTATTCGAGACGGTGATTAATTGTTTGAGAGCGTCTTCCACGATTTCTACCTTAATATTACCGAGGCCTTTTTCTTTATCCTGCAAAGCCCGCTGGATAATTGTTTTTATTTCGTTTTCGGTCAAGGGATTAAGAGTGAAAACACGAGCGCGCGATAAAAGCGGCGAGATCACCTCAAAAGACGGATTTTCAGTAGTAGCGCCAATCAGTGTGATCGTACCGTCTTCCACAAAAGGCAATACGGCGTCTTGCTGTGACTTGTTGAAGCGGTGAATTTCATCAATAAAGAGGATAGTTTTCTGCTGATAAAGCTTCCGTCTTTCTTTAGCTTCATCAATAAGGCGACGCAAGTCGGCCACACCGGCTGTAACAGCGCTAACGGAACTGAAATGAGAAGCGGTAGTATTAGCGATAATTGTGGCCAATGTCGTTTTACCACTACCCGGCGGCCCCCAGAGAATCATCGAAGGTAGCTGCCCCGATTCGATGGCCTTTCTAAGGACACGCCCTTCGCCGACGATATGCTCCTGTCCGACAAATTCCTTCAATGTTGAAGGACGCATTCTGGCTGCCAGAGGCGCTTCCTTCTTCTTCAATTCATCAAACTGCTTTTCAAACATGTCCATGGTATCAGTTTATCCTAAATCCGGTGATTTGAGCAGAATCCCATTTTACACTATTGTCCGAATAGATGCGAGGTTGTAAAGTACTTACCCGAAGCAAATTTGCAAGTGAGAAAGTCCGTTGTCACCCGGAGATTGCCCCGTCATCCTTCAATTAAAGGATTCCTCGCTATGGATGGGATTATTCCGCTTTTCTTTAGATATTTCTGCGTCCAGGGACATATATAGATACATAAACCACACATCCCTTCGGTAAGACCTAACCCTTTACCTCTCTCTGAAATTTTATCCCGACAATCCAAAGCCCGGAAAAAGTCATCCCGATTCAAGCCAGGGTACCATGGCTTACCGGAAACAGCTCCCGCGGGGCAAATCTTTTTACATTCTTCACATTGCCCGCACCTTGATTTAGTAATTGGAACGCCAACATCTAAATCCGCGTTGGTCAATACCGCAGTAAACCTGATAGCCGGGCCGTATTCTTCCGTCACTAATAACGCGCACTTACCAATCCAACCAATACCTGCTTTTGTAGCTATAGTTTTATGAGGTAATTTAGTTCGTTTTGTGCTTTGTTCCTGGACAACGACGCTCGTTGTTTTAGCAAATGCATCAAAGCCCTTAGTTTTTAAAAAATCAGCGCCGCTTTCGGCTATTTTATCTAATAACCTATTGACACTTTTATATTCGTTGTAATATTCAATATTGGGACCAGGATATATTTTTATGACCTTCTCAGGATTTAACGCAACCGCAATACTGATTCCGTACCTGTAACCATCTCGAACATCCACGGGTAAATCAGATAAATCTGCAAAACCAACGATAGTGGCACCTTGATGCAGTAGATGCTTTTTTATTTCTTGATTTAATGGGTTCATATTACTTATATCTTTTCACTTCGAAACGATAAAGTTTGACCGGTTCATCCAGGTCGATGCCGGCTTTCATACGGCAGATTTCAAGTTGTTTTTTGACCGTATCCACACCTTCCAAATCAGGCAACAGCAATCCCCGCTTCCAACCGGACTCTACAATAGCGCCAAATTTTTTAGGGTCTAAATCTTTTTCGCTGCTTATCAGTTCCGGCTCAGTCAGCACATCGACATTAATATCAAGTTGAGCTAGTTCATCGGGAGTAACCGGGTTAAAGCGCGGGTCGCTAGTGGAGGCACTAATAGCGTTCCTGACGATTTCCTCCGCGATATTCTCTTCACTTGGCCCAATCGTGCCAATACACCCGCGTAATTCACCATCTTTATGGATAGAAACAAAAACTCCGGCTTTACCTTGCATTTCCGGCGGAATGTGCTTCGGTTGAGGAATCTCGCCGCGCGATACATAACTCTCGATTGTTTCCCGCGCCAATTTTACCTGAGGGGATTCTTTTACTACTTTTATCAAAATACCGGCATAACCCACCACTGCCGAATAATCACCGGTGGTATCGCCGCTGGTCTGGTATTTAACCAGTTCCGCTCTGGCATTTCCAAATTCTTTGGCAGCATAAATCAGACAGGCCGCGGTGCCATAGCCACACATCGATATCTTGAAATCGCGGACACGCTCTAAAAGTTCTCCAGCTTCCAATTTCAGAATAGACTCAATTGCCTGCCTGTCTTTTGTTTGTGTAACTTTCTGCGATTCGTAATGATTCATATCGCCGGAAGCCACAATCACTACCTCTTTACCGGAATCCTTGATGGCTTTGGCAATCGCACTTCCGATGTTCCGGTACGTGACGGCACTTGCGTGTGAAATCGTAATCGGGACGAATTTTATATCCGGCCGAAGGTATTGAATGAAGGGTAACTGCACCTCAACGGAATGCTCCTGAGAATGCGCCAGCTGGTCTTCCTTGAGGTAACTTGAATTGGTTAGAATGACTTTTGCTAATTCCGTGTCAATCTCCACGTCTCCCAGAGGTGTCCGCCATTTACCTTCGGTCATAATACTAAAGGGTGCACCCATACCGGTATGACTGGGTCCCATAATCACAAACGTGTCCTTAATATTGATGCGGGAGATAGTTGCCCCAACCACGGGTCCTGAATAGATGTATCCGGCATGGGGAGCGTAATATCCTATGACATCTTCTTTGACGGCTTTTTCATCAATCATTCCCCGGATCATCGACTTTAGTTCTTCACGAGAAGAAGGGTAGAATTGGCCGGCAACCGCCGGTTCCCTGATCATATTATTTACCTCCTCTATCCACTCTGAAATTCAGGTCGGTACCACAGAATCGGCAACACGAATCACTTAACCCGCAGACTCTGGTTTGATAACCGGTACGTTCCACGACAGGTTGACCGCAACTATTGCATACTGTCGTCTCACTAAAATGTCCGGGCACATTACCAAGATAGACAAACTTCAACCCCGCCTGACGTCCCAGTGCGTAAGCGTGTTCCAGCATAGCCAAAGGTGTTGGCGGCAGGTCTGAAATCTGATAATTAGGATGAAATCGGGTGACATGCCACGGAGTCTCAGAACCAAGTTCGTTATTAATCCATCGGGCAATATCACTAAGTTGTTGGTCATCATCATTCATCGTGGGGATGACATTAGTCACTACTTCTAAATGCATATTCCACTTTTTTTTCGCCCGTTGCGCTACATCAAGAATACCGCGCCAGTTGGGTATCTTTGCCAGATTGCGATAAAGAGTATCGGAAAAACCTTTAATATCCACCCGCCACGCATCCAGATATGGGCCGATAGTGTCCAATGATTCAGGAGTGAGATATCCATTGGTAACATAAACTGTATAGAGATTATTCTGCTTTGCCAGCTTGGCACAGTCGAGCGTATATTCAAACCACATCGAAGGCTCATTATAAGTCCAGGCGATACCAGCGCATTTATATTTTTTCGCCGTTTCGATGGCTTTTTGGGGCAATATTTCCTGTGAACCAGCCATTACATCCTCCACCATCGAAATTTCCCAATTCTGGCAGTCCTGGCAATGGAAATTGCATCCCCAACCGCCGAGAGAGAATACCTGTGTTCCCGGATAAAAATGGAACAGCGGTTTTTTCTCAATCGGGTCGACAGCAACCGAAGACACCAAGGCATAATTCAGGTTGTAGAGAGCCCCATCTACATTTTTGTACATCCGGCACACACCGGTTTTGTCGGGATGAATAGTACATTGCCATTGGCAAATATGACAGCGGATGGTAGAGTTTGGAAGTTTTTCAGAAAGTAATGCCGGATGCATACCACCAACCTCCTGTCCTTATTTCTAACAACATTATAGCACTGCAATTTTGTCAATGTAAGCACGGCAGAAGATTAATTCGGCTTGTCTTCAGTATGTCATCGTGTTAGAATGTCCACAAGTAAACAGTATGTCTTCAATAGAATCAAACTCAAGTCAAATGTTTCGCGTTATCGATGCCAGCCTGAACAGAGCCAGTGAAGGTCTCCGTTTTCTGGAAGATGCATCACGTTTTCTTTTAAATGATACCGCGCTTACTGAAAAATTAAAGAAATTGCGTCATACCCTTGTCATTGGCGAATGGAACTTCCAAAAGTCCATGATTCAATCCAGAAACTCCCAGGGAGATGTCGGCGCAAATCTCGATGTAGACGGTGGGAAAAACAAGAAAGACATACCCTCAGCTATCGTAGCTAATTCACGTCGTGTTCAAGAAGCTTTACGCACTCTGGAAGAAATGGCAAAAATAGAGGGCGGAAAGTTAACGGGAAGCGCCGAGAAATACCAGCAAGCCCGCTTCGATATTTACGCCATCGAAAAGGAACTGGTCGCCCGACTCTTACGGCAGGATAAAGCAAGGCGTATTACCGGCTTATACGCTATCATCGATACACGAGCTCTAAAAGGGCGGAATCATCTGGAAATGGCACACCAGATAATTCGCGGCGGCGCTCGAATTATCCAATTAAGGGATAAAACGACTATCAAGAAGAACTTGCTACCTATCGCTCAGGAATTGAAAAATATTTGCGCTGAAAATAACGTGCTTTTTATTATGAATGACGCGTTGGATATCGCGCTGGCTGTCGGGGCAGATGGCTTACACATCGGGCAGGAAGACCTGCCGGTGAATATCGCCCGCAAATTAACGCCGATAGATATGCTCATCGGTTGTTCGGTTGACAATGCCGCGCAAGCACAGAAAGCAATCGCTGACGGCGCTGATTATGTGGCTGTCGGGGCGATATTCCCCACTCCCACTAAGGATACCACTGTAGTTGGACCGGATGTTTTACAGCAGGTTAGACAGTCGACATCAGCGCCGCTGGTAGCCATCGGAGGGATTACGGAAAATAACCTGGTTGAAGTTAAAAAAGCCAGAGCAGACTCCATTGCCGTCATCAGCGCTATTTTAAACACAGATTCACCGGAAAAAAGTACTCGTGAAATTATAAAAATGTTTGAGGTTTAAAGATGGGGAGATTGACCGAAAATTTAGATGTGATTGCCGACCGTATTAGAGAAAGCTTCGTGGCTAAGGATGCCGCTCGAGAAAAAGTGCTGCCAATTTGCCGCGAAGTGATTCGTTACAGTAGTCTATCCATTCGTGCTTTGCATCGCCAGGAACTGGAGAAAGCGGGGGAAATGCTGCAATCGGCTAGAAAACTCCTTGACGAAGCCGAGCAGGCTCTGACAGATGGCATTGAAATCCGAACGGGGTTTCTCATCGATGCACAAAAAGAATACGCCGAAGGCAGCATTACGCTGGCTGTGGTAATCGGGAAACACCTGCCAACCCCTGAGGAGCTGAGAGTCGACCCGGTTGCATTTTTACATGGCCTGGCCGAGGCCGTAGGCGAAGTCAGACGATACCTCTTAGACAGTATGAGAAAGGGTGATCTTTCCCGCGGTGAAGAATTCCTCTCGGATATGGATGACATATATAACGTGCTGGTAACGATGGATTTTCCGGATGCACTCACCCACGGTTTACGCCGCACCACCGATAATATGCGCGGGGTGTTGGAAAAAACCCGTAGCGACCTTACATTAACCATCAGACAAAAGGAACTCGAGGAAAGGCTTAAAACATCCGGAAAATAATTCTACGGATATTCACTCCGGTTTTCGTAATCGAATATCACTGCTATTTGCCTTCAATTGTCTATTTTCGCCCATAATTGAAAACGGCTTGATGCTAATGCTAAGATGAAAGTATAAAGAGAGATAAATTGGCATAGAAAAGCCGTTACTTAACATACTTCGTTTAATATCATCATTTAATTGGTAAAGTAATACTTCATAACATCACTTCCTAAACTTGAATTGGGATGCTGGTTTGCGCGTAATGAACGAGCCTTCATTAATGATGAGTAATAACACTCACACAACATAGTAACGAAATTCCGCCAGCTTGTCTTGAATTTAAAAACAGGAAGTAGGCAGGAGAACAGATGGAAAAACAGTACAAATATGAGAAATTTACACCAGAGTATTACAACATTACCTCAAAACTAATTGATGCAACGGTCGAAAAAGGTTTTGGCGACAAAATAGCGGTCTACTACAAAGACAAAACCTATACATACCGGGAAATGCAGAGCATGATCAACCGTGTGGGGAATGCGCTCCATCTTTTAGGCGTACACCTGGAAGAAAGAGTGATGCTGGTAATGTACGACTCACCGGAAGCGATGGCCAGCTTCTATGCTGCCATTAAAATAGGTGCGATTCCGATCCCGGTTAACTATATGTATACTAAAGATGATTTCCGTTTTCTCCTGAATAACAGCCGGGCGCGTACTCTCATTGCACACGAAGATTTCGTTGAAGAGATAGACGGCTGGCGTGAGAAGATGCGTTACCTGGAGAATACTATTATCCTGGGAAACAAAACAAAATCATATCAAATCGGTTTTCACGATATTGTCGACCGCTGTTCGGACCAGCTGCAAGTAGCTTTTACAACTTACGATGATGCGGCAATATGGAATTATACATCCGGCAGTACCGGCGTCCCGAAGGCAGCCGTCCATCTTCAGCATGATGTCTTTACGTGTCTGGAGAGTTATGCCAAGGGTCTCTTGAAGCTCGACCAGAATGACATTCTGCTGTCGGCGTCTAAATTCTTCTTCGCTTATGGCCTGGGTAACAGTTTCATCTATCCTCCGGGAGTCGGCGGATCAGTAGTGTTACTTCCGGACAGACCTTTACCGGATACAATATTCGATACGATTACCAAGTATAAACCCACCGTATTTTTCGGGGTGCCGACCCTATATGCCAATATGCTGCAAACAAAGGATGCTGAGAAAAAGTATGACCTTTCCTCTTTACGGATTTGCGCATCTGCAGGTGAGGCATTACCCAAGAATATTTTCTTCGAATGGAAAAGGAGATTCGGTCAGGAGATATTGGACGGTATCGGGTCGACCGAACTCATGCACATTTTCATTTCCAACCGCCCCGGAGATGTAAAGCCAGGAAGCTCGGGTAAAATTGTGCCGGGTTACACTGCAAAAATTGTCGACGAGAATGGTAATGAAGTACCGGAAGGCGAGGTCGGTAACCTGCAGGTTAAAGGTGAATCAATGGCTGCCTTTTATTATCGACAGCACGATAAATCTAAGGCTTCCATGCTGGGCGAATGGTTTAACACCGGGGACAAATATTACCGCGATGCCGAAGGTTATTACTACTATTGCGGCAGAGGCGACGACATGTTGAAGGTAGGCGGCATCTGGGTTTCTCCCATCGAAATCGAAGATACATTGATGTCACATCCGGCTGTGCTTGAAACCGCCGTAGTTGCCAAAGAAGACGAGCATGGTTTGACTAAACCAAAAGCCTACGTTGTCCTCAAGAGCGGCTACGAACCTTCGGAAGAATTAGGAAAGGAAATCCAGGCTTACGTTAAAAAAAGCATCGCTTCTTATAAATATCCGCGCTGGATTGAATTTATGAAAGATCTGCCGAAAACAGCGACCGGTAAAATCCAGCGGTATAAACTTAGAGATTAAAGAAGCTCTTATTACCGTAAAAAAGTAGACATCATGCGGAATGGGTTTGTTTTTTGACAGACCCGTTCCGCTCTATTATAATTGGTGCAACAATATTTTGAGGGAGAGTAGCTCTTGAGAAGAAGACCGGACAAGCCTGGGGATGACGAAAAAAACACCGGTGGCGAGCCGAATGTTTTACAACTTGAAGCGCGTTTGGATGCACTAGACCAGCGACTGGATAATATTGATTCAATGGTCACAGCGGTCGCCGAGCGTGTAATGAGTCGTCCGATGGTGATCACCGCCACCTGCCCTCATTGCGGTAAAAACATGGAGATTGCTCTCATCGGCACGCAAAAACCAAGCCGGTAACCCGATTTGCGCTATTTATCTCCTCCTGTAGACAGACAGCCGCAATTATTATTTCTTTTTCACCATCCTGTAATCATTTGTATCTAAGTTTGGATTATTAACCCCGATTTTAGTAATGTAATTAGGTATAACTATTAGTATTTTTTGTGCATATTTTTCGCTTAGTTTTCAGGTTTACTTTATGTAAAGGAGATTCAATTGCTGCCACTGATAATTATTATCGTTTATTTCGTAGCAATGATGGCTTTAGGGATATCGACGCGTAAACAGGCAAAAAACACAGGCAGTTATTTTGTAGCCGGCCGAAGCGGTACTACTTTATTTATTACCGGTTCACTGCTCGCCACCATCATCGGCGCTTCAGCAACTACAGGGATGGCAGGCTTGGGTTTTAGTCGCGGGTTAACGGGTGCGTGGTGGATACTGGTCGGCAGTGTCGGCCTTGTGATTCTGGGTTTCTTTTTCGCCCGTAAGGTTAGAAACTATAGTTCGTATACCCTGCCTGGTCTGGTAGAAAGACAATACGGTCGTGTGCCCGCAATGGCCAGCTCGATCCTGATCGTAGTTGCCTGGATGGGTATTATTGCTACACAGATAATTGCAGCCGGTAAAATCATGGGGGTGCTGGGAATCGGCAGTCCCACTCTATGGATATTCATTTCCACCGGTGTTTTTGTTTTCTATACCGTACTGGGCGGTCAGCGGGCAGTCCTGAAAACCGACCTCTGGCAAACGATTATCATCTTTCTGGGAATATTCAGCGGATTAGGTTTTGTGCTCTGGAAAGTTGGTGGATTCACCGGATTAAAGGCCGGCCTGCCTGCCGGATATTTTTCCTTTCCTACCAGTGATAAATTTAATACATATCAATTAGTGGATTCCCTTTTTCTAGTGGGATTAACATATGTAGTTGGCCCGGATATGTATTCCAGGATGTTCTCCGCTAAAGACAGACAGGTAGCAAGAAAATCTGCTTTCTGGACTGCCGGACTATTAGTACCGCTGGCTTTGGGGATTACCCTAATCGGAATGGCAGCTGCAGTGCTTTACCCTAAAATTTCAGCAGAGCAAGCCTTCCCCACCGTCATCAAAGGAGTTATGCCTCCCATTCTGGTAGGTATCGTTCTGGCAGCTTTACTTAGCGCCGTAATGTCATCGGCAGTGACCTGTTTACTCAGTACTAGTACAATATTGACCGTAGACGTCATTCACAAAATTAAGCCTTCGATTACCGAAGACAAACTGCTTATCATATCAAAATGGGGCATTATTGTTTTAGGGTTAATTGCACTAGCAGTAGCATTATTACTAAAAGGGATAATCAACTCTATGATGTTTGCTTACACAATCTTTACCGCAGGTCTGGCTCCTGTCGTGATCGCCGGCTTTTATAAAGACAAACTCAAAGTTACTGCAACTGGTGCACTGGCCGCAATCATTGGCGGCGGCGCAACCGGGCTTATCAGTAAGATAAATAATATCAAATACCTTGATCTAGGCGCACTTGGGATTAGCGTGGTCTTATTATTTGCCGTGAGCTGGATTGACAGGTATACCAGAAAACAGCGGATACCTAGAAACGTTAAACTCTAAATAATGCCAAAATACCAATTCCTAATTTTGATATTTGTGTTTGGTTAATGTTTAGATATTAGAGATTAGGATGTTCCAGGCAAAATTTGCACGTTTTAAGATGAGATGCTAGAATGCAGTCAATATGGACTATATGGAACGCGCAATCTCACTGGCGAAGCTGGCGTTAGGCCAGGTCAGCCCCAATCCGGCAGTGGGTTCCGTCATCGTTAAAGACAACAAGATAATAGGGCAAGGGTACACTCAGCCACCCGGCTCTTCTCATGCCGAAATCATGGCACTAAAAGAGGCCGGCGAGCAGACAAACGGCGCAACAATGTACGTTACCCTGGAGCCTTGCTGTCATTACGGACGAACCCCTCCCTGCACACAGGCTATCATCGCTGCAGATATAAAAGAAGTACACATGGCAATGTTAGACCCAAACCCTAAAGTCTCCGGAAAAGGATCGAGAGAACTTGAAAAGGCAGGTATTAGAGTATTTCAAGGTGAGCACGCGGCTGATGCAATGGAGGTTGTCGAATCTTATGTCAAGTTTATCACCTGCGGTACCCCTTTCGTCACGGCCAAATATGCAATGAGCCTGGACGGTAAGATCGCAACTAAAAGCGGCGATTCCAAGTGGATTAGCGGGGATGAATCACACAGATATGTTCATTTCCTGCGCTACATTTCAGACGCCATCATGGTGGGAGTGAATACTATTCTTATAGACGACCCGCAACTTACTGCCCGCTGTGGTTACCGGGGAGGCATGACTAAAAAACAACCGTTAAGAGTAATCGTTGACGCCGAAGGAAAAACACCTCTGACAGCCAGAGTCTTTAGTGAACCGGGTACCGTGTTATTAGCAGTTAGCGAAAAAGTTAGCCCGACTCAGAAAAGAACTTACACCAAAGCCGGCGCTGAGGTATTGGTATTATCTTCTAAAAGAGGATTGATTGACCTTGAAGAGTTGTTGCAGTCTCTTGGTAAAAGACAGATTACGAGTGTGCTGATTGAGGGAGGGTCCACTTTACTGGGTTCTCTCTGCGACCAGAATCTTGTCGATAAAATGACAGTCTTTATCGCACCGATTATCATCGGCGGAGAGAAAGCGAGAACCGCGATAGGTGGCAAAGGAATCGACAAAGTAGTAAACTCATTAAAACTGGAACGTATTAAAACAAATCAATTTGATAACGACCTGATGATTACGGGGTATATCGGGAGAAAATAATTGTTTACCGGTATTGTCGAGGAAATAGGCAAGGTAAGCCTTATAACGCCAAATACATTGACGATAAAAGCAACTAAAGTACTGGAAAGCACCAAGGCCGGTAGTAGTATTGCCGTCAACGGTATTTGTCTGACCGTAACTGAGATTACGTCAAACTCATTCTCATTCGGTATCCAACCGGAAACCTTGAGACGCACCAGTATCGGACATCTAAAAGCCGGCGACGATGTAAATCTGGAACGCGCCGTGGCGCTGGGAGGCAGAATGGGCGGGCACCTAGTACAGGGGCACATTGATGATACCGGCAAAATTACTTCAATCCGGCAAGAACAAAAATCAAAATTAATGACGTTTGCCGCGCCTCATCCCTTAATGCGCTATATGGCCGCCAAGGGTTTTGTCGCGGTGGACGGTCTCAGTCTGACAATCGCCGACCTCGGGGCAGATTCTTTCACCGTGTCTCTAGTTGATTTCACGCAAAGCCAGACAACCATAGGCCGGAAAAAAGTCGGCGATATCGTTAATCTTGAGGTTGATATCATCGCTAAATACGTTGAATCGCTATCCAAGCCACCTTCCGACGGGGTCACATTCGATTTTTTGAAAGAGCACGGTTTTATTCACAATTAATGCGCTGCTCTGTTTTTAAATTTGGAGTAATAAATGGCATTAGTAAATATTTCTGAAATTATTAAGGATGTACAAGCCGGTAAATTTATCATTCTGGTAGACGATGAAGACCGCGAGAATGAGGGCGACCTGATAATGGCGGCCGAGAAAATTACGCCTGAAGCGATCAACTTCATGGCGAAAAATGCCCGTGGTTTGATTTGTGTGCCGATTACAGAAAAACGCCTCCGTGAGTTAAACATCCCGATGATGGTCGAAGAAAACACTGCCCGACTCGGCACCGCTTTCAGTGTTTCGGTGGATGCCAAGATTCGCGGGGTCACTACCGGTATCTCAGCGTACGACCGGGCTGAAACTATAAAAGCGATCATCGATCCGGCAGCCAAGCCTCAAGACTTGGGTAGACCCGGACATATCTTTCCGATACAGGCCCGCGAAGGCGGAGTGTTAGTCAGAGCCGGACATACCGAGGCCACTGTCGACCTAGTTCGTATTGCAGGATTATACCCTGCCGGCGTTCTTTGTGAAATCATGAATGAAGATGGCACAATGGCACGTCTGCCACAATTGGAGATCCTGGCGCGAAAATTTAACTTACATATTGCCAGCATTGCCGACCTTATCGAGTATCGACGACATCATGATAACATGGTGCGTAAAGTAGCCGAGGCTGTTCTTCCCACTAAATTCGGTGAATTCAAAGTTATTGTCTATAAGAGCGATATCGACACCGATGAACATGTCGCCCTGGTAATGGGCGACATTTCCGGTAAAAAGCCGGTGCTGGTACGCGTACATAGCGAGTGTCTCACCGGTGATGTTTTCGGTAGTTTACGATGTGATTGCGGCGAGCAATTGGATATGGCGATGAAGGAAATTTCCAAGGAAGGCAGGGGAGTAATCCTCTATATGCGACAAGAGGGGCGTGGCATCGGCTTGCACAACAAAATTCGCGCCTATGAGTTACAGGACAAAGGATTGGATACTGTCGAGGCTAACGTAAAACTCGGTTTTGCACCTGACCTCCGCGATTATGGTATCGGAGCACAAATTCTGGCTGATCTTGGTTTGCATACCATACGTTTGCTGACGAATAATCCCAAAAAGGTAATCGGACTCGAGGGCTACGGTTTGAAAGTGACCGAAACACTGCCGATTATTTGCACGCCGAACCCTTATAACATTCATTATCTGGAGACCAAAGAGAAGAAGATGGGGCATATCCTTGGTATCACAAAAAATGACACCATAGCTAAAAATAAGAAATAGTACAAAATATTTGATATTTAATTTACGATGATTGATACTTATATTTATATAGGAGGGAACAATGAGCAAAACTTTTGAAGGTATGTTACAGGGAAAAGGACTCAAATTTGTGTTGATTGTCTCACGGTTTAATGAGTTCATCACCGGCAAACTACTTGAGGGCGCACAGGATGCCCTGAAGCGTCATGGGGTGAATGATGTCGACGTAGACGTCGCCTGGACACCCGGCTCATTCGAGATTCCACTGGTCGCGAAAAAGCTGGCGGATACTAAAAAATACGATGCGATTATTTGTCTTGGGGCAGTCATCCGAGGCGCAACACCCCATTTTGAATATGTTGCTAATGAAGTTGCTAAGGGTATCGCGAAGGTTGGATTGGATAGTGGAACACCCATAGCTTATGGTATCGTCACGGCGGATAATCTGGAACAGGCTATCGAACGCGCCGGTACCAAAGCAGGTAACCGTGGTTTTGATGCCACTGTAAATGCCATTGAAATGGCTAACCTGCTCAAGGGTATTAAATAACGGCTAAGCAGTGATTTTATAAATAGTGTCGCCTTTTCTGGCGCGGTCGTTTAATTTAATGCCGACGGCATCGCCGGCTTTCGCTTCAGTGACGCTTACATTATCAATTTGCATCGATTCAACAGTCATTGTGATATCGGTGGTGTGTCCCTTGACATGAATCATATCGCCCACTTTTAAAGGGGCTGACAGCTCAACTCCAGCTACTAAAGGTCGGGCAAAGAAATCACTAACAATGCCAATAACCATTTCTGACATTTCTGCGCCTCCTTCGTTTTGTTTAATTAGTATATGCCAACCTTACAAACGAATCAAGCGAGTAATATAAATATTCAATTATTGTGGAACTACGTTTAAAGTACAGTAAAACGTAATTCATCAAACAGTTGCCATTATGAGGAATCCTTCGGCTGAAAACCGACGAAGCAATCTCCGGGTCGGGTGTAGCCATTTCCTCTTCTCCGGGATTGCTTCACTGAACTCGCAATGACAACGTATTCCTTTTTAGGGATGTTTATCGGATTCCGCATTGCTTGTTAACAGGCTATTCCTCTTTCTTCTCCACTTCCGGCTCCTCCTTCCCCTCTTCAGCCTCTTCCTCTTCCTGCGGACCAGCTTCCAATTGTGCGATTAATTGCTGGACTTTGTGATTATCAAGCCAAATTCCGATAACACTACCAACAAGAATTAAAATACCAACTCCGGTCAGCGCCCAACTCGTTGTGTCCATATTGTAGTGTAAAATAAATCGCATGATGAATGGAATTGCCACCGCTAATAATATCCCTACTATCGCTACAACATTATATAGCCCATCGTTATGTCTAGCCGATTTGATTCTTTCTTGCATGGCAACAATCCACGCCCGCTCGGAAGCAGCTTCGGTAAGCTGGATGCCACACTCGGAGCAGAATTTTGCTTTTTCAGTTACCTGAACATTACATACAGGACAATTAGTCATCTTTTACCTCCTTGATATTTCATCTTATTCCCATCTTGATTTCTTTTCAAGTAATTATTTCTGCGTTTTTAACATATCAAATTGATGAGAAATATAAGTGTTATAATAAATCATTAGAATTGTCGAAAGCGAAATCCGTGAAAGCTGCATGGAGGAAGATAAAAATGCTGGAAAAATTTCTGGTGTGTCTTGATGGTTCCGACCCTGCGGAACAAATTTTACCATATGTAACAAAAGAAGCATTAGCCATGCACAGCAAGGTTATTTTATTGCGCGTCATCGATATGCCGGAAGGTATTATTTCCCTCAATATTCCTGGTTCCCCGGCAGTTCCGGTAAGCACACCGGCAGCAGTAAAGCATACTATTACAGCAGAAAAAGAAGCAAACGATTATCTGAAACGAAAAGCGCGGTCTCTAAAAGCCAAGGGATTGGATGTAGATTGCATCATCCAGTCCGGTTCAGCCGGTCAAACCATTGTTAAATACGCTCAGGAAAATAATTGCACACTGATTGCAATAGCGTCCCACGGACATAGCGGTTTCAGACGTTTGGCGCTTGGTAGCACCGCCGACTATGTGGTGCATCACTCGTCGATACCGGTCCTGACCGTACGAAAATATTAAAAACCATCAGTTGATATTAATTTCAGCGTTTTCAACTTTCGAGTGTCACGTTAATCTTGTGTCTGAAAACATAGCAACTTTGTTTTCTTTTACAGCCATCTACAGCTAAAACTAACTCAACCTAATCAATTTTGTTTACAAAATGTTTATATTTATGGCCCTGTGTTTATGACTAATTACTATAATGAGCTTTATTCTGTATTTAGTCATTCATCAAGGAGGAAACAGAATGTTAAACAAAATCAGCAAAGCTCTAAAAAATCTAAATCGCGGTCAGAAAGGTATGACCGGACTTGAAACGGCGATCATCCTGATTGCTTTCGTAACGGTAGCGTCAGTGTTAGCTTATGCCGTTTTATCCGCCGGTATTTTCTCCGCGGAAAAGGGCAAGGAAACCGTCTACAAAGGTTTGGAACAAGTCCAAGGTAACATGATTATCAAGGGAAATGTTTTGGGCCTTAGCTCCAACGGATCAAAGATTGAACAGGTTGTATTCAACGTAGCATTGACTATTCCCACCTCAACAATCGATACGAATGCCTTAGTCGTCAACTATTGGGATAGCCAAATACATGCCGAAGGTCTTACCGTTAAAATGGGTCTATCCGCAGGAAGCACCGAGCGTGGTACCCCCAATATGTTGGAAGGCGATGAACAGTTTACCATCGTTGTAACGCTACCAAGTACAGCCGATGTAGTGCCCTATGACACCTTCAATATCCAAGTTGTCCCGCCGACCGGCGCTACACTGACTATCACACGTACCGTGCCGGGCACGATTGAACAAGTAACAAATTTATATTAAATAAATTAAAATACCCCAGGAGGTCGATTCAAGCAAGGGGCTGGCTTGCCAGCCCCTTGCTTTGTTTTTTCTGAGGTTAAATACCAAAAATAAAAGCAACAAAGAAAATGTTTACGCTGGAATGAAAATCATCCAAAATGCTACAATGAATTCAGAAGGAAGAATATGCCTCTGGATTCTATTGTTGTTAAAGGCGCCCGCGAACATAACCTTAAAAACATCGATGTTACTATACCACGCGACAAACTGGTCGTCATTACCGGTGTATCCGGTTCAGGGAAAAGCTCGCTGGCATTCGATACTATTTACGCCGAAGGGCAGCGCCGTTATATGGAATCGCTGTCCGCCTACGCGCGCCAATTTTTAGGCAGAATGGAAAAACCGGATGTAGACTATATTGAAGGGCTCAGTCCGGCAATCTCCATTGATCAGAAAGGTGTCGGTAAAAACCCGCGCTCCACGATGGGCACAATTACCGAGGTCTATGATTATCTCAGATTGTTATTTGCGCGTGTGGGACACCCTCATTGTCCGAAGTGCGGCCGTGAAATTACCAGCCAGACAGTCGAACAGATTGTCGACGCCATTAAAGGACTACCCGTAAGCAGACGTATCCTGATTTTAGCGCCACTAGTGAGGGATAGAAAAGGAGAATATCAATCGATATTCGATGATCTGCGTAAACAGGGTTATGTACGTGTCCGAGTCGATAAAACAATCCACGACCTTTCGGAACAGATTCAACTCGATAAAAATAAAAAACACACCATCGAAGTGGTCGTCGACCGACTGGTTACCGGTGAAAGCGACAGTCAGAGCCGCATTGCGGATTCGGTAGAAACAGCTTTAAAAATTGGTTCCGGCGTGGCATTGATTTCAATTGTTGACGGAGAAGAACTGCTTTTTTCGGAGCACTTCGCCTGCGTCCATTGTGAAATCAGTATCGGCGAAATTGCTCCCCGGACGTTCAGTTTTAATAGCCCGCATGGCGCGTGTCCCGCCTGCACAGGTCTGGGCTTTAAACTGGAAATCGACCCCGATTTAATCATGCCCGATAAAGAATTATCCATTGCACAAGGCGGTATCAAACCTTATCAGACGCAATACTGGTATTTTTACCGGCTGGAAGACATCGCCCGGGAACGTGGTTTTTCCTTGAATACCCCGATTAAAAATCTCACGAAGGAACAATTACATTTGCTGCTTTACGGTGAAAACTATGAACGTTCCAAGTATCGAACCCGTTTCGGTCAGGTACGTGAACATACCGAAGGATGGGAAGGCGTCATACCACGTATGGAGCGTCTCTACCGCGAAACCGAGTCAGAATACTCACGTGCCGAAACAGAGCGCTATATGGTTTCCAACCCCTGTTTGGATTGCCAGGGTAAACGACTCAAGCCGGAAGCTCTGGCCGTCACCATCGGCAATAAGAATATTATGGATATCAGTGAGATGCCTGTATCACAAACATTGACATGGGTCACAGCCCTTGCGAATGGAAGCAAACCCATTCTCAGCGAACGTGAACAACTCATTGCACGACAAATCATTAAAGAGATTCAATCACGCCTCGGCTTTCTGCGTGATATCGGCCTTGATTACCTGTCTCTAAACCGTCCGGCAGCTACGCTCAGCGGCGGAGAAGCACAACGCATCAGGCTGGCAACGCAGATCGGGAGCGGTTTAATGGGTGTCCTTTATATCTGCGATGAGCCGACCGTCGGTTTACACCTGGCGGATAGCCATCGTTTGATTGAGACGCTGAAACGGCTGAAGGATATCGGTAATACCATTCTGGTTGTAGAACATGATGAAAGTGTTATGCGCACTGCCGACCATATTGTAGACATGGGACCAGGAGCCGGCGAGCATGGCGGGCACGTGATTGTCACCGGTACAATACAGGATATTATGAATTGCCATGATTCCATTACCGGCCAGTATCTTAGCGGCGCCAAACAGATTCCCATGCCATCGAAACGTCGGAAAGGTAATGGTGCCGCGCTGGTTATCAAAAGAGCCCGCCAAAACAACTTAAAGGATATCAATGTTAAAATTCCACTTGGTAAATTCGTCTGCATTTCCGGTGTATCCGGGAGTGGTAAAAGTACGTTAATCGATGACATCCTCTATAAAAAATTAGCACAATCACTTTATGGCGCCAGAGATTCGGCGGGCGAATGCGACACTGTTCTTGGCATCGAATATATCGATAAGGTCATCGATGTCGATCAATCGCCCATCGGACGTACACCACGAAGCAACCCGGCCACCTATACGGGCACATTCGGTCCCATCCGTGAACTCTTCGCCTCTGTGCCCGATGCCCGAATAAGAGGCTATGCGCCGGGGCGGTTTTCTTTTAATGTAAAAGGCGGACGTTGCGAAGCTTGCCGTGGCGAGGGTTATATAGAGATTGAGATGCAATTCCTGCCTGACGTTACCGTTCCTTGCGAGGTTTGCAAAGGGAAACGCTACAGCCGTGAGGCGCTGGAAATAAGGTTTAAAGACAAAAATATCGCCGAAGTCCTGGATATGACCGTGGAAGAAGCCCTGTCATTCTTTGAACATTTCCCCAATATCAAAAGAAAACTGGAAACCCTGGTGGATGTCGGACTCGGGTATATACGACTGGGACAACCCGCCCCTACCCTTTCCGGCGGTGAAGCGCAGCGAGTGAAACTAGCTACGGAACTGGCAAAACGGTCAACGGGCAAGACACTTTACATTCTGGACGAACCGACAACCGGACTCTCCTTTGCTGATGTTGCCGCATTACTCAGAGTATTACAGCGTCTCGTAGATGCCGGTAATACGGTGCTCGTTATCGAGCATAACCCGGATGTAATGAAAAATGCCGATTATATCATCGACCTTGGACCGGGAGCAGGAGAAGCCGGAGGGTATGTTGTGGCATGCGGTACGCCGGAGGATGTTGCGAAAGTTCCAGAATCGATTACAGGTAGATATCTGCGGGAAATTCTAGCCGGCAAACCTGCCGGTTTACAACCGGCTACGGCATAGATATATTCTCTTGAAACGGAACATTATCCTCGAACAGCGGTTAAGTCACCTGTGGTGTATTGCTTGTATCCGGTGGTTCGACGTGAATAATAACACGTCTCACCTGCGAAAAACGTGCCCGTAGCATGTTTTCCATTTCAATAGTCAGTTCGTGCGCTTCCCTGATAGGCAGATTAGGTGCCAGCGTGCAATGGAACGATACTAATAATTCGTTTCCATAATGGAAAATGCTGATATTATGGCAATCGATAACCCGCGGTAATCGTATAGATAGCTTTTTGACTTCATCCTGTACATCCTTTGAACTTGTAGGACTGGCGGTGTGGCGGACTTCTTTATCCCCCACCGGTTCGATGTGAATAATAATACTATCCAATTCAGGGGATTCCGTCTTGATAGCGTCCTCCAATTCAGTAATGCGATCGTGTGCTTGAGCGACAGTCAAAGTATCGGGAACCTCGGCATGCATATCGAGACTCGTATGCCCGCCGACATCATGCGCCTGAATACTGTGAACATTCGTGCCATGACGTGCAGCAACACTTCTTACGCTCTCAACCAGACTTTTTTCATTGTCCACGATGGGGTCGATATGAACCATTACATCCGAGCGCGGCACAAGCTGTTGAATTAACGTTTCGGCTCTGGTAGCAACACCATGAGCTTCTTCAAAACTGGTAGTACGTGGCACGGCCAGCGTCACATCGACAAAAGTAGCCGGGCCGCTTTGTCGCGTCCGGATACGCCGTACTGCAGAGACCCCTGATAGCTTGCTAACCTCACGCTCGATGTCTGTCCCGATTCCTTTCGGAGCGCTATCCAGAAGAGCGCTAACTGTACGTCTCCCTAAATTGACGGTTATATATACAACAATGGCAGATACTCCCAATGCCGCGATAGCATCGGCATGGAATAACCAATGGGATAATGTCGGCGAGTGAATAGTAAGTTTTTGTCCCAGCAATACGCCTATCAACCCAAGAATGACCACCGCTGACGACCAGACATCTGTGGAGAAATGTAAAGCATCCGCCTCAAGGGCCTGGCTGGCAGTTTTTTTAGCTGTTTTCATCAATATACGGGATCTTGAAAAATCGACTATTATCGAGACTCCCATCACGATAAAGCTCCAGTAAAGCACTTCAATCGGTACTTCTTTAAAAAACAATCGTTTTGCGGCTTCGTAAACAATCCAGACACAGGTTACAAGCAGTAATAACGTCTCAGCCATAGCGGATAAATTCTCTACCTTGCCGTGGCCATAGTTATGTTCTTGGTCGGCAGGACGTCCGGAGGCGCGCACGGCAAAGTAAGTTAAACCGGCGGCAACTAAATCCAAGCCGCTATGCGAGGCTTCGGCAAGAATACCCAAGCTATTCGTTAATAACCCAACGACAATTTTCATTGCCGTTAAAAATATAGCCGCAATCACGGAGGTAAGTGCGACTCTTCTCTTTTCGCGTTCAATATTATCTAATTTTGTACTAATCATGTTTTTTTATTGAAGAATTACCAGATTATCTCGCAGTATTATTGGTCCAAGCTTTTTTTAGTTTAACACCAATCATATAATGAGCACGGTTGATTGTAAAGCTCAATTTGAATGTTGAGACTAAATATAGAGACAATAAAAAGATGCTGCTAAGATCAGTGCGCCAGCCTGGCCATAATTGCCAGCATTACCGCGGCCGCCATTACAGAACCAATCTGTCCGCCTGTATTAGCACCGATAGCATGGAACAACAGGAAGCTCCGCGGATTGGCTTTTTGCCCTTCTTTTTGTACTACTCTGGCAGACATGGGGAAAGCGGATGTACCCGCGGCGCCTAATAGAGGATTGATTTTACCTTTACTGATAACCCGCATTAACTTACCAAGTAGAACGCCTGCGACAGTATCCAAAGCAATAGCAAATAGTCCCAGTGCGAATATGACAAGGGTTTGCCATTTCAGGAAATTCCCTCCCAGCATCGATGCGCCGATGCTCAATCCCAGGAAAAGAGTAACCATATTGGTAAGCGTGTGTTGTGAAACATCCACCAATCTGCTGATTACACCCGATTCTCTCATAAAATTACCCAGCATCAGCATCCCCATCAGAGGAGCACCCATTGGCGCAATCAGAATGGTTAAGATACCGGCAATAAGCGGAAAAAGCAATTTAACCGTTCTCGATACTTTTTTCTCACCGGTGGACATTAATGTTGCCCGTTCTTTTTTAGTAGTAAGCGCTCGCATAATTGGAGGCTGGATGATAGGTACCAACGACATGTACGAGTAAGCGGCGATAGAGACCGCAGGTAATAACTCAACGGCGAATTTAGAGGCGACATAAATTGCGGTAGGACCATCACAAGCGCCGATAATTGCAATGGAAACTGCCTGTCCCCGCGCAAACCCTAAAGCTAATGCCAGCAATAGTGTCAGGAAAATCCCGAATTGTCCGGCAGCACCAAAAATCAGCACAACGGGATTGGCGAGCATTGGCTCAAAATCTATCATTGCGCCCAATCCCACGAATAGCAAGCATGGGAAAAGTTCGGTCAATATGCCGGATTTATAAAGAATATTGATGATACCGCCTTCATTGGAGGCGGATAATCCAGCTAATGGCAGATTGCCTAAGATTATGCCAAAACCGATTGGTATAAGTAGAATCGGCTCTATTTTTTTAGCGATAGCGAGGTAAAGTAGAACACAACCGATGAGTATCATCAACGCGCTCTGCCATGTCAGGCTGGTGAAGCCTTGGGTCAGAGCGGATAAAGCTGACTTAAATATTTCCATTCAATAAACTCCTGATGAAGCCAATTCCGGCAAAACTAATCCTTTTTTTCCTCTTTTTTCTTATGAGGGAATATTTTATTCATTAAAAGGATAATCAGGATCAGCAGACACAGCGTGAGCAGTGTAACGCCCATACCTATAAAGGTCATTGTCAACCCGAAGGACAGGTCTTTCAAATTTGCCTCCATTCTGAGTGTTTATAGTATTTTCTTGGTTCTTGTTGAGTTTAAACAATTATCAATATGGTATCAGCATATCAGATATGGTAAGACTCTTGACCGCTTGCTGTCAATAATATAGAAGTGGGCAAATAAAGTAAATGGTTAATGTAGAAGGCTGACTAAACCCAACCCGATTACTGACATCACGGCAATAGGGGGTAAAGCCGGCACGGCTTTTCCCTTAACAAACTTCGCTTGTATCCAGTACGCGCCGATGAGACCGAAAAGAGTAAACACAGCCACAATCGCAGCGCTGCCAAGACCATATGCAAAATATACCGATGCAACCAGCAGTAACGGGAAACCAATATCGCCGCCACCAAGTATGGAATAT
The DNA here is from genome assembly GCA_963754195.1 of uncultured Chloroflexia bacterium. Lineage (GTDB taxonomy): Bacteria > Chloroflexota > Dehalococcoidia > Dehalococcoidales > Fen-1064 > Fen-1064. Next base: position 117,153 of record CAVWFD010000018.1, read on the forward strand.
TCCTTTTTTGATGGTTGTTCTTCGTTAATAATGTCGACTTCGGATTTTTTCAAGCTGGCAGTCCACTCAGATAACTTATACGGAATAATGAAAGCCGGCAGTGTAGTAGATTGGGACATCTTTTTAGCCATCCAGATCATATATCCGAAGCGCACTGCCAGGAAATCGTATACCGCCAGGACTGCCAACACGATCATTGCCGTCCATGGTGAAATAAAACGTCCGAAAACTTCTCCTAACGCTACCATGGCGCATATCATCACCGTGCTATGCAACCAGAGTCTGGGGCTGAAAAACCAAAATACGCTAACGGCTAAAGCAATGGCAAGACTGGCTTCCCATGGTAACCAGAGTACCGATAAAACAAAAATGCTCCAGCAAAACAAAAAACCGAAAATTGCCTGGAAAACCTTTTTCAAGGCAGAGATAGGAATTTTAAAAAGAATTATACCCAAGACAACGACAACAGCAAAAAAATAAATAAGTATTGGACCTAAAGATGAAACAGCCGGCACTTGTGTTACTTCTCCCGAAGGGCTGGTGACCGGTCCCGGCCACACCGTTATTCCTGTCGGCTGAGTGGGAACTACGATATTATTTTTTGTTAAAAACACATTTTCGTGAGAAATAACCAGAAAGGTAAATAACTGCGAAACGATGAATATGATGATGCTCCAATACATCGGCTTCAGTTTAATTAATGAGCTTATCTTCATTATCTCTCCATTCTAATCTTAAACCAACATTTTTTCTAACCCAGAATTATGGGATTTCTATTATATAACGTATAATATCAGATGAAGATACCTGAGGACAGCTTAAACGATACTGGCGGTCATTGACAAACACTCGTGTACGGAATAAACTGACCATACAAAACTCTCATGTGCTAAATGATACTGAATTAATCGGCCATTCGTGATTCCAAAGACAGGTGAGAGAATGAACGAAGGGCATTGAAATTATTATTAGCAGCAGACCTAGTTAATAATAATTTTCGGTGTCCTTTTTATTTTAAATTTAATTATCGAGGGTTTTACCATGGCGATAAAAAAAGATGGGTCGAAGCAAAGGAAAAAGTTAGCTTCCGCTAAACCCGTAAAAGCTCCAAAGGTGAAAGTAGCAAAACCCGGCTTCATTGATATGCGCGATCCCGAGAAACTAGCCGTAAATAATGCTTATTTTGCCTCTTTCCCCGAAATGAACGCAAGCCCTATACTGGAACTCGACAGGAAAGGTCATGTAGTATATCTAAATCCAGCCTGTCAGCGTCTTTTCCCTGATTTATTGGAATTGAGTATTAAACACCCTTTTCTTGCGGATTGGGCGAAGGTTATTAAGGAACTTGATACGCCGGATGTAGTTCAACCTGTTATTCATATAGTAGCGACCGGAAAACTATTTTTTGAGCAGGCTTATTTCGCAGTAAATGAAAACCGGATACGAATTTACTGCAGAGACCTCACCAAACATAAACAAGCTGAGGAAAAAGCAGAATTGCAAGCACTATTGCTCGATGCTTGCTCTGACTCTTTATTATGGTCAAATTCTCACGGCAAGTTTATTTACTTGAATGAAGCGGCTTGTAGAACCCACGGTTATACACACGACGAAATGATGAAGATGAACATCAACGACATGATTGTGCCGGAATATCGTCAAATTGTCCAAGATAAAATCAACGAAGTACTCAAAACGGGTGATGTTATCTTTGAATGCGCGCACTTTCGTAAGGACGGTTCAATTATGCCGGTAGAAATACATGCGCGAGTCTTCGAATGGAAGAGCGGGAAGCATGTTCTTGGTATCAGTCGGGATATTTCCGAGAGGAAGAAGGCCGAAGAAGCCTTGAGGGAGAGTGAGGAGAAATTCCGGGCAATTGTAGAATACAGCCGCGACCTCATTTTCAGGCTCAATAATGAAGCCGAGTTTGTTTATGTTTCTCCTTCCGTGACAGAAATGCTTGGTTATAATCAAAAAGATCTGATCGGTAAACCCTTCTTGTCGTTGGTCCATCCGGATGATATTAATATTATAGAAACGGCAATAGCTAATACTGATATGGCCGGTCACCAAGGTACGGATGATAATGCGTATCGTTTCCGCCATGCATCGGGTGAATGGCGCTGGCATGTCTCCGCCGGTATTAGATTGCATGATTCAAGTAAGAATTTTCTTTACTTTATCGGCGCAGCCAGAGATATTACCGAGCACCGGAAAATCGAGATAGCTTTAAAAGAGTCGGAGGAAAGATATCACACCATCTTCGAATCGGCCAACGACATCATTATTTTAATGGATACGGATGGGAAGATCATCGATGTGAACGCCAGACTTACTGACATCGGCGGATATCTTAAGGATGAATTGATCGGCAAAAATATCAGAGATTTAACGGAGATAATCAGCGAGAAAAACATGCCTTTAGTGGTCGCAAACTTATATAAAACAATAATCGGTCAGGGTGTTCTAACCTATCCAGTTGAGATGATAAAAAAGAATAGCGAACCGATTTATTTGGAAATTACGGCCGTTCCCATCCGAAAGGATTATAAAATAATCGGCGTCCTAGCCGTGTTGAAAGATATCACTGAACGGAACAAATCGGAGTTACAGATAAGGGAACAAAAAGCGCTCACCGATCGTATTCTCGAGAGTGACCCGAATGCAGTGATAGTGGTAGGACAAGACCAGCGAGTTGTAAAAATAAACAAGGCATTTGAAGACACTTTTGAAGTAAAACAAAGTAAGGCAGAAGGCAAGGAAATCTCAGAGATTATCCCGGCCTTCCGTTTCATTAATGCGATCTCACAGGTGCTGGCGAGCGGAAAATCGCAGCTCCAGATCGAATTCAGAATCAAACGTGGTATTTTAGAGAGAGTTCTCCTTGCCGATATCATCGGTATGCAGAAAAACGAAGTCCTGGCAATCTTACGTGATGTAACGGACGAACGGGAAATGCAAGAAAGCCTTTATCTGACAGACCGGCTGGCATCGGTAGGAGAAATGGCGGCAGGCATCGCCCATGAGTTGAATAATCCTTTGACCGGTGTTGTCGCTTTATCCCAACTGTTGCTGGAGAGCGGCGTCCCCGATAATATGAAAGAAGACCTGGTAACCATCAGAAAAGAGGGACAGCGCGCCGCCAGTATCGTCAAGAACCTGCTTTCTTTTGCGCGCAGTCACACTACCTCTATCCAAGCAATCGATATCAATGAAATTATCAGTGAAGTGCTGAATTTACGTGCTTACGAGCATAAAGCAAACAATATAGAAGTCATTACGCATCTTGCCCCGAACTTTCCAGAAATTATGGCCGACCGGTTTCAGATGCAACAGGTATTCCTCAATATTATTTTGAATGCGGAGCAGGCAATGAAGGAGCTGGAAGGTCCGGGAAATATCACTGTCACTTCGGAACGACTTAATGGCTTTATCAGAATTTCATTTGCCGACAGTGGTCAGGGCATTCCTCCTGAAATCATGAACCGTATTTTCGACCCATTCTTCACCACCAAGGAGGTAGGCAAAGGTACAGGTCTTGGGCTCAGCATTTCTTACGGAATCATTACAAATCAAGGCGGTAAGATATACGCACAAAGTGAGCCGGGTAATGGTGCCACGTTTATTATCGAACTGCCGTTAAACGCACAATAATCCAGACAAGCCGTTAGCTTCATTTATTGACTATCCAGACACATTACATTATGCTATCAATGGGTTAAGTAGACCGGGTGACCGCCCCGATTCGCATCGGGGAGGAAAGTCCGAACTCCTCCGGGCAGGACGCTGGGTAACACCCAGGAGAGGCAACTCTACGGAAAGTGCCACAGAAACATACCGCCCCGATTTATCGGAGTAAGGGTGAAATGGTGGGGTAAGAGCTCACCAGCGGCCGGGTGACCTGCCGGCTGGGAAAACCCCGTCCGGAGCAAGACCAAATAGAGGGACATATGGACGCCCGGCCAGTCCCCGGGTTGGTCGCTTGAACCTGATGGTAACATCAGGGCTAGATAGATGGTCACCGTCCTTCTGTCAAAGGAAGGATACAGAACTCGGCTTACAGGTCTACTTGACCCGCTTTTATTAACTAGCCTGTCTATTGTCCAATTTTCCTATTTGTAAATAGTATTGCGTATTTGTTTTCTGTTATGATTTTCTCGACGGAGAGTGAACTACATGTCTAAAAAATTGAACCTTTTTATAATATCGATTGTTCTGGTCCTCTGCCTCGTCCTGGCTTTTGTCGGAGGGTGCTCATTTAACCTCATCAAGCCCGCCACGTCAAGCCAGTCGTCAAGCGGGTTAAATTATAGCCTTATTAAGGAAGGCTGGAGTATTATACACAATGATTATGTCGATCCTTCAAAGCTGAACGATAATACGTTAACCGAAGGCGCCATCAAAGGAATGGTTGATTCTATCAAAGACCCTTATTCCGCTTACATGACCAAGGATATCGCTTCGGTGAACAGCAGCGATTTTCAGGGTCAATTCGAAGGTGTCGGCGCCTCGGTCGGGGTCGATGAGAACAACCGGGTGATTATTGTCGCTCCAATCGCCGGTTCCCCGGCTGACAAAGCCGGTATTAAAGCGGGAGATTTACTGATAGCGGTTGATGGTAAGTCAATGACCGGTTTGACTCCTACCGATGCAATGGTTTTAATTCGCGGACCCAAAGGATCGACAGTAACATTGACGGTACTCCATAAGGATGCAAGTACTCCTGTAGATATTTCAATCGTAAGAGCGACAATTAACTTAAATTCAGTTAGTTTTGAAATGAAAGGCGATATTGCTTATATCAAAATTACCCAATTTACCGAACGTACCGATGACGAATTGACTCCTTATCTCCAAACAATCACTGAGAATGGAGCTAAAGGAATTATTATAGACTTGCGCGATAATCCCGGCGGGATTCTCGATACGGTAGTCAGCGATGTCAGCCATTTTGTAAAAATAAATCCGGTGGTTTCCGTCGTTGATAGAAACGGGAATAAAACATCGTCGTCCGTGAAAAATGTTTCTCCTACAATATACGACCTGCCGATGGTGGTACTGGTCAACGGTAATAGTGCCAGCGGTAGCGAAGTATTTTCCGGCGCATTACAAGACGATGGTCGGGCTTTAATTGCAGGTACTAAGACTTTTGGGAAAGGTAGCGTTGATACGCTGGCAAGTCTTTCCGATGGTTCGGCGATTTATATCACTATCGCGCGCTGGGAGACACCGAACGGCCATCTTATCGAAGGTAAAGGAATTCAACCCGATCAGGTGCTTGATTTCACAACTGTAGACGGTATTCAGTGGGCAATCGATTATCTGCATAGCAAATAATAAATAACCAACCCCCTCCCCGGTTTACTTTATGGGGAGGGGGTTGGTTATTCTAGACTTTGGCAACCGGGAACTGGATTTCAGTGACGTTTTCATGGGGTTTGGTTTTACCGGGGTCGGTCAGGTAAATTTCGCGTGGAGGGCCGACAATCTGATATCCGTTGGTCTCGATCCATTTACCCATTGCATTGTAGGCACCGCTGATAGACTCATAGCTACCCTTGTGGATTGTTGCTACCACTTGGTCGTAACCGGGTAATTCCAGGCATTTGAATTCTCCTTTCGACGGTACATCTCTGGTAATGGGGAATGCTACCTCGACATCGACATCTTTTTCTTTATAGCCCTCATCGTGATATATCGTCATAGGAGGACCGGCTATTTGCGACCTGTTTCTATAAATATAAGGCGCTATTTTCTGGAAAAGATGTCCAACCGCACTATAGTTCGGTAGGGTTTCGCGCACAGAAACCACTTTCACGGGTGATACTTTTTTAATTACAATTTCATGATCCGGCATTTTCCCTTCCTTTTCAACCTGAACCAGCCACTCTTCTACTCGCTTCAGGCGTTCTGTCTCTGCCTCCAGTTTCTGCTTTTGTTCTGCCTGTTTACTATGCAGCAGGTCAAGGATGTGCGCAATAGAGACATTATCTTTCAGAAGACGCGAAATCTCCTCCAGCGATAGCCCCATGTCTTTCAGCGCGATGATACGATGCAATTGCGTTAACTGACTGACAGAATAGTAGCGATACCCGCTATACTCATCTACTTTAACCGGTTTCAGTAGTCCGAGTTCATCGTAATACCGCAACGCCTTAATGGTGACACGGGCGAGATTGGAAAAGTCGCCGATTTTTAGCATTTTCGACTCCTAATATTTCTTTAAAGCGGCCGCTTCATTGCGCAGTATATATCTCCCGTAAGGGGGAGAGTCAAGACCCCAAGAAATAAATTCGAATATCTAAATCCGAAATACTAAATAAATTCGAAATTAAAATAAATAAACTTCCCACGACTATACGGTCAAGGTATTAAGTAAGGTAGAATAAACAATAATTAGAATTATAGAATGGGGAAGCGGTGCGTAACCCATCGAAACCTGGTTAAAAACAGCTAAAGGCTATACGGTTGCCTGAGTACCGTCTTCATTTTTACAGGGTCGACTCTACGCGGATCAGATAGATAAATCTCATGATGTTTACCGTAAAGTTTGCCGCCTATTTCTGCGATTTTTTTATGCAGTTTCTGGATATTGACTCCTTCTGCCGAATACGGTCCAATGTGCATTATTTGCACGGATTTACCTTCGATAAAATTTTCAAAGCGTGCTTTACTAATGGACGGGTTATCCTTTTTCTTTTTAGCGTCTGCAACGGCGTTTTCAAAATCTTTCCGGGTAACAAAATCCGGCTGCATCATCATTACCGTCCACTGTCATGTGTTTCTATCTGATGTTTCGGGCATAAACACTTTCATGTCTTCAGCCCACCACAGTCCTTCCAGCGCCATGACTGTAAAATCGGGTCCGCCTGCCTTTTTCTTATCGAATTTTATGGTATAAGCAATGGGGTACATAGCTTGCATTGCCTGTATAAACTGTTCGCTTTCCGGTGCGCCCTGACCGTCGATCATAATATAATTCATCTTTGGAATATCGATAAGCGTCACTTCTTTTGCAGTGGGATCATAAAATGCTTTCAGTTCTTTTTTAAGGTCAATTTTTTCCATAGTTCTACCTCCCCGCACATTGTAAATCAGTATAAGCCTCCCGCAAAGGGGAGAGTCAAGACCCCAAGGAATAAATTCGAATATCAAAATCGGAAATACTAAATAAATCCAAAATTACAAAGTAAAGAATCGTAGAATAAGTAACCCCCAGTCTCCCTGGGATTGCTACGTCCTTCAGCGGAAGGATTCGCAATGATATTTTGGATTAGTTACCTTTCTATAAGGAGTCCTTTCACGTATTTATTCCGGTTGTAAAATTCTGAAATCATGTTCTTTTCTTGAGATGTACACCCGATGAGGATTTTTACTTCCGAATCCTTTTTCATCAAGTCGATTGTGCAAATAACAGCATCGACATTGCCCGAAGAATCGGAACCACGCCAGATATCAATGCCGTTACCATCCATCGCAGTCGTATTTTTCAGATAGCCGTAATCGACGGGATAAGTAATTTGGGGATAGCGCGGATGATGAGCGCCTTTCGGTCTATCGATTACAAGTTCGGAATCACGTACCAGCGAATCGAGCGCATCCCAAAAAGTGTTCCCTGGTTGCTTTACGCCCACATCGATAATCTTCTTACTAATATGACATTCAACAAAACCTTGATTATTGAAACTTGAGTCTTGATTATTGGTCGTTTATTTCTCGATCCTCTGTTTGGTGCTGGGTAACTTGCCGCTGGTACGCTCATCGATGCTTGTGGCCATGTCCAACGCTCTACCCAACGCTTTAAACAATGCCTCAGCTTTGTGATGGTCGTTGATGCCGTAGAGTACTCTAGCATGGATATTCAATCTGCCTTCCATGGCAAACGATTCCAGAAAATGACGAATCAGGTCGGTTTGGAAATCGCGCATGTCGTTTTTCTTGAATTCTGCATCCAGAACACAATATCCTCGCCCGCTCAGGTCAACGGCGACGTTAGCTAGCGCTTCGTCCATCGGTACGGTAGCATCAGCCATCCGGACAATGCCCAATTTTTCTCCCAATGCTTCATTAAAAGCCTTGCCGAAGCAAATAGCAATATCCTCGGTAACATGATGTTCATCATCGCCGGAAGCCGTGAGTTTGAGGTCGAACCGGCCGTGCTTGATCGTTTGTGATAACAGATGGTCGAGCATTTTAATACCGGTGTTGATATCATGCTTGCCCGTGCCGTCAATATTTAATGTCAGGCTGATATTGGTTTCCTGCGTGTTTCTTTTAATACTTGCTTTCCTCTTGCCCATTTTAGCCTCCTATTTCGCGGAGAATTTTAATCAGTGCATTCGTATGTTCCGGCTTGCCCACGCTAAAGCGAACACAATCTTTGATACGCGGCTGGTCAAAATAACGGACAAGGATGCCTTTCATCTGTAATTGTTTGTGTAAATCTTTGGCATCGATGTTCTTAACCCGGCAGAGAATAAAATTCGATTGTGTCGGGTAGACGGTGAGCCAATTGATTGTCTGTAATTGTGCGACCAATCGTTCTCTTTCATTGATGAGCTTCTGTACGCTGGCCATCAGGTAATCCTTATCTTTCAAAGACTCCTCTACAGCCACTATAGCTGCAACGTTGACGTTGTAAGGAATTTTAATGCGCAGGATAAAATCGGCGATAACAGGCGGGAATAGTCCGTAGCCGGCTCTTAAACCCGCCAAACCGGCCCATTTGCTGAACGTCCGCAATATAATCAGATTTTCATACTTGCTCATCAGCGGGACGATAGTCTGTCGACTAAACTCAAAGTAGGCTTCATCCACAACTACGGGTACACTTGTATCTAGTAGCTCGATAATGTCTTTTTGCGGAGTCAGATTACCCGTGGGATTATTGGGATTGGTAACGAAGATGAGTTTTGTTTTACTGGTAATCGCAGCTTTTACCTTAGCGATATCGATGTTGAAAGCATCGTCCCGTGGAACATCCACCAGGACACCGTTACAAAGCTTGGTACTAAAGCTGTAAATGCCAAAAGTCGGTGTACAGTTGATCACTTCATCGCCGGGATTAACCAGCAAACGAATGAGCAAGTCAATCAGCTGGTTACTGCCGTTGCCGCACACAATGTGTTTCAAATCGACACCGGCATATCCGGCTATCAATTTCCTTAGCTTTTCCTGTCCGTCATCAGGGTAAATATTGAATTGCGAATAACGGGCAAGCGCTTTGTTCACAAGCGGCGAACAGCCATAGGGATTTTCATTGGCATCGATTTTAACCATGTCTTTAGCCGCGACTTCAATCTTACCTTCCAATACTTCGGGAGAAGCCGCCGCAGAATAGCCACCAAATGAAAGCAATTCTTTTCTTATCAGTTTTTCCATGCCCATATTATCTCTTTTTCCTTGTATTTTTCATTCTCAGTTCAATTGCTTGAGCATGAGCATCCAATCCTTCGGCACGGGCAATGGTGCTCGCCGCCGTTCCCGCACGACTCATTAATGTATCCCCGACACTACTGACATTGGTAATTTTCAAGAAATCCAGCACATTGAGCGGTGAACTGAATCTGGCCGTGCCTTCTGTGGGCAACGTGTGTGATGGGCCGGAAACATAATCGCTCATCGCTACGGTGGCTTGTTGACCGTAGATAATGCATCCGGCGTTAGTTATCAGTTCTTCATAATTAGTATTCGGCCTTATGAGCAACAAAACATGTTCCGGGGCGTAAAGATTGGTTAATTCAACCGCCTCTGCCATGTTTTTTACGACCACGATCATGCCGTTATTAGCCAACGATTCTTTAATAATTGCTCGGCGTGACAGTGTCTTTATTTGCGCTTCAATTGACAGCATCACTTTTCCGGCAAGTGAGCTGGAATTGGTAATCATAATAGCCGACGATAACTCGCCATGTTCAGCTTGTGCCAATAAATCGGAGGCACAATACTCCGGGTTTGCCGACTCGTCGGCGATGACGACCACTTCAGATGGCCCCTGCAGACCGTCAATTCCAACGACTCCGTAGACCAGTTTTTTAGCCAGGAAAACGTAAATATTACCCGGTCCGCAGATTTTGTCTACACGCGGTACGGATTCAGTGCCATAAGCCAGAGCAGCAATTGCCTGCGCGCCGCCAACAGCGAAAATCCGGTTCACACCCGCGATATCTGCGGCAATCAACATCGCCGGTGAAATACTGCCATTTTTAGCAGGTGGAGTCACCAATACGACTTCTTTGACACCAGCAACTTTAGCGGGAATGGCAGTCATTAACACGGTTGAAGGATAACTGGCAGTGCCGCCCGGGGCGTAAACACCTACCCGCTCTAACGGTCTGACCAGCCAGCCGGTTTTACCGTGTGTGTAGGTCGGCAAAGCGCGTTCCTTTTGTGCCTGATGGAAATTCCCGATACGTTCCGCGGCTAATTTCAAGGCGTCCACTAACTTGGCATCGGTTTTCTTGTAAGCGGCTTTAATCTGTGCCGGTTTCACTTCCAGCGTGGTTAATTTTGCCCCGTCAAATTTTTCCGTCAGTTCAAAGAGAGCTTCATCCCCACGCTGACGGACATCGTTGATAATCTGCCTGACAGCAGCTTCCTGTTTATATTCCGAACTTTTAGGCAACTGCCTGTCCAGTAATTTCCTGGCTTTGCTATAACCTTCTATGATTTTCAATTTATTACCTCTCAATAAGGTTATTTCCCGGCTGCTTTGCTCAATAGCTTGATAATGTTCTCTATTCTTGCCTTTTTAATCGGGCTGTACTTTCTGTTTTTAGCGCCAATCAAATGGGCAGTGGATTCGAAAAGAGTATCGATAATTTTCAAATTGTGTCGGGCGATAGTGCTGCCGGTCTCAATATTTTCGATTAAAAGGTCGGCATCCTCAGGCAGAAATGCCTCCGTTGCCCCCCATGTCGGGATAATCCGGTACATCCCCAAGCGATTGTCCCGCGCGTACTTATCGGCAATATTAGCATATTCCGAGGCAATTCTGATAGATATGGTGTTTTTACTATGAAATCGCTGAAAATCATAGATATTATCTGCAGGTACATTTTTACTGACCACCGCAACAATCCTCACCCAGCCTAGTTTGAGGTCGATAAGCTCTCTGACCGGACTGGAAGGGAATAAATCCAGATGGTCGGTCAACCAATCCCTACCGGTAATTGCCAAATCAAAATTGTCGTTTGCAACCTGCAAAGGCATATCCTGAGGGCGGATGACCTTAATAACAACCCCTTCGAGATTACTTACCGGCCGCTGGTTACCTGTCTGTGATGGATAATCATCAATGTTAATACCAGCTTTATTTAACAAGGCGACGGTATGTTTCTGCTGGTGTCCGTCCGGCAAAGCCAGACGTACTATATCTTTATCTGTTTTAACAACAGTGAAGTGGTCGGTTGATGATGAGCTTATCGATGACCCGGTTTCTTTGTTCTCCAACTTTAAGTTTTCGATCGTTGCCAAGATTTCACTCATGTCTTTTTGTTTCCAGCTCGTCCGGTTAGTGATAAGAAAAGCGCTAAAATTAAGCACTTTACTGAGAGGTTTCAGCCCGTTATTTACCATTTTCTTGTCGGTGCTTCCCGCTACCAAAGCCAACGTGGCATTTTCCGGTGGGTAGGCTTCCGCGGCTCCCCATACAGGGTAGACGCCGAATCGCCTTAGCCTTTGATTTAAAGCGAACGATTCGGCGATATTAGGATATTCACTCACAATAAGAACAACCCCTGATTTCATGGATAGTTTTTCCAACGATTGTACGGCGGCCGAGTTACTAACAGCAATATAAAGAGCTCCTCTGCCATAACCCAGGTTTTTTATCCTGATGGGCGCAGATGCGGTGTATTTCGATGTGAGTTCTTCGATCCAATCCAGTCCGCATATACCCAGGTCGTAATTACCGATTGCCACCTGAATGGGAATATCCTTTTCCTGAAAAACTTTTATCAGCATATCGGGAAAACGTGCCGATTTTAAGCGGTAGTTACGCATTGTCTGACTGTAATCGTTCAACTGCCAACCGGCTTTCTCAAGTAGCACTGCGGTTTCATTGAGTAGTTTCCCTTTGGGTAAAGCGATTCTAACTGTCACCGTTTTCCCCCGATATTTTTAAAATGTCTTCGATTGCCTTAGCGTCATTAACATCAATAACCCATTTATAATTTTTCTTATCCTCATTATCTAATTGAACATTGACGATAAACCCGGCCTCCCGTAAAGCATCGGTAATACGGTAAGCTGATTTTATTGATTTCGGTTTATCGTCAACCCCGATGATAAGGATTTTATTGGCTTCCGACTTTGTTGACTTAGGCATTTCGATTAAGTTCATTAAGGTATTCATTTGTAACGCAAACCCGGAGGCTGGAGTATTTTTGCCACCCATTAACGGGATAAGAGCATTGTATCGGCCACCCCCACCCAGTTTAGTATCGCCGGCGAACATCTGAAATATGATGCCAGTGTAATACTCAAAACCTCTGCCGGACGCAATATCGATCCGATATTTCACATCCATCGCCGTTAACAGGTCAACCACGCCAATGAAATTATTCAGAGCAGGTATGAATTCAGGTAGACCGCTACTAAATAAAGTCTTTAGATTGCGTAAAAATCCGCCATTTTCTCCTTTAAGTTCGAGTAATGGCGTTAACAGACGTGCAAGCTCGGGAGTTTTCGCCTTCAAACGACTTAATACTGCCACGTCGCCATCAAGAATCTGGTCGAAAACTTTGCCCTGTTCTTGAGGAGACAAACCAAATCCGGTTAACAATGCCCGTATCAAGCCGGCGTGAGACAACTTAAGTTCGATATTACTAAAACCGAGTTTTTTCAATACTTCGAGCGATAGATTAATCAGTTCTACATCGGCTGATATCGAATCGGCGCCGATCAATTCCACACCGCATTGCCATTTTTCCCGATTTTCTTTTCCTGTCTCCTCGAAGATAAAGGTATTGATAACGTAATACAGCCGCGCCAGTTTTTGATCCGCCAGTTCATCGATATATAGTCTAACTGTAGGAATCGTGCCCTCCGGCCGCAGTACTACTCTTTCCCCGCTCCAACCATCCCAATCGAGAAAAGAGTAAACCTTACCCAAAGTGCCGGGGGTGAGCGTGCCGGTAGAGGTGAACAAGTGCAGATATTCGATAGTAGGAGTTCTGACTTCCTGATATCCCCATTTGAGGCAAGAGTCGCGGAAAGCATCTTCGATAAAACGGAAACGTTTCATATCATTCGCAGTCAGGTCACGCGTTCCTTTGCATTTTTGAACTCTCATTTTAGTACCTTTTCCAATTTAATTAATACCCAATTATACAATAATAGATTATGTAATTCGTTCCATCGTTATTCGTAAAATAAAAAAGCCCGGGATTTTTGTCTCGGGCTTATTACAACCTATCACTATTTTATTTCAACGACGGATTGACCAAGCCCGATGGGTGGTTAAAGTATAATGAGTGTGATGATGGATGATATTGGTTTGGCTAAACATGTTCATCAGGCTTCTATTTTCTCCTCTATTATGTAAATTCAATATTACAATGAACCGGAAATTGTTGTCAAATACACTGGCTTTCATACGTCACGAGCAGACCCACCAAGCTGATATTTTTTAACAGACTATTATTTATTATTGTTACGAATAAGCTATTATTAGGCAGATATCCCGATGAAAATATGCACGTAATTTGCTGATGATATACTGGGAATCCAAGCCTATAGAATTTCTCATTCTCCCTTAATCTACCACAAAGAATAAGGGTAATTTAAGGTTGAAAGCTGTCTATTGTCCGCTACCTCAGTGTGACATCACCAGCCATGAATTTCATCAGAGTCCCGTTGTCGCAACGCAACATCAGGCTGCCGTTGTCCGCTACCGATTCGCAGATACCTTCAAAGACTTCATTACCGGAACGAACGTGGATTTTTTTTTCGATGGTGATCAGGTTATCACGCCATTCTTTTAATGGTAATTCACCGATTTGCAAGTCCAAGTATAATTTTTCCATTTCAATAAACAGATTGCGTATCAGGGCCAAACGAGACACTTCTTTTCTCGATTCATCGGCGAGACTGGTAGCAATCGGGGCTATTTCGGGATAATCCGCCAGCTTCATGTTCACGTTAATACCAATCCCAATAATTGCGTAATTCACAGTATCGGTCTCAGCCTGGCTTTCTAGCAAGATACCGCAGACCTTTTTATTATCGATGAGCACATCGTTAGGCCACTTTAATTGGCATTTCAGCGCGGTAGTTTTTTCAATACTATGTTGTACCGCCAGTGCCGCCAGCATGGTGAGATACTGCAGGTTTTTTCTGGCAGGATAAAGAATAACCGTGACGGCGATATTGCCTTGCGGCGAAACCCATTGCCGCTTTAACCGTCCCCGGCCGGTCGTCTGTTTATCAGCGATTACAGTAGTTCCTTCGGGCGCTTTTCGTATCGCACGACGGCGCGCAATGTCATTCGTTGAAGTCACGCTGGGATAATAAAGAACTTTTTGCCCGATAAAGCGCGTGGTAAGGCCACCGGTAATTACCGATGCATTCAAGGCTTCTTCCAACATAAAATTACTATAGCACCACCAGTAGCACTTGACAAAAGCTTCATAATATTCTAATGTTTGAGTTAATCACTTTGTACCTAAAAATTTATAAGGTTGCGGATTAGATGGGTTTTGGTATCATATTAATGATTCTTTTCGGGCTGCTGGCAGCAGGTATTCTGGTATTAATTGTAGGCATGCTGATCATCGGTTTAAGAAGAATATCTAAAAAGAGTAAATCTGTAGAAAAACCGGCTCCCGTAAAAACAAATACGGAAACCCCTCCGGCGACATCAGCTCCTCAAGGAACTTCACCGGGCAAAGATAACACTACAGAAAAAACACCCTAGTATTTAAAAATACATATCTATCACCCAATGCGGTAGATAAGTACCCAACATATCTATGTCCCACTGAAAATCTTAATATCGGTTTCCGTTGTTTGTTTTATAAGCAGTTAATGTACATTTGATTATTGTTGTGGCATATAATAGAAATTGGATTTATATGACATGCGAGGCAGGTGATCTACCATTTCTTCCGAAATTCCAAATTCTAAAACTGATTTAAATAATTCATCCGGTTTAACAGAAGAGCAGACCAAAAAGAGTATGCGGGCTAGTATGTATGACGGCGCATCTTATAATATGATGGCCGGTCTTACGCAAAGCTATACCACTCCTTTTGCGCTGGCGATGAAAGCCTCCACTACTCAGATCGGTTTCCTGGCAGGATTCCCGTATCTGGCGATGTTTTCAACGCAACTCGTTTCACCGATGTTGGTAGAAAAAGTAGGCAGTCGCAAGAAGATTTGTGTGATATTCAGCGTCCTTCAGGCTCTGATGTGGTTGCCATTGTTACTCATCCCCTATATTTTCCACAGCCATCAGGTCTGGTATTTAATCGCGTTTTTTACTCTGGTTACGGCGTTCGACACGATAGGCAACGCACCCTGGAACAGCATGATGGCGGAAATCGTTCCCGGAAACATAAGAGGACGCTATTTTTCTTTAAGAACCGCCATCTCCAATATGGTTTTATTGATTTCATCTATCGTTGCCGCCGGTATATTGCAGGCGTACACCAAGAACATTTTTATCGGCTTCGCGATCATTTTTGCCGGCGCTATGATCTTTCGTTTCTTCTCCGCCTATTATTTATCGCGAATGACAGAACCGACATTTCAAGCTCCTAAAATCAAACAACCCAGTATTTTAGATTTAAGCCGGACGTTGGGCTCGACAAATGTCGGCCGATTTATCCTGTTCAACTGCCTGATACAATTCACCTCCAACTTTGCGTCTCCATTCTTCTCAGTTTATATGCTCCGCGATTTAAAATTCAGTTATCTCACTTACATTCTCATTACTGCCACAGGTACGCTGGCAACCCTGGCATTCATGCCGTTCTGGGGAAAAAGAATTGATAAGTTCGGCGCGATTAAGGTACTCCAACTGGCCTCAATAGTGATGCCACTTGGGCCGTTGATGTGGCTTTTCAGCCATAATGTCGTATATCTCTGTGGAGCGCAGGTGCTCGGCGGTTTTTCCTGGGGCGGTTATAACCTGGTGCTCGGTATTTTTCTTTATTACGCAACACCATTAGAAAATCGTACCCGTTATTTTGCGTTAAGTAACGCACTGATGTTTGGCGGCGCGGCCCTGGGTTCGATGCTCGGCGGTATTGTGGCACCAATTATCCCCGCTGTGATGAAAGATAGTTTACTCACTATTTTCCTGATTTCTGCTTTAGGCCGTATTGTGGTGATGTTTATTTTCCTCCCTCATATTTCTGAAGTTCGAGAGGTAGAGAAAATCAGTATCAAGGAAATGGCTTTTAGTGACTTTAAAGCATCCAATTTGAAAAGGATTTCCAATAATGCCGTACAGCGTATCAATGACATATGGAACAACCGGCGACAGTAAATTATATTTTCAATATCTTGAAAAATATTTTTCTTATTTATGGAAAACCCCTTGACAACCTATTTAGCAAATGTTATATCTTGATTAAAAGAACAGTAATAGCCGAGAAAATATCGGGAAAATAACAACGTAAAACTCGAGTAATGGAAAACGAGTTTATAACTAGAAAAGGAGTGAAAGTAAGTGACCAAATCGGCAACCGCAGTCAAAACTATCCTGGTAAGTGAGGACGAAGAACCTCCGAGTAGTACTATTACCATAAAAGGGGCAAAGGAAGAAGAGCCTCCAAGTACGGGCTTTGCCTCTAAAAAGAATAGGCTCTTCAGTCACGTTTCAGCTTCAGACTGGAACGATTGGAAGTGGCATTTCCGCAACAGAATCACTTCTGTCAAAGAATTATCACGTTTTATTCCTCTTTCCGACAAAGAACAATCCCAACTCAAACTTGTGACCGCTAAATATCCGCTTGCTATCACACCTTATTATTTATCTTTAATTAATCAGGACGATCCTGATGACCCTATTCGTAAACAGGCGATTCCTTCTATTGAAGAAATAAGCATGGGCGCAATGGGTATGGAAGACCCGCTCGAGGAAAAAAGGGATTCCGTTGTACCCGGGCTGGTGCACCGCTACCCCGACCGTGTTCTGATGGTCCTTACGGATATTTGCCCGATGCTCTGCCGTCATTGCACACGAAAACGTGAGTGGCATAACGGCGGGTGGGTACGCAACGATGAAGAAATCGAAGTGATGCTGGATTATATCCGCCGGACTCCCGAGGTCAGAGATGTCATCATCTCCGGCGGCGACCCGCTGACCCTTTCAACCGAACGATTGGAAAGTATCATTGCTAGAGTCCGCGCCATCACTCACGTGGAAATAATAAGAATCGGAACCAGGTTCCCGGTGGTTTTACCGCAGCGTATCGATGCCGAATTATGCAATATGCTGTCTAAATACGGACCAATTTGGATCAATACTCACTTTAACCACTATAACGAGATCACGCCTGAGGCCGCGCGCGCTTGCGATCGTTTACTTCGCAGCGGCATACCGGTGAACAATCAGTGCGTACTGATGCGCGGCGTAAACGATACTGTAGAAAAGCAGATGAAACTTTGCCACGGTCTACTCAAGGCAAAGGTACGTCCTTATTACCTCTTCCAGTGCGATGAGGTACAGGGCACTGAGCACCTGCGTACTCCGGTCGAAACCGGTATAAAAATCATGGAAGGCTTACGGGGACACACCTCCGGTTTGGCATTACCGACATTCGTAATCGATTTGCCTTTCGGCGGCGGTAAAGTACCCATTAATCCCGAGTATGTAGTGGCGAAGAATGAAAACGAGCTGATACTGAAGAACTATCAGGGTAAACTCTTTCGCTTCAGGAATCCGGGTAACTCCACGGCAACCACCGAGTTAATACAGGATGGTAGTTTAGGAGAGGAATCCGACCAGTCTGCCGGAGCCCTTGTTAAAGTGCCGGTACCGGTCGTGAGGAGATAAGGATGCGGGTTGGGTTATCATTCGACCTGAAAAAAACCGTGATCCTGAAGAATACCGCACCGGATGATGCGCTGGAAGAGTATGACTCACCAACAACCATCGAGTATATCCGGCGTGCGATTGAAGGACTCGGACATTCTACGGTCAAATTAGGCGGCGGCTCCGAATTTCTCCGGAATATCCTCAAAGAAAAAGTGGACATCGTCTTTAATATCGCTGAAGGCAGAGGTACCTATCGCAGCCGTGAGGCACAGGTTCCTGCTGTTCTGGAGATGCTGGATATTCCGTATGTCGGCTCAGACCCCGAATGTCTGGCTGTCAGTCTGGATAAACCTTTGACTAAAAAACTGGCAAGACTGGCAGGTATACCAACACCGGAATGGCGTATTATTGCCAGCCAACAGGACCTTCAAGATATATCATGGGCTAACTTCCCTTTCCCAGCAATCGTGAAACCGGCCTTCGAAGGTTCCAGCAAGGGAATTCATTCTAATTCTCTGGTTGATTCACCCAATCAAGCGAACCAGACAATTAACGAGATGCTGGAACTATACCGGCAACCGGTAATGATAGAACAATTCATCGACGGAGATGAGATTACAGTCGGCATGCTGGGTAATTCCCCCGCTAAAGTGCTGGGAATGATGCGGATTATACCCAGAAAACAGAGTAACCGATTTGTGTATACAGTTGAAGTAAAACGCGATTGGAAAAATCTGGTTGATTACGAATGTCCCGCGCATCTTAAAGAGACGACTGCGGAAAAGATTGCGGCCTATAGCGTAAAGACATTTGAGATGCTGGGATGCCGGGATTTTTCCCGGATTGACTTCAGAGTTAGCGCTGACGGCATACCATATATGCTGGAGATAAACCCACTGCCAGGACTTGGCGACTACAGCGACCTGATTATTATGGCAGTTAAGCTGGGCTGGAAGCATGAGGCATTGATTGCTGCAGTATTCAATGCCGCTCTGGAGAGATATCCACTGTGTGTGCACGCGTAGCGATTGTTTATAACAAACCGGAAATCAGCCGTTATAGTTCCAGGGGCGAAGATACGGCAGTGCTCGGCGTTCTCGAATCTGTTGAGGCTGTCAATAAAGCGCTCACGGAATTGAAACACAACGTAACCTTGCTCCCTCTTTCCCCTGGCGATGACATTAAAAACTCGCTATCGTCCGTAAATGCCGACCTGCTTTTCAATCTTTTTGAAGGTTTTTGCGGCTTTCCGGAGACGGAAGCTTTAGTCCCCGATTTCGCCGAAGAACTCAAGATTCCATATACGGGTTGTCCCAGTTCCGTATTGAGGTTGGCATTGAATAAAGCCAAGGCAAAAGCGCTGCTCAAATCAGCCGGGGTCAGGACACCTTCGGGTCAAGTGCTCAATCCGGATAATCTGTCCGAATTTAACCTCACCTATCCTTGCATTGTCAAACCATGTAGTGAGGATGCCAGCCACGGTATTTCGGACTTGAGTGTGGTGGAAAACTTCGCCGGTTTAATAAGACAGGTAACCGCCATCAGCACCGCTTTCGGAGGTCAAGCGCTGGTCGAAGAGTTTGTCGGCGGCCGGGAGTTTAATGCAACGGTGATAGGTAATACCAAATACACTGCTCTGCCTCCATCGGAAATAGTTTATACTCTGCCGGAAGGCATGCCTAAGCTGCTCACCTTCTCTGCCAAATGGGAGACCGGTAGTGTATATTATTTGAATACACAGCTGCAGTGTCCGGCAAAAATCACTCCGGGCGAAAAACGCGCCATTACGCAAACAATCCTGAAAGTATACCCGCTATTCGGTTGTAAGGGTTATGCCAGAGTGGATATGCGATTGGACGAAGATGGTAAGGTAAATGTAATTGAAGTCAACCCGAATCCCGATATTTCACCGGGCACCGGCGCCGCCAGACAGGCTGATGCCGCCGGAATGACCTATGCCGAATTTATGGATAAAATCATTAATTTTGCTTATGAGAGGGTCACGTGGCAACAGCCAGCATCCGTCATTTAACTCATCAGGACAAGCCAAAGGTCATGCGTATTCTGCAGACTACTCCAGAATTTTTGTCTCATGAAGTAGTGATCGCCGAAGAGTTAATCGATGCGTTTCTTGAAGACCCGAAGACTTCCGGTTATTACATTCATGTTGCGGAACTGGATGGAGAAATAGCCGGTTACGTCTGTTATGGAAACACCCCACTAACCGAGGCGACCTGGGATTTATATTGGATAGCCGTGGCGAACGACAAGCAAGGGTACGGTATCGGGCGCATTCTGATGAAACACGCTGAAGAAGATATTAAAAAAATGCGTGGCCGATTAGTAGTGGTTGAGACATCAGGTAAACCGGAATATAATAAGACCAGACAATTCTACGAAAAACTGGATTACCAGAAGGTTTGCCAGATTCCTGATTACTATGCGCCAGGTGATGACCTCGTATTATTCACCAAAAAACTCGGATAACAGCGTCCTGATAAATCAAACCGGGCAGGTTGACAGACATGAGTAATTTTTTCCACCAGTTTGTACTGACGTTTATCCCGCTCTTCATTGTTGTCGATGCTATCGGGAATATTCCTATCGTCATGTCTTTAAGCGAAGGATTAACCACTCAGCAACACCGCCGTATGATTAACATTGCCCTGCTTACAGCGACTATCGTCGGGTTGATATTTCTCTTTTTCGGTAAATGGCTTCTAAATGTAATGAATATCTCCCAAGGTGCTTTTACAATTGCCGGCGGACTCATCCTGTTAGTTTTTTCACTGCGTTACTTGCTTATCGGCAGATGGATAGACGTTATTAAAGAAGAAATGATTGCCGTCGTGCCCATCGGTACACCTTTAATTGTCGGACCGGCCACAATTACCACACTGCTGTTACTCTCCACCCAGTATCCGCTTTATGTCATCTTGATTTCTCTGGCAATCAATTTGATTCTCTCGTGGATTGCTTTCATGCTGGCTAATCATATTTCCGGCTTTTTGGGGAAAGGCGGACTAAAGGCGGTCTCCCAGATTTTCAACCTGCTGCTGGTCGCCATCGCCGTCAGTATGATTTTGCACGGTCTCGACCTGAGCGCTATCATTCATCTCCCCAAGTAATTTTCAAGCGCACATTATAAAAAAGGAAATATTGTATGTTACCTGATAATGGAATGAAACACAAGGTTGAGGTCACTATCCGGGAAATGGAAATAGACGACCTCAGCGCCGTTTATCATCTCGGTGAAAAGCTATTCACGAGTGATGAGTTCCCTATTCTTTACCGGACATGGGATCCATATGAAGTGACGGATTATTTTTCCACCGACCCTGAATACTGCCTGGTGGCGGAAACGGAAGACGACCGCATTGTCGGTTTTGTGCTGGCGAATATGATCGAAAAAGAAGGCACTGCCTGGAAAAAATACGGTTATTTAACCTGGATAGGTGTCGATGAAACCTTCCAGAGAACCAACCTGGGACAGCGTCTCTACAACAAAATAGAGGACACTTTTCAGAAACAGGGCGCCCGGATGGTAATGGCGGACACCGACGCTGATAATGAAGGGGCTCTGCGTTTCCTGAATGCTATGGGGTTTTCAGAACGGGCACAGCATGTTTGGCTGGCCAAGACTCTGCAGAAACCTCCTAAAAAGACCAGAAAACAAGAATAAAAAGTAACCATTGCGAGGCTGCCGCAGGCAGGTGGGGCAATCTCTTCTAATCCCTCCTTGGGAAGGAGGGAGATTCACTTCCTTAATTGCAGCTACTTTACAAACTATGTATCATATACTTCAAGGGTGCGGCAAAATTGGTAAACTCTAACAATAAACAGATAGTTATCCAGCCGGAGAGATTGAAGAATCTGCTCAAAGAACTGGTTAATATCTACAGTCCGTCCGGTAAGGAAGAGGAGATCCTGGAATATACCGAGCAATATCTAAAAAATCAGGGCTTGCCGGTCATCCGGCAGGAAGTCGATGAGAACCGCTACAACCTGCTGGTATTGCCCGAAGATGAGAACGTCGACCTGTGCTTTGTGGGTCACTTGGACACGGTCACGGCTTATGACCTGGATGATTTCGGGTTTTACGAAGAGGAAGGTAAAATCTACGGATTAGGCACAGCGGATATGAAAGCCGGTTGTGCCGCCATGATCGAAGCCATCATTACCCTGCAAGCCAACAGCAGCAAATTACCGCCGGTGGGGCTGGCGCTAGTCGTCGGGGAAGAAGAAGATAACAGCGGCGCTAAAGTATTAGCGCGAGAATACAGCTTTCCGTGGGCATTGGTCGGAGAACCGACTAACCTGACGGTCTGCCTGGGACATTACGGCTATCTGGAAGTGCTTTTAAGAACTCATGGCAAACGGGCACATTCCTCGATGCCGGAATTGGGGCAAAATGCCATTGAGTCGATGCTGAAACTGCTCTTGCGGGTGACGGAATACGCCACTTCCAGTGTTCATGGACTGGTCTATAACATCCGAGAGCTTTCCGGATTCCCCAGCGGCTTCGTCGTGCCGGATACCTGCGAGGCCTACGTCGACTTGCACCTGCCGCCGCACTCGAAAATCGATACACTGAAAACGGAATTGGAGCACCTGGTGGAAAAAGCCGGCAAGGAAATCCCCGGTCTGGATGCTGTGCTGCGGTTCGAAGAAGCCCGCCCCGGCTACCGTATTTCCAACGAACAACTGTTAGTCAGGAAACTGCAAACCATTTTCCAGCAAATGTCCGTGCCGTGGGAGCCTCAGGATTTCCGCAGCCATTCCGATGCCAATATTTTATGGTCGGATGGCGTCGACCCGATCATATTAGGTCCCGGACGTCTGGAAGAAGCCCACACTCCGGAAGAATCCGTCAATTGGGCTCAGGTAATGGAAGCCGCTGAGATTTACTTTAATTTCGCAAGGGCACTGTAAAAACGGTTTTATAACTTATGTATATTAATTATATCGAATTTTATAGTTAGCTCAATCCGGTATTAACCTCTTTTTATTGAACTTCAAGAGTGATATACTTCTACACAAATATTGCTAAGTTTGAAAATAAATATGAATGTACCTGTTTATCTCAAATGCCCGACTTGTCGTCAAATCGAAATTATGACAACATATTTCGGTTGCTGCCCATATTGCAATGCTATTCGACAAAAAGAAACGTGGCCAGACCCAGAACTCGAATATTTATTTAAAGCTATTGATAAATTAGATAAAGAATCTCCTTTTTATTCTCAAATATCTTGTGTTTTCGTCTGTTCGGGCATAGAGTTACTTCTTGAGAACCTTTTGTCATTAATGGCATACCGGGATAATATGTGGGAGGAAGTATGGTTATTAGTAGACCCTTTACTGGAAGCGTATCAAGGGCGAGAGCGGATGCTTATGCTATACACCAAGATAGGACATGGTTCGTTTCAAAATGAAGTGAAGAAGCTAGGCAAATCTAAATTTTTAATTAATTGGAATGATCTTGTAAAATCACGAAATCTAATCGTTCACGGGCATTTTTCCGATAGCAAATTTATAACTCCTATTTTCATCGAAAATATTATTAACGATGCATTAGAAGTATTTTCAAAACTGTACAATGAATATAATTTGGAATCGCTTGTTTACAAGATGGCGACAGAGAAAGAAGAGCGACTAACCAAAGAGGATATTAAAGACCTTCTCGAATAATGAACAGCAACGAAGGCTAAATCAGGGGGAAATTGACTATTTATCTGGATTCCAGCCTGCGCTGGAATGACAAAGCATAACAAGGTTGGATAAATTGGACACAAAAAGTCCGGAGATGCTGGAATTCCAGCGCGTACGGGAATGGATTCCTCTCCCTTTCGCGAAAGGGAGACCGCAGGTACTCAGCTCAAAGAGCTGATGTATAAGAGGGATTTACTCATACGATTCGTGAAATAAATGCCCTTGTGCCGCTCCCTCTTCGTGGGACTAAAGCCTTTTGCGAAAGAGGGGTGTTTAGAAAGGTTATAAGGGAAGTTTATATTCTGGATTCCAGCCTACGCTGGAATGACAAAGCGTGATAAGGGTTAGATAAATTGGATACAAAAAGTCTGGAGATGCTGGAATTCCACCGCGTGCGGGAAATCATTGCGGGGTATACCTCTTTCCCTGCCAGTCAGACTCTGGCGCTGGCGCTCAAACCCAGCTCAGATTACGCGGAAATTACGCTTCTCTTCAAACAATGTTCCGAAGCCCGACAGATATTAGCCACGGAACCCGATTTCCACATCGGTGCCATCGAGGATATCCGGGAACCGGTCGGTTTGGCGGCACGCGGCAAAGTACTGGAACCAACCGTGCTGGCCGGTATCGCGAAAACTCTGGCTGACATCCGTTATCTGCATTCCAGCCTCTATAAAATCTATATTGATTTTCCTATGATCTGGGACATCGGCAAGAATATCATCGAACTACGCGGGTTAGAGAAAAGTATCGATACTTGCATCTCTGCCGATGGCGAAATACTGGACTCGGCGTCCTCTCATTTATCGTTTGTACGCCAGCAAATCCGCAACAAAAGACATTCTTTGATGAGCAGCCTGGAAACATTTATCCACTCGCCTGGCGGACAAAAAATCGTGCAGGAGCAACTGGTGACCGAACGGGAAGGCCGGTATGTCATCCCGATTAAAATGGAAGCCAAGAAAGACATCAAGGGCATTGTCCACGATGTCTCCAATACCGGCGCCACCATTTTCATCGAGCCTTGGGAAACGGTGGAAGAAGGCAATGAGCTACGGGAATTAATCAATGAAGAACGGAGGGAAGTCGATAGAATCCTGACAAGTCTAAGTAAAGAAACCGGTTTGCATGAGGACGAAATCCAGCGGGATATCGCGCTGGCGGCGGAACTCGATCTGATTTTCGCTAAAGCGAAATACGCCCGCCGGGCTAAAGCTACCGAACCGCAAATAGTGGCCTTCTCCCCCGAACAAAGACCCAGTCTCCAATTGTTCGATGCGCGTCATCCTCTGCTTGGCGATAGAGCCGTACCGCTGGACATTGTCATCGGTAAAGATTATTCAATCCTGATTATTACCGGTCCTAATACCGGCGGCAAAACCGTCGCCCTGAAAACCATCGGGCTCCTCAGCTTGATGGCGCTGGCAGGCATCCCGATTCCAGCCTCAGAAAAGAGCCAAATCCCGGTTTTCGACGGCATTTTCGTGGATATCGGCGACGAACAGAGCATCGAACAAACGCTGTCGACATTCAGCTGGCATATCAGCAATATCACCCGCATTATTCACAGCGCTACAGACAAAAGTATGGTGCTCCTCGACGAACTGGGCACCAGCACCGATCCCGCCGAAGGCTCGGCCTTATCCCGGGCGATTTTGTTACACTTTCTCTCCAAATCGACGACGGCAATCGCCACCACCCATCTGGGTGATTTGAAAATATTCGCCCATGCCACAAAGGGCTTGCAAAACGCTTCGCTGGATATTAACCCGACTACACTCACACCGACTTATCACCTGACGGTCGGTTTGCCCGGCGGCAGTAATGCACTGGCCACAGCGGCGCGCCTCGGTCTCGATGCGGACATTATCAGTCGTGCCCGGGAAATGCTTTCCAAAGGTACACGGGAAGTAGAAGATTTGCTGACTCACCTGTCTGAAGAAAAGGATAAAATACAATCCACGCGGGTTGAACTGGAAAAGGAAAAACAGGCAGCCGAACTGCTGAAAAATGAGTTTGATAAAAAGTTAAAGGAATTAAAATCCAGAGAAAAGACTGTCATTCAGGAAACGCGGGATAGAGTCGTCAGTGAAGCCGCGGAATTACAACGGGAATTACGGCAGGCAGCCACGGAACTACGCAAGCAGAAATCGCGTGATACCATCGAACGCACCCGAAAAACACTGGCTTCCGTACATGAGAAAATCAGAGCCGTAGAATGGCAGCCGCCCCAAAAAGCAGGTATTGAAAATGAAGTTGAAACCGAGCCGGACAATACAATCGTGCCGGGCGATACGGTCTACTTGAAAGAGGCAAATCTGGAAGCGACGGTGCTCAAAGTGGACGACGATAACAATGAAATCGAGGTTCAGGCGGGGCAAACCAGAATCAAACTGGGACTAGACGGTGTGGACAAGGTGATACCGTCAGAGAGTGGTAATTCTCCGGTTTATGTGCCGCTCATCAAACAACCGCCGTTAAAAGTTGTACCACCGGAATTGATGATGCTGGGGAAGCGTGCCGAAGAAGTGGAACCAATGTTGAACAAGTATTTGGATGATGCCAGTCTCTCGGCGTTGCGACAGGTGCGTATTGTCCATGGGAGCGGGACCGGTGTTTTGCGGCAGATTGTCCGCGAAATGTTATCTTCACATCCTCTGGTGAAATCTTACCGGCAGGGAGATAAAGGAGAGGGCGGAAATGGCGTGACGATTGTGATGCTGGGGAAGTAAACAGGTACGAGGCATGTTGATTTCTAAAAGCTTTAAACTGACCAAAGAGAAAACCAACGAATTACTTCACCGGCTGGAAACTTACAATGATGAGGCAATCACTATATTTTTACCGTCGGGCTTATCCACTGAATCGATATCGGTTTTCTTTCAGAAAACCCAGAAAACACAATCCATTCCGTACGATGCCATCAGACTCGCGGCTGTTTCTCCAACCGGTTCGATACTTTTTTGGGGATTAACGCAAAAGTATCTGCTTTCGCCGCCTTTTCCGGTGAAAGAGCAATATATCATCAACGGATTTGAAACCGAACCTCTGCTGGCGGTGTTGTCCAAAGACTACACTATCGGCATTGTACTGGTCAGGTTAGGACACTATTCTATCGGAGTTTGTCAGGGAGAGAAGCTGATTCTGCATGATTCGGGGACAGGTTTAGTGCACGGCCGTCAGCGTCAGGGTGGTTCTTCAGCAGCCCGCTTCCAGCGGCGCCGTCAGGACCAGACACACCATTTTCTGGAAAGGGTTGGCGAGCATCTGCGGGAAAGATTAGAGCCTTATGCCAAGACAATGGATTATTTTGTATACGGCGGCGCCAGAGTTACGATTCTGAAGTTACAGAAACAGGTTCCTTTTCTGAAGCAGTTTAATAAACGGCTTTTACCGCCTCTGCTCGAAATTCAGGACCCGCGTTTTTCCGTGCTGGAGAAAGTGGTAACCGATATCTGGTCGAGCAAAATCACAGAGTTGCAGGAAGAAATCTGACGGACTTCCATACCAGCGAAGTCTGGTATACAATTTGTAATGGATTCTGGCCTCCGCCAGAATGGGCTAAAAGAAGACTATTTCTTCTCTGCATTCAACCCCATTTCATCCCCACACCCCACCATCTTATCCTTTTGTAAAACCTGGAAGCATTTATTGCAGGAAATGCATTTAGCCGGCGATTTTTCACTCTTCGCCCAACGTAACGCCAGATGCGGTTCTCTAATAAAAGGCCGGCTCATCGAAACAATATCCGCATCGCCGGTTTTTAAAATATCCTGCGCTGTCTCCAGACTCCGGATACCATTCACTACCGCCACCGGAACATCAACGGCACGCTTTACTGCCGCTGTTCTTTCCCGGAAAACTGTTTTCAGCGTCTCCCCCTCATGCAGTTTTAATATGGCTTGCCCGATTCCGGCGCTCACTTCAATACTATCAATTCCTGCCGCCGCCATCTTCCGGCAAGTCTCGATTCCTTCAGCCAGTGTCAGACCGCCCTGCTGGTCGTCCTGTACGCCGAATTTAATCAAGATGGGATAATCATTTCCTAAAGCCTTCCTGAGGCGTTTTATAATCTCAATATGAAACCGCCGTCGATTTTCGGGGCTGCCTCCCCACTTATCAGTGCGCTGATTAAAAAGAGGCGAGGCAAATTGGCTCATCAGGAAACCGTGCGCGCCATGTAATTGCACCGCATTAAATCCAGCCTCGCGGACTCTTAATCCAGCCGCCACGAAATCGGAAATAATCCCTTCGATTTCTTCTTCTGTCATCTCATGGTCGGCTTTTTCTGCCAGATCTGGCATCATAGATACCGCCGGTAAAGCGATGCCTTTCGCCAGGAGATAACCGGAATTAGTACCGGCATGGACAATCTGCATGGCAATCTTGCCGCCGTTATTGTGTACCTCTTTGATAATCGACTTCCAACCGGGAATCAGGTCGTCGCTATCAATGCCAAACTGGCCGGTAGTTGCCTTGCCCAGCGGTGAAACAAAGGCGAACCCTGTAACAATCAAACCGATGCCGCCGGTGCTGAGTTCGCGGTACAACCTTACCGAGTTTTCTGTCACCGCTCCGGTTCTGTCCGCCGTACCGTCCCACGTTGCCGACCGCATAATCCGGTTTTTTAATTTCATTTTGCCGATTTTAATTGGCTGAAAGAGTGATGTCGTCATTTATCTACCCTCGAAGAAATTTCTGAGGCTTTTAAAAATTACGGGAAAATAGATACCGTCATAGGTTTTTTCCTGAGCAGGGTATCCCTAATTGTTTGAACAAACAATGGCGGCGGGAATTCATTTCTCGTCGGTCCCTTTCGGTCGGATAATCAGAACAGGCACCGACGAACGTCTGAGGATTTCATCAGCAACGCTGCCCATAATTGCCCGTTTGAACGATCCTCGTCCGTGACTCATCATCACGATAAGAGAAGCCTGCTGAGCATTCACCAGTTCCATAATAGCCTTGGCCGGTGTGCCCAAAGTAACCTGATATGAAGCTTTGACACCCTGTGCTTTCAGAGACGCGACCCAATTAATCAGATACCGCTTCGCGTTTGCGGCATTGTCTACATCTTTGACACGAGCATCCTGCGCGATAATATCGCTGGTAATGGCACTGTCCGTGCCGGTTGCTTGCGGAACAATGGCTAAACCTGAAGGAGAGATGACGCGCACCAGAACTACTTCAGCATCAAAACGTTTACCCACTTCCCCGGCGTAAGGAACTGCTTGTGCGCTCAGTCTGGAACCGTCAAGGGGACAAATAATCCGGTCGAACATTTACCACTCCTTCAAGGTTTTCGGTTAACGCCATATTATGCTTCAGAATGTAATACTATGTCAAGGAGACTAAAATACTACCTGCCGTAGAAGAACCGCGGCGGTCTGAGTTCCAGCCAAACGTCGTCACAGGCTTTGATTTCTTCGGCTGTCATTTTTAAGTCGAGCGCGTCGATATTTTCCTCCAGGTGTTTCGCCGAGGTAGCGCCAATAAGAGTAGAAGTAACCGACGGATTATTCATCACCCAGGCCAAAGAAAACTGTGCCAGATTCCGGTGGTGAGCATCAGCTATTTTTTTAAGATGGTCGACTGCCTGGAAATTTGCCGGCAACCAGTAGCGTTTATTGTAGATAGCATCCATGGCGAACCGCGTCTCAGACGCAGGGGCTTTATTCGGATCGTGCTTACCGGTCAACAGTCCGGCTGCCAGCGGATTATAAACCGTAACGCCGATGCCTTCGTTAACGCAACAAGGCAAGAGTTCAGCCTCAATATCACGGGTAATAAGATTATAAGGAGATTGGATGCAATCGAACCGGGCTAAATTATTCTTATCGCTCACCCAAAGCGCTTTAAGGAGTTGCCAGGCGCGGAAATTGGAACAGGCGATATAGCGGACTTTCCCCTGTTGCACCAGATTATCAAATGCCCGCAGGGTTTCCTCAATCGGAGTGTTGTAATCCGGCAAATGGGCATAATAGAGGTCGATATAATCCGTATCCATACGTTTCAGGCTATTCTCGACAGCCTGCATGATGTGTGCGCGAGAGGTGCCCATGTCATTAGGTCCCGGGCCTACTTTATTCGCTACCTTGGTCGCCAGGACTACGGCATGCCGTTTATTCTTCAGGGCTTTACCGGTAAATATTTCCGAACGTCCTTCGGTATACACATCGGCAGTATCGAATGAATTAATACCCTTTTCAAAAGCCGTGTCGATCATTTTTATCGCATCGGCTTCGTTTACCTGACCGCCAAAGGTCATCGTGCCCATGGTAACAACAGAAATTTTAAGACCTGTTCTGCCTAAGTTTTTATATTGCATTTATTGGCTCCTTTCCACATATTACCAAAACCAACCTGTTGTTTTTTGTAAAAATAGAGTACTTGGCATAAGTCTAACTCTACTATTGGAATTTTTCAAGAATGGTCATCAGTTCTTTCTCAATTCATGATTCAATAAAAAACAGAGGGAATCTGACCTATTCTCTTAGGTCTGTTTTATACAACGTAATAGTTCGGAATAAAATCTCGATGGGTTATCAGTCATCATGCTGTGCCCGGCATCCGGAATGGCTAGTGTTGAAACAGAAGTAAGCTTGCTCATTACTGGCGCATCAGCGTTCTGTGCACCGAAAATATAGTACTTACTTATATCCAATCCAAGGAAGAATTCAAGAAGCTTTCCGCTATCGGACCACTTTACTAAAGACTCTGCACTCCTGTAGAAAGCATATGCATCGTTTTTAGAAAGACACGGGATAAGTTGAAACCCTGTTGACAGGAAATCCGGAAGTGAGTATCTAACGGCCTCTCTACTCACTGTGCAATCTTCGCTTACCAAGTTTCCTTCCAGACAAATAAACGACTTCACGATAGGTTTTATTTCCCGCGCTAAAAGGAGTCCGATTGCGCCTCCCATACTATGGCCGACGATATGAATCCGGTCTAAATTTAAATGCTGAATGAGCAGTTCGGTAATAGCGGCTTGTTCTTCCATACGGTAACTAAATTCCAATGGTCTATCAGAACCACCAAAACCCGGCAGGTCAACAGCCAAGGTAGTATATTGTTGGTAACCTAGAAAATCCCAAACATCTTTAAAACAATCCATACCTCCGCCGAGACCATGCAAGAATATGATCGACTCTTTACCGCCGCTTTGAAAATGATAAGATACGGCCATTGGAATATTTTCATATATTAGCTTGATTTTGCTTGGCAGATCATGGAAACCTATAATATCAAATATCCTATTTGCCCTTGTGTAATAATCCCTTGGTTTCAGAGACACAGGTTACGCCTTGTGCGGCCATCGCGGCGACACACCGGTTGCAATGATCGCAGTCTGAGGCGGTTATCTCTCCCGATTGCATTTTCCTGATCACATTCGAATCTCTTATCGTGGCGCGGCCGATCTGCACGAATTCAAAGTCTGCCTGCATCGCTTTATCCATGTCGGTAATCGAGCAGACTCCGCCGATACAGGCTACGGGTATATTAACGGCATTTTTAATATGCTTTGCTTGGTCGAACAGGAAAAGCTCTTGAAACGGGATTTCTTTGACGATAACCCGACCGAATAAGGCCATTCCCATTTTAGTAACCGGGTTCTTTTCCGATTTCACATAGTCCCATATCGGGACGTTGCCACGCATCATGTAGAAAGAAGTCCGGGCGGTAAATCCGCAGCTCGGCACAAGCATGCTGGCGCCTGCTTCCTCGAAGCTTTTAGCGACCTGAACCGCTTCGTCAATAGTTAGGCCACCCTTAAAACCATCCTCGCAATTCATTTTTATCAATATCGGGTAGTCCGGTCCGACGCCTTCTCTAACACGACTGATGATAGAGGCAGGAAAGCGCAGTCGATTTTCCAATGAACCGCCGTATTGGTCTTTTCGATTATTCGTCCAGGGAGAGAGGAACTGGCTCAGTAGATAGCCGTGTCCGGCATGCAGCTCAACGGCGTCAAACCCGGCCGAAATAGCCATTTTCGCAGCCCTGCCGAAATCTACGCGCACGCGCACGATGTCCTCTTCATTCATAGCGCGACAA
Source organism: uncultured Chloroflexia bacterium (assembly GCA_963754195.1). Taxonomy (GTDB): domain Bacteria; phylum Chloroflexota; class Dehalococcoidia; order Dehalococcoidales; family Fen-1064; genus Fen-1064. The sequence continues at coordinate 148,912 of CAVWFD010000018.1, forward strand.
ATGCTGTAACGGAATAAACACAACTTGCGGGAAGGCCCGATGGGAGTTTTTCCGATGACCGATTTATTGGCAAAGAAGCCGCAATGTCCCAGTTGGATCGAGGCCATTGCACCCTCTTTATGCACGGCGTCCGTAAGACGTTTTAAAGTGGGAATAATTTCCTCTCGCATCCACATTTCATGTCCGAAAGCCACTCCATCATTAGATACGGCGCAATATGCTACCGTGGTCATACCGATACCACCGGCGGCGACTTTACGATGATGTTCAATTAACGCCTCGCTGGGTGTGGCATGGTAACACATACCCTCGAAACAACCGGACCGGATAGTGCGGTTGCGCAGTTGCAAATTACCGATTTTTCCCGGTGTAAAAACCTTCGAGTTGCTCTTGTCTGTAGACTGCATGGTGAGATTTCCTTCTCATATCGATGCGCTTATTTTGTCGGCCAGTTTAATCAGTCGGAGGGTTACAGCTTTATCCCTGGCGATATTGCCAGGATTTTTCGCCAAGCCGGTAACCGAGCCTACCCACGGCATACCACAAAGAGCAGCGTACGTCTTAAAATTTTGAATCGCCTGGCCGTTGCCTTCTTCCGCGACCGATATTCCAGCTAATGGTTTTCCTTCCAATTTTGGCCAAATGGCGCAGGTCCTATCCATAAAATTCTTCAGTATTCCCGAAACCAGTTCAAAGTAAGCTGGCGTGCCAAAAACCATACAATCCGCCGCCAGCAATTTAGGATAGATGGCGTTCATATCATCATCAATCTTACAGATGCCCTTACGGTCTTTGCCGCCTTCTTCACAGGATAAGCAACCGAGGCACATCTTCACATTTACCCTGCGGAGTAGAATCAACTCAACCTCGGCGCCATTTTCCTCGACCCTTTCCAACAGCTTTTTCAGCATCCATTCGGTATTGCCTTTGCGGTGTGAACCGCACACAGCCACCACTTTCATTAGATATTCTCCTTCGTTACGAGATATAAAGTGATTCAAGAAAAATCCTCGTATTTCCCCCTTTTTCGAAAGGGGGAATCCTTTTCTCAAAGCACAGTAGCGATCTAGTTCAGTTTGCTTTCGATCGCCTTAAGATTCTTGAGCCCTTGTGCGGCTAATTGTTCCTCAGTATCGGCGAATTTCCGCCAAATAGCGCAATTCCGATTCAATTCCTCGAAATCAGGATTAAAAGATTCGATCACCAGCCCGCCGGTATAGCCGATCTTGCGGAGCGCCTGATAGAAATCTACCCAGGGCACCAGTCCTGTGCCCGGTATACCGCGATTATTTTCGCATGTATGCACGTAGCCAAGATATTCCTTACCGCAGGTCATTACTGCCCCAACGATACTGGATTCCTCATGCATCATATGGAAAGTATCCAGATGTACCTTCATGTTACCGGTGCCGACGTCTTTGCAATATTTTACAGCGTCGGCCGCGATATTGAGGAAATGGGTTTCGAATTGATTGACCGGTTCCACGGCAATAACCAGGTCCCCATTCTGCTTGGCATATTGTGCGATTTCCCGCATCGCTTCCACCGACCATTTCCATTCGTCATCTGTCCGGGGTTTTCCGGAAACATAACCCCACGACGCATATGACACGCCACCGATGATTTTTGATCCGATTTCATAATTGATATCCACAACATGCTTCATGATATCGATACCCACCCTTCTGACTTTGGGGTCGGGGGATATCAGGTTCCCGTGTAGCTCCAATCCGCGGGTGGTCACGACTTCAATCCCTACTTCTTTGACTTTGGCTTTAACCTGTTTGGTGGGAAATATCTCAGGATGGACAATCGCGATATCAAAGATATCGAAACCCATGGTTTTGACCCTGTCCAGCAGGGGTAAGTCTTTGACGGAAAAAACCTCCGTCCAGATCATGGAATTTGCGCCGTATTTGTACATAAAACCACTCTACCTGCGGCCTGAAATGCCGAATATAATTACATTGAAAACGATTATATGCTTTACAAAGTCGATTTACAAATATTCGGGTGACTGCAGCTATTTTGTGAATTGCCGGTTTTACTCTATAATGATATTTGAAAAGAATTATGAAAAATGATTCTTTCCGTTCTGAATGTACGGATTACATGAAGAATCTCGGCGTACTAAGAATGACAAATACGGACCAATTGAAAGGATAATGATATGGGTTTAAGTTGTGGCCTGGTAGGATTACCGTCTTGTGGTAAGACCACTATTTTTAATGCTCTCACTGCTGCCGGGGCATCCGGTTATGGCACCGAGATGAATCGCGCTGTAGTGAACGTTCCTGACCAGCGTATCAAGAAACTGGTGAAAATGTACCACCCACGTAAAACAGTGCCGTCTACGCTTGACGTAGTTGATATTCCTGGCCTTCAGACAGCCCAGGGAGACGGACGCGGCTCCAAATTACTGGGGCATATCAAAGACGTTGAAGCATTACTACATGTGGTGCGCTGCTTCGAAGACGGTAGTATTCCTTTCGCTTTTGAGACCATCGACCCTGTTCGGGATGTAGAAACTATTGATTTGGAATTGATGGCGGCAGATAGTACCACGCTTCAAAACAAACTGGTACGCTTGGAGAAGAAGGTGCACGCCAACGACAAAGATGCTATCCGCGAGAACGAACATTGCCAGAAAATCTATGCCGCGATTCAGCAGGGAATACCGGCACGTAAACAAAAATTAACTACTGCGGAAATGGCCAGTGTTTTTGAATGTAATCTCGTTTCGTTGAAGCCTGTTCTTTATATTGCTAACATAAAAACAATGTCCGATGCCGGTAATAAGCACGTAACCGCCTTAAAACAGATTGCCGACACGGAAAATGCACAACTGATTACCGTCTGCGGCAAAGATGAAGCCGATATCAGTCAACTCGCACCGGAAGAGCAGAAGGAATTTCTGAAAGACCTGGGGTTGACCGAGTCATCGATGGAACGTCTGATGCACGCTGCTTATCAGATTCTGGGGTTAATCAATTTCTTCACCGTCGGCGAGGATGAAGTGCGCGCCTGGACATGCAAGAAAAACGATAAAGCTCCGGTTGCCGCCGGTAAGATTCACAAGGACATGGAAAAGGGTTTTATCCGTCTGGAAGTAATAAAGTACGAAGACCTGATGGAATTAGGCAGTGAAGCTGCAGTCGCCAAAGCGGGGAAAAAACATATCGAAGGTCGAGAATATGAGGTTCAGGATGGCGATATTGTGATGGTACTTTTTAATAAGTAGTCAGTATCGATTCCATGATCTTGGCCGCATCCCTGACCAGGTTGGGACACACATTTGTAAAAATCCCTTTATCGTGAGCAGCGGCGCGTTCTTCAGGAGTAATTAAATTCTGTTTAATCAATTCCTCACATTCTAACGTACCGTGTATTGCTTTGAACTTGCGATTAAATTCGTCAATAAGTTTATAGGTTCTATCGATACTTTCGCGGGTGTTATTCTCATTGATTCTCTGCGATAAGCCTAAAATCATATATGTACCAGTCACCGCGCCGCAGGTCTTGCCGGCACGCGCCATACCGCTCCCGAATCCCATCGCTATTTTCAATCCCATATTACGGTCCAGGCCGAAATCTTCACAATAAGCCGATACCAATGATTGGGCACAATTCAAATGGTGGTCCAGCATTATTTTTCTAGCTTGCTCTGATTTATTCATTGCATTTGCAATTATATAACCGATATAAAAACAAAAGCAAATAAAAAGATATTAGCTTTCACACATCAACTAAAAGTTGAGTACCTTCGGGCAATCAGACGACAGCAATCAGCTAATAAATGAATAGCAAATCAAAGCTGTGGTATTATTAGTTAAAACAAACTCAGGTAGTTTTTTATGAACCAAAACCCGGAAGCAGAAAGAATTTTAAAAGAGCACCGGAAGTGGACACAATGGATAGCATACCCCCGTATATTACCGTTGGGGAATCTGGTGCTGACCAATCGCCGTCTGATCTTTCTCAATAAAATTCAATCCAGTCCCCAGGTAACAGAAAGTATCAAGAAATTGGCCGATGCGCCCATAGAAACAGTCCTGAACTATGCTTTTACCCTCAACCGGGATAACTTTCAGATACCGTTATCTGCGATTGGTGCTGTAAGAGTGGGGACTTTCCGTTGGAATCCTTTCCCACACGTATGTCTATCGGTAGTCTATTTCGATGGTAAAAAGACTTCCAGCCGATTAGCTTCGTTCCAGTTCATCAGGCCGATCAAACAAACAATCTTGCACCCGCAATTATTAGTGGACATCGGCTGGGTGAGAGCCATTAACCGGGCAATAAAAGAAAACGAATCTCACAGTTAAAACATCGATCTGTTAATTCACAGCAATGCGGGCATCCACTACCCAATAACCCTGCCCCTCAGGCAATACTTTCACCGGATTGAAATCCAATTCGGCAATCTGCGGGATATCTTCAACCATGACCGAAAGCCGTAGCAGTAAATCTTTTAATGCCACCGTATCGCTTGCCGGCGAACCGCGATATCCTTGCAGCAATTTGGACATCTTGATCGATCCGATCAATTCCTGGGCATCCGGTTCAGTCAGCGGATTCAACCTGAAGGCAACATCGTTCAACAGTTCGGCATTAACGCCGCCCGCGCCAAACATAATAAGATGCCCGAATGACGGATCGTTGGAAACGCCGACGATCGCTTCCACACCTTCGTTTACCATCTTCTGAACAGTCACACCGCTCATCTCATTGATTCGATCGATTTGCAGCAGTTTTTCCTTAATCGCATTGAAAGCCTCGATAACCCCGTCCGCGGAATTAATATTGAGACGCACTCCTCCGACATCCGATTTATGTGTAATGGTCGCCGATGCCAGCTTGACGGCAACCGGGAAACCGATCTTTTTAGCAATTTTAGCCGCCTCAGCAGAGGTAGCCGCGAATTTTGCTTCCGCATATCGAATGCCATAGCAATTCAGTAAATCGGCGATCTGCGCCGGAGAAAGCCAGTTAGGATGCTGCGTGTTCTCTTTAAGGACAGAAGCAATAATTTGCCGGGCTTTATCCCGCTTGATGCCCTGGAATTTGGGGGTAACGACAACCGGTCTCTGTAACCGCTCGGAATATTGCATGGCTTTGGCCAACGCTGAGATGGCGCTCTCCGGGAATAAATAACTGGGAACATATTTTCCAGGCTCTCCGACTTCAGCCGAGAAACCCTTATGCCCCATAAAGCAAACCAGGAAGGTCTTTTTGTTTTTACGGAACAGAGGCGCTACCCGCCGTAAACTATTCTCGACATCCTGCACTTCCATCATTGAAGGCGGCACGAAAATAAACAGAACAGCATCGCTGCCTTTATCTGATGCCAATGCCTCAAGTATCCCTTCGAACTCATCAGGGGAAGCCTGTGCCGTAGTATCGATAGGATTGTTGATTCTAATATTCCGTTTGATATGCGGTTTCATGGCTGCGATGGTTTCCGGTAGAATCTCGGGTAATAACAGGCTATGATTGGAAGCGGCATCGGCAGCTAGAATTCCAGGACCGCCGCCATTGGTAACGATAACCAATCGTTTGCCCTTTGGTAACGGCTGATTGGAAAGCAAGGAAGCAACATCAAACAGTTCTTCGACACCGTTCGCGCGCAGAATACCTGTCTGTCGGAATAGTGCTTCGGTAACGGTCTCCGAGGTGGCTAAGGAGCCGGTGTGAGAAGAAGCTGCACGGGAGCCTGCCGCGGTTGAACCGCTTTTCACCACGACAATTGGTTTTTTGGCAGATACTCTCCGAGTAATCCGCACGAAATTGCGCGGGTTACCGAATGATTCCAGGTAAAGTAAAATCACTTTGGTGGCCGGGTCATGTTCCCAGTATTGCACCAGGTCATTGGGCGAAACATCCGCCCGGTTACCGGCGCTGACAAAGGTACTCAGTCCAATGTTTAAAGAACGGGCATATCCCAGAATTACCTCACCCATAGCACCGCTCTGGGATAAGAAAGACACATTACCCGGCGAGTTCCGAGCCGGCGCAAAGGTAGCGTTCATGCTAATGGCAGGATCGGTGTTCAGAACTCCCATACAGTTTGGTCCTACAATGCGCATACCGTGGCCGAGAGCGATTTCGCGTAATTCCCGTTCCCGCACCGCGCCCTCCGGTCCTGTCTCTTTAAAACCGTCAGAGATTACAATTAACCCCTTAACACCCTTTTGCCCGCATTCTTCCGCTACTTTAGGCACTACCACAGCGGGGACAGCAATGATTGCCATCTCAACTTCTCCCGGTATTGCTAAAACGGAGGGATAAGTCTTAATTGAAGAAACTACTTCGATATTTGGATTCACGGGGTAAACCGCGCCGACATAGCCACCATCAATTAACGATTTCACCAGGTTGTACCCGATCGTCCCGGGGTATCGCGATGCACCAATCACAGCAATTGAACGCGGGTACAAAATTGATTTTAATGACGCTATAGTGGCTACCCGTTCTTCTTCCTCTTCTTTCTGTATCGATTTTTTACTGGAGGAGATGGGGAGAACAACATGCTGGAGATTTTTCTCTGAAACTTTGGTGATATGGAAACCAAAACTGGTAATCAGAGAATATATCGGTTCATTTTTGCCCACGATATCAGTCTCAAATGTCGAAATGTTCTGACTGCGCGCAACTTTAGCCAGATTTTCCAGCAATGCGAGACCAAGACCTTTTCCCTGATATAATTCATTGACTAAAATGAATATTTCCGCTGAGTTCTTGCCGGGTAATTTATAGTATCTGGCAACAGCCACCATATTTCTACAGCCATCTTTTAAGACTTCGGCGACCAGCGCGAAAGTGGATGCGTAATCCACGTTACAGAAGTAGCGTGCACTTTCAATACCGGTGGCTTCTTTTGAAAGACCGAAACGCAAGAATTTCGTCTGGTCGTTAATCTGTTGAATAAAATTCAAACAGGCCTCTGCATCCTCAGCGTGAATTGCCCGTAATAAGATATTTTCTCCGTCTCCCAGGAGCACATTAGTTTCATATAACGCCAGATTAATCAGTTCCGCTTCCATATCTTTGACCTCATTCTCATTATTTATCGGAGACGTCAACTAATTTTTAAGGAACATTAACATTTTTATGGACTTCTGCACGATAATTACTTTTATCGTACCACAAATATATCCATACGCATCAATCGCCGTCTACCGCATTTTTTATGACCTCAATACGGCGTGGGTTCCCTGCCCTGTCCAATTCTACCGCCACGAAATCGATTCGCCATTGCTGAGGAAGGCATTCATGGGTCTGTTGATAACGCGCGCGACACTTCTCAGATGGTCTTTCTTTCTGGCGGTAACAGACTCCTCGGGGCTTCCAAAGGTAAGATTGTTCTTCGCCCGCACTTCAACAAAAACAAGATAATTGCCGTCTTTAGCTATTATGTCAACTTCGCCCTCTTTACAACGGAAGTCTGTCTCTATGATTTCATATCCCTGTTTGATCAGGAAATCTGCGGCCAATCTCTCGCCGATGATACCGGTGGTTTTTCTTTTCATAGCAGCATCATCATATCTCTGACGGGTTGAAAAGAACAGCGGTGAATCGGTGAAGGTCCCAGACGTTTTAAGCATTCAAGGTGTTCCGGTGTGCCATAACCTTTATGCTCGGCAAATTTATATTCCGGATATGCTTTGTCCAGCTCGATCATCATATGGTCGCGAGTTACTTTGGCAATAATTGAAGCACAGGCAATTGAAAAACAGAGGCAATCACCATGTGTAATGCCTTTTTGCGGTAACCTGATTTCAGGAATATGCAGATAATCAACCAGCAGAAAATCCGGCGACGGGTTTAATTGGTCGACTGCTTTTTTCATAGCCAGACGGGTTGCCTTAGCAATTCCCCCGTTATCGATTGTTTGGGCATCGGATAATCCAACGCCAATACTAATCGCGACCTCAGTGATATACGGGAATAATGTTTCTCTTAATGAGGGACTCAATTGTTTGCTGTCATTCACCAGTGACTTCCAGTCGCCGTCAAATTCATCAGGCAACACCATCGCAGCAGCCACCACCGGCCCGGCAAGCGGCCCCCGTCCTACTTCATCTATCCCGGCAACATAACGGTAACCGAGTTGCCAAAGATTATTTTCTTCAGTAAAAGTCGGACGGCTGATTTTTTCCATCATCGGTTAACTTATTCAGAGAGTAAACTACTCACTTTTTGCCAGACAATTTGCTTAATTTTTTCTTTCGATAATCGGGCATCGATTACCAACCAACGCTCAGGTTCCTCCGCAGCGAGTCGAAGGTAGCCTCTTCTCACCCTCTGATGAAAGGCTTTCGCTTCTTTCTCAAATCGATCCGCTTCCTGACCGGTCTTACGGGCAAATCCTTCATCGACAGGGATATCCATTAAAACCGTTAAATCCGGTTTCAATGCGCCGGTAGCCAGGTTATTCATATTTTTAATTGCACCGATATCCAATTTACGTCCATACCCCTGATAGGCAATGGTAGAGTCGGTAAAACGGTCGCAGACGACTATCTTCGCGGCTTTCAAGGCAGGCCGCACAACTTCTTCCACTAATTGAGCTCGTGAGGCATTGAAAAGCATCAGTTCGGTAAGCGGAGATATATTTGTACTTTGAGCCCATTTTAAAAGTCTGGTAAGTTTCTCGCCAACCACCGTGCTACCCGGTTCGTGGATTAAAACGGCAGGAATATTAAGGCGGCAAAGTTTTCGGTATAGAGCTTGCGTCTGCAGGCTCTTACCACTACCCTCGCCACCTTCAAAAGTAATGAACAGTGACATTAAATTCCTCTATCTTCAGTTTTACAGTCAGTTTATCACTTGTCATCATTAAACGCCAAGTATTTATTAATAGTCAATCCTGTGTAGATAATATTTTTCTAACGTTAAAATGTAACCAGGAATATTTTGACACGACCGACAAAAAAGTATTACATTTAACTAATCCAGATAAACAAATATGCATAAAATACAAATGACTACGGCAAAATTACAGACTATTATCGTGGTATTGCTGGCCTTAGTAATTCTAAGTGCTCCTTTCATTACCGGCGTTCAGGCGGCATCAGGACAAAGCAATGAGCCATCATCTGGTCAAATCGACCAGTACATCCAGGCGCAAATGGCCAAGCAAAATATCGTCGGCATGTCCGTAGCCGTAGTGCAAAATAATGAAGTTACGTATCTTAAAGGTTTCGGCGCTGCCAGTATAAAAAGAAAAACTGAGGTAACTCCGCAAACTATCTTCGATCTGGCATCCTGTAGTAAATCATTCACAGCCATGGCAACACTCTTGCTATGGAATGATGGATTGATTGATCTTGATCAACCGGTTAAGCATTATATCCCCGAATTCCAACTGGCGGATGCCGCTGTGTCCGATACAATAACCGTGCGTGAGTTACTTAACCAGACCAGTGGAATACCGGGGAGTGTTTCAGAACCCCTGGCTTTTCAAAAAAACAGTAAGGCTGATAATAGCGATCCGATGGAACTACTGGTAACCGCGATGAAAAAGATTTATACCGACCGACAGCCGGGAACATCTTTTGAGTACACCAATCTTAACTATTGCTTGCTGGGAGCGCTGGTAGAAAGAGTTAGCGGCGAGTCTTTTGATAATTTTGTACAACAACGTATTTTTGACCCGCTTGGGATGACAAATTCCACGATGGATCCGATAATCGCCGCCGGTATGGATCGCGCCGACGGCCATCAGATGATGCTGGGCAAAATAATTACCCGAAACGTACCGATATATACAAGCGCCCAACCTGCAGGCTGGGTAATGTCTTCCGCCGTGGATATGGCAAAATGGCTGTTAGTAAATATGAATGACGGAAAACTCAACGGGCAGCAAATCATCCCTGCCAAAGTTGTCGAGTTGATGCAAACACCGGCGGTAAACCTCGTTGAGAATGGCGGTGAAGCGAGTTATGGAATGGGCTGGTTTGTCGGAAAGACGGGTGATGGTGAACCGGTAATATGGCACGGCGGTGATACTCCCAATTTTCTATCGGAGATGATCATTCTTCCCGAACGGAACCTGGCCGTAGCAATGCTGGTAAACAGCCAAACCAGTCGAGACGCTCACAGCGTCGCGTTGGGTATTGCAGGGCTATTTACTGGTTCTGCACTTAAGCTGCCGGCATCGCCATGGTGGGCGTCATGGGCAGAAATCGACCACATTGCCCTGATTGCCATTATTCTGGCGCTCGTCCTCATACTTGGTTTAATCCCTTATTTATGGTGGCAATGGCGCGTTATTAATTCTTACCAGAGACGAGAAACCGTGCCGTCCCATGTTAGAAAAACAATGAAAATATGGCCATTTGTACTTCCGGTAACACCATGGGTTTTTCTGGCGCTTATCGCCGCAGCAGCTTATATAATCGCACAGACTTTGTTTGGTTTTAACCTTTTCCTCACATTAGTCAGATTCGGTAGTTTTGCCCCGCCTAGCGTCATGATTGCGGCAATAACCATCCTGATTTCTATCTTACTCTGGATGATTGCCCTCACCGTCACAGGGTATCTCAGAGTTGTTGCCAGAGCCAGATCATAAATAATACCTTTCAAGAGTTACACTTTTTTTAGAAATTTCCCCTCTTTGGCTACTTGACAAGACCCGACATCGTACTTTATCCTTATGACAAATAGACATTGATGGGGTAATTTATAGGCTGATGATCAGGTAAATTCTGTTTCCATATAATATTTCTGCCTCCAATTTTAATCGGAATTCGTTTATGAATAAATGAAAGATAGCGAACAAAGACAAGGAGGTTATATGAAAGGAAAAACAGTATTATTCTCTATCATGGCAATCCTCGTTAGTATATCTCTTCTCATCACCAGCGCCTGTTCAAGTAAAACTACTTCGACAACAACAGCCGCAACCACAACTACTACTTCAGCGTCTCCGCAAATTCTCCGTCTCAACCTGGCTGCCGAACCCGATTCAATCGACCCCAACCAGGCTTCCTGGGCTGACGATAAAAGCGTCATCTCTCAATGTTTTGAAGGGCTACTGAGCTTCAATGCGGACGGCTCATTGAAAGCCGATGTTGCCACGGTAATCCCCACTGTTGCTAATGGCGGCATTTCGGCTGATGGTCTTACTATCACCTTCAAATTAAAGAATAACGTGACCTGGAGCGACGGCACGAAGGTTACCGCCAATGACTTCGTCTACAGCATTAAAAGAGAATTAGACCCCACTCTGGCTTGTGAATATGCTTCCTTCTATTTTGACATCGTCGGTTCTGAGGCATACTACTCAGCTACCAGCGATACCGCTGATCAACAGGCAGCGCTCGCAGCGGCTGTCGGTGTCAGCGCACCGGATGATTACACTCTGGTAATCAAACTCAACAACCCGCAGCTTACGATGCTGGACTGTATGGCGCTATGGCCCGTATATCCTGAAAGACAAGATATTATTACCAAATATGGGAATAACTGGACTGACCCGCCGAACTATATCGGTAATGGTCCCTATATCCTAACCTCGTGGACACATCAATCCGAATTGGTTTTCAAACCGAATCCCAATTACTGGGGCACCAAACCCACACTCTCTGAAATTGACTTCATGGAGATGACCGATCCTAATGCCGCATTAGCTGCTTATCAGAACAATGAACTGGATGTCGTAGGACTCCCGGTAGGCGACTATAAAACCTACCTGAATGATCCGACCTACGCCAATCAAAGGCTACTATTCCCTGAACTGACTACCTTTGCCTTCCAGTTTAATGTTACTAAAGCGCCATTCGATAATGTCCTGGTGAGACAGGCTTTATCCTGTGCAGTCGACCGTGATGCTTTTGTCAACAACATCGAAGCCGGTGTCGGAAAAGCAGCCCTGAGTTGGATTCCGCCCGGAATGCCCGGCTATAATGCCAGTATCGGTTCACAGTATGCCTTTAATGTATCCCAAGCTAAATCATTGCTGGCGCAGGCCGGTTATTCCGATGTTAGCAAATTGCCCCAAATCACGTTTTCGTACAGCAACACGGGCAGCAACCCAACCATCGCCCAATTTTTACAGGGTCAAATGCAGCAAAACCTGGGGATTAATATCGTCCTTGACCCTGAGGATTCAAAAACCTTCAGTAATAATGTAAACTCCGGAAACTTTATGTGGGCATTCTTCGGCTGGGGTGCGGACTATCCTGACCCGGATGACTGGCTACCAGGACTCTTCGGTACCGGAGCCGGCAATAATCACACCGGCTATAGCAATCCCGCGTTTGATGCTCTCTCTGCCAAAGCGCTTGCAGAATTGGATAATACCACACGCCTTGCTGATTGGGACCAAGCCCAACAGATGGTCATGAACGACGCACCCATTATCGGCATATTCTACCGCGAAGGGTTCGTCCTCGTGAAACCATATGTGAAAGGAATAACGACCACCGGCATGGATGGCGCGCTGCCTGGCGATACCTTCTACAACCTAGTTACAATTGCATCCCATTAGTACTAAACAATCTGTGGAGGTGGAGATATCTCCACCTCCACAGAAATTAGCGGTAAAGACTGATAAATGACAAGATTTGTAATCCGTCGTGTACTCTGGCTTATTCTTGTTCTCTTGGTCGTCTCTTTTGTCACTTTTGCTTTAATGCACCTCGTACCGGGCGGTCCATGGTCCAGAGACAAGCAACTCGCCCCAGCAGTAGTGGCCGCCCTTAATGCTAAATACGGGTTGGATAAACCTTTCCTTGTACAATATGGTAATTTTCTCGTGGGAATACTGCATGGCGATCTTGGCATCTCTTATTCGTATCAGGACAGAAGTGTCACCCAAATATTAATGCAGGGTTTTCCGAAATCAGCGATATTGGGGGGCACTGCCTTTATATTAGCGATGATAGTTGGTATCGCCTTTGGTATGGCGGCCGCACTACGCCAAAATACCTGGATCGATTATGTCTGTGTCATGTTTTCCACTATCTTTGCCAGCGTACCGGGTTTTGTGCTGGGCATCCTGTTAATCATCGTTTTCTCTGTAGGGTTGCACTGGTTTCCAACCGGTGGTTGGGGTACACCATCCCAAGTGATTATGCCTGCCGTTGCATTAGCGGCCTTACCGGCCGCTTTCATCGCCAGAATCACCCGTGCCAGTACGCTGGAAACAATGCGCCAGGACTATGTACGCACTGCCCGTTCAAAGGGTTTGTTAGAACGCGTTGTTTTAATACGTCATATTCTCAGGAATGCACTAATTCCTGTAGTTACCGTAGCCGGACCGGAATTTGCAGCTCTGGTGACCGGCTCGGTTATCGTCGAAACCATCTTCAGTATACCGGGCGTCGGACGCCTCTTTGTTGAGGCTGTTTTTGCGCGTGATTATGGACTAATCATGGGAACCGTGTTATTCTATGCCTTCATCATTTCCTTCGCAAACATGGTGGTTGATATTCTATATGGCGTGATAGACCCGCGCATCCGTTATGATTAAGGAGCACATAACTTGGCAATAAGCGAAAATGCGGCAAACGTCAGTGTTAGGCCCCACCACACATTATGGGGTGATGCCTGGGTGCGGCTCCGAAGGAACAAGCTGGCGATGGCCGGTGGTATTTTTATCATCTTATTATCGCTTGCTGCGATTTTTGCGCCTCTGATCACTCCTTATAGCTTCTCTCATCAGGACTTGACGGCCATCCTGCAAAATCCCAACGCCAAACACTGGTTAGGCACGGACGGACTGGGGCGTGATGTCTTTGCACGCTTGCTGTACGGAGCGCGCACGTCCCTTGCCGTTGGTATCTTCACTCAGATTATTGTACTTGGTATCGGTCTGCCAATCGGCGCGATTGCCGGATACGCCGGCGGCGCTGTTGATAATGTTCTGATGCGTTTTGTGGACTTTATGTATGGCTTCCCGGACATCCTGCTTATTATTCTCATCAAAGCGATACTCGGCGGCGGCATCTATCAGTTATTCTTCGCCATCGGGTTGGTAGCCTGGGTCGATATCGCCCGTCTGGTTCGCGGACAGATGATGTCCGTTAAGTCCCGTGATTTTGTGGCTGCCGCGCGAGCGATGGGGGGGATGGGACCTTATATTACAGAGCGCCACCTGTTACCCAACTCTCTCGGCCCAATCATCGTTTCCGTGACCTTTAACGTACCGCGCGCTATTTTTACGGAAGCCGCATTAAGCTTTATCGGCATCGGTGTCAGACCGCCAACCCCAAGCTGGGGCAGCATGATATCTGACGGCTACGCGGTTATATTTTCTTCATGGTATCAGGTATTCTTCCCAGCTCTGGCAATCGCATTGCTGATGATTGCATTCACTTTCTTAGGCGACGGATTGAGAGATGCTCTCGACCCGAAGATGAGGCACTAAAAAATGGCACCTTTGCTTGAAGTTCACAATTTAAAAACATACTTTTACACGCAGGACGGCGTGGTAAAAGCGGTGGACAACGTCTCTTACGACGTCAATAGGGGCGAAACTATCGCGCTGGTCGGTGAAAGCGGCTGCGGTAAAACTGTCAGCGCTCTCTCCATTTTACGTCTGGTTGCTGAACCAGCAGGTAGAATTGTTGCGGGCGAAATCATGTTTAATGGTAATGACCTATTAAAATTATCCAATGAAGAAATGCGTAAAATGCGCGGCGCAAAAATTTCTATTATTTTCCAGGAGCCTTTAACTTCACTAAACCCGGTGCTCACTATCGGGAGACAAATATCTGAAGGGCTCGAATTTCATAAAAACATGTCCGTCCGCCAAGGAATGCAGGAGGCGACACGACTGCTAAAAATGGTGGGCATACCGCACCCGGAACGCCGTATCTATGACTACCCTCACCAGTTCAGCGGCGGCATGCGGCAGAGAGCAATGATTGCCATTGCTATTGCCTGCCAACCACAGCTTATCATCGCTGACGAACCTACTACCGTGGTAGATGTCACCATACAGGCACAACTCCTGGAATTAATACGTAATATCACTAAGGAACTAGACACGGCGCTTATCCTTATTACTCACAATCTGGGAATCGTTGCCCGTTATGCTAAAAGAGTCTTTGTGATGTATGCCGGCAATATTGTCGAGTATGGCAGCGCAATGGATGTTTACCACTATCCCTGTCATCCTTATACCGCCGGCCTGCTGGGCTCCGTCCCGCGTCTTGATGAACCGCGGAAAACCCGTTTACAACCCATCGAAGGACAACCACCCGACCTCATTTCGCCACCTATCGGTTGCTCTTTTCAAGCGCGTTGTGCCTATAGTATCTCTACGTGCCAAAAAGATAAACCCCAATTATCCGAACTTACTCCAAATCATTATGCGGCTTGCTGGGTATCACAAAAGGGATTAAGACAATGGCAGAAATTGTAATAGAAGTTAATAACCTGGCTAAATATTTCCCCGTCACACAAGGCTTATTCCATCAGAAGAAAATTGCTGATGTCAAAGCAGTAGACGGCGTCAGTTTTACGATCCATAAAGGTGAGACATTAGGCCTGGTAGGCGAAAGCGGCTGCGGTAAGACGACGCTCGGAAAGTGTATTTTACAGTTAATCCGCCCTACCTCCGGCGAGGTAATTTTTGAAAGCCGGGACCTGTGTGAATTATCTGACAAAGAATTAGTACCGGTTAGAGAGAAACTCCAGATTATTTTTCAAGACCCTTATGATTCTCTGGACCCACGCTTTACCGCAATGGATATCATCGGCGAGCCTTTACGGATTCATCATATTTCCAAGGGGAAAGAATATAATGATCGGATAGCGGAACTGCTTAATCTGGTGGGGCTGGCGCCCTATATGGCAGAACGTTATCCTCACGAATTCAGCGGCGGGCAAAGACAACGTTTAGGAATCGCCAGAGCACTGGCTTTACAACCACAATTCATAATGTGCGACGAGCCGATATCTGCACTGGACGTTTCAATTCAAGCCCAAATCATCAATCTTCTGGATGATTTACAACAAAAATTCGGGGTCGCTTATCTGTTCATCTCACACGACCTCTCGGTAGTACGGCACCTTAGCGATCGCGTCGTGGTGATGTATCTGGGTAAAGTAATGGAAATCTCGAACAGGGATGAGCTTTACAAAAACCCACTCCATCCTTATACTCAGGCTTTGCTCTCGGCTGTGCCGATTCCCGACCCGGCAGTAGAAATGAAGCGAGAGGTCATTGTGTTACAAGGCGAAGTACCAAGTCCAATGAACCCGCCTACGGGTTGTGTCTTCCACCCGCGTTGTTACCGCGCTTTTGGAGATTGTCCTAAAATAGTACCGCTCCTTGCCGATGCCGGAGGCGGTCATCAGGTAGCCTGCCTGCTATACAAAACCTCGTGGCCGTAGTATGTGCTTTTTGAAAATGGGTTAGGTTGAAAACCTATCCTTACAAAATATCGCATTTTGAACTGAATCTGCCGTTTATGACATACTTAATTACCAGTGCATAACGTAGATTTTATTTCTTTGTTCTTCATTGCCATCGGCCTATCAGCAGATTGTTTCGCGGTAGCCTTGAGCTGTAGTTGCGTCATGAAAACGCTCACCCGTTTTCAGATTCTCCGGGCTTCGTTATCTTTCGGACTTTTCCAGGCAATAATGCCGTTACTGGGATGGCTGGCGGGACGGAGTTTCGTTAAGTTTATCGGGAGTTTCGACCATTGGCTGGCTTTTGCTTTGTTAGCTTTTGTCGGCGGGAAAATGATATGGGAATCGTTCCATCCTGAACGCGAGGAAAAGAAACAAACCGATTTCACCAAGGGTTGGTCGTTACTGACACTTTCCATCGCGACGAGTATCGATGCTTTGGCAGTGGGGCTTAGCTTCGCTTTTCTGCAAGTCAATATCGCTACGGCCTGTCTGACTTTCGGGATAACGACCTTCCTGCTGACTATCATTGGCTTCATCATCGGCCGAAAAGTCGGCGAATTCGTGGGTAAAAGAGCGGAATTGGTCGGCGGCTTAATCTTGATTGCTATCGGTCTGAGAATACTATTGACTCATCTACTGGGATAGATGAAGAATCAGACCTCCTTTTTTAGTCCAGCATTACTTTTTTCTCATTAATACGTTATATAATCAGAAGAAATGTTTTGTGAGGCTGTAAAAATGAAGATAAAATGGTTAGCAATAGGATTAATTGTTACTGCTTTTTTGATGTTGGTTGCCTGCTCAACACTACCGAATCAAGTATCTATAGATGCCTCTTCCTCAGGTAAAACGGTAAATATTGCGGTTGGCGGGACATTGACAGTTACACTCGATTCAAATGTGACTACCGGTTATAGCTGGGAATTAAAACAAATCGGAGATACCAACATTCTACAAAAGACCGATAATAAATATGTCGCGCCTCCCAGTGGAGCTATCGGAGCCGGAGGCAAGGAAGTCTGGACTTTTAAAGCACTGAGAGCAGGCATATCGACTTTAACTATGGATTATAGCCAGCCGTGGGCAGGAGGGAAAAAAGGCGCAAATAACTTCTCATTGACAGTTGCGGTTAAATAGGCAGCAAAATGATTGAGGAAAATCGATACAAGGTTGTCAGGACTGAATAAGAACTATTTCGTGACTGTCCTGACAACCAAATATTCCAGTTAAAGGATACTAGCGCCTGCCGCCTCTTCCGCCATTATCTCTGCCACCACGCCGATCGCCGTATCCACCACCACCCCTCTTGTCACCATATCCACCGCCGCCACTATATCCTCCACCACCGTATCCGCCACCGCTTCTGCCGCCACCACTACCGCCCTCGGTCCGGGGTCGGGCTTCATTGACGACCAGGGTGCGATCTTTTACGGCTTTGCCATTAAGGGCAGCGATTGCAGCATCGGCTTCCGCCTTGTTATTCATTTCAACGAAAGCGAATCCTTTGGAGCGGCCGCTATATCTATCGGTCACAACACTGACAGCCGTGACTTCACCGAAAGCTGAAAATTCTTTTCTCAGCTCGTCTTCGTTCATGTCATAGGATAAATTTCCTACATAGATTCTCATTCCAACATCCCTCTAAAAATTATTCTTACTCGTAGCTTATAAAAAACCAATGGGCAGACACAGGCCACTTACGTAGTCTGCGTCTGCCCTTACCATCAAACCAATCTTATCTCGATGCTCTGACCTGATTATAGCAATCGCTGCAATAAACCGGTCTATCACTACGAGGTTCAAAAGGCACTTCGGTGTCCTTACCACACTGGGCACACTTTACCGGGAACATCTGACGGCGACCACCAGTTCTGGCGTTGCGGTCGGTTTTCCTGGCTTGGCGGCATGTGGGACAGCGCTTCGGCTCATTGGTATAGCCTTTAGTCTGAAAGAACTCCTGTTCATCAGCGCTGAAGGTGAAGTTGGTGCCACAATCGGCACAGGTGAGCTGTTTGTCTGTAAAACTCATTGGATGACCTCCTTCTCTTAGATATTTTAGTTAGAGTTGGGGTTATCCAATAGTCAAGGGGATGTAAGAATATAAACGTATGCAATAACCGTCGCTTAACTAATCAACTGTATTATACACCCATGTAAATCGATTTGTAAACGTACAGGCGTGAGCGCGTAAGCAGACATTAATTCAACTACTATTTGAGGCTGTGAATATGATATAATGACAAGCGTGATGGGGGGCTGTAGCTCATCAGGGAGAGCGTCTCGTTCGCAACGAGAAGGTAAGGGGTTCGAGTCCCCTCAGCTCCACCAAAGAATACTTTCCCACAGCAAATTCCACATATATTCTTTGAGATTATATAAACCCTCTCGTCGTTTGCAGCCAATTACTTCTAGGTTTAGCCATGAGTTTATTTACAGTTCGAACCCGAAATGGTAGCGCATACCGGATTTAACTGTAGTTGTCTGTGACAATGTTGTTGAAGCTGAAAGCGTGGTGTCCTGTCCACCCCGAAAAACTCAAACTGAGCGTCCGGTATTGTTCAATGGCACGAGTACGTCTACCATGCCGAATTTCAACATACTGCAACGTTTGTTTGATCCTGAAATTTCGACGAAGCACAGTTTCGATGCATCGAAGGTACTACACTTATAGTGTCCATCCAATACCAACTACAACTATTGAAGTCGATTTATCAAATACATTGATCCGAAACAATATGTCCGAGCAGAAAGCATGAAACGATATAAAGTTAAATGTATACGTACCTGATAAAAGCATATAACTATAAGAATCCTGTATTATTGAACATATGGAAAATCCCTCTGTGACTATAAAGAATACTTCAGAGTACAAAGAATTTTCTTTTAATGAAACTATCAAACTCCTACAATCTTCAATAGATGGACTAACCAATGCTGAAGCCAAACGGCGGCTTCTAAAATTTGGTTTCAATGAAGTTTCAGAAAAAAAGAGAAGTCCTTTTCTTACGTTTCTAAAACGCTATTGGGGGCCGATGCCGTGGCTGCTCGAAGTGGCGATTATTCTTTCGGTTGTTTTGAAGCATTATCTGGAAGCCGGTATTACTTTTGCGCTCCGGGCTGTAAAAAGGCTTTTGATAAAGCCCCTGAAAAATATCTTACAGATTCCAAGTAGAAAAGAGTAGAACTGTTTTTATCCAATATCCTTGCGGTAAAACTAATCATGCGAAGGCAGGTTAACTATGGATAATATTTACACCAAAAAAGAACAATCCAAGAAACCGCGTATTTTAATAGTGGGCGGTGTGGCGGGTGGGGCATCCTGTGCGGCGCGTTTACGCAGGCTTTCAGAAGATGCCGAAATTATTGTTTTTGAGCGTGGCCCTTTCGTTTCATTTACAAACTGCGGCCTCCCATATTACGTGGGGAATGTGATTATACAAGAAAAAAGCCTGCTGGTAGCAACGCCCGAGCTTTTCAGTAAGAGATTTCATATTGAAGTCAGGGTACGAAGCGAAGTACTGGCAATTGATAGAGAGAACCGTGAGTTAACGATAAAAAACGTTATGAACGGCGAAACCTACACGGAAAAATATGATTTCCTGGTACTTGCCCCCGGCTCGTCGCCAATCAAACCGCCTTTGCCAGGCATTGATTTGCCCGGTATTTTTACATTGCGCTCAATTCCGGACAGCAACCGCATAAAAGACTGGATGATTGAAAAGAATGTAAAGCGGGCGGTTATCGTGGGAGGCGGATTCATCGGTCTGGAAACTACCGAAAATCTTGCAAAACGCGGTGTCGGTGTTACTATCATCGAAATGCTGCCGCAGATTATGCCACCTGTCGACCCGGAAATAGCTGAACCGCTGCAGGAGCATCTTAAAACCAACGGTGTCAGTTTGCATCTGGATAATAGCGTGGCTGAGTTCGAACGGGGTCAAATCCCCGATACAATTATTGTGACGACCAAATCCGGCGCGAAATTTGAATGTGAGATGGTACTCCTGGCTGTAGGCGTGAGGCCGGAAATATCACTGGCTAAGGAGGCGGGACTAGAAATTGGAGCGTTAGGTGGTATTCGCGTTACAAATCAAATGCAAACCAGCGATGAGCATATCTGGGCGGTAGGTGATACCGTTGAAGTTCAAGATTTTATAACCGGCGAATGGAGTTTGATTCCGCTGGCTGGTCCGGCCAACCGACAGGGCAGAATCGCTGCAGATGTTATTATGGGGCGTAAATCTAGTTTCCGAGGAGTTCAAGGCACAATGGTATGCAAGGTATTCAATACGGTTGTAGCTGCCACCGGTGTTAGCAAAAAAACGCTTTTACGCCTGAAAACTAATGGCAAAGAAATACCATATGAAAAAGTTTACCTTCATCCCGGAAGTCATGCGAGCTACTATCCCGGAGCAAAGACAATTACTATGAAGCTGATTTATAGTCCGGAAGACGGCAGGGTTCTCGGAGCGCAAGCGATCGGAGAAGACGGAGTAGAAAAACGCATCGATGTGATCGCGATAGCAATTCAGAAACATGGCACAGTTTATGATTTAGAAGAGGCCGAACTATGCTACGCTCCGCAGTTTAGTACGGCTAAAGACGCGGTAAATTTCGCGGGGATAGTGGCAGGGAATGCCTTGAGAGGCGATAGTCCGGCAGCACATTGGGTAAATGTTAAAGAACCGCGTAAATTTATTCTGGATGTCCGCGAACCATCAGAATTCAAAACCGGTCATTTTGAGGATGCGATCAATATTCCATTACCAACTTTAAGAGACAGAATGAACGAGTTACCGCACGACAAAGAATTTCTGGTTTATTGTGGAGTAGGGCAACGATCGTATTATGCCACACGTATATTACGTCTGAATGGCTTTTCGGCGAGAAGTATCTCCGGTGGAATGATGACCTATCAATCGCAAAAACAAGTGAGACGCCTATAATTAAGATATTTCTTGAACTACCAGTCAACTGTCGCATCGATTGAAGTTATTCCAGTGATGCAGTGATAACGTAGTGATAGAGACCAGAATTTTTTATTGAATGTACCTTAAAACCGCTTGATTCGATAAGCTGCCTTGCTTTTTCTTCAGCAAATCTAATATATACCGGAGGACCGAATTCCATCGGTTCTTTTTTCCAGTCCAGATTTACTAATCGGCCTGTTGGCTTGAGCATCGAGTGAGCATTCATCAACACCTTTATAGGGTCGTCAAAGTCATGAAGTACAATACCAAAGAATATGATGTCTGCACATGCCTCACACAATAGCAAATCCTCAGCTTTGCCTGTCTTCAGAATGATATTAGTTAATCTGGCATTGTTACCCTTTTCTCTTAGCCTGTCTATATTTGTCTGGCTAATGTCCAGCGCATAAATTATTCCTTTATCTCCAACGATATTTGCGGCTGGAATCGTGAAAAATCCTTGCCCGCAACCAATATCTATAAATGTCATGCCAGATCTCAATCCCATCTCCGCTAAAACATTTTCCGGGTTCTGCCATTTTCTTCGTTCTTGTTCATTACTTAAAATACCGCCGAAGTCTTTCAAAGAAATACCTCCAAAAATGTTTGGTATTGATCATTTAGAAAACATTAGCACATATTGTGAAGGCAAGTAAAAAGTGCGCTAAACTGAGAATTGAGAAAAAACGACAGTGCAACCAAATTATGAATTAAGTTATTACCCCGACCGGGGACTTTTTTATGGTATAATCTAAAAGAAATATAAAAGGGCTATTTTCTCAATATTATTAATTTGGAGTAATATGGGAGAAATCTCATCAGTATCAGATTTTAATTTATGGTCCATAACGGATAAGACACATCATCAAATATTTTTAATTAGGCAAAGAGAATTAAGTCCATACAATATAGCGAGTCAGCAACTTTATATTTTACGTACGATACAAGCTCTCGGTTCAAAAGCAACAGTCTCTAACATAGCTAAGGAAATTGACCGAGAAATTGGTGCGGTTTCCAGGCAAACTGTGGTATTGGAAAAAGATAGATTAATAAAAAGAATCAAAGACGCGCCAAAATCAAGGCGACTAAGAATCGTTCTAACGAAAAAGGGTCTTGCTATGTTAAAAATTCCTAGGGAAAGTAAAACAATTGGTGCGATATTTGCAATCCTTACCCAAGATGAACGCCAGCAAATGTATTCAATCTTAAATAAAATATTTATTAAATCGAAAGAACATGCCACTATCTAATATCAAGGCCGAACTTTTTAAATAATCTCCATTATCAAAATAATAATATCAATTATGCATTTCATTGATTAACCTACACATGGCCACATCTTTTTCTACAACAGCGATACTAGTCCATCACGTAATGAAAAACCTTACAATTCCATGAAGATTAGTTGATGACTCCGTCTTTAGCAGCTTAGGAATTATCAACAGAGTATCAAGAAACAGGGAAAGATAACAAACTAGTAGATAGTTGGGACACAAAAGTTTTATTGTGACCTGTACGGAATTGTGGGTTGGTAAAAACATCTGAAATAGGGATATGCTTACCAAATCTATTTGCTTAGGTTGAATTCAAACTCAAAAGTTCTACCTATTGATACCTCAGCTCCACCAAAGAATATTATCACACAGAGAATTCCGCAAGTATTTTCCGAACTACTTTATGTTTATTTTGATATGTCATAGAAAAGTGTGATAAAATTCTGAGAGCTAAATATTTACCTACTCTTCGAGTTGGTACACCCGCAGCCTTAAGGTATGGTGTATTAACCGTTGGATTTCTTAGGAAGTTCAAAGGGTATTATGGGAAACTGTAATGCCACCTTTTTTAGGGAAGGAGAGAAAGCTTGTAGCTTTTATTTAAGAGCATCTCCTTGCAAGATGCTCTTTTTATTAATCTTGTGGTATTTTTAGATTTCAGGAATTTTACAAACGGAGAGGAGTTCATGACCGTGAAAAAATTGTTAAATAAAAAAATGCAGTTGATTGGTGCCTTTTTTGTTTTGATTTTACTGGCCTCATCAGTAACAGGGTGTAAATCTGGAAGCACCGCAACGGCTGCCCTGACTGTTATTAATGGTACCCAAACTAAAACCTTTACTGTGGCGCAACTAGAAGCACTGCCGTCAATAACCGGTTCGACAGGAGATATAACAAGTAGCGGGACCATCGAAGGGCCTTATCAGTATCAGGGTGTTGCCTTGACTGATATTCTAAAGACAGTAGGTGGTATTACTTCAGATGAGGCCGTAAGAATATCTGCTAAAGATGGATATTCAATGACGATGTCTTATAAACAGGTCACCGAAGGTGCCGAATTTCCTACCTATGACAGTACCACTGGAAAAGAAGTAACTCCTGCATCCCCAATAACCGTCTTTATTGCTTACGAACAGGATGGGAAACCACTCGATGACACTATCGGTCCTTTGAGATTGGGTATTATAGCACCAAGGCAGGTAACCGATGGACACTGGTGGGTCAAATGGGCTCAGAAAATTGAGGTAATATCATTACAGCAGCCATGGACATTGAGTCTTCAGGGCGCAATAACTGCAAGTATTGACCAATCTACCTTTGAAGCAGGTGCTGCTCCGGGATGTCACGGTAAGACCTGGACCGATGCGCAGGGTCATGTCTATTTGGGCATACCGCTCTGGTATCTTGTAGGCTATGTAGATGACAATACTGAGATGGAATATAATGATGCTCTTGCGGATCAAGGTTATGAAGTGCATTTAGCTAACTCAAATGGCGATATGGTGATGTATACTTCACAGGAAGTGAAGAGAAATGATAATTTGATTGTAGCCTACGAAATTGATGGTCAGCCGCTTTCGACTACTCAATGGCCACTTGTGTTGGTTGGGAGTGCTGTTGACTCACAACACCAGATAGGTATGATAACTAAAATTAAGCTAGTCTTTCCAGCAACGATTACAACGACTACAACCCCGGTGACATCAGCCACTAACACTGGGACAGGTCAGTAAGTAATTATAAAAAACAAATATGGTTGTAATTAATAAAATAGAGGAGAATAAATGATGAAAAAGGTTACTTGGTTGGGTTTTGCCCTGTTGATTGTAGCTGCGATATTACTCTCATCTTGCAGCACATCAACCACCACGACGGGACCGGTTGTGCTTACGGTCACTAATGGGACCACTGTAAAAACGTATTCGTTAGCAGCTCTACAAGCATTAAAATCGGTAACGGGAAATGGTGGGATGAAAGGCAAAGGAGGCATGATTACGGGGCCATATCCCTATCAAGGTGTGGCGTTAATCACCTTACTCAATGCAGTTGGTGGCGTCAATTCAAAACAAAGTGTTAAACTAACAGGTTCGGATGGATATACTAAGACATTAACCTACGACCAGATAACCAATGGCGGTTTCAATGCCTATGATACATCCGGTAACTCGGTTACTCCCACGACAAAGCCAGTGCTCGTCGTTGTATACTCATCGAATGGAACCGCACTGGATAGTAGTTCAGGTCCAACAGAAGTTGGGCTACTCTTTTCACAAAATCTTGTGAGCGATGGAAACATGTGGGTAAAATTGTTAAGCAAGATTGATATTGTCGCTGCTCAGTAGAAATAAATCGGCAGAGAAATATTTTATAATATAACATTGAAACTAATCTTGGCTGCCTCTATACCGTATCTTGAAAGGCTTAAGGTGAAGGGGAGTATATGAAGATAAAAGTGCTTATTTGTTTGCTGTTAGCAATGGTAAGCTTAGCTACAGCATGCACTACTTCTTCCCCTTCGCCTGTACCGTCTTCACCAGGTAATATAGGCGGTAAAAAAACAAATCTTATTGTATTTGAAGCAGACAGTCTCATGGTTCCCTTCGCTCAGATTCAGAAGGAATTTGAGCAGGCTAATCCAACTATAAATGTTGAGATACAAGCCCACGGTAGTATTCAGGTTATCAGGCAAGTGACCGAACTTGGTCAAGACGTAGATGTAGTCGCTGTTGCCGATGATTCTCTAATACCGATGTTAATGTATCAGACGATGATGCCTAACGGTAAACCTTATGCAAATTGGGACATTATGCCTGCCACAAACGAGTTAGTTCTAGCCTATAATCCAAAAAGTAAGTATGCCGATGAAATTAATGCCAGTAACTGGTACCAAATAATCTCCCAGCCTGATGTCAGACTGGGTTTTGCTGACCCCAGAATGGATTCGGTTGGGTACCGTACTCTCATGGCGATGAAGCTCGCCGAATCTTATTATAGTGTTGATAATATCATGGATGATACAATCGGCAAATATTTCTCAATGCCTATCACGTCTAGCGAAGAAAATGGTATATCAACGATACATGTACCAGAGTTATTGGAACCAACAGATAACCACATGGTTCTACGTGGTGCTCATATGGAACTTCTTGCTTTGTTAGAATCGGGGGATATTGACTATACCATCGATTATAAAAGTACTGTAATTCAGGATGGTCTTGATTATTTACAATTACCACCGGAAATAAACCTTGGTGATGGTAACTATGCTCAAAATTATCAGAAAGTTGTTGTCAAACTGGACTACCAGCGTTTTAAAACAGTAAATCCTGTATTCCAAGGGTTACCCATTGTTTATGGTATGACCATAGCCAATAATTCTAAAAATAAGGAAGCGGCTATTAAATTCATACAATTTGTCCTCAGTCCTGAGGGCCAGCGTATATTCCAGGATTGTAATCAACCAGAACTGATACCTCCCGAATGCGATAATGTTAGTGCGCTACCTGATTCTCTAAAACCTTTGTTTCATTAGGAGAAGAGGTTGTCAGTTACGTTAAAAGTCATTCGCGCAGCACGAGGCTATCTGGTAAGGCATCGCTTGCTGGTTATTTTTGGTATACTCGGACTTCTTATTATATTATTTGTCCTCATCCCATTGGCGAAGATAGTATTTTTATCTAACAAGGAAGCTTTGCTGCAAACTCTCCTCGACCCCACGACCATGAAATCAATTTTGCTAACCTTGTATGCTGCTCTTATTACTGCCGTTGTCGGGTTTATTTTGGGAGTGCCTCTTGCTTATATCCTTGCCCGAAATACTTTCCCATTCAAAAGTATAATAGAAGGTCTTATTGACTTGCCTATCGTTGTACCTCACACCGCCGCAGGGATTGCGCTTCTCTTTGTATTCGGCCGTAATTTTTTATTGGGGAAATGGTTCAACTCGATTGGTGTACATTTTGTTGATTCTTTAGCAGGCATTATCATTGCCATGCTCTTTGTAAGTGTTCCTTTCCTCATTAACTCGGCTAAAGACGGATTCGGAAAAGTCGACGCGAGAATGGAGAAGGTAGCACGTACCCTTGGAGCCTCGCCATGGCAAGTATTTCACCGCGTTACGTTTCCGTTAGCTTGGCGCAGTATCCTAGCGGGTACTCTAATGATGTGGGCACGCGGCATCAGCGAATTCGGTGCAGTGGTCATTCTCACTTACTATCCGATGGTGACATCCACCTTGATTTACGAGAGGTTTGAGAGTTATGGGCTGACGCAGGCTATTCCTGTAGCGGCTATATTAGTAATCATCTGTGCATTTATTTTCATTGGTTTTAGATTCTTATTACAGCGTGATAAAAAACATGATTGAGTTAAAAAATGTACACGTGAAGGTCGCTGACTTTCTTTTAGAGCAAATCAATCTGCATATTCCAAAAAGTGATTACACTGTTATTCTCGGCCCAACCGGAGCGGGAAAGACAGTGTTGCTGGAATCAATTGCCGGTTTGCATGCCGTAGGACGGGGGCAAATATTACTTAATGGGAAAGATGTCACTGCAACTGAACCGGAAGAACGCGGAGTCAGTATTGTATATCAGGATTATGCTCTATTTCCTCATCTCACAGTTAAAGATAATATCATTTTTGGTTTGAAGGTCAGACACATTACAAGGCTAAAGATTGAAGAAGCCTTTGAGTGGATAGGAGATTTATTTGACATCCAACCTTTGCTAAAAAGATTTCCGGCGACACTCAGTGGCGGTGAACGCCAGAGAGTAGCATTAGCTCGTGCCCTGATTACAAAACCTGAGATATTGCTACTTGATGAACCGCTAAGCGCGCTTGATGCTGAAAGTCGTGAAGAGATGCGTTCTCAACTAAAAGATACACACCAAAAGCTTAATATTACTACTTTACATGTTACCCATGATTTTGAGGAAGCCATGTCACTTGCCGACAGTATTATAGTCATTAATCAGGGGAAAATCGTACAGGTAGGGAAACCATCGGAAATTTTCTATCATCCCTCCTCAGAATTTGTCGCTCGGTTTACGATGGCACGCAATTTTTTTGAAGGAAAAATTAGAGGACAAAACGAACAAGAAAAAATCTTCCAAACTAATGGCATTGAAATTTTTACCTCATCCGATAAAACCAATGCTAAATATGCGGTTATACGGTCTGAGATGATACAGGTGACATCGGAAAAAACAACATTAAACTCCAACTCATATCCAGGCGTAATAAAATCAATTGATGACCGGGGATCTAATATTTTACTTACAGTAGATTGTTTGCCGTTATTCGAATGTTTATTACCGCGACAACAATTTGAAAAAATGGCTCTTAGACCGGGAAACCAAGTTTACATTAACTTTTTACCTTCATCCGTTCATTTGATATAGAATATACAGTGTATTTCCATTTGACTCACTCGATTCAATTAAAGGACATAATGTAAAGAGTAGTACACATATATTTTGTTAGCTAATTTCAGTATAAATGTAAAAATCCCAGGAGGCGAAATATGAACGGCGCGACGCGGAATAATGTAATCGTGATTTCATTAATTGAATTATGGCTGGGTTATGAGTTCCTGGTTTCAGGATGGAACAAGCTAGTGCTAAGCAAGTCCTTTACCTCCGGTCTGTCCGGTTATCTCAAGGCCATGATTGGAAGTCAAACAGGATGGTATTCCAATTTAATCAATCAATCCATACTACCCCATGTGACAGTTTTTGGCTATCTTATTGAATGGGCTGAAGTCATTGCCGGAGCAATTTTAATTGTAGCACCATTATTCTTAATTACCAGAAAAAAGGATAATGTCTTAGTTCACAAAACCTTTTCGATTTTATCTATTTTAGCACTTGGTAGTATATTTGTTATGAGTCTTAATTTCTACCTGATTTTGAAATGGCCATCACCTCTCCCAGGACAAGGCAACCCCTACACGCCAGGAGTCAGCTTCGACTTTTTTATCGCAGCAATGTCTCTGGTGCTCATTTGGTGGAATGTGGTTGGCATGAAGTCCATTAACCGAGAATCCACCGAGAAAACAGTTCACAGTTTATAAATCAATTACATTTGCAAGATGTAGCGATTTTTATCACATCCTTTTCCCGGATTAAGCTATAATATAAATTATAAAGGCGTAAAAAATAAAATAAGGAAAAGGAGATTTAAAAATGCCCGAACAATGTGGATGCGGTTGCTGCGGCGCACCTGCCAAGCCTGAGAAGAAAGAAGAGAAAAAACCCGTTAAAAAAAGCGGTAAATAATTCATAATCTTGGAAGGGGAAAGCGGGGGTAGTGATATACCCCCGCTTTTTGTATAAAGATTCAATCAATCAATTCTAATTGATAAATCGGTTATTAGGGTTCCGGCTTTGTCTCATCCGCCTGGCGGCGAACCTGGATGATTTCAGCCATGATAGCCACGGCAATCTCTTCCGGGGTTTCGGCGCCAATGGACAAACCGATAGGAGAATGAACCCGGTCTAATTGTTTCTGCGTAATGCCCTTAGTCTTCAGATGTGAAAACGAGGTGCGAATCTTTCTTTTACTGCCAATCATTCCAATATATGCCGCCGGGGTAGTGACTGCCCATTCCAGTACATTAGTGTCCTTCTGATGTCCTCTGGTGACGATAATGATGTATGAAGCGCTATTAACATTCAATCTCTTCATGACAGAGGCCATGTCTTCGGCAATCGTCTCATCGGCTTCGGGAAATCGTTCAGCATTAGCGAACTCAGGGCGGTCATCAATGATAGTCACATGGAAATCCACCATTTTACCGATTCGTGCCAGGAAGAATGAAATGTGCCCGCCGCCAAAGATAATTAATGCCGGTAGCGGTTTAATCGGTTCAAGAAAAATATCGACGATGCCTCCACAGGTCATTCCTTCTTTGGAAGCATCGTCATTGGTTAATTCGTAATGCGCCAGTTTGGATTCATTACCCGCGATAAGTTTTAACGCTTCTTGATATACCTGATGTTCTATTGAACCGCCACCAACCGTGCCGACAATTTTACCGTCAGTTTGTACCAGCATCTTGGCGCCCTCTTTCCTTGGCGCGGAACCACGGGTACTGACAATGGTCGCTAGAACCGCCTTTTCTCCACGCCGTCTTAACCTGGCAATTGCTTCATAAATATCATCCATGGCATTACCTGTCCTTTTTCTGCGGGCTTTTAGCTTTTCCCTTTACATTCTCGTAATCCTGCGGCGTATCGATATCCGTAAGAACATCGGCTGAGTCGACGTGTACTTCGATAATATCACGATTGTGTCTTTCCGTAACTTCCTTAGCCCCCTGGTCGCTGATCGCCAGCAGTTCTTGTTTATAATGTGAATCGAAAATAACCGGATGTCCCCGTTGCCCGTCATAAACCGGAACAATGATACCGTGTTTACCGGTTTGATAACAGTCTATCACTTGGTTAATAATACCGGAACCGATAAATGGCTGGTCTCCCAATAGTAACATAAATGCATCGGCGTCTGCCGGCGCATGCGAAATTCCGCATTTTACCGATGAACTCATTCCTGTTTTGAAATCATGATTTACCACGATGCTGGTTTTTGACGATACGCTGATTTTATCCGCGATGTCATCGGCTCGGTAACCTAACACTAACAATATCTTCCCTAGCCGGGAAGCCGATGTGTTGTCAATTACCTGCTGAAGAATAATCGACCTTCCCCATGGGAGAAGTTGCTTCGGTGTCCCCATTCTTTTTGATTCCCCGGCGGATAAGATAATTCCAACTATCATTTTGATATTCCCGCGTGAAAAGCCTTGCTAATTTTTATACTGCGGAACTTTAACTACAGCTATTAGATGGCATTTGTGCTTTATAACGTGTAATCCCCGAACTTAGCAATTCCAGCAAGCCTTTAGCTTTTTTCGCAAATTCCTCTTCCTCGGTTCCGAGAAATTGAAAAAATGCTTTTTCGGTGATACCACCGACTTCGTCCAAGGTTTTGCCTTTTACCAATCCGCATAGAATTTCCACAGCCACATTGGCGGTGGGATCACACACACACATATACTTGATGTCATCGATTGTATCGTTAACAACATTGACATACAAACGCATGAAATCGGCAGTATGATTGCAAATACGCACTTTTGAGAAGATTGAGTCCAGATATATCGATGGGTTTTCAAAGGAACCCGCATACTCGAAACGTGTTTTTAATAATTTCCGGTAATACTTGATTACTGCCTCATCCATATTAATATTCCCCTATTCCGGTTTGTTTCCGCACTAAATATAACTTCGTTCTTTGAATATTTCATCCAATGTGTCCAGAAAACTGCGGCATTCTTCAATAGTATTATAAAAGTAAAAAGAGGCCCGATATACCATGCGATGCTCGCTGTGAGATCTCGGACGAGACCAGCCAACACCAAATTTATCATTAAAATAGGAATGAGCACAGAATACGCCGTCTCGAATCATGATGTTATTCTTGTCACTAAGTTCCTCAGCCATCCCCACCGCATTCGGGCGCTGCACTTCGAAAGTTAAAATGCTCCCTCTTTTCGTAGCATCTTGCGGACCAATGATATGGAACCATCCGGTGCTTTCATAGCGTTTCAGCAGTTCTTCGGTCAGAAACGTATTCAACTTCGTCTCATGCGCAGTGATTTTATCCATACCGACCTGTTGCAGATAATTGACAGCAGCTCCCGAGGCAATCTGACCAGGGTAATTCTGTATTCCCGCTTCAAACCTCTCAGGCGGGTCCAGTAAGCTGTAGGATTGATAAGTTGTATCGCCTACGGTCCCCCCGCCCAGCATTGCCGGTTCAACAACACAACCGTTCTCATCTTCTTCATGGAGACTATGTCCTAATAACTCTTTTTTACCATAGAGTATCCCTACTCCACGCGGTCCGCACATTTTGTGTACTGAAAACGCCAGGAAATCAACGTCCAGGTCTTGAACATCAACAGATTTATGCGGTACTGTCTGAGCGCCATCGAGCATTACTCTGGCATTATATTTATGCGCCAGTTTGATTATTTCTTTAGCAGGAATAGTATAGCCGGTGGCATTCGACGTAAACGCCATACTGACTAATCTGATACTACGGTTTTTTAACTTTTGTTCGAACGCATCAAGGTCGAATAAACCGTCATGATTAGACATTATGTAATCTACTTTAATGAGTCCTGATTTTTGCAGTCTCAACCAGGGAACCAGATTGGAGTTATGTTCCTTATCAGTCAGTAAAACGACATCCCCTGGCTGAAACTTGAAACCGAGCGCTACTATGTTAAGGGCATGACTGGTGTTTAAGGTAAAGATGATTTCTTTGTCAGACCCGGCATTGATAAAATCAGCTATGATTTGGCGTGAACCCTTGATTCCTTTATTAGAATCCCCTTCAGTACGGATGGTAACTTCGTCCGCAAACCAATGGCGGCTTCTTTCGCCATTACATGATGGATATTCCGTATAATATTCATTGAGCGCTTTAATAACCGGTTCCGGTACAAGTGTCGTGCAAGCGTTGTCCAGGTATATAGGAGGTTTTCCATTCCGTCGCATATTTAACGACGGAAAATCTGCCCTACATTTCTCCAGTGATTCTCTGCTATTCATAAGCCGCACCTTATCAGAATACTTGAGATATTATATATTGTATTAGTTTAAAGCAATATACCTGAATCGGCAAGCCCCGTATTCAAATTAAGGTTTGCCGATAATTTAAATATTGTAGCTCCCGCAGGTGATATTTCAATTGGTGGAATTAAAGTTTGAGATTAGCTTCCCAGGTTTGTGAACTATCCCTGGGACTATAGCCTAAATTTTCCCTGGTTTCTGTCAGATCAAAAACAGCCGGTTTATTATCGCTGACTGCGTAAGCCAACACGTAATCCTTGTCGTGTTGTAGACTTTTATCCACAATATCCATTAAATCTCTTTTGCTAAGAAACATAAAGCGGATGTGGTTTTTCAAGGATTCCTCACCGGTTTTCATGTGTTCTATCATAGCTTCGCGTTCTGCGAAGCCGATGCGGAGCGAAACCACCTTGATACCGAAAAACTTTGCGTAGTAGCGTCCCAGATCCTCGCCGAAAAGTTTCGAGACACCGTAGAGCGAATCGGGCGCTGGAGGGTCACTGAGCTTGATCAGCCCGCGCTTTTTTACAAGTGATAAGTCTTCACACCAGAATGGCGTACCCATAATATAGGCATGCTGGGTATGATTGGAACTGCCAAAAACTACTTTGAAAACACCGGCACGGCGGGCTTCTTCAAAAACATTATAAGTGGAAATGATATTTTGCTTGAGAACATCATCCCAAGAAGACAGGGGACTTGATGCAGCCGCCATGTGAATTACGGCATCCAATCCTTCGAATATACCTCTTACCTGCTTTTCGTCCGATAAATCGGTCTGCACCATCTTCAGGTCGAGGGCGATCTCCGGCTTGGTATGATGATAAAACAATGTCAGTTGATATTTATCTGCCAAACCGACGGCTAAATCTAGACCGATATGCCCGGCGGCGCCCGTAATGCCTACCTTTTTAATCACAACTAGCTTCCTTCTAATAGAATATTCCAGATTATCTCCATTTGTACCAGTTCTTATTGTAGCGTGCCACTTGACATGGATTCAACTCGTTATCGGCATCAATACTTGTTTAAGCTAATACTTTCTGTGGAGTTTTGGGGAAACGGGTAATCATGACAGTCTCTTGCAGATAACTGTATCGGCAAGCCCTCAATTACTCTTCGAAGGCTTGCCGATAATAATTACAAATGCACTTACTTATTTTTTCTTAGCTATGGCTGCCTTTACTTTATCCGGTGTGGCCGGTAAATCATAAATTCTGGCTCCGCAAGCGTTATAGATAGCATTGGTCACGGCAGGCGCAGTGGAGGTCATCGTCATCTCACCGACACCGGTAGCTCCCAAAGGACCATCCAGACGCGGTGTTTCGCGAACAATGATTTCCATCTCAAAGCTGTCTTTAATGGTCGGGAATTTAAAAGAGACATAGTCTTTAGTCTTACCAAGAATATATTCTTCTCTGAGTGCATACCCGGCTCCCTGGTCCATACCGCCTTCCAGCTGACCTTCAAAAGTCTGTCGGTTGATAATTGTCCCGGCGTCTACAGCAGAGGTTATTTTCAGCATCTGAACAGCCCCTGTCTCCGTATTGACTTCAACTTCAGCCATCTGGATATTATGAATTTCCGAAGCGAAGGAATTTCCCTGCCCGGTCTTCGGATCGAGACCGTCTTTAACATCGTATTTTATAGAACCCTCGAAGCGGGTCGGTTTCCCTGCTTTTCTCAGTTCGGCGTAAGTCTTACATCCGGCTTCTTTCATACTCTTTTTCATGTTCTCGGTGGCATTGACCAGAGCATGACCGGCGACCCAGGTCATACGGCTGCCGGCTGCAGGCCCCATTTGTACCGTCTTTTCGGTGTCCCGGGTATACAACCGTATTTTGTTCAAAGGCAGGCCTAATTGATGCGCCGCAACCTGGGTTAACATAGCATCGTTACCTTCACCCGGTTCGGCGCAGGCAGCGTAAATGGTGATGCCGTCATCAGGGTCGAGTTCAACAGTAATGGACGCGCCATCCTGAGGACCGACAATACCAAAAGAATGCGCACCGAAACCAATGCCGCGTTTGATTTTTTCACTCTTAGCATTGAAAGCCTGCATTTCTTTCTTAGCTTTCTCGTATGCCGGTTTGATAGCGTCACACAACTCGGCAAAAGGCCATTGTGTCACAGGTATACCGGTTGCTTTTGTTTGCCCCGGTTTCATCGTGTTCATGCGTCGGAACTCCAAGGGATCAATTCCCATCTTTTCCGCTAACATGTCTACGGCTGATTCATAGGGGAAGTTAGTCTGTGGCGGGCCGGCTCCGCGTGCCGCACCACCACAAGAATTGTTAGTAAAAACCGTGCGTCCCAAAGCGTTGATGTTGGGGAGGTTGTACGGACCCTGTAACATTTCCAGGGAACGCATCATGAAAACCGAACCTGGCCCGGTATAACCGCCTTTGTCGACATTGAAATCCAGAGCGATAGCAGTCATATGCCCGCTGGCATCGGCGGCGAGTTTGATTTTCATATCTTTATAGGCATGCCGTTTCGTGCTAATCAGCATTGATTCCGCCATGGTGGGGACATAGCGTATAGGACGTTTAAAATGTAATGCCGCCGCGGCAGTGACAGCTTCGGTACACATACTGACTTTGATACCAAACTGGCCTCCGCAAAAAGGTTCTCGATACCTTACGTTCACGTATCCTATTGCTTCTTTGATTATTTCAAGATGGGTGTGAATCATGATACTCCGACCATAAACGATCAATTGGGGTTTATCACCCGTGCCTTCAAAATAGGCTGATGAAATCTCCGGTTCCAGCGGAGCCTGATGATTGGTCTGGACATTAAATTCACCTTCAACAATGGCTTTCGCGTTCTTGAAAGCCTTTTCAGCATCACCTTTTATAAGAGGTTGTACTGTCATGATATTATTCGGGGCAAAATTATGAATTTGATACGCGCCGGTCGCCATCGCTTCCAACGGGGTCATCACGACGGGTAGCGGTTCGTACTCTACTTTGACTGCCGCCGCCGCAGCTCTCGCCTGAGACCGTGTCTTGGCAGCTACGGCAACAATCGGGTCGCCCAGGATTCTAACGGTGTCTTCACATAAAATCGGCTGGTCCGGACCTACCATTCTATTGCGGTTTGTCCCTTTGATATTTTCGGCGGTCATAATACCAAACACGCCGGGCATTTTCAACGCTGCCGAGGTGTCAATCGATTTGATCTTGGCATGGTATTTTGTGCTATGGACTAAGGCCAGTTCTAATGTATCCGGTGGCATTGGAATATCGTCGCCAAACTGTGCCACGCCGCAGGCTTTGATCAAGCCGGTCGGTCTGGGATGGCCTGCGCCTAGCATCTTCTTGCTGATCTTGCTCTTCACTTCCTGAGGGGTGGTTTCGCCACGAATGAATTTTCCGGCCAGTTGTACAGCCTCGATGATTTTCTTATAACCGGTACAACGACAATAATTTCTGGCCAATGCTTTCTTGATTACCGTTACATCCGGATCGGAATTCTGGTCGAGTAACGCTTTGCTGGCCATTATCATTCCGGGAATACAGAAGCCGCACTGTATCGCGCCAGCGAGTACAAAGGCTTCCTGAATCAAATGAGGATTCGCAGGTGTTCCTAACCCTTCGATGCTGATGACTTCAGCACCTTCCAGATTTGCTACTTTAGTGATACATGAACGGACTGTCTTCCCGTTTACAATGACAGTACAAGCGCCGCATTGCCCTTTCCGGTCGCACGACTGCTTTGTGCCGGTAAGGTGCAGGTCGTCACGCAGCAGGTCGATCAAGACCATGTCCGGATTGGCATTGACCTGCCGTTGAATACCGTTTACTTTAAGAGTAATCTTTTGCATTTAGCCTCCATTTTTTATATTTTGTTATCTCAATTTAACTGGTTAATTACCGTTTATCGGATAATACCTAATATAAAAAGAGCATCTCGAAAGGAGATGCTCTTAAAAATAGCTAATAAAAAATAAAGCGCTTCAGAAGAAGCGCTCATAGTTAAAAGCTATATGAGCCCTCTCTCCTTCCCTAAAAAGGTGGCATTACAGTTTCCCATAATACCCTTCGAATTTCCCGAGAAATTCAACGGTTGATACACCATACCTTCAGGCTCCAGGCGTATCAACTCGAAGAGTCAGCTAATATTCAATTGATGTACTTTAACATAGCCTCAAGGTTTGTGTCAATATATTGTCACAAACCTGATGGGAATTTAAAGGTTACTTCACTTTGGTTTCGCGTTCGATAACCTCGGAAATAGCCTTGTAGCCTTCGCCGCCGAAGGAACTAAGCTGCATGGTGAGTAGCTCCGAATATTTGAAGCCTTTAGAAGCGATCCAATCGCGGTGTTCTTTATCACCACGTCCAATCATATGACGGGCAAGGTCAAGAGGCGTCGTGGATACCTTTATACACACAGGACATTTATAACTCATCGGTAAACCTCCCGGTAGTAATACTTTTGTATTTTTGTAAGAGAAACACGGTAATAGGTTTAATCTATTAAAAACAGCTAAGCAGAGGGGTGACAGTCCCCTCTGCTTATGAACATTGAAAGCTATTTGCCTTTCTTCTCTTTCTCTTTTTTAGCCTTAAGCGCTTTAAGAATCTTTTCGGGAGTAATGGGTAAGTCGGTAATGGTTACCCCTACTGCATTACGCACGGCATTGGCAATGGCGCCGGCCGTAGGATTAGTCAAACCTTCACCAGCCTCTTTAGCCCCAAAAGGCCCTTCCGGCTCGAAGGTATCGACTTCGATAATATTGGTTTCCGGCATATCCAGCGAGTGGATGACTTTATAATCAGCCAACGACGGATTGAGAATTTTACCTTGATCCATAGGCTGGTCTTCGCAAAGAGCGTAGCCTCCAGCCATCATGATAGCCCCTTCCAGCTGCCCGGTAATACCAACAGGATTGATGACTGTGCCGCTTTCATGGGCGGTAGTAACGTCAACCAACTTCATCTTGCCCGTCTCCGGGTCTACCTCAACCTCGACTGCCTGTACGCCGAAGCTGTAAGCCGGTGAAATCATCCCTTTACGATGAGGCGTATAGTGTCCGCGACCAATAATAGTCTCCCCGTCTTTTCCGCGAATCGCTTCTCTACAAATATCATAATAGGAGATTCTCCGTTCAGGGCGATCAACCAGGTATATCCAACAATCTCTAATATCCAAATCGTGAACGATGTTAACGCCCATTTTAGCAGCAGCAAATTCAATAAGCTGGCGTTTAGCATCGGCTGCCGCCATCTTACAGGCGTTACCGTTCATTAATGTTTCACGGCTACCCCAGGCACCGAGGTCGGCCGGACAAATACCGGTATCCGCGGCATGAATCCGTATATCCGAGAGTTTCACACCCAGTTCTTCAGCCGTAATCATGCTAAGGGTAGTATCCGAACCCTGTCCGATGTCACAGGCACCCGTAAATAAATCGACTTTGCCATCAATACTTACCCTGACAATAGCTGAGGAAAATGAATATGGAGTATCGAACCAGTTAAAGATACCGCCGGACATGAAACCGTAAGCTGCAACACCAATACCATGATTGGGGGGTAATTTGCCACGTTGTTTAATGTACTCGTCAATCTTGTCCAGGCACTGGTGTAAACCGCAACTCTGGATATAAGCCTGCCCCGGTACTTCATAACCAGGTGTCATACCGTTTTTACGTCTGATTTCGATAGGGTCAATACCTAATTCCGCAGCCAGCATATCGATCTGTGATTCACCAACGAATACGGCCTGAGGTGCGCCAAAACCACGCATGGCTGAAGTGGGTTCGGTGTTGGTGTAAGCGCGATAACCGTCATAGCGGTAGTTAGGATATTTATACGGGAAGGATGAGAAGAAACCCGTCAGGTAGAGAGCGGTTGCTCCCATACCTGTATAGGCTCCTCCATCAGTTATACCGCGGATTTCTTTAGCCAGAATGGTACCATCTTTTTTCGCACCTATACGGGAGGTATAAACAATAGGGGTGCGCCGCTTGGTGGCAGTGAATTCTTCTTCACGCGTAAGAACGATGCGCACCGGACGGCAGATCTTTTTCGAAAGTAGCGCTGCGCAGAATTGGGCGGAATCAAGTTCAAATTTACCGCCGAATCCACCGCCGACCGGGGGTTTAATAACACGAACATCGCCTTCTCTCATGCCCAGCATACCCGCAAGTAATACCTGAGTGTAATAGGAAGCCTGGGTGGATGCCCAGACAGTTAATTTACCGTCATAGCTGTAGCTGGCTGCAGCGCAATGGGTCTCCATACACATGTGTGCCTGTGAGGAACAGACGAAGTGGTCTTCGCGGATTACATCACAATGCTTGAATGCTTCATCAACATCGCCCCACTCGATATGGCGGGTGACGTTAATATTTAGCTCAACACCCTCATGAACCTGCGGCGCATCTTCTTTAATAGCATCCATTTGGTTAAATACCGCCGGTAACGGTTCGTATTCCACATCAATCAGGTTTAATGCCTCTTCGGCAACATACTCATCGATAGCGGCGACAGCGGCTACGGGATCGCCGATATAGCGGACTCTTTCGCTGCAAAGGATTTCTTCGTCGCACAGTTCCGGGAAACGACGCCAGATACCCTGTTTTTTATGGATGGTATCTTTAGCGGTAACGACAGCATAAACCCCTTCCATCTTTTCAGCCTTGCTGGTATCAATGCTAAGAATTTTGGCACTGGCATAAGGACTGCGCAGTATCTTGCCATAAAGCATATTGGGTAAGACGATATCAAAAGTGTACTTGGCAGTACCGGTTACCTTTTCAGTGCCGTCTACGCGGTGTACGTTTTTCCCAATAACTGAGTATTTTTCACTCATTTTGTCTCCTTATAATCACCCCGACTTACAGCTTCTACAGCCCGGATGATGCTGTTGTATCCTGTACAGCGGCAAATATTGCCATCGATGCCATCCCGTATCTGCTCTTTGGTCGGATTGGGAAACATATTTAAAAGACCTTTGCATGACATCAGCATACCGGCAGTACAGAAACCACACTGATATCCGCCGTAGTCAAGGAAGGCTTTCTGTAAGGGATGAAGCTCTGCGCCGTTGGACAATCCTTCTACTGTGGTTATTTCTGCGCCATTGGCGGATAAAGCAAGGACCGAGCAAGATTTTACGGACTTGCCGTTCATTATAACCGTGCACGCACCGCAAGCTCCCTCATTACAGCCCCGTTTGGTACCGGTTAATCCGAGATTTTCCCGGAGAACTTCCACCAGTAAAGCCCTGGGATGTATCGAAAGCTCATAGGGTTGACCGTTAACTGTCAGCTTCAGTTCTTTAAGCATGCTATCCTCCTTAACCTGCCTTCGCTCTAGACATGGCTTCTTTAGTAACCCGCACCGTCAGGACTTTCACCAGCTCACGCCGGTATTCCTCACTGGCGCTGATATCGGAAACCGGCTCAGCCTCTTCAGAAGCGGCTTGCCCGGCCTTTTTCAATAAAGCATCGGTAATCTTCTTGCCTTTCAATATCGCCTCGGCGGCTTTAGCGCGCATGGGTTTGGGGGCAGCAGCGCCTAAGGCTATCCTGATTTCGCTGCAAGTATCGTCTGCAGCCAGTGTAACGCAAGAACCGACGCTGACTGTTGCCATGTCACTGGCGATAATATTGAATTTGGTATAAGCTGCTCCGGTGTGGGGAGGGGGAGCCGGTAACTGTATTTCTACGAGGATCTCGCCGTGCTGCATTGCGGTCTCGAAATAATCAATAGAGAATTCTTCCATGGTTAATGTTCTTTCACCCTCAACACTGGCCAATTTTAAGGTAGCCCCTAATGCCATTAATACCGGCGCCGGGTCACCAGCCGGGTCACCGTGGCTGATATTACCACCAATGGTGCCACGATTGCGGGTTTGTGGGGTTGATAGTAAATGCTCCATATCCGAAAGCGCTTTAAAGCTGCCTTGCATTAAATTTGAATATTCTATCTCGCGGTGCGTTGTCAGGGATCCTATCTTCAACCCTTTCTTACCATCAGATTTGATGTAGTCTAATTCCTTGATACCATAAATATCGATGAGATTCTCCGGAGCCACCAGACCCTGCCTCATTAAAATAAGCAATGATTGTCCGCCGGCTATTATTTTATAATCTTCCCGATATTTATCCAGTAAACTGATCGCTTCTTTGAGCGTCTTAGGACTAAAATATTCAAAGTCCTTTATCATGGATACCTGACCTCCTTACATTTTTCCAGACTGTCCGAGCGAGATATTTATTAAACAATAGATTTAGTTAGTTTTACTCTTTAACTTCTTCTCCAGATTTTGGGTAAACTGATCTCCGACACTCTTGACTTTAGCCCTCATGATTCTTTCGCCAAAAGTGGCCAGCTTCCCGACCATACTCACATCCGCTTTATATTGTATCTCAACCGTATTACCCGGCTTTTCACACAGATTTACGGTCAAATCAATGCCGAAAGTACCGAGTTTACCGAGAGCTTCGCCTCTACCGACAGCTTTAACGTAGGTTGGAGGCGTGATCTCAGTTAAATTGACGACGAATTGTAATCTCACCGTAATCGGACCAACCGATTGTTTGACTAAGCAATTGTAGGTCTTGTTATCGGTGGACTCAATTTTTTCCGCGCCGGGGATACATGAGGCCAGAGTACCGGGCTCCAAGACGAGATCCCAGACTTCCTTGATTTTACCTTTTACGGTGAAATTACCATCAATCTGCATTTACATTAGCCTCCGTTTGTTCTTTTTTGATTACTTCATAGGGGTCAAATGGTCGCGCCGCAATATTTTTAGGGATATTAATCGATTTCTTT
The DNA here is from genome assembly GCA_963754195.1 of uncultured Chloroflexia bacterium. GTDB lineage: Bacteria > Chloroflexota > Dehalococcoidia > Dehalococcoidales > Fen-1064 > Fen-1064. The sequence continues at coordinate 189,963 of CAVWFD010000018.1, forward strand.
TCGACGCGATGTCTCCCTACACCCAAATAGCCTCGATAGTCGCTGCAATAGCATAAATTTACGTGCCGTCCGCGGTATAAAGCGCATTCAATACATAGTTTATTCGAGAACGGACATATTACTCTATCTTTTGCCATAAAACCTTCTATTTCGAGAAATTATAAGATGCCTTCCTGACGGTAATTACTTTTTAACCGGTTCAAAAGCAAAGAAAACTCTGGGTGATTCTTTGGTTCCCTCCCGGGTATCGATATACATCGGGGGAATGGGGAATACAAATAATTTTACTTCATCGCCCTCTTTCAACTGTCCGGCCGGGCAATTCACGATACGGGAAATCATCCGTAGACCGTGACCCAGATCAATAATGGCATGAATCAAAGGCGTTTCGAAGCCCAGCGGGACTCCAGCCACTTCTTCACTGTACTGGATAACCTTACCGTGATCGGCCAGTTCTATCCATTCCATGTCTTCGGAGTTACATTCAGGACAAACAACCCGGGGGGGAAAGGAGCTGCGCCGCATTTTTTGCATTTAGCTGTAGTGAATTTATTTTGCGCGAGGTTCTCGTAAAATTTAGAAATCCGGTTGAACTCAGGAGCCTCAAGCGGATAAAAATCCATGGTAGCGATATATTTACCTTCTAATACGGGTGTTCCTAACATTGGCGTTTTTCCTCCTTAACTCAATTCAATAATGTCTTAGGGCTCTCGACCGTAAATGAGAATAGTATGTTCAACATTAATCCCGCTCAAGTTGTGGGTTAAACCGGTTTTGGCTCCCTTTACCTGGCGGATAGCTCTGCCCTGTAACTGTCTCATTATTTCTAATCCCTGACGAATGCCGGTGCCGCCGAACGGATGCCCGACAGACAGGAGACCGCCATCGGTATTGACCGGTATTTTACCACCGATATCGGTCTGGCCTGCGGCGGTAAACGGTCCGCCTTCCCCTTTCGTGCAAAAGCCCAGTTCTTCGATTTCGATAAGTTCGGAAATTGTGAAGCAATCATGGGTTTGAGCAACATCGATGTCGGTCGGTTTGACTCGAGCCATTTCATATGCTCTCTTGGCAGCTCTTCTTAGATGGACCCAATCGCCTAGATGTTCGCCGGGGAAGTTAGCAGACATACTGTGTTGAGTTGCTTGTGCAGTTCCTCTAATGTAGACCAGAGGGCGATCGGAAAAAGCTTTTGCGCGGTCAGGTGTGGTAAGGATGGTCATCGCTGCACCATCGGTAACAGGGCAGCAATCGAAGAGTGATAACGGCGGAACGATCGGCCTGGCTTTCATCACTTCTTCAAAAGTAACTTCTTTCTGGAACTGAGCTTTCGGATTGCTGACTCCGGCGCGGCGCGCCTTTACGGAGATAGCTGCCAGATGCTCTTTTTTAGTTCCGTAATGTTTCATGTGGTCTTTCGCCGTCATCGCAAAGAATGGTCCGGGTAGACCCATACCGTGCGGCGCATCCCAGTCATGGTCGATTGAAGCCATTTCGCTATAATATGCTTCCCAATTCTGAGGCGTGAAAAGTTTTTCACCACCGGCTACAGCGACGACATCGGCAATTCCCGCTTTCACAAGGCCGTAGGCTAGAATGATTGCCGAACTACCGCCGGCGCACAGTGTGTCAACCCGGCTGCAGATATTGAGAGGTTTGATGCCAATGCGTTCTGCCATTACGGGAGAAGCATTGACCTGGAACGGATTTCTGCCGCAGTAAGAAGAAGCGAACAGAAAACCATCAACATCTTTCCGCTTTATGCCCGGGATGTCATCGAAGCAAGCCTTACCGGCCTCCTGGACTACATCGACCAAACTCGCGGACCGGCGTCCCCACAGACTCATACCTCCACCAATCATGCAGACCTGTCTTTCACTCATGTAGCTTTCTCCTTCGTTAGATTGGTATTCTTAACACGTAATAGTACGGTTTAAATTTAAAATATTATTCATTTCCGGTAAGTAAACTACAGTTTATCTAAACAGCGCAGCAATCTCAGGAATGAATCAATCTTGGAGTTAGACGCCCTCACTGTCCTGAAGACGCATCCAAAGGTCTTCTAAGTTTTTTGTAAAACCGGCACATCTCCGGCTGAAATATTCCGAATTTCAGCAAGGAAACCCTTACTTTGAACATATCATAGAGTTAAGCTCCTAGTCAATGTTTTGACATACTCTTTACCTATTTTTAACCTCCAAAAAAACAGCCTCCCTGACAGAACTGTCAGGGAGGCTATAATTATATCCATACAATAATGATTGGTACTAATCCAAGGTATTACTTACCGGTAAATTTAGGCGCTCGTCTACTGGACATCGAGGTAATGCCTTCGCTGATGTCTTTGGTGAAACAAATGCTGGCCGATGCTTCAGTTTCTATAAAAGCGCCTGTCCTTTGATCGGATTGAGAACCGTAATAGAACATGGCTTTAGCCAGTTTCTGTGCTACGGGAGCGCCATTAGCTAACTTGACGGCAATTTCAGTAACGAAAGCTTCGAACTTAGCCGGTTCAACGGCATAGTTAACCACGCCCCATTCCACGGCTTTATCGGCCGCCAACGGATCAGCCAGTAACACCATTTCTTTGGCACGTGTTCCGCCGATAAGACGAATGAGACGTTGTGTGCCACCCCATCCGGGCATCAGTCCTAAGGCAAGTTCAGGGAAACGTAATTGGGCTTTGTTATTCATAATGCGTAAATCACAACCGAGCGCCATTTCCAGACCGCCGCCCATAGCAGTGCCATTTATGGCCGCAATGATCGGTTTCGGGTATACTTCCATGCGGGTAAACAATGTTTGCCCGGAATCGCTGAATCTTAATACGCTATCTACTTTTCCGGAGGCAAAGGCAGAAACATCGGCGCCACCACAGAAATTAGACCCGGCGCCGGTGATAATAACACATCGTATATTATTGTCGTTCTCCATTTCATCCAGGGCCTGGCTAATCTCAGCGATAAAGTCCAGGTTAAGAGCGTTGGCGCGTTGAGGACGGTTCAGTATCAGTTTAGCTACTTTTGTTTCTTTGCTGATATTCAGTTTAAGAAATTCAAATTGTCCAAACCCATAAGAATAAAAGCCTTCCCCGGTCTTTCTGCCCAGTTTACCCTGCGCTACCAATGTCGTAAGTACAGATGACGGTTTGTATCGTTCTTCCTTATAGGTGGTATAAAGACGGTTCAGTTCATCCACAATGGCATCAATTCCTTCGCTATCTGCCATCCGCAGAATACCGCGGGGAAAACCCAGGCCCAAGATTACGGCAACATCAATTTCGTCGCGGGTGCAAGCACCCCCTTCGATCAGCTTGGCAGCTTCATTGACACCCGGAGCTAAAACACGGATAGGGTCAAAAGCGGCGCCTGCGCCCATCGGGATTTCATTAGCCTGTCCGCCGGTCCAATCGTAATAACCTTTACCTGTTTTCTTCCCGTAATTACCGCCCTTATATAATTTCTCCAGGAGCGGAGCGGCATGGTAGCTCTTGCCCAGAGTCTCGGCGAAATACTCCATAACATGATATTCAACATCGATAGTCCCGCCACCCAAAGTATCCATGATTTCCAGTAAACCCATCGGCAGTCCCAGTTTATATTTCAACGCCGAGTCTACTTCAATAGCGTTTTTCCCTTCATTCTGGGCGACGGCCCAATCGGACTCGTTGCTCATGACGCAGAAGATACGGTTAGCTACAAACCCAGGCACATCTTTAACATGAATAACCGCACGTTTCATTGCCTTAGCAACTGTTTCGGACATTTTTATGGCTTCTTCACTGGTCACTTTTCCGTGAACAATTTCCAATAAAGCCATTCTATTAAGGGGATTAAAATAATGGGTGCCGACAACTCTTTCAGGATGTTTGGAAGACTTTGCGATTTCCGCAATACTGAGAGAAGAAGTATTGGTCGCGAAAACCATATCATCGGGCGCCTGTTCGGATACTTCTTTTAATACTTTTTTCTTTAAATCCATGATTTCCGGCACGGCTTCGATTACCAGATCGGCATTTTTTACCGCCTCTTTAACATCAACGATGAAACTGATACGGCTTACCATTTCATCCTTTTTCTCGGCGGTCAGTTCGCCTCTTTTAACGCGTTTGTCCCAACCTTCCGTAATTAATTGGCGCCCTTTATCAAGGAATTTGTTCTCAATGTCCCGGACAACAACCTTATATCCTGCCTCAACAGCCACCGCAGCAATCTGTGCCCCCATGGCGCCCGCGCCAAGCACCGTGATATTCTTTACTTCTTTCATCAGTTCAACCCCTTTTTTAGTATTTGTTTCGTAATTGAATAATTATGGCTGCTTTTTTACACAAGCTTCATTGATGGATTTTGATTTCATGGAATAGGCCGGAACCCTAAAAACGAACAATTTAACTTAATTTTTAACAATTAAGTTAAATCTACTCTAGCATAGTCTCAAAACTTATGTCAAAACAAATGATTGCTAGTTCCATATGGCATGACTATTATTTTTACATGTATAGTCTATAGCTTGGGATAAAATCACTCCAATATCATTAAATTGATTCTTTTCCCAGCTTTTAAAAATGCACTTCGTCTGCGACTTCTCTCTGCTTCAGATTGCTTCGTCTCTTTGGTTCCTCGCAACGTCAATCCTCGCCGCCTTATTGAAAAAGCAGTTATAAACAACAGAACGAATGCAACTAGGGAGAAGTCTGGTTTTAGGAACATATCTTTACAGCAAGAATTTGTCGATTTTCTGCTGGACAGGACAGGAAAAGATAAAGGCGTTCCCAATAGATATACCGGGAACAACGCGAAGCCCGCCGCCATGCGCTTCAGCGTATTTTTTAGCGAGGGCTAGATCGATTCCGAACTTAACGGTATCCGGTCTGTCTTCCTGACTTTGGGATCCGTAACAAGGCTGGAATATGAAATCTCTTTCCTCTTCAGTAATAGGCGGGGAGGTATCTATCACCTCGATATTCAGAAGGGTATCATTCGCCGATGCCCTCAGAATAATCCTGCTCATGCGAGGAGAATAGGTGGAAGAATATGAAAGCAGATTATATATAATCCTGACAAACATCTTTCCATCGGCAATTACCATCGGCAGCGTATCCGGTGCCACAAGTTCTAGAGTCTGTTTCTTCCGGTCTAAATTAGCAGCCCATTGATTCGTTATTTCTTTCAGAAGAAACAGAACATCAATCGGTTCGTATTCCAGCGTCAACTGTTCGTGATGAGGATTCATTACATCCGAAATTTCAGTGATTTTATTATTTAGCGCCCAACTGCTTTTAGCGATACAATCAAACAAATTTTGTTTTTGTGCCGTCGAGACGGACTTGTCATCTTCCATCAGCAATTCGGTTGATGCGATGATCGATGTCAGCGGTGTCCTGACTTCATGAACAACTCCCAGTAAAAATTCGGCCCTTAACTCGCTCTCTTTCACAATCATGTTGCGCATTTTTTCATGAAATCTTTGTTGCCGTTCTTTCTTAAGGAGTTCTGATTCTCTTTTTTCCAAGATATTTTTTACAGCTTGTAACACGTTCTCACAATCAAACGGCTTTGTCAGATAATCAGTAGCTCCTGATTTCATACACTGTACAGCCGTAGAAGTATCCGTGATCGCCGTTAACATTATCACCCAGGTATCAGGCCAATTAATCCTAACTTGCTGTAACAATTCGACTCCGGACATACCCGGCATTCCGATATCAAGAAGTACCAGATCAAAAACACCTTCATGCAATAATGCCAAAGCTTCTCGTCCATTTGAAGCTTGCCTGCATTTGTAGCCGGCGCCGATTAATGTCCGATCTAACGATTTTCTGATAATTGGTTCGTCATCGACAATCAATACTTTGATGTTTTGTATATCCATATTAACTTCCCTTGTTATTCCTAGATATGAGATAGCTTTAAGCCTTATTAATGGCGTTAAGTAATTCGCTGGTGGTAAAGGGTTTTTGTAAAAGGAAGCAGCCCGCTTTGTCCACAAATTCCGGTATATTCTTACTCAATGTATCTCCGGTCATGAAAACTACTTTGTGGGCAAGACCCGGGAACTTTTTACTGATATGTCCGTAAAGCTCCAGCCCATCGATTCCGGGTGTTCTGACATCAATCAGACACAGGTCGAACTTATGTTCGTTCAGTAGCTTTACGGCCATGTTCCCATCTGTTGCCAGGAGAATTTTAAACCCTTCTTTAGTTAATATCCTGTTGCAGATTTTAGCGATTACCGGTTCGTCTTCAACGATTAATAGATTGCCTCTATTTTTATTATTCTCCATTTTCGCCTCCATTTATCTCAGGTGCGTTGATGGGTAATTCCACTGTAAATTTAGCTCCTTTACCGAGTTCGCTTAGTACAGAAATCGATCCACCATGCCTTTTAACGATACCATAGCAAAGACTTAGCCCTAACCCTGTGCCCTTGCCCACCTCTTTAGTCGTGAAGAACGGTTGGAATATCTTCATTAAATTTTCCTGTTTAATACCCAAGCCATTATCAGAGATTGAGACGGCAATTTTTCCATCGGATACATAACTCGCGATTAATAGCCTCCCTTGTTTGTCAGATTGAGCCATTGAATATTCTGCATTCAGCACCAGATTCAGAAAAACCTGTTGCATTTGAACATTATCTACCATGATTTCCGGCAGATCCGGGGCAAGGTCAAGACGGACCTCAATATTATTAACTGTCTGTTCGTATTGCCGTAATCTTAGCACATCTTCTATTATTCTGTTAATTTGAGTCAGTTGTCGGGATGGCGGTTGTTTTCTGGCGAAAGCCAGCAAATTTTTCACGACATCAGCGACACGACTGGCTTCACTTTTGATATCAATTACATCTTTTTTCACTTCGTCCGGGATGTTGCTGCGTTCCAATAGTTGCGATAGCATGATAATACCGGTTAAGGGATTGTTAATTTCATGAGCGATTCCGGCTGCCATTTCGCCAATGGAAGCCAACCTTTCAGTCAGGTATAGTTTCTCCTGTCTCTCCCGCTCTTCAGTAATATCCCGCCCGATAAGAAGCGTTTCCTGGTCCTCTATCCATATTATTCTGGTATCTAAAATTCTCTCAACATTATCAATTTTAAGCATGAGCTCAAATTGATGTTCGGGTCCGTTGGTAATATCAAGCCGATTTGTTATCTCCAAAATCTGTTGATGCGGTATGAATGTACTCAAAGGTTTTCCCAGAGCATCGGACTCATTTGTTTTGAACACTTCACAAAAAGTATTATTGACTAATGTTATGTTAAGTTCCTCATCGATCATGATTACGATATTCGGTATATTCGCCATAATACGATCAATCAGGTTTTTCTGTGTACGCAGTTCGGTTTCCGTTTTTCCGAGTTTTTCGAGCATGTTGTTAACACTATTACCCAGAACTGTAATCTCATCATTCCCCATCGAAGATACACGTAACGAGGTATCACCAGTGCGTCCTATTTCATTTACATTTTTACTGAGGACGGTTAATCGTGATAAAAACACTTTGTTCATTACAAACAGGGAAACCAAACACAACAGGATACAAACCCCTGCTAAGGCAATAAGTAAAAAGTTGATTGTCTCAGTACCGCGCTTGTAGATATCCCGGGGTACATCAACCCTCAGAATAAAAGCCTGCTTTCCAAAAACATCGTTTATCCAGGTATACCCTGCCACAGTATTACGATCAATAGGCCGAATATAAATTGCTCCCGTCCCGGATAATGAATCCTTGGCTTTTGAAAAGTCATCAGGAATCTGTGTGTTATTAGCAGTCCATATACTAAGCGGGAAATAGGTAGTTTCGGTAAATTTATCGATGATACTGGAATCAATAAACTTGCCAAAGATAAGCGTACCGGTGCTTGGCCCTTCCATAAAACTGTTCAAGATAGGATGCGCGGATATAAGAAAGGGACCATTCTTCAATAAAATTATACCTGACACGCCTGCTTGAGTATCTCCCTGTTCGCTAATGACATCCATAGATAGATATTGATATAAATCCGGCGGTATCGGGATTTCCTGGTGTTTGTTCAGGTCATAAGCTTTTCCGTGGACAATTTGTTTATTTTTATTAAGGACAATGATCAGATTGATTTTTCCATTCTCGAAAATATTATCCATGAAATTCTTGTCGATATAATCCTGACCGCCATCGACAGCGAATTTATATGTATCATCCCAATTGGACCAATCTTGAGTGGCCACATTCAGATCACTCGTCTCTATAGACAGAGCATTAACGGCTCGTTGAACATTTCTTGATGCTTGTTGGTTTTCCAGAGTCACAAAGCTATCTTGAAATATCACTTCTGCGACAGTAAGTGCCACCAGAAATGAACCCACCGAAATGGCAACAATCGTTATGAAAAACCTTTTACGTAACGACATGATTTGCCTCTATATCAATACGATTCCCTATACGAATGTTTGTATTACTACCTGAACTATAAAATTTAAATAATAAAAACGATTAAATTGATATTAAAATTATTTCCTTCATGATTTTTTAGGGTACCAGCCGGACCACGTTTCTTTTCCGCATTTTGTACACCTGACATTCACTGCCACGAACCCCTTGGTATGGCAATGTCCGCATTCAAATTTCCTTCTAATTTTGTAAGAAAGAGAATCGCTTAAATTACTCTCTATCTCTTCAATCTTGCTTTCAAGCTTTCGTATCGCTGCCGATTGGTCAGGCGCAGGATTATTATTATTTATTTTCTTTTCTAATTGTTCAAGCCGTATAATGGCATTTTCTACTCGGCCTAGACGTGCTGTAAGATCTTTAATCGATTTATGTATTGAATTGAGGTCTTCGGACAAGGTAGAAACCTGTGGCGGCGCCATCGGAATCGGCTCAGACGCAGCGGCGTAGGGTGAGATCTTCGGCTCAGGTGTTGTTGGTGCCATAGGACTTGACGCACCACCGGAAGACGGCGGCCTTGCGGCAGGAATATTGCCGCTTAATAAAGCGTCAATTTCCGCCTGTGATAGCATCCTGTCAGCAGTGTCGGTCATTAATCGTACTCCAAAAGCGAGGATATAAGTCTTTCTTGTTCAGAGGATCTTGCCAGATTGACATCGAATGGTTTGGCGATCGGTATTCCGTCTCTATCGGTACAGATTCTTACAACAGGTCTTCCCACCACTCCAAGATTGGGATCAATGACAATCGCCCTTTCTCCGGAATTCATCAGTACCGTCATGCCGCTCGGGTAACATGGCATTTCCTTTACAAATAAATCTACTAATTCAGGGTTAAAATGATCCCCCACATAAGCCATGACATATTCAATCGCCTCATGAGCTATGGTTTTTTTCTTTCCCGGCGTGGGATAATAGAGCAACGAAGTAAAACTATCGACAATACCTATTATTTGAGCTAACTGAGAGATGGCATTGCCTTTCAAACCATTAGGATAACCGGTGCCGTCCCAATATTCGTGGTGCTGAAGCACTGCAGTGGCAACATCCCCTTTGGTAAAATAGTCTTGATTTAACAAATCATGGCCGACTTGAGGATGTCCGTGGATCAAACTGCGTTCAGCATCAGGCGTCTTGTCTGTTTCCATGGCTACCATATTCGGGTCGATGATGCAGGCCACGTCCTTTAAAATTGCGGCCATGGCAAGATGTACCATGTCGGACTTGGAATATTTCAGTTTATGCCCCATTACCAGCGCGATAGTGGCTGTTTTGACAGCTTGATAGAAAATATAATCATCCGGTAAAATACCGCCGGATACATTTATTCCTCCCAACGCCTGAAAAGTTAATGACTGGACTGCTTTATTCACATTAACGTTAAGCGCCAGGATATCGTTACCGGCAATTTGTTCTTTCCCCAGGTTGTCCAGGATTAATTTACGGAAGGACTCCAATATTTGTCCTTCTACCTCAGGTGAAAACATCGGGGTTACGGCAACATCATCTACCCGCCTGTCCTGGATCAATACTTCACCGATACCCAGTGACTGCATGGCTCCCAGGTTCATCCTATTGAGTTGGGTATTGTGTGTATAGAGTAACTTCCCGTAGATATCATAAACAGGAAAACCCAGGACCATCCCCGGTTTAGCGTATTTTAAAGTTATTCTTCTCATTTCATGTCATCTCATCAGGCTTATTAAATCGGCTGTAATACCCTCACTCTGTTAGATTCATTCCCGATAGTCTTTTGGTAAAAACCCGGGTTTATTTTCTGAAATCCTAAATTTTGCGCATCTAGCATCGTCTCAGTCGCCCCGATAAATAACATTCCGTGCGGTTTCAAGGAATCGTAAAATTTCTTTTTTAGTTTTCTCTTGGCTTCGTCCGAGAAGTAAATTACCACATTCCGGCAGATTATAAGGTCGAAGTTTGTCTCAAAAGAATCTCTTAATAAATCCTGTTTTTTAAAAAGGACAGCGCTGCGTATCGCTTCAACAACCTGATAACTACCATTTGTTTGTTGAAAATACCGGGAAAGATAATGAGATGGAACGTTTTTTACATCTAATGTGCTATACGATCCTCCAGCCATCGCGCGTTTTAAACTCCCGTCATCGATATCACTTCCTATTATTCTATGGCCGCCGAAAGGCGCTATCTTATCAAGTATCATCGCGACAGAATAGGCTTCGGCTCCGTTCGAACAACCGGCGCTCCAGATGTTCAGCTTATGGCTGATTTGCATCAACGACAGTAAAATAACCTGTTCCAGATTAGTGAAATACGGGATATCACGGAAAAACTCGGAAACATTTATTGTAAGAAAATCCTGTAATCTGGCAAGCTCGGTTGCATCATGTTCTATTATCTCACAGTATTGAACAACATTTTTAGTATTACTACGAGCGATAAAACCATCCAGCCGGCGCATCATTTGATTGGCTCTGTAATTATCAAGATCAAGCTTTATTAATTGCCGGATCTTTTGCTTGATTAATTCATATTCTTCAGAGTTCACAGACAAACTCCTCTACTTTGCTCTTTGTTTTCTCTTTGCACAATCGTGTGATCAGGGGAGCCATTGACTGTAACGGAACCACCCTGTCTGTATATCCGGCTTTAGTCACACTCATAGGCATTCCGTAGACCGCACAAGTTGACTCATCTTCCGCCAATATTGTGCCTCCAGCTGCTTTAATATAAGATGCCCCTTCTGTTCCATCACAACCCATACCGGTCAGTATGACACCCAGGGTGGCCGCCTTAAAAACATTGGCAACGGACTTCATTGTTACATCAATTGCAGATCTTACCCCTTGTACCGCAGGCGATTGAATTAAATTGATTTTCTTTTCTTCATTAAGCACCATATGGTAATCGCCGGGAGCCAGGAGTACCTGCCCATTCATCAACACGCTATCTGAATCCGCCTCTTTAACCCTGATCTTTGATGACTGCGCCAATCTTTGAGCTAATGACTTGGTAAACAATGGCGGCATATGTTGAACCACCAAGACGGCAGCAGGTAGATCCTGCGGCAGGGCGGGTATTAATTGCATTAACGCTCTTGGTCCGCCGGTGGAACTGCCTATAACCACAATTTTATTTATGGTGTCTATTAATAAACCATTCAAATGAGGAATCACGGTCTTCGTCTGATTCTCATCTGCCTGAAATCTAGCAGACAACCTTTTCACTAATCCAGTTAATTTTGCAGCAATCCTGATTTTCTCAATAAGGGCAGTTGCTACCGTACCATTACCTGCAGGGTCAACGATCGATGGCTTCAAGAAGAAATCAACGGCGCCTAATTCCAGCGCTTTGATAGTAATGTCCGCATTCTCGCTGGTCAGAGCGCTTAACATGATTACCGGAACGGGGCATTCTGCAATAATATGTTCCAGAGCTGTTAAACCATCCATTACCGGCATGACGATATCTAAAGTCACGACATCCGGTTTGAGGCTCTTCACCTTTTCTACTGCTTCGATGCCGTTACAAGCGCTACCGATTACTTCAATATCCGGGCATGTTCCCAGTTTACGCGATACCGCTGATACCACGTAACTGGAATCATCAACCACCAGGACCCTAATTTTTCCTAACAAGGTACCCCCTCCTTTGAGTTATTGACACAGAATCTGGGTTATGCCTTTATACTGTGATCTTTTTTACCGCAGCCATTACACGTGTAGCATCGAAAGGCTTAACTACAAAATCCCGGGCACCTGACTTCAGGGCTTCGATAACAATGTTTTGCTGTCCCATTGCCGTACACATTGCCACTCTGGCATTCGGATCCAGATCCAATATTGCTCTCAGAGCTTGTAAACCATCCATTTCCGGCATGGTGATATCGAGTAACACAGCATTCGGCTTAGCTTGCGGGTAGAGCGCCACTGCTTCCTTACCGTTTCCGGCTTCGACAACCTCATAACCGTTCTGGGTGAGCATCTGAGCGCACTTCTTCCGCATAAACATCGCATCGTCCACAACCATAATCTTCACTAAGGTTTTACCTCCTTTGCGCAAGATAATTGAAATGCATAAGCACGTTTATTTTTCATACTATATCTCCCTGCCTTCCCCGCCAACAGTCCTGACAGTAATTCTACCGGTGTCAAGATACATGTGTACCGTACGTCCCTGGTGACCACCTGTATCAGCTGAACTTACAGACATATTCATTTTCCCCAAAGCTTCCATGACTCCTGCTACATTTCTTTCGCCTGTTTTAAATGCGTCATTTGTCCCGGCAGCCAGTGACATTTGCGTGCCACCGGCTATTTTTATCACCGTTCTGGACATATATCCACCAAGTCGGGATATTTCCGATAATAATAACGGAACCGCGATATCTGCATATTTAGTTGTCCTGTCGGTTTCTTTCCCATTGCTACTTGGTAAAACCACGTGAGCAACCCCGCCTATTTTGGTGGTACGGTCATAGGCACAAACCGCAATACAGGAGCCTAAACCGATACAGGCGATAACCGGTGTCGGAAATCTGGCCACTCGCATTTCACCAATACCGACAACTATTATTTCTTCTCTTGAGATAACAGTTTCTATTACCAATTTCCCCATCCATTCATTTAAGTAATATTGGACGTTGCGTCAGGTACCACGAGAAAAGTCCCGGAAATCTGCCGGTTTATCGTGCCGAACAGCGTGTCGATAACATAGGTGTAATCACTATGTTCCAGGATATTCGACAAGGCAACATCTAAAATTGCTCCAGCCATATCGACCATCACTGCAGTGGAGATGGTTGCAAACTCACTCCCATGGAATCGGAAAGGTGGTTTAAAAAGAATGACCCCATCACATTTCCAATTTCACCCAATACCGAACGTTCCATTTCGCTGAGCGCTTCTATGGATTTGGGAGGCTCTCCCAATAACATCGATATCAGTTCAAAAGCAACCGACGGTTGGTAGGCGACAACCATGTGACCGTTGGTCGTACCGGTAATCCCTAAATACACGCCGACGATTAATGCTTCCGAACCGCCGAATAAATAAGGGACTTCCTTTACCCGTACTTTTTTATACTCAACGCTGGTGACATGAATTTCAACCCCTGCCATTTGAGATAGACCGGAGACCGCCTTAGCAACTGCTCCTCCTACGATGCCAGCCATTTGAGAACCGTTTAATTTATTTTCATTTATTGATGTTTCCGGCACTATTAATCCTCCTTTTCTTGATTGCGAAACTACACCGGGAATCGAAAACTGGTTACCTATGATAATGATTGAGTTGGTGTATATATATCATCATCCTGTAAATCCTTATCTTGCCGGCGGTTATTATCGATTACGCTTCTAACGAGTGATGCCACATCTAATATGAGTACTACTTTGTCGTCTCCCAGAATACTTGCTCCGGTTATTCCGGCAACGCCCCCGATAAATTCATCTAGCGACTTTACCACAATTTCCTGCTGTTCGATTAAAGCATCTACAATTAGTCCTACCTGTCTGCCGTTGCTTTTTACCACAACGATATGATTTATATCGGACACATTCGCTGAGCACCAACCGAAGATGGTATTCAACCGTAACAGCGGTAATACATCCCCTCTAAAGATAGTAACTTCTTTGCCTCTAACCGTTTTGATCTGTTTCGATTCCATTTTCACAGCCTCAACAATGTTCGATAGCGGTATCGCACACATTGTGCGGTCGACCGAAATGAGGAGTGACGGAATAATTGCCAGGGTTAAAGGTAATTTCAAGATGAATTTAGTGCCCTGCCCGACTGTGGATTCAACGGACACTGAACCGCCCATCGCCTCAACGTTTGTTTTCACCACATCGAGTCCTACTCCTCTACCCGATACTTCCGTAATCTTTTGGGCGGTTGAAACTCCGGAAGCAAAAATGAGATTGATTGCTTCTTCTTCATTCAAAGTCGATGCGGCATCGGCAGAGATAATGCCTTTTCTTATTGCCGATTCTTTTACATCAGACGGGTTAATACCTTTACCATCATCGATAATATCGATCATAATCGTATCTTGCTCGTGGAAGGCCGATACTGTAATCGTGCCTGTTTTAGGTTTACCGATTGCTTCCCGTTTATCGGGAGACTCAATACCGTGGTCAGCCGCATTTCTGAGCAAATGCATCAACGGGTCGCGAAGGTGCTCTATCACGCTACGATCTACTTCTGTTTCCTGACCTTCTATCAGTAGATTAATTTCTTTACCGGTCTTACGTGCCAGGTCTCTGACCATACGGGGCAGCGTATTAAAGACAATCTCAATAGGTAACATGCGAATTGTCATCACGTCCTGCTGTAGGATGGTCACAATTTTCCCGATTTGGGAAAGGCTATCTCCGAGATTGATAATTAATTCATCTTCCCGGTATTTTTCTCCCAGCATCTTACCGATCTGGCTGATGCGGTTACGGTTAATAACCAGCTCTCCTATCTGTTCCATTAAGGTATCCAACCGGTTCACATCTACACGGATTGTTTGATTCGCAGCGGACTCCTCTTTTTTTACGGGAGCAGCATCAGCAGCAACAGGACTTTTTTCTACGGAATGCGCTATTTCCTCTTTGGTGCACAGAGTAACCTGATAATTTTCTATTTCCGGCACAGAAGAAACAGCTTTCTTGATAGCTTTTTCATTTTTAAGACTGGCAAACAATAGTCTGACATCATAGGTTGGTTGCCCATCCTCGATCTCTTTCTGGGTAGGGCTTGAGACAATAATTTGCCCCATGGGCATTAGCTCTTGCATTAATTGAAAACAACGTACAGTAGGCCAGGCAGAGTCTTTTTTAATTGTTCCTTGAATATTGTAAGCGTTGCATCCAGTCGCTAACGCTTGTTCCAATTTATCTTTGGCTTCATTATCGATGTTGAGTTGTACTGCAGCGGTTTCAACCTTTGTTTTCGGTTCGCTGCCGTTATCTGACGCCACTTTGGCTAATTCCGCCACCGATGCAGTAATATCGGTCTGCTTGGCGTCGTTAGAGACCAATTCTTCTTTTAAAGAGCCTAATAAATCCAGCCCGTTGAGTAACGCGTCAATTACTTCCGGTTTAGCGGTCAGTAGTCCTTTCCGCATTTTATCCAGGACATTCTCCATAGCGTGAGCAAGTTCGGACATACGATGGTGCCCGACGATAGCTGAAGAGCCTTTGATCGTATGAGCAGCCCGGAATATTTCCTGTAGTAGATTGGAAGTATTACTTTCTTTTTCCAGCTTGACAATATCTTCGTCAAGCAGTTGTAACTGCTCTCCAGTTTCCTGAAGAAATAGCTGTAAATCTTCCTTGGAAATCCCTTCAGCTAATTCCACGATATTTCTCCTCCGGGCATATAGCTCGCCCTTTGTTTCCCAGAACTGACGCGCTACCCGTGCGCATATAAGACGTACGATAATTCATTAAATAACCAAGTGCTATTTTTATTCTTTTTTAGATAATTGTGAATGTCAGGACTTTTTACCTTTGGCGCCGACCAGCACTGTCTGCGGAATGGCTTGTTCTCCCTTTTTACCGTTACAATTGCCGTTACCGTTGCCATTACCATGACTTTTAGCGACTATTTCAGCTAGTATGCTGTCTTTATCCAACGCCCTGTCCAAGTCAAGTAAAATCACCATTTTGTCCTCGAGTTTAGCGATACCCTGTAGATAATCCGAATCAGCGGCCGTAATAATATCCGAGGCCTGTTCTATCGAATCGCTGGCGATACGGAGGACTTCGGTGACAGCATCGACGATCGTCCCAATAGTTGTTCCTTTGATGTCCACAACGACGATGCGGTTGTTCTTATTTCTCTCGATTCTTTCAACTCCGAATCTCTTCCCCATATCCACTACCGGGATGACTTTGCCTCTGAGGTTGATCACTCCTTCAACAAAGAAGGGCGCCTTGGGGACCTTGGTGATAGGTTGCATTCGAATTATTTCGTGAACGGATGCGATATCCAGTCCGTATGTTTCAGCTCCAAGTTCAAAAAGAACCATCTGTCTTTCTGTTACTAAAGTATCTTTTCCCATTGTTATCTCCTGTAATATCAGAGTCCGTGTTTTTTCTTTTCTAATTAGTGCTAGAGAGGCTGGGGTTTAAAAAAGCCATCTCACCCCAACCTCTCTAGAGTCTCGTTTTTACGCCGGGACTGCCCGCTTTGTCCCTTTCTTTAATGTTTTTTCGATTTCCGCAACCGTCTGTTTGTCATGCTCGGCAGACTCACTCAGTTTAAAGCGAGCGACTGCCTGGCGTAGTTCATGAGCCATCTGTGATAACGATTGAGTTGAAGTTACAACCTGTTGTACCTGGGCACTCATTTGCTCAGCCGATGCCGACATCTCTTCGGTAGCAGCGCTATTCTCTTCGATGGTAGCGGCCATGACATTGGTGGCATCGCCCACACGAATCCGGCTGGAGGCCATTTGATCTGTGGCCACGGAGTTCTGAACGGCAACTTTATTGACGTTGTCGACAACTTTAACCATCTCGGTGGCAGATGCGCTCATTTCTTCAGAAGCTGCGGATATCTGCTCAATTTGAGAAGTCATGCTGCTGATAGCATCCAGAATCTGGTTCAGCGCAGTGCCGGCTTCGTTAGCCAGTTTGGATCCTTCTTCGGCCTGTTTAGCTCCATCTAAGGATGCTTTAATCGATTCGTTAACGCCTTTCTGTACGGAACCGACCAGGCTGGAGATTTCCTTGGTTTCTTTAGCTGTTCTTTCTGCCAGTTTCTTTACCTCGTCGGCAACGACTGCAAAACCTCTACCCTGTTCACCGGCTCTGGCAGCTTCAATTGCCGCATTCAGTGCTAATAGATTGGTCTGCGCTGCGATATCATCGATTACAGCAATCATACCGCCGATTTCCTCGGAATATTTACCCAGTTCTCCGATCTTCTTAGCAACATCCTGCATACAACCGTTAATTTTTCCCATACCTTCGATGGTTTTACCTACTGTTACCGAGCCCTGCTTGGCAACATCGGATGCCTGGTTGGCGCTCTTTGCCGTTTCCTGTGCGCTTTCGGCCGTTTGTCCGGCGGCATTGGATACCTGTTGAACAATACCGGTAGCATTTTCAACTGCCTTAGTCTGTTCGTGACTGCCGCTGGCGACGATATCTATTGACTTGGTTAATTCATCTAGAGCGTTCTTCACATCACCGATGCCTCTGGTTTGCTCTTCTGCGCCTTTGGCAATCTGTTGACTGACAGTTGCAATCTGATTCGTCGCCGAACCTGACTGTTCCGCAGCATTGGAGAGTTGTTCGCTGGAAGCTGTGAGTTGGTTTGCGTTTTCTTTCAATTGTCCGATAAGGATGGAAAGATTTTCCACAGCGGTATTAACGCTATCCTTAAGTTTTGCGAAATCGCCCTCGTAAGAACCTTCGACTCTGGATGTAAGATCATTCTGAGCCAGCCGGTTGAGAATTTCCATAGATTCACCGAACGGTTTAACAATTCCTTCAAGGGTATCGTTGATGTTTTCAACAATCTTACGGAAATCGCCTTGATGTTTGGTAGCATCTGCACGGGTCGATAGATTACCGGCAACCGCATCCGTGGATATCTTGCTGACGTCTTGAAGCATAGCTTTGATACTAGCCGTCATCTGTATAAAGCTCTTGCTTAATTCGTCTTTGTCTGATTTAGGTTCAATTTCTACCGACAGATCACCATTTGAAATTCTTTCCGATGCCTTGGACATCTCGTCCAGATAGGCTACTACTTTACTGAGAGATACGGCCATATCACCGACCTCGTCGTTTGCTTTTAACATATCTTTCTGTTCGGTATCTCCAACAGCCAGTCTCTCGGCTACTTTGGCTACCTTTTTAATATTGCGAGAGATTATGCCGGCTACGATAAAGATGAATATAGCGCAGATTACGGCAATAATACCGCCGATTAACATATACTGGTTTCGGGCCGCGTTAATTTGCTGATCAATATCTACCATATAAATACCGGTGCCGACTATCCAGCCCCACGGTTGGAATTCTTTGACGTAACTGGTTTTAGGCTAAATATTATTGGCATCGGTGCCATATTGCCACATATAACTGCTGTAGCCTTCTCCTGAGGCCTTACAAACATTGACAAAATTTACAAATACCAGAGCTCCCGTCGGGTCTTTGTAGGTGGTAAGATCTTCTCCATCCATTGCCGGTTTAATGGGATGCATTATCATTGTGGGAGTCATATCGTTTATCCAGAAATAGCTTGCATTGTCGTCGCCGTACAAGAGATTTCCGACTTCCGTCTTGGCGAGGTTCTGAGCTGCATCTTGTGTTAAAGCTCCGGACGTTTGTTTCTGGTAACATGTATTAATAACATCCCAGGCAATTTGTACTTCCTCTTTTATTTTGGCTTTCTTCTGGGCAATCAAGTTGTTCTGCATTCCGGGTAAGATGTACCCCAAAATCACCGCGACAAATACAGCCACCACTACCAACCCGATCAAGACCATTTTCCATTGTGTGTTCAGCCTTAATCTGAACTTCTTTTTAGTTGCTTTTTTTGCTGTTTCTTCCATTTGATTCGTCCTCCTCTGACGATACTTTTTTATTTATTTTTATGTGTAAGCTTTTTAAGCTATTGCATAGTATTAACAAAGTGTCATCAACGTAATTCCGATAAATTATGGATATACCATTTTGATGTACGGTCTTATACATCGTAAGGACTTGTCGTTCATTAAAGAGGGACTAGGTGGGTCAAGGTTTTATCCACTTTTTGGACAATGCTAAGGACTCCAGAAAACTCATGTCAATGAGCCGATTTGGTCACGCAGGTTAAGATTGACTGTGAATTTACTGACCTAAAATGACTGCTGTGATGAGCTCGTTGCCACCAGACATAGAACCTATTTTAACCCCAGGTTACAAAATGTTTAGAACCGGCCACTATTTTTAAGTAATAAGTTACAAAATGTTTAGAACCGTTTGGTTATGAAGTATAATATTAACCGCTATTATCCTTATCTATCTGACGGTATCATCAACAGTAGATGCAGTTGAAGGATATGCTGGAAAACCGGTAAGCAACGGAGTCTTTACTGTCAGGGGAGTGGTATAATACTTTCATGCTTAAATATCATCATTTAGGAATTCCCACTACGGAAAAAATGCCCGGGGAAAGATATCTGGAGGGACGTTACGTCTAGGTTAGCGGTTACGAGGAAAGTAACTATAATATAGAATGGATGCGATATGATCCTGAATGTACACTCCCCGAAATTGTAAAAACAATCCCCCATATCGCCTTTGAAGTGGATGATGTGATTGAGGCGATAAAGGGTAAAAAAGTAATCGTTTCACCAAACAATCCTTCAGAAGGAGTCCTGATCGCTTTTATAGAGGATAATGGCGCACCGATCGAATTTATCCAGGATAAACACCTGCACGGTAAACAGACTAAAGATTCCCGATAAGTTGCAATCTCTCGGCAGATTGTATTATATTGTTATTTCCAATAGATTCGAAAAAGACTGACTTATTTATCAGTCGGAGAAAAGAGATATCAGAATGAAAAAGACAGTTTTTATAGACGGCCAACATGGTACTACCGGTCTGAAAATCCGAGAGCGGTTAAGTACCAGGCAAGATATCGAATTGATTGAAATACCGGAAGCTAATCGCAAAGACCCGCATGCTAAAGAAAAACTGCTGAACGAAGCGGACTTTGTTTTCCTGTGTTTGCCGGATGATGCCGCACGCGAATCTGTCAGTCTGATAAAAAACAAAACTGTCTGCGTAATCGATGGCTCAACTGCCCACCGCGTGGCCGAAGGTTGGGTTTACGGCCTGCCCGAACTCAAGAAGGAACAACGAACCCTTATAAAAAACTCAAAGAGGATTGTCGTACCCGGCTGTCATGCTACCGGTTTTGTTTCGATGCTATATCCGCTAGTGGCTGGAGACATCATCGCCGCAGATTACCCGGTCACTTGTTATACCACCGCCGGCTACAGTGGCGGCGGTAAGACGATGATTGCCGATTACCTGGGCGAAAACGTACCGGATTATATTAAAAATCCCCGCCCTTATGCGCTGACTTTGAAACATAAACACGTTCCGGAAATGACAAAATTTGCGGGTCTGGCGCATCCACCCCTTTTCGCGCCAACGGTGGTAAACGTCTATGCCGGTGAAATTATCTCGATTCCGCTTATCGTACGCCAATTGAAGAAAAAACTTTCCGCGGCAGAGATAAGGGCATTTTTGGCTGATTATTATGCCGGAGAGCGATTTATCAAAGTAATGCCGTATCCGGCAGACGATTATCTGAAAAACGGCTTTATGACTTTTGCGGATTGTAACGGCACCAATAATCTGGACATATTCGTCTTCGGCAACGAGGAAATGATTCTGCTTTCAGACCGGTTCGATAATCTGGGTAAGGGAGCTTCCGGCGCCGCCGTTCAGAATATGAACATTAAACTGGGTGTGGATGAAGCTACCGGATTATAATATTGATACAGACTTTCATAAAGATTCTGACAAGCTGAGTCGGGCTACATAATTGTTATCGTCCTGCAGGTAGATGAATTCACATTGCCAATTCGCTGCGGCAGTCTGGCTTTTTAATTTATCGGCTTTAATCCGTATCATGGTAAAAAACGGACCAATCAGATTGGTCCGTTGGCGCTGTAATCCATAAAAAGCTGGTTTTGACTGGCACTCCGGTTCTTTCGCTGCCGATACGTCAATTGAAGTAATTAAAATCTGTCCTTCCGGCTTCAGTACTGCGCGAACATCTTTCAAATATTGTTTTAAACCGGAGCTATTTTCCAGCATCCCGATGCGATGTCCCATCATCGCGATGGCATCAAATTCTTTATTTAGCGACGGGTTATCCGGCTGAACAGGATCTTTTCCTTTAATGATTCTGATTGTTTCGGGGAGAATATCAGCCATTGATATTGGGAAACCTTTTACCTGTAAGAATATGGCGGTGAGGATTTTCCGTTCCGAAACACCCCTGTAAGCCTTTGCGCCAAGAGCCCCCAGCCTGCGTTCATATTCAGCTAGTATGATGTCCCGCCACTGGTCCCAAAATGAATCTTCCGTTTTTCCTGAAGTCATAACAGATATTTCCTGTGATTTTCAATATTGTATACCAAAGCCAAGTTATCTATAACGGAAAAGATAGTTTTTACAGCCTCTGGCATTTTTCGCAGTAATATATATTACCGCCCAGATATATTTCTTTCTTGATTAATGTGCTGCAGACCGGACAGGGCTTATTGACGGTGTTTTTAGAGAGTATGGTTTTATAACCACCGGGACGACCGAACAAATCCAACTCAATATCCCGACCGCCCTGAGTGGCCATTGCGGAGATAGTTGTTTTTATGGAACTAAACAGGATTTCCTTATCCTTAACGTATAATGTGCTGACTTTTTTCTTCGGGTGCAATTTAGCATTGAATAAGATATCCTGCAGGATGCCATTGCCCAATCCGGGGATTCTTTGCTCAGTAGCTAGTAACGCTTTTATACTCAATTTTTGGACATTCTCTGCAGAGACCATATCATCAAAATAGACTTTATCAAAGGCTGGGGAGAACGGGGAAACCTTTTCCTTAGCCGCTTTGTAATAAGAATTATCGCACCCGCCATCATCAAAAACTCCCAATCCGCCATACATTTGTACGGCGCCACTGAGCGCCGAACCGTTGTCGAATTCAATTAATAGCTGGTATTTGGCCGGACGCGGTGTATTTTTGTCATGAAACATGATGCCGACACCTTCTCCAAACAATATATTTGCGCTCCCGGCCTTTATTTCTACCATACCTCCATAGGCACTGGCTTTTCCGATGTTCTTGCCTGCCAGCAGGTCTTGATATTCAGGCGGTTTCCCGAAATACCCGACCAGTTTATGAGGGGTATATCCGGATATTACCGTGATAATCTTTTTATTATTGCTAGTTTTATTGAGTTGACCCGCAATATTCAAGCATTCCGGTAATTCATTCATGGCTCTCTCTCCTGTTTGTATGAGTGTCTAAATCTGCTCTTCGATATAGCGCTCTCGCAGCGTATTCAACGCAGCAAAAAATTCCTTTTGCATGACACATAGAGTGTACATACCCTTAGGAGTGACTTCAATCAGCCCGTTTTCCTTGACCAAACCGAATAGTTTGAAAAAAGCCATTTCCCATTGCAGTTTTTGGTTAATATCACCATTAAACCTGCGGCGAAACTTGTCTTTGTCAAGGGACATTCCGAAGAGCTTAGTCAACATATAGTACCGCAAATGTTCCCGTTCTGAGAGCCGACGCCAACTGACGATGGGTAATTTGCCGCCGGTAATTAACTCATCATATTTCTCCAGTGAGAACGTGTTCACAAAGAAATCACCGTTTAAAAATCCCACCGAACCGGCACCCACACCCACATAATCATCATAATCAATAATATATTCATCGATTAATCTGTCGCCTCGTGAAAAACACCAGGCAGTAGAGGCTTTATATCCGCCCTGATATAACTCTCTTAAAATGACATCGTAAAATTCCTTTTCATGTGATATATCTACTTTGCTGAAACGCCTCTCCAGCCGGCTTTTCTTATGAGGTGAGGGCATTAAAGGATAGAAAGTTGCCTGGTCAATTTTCAATTCTTTGAAGATAGCAACATCTTTTTCAAATTGCTTTAGTGTCTGTGTCGGGAAATTGAAGATAAAATCGGCATTTACAGTGTCGAATTGTCCTTGTGCCATTTTCAATTTTTCCCTGGCTTCTTCGCCGCTACCGACCAGCCTGCCCATCGACTTGAGCAGATCATTATCAAAACTTTGGACGCCGATGGAAAGCCGGCTGACGCCTGCTCGTTTGAGTGCAGAAATGACTTCAGGAGTAATTTCACGTTGCGTGGTTTCCATCGAGATTTGTCTGACCTTGAAATTCTTCTTTAAGAAATCAATGAATCCTAACAACTCGTCCATCAAAACCGTGGGCGTACCGCCCCCAAAGTAAAAATCGGAGAAACGGAAACCCCGTTCGATATAAAATTCGACTTCCCTGCGCAAATTAACAAAGTAACGGCGTGCTTTAGCTTCATCCAGTAAATAGCGATTAAAACAGCAGAAAGGACAGAGCGTGCGGCAAAAAGGAATATGGATGTATAAAGAGACCCAATTGTCCTGCCCGCCTTTACCCTGCGGTACCGCCAGTTGAGGGACATCAGCACTGAGTTGCAGGAATTTTCTGCCTTCCTGCCGTGTTACATAACCGGCAAACCGGGCGGTTGTGAGAGAAAGTGTTTTATTCGTCATTTGCACCGTTTGTAAGTACCAAAATATTCCAATCCCCCTCGATCTCTCCTTAATACATTTACTTCGTAAAGTACCTCGTAAGGGGAGAGACAACTACTCTGAGGTTTGTTATTTGTCATGTATTATTTGGGACTATCTTAATTATTGAAACTATCAATATGAAAGCTTCTTCTCCCGCCATCTCAGGGAGGGATTAAGGAAGAGTGAAGATTTCGATATAGATATTTATTTGATTATTGAATATTGTTTATTTTTTAGTCTTATTTCTTCCGCTTCCAGACTGTGCCTTGTGCGGTATCTTCCAGAATCACATCCATCTCTAGCAGTGTGTTTCGGATATCGTCGGCGAGTTTAAACTGCTTGGAATCCCGTAACTGTTTGCGGGTTTTTATCAGTAATTCAATAAACGGCGCGGCATCCGTGAAAGCTTTCGCCGTTTCCTTTTTCAGGGTTAAACCAAGCACGCCCGCCAGTTCTTTTAGTGCGTGGCGTGCTTCAACGGTATCAGTTCCCTTTTCACCCGCGCGATTGATTTCGCGCGCTAAATCAAAAAGTATTGCCAAGGCTTGCGGCGTATTGAAATCATCATCCATCACTTCTATAAATTTCTGACGGGCCGAGCGGGCATCGACTTTTTCAACAACGGTAGTACCTGAAGTCGATCCGTTATTTAGTGCCTGGGACAATCTCTTGGCACCGCGCTCCGCCGCTTCAATCGCTTCTTCCGAAAAAGTTAACGGATTGCGGTAATGAGACCCTAGGATGAACAAACGAAAACCATCGGCGCTGTGTTTTTCCAGGACCTGCTTGATGCCGACAATGTTGCCCAACGATTTGCTCATCTTTTCATCGCCTAGCTGGAAAAGTCCGTTATGCATCCAGATCTTGGCAAACGGTTTCTTGCCGGTGAAGCATTCGGATTGAGCTATCTCATTTTCATGGTGGGGAAAAATTAAATCCTGTCCGCCGCCGTGAATGTCAATTGTTTCGCCGAGATATTTCAGAGACATTGCACTGCACTCGATATGCCAGCCGGGTCTGCCCTTTCCCCAGGGACTATCCCATGACGGCTCGCCGGGTTTGGCCGCTTTCCAAAGGGCAAAATCCATGGGATGCTCCTTTTCTTCTCCCGGTTCAATGCGCGCACCCGCCATCATCGAATCCAAAGTCCGCTTTGACAGCTTGCCATAGTCTGGCATACTGCGCACGCGGAAATAAACACTCCCTTTGGCGGCATAAGCATGTCCTTTATCCACTAACCCGGTGATAACTTCCAGCATCTTGGGGATTTCTTCTGTCGCGTAAGGAATGATGTCCGGTCGCATCACATTCAGAGCGGCCATATCCTCGAAGTAACGTCGGGCAAACTTCTCTGCCAATTCGCGTGGGGGAATGCCCAATTTATTCGCGCGGTCGATGATTTTATCCTCGACATCGGTGATATTTTGTACGAATTTTACTTTATAACCGCGGAAGATAAGATAGCGGCGGATGGCATCGAAGAAGACCGCATTCATCGCGTGTCCAAGGTGCGATTCATCGTAAGGTGTGACACCGCAAACGTATATTTTAACCTCTTCTGCTTGAGGTTCAAATTCATCTTTTTGTCGGGTAAGAGTGTTGTAGATTTTCATACATGAGTCCTTTATTTTGCTTTCTGAATTGAGGCGATGGCGAGAGCGGCAATTGCTTCCTCATGACCGAGAGCTCCCACCTGATTGGCAGTGCTTGCCTTAACGCTCACCTGACCGATAGGGAGACCCAGCGTCAGATGTAATCTTTCCCGCATCATGTCTATATATTCTCTAAGATGTGGCCTTTCCGCAATGACAGTTGCATCAATATTAATTATTTGCCAGCCGTTTGTATCCAGTTTACTTTTTATTTCTGCTAATAGTTTCAGGCTACTGATGTCTTTATACTCCGTTTTACCGGGTGGGAAATGCATCCCGATATCACCCATCGCGGCAGCGCCGAGCATGGCATCGATTATCGCGTGGGTCAATACATCAGCATCGCTCCAACCATCAAGCCCGCGGTCGAAAGGTATTTCAACACCGCCAAGCACTAATTTTCTACCTGTTGCAAGGGGATGAATATCAAATCCGATACCGATTTGCATGCTAAGATTTCCGCCTCTTCAAGAACATTTCAGCCATTGCCAGATCGGCCGGTGTGGTTATTTTAATATTATCATAGCTTCCCATGTAGAGCTTTACTTTTCCCCCTGATAATTCGATGATTTGCGCATCATCCGTAACCTCAGCATTCGCTTCGCGATACGCTTTTATCAGCTCGTCGTAAAGAAACACCTGAGGTGTCTGACAAAGCCATAAACTATCCCGCGGAAGTGTTTGAGTGGTAATCATATCTTTATCAGCCAGTTTAATCGTATCCGTCGCCGTTACCGCCGCAACCGCTGCGCCCGTTTCTTGTGCCGCCTCTAATCCGTCTTCAATTAAGCCCACAGTAACCAGCGGCCGTGCGCCATCCTGGATAACCACCCAATCGCAATCTCCCAACAGTTTTAGTCCGGCAATGACCGAGTCTTGTCGTCTTTTTCCGCCGATGCAGACCGCGACCTCTTTTTCCCAGTTCTGTTCCACGATAAGTTCTTTCCCCTCATCGTAATTACGATTATTAAGGACAACCACCATACGGTCAATTCTCGGGCAATCGATGAATGGCTGCAAGACCCGTAACAATACAGGCTGACCGGCTAATGGCGCAAAGATTTTATCAGTGCCGGACATCCGTTGGCTTTTTCCGGCGGCTACAATAATTGCCCCGACTTCTGCATGTTCAGAATCCACCATGTCACCGACTCCTTACCGACTGCCTAGAGTTTAGCATATTTAAGAATGCTTGGAAACTCGTTTTAATCACAGGTTTCACGAATATAAGATGCGGCGCTTTCTCCCGCCAGATATCCGGTGGAGAAAGCTGCCTGTAAATTATAGCCTCCGGTCTCGGCATCGATGTCCATTACTTCGCCGCAAAAATAAAGCCCTTTGACTAAACGCGATGACATTGTTCGGGGATCAATTTCCTTGAGTGAGACCCCGCCGGCGGTCACCATCGCCGACGTCAAAGGTAACGATGATTTGATATTGAAGCGTAACGATTTAAGCAAAGACAACAACCGCCCGCGCTCTTCAGCTGTAATCTCATAGCCTTTTTTATCGATTGAAATACCGGACATTTCAATAAACGGTTCGATTAGTTTTTGCGGCAGTAGTTCTTTGAGAATATTACGGTAGCTGCGTTTTCCATAGCGGTCGAAATCCCGTTGCAGCCTTTCCTGAAGTTCCTTTATCATGAGAGCCGGTTTAAGATCAATGGCAACACTCACCGGTCCCCGCTCCAGGGCATCGACCACCGCCAGACTCATTTGTAAAGTTACCGGGCCGCCGATGCCGAAGTGAGTAAACATCATATCGCCCATCCGGCTTTCGATTATCGGCGGTTGGGGATGTTTCCCCGATATTCCACGTCCTGCATCTTTAACAGGAATCTTTGTTATATCAATTTCATCTGCTTTTGATTGGTAAGCTGTTAAGCGAACATTATGTAAGCTAACACCTTGCATGCTTTTCGCGCGTTCAATCTCATTTACAACTAACGGCACGAGAGAAGGACGTAATTTGATAATGGTATGACCCACAGCTGCAGCCAGACTATAACCATCACCGGTAGAACCGGTTGCCGGATACGAGGCGCCACCGGTAGAGAGCACAACTGCATCCGCAAGATATGTTTTTGTTCCCGCTTGGACGCCGGTGATACATCCGTTATCCACCAGAATCTTGTTAACCCTGATACCCGTCTTAATTTGTACCTTATTATCGGATAAATATTTCTTAAAAGCTTTTACAATATCTTGAGCATCATCCGAAACAGGGAAGATTCGCCCACCGCGCTCCGTTTTTGTTTCCACGCCGTAACGACCTAGAAACTGCAATAGGTCTTTACGGAAATAATGATTAAATGTATGATACAAAAAACTGCCATTAACGCCATACATCGCAATAAATTCATCTAATTCTTTCGCATTAGTCAGATTACAGCGTGTTTTACCGCTAATAAGGATTTTTTTGCCCGGCTGCTCCGTTTTTTCCAAAAGAAGAACATCGGCGCCGGATTCGGCAGCCCGCCCGGCCGCCATCATCCCGCCGGCTCCAGCGCCGATAACGATGACTCTTCTATTTCCCATATTTATTACTGTCAGCCACAATCATTCGTAATAATTCCACTTGATGGGGAATTGCCTTTCCTTTTAGCTCCCTGTAACATTAAGCCATCAGGTTTTACAGACAGGTTTGATTAATTATACGATAAATTTGAAATGCGTAATATCAAAAAACTGGTGTTGGCAATACTTGTATTGGTAACGTTATTTAACGTCGGATGTTCTTCAAGCCATGACTTTGAACATCAGGTGAATGTGGCCGTAAAACCTTATCGCTTCAGTATCGCCGGGTGGGAGGTTAATACTTTTTTTACTGAGATAAAACAGCTCTTCCACCAACCCGTTAAAAATGCACAGACTGACACGGAAATAACCAATGAGTATATATCATTAGGCCATCAGATACAGGACCTTAAAAACAAAATCAATGCTGCAAATCAAGCCGACGTTCAGAACCAGATAAACGGCCTCCAGCAACAACAAAACAATCTGACACCGGCTGTAGAGAAAATCATTGAGCGCCAGACCACACAAGTTTTAACGGAGATGGGTATTTATCAGCCCTGGTATAAACACATCAAACTGAAGTTTACTTTTCCTGCGCCGGACTTCAAGTTGGAGACGCCGCCCCACTTACTGGTAATTTCACCCAGAGACAAGATAGCCACAATTAAAACGATTTTTCTATCTCCAAATTTGAGCACAGATCAGATGTCATCCATCGAGGCTGATGTCGATAAATTGAATGTATCCTCTCTGGTAGTCGACCTGGGTGGGATTGCTACTTATCCTGATATCGTTGCCAGCGATTCCGATTTCCAATATATCATCGATACGTGCGCCCACGAATGGACTCATGCCTATTTGGCCTTTACGCCATTAGGATTCCGTTACATTTTGAATATTGCTGGTTTATCCCACAATGCTGATATTACAACTATGAACGAGACTGTAGCCGACATGGTGGGGAAAGAAGTTGGCGATGCCGTCATCGAAAAATATTACCCGCAATTGCAGACTAACAGCCAAAATACTCAATCCGTTAACCCGCCTGCCTTTGATTTTAATAAGGAAATGCACGCAATTAGAGTACAAGTAGACCAATATCTGGCAGCAGGAGAAATCAATGTTGCCGAACAATATATGGATCAGGAACGGGATTATCTGGAGGCCAACGGTTATTACATCAGGAAATTGAATCAGGCTTTTTTTGCATTCAATGGGAATTACGCAGATACACCGGCTTTTGAGAATACAATAGGAACACAACTGAGCCGATTAAGAGCCGATAGTAATACCCTAAAGGATTTTTTGAATACGGTTTCATCGTTTACGAATCTGCAAAGCCTGGAATCTGCTTTGAAACAAAAATGAGAAATAGAGGTCGATTTTAAGTAGTGAGCTGTTAAAACGACTCGCCACAAAAAGATAAAATAGAGTATAATGAGACTAACTTGAAGAAATTTCTTACAAAAAAAGACATCCTGGAAATAATTACTACCATAGTCATTGCGGCGGTATTTTTCGTCGGTTATCGATTATCCTTCCAAACCTATATCGTTCATTATACCAGTATGGAACCCAATTACCAGAATAACGAATGGACAATAGTTAATAAGATCGCCTATAAATTTCATGCACCGGAAAGAGGTGATGTTATTGTCTTTTACCCCCCGATTTTGCCAAATATGCCATTCATCAAACGGATTATCGGTTTACCCGGTGAAATTGTAGAAATAAAGGATGGTACTGTATATATTCATAAGCAAGACGGCAGTGTTATCACTTTGCAAGAGCCGTATGTTAAAGAATCATTTACCTACAGTTATACCAGTTCCGTTATTCCGCAGAATGAATATTTTGTATTGGGGGATAACCGCGACATTAGTGAGGATTCCCATTACGGCTGGTTCGCATCGCGTGATAAGATAGTCGGTAAAGAGTGGATCAATATTTGGCCTCCGCATTTGTGGAGCACGGCAGACATTTATAGGCAACCGACTACAACAACCAGCCTAACCGGTAAATAATAATAAGTCTTTGAGGGATTCGCAATGAATGCTGAGGAAATGTTCAGAAAGTCCGGCGCCGTTCTGGAAGGGCACTTTGTTTTAACATCCGGAAGACATTCTCCTGTATACTGGGAAAAATTCCGTGTCATGCAATATCCTGCTTATGTACAACAACTCTGCGGTATGATCGCCGACCACTTCCGGAATGAGTCTATCCAACTCGTGGCCGGGCCTACCACAGCCGGCATTATCCTGGCCTTCGAGGTTGCCCGCCAGCTTGGTGTGCGGGCAATTTATGCTGAAAAAGCAGAAAATAAAACCTTTGCCTTCAAGCGGGGCGCCGCGATTAACCCGGGAGACAGAGTGCTCGTCGTCGATGATGTGTTGACTACCGGCGGTTCAATTAAAGAGGTAATAGCGGCCGTAAAAGAACGAAAGGGAAATATTGTTGGCGTCGGCGTACTGGTCGACCGTACCGAACAGAAGTTCGATTTCGGCGCGCCGCTTTTCGGTTGCCATCGGGCTGAAACTGTCAGCTATCCGGCGGATAAATGTCCGCTGTGCGAAGCAAAAATCCCTATGGTAAAACCCGGGGGCAGCTAAACCAAGTTATTCCCTGAGTTGAATTGCTACTATCCCCGGCAGAATATTCAAGTTGGTTTCAATCAATCCCATTTGGTTAACTTCTCGTTTTTTGATATTGCACAATTATCCCCTTTGCGATTACAATTAGGTAAATATCGATTATTTATGGGCAGGTACGAAGATGAAATCCGGAGTAATGGCAAAATATAAAAATTATTTACCGATTACGGCGAAGACGCCTTTATTTTCATTGGGAGAGGGAGACACTCCCTTGGTCAGAAGCAACCACCTGGAAAAAGAGATCGGCTGTCAGGAGCTTTACTTCAAGCTGGAGGGTTGCAATCCGACCGGGTCTTTTAAGGACCGCGGGATGGTAATGGCGGTTGCTAAAGCTATTGAAGAAGGCAGTCAGGCAATCATGTGCGCCTCGACGGGTAATACCAGCGCCTCCGCTGCCGCTTATGCCGCCTACCGCGGGTTGAAAGCAATCATCATGGTCCCTGAAGGTAAAATCGCTCTGGGGAAACTGGCGCAGGCGATTGTTTATGGAGCTAAAATCATTACTATCGACGGTAACTTCGACCAGGCACTCCAGATTGTCCGAAAACTCACGGAGTCTTATCCGGTTACCCTGGTAAATTCCGTTAACCCTTACCGCATCGAGGGACAGAAGACCGCCGCCTTTGAAATCGTCGACTTTTTAGGTGATGCGCCTGATTATCTTTGTATTCCGGTAGGAAACGCGGGTAATATCACTGCCTATTGGAAAGGATTTGTAGAATACCACAAGCTGGGAAAAGCAAAAAGACGCCCGCAGATGATGGGATTTCAGGCTGAAGGCGCAGCGCCTATTGTTAGAAATCAAATCGTAGAACATCCGCAAACCATTGCCACAGCCATCAGAATCGGAAATCCCGCGAGCTGGCAAAAAGCTACCGCCGCCCGTGATGAATCCGGTGGGGCTATCGATATGGTCAGCGACGATGAAATACTATATGCCTACCATCAGATGACCACGAAAGAAGGCATTTTCGGGGAACCGGCTTCCGCCACCCCATTGGCCGGACTGCTTAAATTGAAGAAAAAAGGAATGGATTTCTCCGGTAAGAAAATAGTCTGTGTAGTCACGGGTAATGGACTGAAGGACGCTGACACCGCACTTAAAGATGCCCCTGCTTTCGCGCGGGTAGCGCCTACCGAGCAAGCCGTTAAAGAAGTCCTGGGTTGGCACTAAAGCACCCCCCCCAGTATCATTGAATCAAGATTTGTTTTATAATCTCTCCCACAGTTGTCTGCCGGAGGAGAATGAAAATGGTCAATGAGAAAGCAATCGCAAAAGCCGTATCATCAATTATTACAGCTATCGGGGAAAATCCAGTCCGCGAGGGATTGGCAGATACGCCCAAACGGGTGGCGGAGATGTACACCGAACTCTTTGCAGGTATGGAAATGGACCCGATGGTAGAACTCAAAGGCAGCCATGAACTGGGGCATAGAGAGATGGTCGTGTTAAAGGATATCCCCTTCTACTCGATGTGCGAACATCATCTATTGCCATTCTTCGGGGTAGTACATGTCGGCTATATCCCTGATATTAATGGCAGAGTCGTAGGCATCAGCAAATTAGCCAGAGTCGTCGAGATTTTTGCCCGTAGACCGCAGATACAGGAAAGAATGACAACGCAAATCGCGGATGCGATCATGGAAGGTCTGCAACCGCAGGGTGTAGGTGTAGTAGTTCAGGCAGAGCACCTGTGTATGACAATGCGCGGCGTTAAAAAACCGGGAACTAATATTATTACTTCTGCAATTCGGGGATCATTCCGTAAAAATGCCGCCAGCCGCGCCGAGTTCTTCTCATTGATTCAAAACGGTAAATAGCGAATTTAATCCGAAGATGGAATTGGTTTCGCTTCCTGAGGCTTGACTTCTTTACCGCAACAGATAACCTGCCCCGCACCGGCTTTAATGCACAGTATTTCAGTGCCGCAAACTTCGCACTTATATCTCTTACCAAGTTGACTTGCCATGATGAAGCCTCCTTTGGCGACCTTTACTTCTTGAGTTCCATGGGCTGGCCGCAGCAGGTGATGGTGCCGGCGCCTGCCTTAGTCACGATGAATTCACAGCCGCATTTTGTGCAGTGATATCTTTTACCTATCTGGTTTGCCATTTTATATCACCTTCCAACTAAGCATTCTTACATTTTCATTATACGCACTGATTAAATCTATCGTCAAGAAATACAAAGTACGTTAGTTTTTCGTAGATGGTGTCCCATAGGGAAAGTCTAAATGTCCATACCGGCGAAGGCCGGTATCCAGTCGTTATTTAAGTCACTGTGGTTGTAACTATTTTTACTCGTAACTCAGATGTCCAGTATTTCTATTTTACAAATAAAGCGATTGCATTTTATAAAACACCTGCTAATAATTCATTAACGACCCACCCCTTTAAGGGCGGGGAAGAGACACGAGAGGGAGGGCTTTCGCCCTCCCTCTTCTGGATTTTCTACCTAGATCCATGTTATTTGTTTCCCACTAATTGTAAGCAACCAAAACGGACTTAATCTATTCCCCCATCATCTGCAGAATTACAGTGCGATTCCGCGGTCGATTATCAAAGTCCACCACAATAATTTGTTGCCAGGTACCCAACTCCAGTTTCTTATTAGTGAAGGGAACAACTAACGAAGCGCCCAGCATTGAAGCCCTTACATGAGCATAGCCATTTCCGTCACCCCAATGAGCATTGTGGTCGTACGGAATATTTTTAGGGGCGATTCTTTCCCACAGCTTTCCTAAATCAGCGACCAAACCCGGCTCGTATTCTACTGTGGTTATTCCGACAGTAGAATGAGTAACAAATACAGTGGCGATTCCATTATTAATCCCTGAATCAGTCACTTGTTTCTGTACTTCGGCTGTAATATCGAGAATTTCGCCATCACCTTGCGTCCTCAGACTGATTTCGCCTTTCACAATCATTGACGCCACCTCACAAACGTATCATCTCATCCCAGACAATTTCATTTAAATTAAAAACGGGGCCGTCCTTGCAGACCTGCTTCAGACCGCTTTTTGTTCTGATGGTGCAACCATAGCAAACACCGAGTCCGCAACCCATCCGCATTTCCAACGACAGGGAGACAGGTTTATCTGTTAATCTTAAGGCTTTCTGATTTTCTGCCAGATATTTAAGCATCGGCATCGGCCCGCAGGCAAAGATTTCATCGGCGGTAGTAACAAATGACGGAACAAGATCGGTAATCAGCCCTTTATGACCGGCTGTGCCATCTTCAGTGGCAACCGCTATGCTTATGTCGGACGGCAGAAGCTCTTTCGGATAAAGTTTTGTTGATGTTGCAGCTCCCTGTAGGACAATAATCTGCCGACACGTAAGTCTGACTTTTTCTACCAGAAAGCGGATTGGCGCAATACCGATGCCCCCGGCAATCATCAAATAGCTCTGTATTCCCTTTGGCGCTTCAGCCACTTTAAAACCATTCCCTAAGGGACCAAGCAAATCCAGCGAACCGCCTTCCTTCAGGTGTGTCAGCCACTCGGTGCCTTTGCCAACCACCATGTAGAGCAGAGCTAATTTGTCATCATCGATACTATGCACGCTGATAGGACGGCGTAAGACAGTTTCTTCACCACAGGCAACCATAACAAACTGACCCGCTTGCGCCTGCGCGGTTAATTCAGGAGACTTCAACCACATTAAATAAATACCGGGCGTTATTTCCCTATTGGAAAGTACCGGACTGACTTCTCTTTTCACGGTAGCCTCCGGTTACGGTACGCCGAAAGAGGTTGGACGTGATAGTCGTGCTTATCCCTGACCAGAATATCCACGGCGGCACGGGCGGTATCTAACGAAGTGAAACATGGAATCCGTCTTTCGGCAGCAGTTCTCCGGATGGCAAAACCATCCCGCATCACTGTCCCGCTACTGGTAACTGTATTGATTACGCCCTGTATATTACCGCTAATGATTGCATCCACCACGTTAGGATGTCCTTCACTCAATTTTTTCGTCGTCATCGTTACCGGTAATCCCATTGCCGCGAGCATCGCGGCGGTGCCTTCGGTGGCATAAAGTTTATAGCCGATACCTGCCAGTTTTTTTATTATCGGCGCCGCTTCCGGTTTATCTCTATCGGAGATGCTGAGTAAAATGCCGCCTTCACGTGGCAGCATTAACCCGGCCGCCAACAAAGTCTTGGCCAACGCGGCCTCGAACCGATAATCGATGCCCATAATTTCGCCGGTGGATTTCATTTCCGGGCCGAGATGGGTATCCACGCCGACTAATTTGGACATAGAAAATACCGGTGCCTTGATAGCAACGAGATGCTGGCGTTTATAAATACCTGTCTCATAACCCTGTTCTTTCAGACTGGTGCCCAACATTACTTTTACCGCTACTTTCACCATCGGTACACCGGTGACCTTAGAAATAAACGGCACGGTACGGCTGGCCCGCGAGTTGACTTCGAGAACATAAACAGAGGCGCCTCCAATCGGATGATCCGCCATAATCACGAATTGAATGTTCATTAATCCTTTGACATTCAACGCCAAACCGATTCTTACAGCGTAATCGGTAATCGTATCTATTTCAGCCGTCGTCAGTGTTAATCCGGGATAAACGGCCATTGAATCGCCGCTGTGCACCCCTGCCCGTTCCAATTGTTCCATCACTCCGGGAATCAGGACGGTTTCACCGTCACAGATACAGTCTACTTCGGCTTCTTTTCCTTCGAGGTATTTATCAATCAAGACAGGGTGTCCGGTATTCAATTCAGTGGCGATACTCATGTAATGCGAGAGTTCGGAGGCGTTATGAACAATTTCCATACCGCGTCCGCCGAGTACATAGCTGGGACGTACTAGTACCGGATAGCCGATAAGCTTGGCGACATTAAGCGCTTCTTCGATGCTTGTCACACCGGCCCCGGGAGGCTGGGGAATGCCCAGATTCCCCAGGAACTGCTCGAAACGGCGTCGGTCCTCAGACAGGTCGATGCATTCGGCGCTAGTGCCTAAAACCGGCATCCCGCTGCGTGCCAGAGGATCGGCCAGATTAATAGCCGTCTGCCCCCCGAACTGAACGATCGAGGGCGTATCACCATTTACAGGATTCTCCTGGCTGCCATTTTCATTTTCCAGTATGTCTCGGATACTCTCTTCGTCCAACGATTCAAAATAAAGCCGGTCGCTGGTGTCGAAGTCAGTGGAGACAGTTTCCGGGTTGGAGTTAATCATAATACTCTGATAACCGGCTTCTTTTAAGGCTCTGGCCGCGTGTACACTACAATAATCGAACTCAATTCCCTGACCGATACGGATAGGCCCTGAACCGATGACTACGGCTTTCTTCCGCGTTGAAGGGATGGCCTCA
Organism: uncultured Chloroflexia bacterium; assembly: GCA_963754195.1. Classification (GTDB taxonomy): domain Bacteria; phylum Chloroflexota; class Dehalococcoidia; order Dehalococcoidales; family Fen-1064; genus Fen-1064. The sequence continues at coordinate 225,865 of CAVWFD010000018.1, forward strand.
TTTTCAGATTCATAGGTGCTGTAAAAATAGGGTGTGGCGGCATCAAACTCAGCGGCGCAGGTGTCTACCATTTTGTACACCGGCCGGATATTCCATTCCTTGCGCATTTCCCTGACCTGTTCCGGGAGTCTGTCAGCGAGTGTGCCAATCATCTCATCGGAAAAACCAAGCCGCTTGGCTTCCCGCAGGAAATCAGGAGTGAGCGGCTGAGCCAGCAGCTTTTTTTCCATGTTAATAATATTTAGCATTTTGGTCAGGAACCAGATATCGATATGAGTTTTCTCGACGATTTTCCGGGGGGCAATGCCACGCCGTAAAGCAGCCATCACTGCCCAGAGACGTAAATCGGTCGGCTCCAGAGGGTATGTATTGATTTCTGCTCCCAGTGTCCACTTATGGTCTTCCCATAGTAATGTTTTCTTACCGAACTCCAGCGAACGTACGGCTTTTTGTAGCGCTGCTTCAAAAGTTCGATCGATAGCCATTACCTCACCGGTGGCTTTCATCTGAGTGCCGAGTAACCGGTCGCCGCTTGCGAATTTATCAAACGGCCAGCGCGGAATTTTTACTACAATATAATCGAGCGCCGGTTCAAATGCCGCCATTGTTTTGCCTGTTACGGCATTGGGGATTTCATCCAGTCGTTTACCTACTGCAATCTTGGAAGCAACACGCGCAATGGGATAGCCGGTGGCTTTACTGGCTAGCGCCGAGCTACGGCTAACGCGGGGATTAACTTCGATTACATAGTAGCGTTCGCTCTCGGGGTCGAGGGCATACTGGACATTACACCCGCCTTCGATACCGAGAGCACGGATGATTTTCAGGCTGGCAGAACGCAACATCTGATATTCTTTATTGGTCAGGGTCTGGCTAGGCGCTACAACAATGCTGTCGCCGGTATGGATGCCCATGGGGTCGATGTTTTCCATATTACAAATAGTGATACAATTGTCGCCGCCGTCACGCATCACTTCGTATTCCAGTTCTTTACAGCCGGCCACAGATTCCTCAACCAGTACCTGGTGAATCGGACTGGCGGTCAGGCCGCTATTGAGCACCAGTTCCAGTTCACCCCAGCTATTAGCAAAACCGCCGCCAGTGCCGCCGAGAGTATAAGCCGGGCGAATTACTACCGGCAAACCGATTTCCCCAGCCACCCGCCGGCCTTCTTCCATCGTATTGACAGTTTCACTGCGCGGCACCGGCTCCCCGATTTTTATCAGCAGTTGTTTGAAAAGCTCGCGGTCTTCAGCATTACGAATCGTTTGAATCGGGGTACCGAGCACACGAACGTTGTATTTATCCAGAACACCTGCATCTGCCAGTTCTACAGCGAGATTAAGTCCGGTCTGTCCTCCCAAAGTGGGCAGCAGCCCGTCCGGACGCTCTTTGTCAATGATACGGGTCAACACTTCCACTGTCAGCGGTTCGACGTAAACTATATCGGCAATATCTTCATCGGTCATAATGGTAGCCGGATTGGAATTCACCAGCACGGAAATGACGCCCTCTTCACGCATGGCTTTACAGGCCTGCGTACCGGCGTAGTCAAATTCCGCCGCCTGCCCGATAATAATCGGGCCGGAGCCGATGATTAGTACTTTCTTTGGTTTAGTATTATTGGTCATGTTATTCCTTTATATCGTTCTGAGCGTAGCGAAGAATCTCCCCGCCTACTGTATTCTCCATTCCCTATCTATCATTGCGAGCGAAGCGCGGCAATCTCAGGGGGGCGTATCCTGTTTAATCAATTACTTTAATTAATCCCTCTTAATCTCCCTTTCTCGAAAGGGAGAAATTCCACTCTCTCTCAATACATTTACTTCGTAAAGTACGTTGTAAGGGGAGAGGTCATATATCTCCCTCCTTTGTAAGGACAATGTCCCGTGTACCCCCACGGGAGGGATCAAGGGAGAATTTGGAGTCTGGATTCCTGCCTTCGCAGGAAAGCAAGCCGTGGTAATTATTCTTTTCCATCCTTTGAATTTCTTTTTTTATTTATTTCGTATTTCTTCTCTAATTATCTCCATGATAGCGAGCCGTCTTCCCCCCTTTCAGGGAGGAATTAAAGGAGAGTTACAAATTTCAATCTATTTCTTCTCTATCATTTTGATAAACCTGTCAAATAAATATCTATTATCCATGGGTCCCGGGGAATCTTCCGAGTGGTATTGAATCGTAAAGATGGGTAATTCTTTATGCCGCAGACCTTCCACCGTGCCATCATTCAAATTAATATGCGTCACTTCCAGCCCGTCTCTCAGGGTATCCGGGTCAACGGCATAGCCGTGGTTCTGCGCCGTGATATGAACGCGACCGGTGGCAAATTCTTTAACCGGATGGTTTCCGCCGCGGTGTCCGAACTTCAATTTGAAAGTTTTAGCGCCGAACGCCCGCGCGATTAACTGATTTCCCAGGCAGATGCCCATGATCGGCTTTTTCCCCACCAGTCCCTGTACCGTCTTCACCGCATAATCCAATAACTCCGGGTCGCCGGGGCCGGGAGAGAGCAAAAGGCCGTCGGGATTTAGCTTTAAAATCTCATCTGCCGTGCTGGTACAAGGCATAACGGTAACCTTGCAGCCTTTAGCTTTCAATAGCCGTAAAATATTGAATTTAAGTCCGCAGTCGTACGCCACGACATTGTATTTATAATCAACCGACTGGTCTTTTTCCCAGATGTAAGATTTTTTCGTGCTGACTTCTTTCACATAATCGGTTAAGCCGTAATCAGGTTTTCGTTTCAGTTCTGCCAGCGCCTCTTTGGGAGTCATACTTGATGTGATCATCCCCATCATCACGCCTATCGAGCGGAGTTTGCGGGTAATTGCCCTGGTATCAAGGCCGTAAATCCCCGGAATCCCACCATCCCGTAAATATTGATGAATTGTTTTGTTATTCAGGTAATGGCTCGGTTCCAGACATTCTTCGCGTACGACAAAACCCCTGACCTGAATCCGGCCTGTTTCATTGTCCTGCTCATTGGTACCGTAATTACCGATGAGCGGGTAAGTAGGTACTAAAATCTGCCCGGCGTACGACGGGTCGGTCAGCATTTCCTGATAGCCCATCATGCTCGTATTGAATACGACCTCACCGAAAGTATCCGCTTCTCCACCAAAGGAAAATCCTTCATAAACCGAACCGTCTACCAGAACCAAATACGCTTGTTTATTCATTATGCTCTCAATCCTATTTTTACAGAATCGTCTTTGTAAACCAGATTTCCTTGATATATTGTTGCCATGACTTTACCCGTTAGTGTTGCACCAGCCAAAGGTGTGTTTTTACCCAATGAAACAAATTTATTAACATCCACAACCCATTCTTTGGTAGGGTCAATAATCGTGACATTTGCTTCGGAATCGATAATAAAACTCCCCGATTTTTTATTAATAAGCGCTGCGGGTTTACTTGTCAGGCAGCCAATCAATTCCATCATCGTCAGTTGTTTGGATTGCACCAGCCACAGCAAACTGCCCAATGCCGTCTCAAAGCCGCTAATACCTGCCGGAGCATCGGCATAAGCACGCTTCTTTTCTAATGCGGTGTGCGGCGCATGATCGGTGGCAATAATATCGATCGTACCGTCTTTTATTCCCTGAACCAAAGCCAGCCTGTCAGCTTCAGTTCTCAATGGCGGATTCACCTTGGCAAGCGCGCCGCGTTTCTCAGTCATGTCCTGCGTCATCAGCAGGTGGTGCGGAGTTGCTTCAGCGGTCACTTTCACGCCGTTCTTTTTTGCCTCTTCGATGAGCTTGACCGCACCGGCAGTGCTGACATGAGCGATATGCACCCAGCCTTTGGTCTTTTCTGCTAATTCCAAATCGCGGGCAACGATTTTCTCTTCGCCTTCCGGCTGACCGCCGTTGGGTTCTTCACAGTGGTCGATAATCGGTAAATTGAACAACTTACTGATTTCCAGAGCTTCTTCCATTAATTTCGCGGTTTTTACCGCATCTCCGTCATCGCTGAATCCTACCGCGCCTGCTTTCGCTAGCGGTTCCATGTAAATCAAGGCTTTCCCTTTTCGTCCCTGTGTCACACAGGCGATTGGCAGCACTTTGATAATCCCTTCGGTATCGGCCTTATATTTAACAAATTCGATCATCTCCGCACTATCCAACGGCGGACGGGTATTCGGCATACAACAAATTGTGGTAAACCCACCCCTGGCCGCGGCACGTGTGCCGGTAGCAATCTTTTCCTTGTTTTCAAATCCCGGCTCTCTGAGATGACAATGGAAGTCGATAAATCCCGGACAGACGATCAGCCCTTTGGCTTCCAATACGTCGAAAGCCTTGCCGGGCGGTTTCTCTCTCCCTTCGCTCAACCAGCTGATTTTATCTTCTTTAATCAGGAGATTTCCCACCCGGCTAATCTTCCGGGCAGGGTCTATAATTCTCCCTCCGTGTATGAGTAACGCTTTAATCATTCTTTCGTTTTTCCCTCAACAGTATGCGATTGGGCATAATAACCGGGTTTGAAACCGTGCTCCTCTGCTTCCCTAGCCGAATCAAAAGCAATCAGATTTTCCGGCCTGATTTTTTTCGCCAGGTGACTGGTTGCCCGGCTGTATCTCTTACTTTCTGTCAACCCCTGATGCCATTCGGTGCTGGCCACAAATTTCGGTTCCGTACCATGCTCGCAATAGATACACCGAAAAGTCAACGGCTGAAAACTAACTATCTTGAACTCAGGCTTAAGGTAATTTTTTTCTGTCTCCTGCCAGGTTACACATCGGGGGTTTGAACACTTGACCCCATATTCGCGTCGATACACCGGATATTCGACTTTCGGTATCACGGTTTCATAAGGCATGGCAATCTCTTTCATCCCCAGTGTAAGCGCAATCAAAGCCATACGCACCGGTACGCCTCTGGCAGCCTGTTTGAAGTACATACTGCGCGGGTCGGCATCCATATCGTAGGCAAGCTCATCGACACGTGGTAGCGGGTGCATCACGAGCGCTCTTCTCAACTCTTTACCGCTCATTAATTTCTGGTCGACGATAGGGAATTTAAGATCTGCTTCTTTTTCTTCATTGGTAAAACGTTCTCTTTGTGGACGGGTGACATAGAGCGCATCCACGCCTGCTTTCATGGTCACTTCCAGATCGATACCAGGCATCATGGCAAGCTGATGCGGTTGACCGGGCGTAATATAGGCCGCATCCACCGGAAAAGCGCCTTTTTGAGCCTGTTTTTGGTTGCTGTTAAACTTCTCCAAGTCGCCGCCGTATTCAGTCACCAGCTTGCGCAGGATATTCTCCGGCACTTCCAATCCTGGACTGGGGCAGAACAATATGGTCGCTCCGAATTTAGCGAGAGCGAAAATGAGTGAGTGAGTGGTACGTCCGTATTTAAGATCGCCCCAAAGGGCAATCGTCATTCCGCGGAGGTCGCCTCTTTCCTTCTTGAGGGTATAGAGGTCGCACAACGTCTGCGTGGGATGCTGGTGCCCGCCATCACCGGCATTTATTACCGGGACGGTGGCGTAATCCGCCATCAGTTTTGCCGCACCTTCCCACGGGTGGCGGAGGACAATGATATCGGCATAACTGCTGATAATTCTGGCCATATCGGCGATACTTTCACCTTTAGAGAAAGACGTCGACTTAGGATCGGCTACACTGATGACACTGCCGCCGAGCCGGTGCATCGCTGTTTCAAACGAGAGTCGGGTACGGGTGCTCGGCTCGAAGAAAATTGTAGCCATTACTTTGCCGTTGCATAATCCGTATTGTTGCGGCATGGCGTCGGACATTTCATCAGCCATCGAGAAAATCGATTCAATTTCGCAATTGGTCAGGTCGTCAATGGTCACTAAATCTCTATTCTTTAGATTCATCGTTACCTCCCTGAAGCCTATTTGTGCTGGCTTTCACGGCTGACCGGCTGAATATCGTTACTTCATCGATGCCGTCTATTTCTTTCAGCCTGACGGCGATTTCTTCATCACGCGCGCTGGGAACATTTTTGCCGACATAGTCGGCGCGGATGGGTAATTCACGATGCCCGCGGTCGATAAGTACGATCAATTGAATTGATTGCGGCCGCCCCAGATCCATCACCGCATCCATCGCAGCGCGGATACTACGGCCGGTATAGAGAACATCGTCAACGACGATGACTGATTTACCCACTACGCTAAAAGGAATTTCCGTGCGGGTGACTTTCGGCAGGTTTTCGTGGGGTGGAATATCGTCACGGTATGGCTTGATATCCAGAGCGCCCACCTGTATCGTAGTTTCAGTGTAGTTTTGAATATTCTGCGCCAGCCTTTTCGCCAGCGGTACGCCACGGGTGTACATACCGATAAGCACCAGATTTTCCAGAGACTTGCTACGCTCAATGATTTCATGGGCGATACGGGCAAGAGTCCGCTTGATATCTTCCTGTGTCATGATGACTTTTTCGGACATAAAAAAACCCCTCGCCGTGGTTGGCAAGAGGTTCTGGACTTCAGACTCTTTTTCCCCTTACCAGTCTCACGGGACTAGCTTAAAGGCTCTTGTATCATAGTAGCATTATTACACAACGATTACAAGGAATATTTTGAGCGTAAATCATAATTTTTTAAACTAATTTTTAGTCTGGAATCAGGTGTTATTCTTCATTCTTCTTTACTAATTTATTCGGCAGACAGTTTGAATTTATGGAGAATTATGTATTGAAATTTACTTTTCTATCGATAGTGACTTAGAAAAAGAGAGGCGGGGGAATAATTCCCCCGCCTCTCCAGTTTATCGTCTGTTTTTAATACCCTGGTGCTAGTTGCTATTACCTGAGCCCTGAGGTACTCTGCCATTATGGGGCCAAGTTGGTGTTTGGGTAGGTACTTGAGGAGTCGTATCCGAAGTAGTATCTGCCGGCCATGCGGCGAGTGTTACCTCCACAGTTGTACTCTGACCGTTACGTAGTACTGTAAGACTGACCGTATCTCCGACATTTTTGGTACTGATATACGCCGACAGGTCTTCGATACTGGTAACTGCTTTACCGTCGACAGCCGTGATAACATCACCACCGGCAGTTAATGTGCCGTCGTTGTTAGCACCACCGGCCTTGAGACCGGCCTTGTCCGCCGGACCGCCAGCAACTACGGTTACTACATAGACACCCTTATTGACCGACAAACCCAGTTGGCTGGCAGTCGCTTGGGTCAAGGCTGTGCCGCTGATACCCAGCCAGGGACGACTAACCGTCTGACCAGCAATCAAGTCCGGTAGCAGTTTGGAAATAACATTTGACGGGACTGCAAAACCGATTCCATCGGCTCCGGTAGCGCCTATTTCCGCTGCGGTATTCATACCGATTATGTTACCCTGATTATCAAGTAAAGGTCCGCCGGAGTTACCCGGATTAATCGCTGCATCGGTCTGTAACATCCCTCTGAGATCACTACCGGCTACGCTGCGATTTAGTCCGCTGATGACGCCGACGGTAATAGAATCCGTATAGCCTAGCGGATTACCTATCGCTACTGCCATCTGTCCAGGCTTTACCAGGCTGGAATCATCGAATTGTAGCGGAGTAATTCCTGAAACAGCAGAAGGATCGACGCTGACAACCGCTACATCATCGACCGGGTCGGTGCCGAGTACTTTCCCACTCACGCTATTACCGTTTTGCAGAACGACCTCAACGGTGGTGGCACCTTCGACAACATGGTTATTAGTAACAATATCTCCCTTGGTATCGATGAGGAATCCCGAACCCAGATCGGACTGGGTGGATTTTCCGTAAATACTATCGACTGTTTGCGTAACATCAATCTCTACTACCGCCGGACTGGCAGCAGCATAGAGCGATGTCATCGTGTCTTGATTGTATAACGTCGGCGCAGCGGAGGCTGAGTTTGTAACCAGATGTACCCCTGTGCCTAATACGAAACCTACTCCCACAATGAGAAGGACTGCAAGCACAATTGCAATTTTACCTTGAATCGTTTTCAATTTAGTCTCCTTTACTAATTTGTTTTGTTTATCCTTTCGACTTTCTGATTTTAGTGTAACATTACGAGATGAACAGCCAATTAATATAAAATGAACATTAGATGAAAAAGAAAGAACCTGCCTGAATTTAAAATCGGGCAGGTTCTTTCGCTTGACGGTAGTAATGTGGTGAGTTGCATTGTAACACACCAATGAGCGGCTCTAACTCAGATCCTTCTTCAGTTCCTCAAACTGTTCCTTCGTAATTTCACCTTTGGCATAGCGTTCCCTCACTATATCAAAGGCATTCGATTTCGACCCGGAGCTATATTTAACGAGCCTTCTGATTCCCCAGACGGCGAGGGCAATGACGAGACCACAGAAAATCACCATCAATACTATCGTCATCCACACTACACCGACCCCAAAAGGATGCCCCCAATGCATCATCGGGAATCACCTCCTGTTATTCTATTTCCCATTTTCACCTCATCCCCCCCAATTTTAATCTTCCACTTTCATCAGTCTAACATCGCCAAATGAATTGACCATTAATCAAAGATGAAATCCACATGAATCTCACTATCAGATATTAAAGAAATCCTTTCATGTTCTATTCATCTTGTTTATGTATAATGTAGGTACAGTAAATACTTGTCAGGAGCCGATTATGCGTGTGCTGGTTGTCGAGGATGAGAGGAGATTATCGGGCATTATCAAACGCGGTCTCATTGAAGAAGGATATGCGGTTGATGCTGTTTACGACGGTGAGGAAGCGCAATACATGGCGGAAACCACGACCTATGATATTATTATTCTCGATATCATGCTTCCCAAAAAAGATGGTATTGCCGTTTGCAAAGATTTACGCGCCAAGAAAATCAACACACCAATTCTTATGCTGACGGCCAGGGACAGCGTTGAGGATAGAGTCCGTGGGCTAGATTCAGGAGCTGACGATTATGTAGTCAAGCCTTTTGCTTTCAGCGAACTGCTGGCACGGATTCGGGCTTTATTACGCCGGGAGTCGCTGTTAAAGACTCCCAAAATACAGGTCGGCGATCTGATAATGGATACACTCACTAGAGAAGTCTGGCGTGGCGAAAGAAAAATAGAGTTGACCAACAAAGAATACTCCATCTTGGAATACTTCATGACCCGCCCTAATATGGTTATCACTAGGACAATGCTGGAAGAGAATGCCTGGGATTATGAATACGATAGCATGTCCAATATCATCGACGTTTACATTAGAAGGCTCCGCCGTAAAATCGATGGAGATACAGAAGACAGCATGATTCAAACTGTGCGAGGCGCAGGCTACCGTCTGAAGATAGTATGAAGTTTTTTATGAGTATCAGAACACGGCTGACCATTTGGTATCTGGTAGTAATGGTTGTTTTACTGCTTCTGTTCAGTACTTTGGCCTATTTTATGCCTGCCCGCAGGCTTTATCAGAACCTGGATAATTCTCTTCAAGCGCGGGCGTTTCAACTCAAGGCCACAGGTTTCTCCTCTGCTCAACCAAACGAGCTCCTATTGTCTTTTAATTCCTCCGGAAATTTAATACAGGAATTCGGACCTGTAATTGATGTTCCCAGTATCGCACCGTTAGTGAAACAAGCCCAAACCGGCGAGGATGTATTTCTGACCACTGAGACCTCGGATAAACAGGGGGTTCGACTATATGCCACTTCTATTAGAGCCCCTTTTAACGACCAAATCGTGATTGTGGTCGGCCAATTAACATCAGGTGTCACCGGCCCTTTAGCGGCTTTCAGGTTTGTTCTCATTATTGCCGGAGTGATCGTAGTGGTGATGGCCGGAATCGGCGGGTTATTTTTAGCCAGTAGAGTTCTGAGACCGGTTGAACAGATAACAAAAACAGCTCAGGAAATCGGTGAAGGCGACTTAAGCCGGAGGATAGATGTCAAGACTAACGACGAATTAGGGAAGTTGGCTTCTACTCTGAATGATATGATCGGTAGACTGGAAGAGGCATTCAACCGCCAACGGCAATTTACAGCCGATGCTTCCCACGAATTACGCACTCCTCTGGCAATAATGCAAGCGGAGGCAACTCTTGCCCTGAGTAAAGAAAGAACTGAAGACGATTACCGTAAATCTCTGGAAACGATATCTCAAGAATCATCTTATATGTCTTCGGTTATCGGGAAATTGCTCTTCCTGGCACGCAGCGATGCCGGCAAAGAGCAATTAACTTTTGAAGATGTCGACATCAAGAACTTAATCGTCGAATTATCCACTAACATCGAAGCTCTGGCCCAGGATAAAGGTATCAAATTCACCGTCAATGCTCAGGAAAGTCTGATTGTGAACGGAGATAAAGTAAAACTGAGACAATTGTTTATCAATATTCTGGAAAACGCCATCAGATACACTCCCAACGACGGTAATATCTCAGTTTCGGCCGTCAAGAAAGATGAGAATGCTTTGGTTGCCATCAGCGACACTGGTGTCGGTATTCCCCCGGAACACCTGCCGCATATCTTCGAGCGTTTCTACCGTGTGGATAAAGCCCGTTCCCGGGCAGAGGGAGGAGTCGGGCTGGGTCTGGCAATCGCTAAATATATTGCCGAGTCTCACGGCGGCAAGATTGAACTGGAAAGCCAGGTTGGGAAAGGCACTACATTTAATATCACTATTCCGCTTAAGAAAATATAGTTTAAGTACTTAAGCGGCACTATTTCGCTTAAGAAAACCGAGCCGATTGCGTCATAATCAGATTCTATCGTCGTTCTGAGCGAAGCGAAGAATCTCCCCGATTACTGTACACTCCGTTTTACGTACGGGATAGAATTTCACAGCTCGCCCTTCATCTGCCTCAGTTTCTCTAATGCCGTACGCGCCACGCCGGGTGTCTCGATTCTTGAAACCGAACCCTCCAGAGCATCAACCACCGGTTTTAAAATATCGTACAACTCTTTAGCTTTCGGATTATCGCGGAAGATGTACTTAATGATATGATGCGCCTCTTCACGCAGGAACAGTTCGTCGGAGCTCGCTCTCAAAGCTTCAAGTAATGGCGCAATACTTTCTGTACCGATAGCAATCAGAGCCTGAGCCGCCAGCCAACGAACATCGAACACGTTGTCTTCAAGAATCTTAATGAGCGCCGGAATTGAGGAAGGATCGGCGATAGCCCCCAACGTTTTGGCGGCTTCCCAACGGGTTTGCTGGTCTTGAGCAGTCAGAATTTCAGTCAGCGGAGCCGTTGCCTCTTTCCCTATGCCTACCAGCGCCAGTCGGGCTTTCTCCCGCACATCACCATCTTTGTTGCTCAATTGGATAATTAAGGATTTTATTTCATCAGTGCTCATTTGTCTTCATCTCCCTTCCATCCCCACCGTCATTAAGGGCTAGCAAAGCAATGACAATCCGTCGATTCCATCCGCACTATACCAGGAAAGAGAGAGAAAAGATAGGAGGGATAAACCAAACACGGTTATGAACATTAAAAGATATAATCTGTTATTTCTTGACTCTTGATTATTGATTATTTCTAAAGCATTGTTTACTTCATTTCCCCCAGAATCTCTTCCAAGACCTTTTGCCAGCCTTTGCCCGGCTGTCTGAGGTTCATTCTGAGCTGGCTGTTGCCGATTTTAATACCCTCCCGCAAGAAATGAGCCAGTTTTTGTTTATTGAATTGCATCCCGGCAAACAGCTGCAGGATAATTTCGCTGTCCAGCGTAGAGATGGATTCAATGCCGGTATCTTTGGCCATTGCCTTGATTTTCAGGATATAAAATAAATTTTCCACTTCTTTCGGAGGTACACCGAACCGGTCGGTAAATTCCTGCACCATGTTGGGGATTTGTTTCAAGTCCATAATGTCCGCCATGCGCTGGTACAGTTCCAGCCGAGTCACCAAGTCGGGGACGTAATCCTCGGTAATCAAGGCCGATAACGGTAGGTCAATAGTCGTTGGCGGCAATTTTGTTATCGAAGGCGTTTGCTTAAGACCTTTCTTCTGCAATTTCAGTTTTTCCACCGCCGATGCCAGCATCTGACTGTAAAGGTTGAAACCGACGGCGCTGATTTGTCCGCTTTGCCGCATGCCGAGCAGTGTGCCCGCGCCTCTAATTTCCAGGTCTTTCATGGCGATGTTGAAACCGGCACCAAGTTCGGTGGCTTCGTAAATCGTTCGCAGGCGTTTCTCGGCTACCGCGGTCAGCCGCTTATCTTTATCGAAAAGGAAGTACGCGTAAGCCAGCGTCGCACCACGACCTACTCTCCCTCTTAACTGGTAAAGCTGAGTTAAACCGAAACGATCGGCTTGATTGATAATCAGGGTATTGACGTTGGGCATATCCAGCCCCGACTCGATAATGGTACTACAAACCAGGACATCTACCTTGCCCTGCATGAATTCCGTGGTAACTTTTTCCAGTTCACCTTCCGGCATCTGGCCATGGGCTACGGTAACTCTGGCTTCCAGAATCAGGTGCCTCAGTTTTTCAGCAATGATTTCAATGGATTGCACTCGGTTATGCACGAAGAAGACCTGACCGTTACGTTCCAGTTCCCGGAGTACTGCCTCACGAATCAATTGCTCGTCGTATTCAGCTACGTATGTCCTGACGGGCAGACGGTCTTCCGGCGGCGTCTCCATCGTGCTCATATCGCGCACGCCCACCAACGACATGTGTAACGTGCGGGGAATCGGCGTGGCGCTTAAAGTCAATACATCTACTTCCTGCCGCATCTTTTTAAGATATTCCTTGTGGACAACCCCAAAACGCTGTTCTTCATCGACTATCAACAAACCCAGGTTCTTGAATTGCACATCTTTTTGAATCAGCCGGTGTGTGCCGATGCAGATGTCCACCTTGCCGTCTTTCAAGGCTGCAATGACTTTGTCCTGTTCCTTCGGGGTTCGGAAACGACTCAGGACTTCTATTTTTATTGGAAAAGCTTTCATTCTTTCGGTGAAGGTGGCGTAGTGTTGCTGCGCCAGCACGGTGGTCGGGACAAGCACCGCCACCTGTTTGCCGTCCATTACGGCCTTAAAGGCAGCGCGGATAGCGACCTCGGTCTTCCCGTAGCCGACATCCCCGCATATCAGCCGGTCCATGGGCTTGCTTTTTTCCATGTCCTCTTTGATTTCTTTCTGCGCGGTAATCTGGTCGGGAGTTTCGATGTAAGGGAAACTCGCCTCCAACTCTCTCTGCCAGATAGTATCCCGGGAATAGGCGAAGCCCGGCACGACTTCACGGCTGGCATAAAGGTCGAGCAAATCTTCCGCCACTTCTTCCACCGCTTCTTTGACTTTTTCCTTAGTATGCGTCCATTCCTGCGTACCTAAACGACTAAGTGTGGGTGGTTGTTCTCCGCCGCCGACATAGAGGCTGACCCTGTCCACCTGGTCGGTGGGGACATAAAGTTTATCACCGCCGGCGTATTGCAGAACCAGAAATTCTCTATCCATATCATTATTGCGAATTACGGTAAACCCGAAGAATTTTCCGATGCCATGCTCGATGTGTACCACATAATCGTCCGGTTGAATATCGGCAAAGATTTTGTGGCGGGCTACCGGTCTTTTCTTCTGAAGCCTTTGCTGTTTGGTAAAGCCAAAGATTTCCGCATCGGTAAAAAGATGCGTATCCCTCAGACTCCAACCAGAACTGAGCAATCCCTGCAGTAAAGTCAGAGAACCGGGCAAGGGAGTCTGCCTGATTTCGGTCAGGACCGGCGCCATAATATCTTGTTCCTCGAGTAATTCGGAGAGACGGTTCGCCTGATGTGTTACCAGGATAATCCGTTGTTTTTCAGCCAGCATTTGTTTGATTTTAGCAATTAAGTTGGGAAACTGCCCGCCGTAACTCGTCAGGGGCTTGAAATCAAGCCGAAGACTGGATTCATTACCGGCCATCCCCAATGAACTGAGAATCAGGCGCGGTGTTTTCTCCAACTCAGGCATTAGTTCTTCCCAATTGAAATAAGGTTTGGGGAAATTCCCGGGTAGCTGGCCATGTTCCTGCCCGCTCTGACGCAGCTCAGTCGCTTTTTCATTAAAATCCTCTATGGTTCTCTGCACGTTGAGCGGCTCGTCGATAATCAGCAGAGTATTATCAGGCAGATAGGAAAGGAGGCTATCCTGATTAAATAAGGAGGCGTAGAACTCCTGACTTACGGTTTTTTGCCCGCGATAAAGTTCGCTTAGTTCTTTAAGGAAGTTCTGGCGGGTTTCTTCGTTACAATTAACAAAATCAAGCTTCCCCAGAATTTCCTCCGGTTTCGGACTGTTTTCCGCAAAAGGCGTCAGTAATTCAGTGGCCGGTCCTATAGAAACCGACGGTACCTTTTTTACCGAGCGCTGATTTGCCGGGTCGTATAACCTGATGCTTTCAATGGTATTCCCGAAAAACTCCAATCGGACCGGCATCTCACCGGTCGGCGGGAAAATATCGATGATGCCGCCGCGTCTACTCATCGTCCCCGGTATCTCCACGGTACTTTGCACTTCATATCCGAGTGACTGCCAGCGTTTCATCAAGACCAGCGGGTCGCAATGTTCACCCTCTTTGACTGTGTGGAAAGCAGCTGTAAATTCAGTAAATGCGGAGGTTTTTTGAATTAAAGCGGTTGCCGGAACTATTACTAACAGTAATTTTTTTTCTTTTTGGGCATTGGCTAATAACGACAGAATCCGCAGGCGTTCCAGTTCGTTGGGGCTATCGGAAATGATGCGTTCGTAAGGCAGAGCATCGGCTTCCGGCATCAGTTTGATATCTTCCGAGTGAGTCCAGACACTAATTTGCTCGTAAAGTTTGCGTGATTCTTCGGCATGCGCGGTAATCACAACGATAGGACGTCTTAAAGTTTGACAGATCGCCGCAATCAGGTAAGGTCGTGCGGCATCGAGGACATCAGCATTAATTACGCTTTTTGATTGACGCAGTTCCGCCACGAGATTTCCGTAGTTTGGTCTCTCATTGATTAAGTTTAACAATTTAGAGATATTTAATGTTTCCATCGTTTGAACATTGCGAGGCCTTCTACTAAAGGCCGTGGCAATCTCACACTTTATTATTGGCTTGGAGGTTGACTCAAGCGCTAAATATCCTTTAAAAATACAAATCCCCAAACGCCGAACAGGACTAGCCGAGACGAACTAGCCCTTCAATTTCATTTTAACATAATTGTTTATGCTATAATGACTCTGAAAAAGCCGAAGGCTGATAGCTATCTGCTGAAAGTTTATATCAGGACTTAATATGAGCAAGACGAAAATCGATAGTAATTTTACCTGCCGCCGCATTGTTGCTAAATTCGGCACGAGCCTGCTGACGGCGGGTTCGAACCGATTGAACATGGAGCGTATGACCGATCTTGTCAACCAATTAGCGCAACTCCACAGTCAGGGCATAGAAATAGTTATCGTCACCTCCGGAGCCATCGCTGCCGGCCGCGAAAAATTGGGTTTAACAAAAAAAGCAAAAGGCGTGGCTTTAAAACAGGTACTCGCTTCGGTAGGGCAGGGGCGGTTGATGAATATTTACGAACGCCTTTTCGAGCAACATCAGATTACTGTCGGGCAGGCGCTACTGACGAAATCAGTGCTAGTCGACCGCGCCGGCTATTTGAATACCCGCAACACCCTACTGGCCTCACTGGAAATGGGCGTGATTCCGATTATTAACGAGAATGACGTAGTGGCCGTGGATGAAATTAGAGAAGCCCGTTTCGGCGATAACGATAACCTGTCAGCCATGGTGGTCAATCTGATTGACGCCGACTTATTATTTATCCTGACGGATATCGACGGATTGTATACCGCCGACCCTAACCGCGATTCCTCGGCAAAATTGATTCCGCTGGTTGAAAAGATAGATGATAAAATTGAGAGTCTGGTCTCCGGTTCCACAAGTGGTTTGGGGACCGGCGGCATGGTGACTAAAATCGAAGCCGCCAGACTGGCAACTGCTTCCGGCGTGACGGTGGTAATTGCCAACGGCAGTGAAAAAGATGTCTTGCTAAGAGTGGCCAAAGGTGAGTCCATCGGGACTCGTTTTCTACCGGTAAAAAACAAACTGGACAGTCGGGAACGTTGGTTGTTATCCGGTCTTTGTACTCGCGGCAAACTCACCGTCGATGATGGCGCGGCATTAGCCTTGAAGAAGAAAAATTGCAGTCTGCTGGCGGCTGGCATCACCGAGGTTGAGGGCAATTTCCAGCGCGGCGATATTGTGGATATCTGCGACTCCAAAGGCGCGAAGCTCGGAAGCGGCATCACCAATTACTCCTCCGCCGAAGTGACGGCCATCAAAGGTGCACACTCCGAAAATATTAATAATTTGCTCGGCTATGATTCCGGTTCGGAAGTTGTGCATCGGAACAATCTGGTAGTGCTGTAAGCTAAGCGTCAGTAACGTACTTGAAATCTTACCGATGTAAGTTAATCACTGCCTATCGGTTTTTTGGAATTACTTAAATCTTATAAATCCACTTGACACAATTAGCTATTGGTAGTACCATTGGTATGATTGATATTAAATTAGGATATTCAGATGGCTAGAAATGGTATTACAGAAAAGATCTCAGTAACTCTGCCCAGGGAACTCGCAGGCGAAATACGTAACCTGGTGCCTCAGGGAGAAGTAAGCGCTTTCTTTACAAAAGCCTTAGAACATTACATTGCCTTAGAACGCCAGAAAATAACGCTAAAGAAAGGCTTTGGTGCATGGAAAGATAAAAATCACCCTGACCTGATGTCTTCCGTTGATTCATCTGAATTTGTGTATTCGATCAGGAAAAATGACCGTTCCTCAGCCCTCCATGTAAACGAAAACAAAAATGCCCAGTAACGAATCACGTTACATCTCTTGTTTGCTGGATACAGATGTAATTATAGATTTTCTAAGAGGCCGCGCTTATGTCAGAGATAGACTGGAAGGTTTAGCGGAAGATGGTCTGTTGGCAATAAGCACATTAACTCACCTCGAGGTATTCCACGGAATGAGAATCAGCGAGGAAAATGTAACCATCGATTTTCTGGATGGTTTAACATCGATAGAAGTGAATGAATCAATCGCCAGGACAGCCGGTAGGTTTTTAAATGGTCTGCATTCAAGGGGTGTAACAATCGGGGTAGTGGATGCCGTTATCGCCGCTACCGCACAAGAATTGGAAGTGCCACTCGTGACTAATAATATCAATCATTATCCATTCCAGAACTTGAAACTGATTAGGGGTACAGGAATTTAAGAAGATTTAACCCTCTTTCGACTTCTTTTGTAACTCATACAGTTTCGTCAGGGCTTCCAGTGGCGTGAGCGAATCTATTTCCAGCTTTTCCAATTCAGCTAACACCGTCGATTTCTCCGCGAAAAGCGGCATCTGCGCTAATAGCTTTTGGTGTGATTTTATCGCATGTTTGATGTTTTTGCCGTCGCTTTCTAATTCGTCCAAAATCTCCTGTGAGCGATGCACTACTGTCTTCGGTAAGCCAGCCAGTTTCCCAACGTGGATACCGTAGCTCTTATCCACCCCGCCGGGTACGATTTTGCGCAGGAATATCACTTCTCCCTTATCTTCTTTAACGGCTACGTTATAGTTTTTAACCCGCGGTAGATAATCGGCCAGTGCTACCATTTCATGATAGTGCGTGGCAAAAAGAGTCTTGGCACCCAAGCGCGGATGATTATGGATATATTCGGCCACGGCGCGGGCAATCGATAGACCATCATAAGTACTGGTGCCACGTCCGATTTCGTCCAGAATTAACAATGAACGGGGTGTAGCATTATTCAGGATAGCCGCGGTTTCCACCATTTCCACCATAAAAGTAGATTGGCCGCTGGTCAGGTCTTCCCGCGCGCCGATGCGTGTAAAGATACGGTCGACGAGTCCGATAGTGGCTTCATCCACGGGCACAAAACTACCGATTTGCGCCAGAAGAACAATAATCGCCACCTGTTTCAAATAAGTCGATTTACCGGCCATATTTGGACCGGTGAGAATTACGAGTTGCGTATCTTTGTTGGAAAGATAGGTATCATTAGGAACGAAACTGGTATCGGTCAGCGACCTTTCCACTACCGGATGCCGTCCGCCTTTGATAATAATCTCATCATCATCGGTCAATTTGGGACGTTTATAGTTATTGCGGATTGCAACCTCAGCCAGGCTGGCATAAACATCAATTTGTTCGATGGCTTCTGCCAGCGCCAGAATAGCCGGACGGTTGGCGGCGATTTGTTTACAGACCCGCTGGAATAATTCCGTCTCCAGTTCTTCGATCCGTTCGCGGGCATTTAAAATAGTAGATTCGTAATCTTTCAATTCCGGCGTGAAATAACGTTCGCCGGTGGATAGAGTCTGCTTACGAATATAATTTTCCGGTGCCTGGGCGATATTCGATTTTGAGATTTCAATATAATAACCGAAAACATGGTTGTAACCGATTTTCAGATTCTTGATGCCGGTTTTTTCCTGCTCGGTGCGCTCCAGATTGGCCAGGTATTGCTTGGCATTTTTAGAGATCGACCTTAAATTATCCAATTCTTCGGAAAAGCCCGACTTAATCGCACCGCCCTCCCCTATAGTGGTCGTCGGCTCTTCGACAATCGCCTGATTGATTAGTTCAATAACTTCCGGCTGCGGTTTTAATTCATCCTTGAGCCAGTCGATAGCGCTGCCGGTTGCATTATTTCCCAATGCTTCTTTGAGTTTGGGAATGACGGTTAGAGTGCGTTTCAGGGCAATCAATTCATTAGGGACGGCCAGATTGCCCGTAATACGATTAATAATGCGCTCCAAATCGGCTATATTAGTCAGGAAAGCGATTGTTTGAGCACGTGCCAGAGAATTTTCCGTAAACCATTCCACCGCATCATGACGTTTATTAAGTTCCTTTATATCAAGCAGGGGTTGAACAAGTCGACGTTTTAATAGCCGGCTCCCCATCGCCGTCTTTGTCAGGTCGACGACCGACAGCAACGAGCCTTTGATTGAACCGGAACTGCCGCGAAAAAGTTCCAGATTATTTTGCGTCTGCAGGTCGAGTGCCATAAAGGCATCGGTCGTATAAGTAGAAAGCCAGGTTAATTGCCCCAGCGTGCCTTTCTGTGTCTCCTGAATGTAATGAATAATCGCACCGGCGCCGCTGATGGCCAACGGTAATCCGGAACACCCGAATCCGTCGAGGGTCGCCGTGCTGAAATGTTCTAATAGCGCTTGCCGGGCAACCTCAATCTCAAAATGATAATTATCGAGCTTCGTGACCGGCATTACCAGCTGCAATTTCGTTAAATCGGTACCTTCACCGACGATAACCTCCGATGGTTTGAGTCGCTCCAGTTCATTGCGCACGCGGTCTAAAGGCAACTGTGTGGTCGCGAATTCACTGGTGGTAATATCAACGTAGGCAATACCTGCCGCATCGCCTTCAATCACCAGAGATGTGAGATAATTATTGACTTTGCTATCCAACAACAACGGTTCGACGACGGTCCCCGGCGTGACCACACGTATGACATCCCGCTGAACAATACCTTTGGTGGCACCGGGTTTGGTCAGTTGTTCGCAGATAGCCACTTTATAGCCGCGGTTGATCAGTTTCGCCAGGTAGTTATCGATGGCATGGTAAGGAATCCCGGCCATCGGAATTTTATTACCCTTCCCCATTTCGCGCGAAGTGAGGACAATTTCCAGTTCCCGCGAAGTAATTCTGGCGTCTTCATCAAAGGTCTCATAGAAATCGCCGAGACGAAAAAGGACAATCGTTTCCTGATACTTTTTTTTAATCCTCAGGTATTGCTGTCGGATAGGAGTAATGCTTTCTAGCATAATATGGTTATTGTACTAGAATGCGTATAAAAATAGAAGTGGTGGATGAACCTCTCCTCTTTTTAAGGGGAGATTGAGAGGGATTTTCTGGATACTGACTTTCGGCGGTATGGGGAAATATGTTGATAGGGATTTTTGCCCCTCTACTCTAGATTGTCATACTGAATCCTGATTAAAAGGATTAATGTATCAGTCCTACTCAGGAGGCAGGGAAACCCTTAGTCTAACGACTCAGGGCGACATCTTCGAACAGGCGGATTGAGCGAAATTTTTGCCTCATCTGTGCCTGATGTGCTATAGTTTTACTATTATGGATAAGATTGAATTTATCACTAATGGTACAGTGACTTCACCGCAAGGGTTTTCCGCCGGCGCTGTCTCTGCCGATATCCGGCATAAGGGCGACAGTCGGCTTGATTTAGCCGTACTTTGTTCTCAGCAAATCTGTACCGTGGCCGGCCTGTTCACGGAAAATAAAATCAAGTCGCCGTCCGTAGTTTTGTGTATGAAACGAGCTCAACAGGGCAAAGCCAAAGCCATCGTCGCGAGCAGCGGCTGCGCTAATGCCAGCACCGGCGAGCAGGGATTTGCCGATGCCATTGAAATGACTTCTCTCGCCGCTAAAGTAATCAATGCGAAACCCGATGAAGTCCTGATTGCCAATACCGGCGTTATCGGGATCAATCTGCCGATGCCGGCAATCCGAACCGGTATGAAGAAAATCACTATGAAATCGGAGGGCGGACACGATTTTGAACGCGCCATCATGACTACCGATACTGTTCCGAAGGAAGTCGCTGTTACTTACAAGGATGGCCTGAACAAATTCACCATCGGCGGCGTGGCTAAAGGCTCCGGCATGATCCACCCAAATCTGGCCACGATGCTTGTTTTTCTGACGACGGATGCCGATGTCACACCGGCTTATTTAAAGAAGTCCCTCCAAGAAGCAGCGGCGGTTTCTTTTAATATGATATCTGTTGACGGTGATACCAGTCCCAGCGATACCATGCTATTCATGGCTAATGGCCTGGCTAAGAATGAAACAGTGACCGGCAAAAGTTCTCTTGCCGGCGTTTTCCAGCAGGCTTTGAATCAGGTTTGTATCTATCTGGCAAAAGCAATTGCCCGTGACGGCGAGGGCGCCACCAAATTGATTGAAGTTAATGTCAAAGGCGCGGCCAATCTTAAAGAAGCTCGCCTGGCGGCGCGTATTATTGTCAGCTCCAATCTGTTGAGGGCGGCGATTTACGGTAATGACCCGAATTGGGGCAGGGTAACCGCCGCGCTCGGCAGAAGCGGTGCACAGGTCGAAGAATCGAAACTCGATGTTTATATGGGTAAAATACTTGTACTGAAACAGGGAACACCGGTGCCTTTCGATAAAGCCAAAGCTGTTATTGCGCTGAAGCAAAAAGAAGTACCGATTACCGTTCTTCTGAATTTGGGCAAGGCCGAGGCAACGGCTTGGGGATGCGACCTGACCGAACAGTACGTCAAAATTAATGCAGAATATACAACCTAACCGGTTAAATTCTAAATTCGAAATACGAAAACCTAAACAATATCAAAATTATAAATTATAATTTTGATATTCTAATTTATTTAGCATTTAGAGTTTAGAGATTAGGATTTCTTTTTCCCAGTGGTATAATGAAAGAGCTATGGAAAAACCAATCGTTGTTAAAATAGGCGGCGCGACCTTCGGGAAACGCGACCCCATTCTGGAAGACATCGTCACACTCCAGAAAAAAGGTAAATCGCTGGTGGTAATTCACGGCGGCGGCAATATGGTCACAGAATGGCTTAAAAAGCAAGGTGTCGAGACCAAATTTGTCCGAGGGGAAAGGATTACCGATAAACCGGCGCTGGATATTGTTGCCGCAGTCCTGGGCGGGTTAGCTAATAAGCAGATTGTGGCCACGATTAATAACCTGGGCGGGCGGGCAGTCGGCATCAGTGGTGTCGATGGCGGACTGGTACAGAGCCGCATCGCCAATCCGGAATTAGGTTACGTGGCTCAAACAGTGAAAGTCGATGCCTCAGTAATCGATGCGTTATTGAAAGCGGGGTTCATCCCTGTGATTTCTCCGATCACTGCTTATACTATCGATCGACCGGCAGATGCGCCTTTGATGCTAAATATTAACGGCGATCCCCTGGCCGGTGAAATTGCGGCAGCCATCGGCGCTGAAAAACTGATATTTTTAACCGATGTTACCGGCGTACTCGATAAAGCAGGTAAACTGCTCTCGATAATCACGGTTAATCAGGCTAAGGAATTAATCGACTCCGGAACCGCTTCCGGTGGAATGATTCCCAAACTCAATGCCTGTCTAGTCGCCGCAGCTAATAAAACCACTACCTGTATCGTCAATGGCCGTCAACCTCACGCCTTATTAAACGCCATTGACAGCGACCACGCCGGCACCATCATCCGCACTAGATGACACTGAGTCACGGCTATTTCTTTCCCCTTATTTGTGTCTAATTCCCATATTATGTTAATATTTTGAAGTCTGATATAGAGGTAAATAATTATGTCTAATTGGCAAGAACTGGAAAAAAAGTATTTATTTAATAATGCTATTCGCTGGCCGATACTCCCCGTCAGGGGCAAGGGTTCTTATCTCTGGGATGAGAACGGTAAGAAATATCTGGATTTAGTCGGCGGGTGGGCGGTTTGCAGTCTGGGACATTGTCATCCGGTAATGACAAAAGCCCTGACCAATCAGGCCAAGAAACTGGTGCAGTGCGGACCGCAATCCTGTAATCTGCCTCAGCTACAACTGGCGGAATTGCTGGTTAAAATCAGTTGTTTTAACCGCGTATTTTTCGCCAGCAGTGGCGCCGAAGCCAATGAAGGCGCTGTGAAACTGGCCCGCCGCTACGGCAAACTGAAACTTAATGGAGCTTACGAAACAATCACAGCGTACAGTTCCTTTCACGGACGTACGTTAGCCATGACCGCCGCGACCGGGCAGCCGCACTATCAGGATGCCTATTCACCTTTGTCGGTGGGCTTTAAAAATGTGCCTTTCAACAATATTGAAGCGATTAAAAACACCACCACTAAAGACACTTGCGCCGTGATGCTGGAGCCGATTCAGGGTGAAGGCGGGGTTAATATCCCCGACGAGGGTTATCTGAAAGACGTGCGGAAATGGTGCGATGAAAAAGGCATCCTGCTGATTTTAGACGAGGTGCAGACCGGCATCGGGCGTATCGGGACAATGTTCGGATATCAACAGTACGGCATCGAACCTGATATAATTACATTAGCTAAAGGGCTGGGTGGAGGCATACCCATCGGCGCTTTTATGGCCAAAGAGAAGTGCGCGGTGTTTGTGCCCGGCGACCATGGCGGCACCTACACCAGTAACCCCCTGATGTGCGCCACAGCATTAGCCGTAATGGAATACGTTATTAAGCATGATATCCCCGGCCAGACCCAAAAATCGGGTAAATATTTACTTGATGGTTTGAACAAATTGAAGAGTAAATATTCCTTCATTACAGACGTCCGCGGACGTGGTTTACTGGCCGCCATTGAATTTAATAAAGACTTAGCGGCAGCAATTAAACTGACCTGCATTGAAAACGGCCTGATGGTGAACGATGTAAAGCCGAATGCGGTGCGTGTGATGCCGCCGCTTAATATCAGCAAGCTGGAAATCGACGAAGCTTTGCGTATATTAGATAAAGTATTTGCAGGAGTTAAAGTATAGGGGATTAATTCTCCCTTAGTCCCTCCTTACAAAGGAGGGAAACTGACAAAAGAAGAGGAGAGATTTTAAATGGCAGAAAAGGTAATACTGGCCTATAGTGGTGGACTGGACACATCAGTCGCTATCAGGTGGATAAAAGAGAAGTACGGGATGGACGTGATTACCCTCACCATCGATGTAGGTAATTCCAAGGATTTTGAAGCCGCCCGTATTAAAGCGTTGAAGCTCGGCGCCATCAAGGCCATTGTCATCGACGCCAAGGATATGTTCGTCAAATACTTTATCTGGCCGGCCTTGCAGGCTAACGCCCTGTACGAAGGACAATATCCGCTGGCCACTGCCCTGTCACGGCCGTTAATGGCCAAGTTACTGGTGGACGTGGCTTTGGCAGAAGGTGCGACAACAGTAGCGCATGGCTGCACCGGTAAAGGCAACGACCAGGTCAGGTTCGACGTCGGCGTGCATGCCTTAGCGCCGCAACTCAAAGTCATCGCACCAGCCCGTGAATGGGGTATGACACGGGAAGAGACCATTGCTTACGCCACCAAACACCACATCCCGGTCCCGATTACTAAAAAAAGTCCGTATTCCATTGATGATTGCCTGTGGGGTAAAAGTGCTGAATGCGGTATTCTGGAAAACCCGTGGGTAGAACCGCCGGACGATGTCTGGACATGGACAAAAAATGCCGACGAGGCGCCGAACAAACCGGCATATGTCGAGATTGCCTTCGAAAAAGGCATCCCCGTCAGTCTGAATGGTAAAGAAATGGACGGCGTCAGTCTGATTCAAAAAATGAACGAACTGGCCGGACTGCATGGCATCGGGCGCATCGACCATATTGAAAATCGACTGGTTGGAATCAAATCCCGGGAAACCTACGAAGCACCGGCAGCGGTCGTTCTCCTACAGGCGCATAAGGCCTTGGAAGCCATGACCCTCGCCAAAGACCAGCTGCGCTTTAAAGAAAAGACGGCCATTGAAATCGCCGATATTATCTATAACGGATTATGGTTCAGTGGCCTAAACCGCGACCTCTCCGCTTATGTTCTGAGTACACAACGTTTTGTCACCGGCACCGTCAGGGTCAAGCTTTTTAAAGGCAGTTCGATGGTGGTCGGACGCGAATCACCGAAATCGCTTTACAATCTCAGTCTGGCGACTTATGATAAGGGCGATAAATTCGATGCCAGCGCCGCAGTCGGTTTCATTCAACTCTGGGGTCTGCCGGTAGCCACTCAAGCCCAGATTCAATTACTCGGTGACAAATCAGACCCAATGCGGCTCCTTGACACCGCGAAGCCTGCTAAAAAAGCAGCGAAATCGAAAAACAGGAAGAAATAACGGTGAGTCAGATACGAGGTCGTTTCCAAAAAGACGCCGATAAAACTGCTCTAGCCTATACTTCTTCAATCCATTATGACTGGAGATTGTATCCTTACGATATTGCCGGTAGTATGGCACACGCCCAGATGCTCGCCAAACAGGGCATTATCACCGAGAAAGAAGCCGAAAAAATTATCCAAGGGTTGAATCGTATCGGGGAAGAAATCACTCAGGGTATCTTCCAGTTTAAACCGGAACTGGAAGACATCCATATGAATATTGAAGCCCGGTTGATCGAAATGATCGGTGATGTCGGGAAAAAACTGCATACGGCGCGCAGTCGCAACGACCAGGTAGCACTCGATATCCGGCTCTATACCCGGGATGCAATACTGCATACTATCGGACACATCATCGAATTACAGAGCACACTCGTAGAACTTGCGTCGGTCCATAAAGGCACCATTATTCCCGGCTATACGCATCTGCAAAAAGCACAGCCTGTACTCCTGGCTCATCATCTCCTGGCCTATTTTGAGATGTTAGAACGGGATATCGCCCGGTTTTACAACTGTCTGGAGCGGGCGGATGTAATGCCGTTAGGCAGTGGCGCGCTGGCCGGTGTGGCTTATAACATCGACCGGAAGTATGTTGCTAAAAAGCTCGGGTTCAATGATATCAGCCAGAATAGTCTGGACGCCGTTGCCGACCGCGACTTTATAATCGAGTTCGAAGCTGACGCCAGTCTGTGCATGATGCACCTGTCCCGATTAGCGGAGGAACTTGTTCTCTGGTCTTCGGGAGAATTCGATTTTATCGAGATCGATGATGCCTATACGACAGGTTCCAGTATTATGCCGCAGAAAAAGAACCCGGATATTGCCGAACTGGCACGCGGTAAGACCGGCCGTGTTTACGGTAATCTGATGGGACTGTTAACTACTATGAAAGGTTTACCCCTTGCCTACAACCGCGATATGCAGGAGGACAAAGAAGGCTTCTTTGATACTGTGGATACTTTGATGTCCACACTCGAAGTCTTTGCCGGGATGTTGAACACCATACATATTAAAACCGATAAAACGACCGACGCCGCCCAAGAGGGTTACCTGCTGGCCACCAACCTGGCGGACTATCTGGTCAAGAAAGGCTTACCTTTCCGCACCGCACATGAAGCTACAGGTAAACTGGTGACTTATGCGATAAAAAACAATAAGTCCCTGAAAAACTTAACTTTAAAAGAATACAAGAAGTTCTCGCCTGTTTTTAACAATGACGTTTATGAAATTACCGTGGAATCTTCGGTCACCGCCCGGAATAATACCGGCGGAACAGCCTATAAACAGGTAGCCAAACAGATTGCCGCCGCTAAAAGAAAGCTCAAGGAGAGTATGAGCGATGAATAGCGCTAAAATTAAGATTGCACCGTCTATCTTGTCGGCTGATTTTGCCCGACTTGGCGAGCAGGTGGCAGAGGCCACTAAAGCCGGGGCTGATTTAATCCATGTTGATGTGATGGAC
Source organism: uncultured Chloroflexia bacterium (assembly GCA_963754195.1). Taxonomy (GTDB): domain Bacteria; phylum Chloroflexota; class Dehalococcoidia; order Dehalococcoidales; family Fen-1064; genus Fen-1064. Next base: position 252,196 of record CAVWFD010000018.1, read on the forward strand.
GGGCATTTTGTCCCTCAAATCACCATCGGCGCGCTGGTCGTCGCCGCTATCCGCAAATATACCAAACTTCCGCTGGACGTCCACCTGATGATTGAATCCCCGGAAGAACAAATCGAGCAATTTGCGAAAGCCGGCGCCGATATCATTACGGTACACATCGAACCCTGCCCTCACGTTCACCGTGTCATTCAGATGATCAAGGCCACGGGGGTTAAGGCCGGCATTTCTATCAATCCGGCAACGTCACTATCTGTGCTCGATGAAATTTTACCGGAGGTCGACCTTGTCCTCGTGATGACGGTAAATCCCGGCTTTGGCGGGCAGACTTTTATTGAAAGCACACTCGATAAGATTGCGCGGTTGCGTGCAGAACTGGATAGACGTAAACTGAATATAGAACTGGAAGTCGACGGCGGGATAAATATAAAAACAGCGCCCCGCGTTGTAAGTTGCGGGGCTACAGCATTGGTCGCAGGGGCGGCAGTCTTCAGTTCAAGAGAAAGTATTGAAGAAGCAATTAAGAAACTGCGGCAGAGCCTGGCTTAACTACCGGCTTTTTCGCTTCTTTATGTTGATTACGGATGCAGCGCGTGCAGAGGTTAAGATGTTTCTTCTTCCCATCAACCATAATGATTGCCGGATGGACATTGGGCTCCCACGTTCTATTGGTATGACGTTTGGAGTGGCTGATAGTATTTCCGAAAGCTGGGGATTTCCCACAAATATCACACTTCAATACAGGTACTCCTTGACTATTTGATGGATTTACAGTATTTTATATTAGCATACTGCGGCAAACTTAACAAGAACGGCAAAATGAATTTGTAAGTAGACAAAATTAGTTTCGCCAGTTAAAATACAATGGCACCTCAATTATTTCCTAGTATCAATTGAGAGGGTACAAATGACAAAGAAAGTAAGTTCAATAACAGGACAGGAACTGAGGGAGATGTTCGCCGCTGCCACTGCCTGGCTGGAGAAAAACGCTCCCGACATCGACGACCTGAATGTTTTCCCTGTGCCTGATGGTGATACCGGCACCAATATGTTGCTGACAATGCGCTCTAGCGTCGAGGAAGCTTACCGTGCACCCGACCATAGCGCTTCCGGCGTAGCGCAGGCTCTGGCAAGAGGCGCACTATTGGGTGCCAGAGGCAATAGCGGTGTTATCCTTTCGCAAATTTTCCGTGGTATGGCGGAAGATATGGCTGACAAAGAAGAAATAACCGGCCCTGATATGGCCAGAGCCCTTGGCAAAGCCGCCAAAACAGCCTACAAAGGACTCAGTAACCCCACTGAAGGCACTATCCTTACCGTGATCAAAGAAGCCTCTTCTGCCGCGCTAAAAAAATCAGCCGGTAATGGCAAAGACCTCGTGGCCGTGATGGAAATCACCGTAAATACCGCCAAAGAATCCGTGGCTAACACCCCGACACTGCTCCCCGTGCTCAAAGAAGCCGGTGTCGTGGATGCGGGAGGCCAGGGATTATTCACTATTCTAGAAGGCGCTTTGCAATACCTCAAGGGTGAAACGGAACTGATGCAGTTCAAGAAACCCCAGGTCATCACCAGCAGTATTCCTTTGACCCTTAGGCTACCGGAGATGATTGCCGCCGACGAAGTTCCCTATGGATATTGCACTGAATTTATGCTCAAGGGCGAAGACCTTGACCCTGAAAAAATAAAAACCCGACTCAATAAAAAGGGCGAATCGCTTATTGTTGTCGGGGATGCTAACACCAACAGAATTCATATTCATACCTTGGACCCCGGTAATATCATTCACATCGCCACAGGATTAGGCACAGTCCACCAGGTGTCCATTAGAAACATGGACGAACAGCATCGCGACTTCGTCACCGCGCAGAAAGAAAGAGCTGTCGCCACGGATGTGGCTACTATCGCCGTCGTCGCCGGTGAAGGTCTTGAAGAAGTTTTTACCAGCCTGGGCGCAACCTCTATCGTCCACGGCGGGCAGACAATGAACCCCAGTACCAAAGATATTCTCATAGCTGTGGAACAAGCCCCATCGGACAAAGTAATCCTCCTGCCGAATAATAAAAACATTATCCTCACTGCTAAACAGGTGAAACCCTTAACCAAGAAATCGATTGAAATAATTCCCACTGAAACTATTCCCCAAGGCGTCGCCGCGTTGCTGGCTTTCGATTATGACGCCAATCTGGAAACTAATACCAAACTGATGAAACAGGCAATCGAGAATGTTAAAACTATTGAAGTTACACGAGCTGTCCGCTCCACACAACTTGGCGGATTGAAGATCAGGAAAAAACAGATCATCAGCCTTCTCGACAACGAATTGATAACCGTTGGTAATAACGCGGTGGAAGTAATTATCGACACACTCGGTAAAATAGACCTTGATAACAACGAGATATTGACCATTTACTATGGCGCTGACACAACCCTCGCTGAAGCCGAAAAAACTGCGGTTACAATTCGCGAGAAATATCCCAAATTACAGGTTGAGATAATCCGGGGTAGTCAACCCCACTATAATTACATCATATCGATAGAATAATTAAGGAGGACCGGGGAATTGACCGTAAGTATTGTGACCGACAGTCTGTCCGACCTCACAAGTGAGTTGATTGGCGATCTGGATATCACTCTGGTACCTCTGACCGTTTTATTCGGACACGAAACTTATTTAGACAGGGTTACCATCAGCACCGACGAATTCTATCACCGGCTTGTGCACGGCGATGTCTGGCCGACCTCTACTCAGCCTTCACCGCAAGATTTTGCCAATACTTATGATAAACTCGCCGAAAAAACCAACGAAATCCTCGTTGTGATTTTGTCCTACAGACTAAGCGGCACCTATCAATCGGCAATGGCTGGAAAGAATCTCATGAAAGCCAAGAAATGCCGCATTGAGGTCATCGATTCGGAAACAGTGGCCAGCGGTTTGGGATTAGTCGTGCTGGCTGCCGCTAAAGAAGCCAAGAATGGCGCTAGTCTGGACAAACTCGTTGAGTTTACACGCAAAGCTTTGAAAAGATCGCATTTTATCGTGTATTTCGACACTCTGAAATATCTCGCCAAGGGAGGGCGCATCGGTAAAGCCCAGGGTTTGCTTGGTTCAGTGTTGTCGATCAAACCCATCCTGAATGTAAAAGACGGCGAAATGTCGCCCGTTACTAGAGTTCGTTCCCCGGCGGCAGGTATCGCCTATCTGAATAATTTTATGTCCAGCTTTAAAAATATTGAGACTGTGAGTATCGAACATACCACCACGATTGAGAATGCCGATGAACTGGCTAGACTTTTCACTTCCACCCATCCTAAAGTTCCCGTACTGCGTTCTACCGTAAGTCCGGTATTAGGAGTATACGGCGGTCCTAATGCTATCGCTGTGACCGTCTTAGAAGCGGAAGGAAAATAGGTTCGTGCCGGTAAAAATTGTTACCGATAGTACAGCTGATATTTCGCCTGAAATAGCCAAGGAACTTGGCATTACAGTTGTGCCCGAATATGTGATTTTTGGCGATAAAACTTTTCGTGACGGTATCGATATCAGCTACGATGAGCTTTATGAGAAACTCCTGAAAAATCCAAAACTCCCTTCCACCTCCCAACCGACACCGGCAGATTTTGCTAAAGTCTATCGGCAACTTGTTAAAGAAACCGATGAAATAATATCGATCCATCTTTCCGGGAAACTCAGCGGGACTTATAGTTCGGCACTGCAGGGGAAAAAACAGGCTGATATCAAATGCAATATCACAGTCGTAGACTCACAATCAGTCACAATGGGATTGGGCATGATAGCGATGTCATCCGCCAAATCAGCTCTTCAAAACGGGACACTCACAACAATTGTCGATAAGATAAGAGAAGAGATAAATAATATCCACCTGTTTGCAACTTTTGATACACTTAAGTACCTCGCACTCGGGGGGCGTATCGGTAGAGCCAGAGCTTTATTTGGCAGTATCCTCAATGTCAAACCTATTATCACTATGCGTGATGGAGAATTCTCTCCGGTGGGTAATTATCGCACCCGTGCCAAAGCTCTGGATAAACTGTTTGAATTAGCCAATAGTTTTATGCCTATTCAAGAAGCAGCAGTTGTTTACAGCACGACACCCGATGAGGCAACCAGTTTAAAAGACCGCCTCAGCCCGCTGGTAAATATTGATTTTCTTCATGTAGCAAGGCTCGGACCGGCTCTGGGCGTACACGGCGGCCCAGGCACACTGGCTTTAGTAATAAAAGATGGCGGCAGTAAAATTGAGTCAAGCGATACTTCATCAAAACCAATAGTGAAGCTACCTGTATTGCACCTGCCGAAAATTAAGCTCCCATCCCGTCGGTAGCAAAAACACATGTCTGAAATTGATTTTAGTTCACTGCGTAAAATCCTGGAATTGGAACAAAAGAAAGGTTACTCCGATTCCACCGTCATTGGCGGACTGGATAAATTCATCCGCCAATGGTCGGAAAAAACCATCGCGGCCATTACCGACCGGGCCTTAATGTCGAAACTCCAAAAACTACATCTTCGGGACAGCAAATACGCGTCTTTAACACCCAAACAACGCCAGGAATGGATAAAGCAAATCCTTGATTTTGCGGCTGAACTCGAACGTGGCAAAATCGTAAAGCCGGCGCCAATCCATAAAGTTACCACAAAGCCGGAGAGACCTGCATTGAAACCAAAAACAACTAAAATAGTATCCACTCAGTCCCTGGATGCTTCAATTACCACCATCAAGGGCATCAGCACCAGTTTTGCCGGCAAATTCAGTAAGTTGGGCGTGAAGACTATCAGGGACTTGCTCTACTTTTTCCCCAGCCGTCATCTCGATTACAGCCAGATGAAGACTGTTTCCCAGCTACAAGAAGGGCAAGAAGAAACCATTGTCGCCAATGTCTGGGAAGCTAAAATCACCATGCCCGGCGGACGACGCAGCACCGAGGCCATTGTCGGGGATGAGACCGGAAATGTCCGGGCAATGTGGTTTAATAATCCCTACCTGGCCAAAACATTACAACCCAATATGAAGATTGTGCTCAGCGGTAAAGTAAGGCTATTCAACGGCAGATTTGTCTTCGAATCGCCGGAATGGGAACCGCTGGAGGAGGGCGACCTCATCCACACCGGCAGGTTAGTGCCTGTTTACCCGCTGACAGAAGGCTTACACCAGCGCCAGACCAGAAAATTGATCAAAGGAGTTGTCGACCTCTGGGCAGGACGGATTACCGATTTTCTTCCAGATGAAGTCAAAGAACGGTGCCGCTTAATAAGCCTGCCACAGGCTATTGCGCAGGCACATTACCCGGATACTATCGATTTAAAAGATAAAGCCAGAGTCAGGCTGGCTTTCGACGAGCTTTTCTTATTACAACTCGGAGTTTTAAGCAAAAAACGGGACTGGCAGGAAAGCCAGCCCGGCGCTTCGATAAACATCAATCAAAAGATACTGGACAGTTTTTTGCAATCGCTCCCGTTTAAACTGACGGTTGCCCAGCAGAAGGTATTGCAGGAAATATTAGGAGACATGCAGAAATCTCAAGCCATGTCCCGACTATTGCAGGGAGAAGTCGGCAGCGGTAAGACTGTGGTAGCAACTGCAGCCCTTTTAACGGCGGTGGCCGACGGCTATCAGACGGCGTTGATGGCGCCGACGGAAATCCTGGCCGAGCAACACTTTGCCACAATTCACAAACTTTTATCGGGTACAGGTCATTTACAGGAAGAACGCGACCATTTATACATTTACTCAGGAATTCTGACTGGACCAGTAACCGTTGCGCTATTAATCGGCGCTATGACTGCGAAAAACAAACGGGAAATTCATCAGTTGGTGGTAGAGGGTGTTGTTGATATTGTTATCGGTACTCACGCTATCATCCAGAAAGAAGTGGAATTCAAGCATTTGGGCTTTGTGGTAGTGGATGAACAGCACCGCTTCGGGGTTGCACAACGCTCTACGTTACGCCAGAAAGGGACAAATCCTCATGTGCTGGCAATGACAGCCACCCCCATTCCCCGCACGCTGGCTTTGACCATTTACGGCGACCTTGACCTGTCGGTAATCGATGAACTGCCGCCGGGCAGACAGGTGATTAAAACTAAATGGTTGAGACCCAATCAGCGGGAGAGCGCTTACAATTTCATCCGCAAGCAGGTAGCTGAAGGGCACCAGGCATTTATTATCTGTCCGCTCATCGAAGAATCGGAAGCCATCCAGGCTAGAGCCGCTATTGCCGAATATGAACATCTCTCACAGGAGGTTTTCCCGAATCTAAAAATGGGGTTATTGCACGGCCGGATGGCCTCTAAGGATAAGGAAAAGGTGATGCAGCAATTCCACGACAAGGAACTGGATATGCTGGTTTCCACGCCGGTCATTGAAGTCGGCATCGATGTGCCTAACGCCACGGTTATGATGGTGGAGAGCGCCGACCGCTTCGGGCTTTCACAATTACACCAGTTCCGGGGTCGGGTTGGCAGAGGGTCGGTGCAGAGTTATTGCATATTATTATCCCAGAATCCCTCGGAGGTCGGTCAGGAACGTTTATTGGTGATTGAAACCGTGTACAACGGTTTTAAACTGGCGGAAGAAGACCTCAGGTTGAGAGGCCCGGGGGAATTCTTCGGCACCAGACAAAGCGGTTTGCCCGATTTACGCATGGCTAAGCTTTCCGATGTTGCGCTGCTGGAATTGGCACGCAAAGAAGCGGAACGGCTCTTTACCCAAGACCGCCATCTTAAAAATCCGGAACATTCCCTGCTCGCCAAAGAACTGGCACGCGTCTGGACGACGGAAATAGAAGAATTAAGCTAATATAAAATCCTAATCTCTAATATCGAAATACTAAATAAATTCAAAAACTAAAACACTAAAACATCAAACCCACCCTTCTCCATACCGTTGAAAAACGGTATCCAGCAACTTATTGTGGATTCTGGCCTCCGCCAGAATGGAGTGGTATGCTGGATTCCCTTAAACAAGCTACGCAATATGCTCCGGTTTAAAATCTCCAGTTTTTCGCAGGAATTACCTATGTTGGGTCGGGTTTCGAACCCTGAGTTATTTCGCAAGAACTAACGAAATACTTTTAGCCTCAGCCAAAATGTACGACCGCCCAATCGTTTTATTTCGGTGGAGCGCATAGAGTGGGTGAAACACACCCATGATCAATCATCCCGATGTTTATTAAGCCATAGGTACGATTACACAATCCCATTTAGTTTTTCTATTAAGTAAAAATAAATTGGAAAAATATAGGGATGTTTGCTATTTAATAGGTATGTTCGTTCAGATAAATTTATAACAATAGTATCGGACAAAGGGTAAATTTTCAGGCGGCGTTCTTGGGATGTCTTATCTCCATAGTTTCTGTAGCATTAACAGAATCATGGGAAATCATTCTCACTACTCATGTGTCTATCCTCGTATATAGCCGTGTAACTGCCCTCCAAAGGTGTAGACACAGAATCCATGACTTGTTTGAGGTGTTGTAAATCCAAGGTTTGTATATTCTTTAGAGTAGGTTTTCCCGCCCTATCCCCCTTCAAGTACTTTGAGTATCGAAAGGCATCAGAAGAGGGGTCAATTTTACAAAATTCCTGAATCTTTTCCTCAACGCCCTCGAGTTCTTGATCGTCAAACCATTGTGAAGAGTTTTCCATTGTTGGCTTAGCCATTTCCCAAAGCTTTTTAAGATTATGCTCGGGTCGCGATAATGGCGTTGCACTTTCAATAATCGTTTTTAGGCGTAATTCAATGTACATCCGATACAAATACCCTACAGAATAAACAAGATAATCTCTACAACGAGGTTCCTTAATTGCTATGTCAACAAGCTTATCTGCTGCGATTTTGAAGCCCAAAGCGCGAATGTCATTACTAGGATACACATTGGCTATGCATGACTCATTAACGCCTGGCTGAAATAAAGGCACTCCTCTTTCAGCAGTAGGGATTCCGTATTGTTTTCTTAGTTTTCTAATATTATTCTTAATTTGCTCATCCATTTTAATTGTCTTAAAATCATCTAATACAGTAATTCGAATATCTTTCCCAAACCTACGCATCCTGGGCACGTTCTAGGTACACCAGACAAAGGCTCTTTGACTGTTCAAGTCCACTTGAATGTGACTAATGTACCTGCCATATGTACATATCCTTGTCTATTTCTATTGCTCATAGTAATTGCCTACTTTGTTATTGTGAGTGTTGCGGTGGCACTGTCATTACTGCTACTACTAGAATAGAGCTGGGCATCGCTGCATGTTATCCCAATTATTTCGTGAGTGCCAATAATTGAATAACCACCAGCTGAATTTGGGACTGTCCATTGATAGCTTCCAGTGTTCGGTACAGTACTATCTCCTGTGATGCTCATAATTTTAGGCGTCACATCGCTTGGCCAAATGCTAATAATAACAGGGGTATCTTTAGGTAAATTGGTAGAAGTCCACTTTATTGTTACCACTTCTCCAACATGCCAAATTTCACCACCTCTAGGATATGTTAACGTTATAGTTCGTTGTCCAGGGATTGATTGATTAGGTATGGTGGTTATCGGAAGTATTTCGCGAACCTTAATACTGAAAATAGGTTCCCACCAATTACTATTATTCTCTGATGCTGTTAAATAGGCATTATATTCTTGGGTTGACAATCCAAAAAATATCATTTGTGTTGTTCCAACATTGATTTGCGGTTCATTCCAGGTAATATTTTCACTCTGTCTAAGATTTCCCTTTTCATATAAATCAACTTCATAATTTGTATTGGCTTTAGCATTTATCGGTTTGAGTACCGCATCTAACCCACCAGTAACTAACGAAACACTCACACTTTCTACCTCAGCTATATTTGATAGGGCTGGAGCAGAAACGGGCGTTGAAGTAAGAGCAGATGTAGGGTTGGAAACAGTATCACAAGCGCTCAAAAGCATGGAAGCTAAAATTACGGACATGAGTAAAATACGCTTCATAATTACTTCTCCTTGCGCTTCAGATTATATTCTGAAACAGAAAGGGTGTCAAACCATTTTGACTTTATGCAAAGTGCTTTAGTAAGGGATTATGACAAAAAGCATATTTTATAGGATATAATATAAACATGGGAAATAATATTGAAGAGCCTAAGTTTGGTCATTATATGAGGTGGTCCCCAAAAACTGGACAGGTTGTTAAGATAGAGTTCTGCTCCTAAAATAAGAGAATACGAAGGAGCAGGAAATTGAAAAAGAGCCGCAAACAGTATAATCCGGACTTTAAAGCCCGGGTTGCCATGGAAGCACTAAAGGGCGAAGAGACCATCGCGGAATTAGCCATCCGTTTTGAGGTCCACCCGACCCAAATCAATAAATGGAAGAGAGAACTGGTAGCAGGAGCTGCCAATATCTTTGGCGCTGATCCCAACAAGAAGATCAAGGATGAGAAAGGACTGATAAATCAGCTTTACCAGCAGATTGGACAGCTGAAAGTAGAGAAGGATTTTTTAGAGAAAGGGTTGGAGCGGTGGAAGTAAGCCAAAGGCGTGCTGCTGTTGATCGCCGCCGTCCATCACTCTCCGTGACCAGTCAGTGTAAATTGTTGGATATCAGTCGCTCTGGGTTGTATTATCAGCCGATAGGAGTCTCTGACAATGACCTTAATCTAATGAAGCTGATTGACTGCCAATACATGGTCACACCGTTCTATGGAACCCGCAAGATGGCAGCTTGGCTAAAGAGTAAACACCACAATGTTAACCGGAAACACGTACGGCGGCTGATGCAATTAATGGGTTTGAAGGCCATCTACCGCCGTCCTCGGACTAGCCCGCCGGGACCGGGTAATAAAATCTACCCGTATCTTTTAACTGGTATGGAAATAACACGGCCAAATCAAGTGTGGTGTGCTGACATCACTTACATACCTATGGCACACGGTTTCATGTATCTGGTAGTCATCATGGACTGGTACAGCCGGTATGTATTGGCGTGGAGGTTATCAAACACCTTGGACGCTGACTTCTGTGTGTGGGCACTCGAAGAGGCGCTCAAGAAAGGCACCCCGGATGTTTTTAATACTGACCAGGGATCACAATTCACAGGCAAGGCTTTCACCGGGCTTTTAGAGCAACATGGAATCAAGATTAGCATGGATGGGAAAGGAAGTTACAGAGACAACCTGTTTATCGAGAGGTTATGGAGAACAGTGAAATATGAGGAGGTGTACTTAAAAGCATATCAGAATGGGAAAGATGCCCGAATCGGGATTGGGGACTATTTCCGTTTCTACAACAATGCACGTCCCCACCAGGCACTCTGGTATCGGACACCGGGCGAGTTATTTGCCCCCACCCCCTTTGAAGAGCCTGAGAAAGGTGTGATAGAATCGTTAACACAAGGTACCATTGATACAGCAGGACACTATCTTAATTTAGCCCCATTGCTGTCCTAACAATGGGGTCCACCTCAATATACAGCCTGAGACATTGAATTACCTGTATTGTTATACCTGCTTGATGATTGTTTCTTGATTATTGTATGTTTCTGAAAGCTGAACGCTGACAACTGTCTGCTCGTACATTACCTTCACCGTCCCTCATTATGTTATAATCAGTTTCTGAGCCTATTCAGACAGGTATCACAATGCTAAGAGAAAGACTGATAAATTTACTGACAGAAGCGGCAAATAGAGCCCAAAAACAGGGTAAACTACCTTCGGTAGTGTTACCTGAAATTACCATCGAGCGCCCTCAGAATTCAGACCACGGCGATTATGCCTCTAATTTTCCTCTGAAGCTGGCGAGAATTGCCAGAGCTAACCCTATGGTGATCGCCAACGAACTGGTAGCTTTGCTACCGGTCACCGAAGAAATTGAAAGCGCCATCGTCGCACCGCCGGGGTTTATTAATTTCACCCTTAAAAATACCTGGCTTAGCCGTCAGGTTGAACAAGTACTGATAGACGGAGAATCCTACGGTAACAATAACATGGGTCAGGGGAAAAATGTTCAGGTAGAATTCGTCAGCATCAACCCCACCGGTCCCCTGCATGTCGGTCACGGACGCGGCGCTATTCTTGGGAGCGCCCTGGTCAATATTCTCGATGCCAGCGGTTATAAAGTTGAAAAAGAATACTATTTCAATGACGCCGGCAATCAGATGGATATCTTCCGACGCTCGTTGTATGCCCGCTACCTGCAATCGCTCTGTCTGAAAGCCGAAGTTCCGGAAAACGGCTACATGGGCAATTATATAATCGACCTAGCAAAAAATATCATCGCTGAATATGGCGATAAATTCCAGAAATTGACTGAGGCAGAAGCGCTCAAACAGCTGGGTGATATCGGCATCGGTAAGGTCAAAGACAAGATTAAAAAAGACCTTTCACAATTGCGCGTGGAATTCGATGTCTGGTTCCGTGAACAAAGTCTTTACGAAAACGGTCAATATGAAAAAGTGATGGGGTTATTGCGTAAAGGCGGCTACCTCGCCGAAAAAGAGGGCGCGACCTGGTTCGTTTCCACCAATTTAGGAGAAGACAAGGATAACGTGGTAGTCCGCACCAACGGTGCACCGACCTACTTCGCCACCGATATCGCTTACCATTACAACAAATTCATCGAACGGCACTTTGAAAAAGTCATCGATATCTGGGGTGCCGACCATCAGGGCCACGTCCCGAGAATGAAAGCTGTGGTTGCCGCATTGGGAATCGACCCTGAGCAACTGCAGATAATTATCCACCAGATGGTCACATTAAAACGTGGCGGTGAACTGGTGCGTGTCTCGAAGCGCACCGGCGACCTGATTACGCTAGAGGAAGTGATGGAAGAGGTGGGTGTCGATGCCTGCCGTTTCTTCTTCCTGGCACGCAGCGCCAGCAGCCAGATGGATTTCGACCTTGAACTGGCTAAAAAACAGTCGCAGGAAAATCCGGTGTATTATGTACAATATGCTCACGCGCGCATTGCCAGTATTATGCGTCTGGTGGAAGAGCGGAAAGTCAATTACACCGATGGTGATACCAGGCTACTGACAACTGAGCCGGAATTAACCTTGATACGTAAAATTCTGCATTTCCCCGAATTGATCGAGATGGCAACAATTACCCTGGAACCGCATCATCTCGCTTATTATGCTCAGGAACTGGCTAATACCTTCCACGCATTTTATAAAGATTGCCGCGTGGTTACCGATGATGAAGCTCTGACCAAAGCCCGCATTAAGCTCGTTGTGGCTAGTAAAACAGTATTGGCAAAAACCCTCCATCTGATGGGTATGAACGCCCCCGATAGGATGTAACAGGCAAAGATATTCGTAGATTCGCATGTCCGCATACAATACTTTTTTGTTATTATCCTGTAATGGCTTATAAACTGTTTTTGCAATCTAAGTAATTCCATTATGGAATTCTATATAGTATTTATTCCTTGACTGCTCGGAGATGCGCGTAGAAATCAGCATTTAGCATTTAACAGCTTCGTGCCTTGTCCCTTCCACCCTATTTATGATAGACTTTTTCATAACGAGGTTATTTTCAGAATGAAGAAACGTGTTTTTTCCGGCGCCCGTCCCACCGCCAGACAGCACATCGGTAATCTACTTGGCGCAATCGATAATTATGTCAAACTGCAAAAGGAATATGATTGTGTTTATTGTATCGTCGATATTCACGCTCTGACCACGCTACAGGAAACAGATAAAATACAAGGGTATATCCGCGACCTGGCTCTCGACTGGCTGGCCGCCGGTATCGACCCTGACAAAAGCATCGTTTTTGTACAGTCGCATGTACCTGAGGTCACCGAACTGCATACCTATTTAAGTATGCTGACACCGTTGAGCTGGCTATTAAGAGTGCCTACCTTTAAAGAAAAAGCTAAGGCACAGCCCGATAATATTAATTACGGATTGGTTGGCTACCCGGTTTTACAAGCTGCGGACATAGTTTTATACAAAGCCGAAGTAATACCGGTTGGGGAAGACCAGCTGCCACATATCGAACTGGCGAGAGAAATCGTGCGCCGCTTCAACACCCAATTCGGAGAGACTTTCCCGGAGCCTGTCGGCAAGCTTACCAGTTTCCCATCCATTCCATCGCTGACCGGTAAAAGCAAGATGAGCAAATCCGAGGAAGGCTCTACCATCGATATTGCGCATACGGCGGAGGAAACCACGGCGCGCATCATGACTGCGGTGACTGACCCGGCGCGTAAGTTCCGTAAAGACCCAGGACATCCGGAAGTCTGTAATATCTATACACTACACAAATACTACACACCCTCTGAAGTTGAAAAAATTGGCGTTGAATGCCGCGCGGCAGGTATCGGCTGTGTAGATTGTAAGAAACTGCTAGCCAAGAATATGAATGAATCTCTCGCCCCGTTACGGGCAAAACGACAAGAACTGGCCGCCAAACCGGATTATATCAATAAGGTATTAGCTGACGGCGCCGAACGCGCGCGTGTTATCGCCCGCGAGACGATGAAAGAAGTCAGGCATAAGATGGGACTTTCATAGGCGAATCCGGAATGAAGTTATTGTAAAAAACCGATGCGGAAAAGCGGATTTTAATAAATTTAATGTAAGGAGAAGAGATGGCAACGACAAAAGAACTACTGGAGCAATATCAAAAAAAGCGAAAAAAGATCGAAGCGATGGCTACTCCTGAAGCAATCGAAAAGCGTCACAAGGGAGGCCAATGGACCGCCAGGGAACGCATCGATTATTTCTTTGATAAAGGCACTTTTACCGAAATCGGGATGTTTGTCGAACATCGTACTACGGCCTTTGGACTGGATAAAAAAGAAATCCCCGCCGACGGTATCGTTACCGGCTTCGGTAAGGTCAACGGCCGATATGTGGTAGCGGCGGCGGAGGACTATATGGCATTGGCCGGCACTTTCGGCGAAAACCACGGTAAGAAACTGGCTTCTGCCGTCAATTTCGCCAAGGAAAAAGGTTGGCCGTTCGTCGGTATGAACGACTCCGGCGGCGCACGCTTACAGGAAGGTATGGACACGCTGGAAGCTTACGGCTGGACCTTTCATTCTCAAATCCTGGCTTCCGGCATTATACCTCAGATTGCTTTATTAATGGGGCCCTGCCTCGGCGGACAGGCTTATCATCCGGTAATGCAAGACTTCCTGATTCAATGTAAAGACACAGGATTTATGGGTATTGCCGGACCTGCTTTTGTAGAAACGCAACTCGGCCAGAAAATCAGCCTAGAAGAATTGTCAGGATATAAAGCTCATGCGATCAAGTCAGGTTGTACCCATATTGTCGCCAATGACGACAAAGATGCCATCGAAAAATGCAAGGAATTGCTCAAGTTTCTTCCCGCAAATAATACTGAAAAAGCTCCGCTCGTCGCCACAAAAGATGACCCCGAAAGAGAATGCCCTGAACTTGACACCATTATCCCAGATAGACCAACGGCACCTTATAACATGCAGAAAGTGATTAAGGCCATCGTCGATGACGGCTATTTCTTTGAAATAATGCCGCTGCACGCCACCAGCATCATCGTGGGTTTTGGACGCTTTAACGGCAGGGTTGTAGGCATCTTCGCTAACCAGCCGATGCAAATGGCCGGCGTCATCAACATCGACGCTTCAGACAAGGCTGCCAGATTTATCCGGTTCTGCGACCTCTTCAATATTCCGGTAGTTACCCTCGGGGATTGCCCCGGTTATTTGATCGGTCCGGAACAGGATTGGAAAGGCATTCTGCGACACGGCGCAAAATTATTATTCGCCTGGGCAGACGCTACCGTACCGCTCATATCCGTTATTCTCAGAAAATCTTATGCCGGCGCGCACTACGGCATGCTGGACAAATCTATCGGCGCTGATTTTGTATATGCATGGCCGACTTCCCGCATCACCATTGTCGGTGCGGAGACCGCTGCCAGCGTTATCTTTGCGCGTGAAATCCGCGAATCCAAGAACCCGGAAGAGACAAAAGCGCAACGCATCCAGGAATACAGCGACCTCTATGAAAATCCTTTTGTCGCCGCTGACAGGAGCTGTGTCGATGATGTCATCATGCCTCATGATACGCGCAAGATGATTAACCGGGCTCTGGACATTCTTGAGGACAAGAATAAAAACAACAAGGCATTCAATGCCAGGCCGTGGCGCAAATACTCGAATATCAATTTGTAGAAAAGAGCAATCAGCGGTCAGCGGTCAGCTGACAGAAGAGGTCTAGAAACTGGCGGCTGATAGCTGATACAATAAGCTTCATTATGAAAGACTTCAGGAAATTGAACGTTTGGGAAAAAGCCCATTCTCTGGTAATCGAGGTGTACAGAGTAACCAACAATTTCCCGAAGAGTGAGACTTTCGGGCTCACTTCGCAGATCAGGCGAGCTAGCGCTTCCATTCCAGCGAATATCGCCGAAGGTTGCGGGAGAGATGGGGAAGCTGACCTTGCCCGTTTTCTCCAAATAGCATTTGGGTCGGCAAGCGAACTGGAATATCATCTGATATTGGCTCGCGATTTGAAAATGCTAGACGAAAATAGTTATATAAACCTTGTTAATCGGGTTATTGAGGTAAAGCGTATGCTTACTTCTCTTATCCAAAAGCTGAGATCTGACAGCTGAAAGCTGTTAGCTAAAAAAGGAGCTCACCATCGAAATTATTCCTGCGGTCGACCTTAAAGGCGGTAAATGTGTCCGCCTCTATCAAGGCGATTATAATCAGGTAACACGCTTTTCCGACGATCCGCTGGATGTGGCCTTAAAATGGCAATCGATGGGCGCTTCCAGAATCCACATTGTCGACCTGGACGGCGCAGCCACAGGCGAACCGGTTAATCTGGAAATCATCAAGAACATTGCCAGTGCAGCGATGATACCAACCCAGTTGGGCGGCGGTTTGAGGGATATCGATACCATCCAGCGTATGCTCTCATTGGGCATCGAGCGTGTGATTCTGGGGACGGTGGCGGTGGAAAATCCTAAACTGGTGGAGGAAGCCTGCAAACGCTTTAACGATTACATTATTGTCAGTATCGATGCCCGTGACGGCTTTGTCGCAACACACGGCTGGTTAAAAGAGACCAGCCTGACCACGGTACAATTTGCCGCCAATATGGTGAAATTAGGCGCCCGGCGGTTTATTTACACCGACATTGTCCGTGACGGCACACTCACCGAACCTAATTTTACAGCGATCGCGGAACTTGTTAATAGCACCAAAGCGCCGGTGATTGCCGCCGGCGGAATAACTTCGATATTGCATCTCAAAATGCTCAAGCAACTGGGTGTCGAGGGCGCGATTATCGGTAAGGCGCTCTATACCGGCGATATCAAGCTCAAAGAAGCGCTGGCGGTTATTAATAATTAAGCCCCCTTTCTTCTTAAGAAATCCCTTTGTATCTCCCCAGTATTATTTAATATCATTTTACTTCCGGATAAAAGGGAACGCTATTCATGAAAAATCCCCCTTAATCCCCCTTTTGCGAAAGTGGGAGAATAGTGTTGTCCCTTCCTTTTCGTTAAAGACAGGGTAGGAAGCCTGTCTCACCAGGGATGACAAAGTTGGGTTGTCTGATTACTATGTACTATCGACTTCGCTCAAATATTTCATCCTCCATCGGTATGGTATACTTTTTAATGTGAATGGAGAAACTAAAATGAAAGACATTAAATTCGATGAAAAAGGCCTGATCCCGGCTATCATACAGGATGCCAACACCGGCGTGGTCCTGATGCTCGGTTATATGAACGAAGAAGCGCTGAAACACACTCTCGAGGGTAAAGACGTCTGGTTTTACAGTCGTAGCCGGCAGGAATTATGGCACAAGGGCGAAACTTCAGGAAATTATATCAAAGTGAAAGAAGTCTGGAAAGACTGCGACAACGATACGATTCTGGTAAAAGCAAAACCGACGGGGCCTGTCTGCCACACCGGCGCTCCCAACTGTTTTTTCCAGAAAATCAAGTAGGGATTATTATTCCGGCTGGGCTTAAGTGGAAACTCTATTAGGGGGAGTGCGTTCGCACTCCCCTTTTTTATTGTCTTTTCTGTCCAGTATCTAATACGGGATAAACTCAGGCAAGAACCCACGTTCCTTTGTCATTCCTGTCCCGTATCTAGTACGGGATAAACTCCAGCGGGAATCCATATAGCCGCCTTGCAGGCCAAATACTTGCTTTTAATGCGTCTTTTATCTTACAATCAAAACTGACCCGCGGGAGTAATTCAGTGGTAGAATGTCTGCTTCCCAAGCAGAAAGTCGCGAGTTCGAATCTCGTCTCCCGCTCCAAAATTCCATTTTCTTTATTCCGTCTTTCTTTTTCAGTATTTTCAGATTCGCCTGACCAAAATTTCTAAGATACGATCAGAAAACTTGAAAAAGGTATTAGTATTAAACAATGAATTTGATTAAATACCTTTATTGATGTATTAGCATTTATGATAATAATTAGGAGAAAATATGATGGCGAGGCAATTTACACTTGGCAGTGCTGAAAAAAGACAACTTAGAAACCAACTCTATGAGAGAGATGGAAAATATTGTCATTATTGTGGAATACCAGAAGATGAATTTCAGCAAATATGGGCAGGCCCTTTCTACGGTGGATTTAAAAGAGGGCAAAGGTTAGAGATAGACCGTAAGATTAATAGTTTAGGATATGAGATACAAAACTGTGTTTTGGCTTGTGCAATCTGCAACATGGCTAAGAGCAATAAATTTTCATATGACGAGTTTAAAAAAGTGGGTAAAATTATAGGTGAAATATGGCAGACTAGGAAGAGAAGAAACTAATGTTCCTGATAAATACCATAAGCTGGAAACAATAGACCTGTTATATATCCTTCAATAGCCCCTCTAATACGAGTATCATTCTCTTCTATCCAACGTACATTACAATTTTTCCTTATGAACTCTTTAGCATCTGTGATGTTTTTGCACTCGCCTGAGCCGAGTAAATATCTCTTCAATCGAGCATTTGCTATAGGTCCCATTAGATGATTTGTATATATACGTCTTCTTAGATTCACTGTTCTTCCTACGTAATAAGGTAATTCATATTGACTCTTACATGCCGTAATCAGGTATACACCCTTGGCTTGAGGAATCATAGAAGGAATAAGGGTATGAAATGATACAGGTTTGAAATTGACTATTTCTTCATATCTTTCTTCAAGGAAGGATATCCAAGTCTTGTCCTGCTTTTTAATCTGCATCATATACTCCTTCGTTAATAGGTATTCATGCTGATTCTATACCTACGGGTTAATACTTGCAATAACATTGAATACTATACCTGTTAGCGTGTATATTATATATATGTACAGCGTTAAGGAAGCAGCACAAAAACTTCGTTTGGATCTCAACCAAATCAGGCGTCTATTAGTTAAAGGTGAAATCAACGGAAAGAAACTAGCCAGGGACTGAGTTGCGCTGGAATTGACTTACCAACGAAAGAATAAACCCAAGAATAAGAAGAACATAGCAGGTTAGACACAAAAGTCTAGGCGTGGAGATTAAAATGGAAAGACAAAAATCATTAAGGCAACTAGCAAAAGAGTTGGAGATTAGTCTTGCTTACTTGAGTATGATACTTTCAGGGCAAAGAAAATGCCCTCTAGAGTTAGAGGGCAAAATACATACTCAAAATGTTCACAAAACTGTTAACAAAACAGCTTCAGAAAGTGCTTCCCAAATAGAAAGTCGCGAGTTCGAATCTCGTCTCCCGCTCCAAAACTTTTTTAGCACCAGTCTTTTTTTATTTGACAATACATGCTATACTGTTAAAATTAAAATATAAGGATTTAAGGGAAATATACTCTCAGATGAATCAGCCCAGCTTTATTACACTGACAACTACTTACACTAAAAACGACACTAAAAAGTGCCGCTGGGCTTGGCGTACTCCGCATTGGAGAATAATATAATCGTAGCGTAAAAGAACACACAGAGTACACAAAGCCCAGGAAATAAAGCTCCTGGGCTTTTTTATTATAAAAAAGAAATAAGAAAGGAGAAACAAGAAAAATGGACAATAAAATCAAAGTAGGCGTAATCGGCGCCACCGGTATGATCGGACAAAATTACTTAAGGTTACTCAACAACCATCCATGGTTCGAGGTGGTTTACCTCGCCGCATCACCCAACTCCGCGGGTAAAAAGTACAGCGATGCAGTGGCAGGGCGGTGGCACATGAAAACCGATATCCCAGAAAAAGTTAAGGATATCATCGTTGAAGATGCCAGCTCAGTTGAAAAAGCCATCGGCAAATGCAGTGTAATATTCTCGGCCGTAGAAATGGATAAGCAGATGATTCTTACGGTTGAATCCGAATATGCGAAACAGGGCTTCGCGGTTATCTCCAACAATAGCGCTCACCGTAACACTGTAGATGTACCGGTGATGATCCCGGAGATTAATGCCGACCACCTGGATATCATTCCTTTGCAGCAGAAAAATCATGCTGGAGCAAGGGATTCATCGTGGTGAAACCGAACTGCAGCATCCAGAGCTACATGATGCCGCTTTACGCTCTCATGAAAGCGGGTTATGTTATCGCTAAAATGATTGTTGCGACTCTACAAGCTGTATCCGGAGCCGGCTATCCGGGACCTGCCTCTATTGACCTGATCGATAACGTCATGCCTTCTCTTGCTACGGAAGAGGATAAATCAGAAGTAGAACCGCGTAAGATTTTTGGTAAAATCCAAAACGGGATAATTGTACCAGCTGAGGGTTTAAAGATTTCCGCCCATTGTAATCGTGTCGCGGTGACGGACGGACATATCGCCTGTTGCAGTATCGAGTTTGCAGGAAAGAAACCCGAAATTAGTGAAATCATCAATATCTGGCGGAATTTCAGCACTCTGCCTCAGGAAATGAAACTCCCATCGGCACCAAATCCGGTGATAATCTACTGCGATGAAAGCGACCGCCCTCAACCGCGAAAGGACCGGGATGCGGGGAATGGACAGGCAATCACAGTTGGAAGATTGAGGAAATGCAATGTCTTCGACTACCGATTTGTCGGCTTACACCACAATGCTGTCCGAGGTGCAGCTGGCGGCTCAATCTTGACCGCCGAGCTCCTGAAGGTTAAGGGATTTATTAAATAGGCTACCTTTAATCCCATACCGTATAAAAAAGAGCCGCCTTGTATCTTTCCAGGCGGCTCTTTTTGCGGCAAATTTACTCAATTCATCGCAAAATTGCTTTTTGCATTGAGCAGAGATAATATCATTATAAGCGTTGCTATTGTCCATTAGATTCTACAGTCTGCAGGAAGAATAATAAAAACCACAGGTGTGAAGCGTAACGTGAAAAAATGGCTCAGTATAGTAGTCTTTTCTCTGGTAATAATCAGCCTTATCGCTATATCGGCATCGTGCAGGGTCGCACCAAAAGACGTCAGTGTTAACGCGACTGATACCAGCTCATTAACGCCAATAAACAATCAGGCGTCCGGCACCATAACGGTGCATTCGTTCAGCGGCGAGGATGTTGGTAAACATGTTGATCTTAATGTATATGTAGTCGTAGAATTTTATGACCTTTCCGGCGCCAGCATAGATACTGAGTCCATTCCGGTTGCCAGCGTATCGGGAGATAACTACCAGAGTATACTGGAAAAACCGATACCGTGGCAGTCGTCCGTTTTGGCATCGAACCTCAGACCCGTGCGGTACACCGTAACATGGTATGCCAACACCCAGGGAAGTTGATATACTTTTCTAATAAATTAGCAGGCCCGTCAAGGCATATCGATGCCCTTTTACAACTCTAAAGTCCAGTATTATTAAAAGAACCGCCCGGAACTTCGCCAGGCGGTTCTTTTACTTTTCTTACCGTTACGACTACTTTTTTAAGGCAATAACACTATTTCTTACCCTCAGCTTCTCCAACCGTATCGCGAACCAGTTCTTCCAGTTTGTCCGGGAAAATGGGTTTTATCAGGTAGTCGATGGCGCCTAATTTGGTCGCTTCTTCCTGCGTCAGCATGGTGGGATAGGCGGTAATAACAATCGATTTGATATCCGGTTTGAGTGTCTTGGCTCTCTTCAGTACATCGATGCCGTTAATCCCCGGTAATCTGAGGTCGAGGATCATCACCCCGAAGTCCTGTTTCTGTATCATTTTCAGGGCTTCTTCACCACTTTCAGCCACACTTACCTGATAACCGGCGTCTTTAAGCCAATCCCTGATGGATTCCCGGACAATAGCCTCATCGTCTACAACCAGTATACTTTTCATGGCTGATTCCCCTCCCTTCAAGCTTTTTATCGTGATTTATATTGTATCTTAAACTCCAATTTAAACGTTTTTCCTGTGGTTGTTATCATACCATAGCTTGATGAATGTCAACAATCGGGAATTTGATTATTATCAATGATCAGGCTCCGCTTTTTTCACTTCAGCTCCTTCGGTTTTCAACGGCAGATAAACCGTAAAAGTTGTCCCTTCTTTTTCTTTGCTCTGCACTTCGATTCTACCGCGATGCCGCTGGATAATTCCATAGGAAACGGCCAGTCCCAGTCCCACTCCTTTGACTTCCTGCTTGGTGGTAAAGAAAGGAGTGAATAGCTTGCGCATGTTTTCCGGCGAAATACCGTAACCGGTATCGCTTACTTCAATTTTCAGATAATCCTGATCGAGCGAAGAACGCAAGGTGAGTTTACCGCCTTGCGGCATTGCCTGAATGGCATTCAATATCAGATTAGTGCAGACCTGTTGCAGCTGGTCGAAATCGGCGGAAATATCCGGCAACGACGAGTCCAATTCCTTGATTACCTGCACCTGCTGCATTTTAGCCGTATGCTCCGCGAGGTCGAAGGCACGATTGATTACTTCGTTGATATTGACCTGCCGGAAAGCCGGCGGCGACTGCCTGGCGAAATCCAGCAGATTTCTGACTAACTTCGTGCTCCGGTTTAATTCGGACTCCATCTTCGATAAATATTCCAGAGCGACTTCTTTAGGCACACCGTCACCTTTGATTTTCTTCGCCAGTAATTGTGTGTAGACCAAGACGCCGGAAAGCGGATTGTTTATTTCGTGGGCAATCGAGGCGGCTAATTGCCCCAACGAGGTTAATTTTTCCGCCCGGATCAGCTGTTCCTGGCTTTCTTTAAGCTGTTGCAGGGATTGACTTAGCTCCCGGTAAGCCGTGCTCAATTTTTCCTGCATCTCCTTTTCTCTGGCCACTTCGGCGGTCTTTTTATCCAGGAGTTCCGTTCCCAGTTGTACTACTTCTCTTTGTCGCTTCTTCAACTCGCCGGAGATAGTCGAGGTTAAATAGGTGGCGCCGTAAAGCACCGTGGAAAACGCTACCAGAACCGGTAAAACGTAGCTCCATTGATGATATAATGTCGGGTCGGCAAAACCCTGCAGATTATAGTGAGGTATCCAACCGGCATATTCCAACCCGACCAACAGCAAAACCATCACCAGCGCCAACGTGGCCAAGGTGTAGGTTGTCCGATAGCGCAGAGAGATACTGGCGGCGATGGCGTGAAAAACAAAGTAGAAGATAAAGGGGTTTTCTATGCCTCCGGTAAAGTGAATCAGGACGGTCAGTACCACCAGGTCGAGCATGATATGAAGATTGCTGTAGGTGATAGCCTTGTCGATTATCTGACCGGGCGGCTCGTTTTTTAGATTTTTCGCTTGAAAATAAAATACAAGATTATATAAAGCGACGATAAAACAAATAATGTAGACGGGTATTGTCGGGAAACCGATGTGAAAGATTTTTGAGGCAACCAATGTCGCGCCCAACACCCCGAGGATTGCCAGCCACCGCATATTCACGAATACCCTGAGACGGATTAATAATGCCGCTTCTTCAGGTGTATAGTTTTGCGGTTGTTCTTTTACGTTCGCTTCAGTGCTCATTTTTCTTGCACTTAATTTATGGTAATTATCCCTTGACAACACGTAATAAATGTGCTATAGTAATAGTATAAGTAAGAAAGAAGCGGAGAATGAGAGAAATGAAGACTTATACTATCAAGGATTTTGACAAACAGTTCCCTAATAACGACACTTGCCTTGAGTTCCTTTTTAATGCTCGTTATCCCGAAGGTGCTTTTTGCCCGAAATGCCAAAAGATTACTCCCCATTATCGTATCGCTGACCGCAAAGTTTTCTCTTGCCAATTCTGCGGTTCTCATATCTCCCCAACTGCTAACACAATATTCCATAAGTCCGATACTCCGTTACTCTCTTGGTTTCACGCTATGTTCTTAATGTCCTCTACTAAAACTGGTATCTCTGCTAAACAACTTCAAAGAGAACTTGGCGTTACCTATAAAACAGCGTGGCGAATGTTCAAAGAAATCCGCAAACTTATGACCGATAACGTCAACCCTCTTTCTGGACAAGTTGAAGTTGACGAGACTTGCGTTGGTGGTAACCACAAAGGTACTCGTGGTCGTGGCGCAAGCGGCAAGACAATCGTGATGGGAATGGTCGAGAGAGACGGCAACGCCATCACCAAAGTAATCCCCGATGTCAAGGCTCACACCTTGATTCCGATGATTGAACGGAATGTCGAGAAGTCTAACAAGACCGTTGTCTATACCGATGAGCTTCCTAGCTACAATTACGTTGAGAGACTTGGCTATGCTCACGAAATAGTCCAACACTCTGCTAAACAGTATGTTAGCGGTATTGTCCACGTTAACACAATGGAATCGCTGTGGGGAACTATTAAGCGTGGTATTGACGGTGTTAATCACTCCGTTAGCCCTCTTTACTTACAGTCTTATCTCGATTCGTACATTTATCGGTATAATCATCGGAAAGATGAGACTCCGATGTTCTTATCCCTTTTGTATCAGGTTTCAAAGGTTGTGCCGACTTCGTAAGAAGTCCCATAAACCTTTCTCTGGTCAAAGGCGGTTGGGGCGGTATTGAACCTTGATATTTTACATCGCCCACTTTTTTATCACTCCTAACTTTTCTAGGCATATTATTGCTCCTCGCTATGTTTCTTTTTTTGTACGTTCTTCTCTATCTTCTTTAAGAGCTTCCTTGAATGCCACTTTCATCATTTTTACTAATTTTTCATCTCTGTCTTTCTCTATAACCTCTATTCTAGCTATCCCTTGCTCAATCCGTTTTAATGTCTCAGGTATTTCGTCTTCGGGTTCATTACGCCACCAGTGGATTGCTAATATAACCATAAAAAACAAGATTAGTACACCTATGCCAAAAAATACACCTGCCAATATTAACCAACTTTGGGATGACATTACACCACCCCCCTTGTAGAGACAATAAAAAGAAAGGGCAAAACCCCAAAATAAGAATACAGCAGAAAGGATAAAACCAAATGTCCCATATCGCTTATCTGGGTTTTTAAAATCCCAGATAGATTTAATAATCCCTCTGATAACTTCCCAATTTGTAAGTTTATGTTTGTTGTTTCCCATCGTATTTCCCTAGTCTTAGTACTAGAGGGATTATACATCTTTTGTATTGACATTAAACACCTCTTAACAGTATATTTATGCCGTGACTAGTGGCTGTAGCGGTAAAATTCTTATTATAGCCTTAGTAGTTTTCGTACTTATCATAGTAATCGCTTTATTTGGAGTAGGGCTTTTGAGATTCTAAACGATTGAATATAATGGCTAAAATTGGAAGCAAAATGAAACCAAGTATTCCTACAAACCATTGCAAGAAATTCAAATAACGATGCGCTATATATTCATGCTCAATATAAAGACATAAACACATAAGCCAAACCATTACAAAACATATACTTATTTGAATATAGAACTTTTTTTAAGAGGGGATTTCACTCTAAATCACCCCCTCTTTGTGGGAGATAAGAGGATAGAAATTAATAATGGGTGAGATTACATACGAAGACATTGAAAAAAACTTCAGTAAAGAAGATTTAGCACAATACAATTTATTGTGTAGAGAATTTGTTGAATTAACAAGCGGTAAGAACAATGCGGAACTTTGGAATTTAACGCAATCCCAATCAAGATTACGGATTGTGCTTGATGAAATCCATTCGCTTAGAGGAAAGTATGATTTATTGAAAGGTATTATGTTTTTTAATGTGTGGAAATTTAATCCGCAAACAGCACAAAAAGAGGAAATCCGATGGTAAAATTCCCGTTCAAGCTTTTGAGTCTGAACGTGCTGTAAAGGGATAGTTACGTAATTTATTATCGTTATTTTACCACTATTCGTATAAATATACTGTGATATTTGTCAAAGAAATCCTGTGTTTATAGACTATTGTGATATAATTACGCAAATTATTTAATCACTTAAAACTTTAAAAAGCTATTATTAATAATAAGAGACTGGTTTAGGCAGTCGTTCGAAATAGACGGAGGTAGGAGAGATGAATGTTTTAAAAGGTAAGTGGATTTTTATATTATCGTTACCTTTTGTTATTGTGCTGGCATGGGCAATCGTCACTACGTTTCGTCTGTCCAGTACCGAGGCAACTTTGAAACAGTCTCTTGTTACCCTTTCCCAAACGCAAAACGAACTTGCCGATACCAAACAGCAATTGACCAGTGTACGAACAGAACTCACAACAACTCAAGATACTCTGGCACAAACAAAAACTACCCTTTCTCAAACACAAACGCAATTGGATACGACTAAAACCGAATTGACCGGCACCATAACCCAATTATTGACTACTCAATCTCAGCTGGCATCCACCCAGAGCCAGTTAGCCGACGCGACTACAGAACTGGTATCTACCAAATCACAACTATCCGATACAGAATCAGAGTTAGCCAGTTCTCAACAACAACTGGCTGACAATCAAAAAACACTGCTGGCACTGGGCATTACCGTCCATTCTGAGACAACAGCATGGGACTTCAACGGGCAACAGTGGACACATACCGAAAATACTCAAGCCACCGATCCTACCTGGAACCAACTCACAACTTTTGTTACGCAAGACAACACCGACCAACATCCATATGACGTCAATTCTTTTAACTGCGTTAACTATGCCACTACGGTATACAACCACGCGGAGAATTCAAACATATAAGCGGCGGTAGTCATTTTAACCCTCAGGAATGAACCTATAGGACACGCGATAGACGCATTCATTACCAGCGATTACGGATTGGTTTACGTCGATTGCACTCAACAAGACACGATTGCTCGCATTGAAGTCGGAAAAACATACAGGGCCGTTTCTCCGGGTGATATTCAACCCAACCAAGATAGAAATGACGCCTGGTGGGATGCATTAAGCTATAATTATTACTATTTACCCAATGTATATGGGGGACAGGCAGTAGTAGACTCGATAGACTTTTATTGGTAGAAAAGATTCTCAGAACACAGGCAGAGACGCCTGTGCCACCAAAATATTTTGAACTTTATTTCTTTCCCTTCAACAGCTTCCCCACCTTATCCAGTATCTTATCGGCGACTTCTCTTTTAGTCATTAGCGGCAGGTCTTCCTGATTGCCGTTTTTGTCGATAATTACGACCTTGTTAGTGTCCGCACCGAAGCCACTGTCCTTGGCAGTAACATCATTAGCGACAATCAGATCGAGCTTCTTGTTTACCAGTTTCTTACTGGCGTTGGTAATCAGATCTTCCGTCTCAGCGGCAAAACCGATTTTGAGGAATTTACCTTTGACTTCGGCGATAATGTCCGGTGTTTTCACGACTTCCAAAGTCAAACCGCCAGCGCTCTTTTTAATTTTTTGTGTAGCGGTAACCTTCGGCATATAGTCGGCAACTGCTGCCGCCATAATGAGGACGTCAGCCTTAGTGGTCGCCTTGCCTACCGCGTCCTTCATCTCTTTCGCAGACTGCACTTTTACCGTTTCCACGCCTGCAATTGGATTAAGAGAGGTCGGGGTGGTGATCAGCGTGACATCGGCGCCCCTGTCACGGGCCGCTTCGACCACAGCGTAACCCATCTTGCCGGAGGAACGGTTGCCGATAAAACGCACCGGGTCGATTGCTTCCTGCGTACCGCCGGCCGTTACGACAATGCTTTTACCGGCTAAATCACCTTTTCTACCGAGTGTTTGCTGGATAATTCCCATGATCTCAGTGATTTCCGGTAGTCTCCCCTTTCCCACTGCGCCGGAAGCCAGCCGACCATAAACAGGCGGAATAACGATGAAACCTCTCGACTTTAGCTTGGCAATATTCTCCTGAGTGATAGGATTGACATACATATTATTGTGCATGGCCGGAGCAACGATTACCGGCGCTTTAGTCGCCAGTACTACACAGGTCAGCATGTCATCGGCGATACCACCCGCAATCTTGGCAATAATATTGGCAGTAGAAGGGACAATGGCCACAATATCCGCTTCGTCGGCCAGATTCACATGAGTAATGCCGGATAGAGGCGCAGGCTCAAACATCTCGGTGACCACCGGGTTTCCGGTCAGAGCTTGAAATGTCAAAGGCTTAACGAGTTCAGTCGCTTCCCAGGTCATTACTACTCTGACATTGGCGCCGGCTTGCGTCAGCTTACTGGCAAGGTCGGCCACTTTATAGGCAGCGATTCCTCCAGTAACGCCCAGAACAATCATTTTATTTTTCAACATTTACTGCCCCCCCTCTTTGCCCATGTTGTCATTCCGTACTTGATACGGAATGCATATTAATCCGTAGATTCCCACCTTCGCGGGAATGGCAATTATACCTTGTTCATTTGATAAATCATCCTTAAACCGATGAGCGTGATATCCGGATTGACCGCTTTAAAAATACCGGTTTCCTTAGCGAAGATACTGCCATAGCCGCCGGTGGCGACGACAGTAGCTTTTTCGCCGAGTTCCTTTTCGATGTGAGCGACAATCGCCTCCACCAACCCCGCGTAGCCGAACATGATACCTGACTGCATGGCCGCGACGGTATTGGTACCAATGGCTTTTTGCGGATGGACAAACTGAATACGGGGAAGAGCCGCTGTCCTGGAGAACAATGCTTCGGCGGCAGTCATCGGACCGGGCGCAATCGCCCCACCAATAAAATCGCCTTCTTTAGAAATCGTGTCGAAAGTAGTGGCCGTTCCCAGGTCAACGACAATTGTAGGCCCGCCGTAAAGCTTATATCCGGCCACTGTATTCACAATACGATCGGGTCCTACTTCCTTAGGATTGTCCATGCGAATACGAATGCCGGTCTTGACACCAGCCCCGATTACCAGAGGGTTAATTTTAAAATAGCCATCGAGTAATTCAACAAAAATAGGGACGAG
This sequence comes from uncultured Chloroflexia bacterium, assembly GCA_963754195.1. Lineage (GTDB taxonomy): Bacteria > Chloroflexota > Dehalococcoidia > Dehalococcoidales > Fen-1064 > Fen-1064. The sequence goes on from CAVWFD010000018.1 coordinate 280,391, forward strand.
CGGCGCTACCGTACTGCATAAAGCCACCTCTTTTATGTCGGTTAGCGTAATTTTCCGGAATTGAAGAAGGTTTATCAGTGTCGTCGCGTATTCGTCCGGCATCTTATGAACGTCGGTTTTTAAACGCCACGTATACCGTATTTTTTCACCTTCAAAGACGCCCATTGTCACATTGGTATTGCCGATATCGATTGCCAGGAACATCAACCTCACCTCCTGACTGAATTTATTTATTGACTATGTACCAAGTGTAGCAAGGGTTGGGGTTACGGTCAACTATTTACCAATTCCTGCAACCGGAATAACGTCGAAATTCTGAGATTTAACTACTTCTTGAGCATCTTTTAAGCTTGAAAGCAATAACAAAATACAATAGAGGAACAATTTGATAAAGAGCCCCTAATATCACCGACACCACGAATTGTTTTGCGTGTAATTCTCCGGAAGAAATAAAAAAGTGATACGCATAAACTGATAACGGCAGATATATAATTACACCAGTAATCACTCCGGGCGCATAAGCTCGTTTTCGGACCGTTGCGATTATATGTAAATACTATTAATAAAAAGCAACCCGGCAACTGAAAGGCTAAACGAAAGATTACTTTTACCTACAAAAATAACAATCACGCATAATAATAGTTGTAATCCATTAATAATCACGATAGACGGTAATGTGATTGTTGGGGCAAATTTCGGATTGACCGTCTTTATCTCGTTTGCGAATCCTCCGGGATAAATATATTCCTCAAAGATATGAAGAATTGTAGCTATTAGAAATAAAATAAATATCCAATTCATATTGACTTTATTACAACCTGTTTTTAAATTCTATCTTTTAGAATTTACTTGACTAATTATATATCTGGTACAACCGATTTGCGGAGTGTAAGTCTTTTATTGATTTGGCTCGTTTATTACGCAATTTCAGTATCAGTCTGATTACGATATTACAGCGTAATTTGCATCCCTTCATGACCGGGAATGATAGAGGTTTGGAGCGCAGCGGCGACATGCATTAATTCGGATTCGATCAGTCCTCTTTCGGCACTTTGGGGGAACATATGAACGGTTATTATCTGCGGCAGATATCCCTTGATTTGACGGAAAGAGAGCAGTTCTTCTTTGAGCAGTTCAGGAGTCAGATGGCTGGTTTCTTTGGCCGATTTCATAAATCCGTCAGCCGCCGTCACTTCAATGATGAGTAATTCCGGGGAAATATGTTGCCAACAATCTTGAAGTCCGTTGCCTGTATCGCCTGTATAGAAAAAACTTTTACCCTCAGGAGATGTAACCTGATATCCCACCGAAGGCACCGAATGTTTCATCGGCACGGCTAAAATTTTATATCCGTTGATTTTAACCGGCTTCAGCGGCTCAATAATGGTGAATCTGATAGTAGGATCTTCCGCTGGATGCGACAGAAAATTGGTATATAACTTTCCCGGGTATTTGAACAAATAATCTAAGGCTTCGTATACCGATGGGATGGAATACAGATTCATTTTAGCCTTATTGACATAGAAGGTCATCCCCAACATTGGGATATCTTTGATATGGTCGTAGTGGTGATGAGTGATTAGAAATGATTTTATTGCCAGCTGTTCGTCAATGGTCAGACTGGCCGCCAATCCACCGGCATCCAGGGCAAGAACGTTATCGACGAGCAGACAGGTTGGTTTCACGTCTTTCGACTCGCTGTTATGCGTACCGAGAAAACGGATATTCATCAGGTACTACTTTTCCTGTCGTTTATTCGAAGAGGGTTAAAATTAGTGCCTGTATCGTAAGTATCGATGCCTTCACTTTTCTTGAGGTAATTAACAATCACATATGTCAATGGTGTGAAAACTACTTCGATAATTACTTTTACGGCCCAGTGCCAGAGAATCATCCACGGAGTGAAAAAAGCCGCTCCTAAATAAGCCGCAATAATGAAAATGGCCGTATCCAATCCCTCTCCAACGATTGTGGAACCAATGGTTCTGGTCCATAACCAACGCCCTTTGGTTAAAATTTTCATTTTAGCGAGAACGAAGGAATTAGCGAATTCTCCAACCAGGTAACCCAGAAAAGAGGCGGCTAGCAATCGAGGCGTGTAACCGAGAATCGTAACATAGGCATTCTGACCGGTCCATAATGGCGCCGGGGGCAATATCTGTCCCAGCCATGCAAAAACCACAAAGATGAGGTTACAGAGAAAACCTAACCAGATTACTTTACGTGCTTCCCGATAACCATAAACCTCAGTCAGGATATCTCCGAAGATATAACTGAAAGGGAAAACAATAACAGCAGCGGGTAAAAAGAAAGAACCAAAACCCCAGACTTTTGCTGCGATGATATTCGCTGTTAACAAACAGGTCACAAAAAGGGCGGTAATGATAACAAAACGGTTAGAATACTTCATATTTAAACTCAACGATTGATTCAATTCTATCATATTTTTGCGCCTGCTCATAAAAAATGTGTATGATATAAGTAAGAATATGGAACCTACATGGCATAAAATCCAGGTTAATATTAAAAAATCGCTGGGCATGAAGACCATCCTCTGCGATACCTGTAAGTGGGATTGGCGCAGCGCCTGTCACAATCCTGCGCGTCCTAATGCGACCTGGTGCACTGAATACAAGAACAAGAAAAGTTAGCAACATTTGTCGCATTTCAACAGGTAGTAATCAACTGATTGTGATCATTTCACTGCCGACTAAATCGGATTTGAATCAATTTGCAATAGTTTTAGGATTCATATAATATTTCCCCATAATCTCAACCAAGGCACATAATAAAAAAGTAGGTAGAAAGTGAAACTGCAAGATGTAAAATGTATCGGTGTAATGGGGGCTGGAGTCATGGGCACCGGTATCAGTCAGACCGCCATTTCCGCCGGTTTTAAAGTCATTACCCGTGACCTGACCGAAGATATTATTGTGCGTTCCAGGGAAAACATCATCAATGGCCGTTTTGGTTTAAAAGGAGCTGTAGAACGCGGTAAGATTACTCAGACACAAATGGAACAGGCAATGGCGAATCTTACGCTCACAACCGATATGGAAGATCTGAAGAATTGCGACCTCGTTATCGAAACAATCGGCGGCGGTCCTTCCGGCCAGCTGGAAAATAAAGATATTAAACTAAGAGTATTTACCGAACTCGACAGGATCGTCAAGAAGAAAGCCGTTTTTGCCAGTAACACATCTAATTTTACTATTGCCGACCTGGCTGTTGTCACCGAGAGAAAGCCGTTATTTATTGGTATGCACTGGTTCTTTCCGGCAAACATCATGAAAGTTATCGAGGTTGTCTGGACGCAGGACACCACTGAGGAGACAATACAGTTAATCGAGGCGATGTGTGACAAATTGGAGAAAACTCATGTGCGCGTTAAAGATGTACCCGGAGATATGGGTCATGTCGGCAATCGTGTTTATTATGCCGCGAGAGAAGAAGCCCGGAAAATCATTGAGCAGGGTATTTGCACGGCAGAAGGCGTGGATACGATAATGACGGGTGGTTTTAATTGGCCGATGGGTCCCGTTGGCAACAACACACCAAACCGCACCGGTTGGAATCAAAAGAAGTAAAATGGGTTCGTCCGGATTCTATATAGGCAATGGATGCTAATTCAAAATAAAAAAAACGCGCTATTAATAGCGCGCATTTTTAAGTGCTCAAAATAATATCTGTTCAGTATTGTCTATTTACTCAGCCAATACAACAGCCCGCTAAAGGCGGCAACCACAATACCGACCGCGATAGCAATCCAGCCACCTGTAATCAAGGCTCCAGGTTCCGGACGAGGGGGCCAACGGGAGAAAAATTCTCTTAAATCGAACCCGTTGATCAATGAATCGTAATAATTGGAAGATTCTTTGACACCCCAGATAATTAATACGATGCCAAAGACAAAAATTACTGCCCCAATAATTACCGGAATCCAATAAGCAAAGCCCATACTTTACCTCCACACTAGAGGCTTAGCAATTATGTTACTCGCTTTTGGAGCAATTCTCAATACTTTAAGGGGGAATTTTTTCCCCCTTAAAGTAAGAACTATTTCATTAAGTAAACGGATACTTATTTTACTTCTACGGTAGCACCGGCAGCTTCCAGTTTCTCTTTGATGGTTGCGGCTTCTTGTTTATTGACGTTTTCTTTGATTGGTTTGGGAGCGCCTTCAACCAAGTCCTTGGATTCTTTCAAACCAAGGTTAGTGACCTCACGGATTGCCTTAATGACGTTAATTTTGTTAGCGCCGAATGATTTGAGGATAACCGTGAATTCAGATTTCTCTTCGGCTTCAGCGGCCGGAGCGGCAGCTCCGCCAGCGGCGGGAGCGGTGGCCATCGCTACCGGTGCGGCGGCGGTGACGCCAAACTCAGTTTCCAGAGCTTTGACCAGTTGTGAAAGCTCTAAAACATTCAATTCTTTGATTGTGTTGATGATACCTTGTACTTTCTCATTTTCTGCCATTTTAGTTATTAGCCTCCATTTGTTTAATTCTTGCTGTTAATACGTTCTGTAGTCCTCTGACCGGACCGGATAAAACACCAGCCAGCATATAGAGCGGGCTCTTGATACTGCCAACCACCTTGCCTATCAGGACTTCCTTTGGCGGTAAGGCAGCGATTGCGGTCACATCTGCGGGCGTTAATACTGTACTGCCCATAAAACCGCCCTTGACGCTGAGATTCATTTTAGATGTACGCACGTGGTCAGTGAAAGTCTTGGCCAGTTGCGAAATATCGCCATACCCGAACGCAACAGCAGTGGGACCTTCGAAGGAACCGGTAATCTCAGTCCGGTTTAGTTTTTCAGCGGCTTTCCGTGCCAGGGTGTTCTTCACGACCTTGTAATCGCCGTTAACATCCTGCAGCTTTTTACGTAAGCCATTGATTTCCGGGGTTTTTAATCCACGGTAATCAGTCAGAATACCGATGTTAGCTTTGGAAATTTCCTGTTCCAGCCTATCGATGCTCTGTGCCTTTTTCTCCGTCGGCATCTCTTCACCTCCTTGTTTTAATACTAATAAAAAAGCCCTTGCGCACTGCTCAAGGACTTCTAAAACCAACTTTTATCGCCACTAAAAGCGTGGGAAGTTGTACTTGTTCCTCGGCAGGCATTTTAATCCCGATTAAACAGGAACCCGCTGTCTCAGGATATTTTATTGTTTTTTTATTATAGCATGTACATTTTAAAATTTCCAGTCACAGGCTTGTAGAATCGTTAAAGGATGGCGGGTAAAACAGGCTGCCAGCTAATTTTATGAAAACCTCTGCTAATCATTTATTGATAATTAAATGCAGGAAAGAATATAATCATTTTCGAGCCCGTATACCGGCATGAAAATTGGTATCATTAATAGTAATAAGCCAAATAAAATATTTCTACAAGGAATCTAATTGTGATTAAAAAAGTAGGTATTACCGGCGCCGCCGGGCATATTGGTTTAGATTTAGCTGCCGGCCTGACAGACAAATATCAGCTCACCCTATTCTACCATCACACCAAACCGGATGTTGCTTCAAATTTGAAAATGGTTCAGGCCGATTTATCGGATGCAAAACAGATAAAAGGCCTTTTCGAGGGATTGGATGCCATAATTCACCTGGCGGCGGCTTCCAGTTCTCTATCCCCGTGGGACAGTATCCTTAATCAGAATATCATCACCACTTACAATGTTTTTGAAGAAGCCCGTTGCGCCGGTGTTGCCAAGATTGTTTTTGCCAGCACCAATCATACCCAGCACGCCTATACCATGCTTACTAACACTCTTAATGAAGACTTATCTTATGTAAAGAAGCACGGACTGGTCAAACTCAGCGACCCTCCTGCCCCCGATTCACTATACGGTGTCTCGAAGCTTTTCGGAGAAGACCTGGGACGGTATTACTCGCGGTTTTTCGGTATCAAGGTTGTTTCCTTACGCATCGGCTGGGCCGACACGCAGAAAATGGAAGATTGGATAATAAATGCCGAGGAACCGGTCAAGGACCATGTCCGTGTGATGTTCCTCAGCACACGGGATTTAATCGATGTGATGGATAAAGCTCTGCAAATCGATACTGATTACATGGTGGCTTATGCCGTCAGCGATAATAAACCCGCCGTCTTCGACCTGACGGAAACCAGAAAGAAATTGGGCTTTAATCCCAAAGACAACCGTCAGACTTGGGAAGCTAATATCCGGAAAACTAACAACTGGAAATAACCATCCGATCCAATTGGTTTTCACTAACGCATTTCTTCGCAGGTATCTCGCATAGTTGAAGGGTCGAACGGAATAATTTGTCGCCTTTAATTACTTTTAGCGGCAATAAAAACAATCGGTCGGGATCATCAGGCTGTCCGTCTATACCGATTACTACATATACCGGTGCTATGCGATCGACTTCCCGATAGTGCGATAGCTGATAAAATTTGCACCATTCAATCGCCCCATCGAAAAAATAAGATCGATATTTGGCTTCCAGAAAAAACGTTTTTCCGTTTTCAGACTTAAATTTGAAATCGGGATTTTTCGAGCTAAACACAAAGTCTTCTTTATTTTCCAGGTAACTATGTGTTTTTTCCAATAACGTATATTTATCTTTTGGAAATAGATATTCACGTATATAAGATTCGAAGAACTGACCTTTAAGATAGGTGTCCGGAATATTGATTTCTCTACGCGCGGACTGGACAGGTCTTGTTAAAACGCTCATGACGCGCCTCCTTCATAGGATTCATCACGAGCATTATAAGATTATGTCAGGTAAGATAGAATGGGAATAAAGTACTATTTTGACAGAATATTGCTGATATTTTAGTCATATCACAGGATAATCAGACTTCCCAACAGTCATCCGGTTTCTATACTTAGTGTGGATATTTACGATTAGTATTTTATCAATGAAAACACTGGAATGTCTTTAATTTTTTCTTTTCCTTTGAGTGCGGTCAGCTCGATGAGAAAAGCGGCGCCAATAATATTTCCCTTCATCTCTTTTACCAGTTCTGCAACCGCACCGATCGTACCGCCGGTGGCAATGACATCATCGGCAATCAGGACATTTTTCCCCGGATCTATACCATCCTGATGAACCTCTAGTTGGTCCTGCCCGTATTCCAGATCATAGGCTTTCCGGTAAACCCGCCAAGGGAGTTTCCCTTTCTTCCGCACCGGCACCAGACCTGCGCCTAAACGGTAGGCCAGCGCCGCACCGATAAGGAAACCGCGGGCTTCGATGCTGATAACGGTGTCAATCTTTTGCCCTGCATAGTGTCTGGCAATTTCATCGATGGCGCGCTTGAATACCGGTCCGTTCTTTAGAAGGCCGGTGATATCCCTGAAGACGATGCCTTTTTTCGGAAAGTCGGGAATATCTCTACAGTATTTGCTGAAATCCTCCGGACTAGTTATATTCTTATCATGCTCCGACATGTCACTTTACTCCTCATTGTAATACATCAAAATGAATCATACTCGTATAGGCTATAAACTGCAATAGCTTGTAATACCGGATTTTTAAATCCAAATTGACATACCGAAAATATATTGGAAACGCTATTGACCTTCGGCATATAAAGTGCTATTTTTATCTGCACCCCCCAAACAATAATCAGAAATATCTGTCTGATTATGTCCGTATTTTTATAATTAAAAAGGAGGTATATATGTTGGCTGGAGTCGTTATTATTACCCTCACGGTCGCCTTAATGTTTTTCCTGATGTTTTTCTCATGGAAAATATCCAGAGTCACAAAAGAAATAATCTTCCCGGAAGACAAACCCCAAACGGAGTCCGCTAAACAAGTGCAAAGCCATATTAGTTCGTTCGACCGATTCCCCAGTTCTACTCTCCACACGACGAAAGGTAAAACACCAATTTTCGATTTATTGACGGTATCTGAAGATAAAAAGTTTGAAGGTCCTAAACACTATGACATGCATGAGAAAGTCCTGGTAAATTATGCGAAAACCTGCCCGATTAACCGTCCGGTCCCGATTATAATTGACCTGATTCCCAATATAGACATCCTAATTAAAGAGGCTCAGGATAAAGCAAAAAAATTAATACCACGCAGTACTGAACCTGCTACTATCCTAAAACCATTAACATTCGAGGCTTTAGAGCCCGAACCTAAAATTAAGGTTGAATTGTCTTTCCCCGATGGAACGTTTAAAGCAGATACGATGAGTATTACAAAACGTCTAAAGCCGGAGAAAACAACTAATTACCAGTTTTTAGTAACGCCGATCTTGGGTACCGATCTCCGCATATTATTGAGAATAAAGTATGTACAAAAAGCCTTTGAGATCGTGGAAGATACTGAAGATACTAGTGCCAAGATGGATATCACAGCTATTTCTGGGACAGTTCCCGGGGATAGTTCCAAACGTACCGTGAAAGCCCAATCTACAGAGGAAGAAATAGAGCTGCTTGTCATCGATATCCCGATAAGTGCTAAAGCTCTCGGAAACTTGAATAGCCAGCAGCTTTCGATAGTGACATGGGTTTTAGGTTTTGGCATTGTCATTGCAGCAGCAACCCTCGCTTTTGTATTCCCGGATTACCGTCCTCTTACAATAATTCTAGGAGCTGTATCACTGATAGCTAAACCCATTTTGGGATCTGTCGATTTAACGAAATTACAGATGCCTAAGGATGCCACTAAAAGCCCGACCGCAACAGCCTCCTAATATTTGTTATCCGTTTTCTGTCGAATCAGGCTCGAACTTCGCGGGGGGGAGTACTCAATACCGCTTCCCCCCTCTTTCTTTTATGTTAGAATAATTGTCAAGCACATATATCTGTAACGTAAAGGAGCCAACATGAGTAGTGAAATTTGTTGGATAGATTTTAATACAATGGAACGTTTCATGTTCGATGTTTTTAAAAGCGTCGGCGTACCGGAAGGGGACGCTAAAATCTGCGCCGATGTTCTGATTACATCGGATAAACGGGGCATTGATTCGCATGGTATCGGGCGCTTGAAGCCGATTTACATCGACCGCATCAAAGAAGGTATTCAAAACCCTATTACCCATTTTGAAATTGTCCGTGAAGGGATGACAACGGCAGTAGTCGACGGTCACGACGGGATGGGGCATGTGATCGCTAAAAAAGCAATGTCCATGACGATCGAAAAAGCGAAAAAATACGGTATGGGCATGGTGGCTGTACGCAACTCCACGCATTACGGTATCGCCGGTTATTATGCGATAATGGCGGCCAATGCCGGCATGATCGGCATCACCGGTACTAACGCCCGTCCTTCTATTGCCCCGACATTCGGAGTGGAAAACATGCTGGGGACCAACCCGCTGACTTTCGGGATGCCGACCGATGAGGAGTTTCCCTTTGTAATCGATTGCGCTACTTCGATTACTCAACGGGGTAAAATTGAAGTCTACGACCGCCTTGGAAAAAACTTACCGGAAGGCTGGGTCATAGGGCAAGACGGTAAGCCCAAGACCGATTCCCATCAGGTTCTCATCGATTTAGTAAAAGGCACAGCCGCTCTAGCGCCTCTAGGCGGTATCGGCGAAGACCTGGCGGGGTATAAAGGCTATGGTTACGCAACAGTTGTAGAAATCCTTTCTGCGGCTTTACAGGGCGGCACCTTTTTAAAGGCGTTGTTGGGTATCGGACCTGACGGCAAACACCAACCCTATCATCTGGGGCATTTCTTCATGGCCGTTAATATCAGCGAATTTACCGAACTGGAGACCTTTAAAAAAGCGACCGGCGATATTCTCCGGCAATTACGCGCCTCTAAAAAAGCGCCGGGCGCGAAAAGAATCTACACCGCCGGCGAGAAAGAATACCTGGCATGGCTGGACAGGAAAGACAAGGGCGTTCCGGTCAACGAACCACTGCAAAAGGATATCAGGCAGTTGATTCAAGACCTGCATCTGACCGGTTACGACTTCCCTTTCTGAAATAATCTATTGTCATTGGGAAGTCACTAACGAACAGGCAGAGACGCCTGTTCCACCTTGATTTCCATGTTTTTAAAACCATTGTGAGGATCGGAGAGAAGTGGCAATCTCCCGGGGAATGCAGTAATGACAATATGGGATTGACATTGTGATGTCAGATATATTCGTCGCTTAAGGCGGACTCAGTACATTTTACTTTAACAGTATACGTCTGCTTTTGGCAGCGTACCTTAGGAAAGTATTTCGGCTTGCGAGCCTCAATATGACATTGCGATGTCAGATTACCACGCCCCGATTTCATCGGCTCTCGCAATGATGATTGGGCTTTCGCCGGAATGAGAGTAAAGAAGCCTGCAATGGTATTTAAATGAAAAGCCCGTGAAAATTCACGGGCTTTTTCGTTGACTAAAATTCCTAGAATTATTTATGCAGCAGTCAATGCCAGTGTTGGTTTCAGGTCGAGTTTGACGCTGGGGCCCATCGATGAAGTCAGAAAAGCACTGCGAACGTAAACACCCTTCGCCCCACTGGGTCTGGCTTTAACGATTGCCTCGACAACCGATGACAGATTACCTAATAATTTTTCGGGTTCAAAGCTGGCTTTACCGACGACGACATGGATAATGGCCGTTCTATCCAGTTTAAATTCGACACGTCCCTTGCGGGCATCCTGCAATACCTTGGGTAAATCATTGACGGGCACTACAGTACCGGATTTCGGGTTAGGCATCAAGCCTTTCCGTCCAAGAACCTTGCCGAGTTTACCCACTTTGCTCATCATATCCGGGGTGGCGATAGCAACATCGAATTCAGTCCAACCTTCTTCAATTTTCTTGACCAGTTCGTCCGCCCCGACAAAATCAGCGCCCGCGGCTTCGGCGGCTCTGGCGCCTTCGCCCTGCGCGAAGACCAGCACCTTGACCGATTTCCCTAATCCGAAGGGCAAAAGGGCAATACCGCGTACCTGGTGTGCCGAGTTGCGCGGGTCGAGACCCATGCGCAAATGAAGCTCAATCGTTTCATCGAACTTGGCCGTCGCCGTCTTTTTAATAGTGGCGATGGCTTCTTCAGGAGCGTACTCTTTCTTTGCGTCCACTAGCTTTGCTGCTGCTTCGTATCTTTTTCCATTTTTCATTTTTGTTCTACTTCAATTCCCATACTACGGGCTGTGCCCGCGATGATTCTTTCGGCGGCTTCAATACTTCTGGCATTCAGGTCTTTCGACTTGAGTTTAGCGATTTCGGTCAGTTTCTGTTTGGAAAGCGACCCGACCTTAGTACGACCGGCAGTGCCGGAGCCTTTCTCGATGCTTAATGCTTTCTTCAGTAAGTCCGGGGTCGGGGGGGTTTTCGTAATAAAAGTGAAGGAGCGATCTTCAAAGACGGTGATTTCTACAGGGACGATAGAGCCTGCCATAGAAGCAGTCTTCTCGTTATATTCTTTGCAGAAGCCCATGATATTGATTCCATGCTGACCGAGCGCCGGACCAACCGGAGGCGCCGGGTTTGCTTTACCCGCCGGAATCTGCAATTTGATGACGGCAATTATTTTTTTCGCCACTATTGTCTCCTATTTACAGCTGTCAGCTGACAGCTCTTAGCTGATAGCTTCTAGAGTTTTTCCACCTGTAAGAAATCCAATTCCACCGGTGTCTCCCGACCAAAGAGCGAGAGCAAAACTTTGACTTTTCCTTTTTCGGTGCCGACTTCATCAACCACACCCACAAAATCAGTGAATGGGCCGTCGGTGACCCGTACGCTCTGTCCTTCCTTAAACCCGACTTTAATCTTGGGTGTTTCGGCTCTCATCTGTTTCAATATTTTTTGTACTTCTTCTTCCAGCAGAGCGACCGGTTTGCCGCCACTGCCCACGAAGCCGGTGACAGCCGGGGTATTGCGCACGATGTTCCAGCTTTTGTCTGTCATCTTCATTTCGACGATGATGTAGCCGGGTAGAATCTTTTTAGCGATAGTATGCTTTTGCCCGCCTTTAATTTCGATTTCTTCCTCGGTAGGTATAATTACCTGAAAGATTTCGTCGCCGGAATCCATTGATTTAATGCGCTGCTCCAGATTCTTTTTCACACGCTCCTCATATCCGGAGTATGTGTGAATCGCAAACCAGTTTTTCTCAACTTCGACCACAAGCAACCTCATCAATAAAATTCAGATTAAACGGCATGATATCCGTTACCCGACGGTAAATGCCCTAGACGCCCCCCACGGTGTTAATCAACCATTTGATAAATTGACTGAAGCCCAGGTCGATTGCACCAAGTATGACACCAACCACGGCAGTAACCAGAAGTACCAGGGCTGACAGGTACAAAAGGTCACGCCGGCTCAACCAGGTAACTTTCTTCAGTTCCGCAATAGTATCACTGATATACCTGGCAAATGCATTCTTCGGTTTGGATGCTACAGTAACTGGTTTTGTCTCTGGCATCGTTCCCTCTTAAGCATTATCTGACTTCACGATGGAGTTTCTGCCCACGACAAGTCGGGCAAAACTTTTTAAGCTCCATCCGTTGCGCGTCGTTTCGCTTATTTTTTTGTGTCGTATAATTACGTCCCTTGCACTCGGTACAGGCAAGGGTGACTATAACTCTATTTTCGTTCTTTGCCATATTTACTCGATTATCTTGGTAATAGTGCCGGCGCCTACCGTCCTGCCGCCCTCACGAATAGAGAAGCGCAGACCCTCTTCCATAGCTACCGGATAGATCAGTTTAATCTTGGCGGTGATATTATCGCCGGGCATAACCATTTCTACGCCTTCAGGCAATTGCAGTTCACCGGTAACATCGGTCGTTCTGATGTAGAACTGCGGTTTGTAACCGTTGAAGAAAGGCGTATGTCGTCCGCCCTCATCTTTGCTCAAGACCATAACCTCGGCCTCGGCATAGGTGTGCGGTTTGATACTGCCGGGAGCAGCCAGAACCTGTCCTCTTTCAATATCTTCACGCTCAACGCCACGGAGTAAGACACCGACAGCATCGCCGGGCTCAGCGTAATCCAGAATCTTGTGGAACATTTCCAGACTAGTAGCGACCACTTTCTTGATCTCATGATGCAAACCGACGATTTCAACCTCGTCGCCGCCTTTGATGACGCCTCTTTCAACTCTGCCGGTCGGTACCGTGCCGCGACCTTTGATACTGAAGACGTCTTCGACAGGCATCAGGAAGGGCTTGTCCTTGGGTCTGACCGGGGTAGGAACATATTCATCAACCGCGTCCATCAACTTCAGGATGGGGCCACACCACTTGCATTCTCTCTTGCCGCAGCCGCATTCCAGAGCTTTGCTGGCGGCGACTCTGACGATCGGTACTTTATCTCCGGGGAAGCCGTACTTGGTGAGAAGTTCTCTGAGTTCCATCTCCACCAATTGCAGCAACTCTTCGTCTTCCATCAGGTCGCATTTATTTAATGCTACAACCATACAAGGTACGTTGACCTGGTGGGCCAGAAGAATATGTTCCCGTGTCTGCGGCATCGGGCCATCAGGCGCGCTGACTACCAGGATAGCACCATCCATCTGGGCGGCGCCGGTGATCATATTCTTGATGTAGTCGGCGTGACCGGGACAGTCGATATGCGCATAATGCCGTTTGGTTGTTTCGTATTCAATATGGGCGATGGCAATGGTCATGCCACGCGCTTTCTCTTCCGGCGCGTTATCAATGGTATCAAACGCGCGGAAGGATACATTTGAAAATTGTTTTGACAACACCAGCGTTATTGCAGCTGTTAAAGTTGTCTTGCCGTGGTCTACATGACCGATGGTGCCCACATTAACATGCGGCTTAGTTCTGTCAAATTTCTGTTTAGCCATTTAAAATCCCCCTTCTTTATCCAAGCCCACAATCGGATTCGAACCGATGACCCCGTTCTTACCAAGAACGTGCTCTACCGACTGAGCTATGTGGGCACTATTCCCAATATATTATACAGATTTTTGCGGTGAAGTCCAATATTTACTTTCAAAGTGGTGGAGAGGACAGGGTTCGAACCTGTGTAGCCCGTCAGGGCGACAGTTTTACAGACTGTTCCGATTAACCACTCCGGCACCTCTCCACAAAAGCCTTCGAGACTGCTGGCACAGCCCGAGAGGGGAGTCGAACCCACTAACCTACCGATTACAAATCGGTTGCGCTGCCATTGCGCTACTCGGGCACCATCTTTATTTTTTAAGGATTGTAAAAACACACAACCTTATTATTATACGAATTGATACCTTTAAAGTCAATTCGTGCCCGTAATTTTCTATTGAAAAATATCCGGTTTAGTTTTTCTCGGTATTTTCGGATTTATGTTTCTTTTTAAAGAAATTACGGTTAGAATAACGATAATATTTTATTAGCTCAGGGAAAAAACTATGATCATCTGGGAAGTACAGGCAAAGACAATTCTATCAGCATCAAAAATCCGCGATTATGTCATCAATCCGTACATTGGCTGCCAACACGGGTGTTCCTATTGTTATGCCCGTTTCATGAAAAGGTTCACCGGACATCTGGAACCATGGGGTGAGTTTGTAGATGTGAAGATGAATGCGGCCGAATTACAGCAGAAAGAGATATTCAAGAAAAAAATGGGGGAGGTCTGGGTCAGTGGGGTCTGCGATCCATACCAGCCGCTGGAAGCAAAATACCTGTTAACCTGGAAATGCCTGGAGCTTTTAGCTCACTATCACTGGCCGGCGATAATTCAAACCCGTTCCCCCCTGGTGCTGCGGGACATAGACATCATCAAAGCATCTCCTGAATTCTCTGTCGGTTTCTCAATCACCACAGCAGACGATAGCATCAGACGGCTATTTGAGCCGAATGCGCCGCCTATTAAAGCCAGAATCGACGCTCTGGCCGTATTGCATCAAGCCGGGATAAAAACTTATGCCATGATTGCTCCGATTCTGCCCGGAGCGGAAAGTCTCATAGACCTGCTCAAGGGAAAGGTGGATTACGTCTTGGTTGACCGGATGAATTACAATAACGCCGTCAGTATTTACAAAAATAATAAACTGGAATATGCGCTAACCGACGATTACTTCCATAAAACAGCCCGGGAAATGGCCGCTAAATGCAATGAGATCGGCCTTGATTGTCAGGTTCTATTTTAACAAACACCTCTCTTATTACTGATTGCTGAAAACTGACGGCCGAGACTTATCCCGTTTATTGACAACATTCAATTGATTATGTTATTTTACGTGTGATGATTAACAGATTTGCCCTCACACTTACCCTTACATACTTAGGCAACTGAGTGGGTTCGTCTCTTGCTAACCAGAGGCCGTCCCACGGGACGGCTTTTTTGTTAAGAAAAAGCTAACAGCAATCAGCCTTCAGCCAACAGCTATAAGAAGAAAGCTGAAAACTGACAGCTGAATGCTAAAACAAAGGAACTGAACATGATAGATGAATATAATCCCACAGAAATCGAAAAGAAATGGCAGAAAATATGGGAAGATGAAAAGCTCTACGAAGTAAAAGAGGATTCCACCAAACCAAAGTGGTATGCACTGACCATGTTCCCTTATACCTCCGGCGATTTACACATCGGGCACTGGTACGCCATGGCTCCCTCCGATGTTTACGCCAGATTTAAGCGTTTACAGGGTTTTAACGTCCTGCACCCCATCGGCTTCGATTCCTTCGGACTGCCGGCGGAAAACGCCGCCATCAAGCGCGGCATTCACCCCTACAAATGGACAATGCAGAACATCGACAACATGCGCCGCCAGCTCAAGACTATGGGCTCGATGTACGATTGGAGTCGCGAGGTCATCACCTGTGAGCCGGAATATTACAAATGGACGCAATGGTTTTTCGTCAAGCTTTACGAACACGGACTGGCTTACCGTAGCAAGTCGCCCGTCAACTGGTGCCCAAAATGCCAGGTGGTGCTGGCCAACGAACAGGTGGAAAACGGGCTGTGCTGGCGTTGCGAAAGTCCGGTCGTCAAACGCGACCTGGAGCAATGGCTTTTCCGCATCACCCAATATGCCGATGAACTGATGGAACATAAGAACATCGATTGGCCGGAGCGGATTCAAATCATGCAACGGAACTGGGTCGGTAAGAATTACGGCACTGAGATTAATTTCGAGTTGAATCACCACGGCGTCGCGGAGAAGGAAATCAAGGTATTTACCACCCGTCCGGATACGGTCTTCGGCGTGACTTTCATGGTATTAGCACCGGAGCATCCGCTGGTGGCGAAAATCACCACCTCTGACAAAAAAGCAGAGGTCGAGGCCTACGTCGCCCGGACCCGACGCTTCACCGATATCGAGCGCCTCTCCACCGAAAAGGAAAAGGACGGCGTTTTTACCGGCGCTTATGTCACTAACCGGTTGACCGGGGATAAAGTCCCCGTCTGGATCGCCGATTATGTTTTAGCCAGCTATGGTACCGGCGCGGTCATGGCTGTGCCCGCCCACGATGAGCGCGATTTTGCTTTCGCTAAAAAGTATGGAATCCCGATTAAAGTCGTTATTGCCGGTCCGGAGTGGAAAGGCAAAGAACTGCAAGCGGCCTACATTGAAGACGGCACGATGATCAATTCCGGCCAATTCAACGGTCTGAACAACCGCGAAGGTATCAAAGCCGTCACTGCGTTTCTGGAAAAGAAAGTATGGGGTAAAGGTACTATCAGCTATCGCATGCGCGATTGGCTGATTTCCCGCCAGCGGTACTGGGGTGCACCCATCCCCATGATTCATTGTCCCAAGGACGGTATTGTGCCCGTACCGGAGAAAGATTTGCCGGTCTTGTTACCGGAGGAAGCGGAATTTCGTCCGACCGGAGAATCACCGCTGAAGTACAATGAGAAATTCGTGAACACCACCTGTCCGAAATGCGGCGGCCCCGCTAAACGCGAGACGGATACCATCGACGGTTTCTTGTGCTCCTGCTGGTATTTCCTGCGCTATTGCAGTCCGCACGACAGCCAGGCGCCGTTCGACCACAGGCAAATAAAATACTGGATGCCGGTGGATATTTATACCGGCGGCGCGGAGCACGCCGTGATGCATCTGCTCTACGCACGTTTCTTCACCAAAGCCATCCGGGATATGGGGCTCATCGATTTCGGTGAGCCGTTCAATAAGCTTTTTAATCAGGGGATTATTATTGCCGACCATCAGAAAATGAGTAAATCGAAAGGCAATGTCGTCAACCCCGATGCCTATGTCAATGAACTGGGCGCCGACACCGTACGCGCTTACATGATGTTTATCGGCCCTTGGGAACAGGGGGGCGAGTGGTTCGATACCGGCATCAGCGGTGTCAGCCGCTGGCTGAAACGCGTCTGGAACCTGGCGCTGGAAGATTATCAGCCGAAAGGGAATGACGTCGAAGCCATCAAAGAACTGGAGCGAATGACGCACCAGACCATTAAAAAGATTAGCGGCGACATGGACCGTCTGCGTCTGAATACGATGATTGCCGGGCTGATGGAATATACCAACTACCTCAATAAAGTCAGGGAATCTACTTTAGTTACTAAAGCAGTCTGGCAGGACAGCATCGAAAAACTGGTGATTATGCTGGCGCCCACCGCGCCGCATCTGTCCGAAGAGCTCTGGCACCGACTAGGGCATAAAGAAAGCGTCCACAATCAGAACTGGCCAAAATGGGATGAAGCGCTGGCTAAAGAAGATGAGATCACGTTGGTGGCACAGGTCAATGGCAAACTCCGTGACCGTATCACTGTCAGCGCCTCGATTACGGAAGAAGAAGCTAAAAAGACAGCTCAGGATAGCGATAAGATTAAACCTCACCTCGAGGGTAAAACCATAGTCAATGTCATCTACGTGCCCGGCAAACTGGTGAATATCGTAGTTAAGTAACAAATAAACTATATCACTTATCATTGCGAGATCAGATGGAATCGGGGCATGGCAATATGACATTGCAATGTCATGCTGAGTCCGCCTTAAGCGACGAATGTATCTGACATCGCAATGTCAACCACACATTGTCATTATTGCATTCTCCGGGAGATCGCCACATCTCTACGATCCTCGCGATGGAAATTAAAAGGCAGATTGGACACTCCCCGCTATCGTCCCTGCTGGCGAAAGCCCGTAGGTACTGAACGGAGTGAATGTACGATGTCCATGGATTCTGGATCAAGCCCAGAATGGACGCCCTGAGTACTTTGACGAAGGACGAAGGGTCTCCCTGTCTGTTGATTAGAGCGAGAGATACTCTCTATTTCGTTCGAGTACCTTGTTCTTCAGGTACTTTGTATCTTCAGAAAGACAATCCTCCCTTATATCCATTCCGGCGAAAGCCGGAATCCAGTCCCTAATTGTCATTGCGAGACCTTCGGTAGAAGGTCGCGGCAATCTGAAACCATTAAATAAATCACCCCAATAGCATTAAACAAAATTTACCTTAAGGGCTGTCAAAGATACACATCGGTTATGATTTTCATTCCGCCCAAGATTGCTTCGTCGCTAAGACTCCTCGCAAAGACAGACTGCTATTTTGTAATTCCGAAAGATGACCGCCATTAGCCCGAAGGTACTCAGCTTTAGCTGATGTATGACAGCTTTCATCCGACCACCCCACACTCCCCACATCTACCCTGTGTACACCGGTTTTTATACAGGTGCAGCAATCCTTGCTGACGCCGCGCTGAATTGACCTGCGCGCCTTTCAACCCGAACTGCGTTCTCATGTGCCGCTCGATGGTATTGGTCGCCAGCGCCGGATAAGACTGGAATAGCGCCTCGGCTTTTTCGGCCAATTCCTCCCAACCGTTTTTCTTACTCCAGGCACGCGTGGATGGTAAAAGCACGTTAATGACAATATCCGCCGCCCTATCCGGTCCGATGAGCCACGGACTCAGCCCAGCGCATCGCTTAAAAAAATCAAAGTGACTTGTCCAATAATCATCCCCTCTCACCATCAGGGCAATTTCTAATTGACTATGACTCTTCTCCGGAGTCACTTCCTCGACCAACCGAACCAGTCCGTTAAGCAAGCCCGTCTCCTGATAACGCTGTAACAGCAGACTCATCCCGGCCATACGCCGCAAAGGCGAATTGCCCGGTCTCACGTGAAATGTCTGCCAGTCTTTCACCGACATGACGTCTCCGTATTTCGCAGTTTGCCACAATCCCTCCAGCTCATTTACATAAGTGCTATCTGAAACCTCTCGTAAATCAACTGACCTTTGGTTTGGCAACAATCCTGCCGTACCCAACAGCAAAGCCTGCCGCCATAGTAAACGCGCTGCATTACTACTGTTGTCCGAGGGAAGCGATTCTAAAATTGAGAGTGGCATTCGTTTTGCCAGTTCTTGAAAAGCATCTTTGTTGCTGGAATATCCCAGCGCCCGCATGATGCCGGAATACAAGCGCTGGCCTGCTTCCTTATTTTCCAGTTCGGTCTGAAATTGAGCCACTTTTTCAGAAAAACGTTCTATCCCCATTTTATCCAGGATTTCCAGAAGCCTTTCCCCTGTTCTGGCAGCTATCCCGGAACAAGGGACAACGCCAGATATGTCTGAAACGGGATTATTGTTCAGATGATCCCCGATACTCACCGTAGGAATCGCCGTTCCATTTTGTAATTCGATGTCATTCCGGCCTTCATGCCACATTACGACATGTAAAACCACGTTATTATACGCCGGATTACGATGGTGACCGTGTGTGCGCCAATCCCCTGATTTGACATGGACCTCAATGTTGCCCTTGACGGTCTGCCCACCAATGGTTATAACCGCATCCTGAAAATCCGACCCCGGCGTATCACTGACTTTCCCCGGATAAATCACATTTAAACTCTGTCCGGATTCCGTTTTTAATTTGTATCCGGTGTGCAATATCTTCTGCCACATTTCCGTGACCTGTTTTTCTGTCACCCATTCTTTAAAGCAGTTATTCAATATCCCCCGCTTCTCTTACACGCTTTCGTGTATGCTGTCAAGTGTAATGGTTCGATTATATTTACTTACGCTATTTTCTTTTAATCCCTACTTATGAAGCAGGAAGAATTCATCGGATACCGGCCTTCGCCGGTATGGAACCCTTCATTGCTTGATTCACCCTCGACAATTCTGATAGCTGAAAGCTGATGGCTGACCGCTGTTAGTTATTTTAATTTGACAGCCGTAGTCTACTAAAAGTAGAATGGCGATTATATACTACGGAGAATTATCTTAATGTTACCCGAAGAAATTAAAAAACTGATCGGCACCACCGGCAGTGTCAGGATATATGAAGTGGAAAAGGGGGCTATCCACCGGTTTGCGGAGGCCGTGGATGACCCAAATCCGTTATATCGTGATGAAGAATACGCCGGGAAATCGAGGTACGGGTCAATTATCGCTCCGCCGGGTTTCTTCGGCTGGCCGATAAAACAGGCCAGAGGCAACGCTCTCGCCATCGATATCCCACCCGAACTTGTATCCGCATTGGAACAGGCGGGATATCCCAAATCCTCCGTCCTCGATGGCGGCATGGGATGGGAATTTTTTCTGCCGGTGCACGCCGGAGACACCCTCAATGCTACGACCACATTACGTAACTTGAGAAGCAGGACCACCGATACCGGTAGCGTCGTCTTCTCTTTTCTGGAAACCACCTATCATAATCGGACCGGCGCACTCGTCGCCACCCAACAGGCCATGTATATTCACCAGTCCGCCGCTCCCCCACCTAAGGAGCCGGCCAATGGCTGAACAGCTTTACTGGGAAGATATCGAGATCGGGGTCGAGATTACACCGCTCGTCAAAATCGCGACGACGCAGATGCTGGTTAAATGGGCTGGAGCTTCCGGTGATTTTAATCCGGTGCATTATGATAACACTTACGCCGCGACCACAGGCACCGGGCAAATCATCGTTCACGGCGCTTTGAAAAGACAATGGCTGATTCAATTAATGACCGATTGGATGGGAGAACAAGGCACCTTAAAGAAATTCTCCTGCCAGTACGGAGCGATGGATTATCCCAGACACATGAAAACCATGACCGAACCGTTGGCCGGCGAAACCTGGCGCTGCAAAGGCAAAGTCACGAAGAAATATATAGAAGATAATCAG
This sequence comes from uncultured Chloroflexia bacterium, assembly GCA_963754195.1. Lineage (GTDB taxonomy): Bacteria > Chloroflexota > Dehalococcoidia > Dehalococcoidales > Fen-1064 > Fen-1064. The sequence goes on from CAVWFD010000018.1 coordinate 301,382, forward strand.
CATTTTTTAGATTGCAAGATATGGCTGGAGAACGGCAAGGGTGAAATTACCACTTCCGGCAAAGCCACGGTCATTCTGTCGGCCAGAAATTAGAAGCTAATCAGTTTCAGCCTCTTTGGAAGAATGTTTACTTCAATAGACTAATTTACCGATTTCACAATTAATCCACATTGAATAATTCAAGGGTTATAGTCTATTAGTTCACTTTGTCCCAAAGTTGTCGAGAAACGCCTAGGGGAACTAAGTCACTGCGCAATTCACATTCACCACGAAACACTTTTTCTCTTCCAGTCCAAGTTTTGACCTGCTAATCGTTTTTAAATGATTCAATCAACGTATTGTATCCTCTGGTATTGATATAAAGTACTATGCAATTTAGTACTAAAGACATACTGTAATAAATAGCTCTTGATAGGATAATAAGGTTGCAGTTTAAATATTGCCAGATTGCATTGCCGTCCCATATAACAACTTCGATGCGATTGAGATAAGGGGAAGATATGAAGAGGTTACTGAAAAGGAAAATTTTCTTTGTTCCGCTAATCATCGTGATTGCACTGGTAGTCTTTGCCGGCGGTGTTTATGCTGCAACAGTCATCACCAAGCAGGGTCAGGTGAACATAGTGGCGGCGACTGATGATATAAAAGTCTATCTGGATTCCGGATGCAATTTTGAGATTACAAAAATAATCTGGAGCGACTTACCTGTTGGCGGAGAAACCACTAAAACGGTTTACGTTAAAAACTTCGGGAATACCGATGCTACGGTAACGGCCGCTTTACAAGGCGCTCCTGCCGGAGTAAATCTTAAAGTCGATACTGATTCACAAACGGTATTAGCCGGACAGCCGGCCACCTTTAATTTAGTTCTGGATGCCGCACAATCGGCGCCGATCGCCGCTGCTTCTTTTACGGTGACATTTACCAGCACCCCGATTTATGTAAATCCCTGATTGTATGCATAGTGGCTCCGGAAATCCCTTCCGTCGATTGGCATCCGGTATTTTACCGGCTGTTATTAAAACGACAACCCAGATACTGAATATTAAAATCTGAATATTCACTCTTGATTGCTACATACAATATAACTATATCTTTTCATAAAACGATAAAACGACGGATCTGCAGGAGAAGTTAAAACAGCCCCTTGGCTTTCATGCTAAGGTGATCATTATCCCCGATGATGATATGATCGAGGACTTCAATCCCGATGATTTGCCCGGCTTCTACCAGCCTTTTCGTCAGACCGATGTCATCTGTCTAAGGTGTGGTATCCCCCGAAGGGTGATTATGCACGAGAATCATCGATGCCGCGCTGGCCGTAATAGCTTCTTTAAAAACTTCCCGAGGATGAACAATACTGGCATCCAGACTGCCGATTGATATCTCGCAGTATTTGATAACCTGAGCGCGGGTATCTAATAAAATAGTGACAAAATGCTCCTTCTTTTTGCCGGCAAGCTTATTCTTGACCAAAGCCGCGACATCGACCGGATTTTTAATAACCTGCTTTTTATCTGCCGATGGGTAACCCTCTAAACGGTTCGCCAGTTCAAAAGCAGCTTTGATCTGGCAGCCTTTGGCCGGTCCGATACCCCGGACTTTCCCTAATTCTTCTACTGACGCCTGCGCCAGCCCTTTTAATCCGCCGAACTGGCTGAGAAGTCGCTGCGCGGTAACCGTCACCGATTCGCCGGCGATACCCCGTCCCAGAATGACCGCCAGCAGTTCCTGCGCCGATAATGCTTCCGACCCGAATTTTTGCAGTCTTTCACGCGGTCGTTCAGCAACCGGCAAATCATGAATCGTGAAGGATTCTTTGAGTAGTTCCTTGCCGTTTGTCATATTCAGTACATTCTAAATCGAATTATCGATATTGTAAAGAAAAAATATTCTCCCGTTTATCTCTCAATTCCCTCTTGACACAGTCAAAATGCACAGTAAAATTAATGTAGAAATATTGAATTGGATCACGCGCAGGTTCTTCTAATTTGATTTGAATGAAACTGCTGATATCTTATTTGCAGTAAAACTTTCGTAAATTGGCTATATAGTTGATACCTTTTCATTTTCAGAAACTTCGTAAGTGAATTATCTGTTCCTAAAAAGCTTCGGATGTCTTGTCAGGGAACGGTTTGTTATTATGGGAAAACACATTGGAAGGGATTAAGTCATTTTTAACCTATATCACTTCGGGCATTAGCTTCAGCCACCCTGGATTTCTCCTGGTGATTTTTGGGTTAGCAGCCGTGAATGAAATAGGGTTTCCGTTATTTTTTGCTCTGGAAATTCTCCTGTTCTTTATCAGTTATCAATACGGTCCGTTATCATCTCAATCGTTACTGATATTACTCGTACTACTTCTGGGCCGAGAACTCGGAGCGAATGCTTTGTACCTTGCCGCCCGCGGGCTAGGCGGAAGGTTCCTGGACTGGCTGGAAAAACGTTCTTCCCGGACAATGCAGGCTATCGAAAAATTTAAAACAAGATTGAATAACCATCCGACAATAATGGTGGCTCTAGTGAGAATAACTCCGGGATTACTGCAAGTGCCGTCCGTTGCCGCCGGCGCTATTCGCCTGCGTATATCGAGTTTCATTGAAGGCGTGGGGCTTTCATCACTGATTGATGATGTCATTGTTATACTTCTTGGATTCAGCGCATGGTTTTTCCTGACTCGCATGGATACCCAGCCAAAGACTTATCTCTTTACGAGCTTTTGTTGTCTGATTGCGCTTGTATGGGTTGCCCTGTTTCTCTTGTACCGGCGCAATGTTGTAAAAAGTCAGAGACAAAAAGAACGCATTATGTAGATAGTATTCTGTAAAATCTCCGTTTCTATTGAATAAACTAATAAGTTTTTATCACATCCGTAATAAAACAAATCTATTCAGTAGAGAAGGAGACCCTTCGTTTCACTGAGGATGATAAGTATTCTATTATTTCGATTATTGTACGTTGTTTGGTGTTTAGTATTGATTATAAAATTTTGTTTAGTATTTAGCTATTTTTTCAGTATTGCCTGCCAGATAGTATTCAGGCCATCCATATCGAAACCGTAGACTTTCTGCAAAGCCCCGTCATAAGTGCTGCCCTGTTTGAAGGCATCCAGCAGGGCAAACATCTTGTCTTTCCCGTAGGTGGTAATAAGGTAATCAACAATGTAGTAACTTTCCGCATAAGAGACATAGGATGTCGTCGCGTAGGCAGAGAACGGGCTGCAAAGAGTACGCACAGAAAGCAGCTTTTTCTGGCTGATCGCCTGATTCAGACTGTCAGTAAAGGTGCTGTCCAGCGGCCCCTGATTGTACATTGCCAGACCCTCATCCAGCCACGTAGGGAGGTCATTATACGGGTTCATTGTCATCTGATGGATGATAAGATGCGTCAGTTCATGGGCAATCGCACTTTTTCCCCAATCGATATTCGATGCAGAGATACCAATCGCGATACACCCATAGGGGGGGAAAGCCACACCCCGCTCCAATCCTGCGCGAAAATCATCGAACCTTGTAAATCGGCAGCATTGGCATAAATATATAACCGGATAGGGTCTTTAATAGTCGCTCCGGTGCTCCCGGAAAGTCGGGTTAAAGCGTCCTGTGTGGCTTGCATCAATTCCTGACCGAAAAACTGGTCACCATTGTACCAAAAGAGAGTAACTTTATCCTGTGTCAGTGTATTCCATCAATAACGCCCATCATCGAATTTTACCTTGGTGGATGGAGTCTGGAAAGTATTCCCGCCATCATCTTTTAACAACCACTGGTACGTAATAACTGTGCCCGGCGGTAAGCCCCCGATTTTCGTCAGGTCCCATTGCCACTGAGTATCCACTTTGGTTGATGGCTGGATCTGGACGAACGCTTCGTTGACTACCTGGGCAAAACTCGCCATCTGTATGGAATATTGTAAGCGTACTTCCTGGATATTAACATCGTCCTGGGCTGATATTTTAAAAGTGATAGATTGGGGGAAACTCACTTCAGCACTGGTGCTTAACACTTTTATATTACCAGCAGCCTGCACCGGAGCCACGGTCAATAGCCCTAAAATTAAAACCATCGCCAACAGCAAAATCTTTTTAAACATCTTGCCTCCCCACAAGCGACCTCAGATAAGCGGTAATAAAACCATCCAATTCTCCATTAAGCACAGCTTCCGTATTACTGGTCTCGTATTCTGTCCGGTGATCTTTAACCATTTTATAAGGATGCAGTACATAACTCCTGATCTGGTTGCCCCAACCGGCTTCAATCCGCTTCCCTTTCAGTTTAGCACGTTCTTCAGCCTGTTTCTCAAGTTCCTTTTCCAGAATTCTGGAGTACAGGATTTTCATAGCAATCGCTTTGTTCTGTAGCTGACTGCGTTCGGTTTGACAGGTGACTACAATACCGGTCGGCAAATGGGTGATGCGGACGGCACTGCTGACTTTCTGCACGTTCTGTCCGCCCGCCCCGCTGCTGCGGAAGGTATCTATTTTCAGATCTTCCGGCGCAATTTTTACATCGACGTTTTCTTCCGCTTCAGGCATCACCTCCGCTAACACAAAAGATGTATGCCTAGCGTGGTCGGAATCAAATGGCGAAAGCCGTACCAGGCGGTGCACACCGTGTTCTGATTTCAGATAGCCGTAGGCATACTCCCCGGTAATACCGACGGTAACGTTTTTAATACCCACTTCTTCCCCGCGTGATTCATCCAGTATTTCGGCCTTGTAGCCATTCCGTTCTGCCCAACGCAGATACATCCGCAGCAACATCTCCGCCCAGTCCTGGGACTCCGTGCCACCGGCTCCGGCATGAATCTCCAGAATCGCGTTTCGAGAATCATACTCGCCGCTGAAAGCGAGCTCCAATTCGAGTTTGTCCAACTGTTCCGTGATGTTCGCGATATCGTTGCGGATTTCTTCGGTAAAAGAGGTGTCAGCTTCTTCCGTCGCCAGATTTATTAATTCAGCGATATCGGAAGTCTTTTTTTCAAGACTACGCCATTGTTCTACCATTCTTTTCTGTTCTGCCAAACGGCGCATCACACTACGTGCCTGATTTTGGTCCGACCAGAAATCTGGCGCAACGGATTTTTTCTCCAGCTCGATAATTTCTTGCTCGCGGCTGGCGATGTCAAAGACGCTCCAGAAGAGCGGATATGCGCATTCTTAATTCTTCGAGTTTGTCTTTTAGTTCTTGCATTTATTTTCCCCTCGCAATATGGTTAATTATTTATACTCTCCATCCTTTTTAAGGAGGGATTAAGGGAGAATTAACGAACGCTCAAATTCATCAGAATATTTTCAACGACTCCCTCAATGTTAGTTAAAACTTCATAATCGTTGTATCTTAGCACTTTGAAACCGTGATTCCGTAAATAGCTATCTCTTATTTTGTCTGTTGCGCTTCCTTTATCAGTATAGTGCTGGCTACCATCCACTTCGATAACCATTTTTAACGCTGGTGAACAGAAATCTACAATGTATTTTCCGATTATCCTCTGTCTATAAAACTGATAACCATTCAGTTGTCTTAATCGTATTTTAGACCAAAGCTTTCTTTCTGCATCTGTTGGTTTGCATCTAAGATTTTGAGAATATTTTTTCAGGTTACCATTGTAATAAAGAATATTTTTCACATTTTCTATATAATCTCGAGAATTCTCTCTCATTCTCTCCTTAGGAAGGAGAGAGGTCTCCCTCCTTTTTAAGGACAATGTCCCGTGTACCCCCACGGGAAGGATTAAGGGAGAATTCAACTCTTATTCAAATTCACTATTTAACATTATACCTTTACTTTAGTTGTTAAATTACCTCCGGCTGCCAGATGGGCAAACCTGATGGGCTCAGGTAAACGGTAACCTCGACAACAACACATTACCCAGTAAATCGCATCCTCCAGCGATATCTGGTTGCCTATTGATATAAAAACCGGTTTGGTATTTTGTCTGGTACGTATTACCGCGCCGATGGTTTCGCCGTTATCTACCAATTCTTCGATATTACCCGGTTCAATGCCGGGTGTCTTATACTCACCGCAAAGCCGCGACTTGGCACAACCGATGGTCGGGGTATCGAAGAAAAGCCCAAGGTGCGCAGCAATGCCCAAACGGCGGGGATGGGCAATTCCCTGCCCGTCCACCATGATAAGGTCGGGAGTATGTTCCAATTGCGCACAACATTGTAATATCAGCGGCGCCTCCCGGAAAGACAGCAAACCGGGGACGTAAGGGAAATTGATTTCGCCTTTGACCACTTTGGTTTCTACTATATTTAATTCAGGGTATTCCAGAACCACCGCTGCGGCAGTGCCAGTCCCCCTGGATTTACGGATAGACACATCAACTCCGGCGATATAGCGAGGCTCGGTGACACTACCGACCCGGGAAACTTCCGGAGCGAGCCGGTTTTGTAACTCTCTGGACTCGTAAATCGTTAAATTCCATTCGTGCAAATGATTTAATCTCACACACAGATTATAGCGATTGAAGCCCATCTTGACAACCTGCTATCAATTACGGCATAATACTTTCACTATGGTTAAGTTAAGATTACGAAGAACTGGAGCCACCAAAAAACCAAGCTATCGGGTAGTTGTAACGGATAGTCGAGCGCCGCGCGATGGCGCTTTCATCAGTGTCATTGGACACTATGATCCTAAAACTGAGCCGGAAACAGTCGTCATCAAGGAAGAAGAAGCCCTTAAATGGTTGAGACAGGGAGCCCAACCGACTGCTACTGTTGCCAGACTGCTCACCAAGTTAGGTATCATGGAAAAGTTCAAGACCGTCAAGGAGTAAAACATGAAGGACCTGGTAGAGTACATTGCCAAATCCATCGTCAATGCACCGGATGCCGTCGTGGTGACCGAAGAACAGGATGAGCAGGGAATTATCCTGAAGCTTAAAGTCGCCGACGAGGACAAGGGCAGAGTGATTGGCAAGCAGGGACGCATCGCCGAAGCCATGCGGACTCTCATTAGGGTAAAGGCCGCCAAGAAAGGCACCAGAGCTACCCTTGAAATAGTCTAAAACAATCCTGTCAGAGACTATGTTTTTACAATTGAATAACACCACCACTGTTCCATGAATGAGAACATCTTAATCGTGATTTCAGTGATGGAATGTCTCTTGGACAATAGCAATATAGAAACGAAGATTAAACACTCCCCTTTATATTATAAAGGGGAGTGTTTTTATTCAGGTGATAATTACCTTCACCTTTTGCAACAGATCAGTTGGTTTCAACGTTTTTGATTTTTCCGGAGAACCAGTAACACAACACCAAGCAATACCGTAATGATACAGAAAAATATCTCAACCAGTATTATTTGCGTCCTATCACCTTTAGACAATAAATTCGGGGAAAATATCAGCATTCCAGCAAAAAACAGGTCAGCTGCTAAAAAAAGAAAAAAGGAAACCGAAGCGGCCGATAAGGTGCGCTTGTTACGTTCGACAACACTGCCTTTGTCGCTAAATGCCTCCGGACGTTCACCCGAATATTCCATACGCCAGAAATGAGCGCTAGCCATCCGACTCAAGTATTTCCAACCGAATTGTTCATAGGTTGAAATATAATCCTTGCGTGGCGAGACCTGAGGGTCATAAACGAAGCGGTATTTCTTGGGCTCGCCTCGCGTTAAAGTCATACATATCGAGCTCCACTGCCGAAAATGACCGGTATGCCAACCTTCTGCAGCCATCTTTTCGAGCATTTTTTCATAGTCGGCCGGCACTATATACCGGAAAGCGGAAAACCATATTACTTTTTTATCATTCATAAAAGTCCCTCCGAATTACGATGTAATTCCACGATGCGCGACGCTTCTTCACGCAGGATACCTCGCCCCAACGGTGTGATAATATAGATTTTCCGACGGTCTTCTTCCCTAACCGACCTAATCAAACCGTCGCCCTCGAGTTTACCGAGGCTGGAATAAACAGTGCCTGCACCCAACACAATACGGGCATCAGTCAGTTCTTTCACATGTTGTATGATGGCATAACCATGTCTTTCCTGCTTTAATGAGAGCAGAATATAAAACATGGTCTCGCTCATCGGTAGATAACGTTTTCGTGCTTCCTCAAGATTCATCATTTCTCTGCGCTCCTCTATATCACAATGCACTATATCACTTTGCGATATAGTTGTCAAGCAGAGACGACTATTTTTAATTTTGAATTCAACACCGAATCCTCGATTATCCATACCAGCGAAGGCTGGTATCCATTATTGCTACTTGATTCCTTTAACTAATTCTTCCAGTAAACCTCATGATATACTATTGAATATAATCAAAATATGCATTTATCAGTCATATTATTTTACAGATGGATAAAATGAAAATTAAGAGAATTTGTATTAATTGTGGCTCCAGTCCGGGCGCGAAACCGGAATATATCCAGGCAGCCAGAGCGATTGGACTCCTTTTAGCTAAAAATAAGATTGAGATGGTTTACGGTGGCTCAAATGTGGGGCTTATGGCGGAAGTGGCGGATACCATCCTTGGTTGCGGAGGAGAGGTTATTGGTATCATACCGAAATCATTCGCTGATAAAGTCTCACATAATGGTTTGACTGAATTACACATAGTCCATTCGATGCATGAAAGAAAGCAAATGATGTTCGATTTGTCTGATGGATTTATTGCACTTCCGGGAGGTCTGGGTACACTGGATGAAGTATTTGAGTTGCTAACATGGACACAACTCGGCTTGCATAAAAAACCATGCGGTATCTTGAATGTATGCGGATATTATAATCACTTATTAAAGTTTTTGGATTATGCTGTAGCTGAAATGTTTATTAAACAAGAGCATCGGGATATGATATTAGTTGAAGATGATCCCGAGAAATTACTTGGGGAAATAACCAAATATCAGGCGCCAAAGGTTGAGAAATGGGTGGGATTAAAGAGAAAAAACAATGCAGCAATATAAGGACACAACATAAAGTTCTGTATTACTGCAATCCTGTTTTAATTGCCATCTGATAAGGGTTGGACTTCCCGCCTGACCAGAGACGCCATCAGCGCCACAATGATCATGGCAATAGCCGCCACCCAGAAAGCGATGATGTAGTTACCGTTTACATCGAATAATACGCCGCCGATGAAAGGACCGGTAGCCGCGCCAACCGCCCAACTGATCTCAATCAGACCTAATATTTTGCCGAGATTGGTCATACCGAATGTCTGACCGAAAAAGGTAGCCAGTGACGGCGTTATTCCGCCGCTGGCCAGCCCGTATAACGCTGCAAATAAATATATCTGCCACAAGCCCGTGATATGGGTTAGCCATGCCGTAATTATTGCCGTACCCAGCGAGAATAAGATAACCGTCCTTTTCGCGCCGAATCTATCGGTGACAGCTCCGCCTAATAGAAAACCGGCGACACTCAGCATACCGATGATGCTGATAACCGAAGCGCCCTGTTCTGCCGAGAAACCGATATCGATAATATGGGGGACAATATGGGTTGCCACCATCAGGGCGCAGACACCAAACATAAAATGTAGAACGTTAATCAGCCAAAAGCTCCTGGTTTTTAACACTGCCTTAATAGAGAACTTATTGGAATAAGGGGTTGGTTTTATTTCGGGTATTACTCCAGCGTCCGATTGAAGGCCATCAGGCAAAAGACCCATTTCCCTGGGGTCTCTTTTTAATATGAGTGATAAAGGTATCGCCAGCCAGGCAATGAAGCCCAAAACCAGAAAGCCAATTCGCCAGTCTGATTTCAAGATAATGAAAGCAGCCAGAGGCGCTAAAATAACCTGACCGAAAGAACTCCCTGCCAACGCAATACCTGATGCCAGTCCCCTTTTCTGTTCGAACCACTTGAATAACAGCGGCATACAGACAACGTATAAAGCCCCGGTGCCCAATCCCAGCAACAAGCTGTAGGTGATGAATAACTGCCAAATCTCATGAACCTGGCCCGCCAGCACCAGACTCAAACCGGTAATGAACGCCATGATCAAGACTAATCTCGGTCCAAAACGTTCGAAAGCCCAACCGCCAACTACGGCTACTCCCGCCGTTATCACCCAATAGACCGAGACGATGGACGAGGTAGTAGCGCGTGTCATGTGAAAATCGGCTTCCAGCGACTTAAAAAAAACGCCGAATACGTAAGCCGCTCCGAACAAAAGAGTGTTTATCCAAAACATGGCGATGACGATTTTCCAACCATAAAAAAAGGGCTTCTCGGGCTTAGACAATTAGAACCTCGACAGTAAAATTTACAGGCTGCGCAGACTACTATTTTTAAATCTTAGTGAGGTTAAATTTTCGGTCGGCGCTGGCGCCGCTTCTCCGCTACTTTAAGACGGGTCAGGGCGCGGCGTAAAGCCGCTTCAGCATTGGCGTTACTGATTTCGGTAGCCGTTCTACCGGTCAGACTCTCTTCAGCACGCCGTTTGGCTGCCTCGGCACGGGCAATATCAATCTCATCGGCACGCTCCGCGGCATCGGCCAGAATGGTGATATGGTCGGGTTTCACTTCCAGAAATCCGCCGGAGACCGCCAGGGAGTATTCCTCAGTGCCTTTTTTGACCAGCACTTCTCCCGGTTTAATCATTGTCATTATCGGTTCATGATGCGGCAGGATGCCCATTTCACCATCAACCCCCGGCACAATAACAATGTCGGCTTCGTCAGAGAAAACCAACCGTTCGGCGGTGACAATATCAACGCGGATACCCATTATACCTGTGCTCCCATCCTCTCAGCTTCTGCGACCACATCATCGATCGTGCCCTGCATAAAGAAGGCCTGTTCCGGCAAAGCGTCGTGTTTGCCTTCCAGTATCTCTTTAAAACCGCGGACGGTCTCTTCTCGGGCCACATACCTACCGCTGCGACCAGTGTAAGCTTCCGCCACGAACATCGGTTGCGACAGGAATCTCTGTATCTTGCGTGCTCTGGCGACAATCAGTTTGTCTTCCTCACTTAGTTCTTCAATACCGAGAATAGCAATGACATCCTGTAAGTCTTTATAACGCTGCAGGACGCGCTGTACCTGTAGAGCCACGTTATAATGGTCCTGCCCGACAATGGCTGGGTCAAGGACGCGGGAGGTGGAGGTCAGCGGGTCAACAGCGGGATACAAACCTTGTTCGGCGATGGACCGTTCCAGCGCAATGACGGCATCAAGGTGGCCGAAACTGGTAACTACACCCGGGTCGGTATAGTCATCCGCCGGCACATAAATCGCCTGGAAGGAAGTGATGGAACCTTTCTTGGTAGAAGTGATCCGCTCTTGCAGTTCACCCATTTCCGTGGCTAGTGTTGGCTGGTAGCCTACGGCTGATGGCATACGTCCCAGCAGCGCGGAAACTTCCATCCCTGCCAGGGTATAGCGGTAAATATTGTCAATGAACAGCAGCACGTCCTGTCCTTCTTCATCTCTGAAGAATTCCGCCATTGTCAGACCAGTTAGCCCGATGCGGAAACGGACAGCCGGCGGCTCATTCATCTGTCCGAAGACCATGACTGTTTTATCGATAACGCCGGAGGCTTTCATTTCATTCCACAGGTCATTGCCTTCGCGGGAACGTTCCCCGACACCGGCAAATACGGAGAAGCCACCATGCTCGGTAGCAATGTTGCGGATAAGCTCCTGAATGACCACCGTTTTACCGACACCGGCGCCGCCATAAGCGCCCACCTTGCCACCCTTGGAGAACGGTGCCACCAGATCGATAACTTTCAGCCCAGTTTCCAGTAATTGAGGGGTTGTTTCCTGCTCTTCAAACGAAGGGGCAGGCCGGTGAATCGGCCAGTTAGCAGTAGCTTTAACCGCACCGGCATTATCGATGGCGGTTCCGGAGACATCGAAAAGTCTGCCGAGGCAACCACGCCCGACGGGTACGGTAATCGGTAAACCGGAATCAACCACTTCAATACCGCGTGCTAATCCTTCTGTGGGGGCTAGAGAAAGGCACCTGACCCAGTTATTGCCGATATGGTCTTGTACTTCGAGGGTCCACTTGCCATTGGGTGTATTGATCTGTAAAGCATTAAACAATCTCGGTAATTCATCAGGCGGAAACTCGACGTCAATGACCGTACTGATGATTTGAACTATTTTCCCTTTTGCCATGTTAACCTCCCTCTTGCCCTCAAACCTCTAAACCTTAGCCAGCGCCGCGGCGCCGCCACTTATGTCAAGTAACTCCGTGGTAATCGCTTCCTGCCGCGCTTTGTTGTACGCCAGAGTCAAATCTTGAATCAGCTCTGCCGCATTGTCCGTTGCACTACGCATGGCTACCATTCTGGCAGATTGTTCGCTGGCAATTGATTCTAGAATGGCATGATATATTTCCATTTCGACGAACCGCGGTAAAAGCGCTCCGAGGACATCCTCAGAATCCGGTTCGTAGTCAAAATCACCGCTTTTCGTCGGATTACCTGCCGGCGGTTCAATAGGCAGCAATTTTTCCATTACCGGCGTTTGCACCATAGTAGAGATAAACCGGGTATAGACTACATAAACTTCATCGACATAGCCATTGGTGTAATCATCGATGATGACACGCGATATTGCCAGCGTATCGAGCAGACTGGGTCGGTCACCCAGTTGGCTGAATTCGGCGCGCATTTCACGCCCATAGCGGCGCATGAAATCAATTCCTTTACGTCCCACGGTAACCAGAATTACCGGAGTTTTCTGCCCCAACATGAAACCAGCAGTCTTCCGGTTAAGATTGCCGGTTAAACCGCCGCATAAGCCTCTATCCGGAGAAACATGGACGATAGCCATTTTTTTTACTTCGCGGCGTTGCAATAAGGGGTGCGCCATACCGGTTTGATTCATGACGGCCAGGTCTGCAATTACCTGCCGGATTTTCTGGTCGTAAGGCCGCCCCGCAACGCCAGCGTCCTGGGCACGACGCATCTTGGAGGTAGCAATCATCTCCATAGCCCGCGTGATTTTGGCGGTGCTTTGTACACCACGGATTCTCCGGCGAATTAAACGAATGTTTGCCATTTTTTATCAATCACAAACAGGAGCTTTTTATCAAGCTCCATTATGAATTACTTGAAGCTGCGTTTAAACTCATTAATGGCGCCTTTGAGCGCCTCGGCGGTAGCCTGGTTGATATCTTTTTCACGGGCAATAGAATTGCCTACTTCCGGATGACCCGCTCCCATAAAAGTAAAGAAACCGGCTTCAAATTCCCGCATTTTGGTTATCGGGACATCATCCAGCAAGCCGTTGATCGCAGCATATAGAATCATAACCTGTTTTTCCATGGCTACCGGTTTATAAAGCGGTTGTTTCAATATTTCCGTCATGCGTTGGCCACGCTCCAACTGAGCACGAGTAGCTTTGTCCAATTCCGCCGTGCCGAACTGCGCGAAGGCTGCCAGTTCACGGTACTGCGCCAGTTCTAGCTTCAATCTACCCGCCACTTTCCGCATGGCTTTGGTCTGGGCGGAACTGCCAACACGAGACACCGATAAACCGACGTTTAAGGCAGGTCTGATACCGGCATTAAACAAATCGGTTTCCATATACATCTGACCGTCGGTAATGGAAATAACGTTAGTGGGAATATAAGCCGACAGGTCACCTGCCTGCGTTTCTATAATCGGAAGCGCTGTTAGCGAACCGCCTCCGGCGTCATCATTCAATTTGGCCGCGCGTTCCAGCAGACGGCTATGCAGATAAAAAACATCGCCCGGATAAGCTTCCCGGCCCGGCGGGCGGCGTAATAACAGGGAAATCTGGCGGTAAGCCCAGGCATGCTTGGACAGGTCGTCATAGACCACCAGCGCGTCCTTGCCATGTTCCATAAATTCTTCACCCATGGCACAACCGGCATAAGGCGCTAAATACTGCAAAGCCGCGGAATCGGAAGCATTGGCCGCAACTACGATGGTATGCGCCATCGCTCCATAGGATTCGAGAGTGGCCACGACACGGGCAACTTTAGACGTCTTCTGTCCGATAGCGACATAGATACAGGTCAAGTCGCCGCCTTTCTGATTGATGATGGTGTCCAACGCGATCGATGTTTTTCCGGTAGAGCGGTCGCCGATAATCAACTCACGTTGTCCTCTGCCCAATGGAATCAGACTATCGATGGCTTTAATACCGGTTTGTACCGGAGTATTTACTGACTTACGTTTGGTAACATCAGGTGCGATTCTTTCCAGAGGCAGAGTTTTATCCGTTTTTATCGGTCCCTTGCCATCCAGCGGACGTCCCAGCGGGTCGATAACACGCCCGATGAGAGCTTCCCCGACAGGCACTTCGGCAATTCTGCCGGTACAACGCACTTCATCGCCTTCTTTAATAGGAGCATAATCACCCAGAATAATCGCCGAGACACTATCTTCCTCAAGGTTCATGGCAATGCCGACAATGTCATTCGGGAATTGCAGAAGCTCATTATATTTGGCTGATGCCAGGCCGTTAATTCTGGCAATGCCGTCGCCGATTTCTGCGACTACCCCGACATCATACATTGCCAGCGAAGTTCCGAATTTATCGATTTCCCGCTTAATCGCCGAAGCGATATCTTGCCCTCTTGTTGCCATTTAAACTGTACCTCCCCTTTTGCCTGAGAAACTACTTAGCAACCCCACCCAAATCCTTTCTAAGAGCTGCCAGTTTGCTACGGAGACTGCCGTCAATCAATTTATCCCCGACCCGGATGATGATACCACCGATAATACCCGGATCGACTTTCGGTTTTAACAATACCGGCTTGCCGATTATTTCCGTAATACGTTCCGCTACTTTTAGCTGGTAGTCATCATCCAGCGGAATGGCAGTGGTGACCTCAGCGACTTCTGTGCCCTCAATACCACGATAGTTATCTACCGATGCCTGATATTCTTCCGCAATATCATCGATTAAAGCTAACCGCGACTTTGCTGCAAGTAGCAACAGCAATTTAATCACCATCGGATTTACATCGCCCAGCCGCAGCTCTAATGTCTTCGATTTCTTATCGACTTCGACCTGCGGGTTGGCAATTAGCGAGAACAAAGCGGTATCTTTCATTAAAGAACTAGCCTTGCGGAGATCCGATTGCCATCGGTTCATATCTTTCTTTTCCAACGCCATTCTAAATATTGCCTGTGAATAGCGCCGGGCATATACATTACTGGTCATGTTATCTTCCTGAACCGCTTATTCCTTCTTCAGATTTGAGCTTTCATCGAGAACCTGATCGATAATCTGACGGTGTGTTTCTTTATCCAGTGACTTGCCGATAACTTTTTCCGCTGCCACAATCGTCAGGTCGGCGAATTCCTGCCGCAGTTCGCCAATGGCTTCATTACGTTCCCGCTGAATTTCTACGCGCGCCTTTTCCACCAAACCCTGAGCTTCCACTTTAGCTTCTTCCTGCGCTCGCTTGCGGGCTTCTTCACCGGTGCGCATCGCTTTCGATATTACTTCCTGCCCTTCTTTGCTGGCGGCATCGATTTTCTTCTTGAACTCTTCCTCAGTCTGCGCGGCCTGTTCCTTTACCTTCTGTACTTCATCCATACTGTCTTTGATTTTACGGGCACGTTCGTCCAACATCTTTAAAACCGGTTTATAAGCAAAGAAGTAAAGAATCACCAGCAGGATGACAAAGGCAACAATCTGCGCAAGTAGAGTTGGTAGACTAATACCAAGTCCCATATATTCCTCCTGACTGGCAGCTTACTTTACTACGCCAAAGGCAATTAGAATTGTTATCAATAGAGCATAAATAGCAACAGCTTCTGCCATAGCCATTCCTAGAATCATATAGGTCATGATTTGACCCCTCGCTTCCGGGTTACGCCCAAGCGCCTGTAAAGCTCCCAAACCCACTAAACCAATTCCGATGCCAGGCCCGATGGCACCCAAGCCCATGCATAAACCGGCGGCAAGTAATTTAAATGTTGAAGCATCCATTAGCTACCCTCCTTCAGGTATCAAAGCTTTATTCTCAATCTATATTAAATATTTATTACGTATGTTCTTCCTCACTATGAGAAGTAACGGCCATGGTGGCAAATACCAGCGTTAAACCGGCGAAAATAAGCGCTTGTATCACCCCGATCAGCATCTCGAAGCCGTAGATGCCCGGTATAATACCAAAACCTCCGAACGCGAGCAGGTAGAAAAGAACAAGCACTAATATTTCACCACCCAACATGTTGCCGAATAGACGGAAGGTAAAACTGATGAGTCTGATGAAATAACTGATTGCCTCCAGAATGCCAACGAATATATCGAGGAAACCGAATCCAATATTACCTAAAGCTGATTTAAATTTTCCGGTGAAGATTTGTCCCCAGCCCTTGATAAATCGTCCGGGGTTGACGAATTGCTTGAAAAAGTTCAATTTATTAGCCTGGATACCCCAATAAGTCACGCAAATAAACGAAATAATGGAAAGGGCTAAAGCAGTATTGATATCCGTATTCGCCCCGCGTATCAGATGTACACCGCCGTAGGTTATTGAATTGTAACCCGGTATGAGATTCATCAGAGCGTTAAACCCGACAAACAGAAAAATAGTACTTACCAGGGTGAAGAACTTACGGCCGTATTTCTCTCCGGCGGTATCTTTGCAGAAATTATAGAGCCATTCGATAATGGCTTCCATGATACTCTGTATCCTGGTGGGAATTAATTTGGGTTTACGGGTGACAACCAGAGCAATGATTACTAATACCAACACAGTGAGGAAAGAGGCAATAATGGTATTCGTCACCGGTAGAGGGCCAATATGAAAAATTACTTCCGCGGGCAGACTTATATTCACAGGTGGAACATAAGCCTGTTGCGGACTATTGCTGTGCGTAAAACCACCAAGCTTAAATCCCCATATAGAGATGGGGATAATTAAAACCACGAGAACGATAAAGGTAATCAGAGGAATCGAACAGCCAAGGCAACCGCAACCGACTTTTTTCTTGGACACTATTGATTATCCTTATTTTTCTTATTGTTATTATCAGTTTTCTTAGCACTATCGATAAACGGCTTGAGCATTGAATATGTGCCGAAGACACCTACAATAATTCCCAGGACTAATCCGACAATGGTCCATGTATTATCAGTTTTTAATTTACTATCAAGCCAGCGCCCGCCGAGAACACCCAGAACTATCGAGAGGGGAACATATATTCCAATCCCAAGCAGCGAAAGCGCTTGCAACCAGGGATATCGCATATTTAATTGAGCATAACAAATTTTAGGCTTTCACGTCAAACCAGCTTCATATAAAAGAATTTCATGTGTTTTTAATGCGACAGGATGAAGAAAGGAGTCAAAGAGCTATTTGAGAAGCGAATTATATATGGCATCCATCCCTACATCCATGAGATTGCCGCTCTCGTATATATTCACTTCGTGAAGTACCGATGTCGAGTACGGAATTATAGACCTCGCTCGCAATGACGATAATAGGGAAAGTAAGGGCCAAGCATGACAATAGAGAAATAATCGTTGTATAAGTCATGGGAAGGGAAAGGAGATACTAGACTTTTTTATACCCTAACAGTTTGGAAAAATCGCCGTCGAATTTTTTGAGGAAGGAATGCATGTCTAAGATATCATCGGCGGAGAGTGAAGGCGTGTTATTGAATCGTGCTAATTCTGTATCCGTTAAATCTGAAACAAATTCCGGATTGTTATCTTTATTAATAATGGCAGTGATGATATACCGGCTGCAGCAGGAAGAACACGTAACCTGCAAGAACCAGAGGTCTTCGTGATTACCCAGAACTTTTACATCGCTCGCCAGGTAATTTTGCCCGCATTTGGAGCATTTTACCGAGCTCATTAACTTCTTAACGATGCGATCTTCCATAATCTCCGCACTTCCGAAGTCAATTACGCGAATATTTATGATTTATGTTTACCGAAATCGTCCAGGTCTATCTTATTAATGTAATCGTAAAAAGCTGAGGCTTTTCTTTTCATTTCCTCGTCGATAATTTGCTTACCTTCCGGGCTTGTTGGTTGATCGGTCTCAGTGGTAACAGGTTTCCCTGTCTCTTTGTCCAACCACACACCGCCTCTATCCAGAACATCTTCTTCGGCATAAATGGGAACTTGCGCTCTTACCGCCAGTGCAATTGCGTCACTGGGACGGGAATCGATTTCCATTTGTTCACTATCACGATTGATAACTATTTTAGCGAAAAAGACATCTTTCTGCAGGTCGCTAATAACAATAGAATTCACTTTTCCGCCGAGTTTATCGATAACGGACTGCATTAAATCATGAGTCAATGGTCTCAAGACAGCTGTTCCCTGAAGTTTAACGGCTATGGCATCCGCCTCGGCGGCGCCTATCCAAATCGGTAGATAACGACTCGTTTCTTTTTCTTTCAGAATTACCACACGCTGATAATTCATGAGACTGACGCGAATGCTATCAACAACCATTTCTATCATTTTTAAGCCTCCGCTCTTCCACCAACAACGAATAAATTTTACCCCTATTACGATAGGGCTGTCAACAAGCTTGCCTCGCCGATTAAGTCCTGAATTGGTTCAAAGTACAATCATTAATTTTAAATAACGACAGCCTATCGGTGATAAACGTACTGTCTTTCTTTTAAAAATGATATCCATCGCGAGGAATCCTTTAAGGGAAGGATGACGTGGCGATCTCACAAGAATAAATTATGCTGGGTTTATATTAACTAACAATGATACGAAAGCCAGAGTTCAATAGAGAGGAAGTTCCTTCGCTTCGCTCAGGGCGAAATTCATTGATTATTAAATATTTTTAATATAATACTTGACAAATTTAATTTTTTTATTTATTATATATTAAGTTATCTAAGTTAGATATTGATTTTATTAATATTAACGTCCGTATTTAGATAATCTTAAGGAGTTTTAAATATGCCTAAAGATTGGCAGGAACTAACTAAACTGACAAGGGGGGCACCAATCACAATCGAACGGGTCCGAATCATTGATAGCGGCATTAAAATTGAGGGCGACTTCGATTTACCGACCTTAGCGCAGCTTTCAGCGGAAGACCAGGTCTTTGTCA
Organism: uncultured Chloroflexia bacterium; assembly: GCA_963754195.1. GTDB lineage: Bacteria > Chloroflexota > Dehalococcoidia > Dehalococcoidales > Fen-1064 > Fen-1064. The sequence continues at coordinate 320,382 of CAVWFD010000018.1, forward strand.
TGGCTTTCATACGGTGTGACGGTTCAATTAAAGAAATGGAGCGTGTTTTCGGTATCAGTTACCCCACGGTTAAAAACCGACTGACCAGGATTGCCGGGCAGTTTGAATTCGTAGAGAATATGCCGATGCCGGTTCAGGAGGATGTTTTAGACAAACTGGCACGAGGTGAAATCACTGTAAACGACGCGATAGAGAGGTTACAAAAATGAGCATACCGCCTTGCCTTTTGCACTTACGCATTCATAACGAGCAACATAATTTCGGTCTTTGGCTGCCCTTGTTTCTGGCATGGTTGATTCTGGCCGCTCTAGCGCTGGCATTCTTACCACTTTTCATTCTCATGCTTTTAATAGCACTTCCTTTCGGATGGGGTGAATTTATGCTGCTGCTGGGGCCACGATTCTATAACATTTTGTGCGCCCTGCGGGGATTGAAAGTAGATGTCGACAGGGCACATGAGAAATTCGAGATATTGTTTGTCTAGACGGATGGGAGGATTGAAATGACTGAAAATCAAAAGAAAATTTTAGAAATGGTGGCTGATAAAAAGATTACCGCCGACGAAGCATACCATCTGTTGAGCTTGATACAGCCTGCGGCAGACTCCGGCAGCTCCGATCCGAAGGCATCTAGACCTGTTCCCAAATACCTGCGGGTGGTAGTGGACAGCGAACATAGCTGGGAAGACAATTGCGGTGAACGTTGTGATAAAGGCCCTGTGCATGTTAATATCCGCGTTCCGGTGGCTTTGATACGGGCAGGTGTGAAGTTGGCCACTTTAATCCCGCCTGAAGCTTACAATCAGATGGACGAAAAGCTGAAAGGCAAAGGAATTATGTTTGATCTGCGAAACATGAAACCGGAAAACGTCGATGAATTGATCGAAGCTCTTAATGACCTTGAAGTAGACATAGCAGGCGGCAAGGAAAAAGTTCGTGTGTATACGGAATAGGTTCCCAGTAAAGAGTTTTGAGTATTGAATTGTGAGTAAAAATTTAAAACGTGAATATTGAAATTAGCACTCTCCTTTAATCCCTCCTTAAAAGGGAGGTAGGTTACTGTAGCTTCTTTAGATTCTAATTTACATTGATAATATGGAGGATTTTAAATCTCTAATTTGGTTTTTATCTTGGACTTCGAAATCAGGATTTAGTATTCTCAGGAGGATAACGTGGGTTATTTTAAAATTCTGGCAGCCATCCCCGGTTTCTTTATCAGCGCTTTGATTTTTATGTACCTGTGGAGAACAATCGCGCCGCAAATCGGATTGATAAACCTGAATTATCCGCAATCGATGCTGGTGACGATTACCTTGTGGCTGGCAGTTGCGCCCATTGCAGCCGTCGGAAAGAGCCACCGGCATTAGCCGGTGCTCGCCAGGTTGGTTGTAACCCTGTATAACTGGTAAGACTACGACAATAGACAAACGATAATAATTTAATTTGGGGAGAGCGAAATGGCTAATAAACTATATCGCAGTCGAACAGACCGGGTAATATGGGGCGTGTGCGGAGGTCTGGCAAAGTATTTTAATATTGACCCTGTTATCGTACGTATAATCGCGGTTGCATCGATTTTCGCTGGTACACTGGGTTTCTGGATCTATATAATCATGGCATTAGTTGTCCCCGTGGAAAGTTAAAAGAATTCAGCTTTCAACTAGTCCTCTTCTATTTCCAGTATTCTATCGACACGGAATGTCCTGAGTTGGTTTCGCATCATACAGAATGCGATGACGCCAAGGTAGGTTTTACCCGCAAAACCCATCTCCCCCATTGTTTCCGGCCTGATATTCCTTACTGATTTTTCATCGTTTGGTTTCAAATACGTAATTTTCAAGGTGGATTTGTTTTTAATTGCTTTTTCTAATAGTGCCATTTTATCACTCGTAGGGTTGGACTTTTCGGCCTTTTTGTATTGATATTTGGTCAGGAAATCCACTACTTTAAAATCGGTCCAGATGTCTTTTTTCTGTAAAGGTTTTACCAACACGATACCTTCCAGAGAAGTGCAACGGCTTAGGGCCACATAAGTCTGTCCATGTGCGAAGGCACCTCTCCCGATATCGATAACGACGTTATCGAAAGTTTTTCCCTGGCTTTTGTGGATGGTGACCGCCCAGGCCAGCATTAACGGATATTGTGTGAACGTACCGATTACTTCCGACCCTAATTGTCCGTCATCTACAAAACTGCGGTATATCTCCCATGTAAACGGCTCGATTTCCACGGTGTTGCCGTCGTTCAGGTCGGCGATAATGACATCCTCCCCTTTTTGATTCCGAATCAATCCCTTCACTTCGCCGATACTGCCATTCACCCAACGGCCTTCGGCATCGTTGTTAAGCATCATGATTTGTGCCCCGGCTTTAATCTGTAAATCGATAGCGGTGGGTAAATTTTCCTTGCCAAAATTACCCTCGATTTCTCCTGTAAAAGTTTGGAGCTGAGTCTCCAGTTTTGCCATCTGCGTCATGTTGATAGTTTCCGCCATCACATTGGTGGTGGTTAAATAAACGTAGAAATCACCGGGAGACGGCTCAAAATCAGGGTTGTATCTTTGCCGGAGTAATGCGAGTCCTTTTTCGGTGATGGTATTATTACGTACAGAATTAAGCAGGTCGATGAACTTCTCATCATGCTGGCGATAGACCTTTTGTAATTCCACGAATTCCATATCGAACGTTTCGAAGACATGGGCACTATAAAAATAAGGAGTTTTGTAGAGTGTGGTGAAAATTTCCCTGTCATTACCGGTAACGACAGGCGATAACTGGTAAAGATCGCCGATAAATATCATCTGGATACCGCCGAAAGGTCTGGTATTATCAGGTCCATTCAGCCGGAGAAACTTGTCCACGCAGTCCAGCAGATCGGCTCTGACCATAGAAATCTCGTCGATGATGATAGCGTCCAGCTTATGATAAATATTCTTGCCTTCATCGCTGGAGCGCAGTTTTCTCACCCGTTCCGGAGTCATATTCGGCCTGAATTTGAAAAACGAGTGAATCGTCTGGCCCTTGACATTAAGGGCGGCTACTCCTGTCGGTGCTAATATCACGACTTTTTTCCTGGTGGTGGTGAAGAAATGAGTCAATAAGGTCGACTTGCCAGTACCGGCTCTTCCGGTAATGAAAACGCTTTTACCGGAATTTTCCATCAATTCCAGAGCTTGTCTGAATTCTTTATTGAGTTCTATTGCCGGTGTTTTTGGTTGAGCTTTATTCATAATAGCCTTAAACCAGACTTTATCATATTAAGGCAACAACAAATAGAAATAGGAATGGAATGATACTATGAAAAAGAATCGCACGAAAAACTAATAATTTCTTTTCCTCAGGCAATCGTCAACTGCTTTGTTCAGGCTCTCGTGCTCCTCTTCGGAAAGCTGCACATTGTTTTCCAGCTTCCTGATATATCCGTCAACTTCCGTCGACGATTTTCTTAAACGTCCCAGTTTTTCGTTTTGTTGTTTAATACCGGCATCGATACCGTCAAAATTCAAGCCCAATTCTAATCTTTTATCGAGGAACTCAAGAGCTTTACGGTGTGCATCAGGGTCATCATTGCTTACCAGATAAAAGGGTATCGGCACCCACAGGTTCGCCGCTGCCATATTCCTAGTTTTAGCCATCCATAATAAGTAGGAGTTCAATGTCGGTCTGCCACCCGGCGGCGTCTCAAAATTCATTTCACGTGATAGTTGAAAACGACTTAGTGTTTTTTTAAATTGCGGTGAACTGAAAGTAGCCCAGAAATCCCTGGGAATCGTATGCGCCGCTAAAGTAACCATACTACCGACGGCATACATCTCCTTGACATGATAATATTCCTGTGCAATCTCCATTATCAGATTCAAGAACTTGAACCACTCAAATCGGGGAAAAGCGCTCTGGAAAATTATCAGATTGTGTTCAGGGCAGGCATAAAAAGTGCTTTGTGGGAACTGTACAATATCATTTTCAATTGCGACCCCGCCGAGCGGAAAGAATTCTGCCGGGTCGATTTCACAGAAGGCTTGTGCATCAAGATTTTTTATCAGGTACTGAGTAACCTTAACCCCGATTTGCGCCCCGTCCGCCTCCCAGCCAACCACCAAAGTTGGTTTTCGTAGTTTTGGCTTGGCCGAGAATTTCAGGAGTTCTGTCATGCACCTTTATCCTTATTAAAAAACTCATCGATATGCTCTTTGAGCCACTGCTCGTCTTCTTCGCTGATGGCTTCCTGTTTTAATTGCGTGGCGCGTTTTCTCTGTTCCAATCGTTCTCTGATTTCTTGCGGGAATTGCTGATAGACGTCGCCAACGACCACTTCCATCTGAACAATCATGTCATCGAGCGCGTTATATTTAGTGTTGATGCCAATTATTTTTGCCAACGTATCCAGGACCGCTTTCGATGCTTTGGGATACGGAAATGGGATTCTGGATAAATAATCCGGAATTTCACCCATCAGACAGATTCCGTCAATGCCCCGTCTTTTCGCCGCGCCGATTAATAACCCATTCAAACCGGTGATGCTCCCCTGATTTCCCCTCCCCTCCACTTCACTCATCAAAATGGTGTTATCATAACTGCGTAATTCCGACAAAAGTGCGGCATTATTCGCAACTGCCCAGACTTTGGAGTTCAGGCTGTGGTGTGTGATGGCTATTGCAGCGCCCGAAGTATAAATACGCCGGCAATTGAATTTCTGTGCCACATCCAAGACCAGATTCGCCATCTCATATGCCCGTTTGCCCTCGGCATAAGCACTTTCTCTGGTGGCAGGTTGCTCCTCGCCGACAAAGAACAGCAAATCGCGTTCCGGCAATCGTTTAAAATAAAACCTGCTACTGGGGAAACCGATATCGGAAAGAATACTGGCATTAATAAAAACTTTGTTCGGGTAGAAGAAATCCCATGGTTCGATTTCGCCGAGTTCCTCCGCCTGTACAGCCTGCCGTAGTGTCTCCACCGTGATTATCCCGACATTACCAATCCCAGGCCAACCGACAATCATATCAGGATTATTCAATACCGGCTCTTGGCGAAAGAAAACTCCCAAGTATAACCACCTCTTTTTAAAACCCTGTTAGTAATAATTCTATCCCGAAATCTATTTATAGACAAGTTGTTTTCCTCGAAATACATGCAATAATCGACGTTTGTGATATTTGATTATCGGTGATAGAATATCCGGTACACGAATATGGGGAATAATATAAGAGACATTTAACGATGACAACGAAAATGAAAATCCTCGTCGGTTTACTGGCTCTGGGAATTGTGCTTATCTTTGGAGGCGTCTGGTTTATCCTGAATCCTGTATAACGGGCAATAATTTCTGAAAGTACATTAGCTATATAAAATTTATTGGAAACAGCGCCAGTAGTCTTTCAGATAGCCTTTTACTTCGGAAACCACTTTAATCGTATCCGGCATCTTGGAATCTATACGTAACGAATGAGGGATAGGGCTGGGTTCTTCCAGCGGTATATCGAAGTCGGCTAATCCGGCAATTAACGCCATCCAGGCATACGGTAATATTCCCCGATGATACCCTGAAGCAACAAGATCGATAACTTTTCCGTCACAAATATCGGATATTTTCCTGACCTTCTCCCCAATCATCTTAAACCCGGCAACGGTCATTCCCAAGCTCGTCAGTCCATCATTGAAATGGGGATCGGAGCCACCGTTACGGATAATAATTTCCGGCTTAAATTCCTGAGCCAGCGGTTCGACAATTTGTTCGAAGACATACTTATAAGAGTCGTTGCCGGCGTTGACCGGTAACGGAATGTTAACAGTTTTGCCAATACCTGCTCCTGAGCCAATCTCCGAAGCAAAACCAGTTCCCGGATAGATTGTGCTGGGATCCTGATGCAGGTCGATGAAAAGGACTCGGGGGTCGGAATAGAAGTATTCCGCAGTGCCGTTGCCCATGTGGGCATCCGTATCCAGTATCATGATTCTTTTCAGATGATATCGCTCTAAAAGATAAACAGCGGCAAAGGCGACGTCATTGTAGAGGCAAAATCCTTCTCCCGAAGCTGCTTTGGCATGATGTAACCCACCGCCGATTGATACGGCTTTTTTGAATTTTCCTGCTTGTACGAGGTCAGCCGCCAGCTTCGCTTGCCCGATAACCAACCTGGCTGCTTCTTCCACTTTTCCGGGCCTGCCGATAGGCCGGTTATCCAGAGAATGATATTGGAAAAAATCGCCCTCTTCAGCCAACCCCAGATTCACGGCGCGGTAATATGCCTTTGTGAAATTTATGTAGTCACGGTGGCAGATTCTCAGCAGGTCTTCATCGGTCGCCCAGTTGGCCTTGATTATTTCGTAATTATTATCAGGAATAAGTCTTTCAGAGAGAAATTTAGGGAACATCTGGTAGCGATCTCCTCGGAAAGGATGACCGGGACCGAAGTCGTATTCTTTGAGTTCCTCGCGATAAAGAATGGCAATCGTCATTGAATATTATTACTCTTTACCTAAACGGAGGTAGGTCTCTTCGTTACTCGATGTTTTAGCGACTCTTTTTAACAACCCTACCTATTATTTGTACCCTATTGGCCGCTCACTGTCAAGAAAAGAGTCTGTGGGCGCTAATAAGCGCCAAACTCTAAACCCCGAATCCGAATTAATTAATATATAAAGAATAAATTTTGATAATTGGAGTTATCTTAAGAAGGTTTAAATATTTGGATTTAATACTTCTCTCGCTGTTAATCCGCTTCGGTTCTAAATCGCATGATGGCAATCGCTCCAAAAACAATCATAAACCCTACGAGCACCAGCATATTAGGCACCACAGAATTGAAATCACCGCCGAATATCAGTAACTTGTTGAACGCGGTGGTTGCCCAGGCATGAGGCGTAATCTTGGAGATAAATTGCATCCAATGCGGCGTGATATAGAGCGGCCACCAGCAGCCCCCGAGCGGCGCCAGTATGAGAGATGTCAATACGCCAATAGATGAAGCGCTACGCTCTGTTTTAACGAAAGTGGCCAGCATCACACCGAAAGCAGAAGCCATGAGCGTCATCAGGACTGAAACGATAATCACCGCCAGGGGCGACACCCCAAGGTTCATTTTATATCCCAGAATACCGACTGCCCAGAAGATAGCGATTTGAATCAAGCCTTTAGCTACCGTGCCCCCGTAAACTCCACCGAGGATGGCCGTTTTATTGGCTGAACCGGATAATATCCGCTCTAGAGTATGGTTTTGGCGTTCCCGTACTAATTGCGAGGCGGCGAAAGCAGCGGTGAAAAAGACAAACATTACGAGGTAACCGGGGATGACCCAGTTAGATGGGTTAATGGCTTTCACATCTCCCACTTCCTGAGTGGTGAAGGAAATCAATGAACTATTTTCGGGGGTGGTTGCCTGCCCGGTAAGCTGACCACGGATTGCCTGTGACAAATCTCCGGCGCTGCCGGGTTCAGCTAAGTCTTTCTCCAATAGCAGACCGATGACGGCGTTATTTACAACCTGACGGGTTCCCATTTCGGAAGAAATACTTTGTGCCATGCCTTCAAGCGCTGCTATGGCTTGTGTGTTATTAGGGTTGTAAATGACTTCCAGATTAGTACCGTAACCCATGGTTACTGCCTCTGTGAAATTTTCCGGGAAAGCAATGAAACCATCCAGCTTATTATTTTCGACATCCTCCTTTGCTTGGTCGTAATCTTTGAGCCAGACAATATCAGGTTCACCCGGTTTAAGAGCGGATTGATCTTTAGTTTGCAATGACGCGATAATTTGATTACTGATTCCGCTGGCCGACTCCTGAGTGACAAGATTAATCACCAATCTTTGGTCCTGTCCGGACGTTCCGGTCATTACAAAATTGAATAAAACAATAAAAAATAAGGGGAACAGAATCGAAAAAATTAATGCCGCACAGTCAGCTGCGAAAATTTTCAGGTCCTTGACCATCAGAAACCACATATTGCGTAATTGTTTCATCGTGCTATTTCCCCTGTGGAACGGCTCTAAATAGAAGACGACTTATTATCAGTCCCACCACTGTTACCCCGACCATAACCGATATTTCTATTCCGAGAGTGGATATACTACCGTTATTCAGCAACGTTTTAAAAGCAGTGTTCGCATACCCGTTTATCGATAATTTGCTGAACGTATAAAGTGTCGTTCCTTTAGAAATTGTAAAGAAAGTACCGCCGAGCATCGTCATAATCATGGTGAAAAAGACGCCTGCCCAGGTTGAAGCTTCACCCGTACGGGCGATCGAAGTAATAATAAGCCCGATACTGCTGCAAGCCATCGCAAAGAGGATAGCAATCAGCAGCGACTCAACGAAAGTAAGCGGCGTGAAAATTTGGAAAACCGCGTAGGATAATGCCAGTAGAATGAACGTCTGGATAAACCCCCGGAAAACACTCGCCAGAAACTTACCGGAGAACAGTTCCCCGATAGTCAGACGGGTAGTAATCAGACGTTCCAATGTGCCTTTTTTACGTTCATCGTTGATGGCTGCAGCCTGAGGCTGATAGAGAAAAGGACATACATGGTAATGATACCCGGTAAGAAATCATTGACCGTGTTCGGTTTACTGCCGACTGATACCTCCGTAATCCCCACCAGCGGGTATTGATGCTCTCTGTCCAGGAACTGCATAGTAGTCAAAGCTATTTTAGCCGGAGGAATATTTTGCCCTGCTAGTGCCTGGTCTACCTGGGCGGTAGCGCTGAATTGCTGATTAACTTCACTCACAACACCGTCGATAATACTGGCAACAATCTGGCCGTCCTGCCCGCCGTTACCTCGCTGCATGATGGTCACCACAGCGGGCTGTCCCATATTTAAATTAGCGGAAAAATCGGGGGGGATAAAAAACACCATATCTAAATTGGCTCGATCCAGTTTGTTCACTGCATCGGTCCGGGTGAGCATTTGAACAGTCAGGCTGTCCTGTTTTTTAATACTATCTACTAACTGTTGGGCATAAACTCCATTTGTATCTTCGTCAACGATATAAGCCGTGCCGTGAAAAAGCCCCTGTCCGCCGAAGGCACCGTAAATCAGAGCAAAAGTAACCACTGGTAGCAAAAGACTGAATGCCATATCGGCTTTGTCCTGCAGGAAAACCTTTACTTCACGGAGAGCAACTAATAAGGCATTTTTCATTTTTCGATTAATCTCGCAGACTTCTACCTGTTAATTTCAGGAAAACGTCCTCGAGTGTCACCTTATCAGAGTCGCCAATTTGATTCTTAAGGCCGTGTGGGGTGTCCATCGCGACAATTTTACCGCCGTCCATAATGGCAACACGGTCACAGATACGGTCCGCTTCTTCCATATAGTGCGTGGTATAAAGGACGGTCAATCCTTTATCACGTAAACCTAGTATGGTTTCGAAAATTTTATTACGGGATTGTGGGTCAATACCCACTGTTGGCTCATCCAGAAACAGCAGTTTGGGATTACCCATCAAAGCGATAGCCAAATTAATACGCCGTTTCATCCCACCGGAGAATTTGGCGATTTTACCTTTAGCTCTTTCGGTTAATTCCATCAATGCCAGGTTTGTCATGGCCTGAACTTTCGCTTCTTTACCGTCCAGCCCTTCCATCCGCCCGAAGAAAATAAGATTGTCCAGAGCGGAAAGGTCTTCGTATAATGCCAAGTCTTGAGGACAAACCCCGATTAAACTGCGTACTTCTGCCGGGCTTTTACGCACAGAAAAGCCGCCGATGGTCGCGTCTCCGGCATCGGCTTCCAACACCGTAGCGAGAATACGAATCGTGGTCGTTTTGCCTGCGCCGTTCGGGCCAAGCAACCCAAAGATTTCTCCCTTGCCGATCGTAAAAGAAACACCCGCCACAGCTTTGTTGCCGTTAAAACTCTTTTGCAGGTCTTGTGCCACTAGAAATGCTTCTGCCATGAGCTTTTCTCCCGGTATTGAAATATATAATAAAAAGTATATATGATTATTGGAATGCCTGCAATGACTGAAGTAAATTTAGAGCGTGAAACATGAGCAATAATAATATAATCATCAATACATCAAAATTGACAAAATATTATGGCAGACGATTAGGTATTGAAGATGTAGACCTGGAAGTGAAACGCGGTGAGGTTTTCGGTTACCTGGGGCCCAACGGCGCGGGGAAAACCACGACCATCCGCACGCTGCTGGATTTTATAAGACCGACACGCGGTTCGGCCACTGTTTTTGGTCTGGATATCAGACAAAACAGCGTCGACATACACAGTCGGGTCGGTTATTTAAACGGTGAATTGTCACTCTACAACGACATGACCGGTGAAGACTTACTGAAATATCTCGGAAATTTACGCGGCGGACTGGATTGGCAGTACGTTAAAACACTAGCGACGCGATTTGAATGCGACTTGCCTCGACGGATTCAAGGGCTATCTCTCGGTAACAAACAGAAACTGGGTTTGCTACAGGCTTTTATGAACAAACCCGAATTAATTATTCTCGATGAGCCAACCAACGGACTCGACCCGCTGATGCAGCATGAATTCTATGATTTACTTACCGAAAACAAGAAAGAAGGCCGTACAATATTTCTTTCCTCACATATCTTGCCGGAGGTGGAGAAAGTGTGCGACCGTGTGGGTATTATCCGTCAGGGCAAGCTAGTCACCGTAGAAACGATTGAAACGCTGAAATCGCATTCGGTACGTAAATTAGAGATCCACTTTGCCAGAGCTGTTCCTAAAGAGAAATTCAGCAACCTACCGGGAGTTCGGGATGTTGTTGTACAGGATACTTTGCTCACCTGTACTGTAGTTGGTTCGCTGGATGCCCTGGTGAAAGCCGCCGCCCAATTCGAGGTGATGAATATAATCAGTCGCGAGCCTAACCTCGAAGATATCTTCATGACGTACTATAACGAGGGAAAAAACAATGTTAAATAATATGTTTCTAAAAACTCTACGCGACCAAAAACGTTCATTGTTATACTGGGGTATCGGTATGATAGCGTTGGCGGTCATTATGGCACTTTTTTATCCGACAATCAGTAAGATGTCCGCTTTTAATCAGTATCTTAACCAGCTTCCCGAAGGGCTAAAGCAAATATTTGGCAGTGCGATAGCCGATTATACGTCGCCGGTCGGATATTTCAGTACCGAGCTTTTTTCCTTTATGGTGCCCTTGCTGTTGCTGGTTTTCGGCATCGGCTTCGGGGCAAATGCTATTGCCGGCGAAGAGGAAAAAGGCACTCTCGGATTTTTACTTGCTAACCCGGTGCCACGCTGGCGGGTTGTGGTAGACAAATTTGGTGTACTGGTAGTCAGCATGGTATTGCTTGGTTTATTGTTCTGGGTCGGCTTGGCAATTTCCGTTTCGGCGATGAGTATTCATATCAGCCTGTTAAAATTAGCGGAGGCCACACTGGGGTCAGTATTGCTGGCGCTTGTTTTTGCTTCCCTGGCTTTTTTCGCCGGAAGTATCAAAGGAAACAAGAATTTAAGCCTGGGCATCGCCAGTGGAATAGGTGTATTAACATATGTTGTAAATACGCTGGGAGGCATGGTCAGCTGGCTCAAGAAGTACCGCTTTATTTCGCCGTTTTATCATTACATGCAACCGGATACGCTCAATAATGGCCTTTCCTCAATGCATATTTTAGTGCTCTTAGGATTGGTGGTATTATTCTTTGCTTTATCCATTCCCGCTTTTAACCGCCGCGATATTACGGTATAATCTCCACAATCTACACGAATATGTTGTATTATAATGCTATTAAATAATTTGTTGTGAGAAAAATTATGGCTTCAGGACTAGAACGCATTTCAGAACAGCGATTACAAAAACTGGCTAACATCCGTGCAATGGGCATCGACCCTTATCCGCACCGTTACCAGCGCCTGCATACTGCTCAGCAATCGGTGGACTTACTGACTCAAGCTGAACAATCCGGTAAGACAGAAACTGAAGAAGTCAGCATTGCCGGCCGTATTATAGCCAACCGTACAATGGGCAAAATCTCTTTTATGGATATTCAGGACGGCTCCGGGAAAATCCAACTGTTTCTCAGCAAGAACGAACTGGACGAGCAGAGCAATTCGCTTCTCAAAGAATTAGATATCGGCGATATTGTCGGCGCCAGGGGCGTTGTTTTCCGGACAAGGAGTAAAGAGCCTACAATTAGAACGAAAACATTGACCATACTTTCAAAATCACTACAGCCGCTACCGGAAAAATGGCATGGTTTAAGCGATGTTGAACTCCGTTACCGCCAGCGTTACCTCGACCTGATTTCTAACGAAAATGTCCGTAAAACTTTCCGTATTCGCAGTCAGATTGTCAGCGCGATTAGACGATATATGGACAAACGAGGTTTTCTTGAAGTAGAAACCCCGGTCCTTCAACAGGAAGCCGATAACGCAGCGGCAAAACCATTTACTACTCATCATAATACCCTCGACCGCGACCTTTTTCTCCGTATCGAGATGGAGCTCCATCTGAAACGGCTCATCGTCGGGGGCTTTGAAAAGGTTTACGAAATTGGAAGGATCTTCCGTAATGAGGGAATTTCCTTCAAACATAACCCTGAATTTACAATGATGGAAAGTTACGAAGCCTACGCCGATTATAATTCTGTGATGGAAATGGTCGAGCAAATGGTTTCGTCGGTAGCCATGGAAATTCTAGGCACAACTGTCGTACCACATGGAGACACAACAATTGATTTGAAAGCGCCCTGGCAACGATTATCTTTCCGGGATGCAATTACACAATACAGCGGCATCGATTTCGTCCAATATCCGAATGCCGATTTATTACGCGCCAAGATGAAAGAAAAAGGTATGGCAGTTGATCCTAAGAGCAATTGGGCACATCTGGTGGATGATTTACTTTCTACCTTTGTCGAACCGAAACTCATCCAACCGACATTTCTGATCGACTACCCAATTTCACTTTCGCCGCTGGCTAAGAAAAAACCGGGGCAGGAAAGAGTGGTTGAACGATTCGAAGCATTCGCCGGCGGAATTGAGATTGCCAATGCTTTTACGGAATTAAACGACCCCATCGACCAGCGGGAGCGGTTTGTCCAGCAGGTTAAAGACAAACAGACCGAGGGTGATGAGGGAAAAGTTGATGAGGACTTTCTGCTGGCCATGGAACATGGTATGCCGCCCACTGGAGGGCTAGGCGTGGGTATTGACAGGTTAATTATGATTCTCACCAATAATCAATCGATTAGAGAAGTGATATTGTTCCCGACGTTAAAAGGAAAAACAGAGGATAAACCAACAGAGAAATAAAGAGTTAAATCCGAAGCACGAATATCGAAATACTAAACAAAATCGAATAATGAAATGACAAATACAAAAACCTACGACCAGGAGGAAAGGACATTTAAATTTGCTAAAGATGTAATAGTATTTACCAATTTACTGCCGAAGACTACCGCGAATGCAGAAATAATGAAACAAGTGATCAGGTCATCGGGTTCAGTAGGCGTTAACTACATCGAAGCGAACGAGTCATTAGGAAAGAAAGATTTCGCCATGAGAATCAGGATTTGTCGTAAAGAATCGAAGGAAACGATTTATTGGCTCAAACTAGTTGAAACAAACAGCGATTCATTAGAAACGAAAAGAGATGTGCATGTAAAAGAGATTACCGAATTAATGAAGATATTTGCAGCCATCTTGTTAAAATGCGAATAACAGGTTTTTACATTTTTTTGAAATTACTTCGGATTTAGATATTAGGATTTAGTATTTACCCAAGAGGTGGTTCATATGTTAGACATTAAATTCATTCGTGAAAATCCGGATATCGTGAGACAGGCAATTGCTAATCGCCATGATACAGCGCCTTTGGATGAAATTTTACAGGTTGATGGTGAACGCCGGCAAAAAATGACCGAACTTGAGGAATTAAGACGCAATCGCAAGCAATCATCTCGAGAAAGACAGGCTGATGCCACTGAAGCTGGACGCGCGCTACGGACGAAGATCCGGGACCTCGAGGAAGAAGTCACTAAACTGGATGTCAAACTCACGGACCTGCTGCTTCAGATGCCGAATATCCCCAATTCTAAAGTTCCGGTGGGGAAAGACTCCAGTGAAAATGTTGTTTTGCGCAGCTGGGGCGAACCGAAAAAACTGCCCTTCAACCCGAAACCGCATTGGGAATTGGGTGAATCGCTGGGCATAATTGATTTCGAACGCGGAGTGAAATTATCCGGCACAAGATTCTACGTCCTGCGTGGGCTGGGCGCCCGACTACAGCGGGCGATCATTGCCTTTATGCTTGATTTACACACCACCAAACACGGCTACAGGGAGATTTATCCGCCCTTTATGGTGAAAAAGGAATGCTTGGTCGGCGCCGGACAGTTACCCAAGTTCGTCGATAATCTTTACCACGATATTGAAGAGGATTACTGGTGGGTACCTACAGCCGAAGTTCCTTTAACGAATCTTCACCGCGATGAAATTATCCCACCAGGGATGTTGCCGTTTCACTACGTAGCCTACACAGCCTGTTTCCGCCGCGAGAAAATGTCCGCCGGTAAAGACACCCGCGGCATAAAACGGGGGCATCAGTTCGACAAGGTAGAGATGTACAAGTTCGTCGAGCCTGAGAAATCCCCCGAAGAATTGGAAAAGATGGTACACGACGCTGAGGATGTATGCCAGAAATTAGGACTGCCCTATCGTATTCTGCAAATATGTACCGGCGATATCGGCTTCGGCTCGACGATGTCCTATGACGTCGAGGTTTGGGCGCAAGGTTGTCAGGAGTGGCTTGAGGTCAGCTCCTGCAGCAACTGCGGCGATTTTCAGGCACGTCGTGCTAATGTCCGTTACCGCCCCGCCCCTGACGCCAAACCACAATATGTCCATACGCTTAACGGCAGCGGTCTGGCATTGCCAAGAATCATGATCGCCGTTATGGAGAACTACCAGCAGGCGGACGGTACCATCGCCGTGCCCGAGGTTTTGCAGGATTTTCTCCACACTAAAATAATCGGCAAGGAATAGAATATCCAATGAAAATAGCTTTTATCGGCGGCGGGAACATGGGTGAGGCCATACTGACGGCAATGCTGGGTATAAAATTGGCGAGTGCCAAAGATATTACTGTCAGCGACGTCAGTGAAACGCGCCGTCAAACCTTATCGCAGAAATATCTCATCAATATCTCCGCCGACAACATTCAGACAATAACCGGCAAGGATGTCGTTGTACTGGCAGTCAAACCGCAAATACTCGCTATCGTCATGACAGAACTGAAAGGTCAATTTAAACCGAATCAACTCATAGTTTCCATCATCGCCGGAGCTAGAATTGATACAATCCGGGAGGGATTGAATCACAAATCTATTGTTCGTTCTATGCCTAACACACCTGCACAAATCGGCCAAGGGGTCACGGTCTGGACAGCTACTAAAGAAGTTACTGAACAGCAGAAAAACACGGCCGGAGCTATTCTTGGTGCTATGGGAAAAGAGTTCTATGTCAGCGATGAAGGCGTTATTGATATGGCCACGGCGATCAGTGGGAGCGGGCCTGCCTATCTTTTTTACTACGTAGAATCGATGATTGAAGCCGCGGTGAAAATCGGTTTACCGCGTGAAATGGCCAAAGAGATGGTCATCGCCACAGTGCTTGGCGCCGGTCATCTCGTCGTGCAATCAGGCAAAGAACCGGCAGACCTGCGCCGTAGTGTGACCTCACCGGGTGGAACCACCGCCGAAGCCATCCGTAAATTTGATGAAAGCGGCTTTTCCGACCTGATTTACCAGGCTGTCAAAGCCGCCTACGACAAAGTTCAAAAACTGGGTAAAAGCTAGCTTAACGCCGTTTTGTGCGCTTGTCCTTCCGTTGAAAGATTCGCATTAGCACGTAATAAAAAATACTAACCTGGTTAAACCTGTCTGACTTACGGATGAAGTTTCTTATATTTCGCCATGAGCTGCTCTTTGGTCTCTTTGTAGGCGGGGTCGAGTTGACAGGCTTCTACAGGGCAGACCTCGGCGCACTTGGATTTATCGTGAGCCCCGACGCACTCGGTGCATTTCGCGGGGTCAATTTTATAGATTGTGTCGCCCTCGCTGATTGCCTGATTAGGACACTCTGACTCGCAGGCTCCACAACTGATACACTCCTCGGTAATCTTGAATGCCATAAATTCCTCCTTGATTAATTGAAAATAATTGAACTCTTTTTAGAGAGTTAACTTCTTCGCTGAGAGTTTTTTCTTCAATATTTTGGCGACATTTGCCGGAACCATACTATCGACATCGCCGCCCAAACTGGCTACTTCTTTCAACAGACTGGAACTGAGGAATTGATATTTCAGACTGGTCATCAAACATACCAGCTCCAGCTCAGGGCATAGCTTCTTGTTCATTAAAGCCATCTCAAACTCGTGTTCAAAATCGGCGGACATCCGTAACCCCCGGACCAGTGTTTGGGCGCCGACGCTTCTGGCGTAATCCACAACCATGCCGGTAAATGCCCGCACTTCAATATTTGATACGTCTTTGGTAGCTTCCCTGGCCATCTTGACCCTTTCTTCGGTAGAGAAAAGGATTCTTTTCCCCGCGGTGTTGTCATAGACGCCGATGATGAGTTTATCGAAAAGACGGGCCGCCCTGACGGCAATATCTACATGTCCGTTAGTGATGGGATCAAAAGTTCCGGCGTAAACAGCCACTGTCATGTTAATTCTCCTTGCGATAAATTGAAATGGTGCTGTCACCGTGACGATGTTCTTTGAATTGGGTTAACTTCCCATAACTTTGTTGCAAAGGAAAGCGCGAAGAATGAGTTACCACCACTATCGAATCCTGATTAATTAATTTTGAATTTGCCAGTTGTTCTACGACATTCCCGATGGACGTATCCGGATAAGGAGGGTCCATGATAACGATATTATATTCCTTATCCAGAATAGAGAGGGCTCTTTCCGCCGTCATGCAATAAACATGAGCCTTATCGGTGAAATTCGTCTTCTCCAGATTAATTTTGATTATATCACAACACCGACGTTCACGGTCAACAAAGTCCACCCAATCTGCCCCGCGGCTCAATGCTTCGATTCCAAAAGCGCCACTACCGGAGAAAACATCGAGTACTCTCGACCAATCATCGGTGAGGTTCTCCAGCATCGCGAAAATCGCCCCTCGTACCAGGTCCGTGGCGGGACGCAGACCTGTTTCCGGGACTTTCAGATGCGTCCCTTTGGCCGTGCCGGTGATAACACGTAACATTAAGTTAATGGTAACTAAATCGGGAGAAGAGTGTCAAACAAAAAACTTATTCAATCCACTGCTTACCGGTTAAACCGAGTCTCTCGAAAACATCATCGACAAAGCGCAAGTAGTAATTATAGTCGAATAATGCCTCAAGCTCAGTAATAGATAAAACCGACATGACTTCATCATCGGCTTTGAGTAAATTAATAAACTTCTTGGTGCTGCTCTGCCAAGTCTCCATCGCATTTCGTTGCACAATCTTATAAGCGCTTTGCCGACTCATGCCTTTGTCGATCAAAGCCAGCAAGACCCTTTGGGAGAAAAGTAACCCCCGCGTGATTTCCATGTTTTCTTTCATCCGCTTAGGGTAAACATTTAATCCCTTCATCACCGAGGTGAAGACGTTCATCGAATAATCGAGGGCCAGACAGGCATCGGGCAAAATAATACGTTCGGTTGAGGAATGACTGATATCGCGCTCATGCCAGAGGGTAATATTTTCCAAGGATGTCACTGAATAGCCGCGAATCAGTCTGGCTATTCCGCAAATGCGTTCGCACAATTCAGGGTTGCGCTTGTGCGGCATCGCGGAACTTCCAGTCTGACCGGGACTAAACGGCTCTTCTACCTCGCGTACTTCGGTTTTCTGCAAGGCTCTAATTTCCGTGGCAAACTTTTCCAGTGAACTGGCAATGATTGCCAGCGTGGTCACGAATTGCGCATGGCGGTCGCGCTGCAGGATTTGGTTCGATATCGGAGCGGGAATCAACCCCAGTTTATGACAGGCTTTTTCCTCGACCTGGGGCGATAGCGTAGCATAGGTCCCGACAGCGCCGGAAATCTTACCGACGGCAATTATTTTCCGGGCTTCAACGAGACGGTGACGGTTGCGGTTCATTTCCTCGTACCAGAGCGCCAGTTTTAACCCGAAAGTAATCGGTTCGGCATGAACACCATGAGTCCGTCCGGTCATCGGGGTGTGTTTGTACTTGATTGCCAGTCCGCCTAGCTCGGAAGTCAATTCTTTAATATCCGCCGCCAATATATCGGAGGCTTCGATCAACTGCAAACTGAGAGCCGTATCCATGACATCCGATGAAGTCATGCCGAGGTGAATATAGCGCGATTCTTCCCCGATACTTTCCGCAACTGTGTTCAGAAAAGCGGTAACATCGTGGTGAGTTTCTTTTAAAATCTCGTCCATACGCTTCAGGTTGACGCGGGCGAGCTTTATTTTAGGAATCGCCGAGCGTGGAATAACGCCCAATTGCGCCCGAGCTTCACAAGCCGCAATCTCAACTTCCAGCCATTTATTAAACTTATTTTCATCTGACCAGACTTTTTTCATTGCCGGTCGGGAATACCGCTCAATCATTTGCCGTCTCCTTGCAGTTTTTTCCGGTATTCATCATATGCTTTTCTGATATTATCATATTTCAAGCCGAGAATCTCGGCGGCAAGGTATGCGGCATTCTTGGCGCCAGACGCCCCCACCGCTACACAGGCAACCGGGATACCGGCAGGCATTTGCACAATAGAGTAGAGAGCATCAATACCTTTCAATTCACCGCCCGGTAACGGTACACCGATGACCGGTATGGTTGTCCAGCTGGCCATCACACCGGGCAGATGCGCCGCGCCTCCGGCAGCGGCGATGATGACTTCCAACCCACGCTGGCGGGCGGTTTGACCGTACTGACGGGCTTTTTCAGGAGTACGATGTGCAGAAATGATATTGACTTCATATTCGATACCAAATTCCTTCATAATATCAAGCGCCGGCTGGACGGCCTCGGTATCCGATTTAGAACCCATCACAACTCCAACAAGTACCATATTAGCCTCCGGCTTCTTAAATTCGAATATCTAAAATCGAAATCCTAAATAATACTATTTCACGAAAGTCACGTAGGGTGGGTGAAACCCACCATCTATAACCTTTATTCCAAATCCATCTCTACTAAATCTCCCTTGATAACTTTTCCCCAATCCTTATTATAAATCCCTTTTTCAACAAACTTTTTCAAACTGCTAAACTCCCATTCCGAGGGAGAATTTACCAACCCATGTTTTACCGGATTATAATGAATATAATCACAATGTCTATTGAAATCTTCTTGATTACGAATTAAATGTTCCCAAAACCTTCTCTGCCAGATTCCTTTTTCACCCTTCTTTTGCATTGATTCCGTTATCTTTCTTGAATTACTACCGCCATAAGACCTGCTGAAAGATCCTTTTATTTGTTTCCAGCGCGTCGAATAATCTGATTCATCTTCAGGAAGAGTCCAGATAGTATGTAAGTGATCTGGTAAAATAACGATAGCATCCAAGTTGAAAAGATGTATCTTCATAACATTCTGAAAACATTTTTTTAAAAGATTTATCGAGGTTGCTTCCTTAAATATCGGATATCTCATATAAGTTACAACCGTAAAGAAGTAAGTGCTTCCATTCAAATGAGTCCTTAGATAATCCGACATTCCATGTCTCTGGTGGGTTGCGCATCGCTTACCCACCCTACTTTTTTCATTATTCTCTTGTTTATTTATTTTGATTATTGAATATTGATACTTGAATATTTTATTTTTACTTAAACAACGCTATATCCTTCCTGTAATGAGCGCCTTCGAAGGTGATACGGGAGACATTAGCATATACTTTTTCTCTTGCCTGGGCAACTGTTTTGCCCATTGCGACTACCGTCAGGACACGTCCGCCATTGGTCAGTACATCCCATGGATTAGCGCCGACCTTCGTGCCGGCATGAAATACCATGACATCCTTGTCGATATCATGCAATCCGTCGATAGGAATTCCTGTTTGATAGTTCCCCGGATAGCCGCCGGACGCCATCACCACGCCGACACAGGCTTCTTCAGTGGCTTCTATTTTAATCTGGTTGAGTTTCCCTTTGATTACCGCCATTATTATGTCAACCAAATCGGTCTTCAGCCGTGGCAGAATAACCTGAGTTTCCGGGTCGCCGAAACGGGCGTTGAATTCCAGCACTTTAACTTTCTCTTTGTTCACCATGAGCCCGCCATAAAGCACACCGCGGTAAGGTCGGCCTTCCTGCACCATCGCTTGAATCGTGGGGACCATGATCGTTTCCGTGGCCTGTTTTTGCAACGCCGGACTATTAAAGACCGGCGGGCTATAACTGCCCATGCCGCCGGTATTCGGACCCTGATCGCCGTCATTAACCCGTTTGTAATCACAGGCGGAAACCATCGGCACCACATTCGTGCCGTCGCTGAAAGCAAAAAAACTCATTTCCCGGCCGTTCAGGAATTCCTCGACCAGCACCTGATTGGCCGCGGCGCCGAGTTTCTTCGATTGCATAAAATCGGTGAGCGCTTCTAATGCTTCATCGACAGTGGCCGCTACCACCACACCCTTGCCCGCCGCCAGCCCGTCGGCTTTGATGACGATGGGTGGTTTCTGGTTCTGGACGTATTCCTTTGCCTGGGCATAATCGGAAAAACTGACGCTTTTCGCACATGGGATATTATATTTTTGCATCAAGGCTTTGGAGAATACCTTGCTGGACTCGATTTCCGCGGCCAGTTTGCTGGCGCCGAAAATAGGGATGCCGAGGCTTTCAAAGTGGTCGACGATGCCGGCCGCTAATGGGATTTCAGGTCCCACGACCACCAGGTCGATGGCTTTTTGTTGCGCTGCTTTGGCCAGCGCTTTCACGTCGCCGGCGTTGATATCCAGATTTTCGGAAATACGCGCAGTGCCGGCATTGCCGGGTGCGGTATAAAGTTCTTTAATTTTAAGGCTTTGGGCTAATTTCCAGACGATGGTATGTTCTCTAGCGCCGTTTCCAACAACAAGGATTTTCAATGTTGTCTCCTTTTTGTTTTACAGATTACATCCTGGTGATTGTTAGCCTCATAGGTTTATTGTTCCGAGAGATTACCACGTCGCTCTGCTCCTCGTAATGAGTAATTTACCTATTCCCACCCAATTTCCCTCATCCATTGCGAGCCCTTTAACTAAAGAGCGTGGCAATCTCACACTGATTCATAGAGGTCGCACCATTTACTATTCATGCCATCGATCAAGTCAAGTTTCTTCTGTCTTGAAGTATCTTTTATCTGTTTTTCTCTCCAGACCGCTCCCTCTTTCCCATCACATACTTCATAATAAACAAGTTTGTTGACATTATACCTCTTTGTAAATCCCTCAACCGCCTTGCTTTTATGCTCGAACACCCGACGCTTTAAGTCATTCGTCACTCCAGTATAAAGCACCGTATTGGTTCTATTAGTCATTATATAGACGTAATACATTGATCGGCATTGTTCTCATTAAATTTTCTCTACCCATTGCAAGCCCTTTAACGAAAGGGCGTGGCAATCTCACACTTTACATATTAGTTTGTGTTTTTTTCATTCTAGAGATTATATCCTGGATATTTTTACCCTCATAGGTTTATTGTTCCGGGAGATTACCACGTCGCTCCGCTCCTCGTAATGAGTAAATTATCTATTCCCACTCAATTTCCCTCATCCATTGCGAGCTCTTTAACGAAAGAGCGTGGCAATCTCACACTTTTCAGCCTGGCTGTGTTGGTCTCTGCTCCTCGTAATGGATATTTTGTCTTTACTCCCATTCAATCGTGGAGGGGGGTTTGGAGGTAATATCATAAACGACTCGATTCACTTCCGGCACTTCATTCACGATGCGATTGGAAATTCTCGCCAGCACATCATAAGGCAAGCGCGCCCAGTCGGCAGTCATCGCATCCTCGCTGGTCACGGCGCGAATCCCCACCAGATAGCCGTAGGTGCGGTGGTCGCCCATGACCCCTACCGACCGGACATCGGTGAGGACGGTAAAGCTCTGCCACAACTGGCGGTACAGCCTCGCCTTCTTGATTTCGTTCATAAAAATAAAGTCGGCGGAACGTAAAATCTCCAGCTTTTCTCTGGTAACTTCGCCGATGACCCTGATAGACAGACCGGGCCCGGGGAAAGGTTGACGCCAGACCATTTCTTCCGGCAGACCAAGCTCGATACCGACCTTGCGTACTTCATCCTTGAACAGGTAGCGTAGCGGCTCGATAAGCTTCAATCTCATCTTGGCCGGCAAACCGCCGACATTGTGGTGTGTCTTGATTTTAGCGGAGGCAGAACTACCGGACGAGGCACTTTCGATAACATCGGGGTAAAGTGTGCCCTGCGCCAGAAAATCGACTTTGCCCAGTCTATTAGCTTCTTCTTCAAAAATATCGATGAATTCCCCGCCGATAGCTTTACGCTTCTGTTCCGGTTCGATGACACCCTTCAGTCGATCTAAAAACCGGTCGGCAGCATCGACATAAATGATGTTCATACCCATGTTGAGGCGGAAGGTATTAAAAGTCCGTTCCACTTCTTCGCGGCGCAGCAGACCGTTATTGACGAAAATACAGGTGAGTTGATTGCCGATGGCTTTGTGAATCAACGTGGCTACTACCGCTGAATCGACGCCGCCGGAGAGCGCGGCAATCACCTTGCCGTTGCCTACAGTTTCTTTAATCGAGGCCAGATTTTCGGTGATAAAATTCCCGATTGTCCAGTTGCCCTTGCAGCCGCAGATGTTGTAGGCGAAGTTCTTTAGAATCGCCTTGCCCTGCGGAGTGTGGACAACTTCAGGATGGAACTGGATGCCATACATTTTTTTGTCGTTGCCGATAGCGGCCGTAGGGGTGTTCTCCGTCTGCGCCAGAGCTTTGAATCCTGGCGGCATTTGCTCGATGCTGTCGCCATGGCTCATCCAGACAGTTATCGAGTCTTCCAGTCCAGCAAAAAGCGGTGAATCGCGGTCGGAGATGTGTAAGACCGCATGCCCGTATTCCCGCTTGGTGGAAGAAATCACTTTGCCGCCCAGCTGGTGTGTCATGGCCTGCATGCCGTAGCAGATACCCAGCACCGGCAATCGGCCTTCGTAAATATAAGACGGCGCTAACGGCGCGCCGGGTTCGTAAACACTAGAGGGGCCGCCGGATAAAATAATACCCTTGGGTTTGAGAGCTTCGATTTTCTCCCAGGGTGTATCGAAAGGCAATAATTCGCTGTAAACGTTGCATTCACGAATGCGGCGGGCGATGAGCAGACTATATTGAGAGCCGAAATCCAAGACGATAATGACCTCGCGTTCGGTAGTGGGAATTGTCTCTTTGGAAGGTAATGCCTGCACACCGCCCTTTTCCTTGGCGATTTCCAGATAGGTAGTGACTTCAACATCACCGCTGGCAGCGACTCTGCCGGTTTTGGAATTTTGTCTGGGCTTGTCTGATTCTATGCTCATAAATTCCTCTGCTTGAATTCAATCGACACGTAAATAAATAAAAAACTTACCATATTATAACCTAAATAAATAAAAAGGGGCACTAGGGGTAAGAGGAGAAGACAAAGATGTTATTCGTAATTGAATGAAAATTAAAATAACTATCTGAACAAATGCCTAGAGAGACAAATGAAATTATTACTTCTCCAGTTCTTTAAAATAGCTAGCGAGACTTAATGACAATTCAACATATTTAGAAGCGTCTTGGGCCCCGACGTTTCCATTATCATGGTGAGCTACTTCATTACGCATGTGACGAAGTTTACTATATAGTTTGTAAATCGAATTATCTGTTTTACCTAGACTAATAAGCGTTGAGATAATTGAGGTGGTCCCCAAAAACTGGACAGGTTGTTAAGATAGAGTTCTGCTCCTAAAATAAGAGAATACGAAGGAGCAGGAAATTGAAAAAGAGCCGCAAACAGTATAATCCGGACTTTAAAGCCCGGGTTGCCATGGAAGCACTAAAGGGCGAAGAGACCATCGCGGAATTAGCCATCCGTTTTGAGGTCCACCCGACCCAAATCAATAAATGGAAGAGAGAACTGGTAGCAGGAGCTGCCAATATCTTTGGCGCTGATCCCAACAAGAAGATCAAGGATGAGAAAGGACTGATAAATCAGCTTTACCAGCAGATTGGACAGCTGAAAGTAGAGAAGGATTTTTTAGAGAAAGGGTTGGAGCGGTGGAAGTAAGCCAAAGGCGTGCTGCTGTTGATCGCCGCCGTCCATCACTCTCCGTGACCAGTCAGTGTAAATTGTTGGATATCAGTCGCTCTGGGTTGTATTATCAGCCGATAGGAGTCTCTGACAATGACCTTAATCTAATGAAGCTGATTGACTGCCAATACATGGTCACACCGTTCTATGGAACCCGCAAGATGGCAGCTTGGCTAAAGAGTAAACACCACAATGTTAACCGGAAACACGTACGGCGGCTGATGCAATTAATGGGTTTGAAGGCCATCTACCGCCGTCCTCGGACTAGCCCGCCGGGACCGGGTAATAAAATCTACCCGTATCTTTTAACTGGTATGGAAATAACACGGCCAAATCAAGTGTGGTGTGCTGACATCACTTACATACCTATGGCACACGGTTTCATGTATCTGGTAGTCATCATGGACTGGTACAGCCGGTATGTATTGGCGTGGAGGTTATCAAACACCTTGGACGCTGACTTCTGTGTGTGGGCACTCGAAGAGGCGCTCAAGAAAGGCACCCCGGATGTTTTTAATACTGACCAGGGATCACAATTCACAGGCAAGGCTTTCACCGGGCTTTTAGAGCAACATGGAATCAAGATTAGCATGGATGGGAAAGGAAGTTACAGAGACAACCTGTTTATCGAGAGGTTATGGAGAACAGTGAAATATGAGGAGGTGTACTTAAAAGCATATCAGAATGGGAAAGATGCCCGAATCGGGATTGGGGACTATTTCCGTTTCTACAACAATGCACGTCCCCACCAGGCACTCTGGTATCGGACACCGGGCGAGTTATTTGCCCCCACCCCCTTTGAAGAGCCTGAGAAAGGTGTGATAGAATCGTTAACACAAGGTACCATTGATACAGCAGGACACTATCTTAATTTAGCCCCATTGCTGTCCTAACAATGGGGTCCACCTCAAATACTAGATCGAGCATGGGGTGAAGACGTATCAATATCTAACGACTTAGCAGTATTAACTACAGATAATTCTAGAATTCTCCATGCTTCCATTATTGCTGCTTCGGGATATGTTTTTGAAAGTTGCATTAATTTCTCATATGGTGAGATGTTATCTTCTACTTTTGGTGTTTCAGTTAATTTATCTGGTGATGGTAGCCTTGTTTCACTTGCGGCTTCTTCGGCTCTTTTTAAATCTTTAGAAAAAGACAATTCCAAATCTTTATATTTAAGATTAGATAATCTCAGAACTAGGTTCCCAAGTTCATTCTTGAAAATAAAAGCAATAAACAGTACAACAATTGGCCATGCAATTTTTGCAATAAAATCCAAGATTAATTTTGATAATTCCATCTAATAACTACCCAATACTAGTCAATTGATAAGTTTACTCCATCCTGAACACTTCTTCGAGGGGTTGGGAGGCGGGAGAGTTGTCAGGATTGGTCTCCATAATATCGGCGTTAGTGGCCCACCATTTCTTCATCAGGGGATGATTGGGCAGATCGGCCAATGTGTTATTTTTGGTGACCTTGTGCACGGCGAATAGATTACCGGTTTTTCTATCGAGGAAGATGGAATAGTCGCGGATGCCGGCTTTCGTCAGCAGTTTGGACAATTCCGGCCAGATTTCATCGTGGCGTTTTTTATATTCAGCTTCATAACCTTTTTTTACTTTTAATATGCTGGCAATGCGCTGCATTTTCAATCCTCCTTATTTGTCATTCCAGCTAAGGTTGGAATCTAGTCCACTAATTCTCCCTTAATCCCTCCCGTGGGGGTACACAGGACATTGTCCTTAAAAAGGGAGGTGAGTGCTGTCCTCTCCCTTTCGGGAAAGGGAGATGGAGAGGGATTTTTTGTAGTTTTTATTCCCCTTCCCACACCACTCCATTGCGAGGTTACGTTTAGTACCCGTCGCAATCTCACAATCACCATTGGCGGTTGTGAGCACTAGATACGTTCGTCAGTATAAACTGGCTCAGTATGACATTGCGATGCCAGATTGCCACGTCCTAGCAGTTCCCCCTCTCTCTAGCTCTCTCCCTCAAGGGGCGAGAGAACTATCTTTGCATTATTTACCTTTCCAATTGGGCTTTCTCTTCTCCATAAAAGCGATGAGACCCTCCTGTCCGTCCCCTGTCTCCCAGGTCTTGATGCCCAGGTCGGTGGCTGTCTGTAACGCTTCTTCAAATTTAGCCTTATCCGAGGCCTGATAAAAAGCCTCGCGGCAGAGTTTGACGCTGAGACTGCTTTTCTCGAGGAACTTACGGGCAAATTCATCCGCCGTCTTATCCAGTTCTTCTTCCGTAACGACTTTATTCACCAGACCGATGCGCTCGGCTTCCGCGGCGCCGATACTTTCTCCCAACAAAACCATCTCAAAGGCTTTCTTTTCACTCAATAATCTTGGCATAATAGCCGCCGCCGCCGGCGCCAGTCCGCCGAGGATGATTTCCGGTTGCGCGAACTTGGCTTTCTCGGAGGCAATCGCTAAATCACAGCCGATAATCAGTTCACAGCCCCCGCCGAGCGCCACGCCGTTGACCACCGCAATGCTCGGCTTGCCGAGGCTTCTTAATGCGCTGAATATTTTACCGAATTCCCGCATCATCTTAGGCATGGCGTCCCCGATATGGTCTTTCACCTCGACGCCGGCGCAGAAAGCTTTATTGCCTGAGCCCCGGAAGAGCAAGACTTTGACTGATTCATCTTTTTTAATGTCTTCCAGCGCGGCGTTGATTTCCGCGATGGCCTCGCGATTAATTACATTGACCGGCGGGCGGTTCAGGGTGAGCCTGGCGATGCCGTCCTTTTTCTCCAGGATGATATTTTTAAAGTCCATTTTATCTCCTCCGCAATTTAAAATCGATATTTGTTCAAGAGTATAACTTTAGAAATGGTAACGTGTCTGTGATTTTTTGTCAATACGACAGACGATGTAATAACAATCATGACTTTTATTTGACACTTACTTATAACTACACAACGACCCACCCCTTTGTCCCCGCCCTTAAAGGGCGGGGAACATACACGAGAAGGAGGGCTTTCGCCATCCTTCTTCTGGAGTTTGTACCTAGACCCATCCCGATAAATTCCTAAGATGGAGAAGAAAGCAGGAATTCGAATTGATATAGATTCCCGATACATTTCCTTTGAATTGCTCCGTAAAGTACCTACGATCAAGTACGGAATGATAATGGACTGTCGTTGCGAGGAGCCATAGCCTTATAGTCCCGTACTTGCCGCAGGCCTCAGCCGGAGGTACTTCACGAAGTGAATGTATACGGGAGACGAAGCAATCTTAGACGACTGGCTGGTAATAGATAAAGTGTATCTTAAAAAGCCAAGTAAGCGAATTATTTTTTACTTTTGGGGTGATTTACACTATGGCTTTAGATTGCCACGACCTTGTGCCGAAAGTCTCGCAACGACAGAAAAAAAGAAATCCGCCCATGAGGCGGACTTCTTTAACCTGCTTTTAAACAAATATCGGTTATTTCTGCTGAGGTGTGCCTAACACAGCCTCGAATAACTCTTCATTGATAGGATGTCCGGCGGCGATCATCCGGCGGTACTTCAGGAAGTCGATGGTGTCTTTGCCGGTAATCTTCTTGGTATTGAAAGCCGTGAAACCGAGGAAGGCTTCACTGGACATATTAACACCCAGCCAGAACAGATGGTCGTTCTTGTTGAGGTCCCAGAAGTATTTCTTCTTCTGTCTGATGCCCGCGATAGACTTCATCAGGCAGTGCGGGAAGAGGTTGGTGAACGTCCAGACGATCTTATTGACTTCAGCATCGAGGAGCGACATATCGTAGGTGCAGCTCTTGACCAGCTCTCTGGCTTTTTGTGCCTCAGCGCCGGTTACATTCTCACCGTACACGATTTCGCCGTTATCAATCCATTTGTCGGTGATAACCTGCGGGTTTCGGATGAATTTGTCGCCCTGTTTGAGAATGGGGACGATTTTGCTGATGTAATTCTTGCGCATCATTTTGTAGGCGGACCAGAACTCGCAGGAAACGCAGTTCCACATGGCATCTTCAGAAGAGAGAGCCCAGGGGAGGAAGTCGGTAGAACCACCGACCGGAGCAGAACCATGGCGTGTCCCCGCCTGACCGAAGATGGCGGTATCGGCAGACACTGCTAAGTCGCAGGCGCCCCCGATTTCCTGGCCGCCGGCAATGCTCATACCGTTGACGCGGCGGATGACCGGTTTCTGACACATCAGAATGGCGTCCACCATGCCGTTGAAAAGGGTCATATATTCGGCGTACTCGGTCGGTTTATGGGAATAATATTCGGCGTATTCTTTGGTATTGCCGCCGGTGCAGAAAGCCATGTTACCAGCGCCGGTGAAGACGACGGCCACTACATTGCGCGCTTCCTGAGCACGATGAAAGCCGGCGATGACGCCCTTCACCATCTCGGTGGTATAGGAATTGTACTGTGCCGGGTTGTTCAATGTAATCCAGGCAACAGCCACACCTTCCACCGGTTTACCGGTCTGGTCGATGACCGGTTTTTCTTCGTACATTGTGCAAGGAGGGGTCGTGCCGAAATGTTCCATACCCCACAGGTTATGGTCCTTCACCCCGCCTTCTTTCGGTATCCAGCTTAAAGACATTTGTATTCCTCCATTTTTTATTAATTTATTTTCAAATTAAAAGTCGGGCGTGAGTACGATTCTCTTTTCCGTGCCGCCCTTGTGGACTTCTTCAAAGGCCTGCTTTATCGTGCTCATCGGTCTGGTCTCGACGAACGGCTCGATTTCGATTTTCTTGTCCAAAACCATTTTCAAAACTGCGGGATAATACTTGGGCAAGCAGCCCCAGGTACCGCGAATCTCGGCATCGAATGCCATCAACCGCGACATCATATATTCATTCTTCTGCATACCGTATCCGGCAATTACCAGTGTACCCACGAACAACAGCATTTCCAGCGCCAGTGCCTGGCCTTCGCCGGTGCCTGTCCACTCGAAAACTTTCCAACCATAATTGGCCGGTACGCCTTTACTCTTGCAGTAAGTCTTGAATTCGTCTTTAATCGCTTTGACATCCTTGCCCATCGTACTGATGGTATAAGTTGCGCCGTATTGTTTGGCCTTTTCCAGTTTGGCGGGATTTCGGGCAATACCGATTATTTCTTTAGCTCCCAGTGCACGGGTGATTTGCGTCGCATAGATACCGACCCCGCCGGTGGCGCCGATAATAATACACAGGTCGCCGGGTTTAACTTCGCCGCGCATGGCGGCCTGATAAGGAGAAGTTACTGCATCGGCAATTACCGCGAGGTGCGACAAAGCAAATCCGCCCCTGTTTCCTACTTCGCACAGGTCATGGGAAGGCACGACAATGTGACTGGAAAAACCGCCGTAAATCCCCATGCTATTGCCGGGCATTTTCTGAGCCAGACAACGGTTTCCCCGGCCGCTGGCGCAAATGGGACAGTTGTTGCAGGGCATGACCGCGGGAACGATTACTTCTTTACCGATCCAATTACTATCGCCTTCGATAACTTTACCGCTGATTTCATGGCCTAAAGATAGCGGGGGTTTGGTGACAGTGGGAACGCCATCGTAGAAATACCCCAGGTCGGTGTGGCATATCCCGCAACCGGCAATCTCGACTAAGACCTCACCGGGTTTGATTTCAGGGACATCGAGGCTGGCTCTAGCCAGTTCCCCCGGCTTTACCATCTGCCAGGTTTCAATCTTGTTGGGTTTTGTCATATTTTCTCCTCCTTAACGTTGTTCGATTCTTATATAGTAATTTTTCAATTAAATCTACTCAGTATAAAAGGAGCTGGCTTTTAATAATGGTAAAAAGGCCTTTTATAGCCTATTTTTATACAATTATAGCTAAAACGTACCCATTATATACTAGAGATTGATTTTAGTCAACGTGAATTCAACCTTCCCTTGATATTATACCTTCCAATCTCCATAACTCCCTCCTTAATAAGGTGATTGGATTCTGGCCTTCGACGTAGTGTACATTGCTGATGTACATATCGACTGCAGTCGATATGTACATCAGCAATTTCTTTCGAAATCACTCAAGGTTTCACCCACCCTACATTTTATTATTGATTGCTGACCGCTGATTGCTCACTTAATATGAAAAAAACAAGACCTTTTTCTCCTAAAAAACACTTGACAAGGGTCTCCGCTTTATGGTTAAAATAATGGGTAATTAATTATTGCCTCTCTGGTTAATCCAAAGCAATCTTTTCTATCCTAAATAGTTTGTGATATGCCTTTATGTCAAAATACATTTTTGTAACGGGTGGTGTTGTTAGTTCAGTAGGTAAAGGCATCGCTGTCGCTTCAATCGGCACTATACTGAAAAGCCGCGGCATCAGTGTTTCCGTCCAGAAACTAGACCCTTATTTAAACGTCGACCCCGGAACAATGTCCCCTTATCAGCACGGCGAAGTATTTGTTACTCAGGATGGCGCCGAGACCGACCTCGATTTAGGGAACTACGAACGTTTTATCGATATCAGCCTGACACAGGACTCCAACATTACTTCAGGTCAGATTTACAGTTCCGTCATTGCTAAAGAAAGACGCGGCGATTTCCTCGGCGGCACCATCCAGGTTGTCCCGCACGTTACCAATGAAATCAAAAATCGATTCAAACGCCTGGCTGAAAAATCTAAAGCCGATGTTATTTTAATTGAAGTCGGCGGCACCGTCGGCGATATTGAAGGACTGCCCTTCCTGGAAGCCATCCGCCAGATGAGAAAGGATGCCGGCCGGGACAATGTGCTTTATATCCACGTCACACTCCTCCCTTATCTGGGTTCCACCCAGGAACTCAAAACCAAACCCACACAACACAGCGTCAACGAGTTACGCCGTATCGGTATTCAGCCGGATATCATCATCTGCCGTAGCGATTACCCGATTGCCGACAATTTAAGAGACAAGATTTCACTCTTTTGTGATGTCGACAAAGAAGCCGTCATTCCACTGGTAACCGTCTCTACGGTCTATGAAGTGCCTCTGGTTCTGGAAGAAGAAGGCATGGGCGACCTGATTGCCGAAAGGCTTTCTTTGCCGGCCAAGAGTAAAGATTTGCATGAATGGCGGGATATGGTTACCCGTTTAAAACAACCGCATAAACCGGTCAATATCTGCCTGGTAGGTAAATATGTCGAATTAGAGGACTCTTATTACTCGGTGCGTGAAGCGTTAAAACACGCTTCTCTCTTCCATGACCGTGAATTGAAACTCACCTGGGTTTCTGCCGAACAACTGGAAAAAATGGATGACATCGATTCCTGTTTGCGCAACGCGCAGGGAATTGTAGTGCCGGGTGGTTTTGGCGAAAGAGGCATCGAAGGCATGATTAAAACGGCCAATTATGCCCGCACTCATAAAATCCCCTATCTGGGATTATGCTTGGGAATGCAGGTCATGGTTATCGAGTTTGCCCGCGAAGTGTTTAACTCGATTAGTGTTAATTCGACCGAATTTGACCCCGACCCGACCTATCCGGTAATTGACCTGATGCCGGACCAGAAAAACATTGCCACTAAAGGCCATACCATGCGTCTCGGAAATTATCCCTGCAAACTTGTACCCGGAACCTTGGCTTTTCAGGCGTATCAACAGGATGTCGTCATGATTCAGGAACGGCATCGCCATCGTTTCGAATATAATAACGACTTCCGGCAGGCTTTACAGGAAAAAGGTCTGGTTTTAAGCGGCCTTTCTCCGGACAACCGCCTGGTGGAGATTTGCGAGGTTAAAGACAATCCATGGATGCTCGGTTGCCAATTCCATCCTGAATTCGGTTCACGTCCTAATCGACCGCATCCTCTATTCCGCGATTTTATCGGCGCCGCCAAGGATATTCTGAGAGAAGGCGCACAACCGGCTCTACCGCTGACAAACTAGCATGCTACCGCAAGCCATCTTTTTTGATCTGGATGATACACTGCTGAGATATAATATACCCTTGGAATCAGCCTGGCAGAAAGCCTGCGAAATTTCATTAAAAGACATCCAAACCATTAAGGTTGCAGAATTACTGCAACAAATAGAAACTGCCAGAAACTGGTATTGGAGTGACCCTGAAAGACACCGGGCAGGCAGATTAAATCTGCTTAGCGCAAGAACCGCTATCGTAAGAAAAGCTTTAAAGCAACTGGGTCACGATGATGAGGGAACGGCAGATAATATTGCCGTTAATTATGCCAATATTCTGGATGGGACACTGGATTTTTTCCCGGATGCCGAGAAAACCCTTAAAGAACTCTTGAAGAAAAAAGTAAAACTGGCTCTATTAACCAATGGAGCAGGAGAAGTACAGCGCACGAAAATAAATAGATTCGGGCTTGCCCGATACTTCCCCACTTGTCTCGTTGAAGGTGAACTGGGGTATGGAAAACCTGACCAACGTGTTTTTAAATTGGCTTTACAGAAACTGGACGTAGATCCAAATCAGGTGTGGATGGTGGGAGACGATCTGGAACGCGACATTGGAGGAGCGCAGACAGCAGGAATTTTTTCTATCTGGCACGATTACAATAAAACAGGATTACCCACAGGTTCCAGGATAATACCTGATAAAACCATTAGTCATATTACCGAATTACTATTCCTTTGACGGGCAACTTAAAATATGGGGGGGGGTTGTAAAAAGTATTTTGGTTGTGTATAATCAAGATAAGTTAATCGAACAGGCCATCTGCGCCAGCTCATTCCCTTCATTGTCTTACTGCCGCGAAAGCGGAAACACATATTGTAATGATTCCTTAAAATGTATTTTTGCAGATGGTGAACCATCCGCTTATTGATAGGCACAACCATTTTCTCAATATTGGATATTTTTCAATGGTGAGTAATGGAATGCCTTAAAAAGAGCCCCTGGACAAGCTAAGGGACAAGCACTAAAATCGTAATTTGCAGGAATTTTTTATCTTGCTTTTTACCCGAGTGCCGGCGTATGGAGCCATCTCAACAAAATTAAGTGAATTAGAATTTATCTGACTAAATAATTACAGACAAAGAAGACCCGGGAGGGCAGAAAATGGACATTAGCCAATTGGAAAATAAAACAAAAGAGGAATTACTCGATATCGTCAAGGAGATGGAGTTACCTGATTGCTCGAGTCTGGAAAAGCCGGACTTAATCAGGCGTCTATTACAGGCAGACGCCGAACAGCAGGGCAATATTTTCTCCAGCGGTGTTCTGGAAATAATGACCGACGGTTATGGATTTTTAAGGCAGATCAGTTTATTGCCCAGCCAATCCGATATCTATGTCTCGCAATCACAAATCAGACGCTTCGGATTGCGTAACGGCGATAAAGTCACCGGTCAGGGCAGACCGGCACGCGCCGGCGAGAAATATATCAGTCTTCTCCGAATCGAAGCAGTTAATGACCTCAACGCCGAACTGGCAAAAAGCCGTCCTTACTTCACCTCCCTTACCCCCACCTACCCCGATAGATTAATCAATCTGGAAGTCACCACCAACAGTCTTTCCACCCGTCTGCTCAATCTTATTGCCCCTGTAGGCCGCGGGCAACGCGGTTTGATTGTTTCGCCGCCGAAAGCCGGTAAAACCATGCTGTTAAAAGCGATTGCCAATGCTATCACCACTAATTACGACGATATTCATTTGATGGTTTGTCTTATCGGCGAGCGTCCCGAAGAGGTCACGGACATGAGACGTTCCGTCAAGGGCGAAGTGGTTGCCGCTACCTTCGACGAGCCGGTAGAAAACCACACCCGTGTGGCAGAATTAGCTCTGGAAAGAGCTAAACGCATTGTGGAAAGCGGCATGGATGTCGTCATTCTCCTCGATGGTATTACCCGCCTGACACGTGCTTATAATCTGGCTATGCCGTCCAGCGGTAGAACTCTCTCCGGCGGTATCGACCCGTCAGCGCTGCATCCGGCCAAACGTTTCTTCGGCGCGGCCCGTAATACCGCCGAAGGCGGCAGCCTGACGATTCTGGCGACCTGTCTGGTGGATACCGGCAGCCGTATGGACGACCTGATTTATGAAGAGTTTAAGGGTACAGGTAATATGGAAGTGCACCTTGACCGTCGTCTGGCGCAACGCCGTGTTTATCCCGCTATCGATATCGAACCCAGCGGTACCAGGCATGAGGAATTATTGCTCAATGAACAGACACTCAAACAGGTCTGGCTCTTGCGCCGTATGGCCGCGATGATTTCCTCGGACTCTGCCAACTTCGTGGAAGCGACCGAAAGAATCCTGGAAAGGCTGAAAAAATCCAAAACTAACGCCGATTTCCTGGCGAATCTGCAGAAAGACGTGGACTAATACTCTTTTTTTATTAGAATCCCCGGAGACAGCGGTGACAGGTAACCTGATAAACGAACAGTTGAAACAGTTGCCCGCGAACCCGGGTGTCTATCTGATGAAAGATGCCGGCGGGAAAATCATTTACGTCGGTAAAGCCGGCAACCTGAGTAATCGGGTACGCTCCTATTTTCAGGCATCCGCTAAATTAGCGCCTAAAACCCAGCAGCAAGTAGCTGAAGCTCACGAGCTGGAATTCTTTATCACCAATTCGGAATACGAAGCGCTGATTCTGGAAAACAACCTCATCAAGCGATACCGTCCTCTCTATAATGTCCGGCTCAAGGATGATAAGGGTTACCCCTATATTCGCATCAATCTCAATGAAGATTGGCCGACGGTTGCTTTTACCCGCTCGATGAAAAACGATGGCGCCCGTTACTTCGGACCTTTTACCAGTCCCTGGTCGGTTAAGCAAACCCTGAAAGTTCTGGAGAGTATTTTCCGCTTCCGTTCCTGCGAAAAACCGATTACCGGGACAGACAAACGGCCGTGTCTCAAATATCACCTCGGACATTGTCTGGCGCCCTGTACCGGTTTCGTTAGTAAAGAGGAATATAAAGAAGCCATCAAACAAATCGTTCTCTTTCTGGAAGGGAAACAGGATAAGGTTATCCGTGAATTTGAGCAACAGATGAAGTCTGCTTCTGAGGCTCTGGATTTTGAGCGGGCCGCCCAATTACGCGACCGTATCGGAGCCATCAGGAACGTCATCGAGGGACAGAGGATCGCCGCCCAGGTCAGCGGGGAAGAAGACGCGATTGCTTTCGTTACCGATAAAGACCAGGCTTATGTTCAGGTTTTCTTCGTGCGCGGGAGTAAACTTATCGGGCGTGAAAGTTTTGTCTTGACCGGCGCCAATGCCGAGGAACCGAAACAGATCATGACCAGCTTCGTGAAGCAGTATTATGCCTCCGCCACCTATATCCCGCCGCTCCTGTTGCTGCAATATCCAATCGATGACAAAGATGCCATTAGAGACTGGCTCCGCCACAAAAGAAACAGCGCGGTTAATATTTCCGTGCCCCGACAGGGGAATAAAAAACAACTGATACAGGTTGTCGCGGAAAATGCCGAACAGGGCTTAAAACAGATGAAGGTCAAACAATTTGCCGCACCCATGGCGATGGAATCAGCTTTGAGAGAATTACAGGAAAAACTTGGATTGCCACACTTGCCCGAGCGTATCGAAGGCTATGATATTTCCAATATTCAGGGCAAGGAAGCCGTGGGGAGTATGGTCGTTTTTGAAAACGGGCGTGCTAAACCATCCCACTACCGTCGATTCCGTATTAAAACTGTGCCCGAAGCTAATGATTACGCCATGTTGCAGGAAGTCCTCGGCAGACGGTTCAAACGTATGACCGGCGATCAACCCGATGTCGATAAAAAAGAGACCTGGGGAATTTTACCCGATCTGGTTCTGATTGACGGAGGTAAAGGGCAATTAAACGCGGCGCATACGGCCGTGAAAGAAGCCGGCGCCGGGAAATTAGCAATCGCCAGTCTGGCAAAAGAAAACGAGGAGATTTTTATTCCGGGACGTCAGACCCCGATTGTCTTACCCCACAACTCGTTGGGGCTCCAGTTACTCCAGCGTGTCCGGGACGAATCCCACCGTTTTGCGGTCGCTTATTTTACCAAAGTGCACAAGAAAAAGACTTTCACTTCAGCGCTGGATAATATTCCCGGCATCGGCCCCAAGCGCAAGCGTGCCTTGCTGAAACAGTTTGGCACGGTCAAGGGAATCAGAGAAGCTTCGGCGGAAGCGTTATCCACAATGCCCGGTCTCACTCCCGAACTTGTAGAGAGACTAAAAGAACATTTAAGCTAAAATGATGGAATTTTTACTTTGACAGAGGTATGATATAAAGTAATACCTGAAATGGGGGCGAAATGCTATGAGTAAAGAAAAGATCGCAATTACTTTAGAAAAAGAGTCTATCGGCGAACTTGATAGACTAGTTTCAGAGCAGATTTTTCAAAATCGAAGTCAGGCGATACAGGAAGCTGTAAGAGAAAAACTGGTACGTATGCGCCGCAATAGATTGGCAAGAGAATGCGCCAAACTCGATTCTGAGGCAGAGAAAGCGATGGCTGAAGAAGGGTTTTCAGAGGACGTGAAAAATTGGCCGAAATATTAAGGGGAGAAATCAGGTGGGCTGATTTAAATCCTGTTCGCGGGCATGAGCAAGATGGGGTACGTCCCGTCTTGATTTTAAGTCATAACATTTTCAATGACCGTTCAAAAACCGTGATTGCCGTCATAATCACTAGTCAGCCGCAAAAATCCGGATTTCCGTTGACATTATTACTGGAGAGCGGGAATTTACCAAAACAATCCTGGGCTAAAATCGGTCAGATCAGGACGCTGTCGGCAGAACGAATCGGGAAAACTATCGGAAAAGTATCTGACGAGGAATTAGCACAAGTTATAGAGGGATTGAACGAAATCATCTCGTAATAAGCGACATAGAAAAGACGATTATCTCGTTTTTAAAAACGGATAAAGAACGGGTAGCTAATGACCAATCATCTTCCAGATATAAAACGCGTCTGCATTTACGGTACCGGCGGTGTTGGCGGCTATTTTGGCGGAAGAATTGCCGAAGAATTTAGTAAATTGCAATTTAACGATTACAGCATTTATTTTATTGCCAGAGGCGAGCACCTTCGGACAATGAAAGAATACGGTATTTTAGTCAAAACTCCCGAACGTACTATTTTCGCCGAGCCCACGATGGCTACCGCCGATATCGGCGAAATTCCGTTGCCGGATTTAATTTTGCTTTGCGTGAAAAGTTATGATTTGAATCAGGCTGCCGTTGCTATCAAACCCGTCATCCGCGATAATACGGTAGTTATCCCTTTACTCAACGGGGTCGACATTAGCGAACGTATCAGAGCGACTCTGGATAAAGGTATTGTCTTGCCGGCTTGTTTATATTTGGGGACGCATATCGAAAGCCCGGGTGTGATAAATCAAAGCGGCGGAAACGGCATTATTATCTTCGGGCCCGACCCCAAATTTCCCGACTACTCCGGAGAAAATATCAAAGCCTTTTTTACGAAGACCGGCATCAAATATGAGTGGTATGATGATCCGTTACCGAAGATTTGGGAAAAGTACATGTTTATCGCAGCTTTCGGACTGGTAACGGCTCTCACCGGAGAATCCCTCGGAGCCGTGATGGACAATGCCGAACACCTGAAATTGGTGGAAGCCATCATGGCGGAAATTTGCGCGATTGCGGGAAAGAAAGCCATTAAGTTACCGGCAGACATTATAGAGAAATCAATTACCAAAGCCCATAATTTCCCTCATGACGCCCGGACATCTTATCAAAGAGACATTGAAAATAAAGTCCGGTTCAATGAGGGCGATTTATATGGCGGCATAATCATCCGGGAAGGTAAAGCCCTGGGTGTTCCCACCCCGATTACCGAGTCGGTCTACCGGCAAATAACCACCTCATATCAAAAATAGATTTAATTTTTATGGTTTTTTGGTGAAAGTCGAGGCTCCGGTCACGCTGATATTTCCCAGAGTCGGGCTGCCTATATAGTACAATCGGGAAACGCCGCTGACGCTGGCATCTATATTATCGCTGACATTAACCGTGGCATTACTGGCGCCACTGACCGTCACATTTGCCTTAATGACTGTAAAATTGTCCAGTTTCCCGCTGCTGGCACCGTAGATGTTGGCTGTAATGTTCGTGGCGGTTCCCTGTATTTGCAAGATGCTGGCGCCGGAGATATCAATATTACCGTCCGCCATCGATAACGTGCCGGTAGTTTGCCCTGCGCCGGAAACATCTATCACCGCATCGCCGGTTTTGATATTCGTGCAGTCTAATCTGCCGGCTCCGGAAACATCGATATTCAGATCATTACTGGAATTGAATTGGTTAATATTGGTCTTAGAAGCCCCGGAGACGCTGATCCCGCGCAGGTCGGGCAGGGTAATCGTAGCTTTCTGCGTGGTGTTAAAATACGAGTGATTCTTCTGTAAGCCGATGTGTAACGTATCGCCCAATTGCCTGATATCCAGATATTCAAAGAGATTGCTGTCCATCGTAATATTGATGGCAAACACATTGGCATAAGATATGTCTGCTTGAAAGGCATTATCTATCTCTATTTTGTCGAAACCGATATTGTTATACGCTTTCGTTTGGATATGGCCGTTACCGCTGACCGGCGAGCCGAATGTACCGCTGCATCCGGTCATTGAGATAACTATGCCCGTTACCAGGGCCAATAACAGTAATAATACCGTCGATTTTCTCATGATTTTGTCTCCAGTAAAGAAAATATCATTTGCAGTATACAACAGCCTCCATCTACTGGCAAGCAATAAAGGATTCCTTACCAACGGGGAGTTCTTTGATGAAGCTGTCTTCCATTCTTGTGGATTGTCGGGTCAAGCCCGACAATGACAAATAAGATGAAAGATTCAAGCTTTCGCTTGAATCTTTCATTACAGGACTGTCATTCCTGCGTTGACCGGGAATCCACATCACTTACTTTGTGTAATTACCATTGCGCGACAAAAATCTGATAACTGACCACTGACAGCTGTTTGCTTCCCCTAGTAGTTTTCCGCGAGCACCTCATAGAATGCCTGCGGATGTTTACAGGCCGGACATTCCTTGGGCGGTTCGGTGCCTTCATAGACATATCCGCAGTTGGCGCAATGCCATTTTACGACAGCTTTTTTCTTAAAAACCTCGCCGTTAGCCATATTGGCAATAAGCTTGCGGTATCTGGATTCGTGGAATTTCTCCACTTTGGAAATCTGTTCGAAGGAAACCGCAACATCGGGAAAACCTTCTTCCCTGGCGATTTTAGCGAAGTCGGCATAAAGTTTGGTCCACTCCATATTTTCGCCGGCAGCGGCTGCTTCCAGATTAGATTTAGTGTCCTTAATCATACCGGCGGGGTAGGCAGCAACGATCTCGACATCGCCCCCTTCCAGATAATTGAAGAACACTTTGGCATGCTCCTTTTCGTTTTCCGCAGTCTCCGCGAAAATGTTGGCAATCTGTTCAAATCCTTCTTTACGCGCTTTACCGGCGAAGTATGTATAACGGTTTCTGGCCTGTGATTCCCCGGCAAAGGCTTTCAGCAGATTTTGTTCGGTTTTAGTGCCTTTGATTGATTTGCCCATTATTATTCCTCCTCTCTCTAATCTATATTAGTGTTTATTATAGTACCCTTTATATTTGATTAAAAGGATAATCAAGGCATTCGGTTGACTCAAATGTAGAATTGCACAACGACCCACCCCTTAATCCCCGCCCTTTTAGGGCGGGGAACATTCACGAGATGGAGGGCGTTGCCCTCCATCTTCTGGAGCTGCTACCCGGACACATCCCGATTCATTTTTAAGAAACGGTACATAATCATTGGAAATGTGTAAACTATTATAAAAGAAACCGATCTATCGCGGCGGCCACCCCGCTCTGCTCGACATCCAGAGTAATATGATGCGCCACTTTTTTCAGCGCTGGCGTGCCGTTACCCATCGCCACCGCCAGACCGGCGCCGCTTAAGAGCGAAATATCGTTAGAACCGTCGCCGATAGCCATCACATCGGATTTTGGAATGCCGAGAAAGGCGCACAACTTTGATAATGCTTTCCCTTTGGAGACCGTCGAGCTCAGTATATTTATGAAGTCGATATCAGGGTAGCGCGGCGTCTTTGTCCAAGAAAAAGCCAGACCGCCGGTGAAACTTGCCTGTAATTCCCGCGCCGTAGTTCTGCCTTCTTCGGTGCGGACGATCAGCGTGCCCTTGATGATTCTTTCCGTCTTCCAAATCGTATTGAAATCGACATAAGTCGGCTCCAGCAGGAAAATTCGACGGCGGATGTCGGTCGTCCAATCGTCCTGCTCGATGAAATACTGGCGGCTGGAATAAAAATCGAAGTGGAGTTGTGATTTATGTGCGAAGTCGATCAGACGTTTGACCATTTCCTTTTTTACCGGGTCGACATAGAGTTCATCACCGGTCTGGGGATTGAACACCAGTGCGCCATCGGAAAAGATGTGGTAGCCGTTCAGCGGCAATTTATCCAGAATCGGCTTCGATGCCTGCACCACTCTGCCGGTAGAAATTGCCACGATGATGCCCGCCCCGGTAACCCTTTTCAAAGCCTGAACATCTTTATCGGAGACAGCGCCTTTTTTATTGATTAAAGTGCCGTCGATATCGATAACTAACAGTTTGTATTGCTTGCCTGACATGAATGCCTCCGAGGAGTTCAGATTGACGATTAGAGTCAATTATGGTATATTTTTTGTGGTTGGTAGCGTAGCTCAGCAGGTAGAGCAGAGGACTCATAAGCCTTTGGTCGGCGGTTCGATTCCACCCGCTACCACCAATTTCTGAAGCTAATTTCCCGCTTATCTGCCCTCTATTAATTTCAAGTGTAGCATTTTGGTTAAGCATTTGCTTAACTTTTTTCATTGCTCTACCCTCCTTTTGGCTTTCTTTTTCTTTCATATTTCAAACTGAGTATTACCCAGTCATGCCCTAACTTTACTGCTTTTAAATTCCCATCTCTTGCAAGTCTCTTCACGTGGTCTGGAGATAACCTTAACTCTTTAGCAGCTTGTTTGGTTGAATACATCTTATCCATAGACTTATTATAACCGATAACGGGCATCATTGTCAAGTTGCCTTATTCCATTTTGACTCGTAACTAATGGATTCTTTAGGGGAATTGACATCTACTGAAAAGAACCTGTTGCATTTGGGGTAAGGGTATTGAACTAATCTTGGTTTAGAATCAGAATAAAGTTGGAGGTGAAAAAATGTCAATTCTAATTATAAACATGTATGTGGATGCCATTACTTCAGGTTGTGGGCTTGACCGAAATCAAGCTAAGGTAGTGGTCTATTGGGTAATAGCTACTTATGGTATTGATAGACTAGAATTATTAGCCATCCTAGTAATCTTTGGTCCCATGTCAACCGGCAAGACCACACTCATGAAAATTATAGCCCAAATCGCTAACTTGCCAAAAAAGATTAGCGGACAAATCAGTAAGTCGGAACTTAGAGACAAATTCAAGGTGATTACTACTGCTATCATCGAAGAAGCCGACGAAGCGGATGAACAGCTTCTTCTAGCAAGATACTCTCGTCAAACATCCGACTTAAGCTTTAAAGGTGGTAGTGCAAGTCAGGGTTGGGATAGTCGAGAAGCTCATATATTCGGGGCTACGGTATTGCATCGGAGATTACCTTTTAAAGACCCAGCGGTTGAGAGTAGGAGTATTACAATCAGGACTAGCTATAAACCGGGCAACTACACCATGCCAACATTAGATGGCAATGCTTTAGCAGCCATAGCAGCGGCGATTGACTGGTCAAAGAAGGTGCCCGTCATTAGTGCGCTTGATGGAAGAGCAGCAGACGCTTGGATGCCTCTATGTCAAGCTGCTTTTCATTGTGGAGATATAGACTTTATGGCCTATGCAATAGGCGAAATGACCAAGGCCATCGAGAATATTAAGGAAGGACAAGCGGAAGAGCCTGTACAAGTGGTTATTAAGAAACTTATTGCCTGTGCTTGGGACGAAAACCAGAAAATTTTCACGGATAAGGTGACATTGAAGGGTATCGCCAAAGGTTTGAAAGAGGATGGCCAACATATCACCAGTTGGCAAGTAGGACAAATACTGAGAGAACAAGGTTTTGAGATAAAGACAGTTGGTGGTAACCAAATCATTTTTGTGAATAACAAAGCTCAGCTTGCGGTAGTGACGAAAAAGCTGAATATTGTCGATGAACTGCTGAAGTAATTTGAGGCAATGTCATGAAAGAATGAAAACTAAGCCCTTTTTATATATAAGAAATAATAAGAAATAACTATATATTTATATTTCATATTTTCATAGTATATTGTTAAAACCAGTTCTTTGAGGCCATTCTCCACCCATATATTTTTTCTTGGACACAGACGTGAATTTTATTTAGCTTGCATGAGGGAATAAATTTTGATAGAGACGAACGACATTTTTACGATAAGTCTAGATGGATTCACAAAACTATTCGGCTCATTGGGACTGCGAAGCTTTTACTTGGAACCATCAATTATTCTTATATGGGTTTGTACTATTTGTTTGTCTTTGTCCGAAATGTTAAATTTGAGCGTCATAATAAAATATTGCCTGGCTAACCTAGCGGCTTCTTCCGGTGACGCTGCCAGTTTTGACTCACGATATGCTTTTATCAATTGCGAATTATTCTTTTCATATTCATATGTTTGTCGTACGTTCTCTTGCATTTCCATTGGCCAATACTTGAAGTCTGGTCTGGAAAGTAAAGCCTCTGCACTTTCTTTGGTAGAGTCTAGCTTGGAGTACTGGGAAATTCCGTAGTATATTGTTCCCAAGCAGTAATATGCCCTTGGGTCAGCAGGATACTCCGAGACAGCACGTAAATTTACGGATACCAGTTCATCTAGCCTGCCTTCCTTCAAATAGAAGGTGCCAAGACGATAATATATCCATGCTTTATTGAAATGATTCAAATTTACACATTCCTCTAAGGAGTTTCTGTAACGCTGTATAGCTCCACTTGGATCACGATGTACCACTTCATTAGAAATACCTTGAGATTCCATGAAAGCATCGCACTCTACCAGTTCTTTTTCCGAAAGTTCTTCAATCTGTAGATATTTAGGCTCTTCAGATGGCGGCATAAAATCATCTCCTAAGTAGCGTTACAAGACCGCTTGATACTCAGCCAGTTGGATAGATAGAGTCAATCAAGGTCTGTTCCAGTATTGCATATAACTTAATAATGCTTGGGCTTTATCATTTGCTGGTTCGATTACTCCTGATTTTTCAAAGACGTTCCACAGACCATCGTTTGGGTCATTAGCAGAACCAGCATAACCCCACTTGCCGCTAGTTCCAACATCGTCATTTCCCACTGCCAAAACCTGCCACATATCGTTACCCTTGTAACTAGCAGTGAAGTATTGCTTGTCTGAACTAAAAAAATCGAGAATCGACAAAC
The DNA here is from genome assembly GCA_963754195.1 of uncultured Chloroflexia bacterium. Taxonomy (GTDB): domain Bacteria; phylum Chloroflexota; class Dehalococcoidia; order Dehalococcoidales; family Fen-1064; genus Fen-1064. The sequence continues at coordinate 363,988 of CAVWFD010000018.1, forward strand.
GATTGCCATACACTGTCATCGCATCAGCTTGATTTTCCAGATAGTTATAAGCCATAGCACATACTTCAGCTTGAGTAAGTGTTGGCATGTCTGCTATTGTGTTTGCAGGTTTAGTGGTCCCACTTGCCAAACAACTGCTTAGACTAAAAGCCGAAACCAATATTACTAGAATCAGACATTGCCTTAATATTTTCATGATTCCATCCACTTCCCTTTAACAGCCCAGTGTATTATTTGAGCAATGCCATAAATTATGCCCATAGAAATAACCCCAACTAGCTCACCTTGAAGTAAGAATAAGGTTAGGCTAAATTTCGGCCAAGGTACAAACAGTGCACTCATCACCACTGATGAATAAGCCAATACAACTATTATTGCCGTAATTCTGTTTACTGCCACTTGTCTTTTATCTTTGGGGCAAATAAGGTCAAAAGCCGCCAAACCTATCCAAAAAGATATAAAGAGTGCAAAAACAACGTCTATTACCGTTCCCATGATTTCCTTATAGGTATATATTAATTGTCACTTATATCGGGTTGTGGTATGAGTGACATGGTAGCAAAATCAACTCATGGTGTCAAATCGCAATACTACTAAAAGCTCCAAAGATAAGCAATATTTATTACGAATTGGTGACAATATAAGAAAAGCTCGTAAACGAATGGGTTACTCTCAAGAAGCATTTGCTGATATTGCTGGCTTTAGTCGTTCTTATATAACTGAAATTGAGACTGGAAAAAGGAATATTTCAGTACTAAACCTTATTAAAATTATTGAAGCACTGAACGTTGAACCCAACGAATTAATGACAGGAATTCGGCTGAAAAGATGATTATAGTATCCTGCTTGGTTTTCCTAAACTAAAAAAAGAGAGCCGTTGACCTTCTGTTTGGTATCTGCTTCGTAAACTTTGTGAAAACCTAATAAATTCATTATTTATAATCGGATTCTCTGGAATATTTCTTGGTTTTAGCGTTCCCCCAATGTTTTCATATTCCATAAAAGCCTTCATATCAATTTCCTCTAATTCTGGTCTTGAAAACTTTTCTTTAATTAATTCCATAAAATCAATTTACTGAGATACCGAACATAATAGTTCTAAACCATTAGCATCCATGACCTGCCATCGGTATCCTTCCACCGGATAAACACCTTTTGTCAGTTCTTCATTAATAATTCTTTTGAGGTATCTGCCATTTACTAAATAATATGGGTCAAGTGTCAACACAAATGGATAAATGTTTCCTGTTATTTTCTGATTTAAATGCTCCAATCCTTCAGTATTTTCTCGAATGGCTTGCTCAGTTCTTTTTAATTGTCGAATAGCGTGAACAATATTCCCAGTATCATTGCCCTTCCCATAATCAGTTAAGTCATTGCGAAGTAGTTGTTCATCGGCTGTAAATTTAGTTCTCAAACCCAGTCGTTTAGTCTTGCATTCGATTAATACCGCATCACCGTTTTTTATTATTATTCTATCGCATGTTTTATATGGTTTATTGTCCTTAATATAAGGTGGTTCTTTTATGATTTCATAACTGGGACCAACTAAAGATAACATCTTGTCCGTATAATTCTCAAAAACAAGTCCAAAATACCCCGAAAACTCTCTGTCTTTTAAAGCGATAACATCATAAAATACCTGTTCGGTTCATCGTCTGAACAAATATGGGAAAATTGGGATAATACTTTTATCATTACTTATTTCGATGACAGGCCAGGTTACCAGAGGATTTGGGTTAAAAGTTTCATAATAATCTAGCTGATATTGTGGAAGTTTCATTTTTTCTATATATTGTTCGGGTTTTAGTGAAACTAAATTTAAATATTTCGTGATATCGGAATCACTTACATTTTTATTTACTCCATCACCCGCTTTTAACGGTTTCACAATAATTCCGTTATTTTGTCTCAATGTCGTTTCTCAGGTTAATTGACCACCCATTCTCAAGTTAATGTTCCACCCGGATTCTCAGGTTAATTGACCACCCCTGGTGCACTGTAAGAAGCAGTATTACATAGTTACCTCCTCCTTATCAAGGTCTTTATTAGGACGAAGCATTGACCGGTAGCTTTTACCGGTAAGAGTAATCATGTGAGCGCCGCTGATGAGACGGTCGAGTGCACTTTCAGCGATGACGGGGTTGGGGAAGAGGGGGTACCAGTCTTTGGGTGCCCGGTTGGCGGTGACTATCAGGGAGCCGGTGTGATGGCGCCGGTCGATAAGCTCATAGAGGTCCTCGGCCTGAGTCTTGGTAAACTCCCTCATTGCGAAGTCATCCACTATCAGTAAGTTGGGTTTCAGGTAGTGTTGTATCCTCTTCTCCCAGGTTTCATCAGCACGACCGCCGCCCAGGTCGGCAAGGAGACGGCTGGTCTTCATAAAGAGGACATTGTATCCAGAGCGGCAAGCCTGGTGTCCCAGCGCCTGAGCAAGATGTGTCTTACCCACTCCCACCGGACCGACTTTGCTCCATAAGTCTTAATTCCACGCCACTTTTGGAGCATCTGCCATTTCTGCTCCAAAAGTCGGTATGAGAGCTTTTGGGGTAATCTGTTCTTTAACTTCGTTAGTCCAGAATACAGGTTCCAGACCTAACTCATAAATAGATTCTATCAGGACGCAGATATTATGGCAAAGGATTTTACAAAGGACTTCATTAACTTGAGCAACCGGAGTCTTGGCTCTTACCATAGTTCCGAACTTCATTTTAATCATACTGAAAGCGGTCTCGACATTAGACCTTTTATGATAATGAACAAGGAACGCATTCCTATTAAAGTTGTAATAATGCCACATTCGTTGCCAAAGTTCGCTGTAAGGCTTGTGTCCCTGGCTACCCTGAGAATAGCTTTTAAAGGGGATGTAAGGCGTCCCATTTACAGCCACTACAGCATTGAGATTACTTTTGCTGGAATAAGCCTTGTCAGCAGACACTTCGTTGATATCGAAAATCTTAGCAGTAGCATTAACCAATTGGGGAAGTTGGGGAGAATCAGCGGTTTCGGTTGCGGTAACTTCAGCACTAGCGACAACGTGGGTCTTAACTCCGCAAATCAAATGAGCCTTAACCCACCTTGCTTCGCTTCTTTCTTTTCCCCATTTATGGTCGAACCATCTGTTATAAGTGGTGGAGGCAAAACCGGAAGAATCAACGGCGAAATCAGTCTCAACGGATTTCAATGGGGTAGCACTTTCCTCAATGAGAGTTTTGAGAAGTGGAGTCAGTTCGGGATTTTCAAAAGAGCGGAATTCGCTGGCACAGGACGGAGATTTAGTAACCAATCCTTTATCCTTTGCTTCTCTAAGGTCAGTCATAAATCGCCTTTGAGACATTGTGCTGTAGACTTTATAAACTGTGCTGAAAACGACATCGGACAATGGCAGTCTAGGTCTACCAAATGTTTGCTGAGGCTGGGGGATACCGTTACAGAGGTCACGGAGCAAGGTCATAAAACGTTCCTGTTCGTGAATTTGTGCTTCGTTATAGATAGACCACTCTTGTGTACATGTCAGATTCAAAGACCGTGTTACGGTTTCAGTACCATCTTGTTTAGTCTCTCGCTGAATCATGAATGTCACAGCATGGATATGCTTGCATGGCTGTTGTCTCTTTTCATAATCAGGACATGTGCAAAACGGTGTTCCGTGGTCAAGATTTACGATATAACTACCATTACCGGACTGGGAGGGTACTTTCCAGCCCAATTTATTCTTTTCAATTTTACAAGTCGCCGCAATCTGTTTACCTCTTACCTCTCGAACGTCTATGTCTTCCATCGTATTCATCTCCGCTAACCTTTAATTTCATTCTGAGACTATAATACCACACATTTTCTACGTTTGTCAAGTAGTTAATAAAAATAATATTTTGTATTTACAATACCAGAATAATTACGGCATTGTGTTGACAAATTGGAATGAAAGGTTTATAATCTCAACAATGAGTGGCCCAAGTCAAACCGCAATTCAAGCTAAATTAGCTGTTCTTCAGGAAAAGAAGTGGACATTAGCCGCCTTAGCAGACAGGTTGGGGCAGAGCGTTAGCACACTTGAAAAATGGAAAAATGGGGAAAGGAATCCTGCAAATGAAAAAGCGGTCTTAGAAATGTTAGAACGGTTGATGAAAAGAAAACCACCTAAACAACGCCGATATGTTAAAGGTAGCAGAAGTAAAAAATAGTGGTATAAGGTGTTATTATGTCGAAAGTTACAATTAATACAAACACTGAAGCCAATAAGATTGATGCTAAAATAATTGAACAATTAACAAATATCAAATTAAGTCCAGATAAGGATTATTTTTATAATGTTGTTTTTAATAATAAGAAAAGACCTGATTTCATTGTAAAAAATCTAACAGATGCAAATAAATACTCTTTTATCATAGAGAATAAGTTAAGATACTCAAATTTACCTGATGCAAAAAAACAAGCACTCGACTACGCTACATATCTTTTCAAAAAACAAGTGTTAACGAGTCCGTTTATATCGATTATAACGGACTTAAAGTCTTTCTATGTGAGTAAATATAAATTTGATAAAGAAATAACTTATGTGGAAGATTTGAATTACATTGATTGCATAGAGGATTTAACCTACGATTTTTTCAAATCAAACTCTAGCCTGAAAGAAATAAAACCTATATCCGCTCACAATCAACGAAATCTTAAAGATATATTTGATAAGGTTAATAACAAATTACGGCATTATGGCTTATCAAAAGACCAGCGAATGCATTTAACTATGGCAATATGAGGTGGACCCCATTGTTAGGACAGCAATGGGGCTAAATTAAGATAGTGTCCTGCTGTATCAATGGTACCTTGTGTTAACGATTCTATCACACCTTTCTCAGGCTCTTCAAAGGGGGTGGGGGCAAATAACTCGCCCGGTGTCCGATACCAGAGTGCCTGGTGGGGACGTGCATTGTTGTAGAAACGGAAATAGTCCCCAATCCCGATTCGGGCATCTTTCCCATTCTGATATGCTTTTAAGTACACCTCCTCATATTTCACTGTTCTCCATAACCTCTCGATAAACAGGTTGTCTCTGTAACTTCCTTTCCCATCCATGCTAATCTTGATTCCATGTTGCTCTAAAAGCCCGGTGAAAGCCTTGCCTGTGAATTGTGATCCCTGGTCAGTATTAAAAACATCCGGGGTGCCTTTCTTGAGCGCCTCTTCGAGTGCCCACACACAGAAGTCAGCGTCCAAGGTGTTTGATAACCTCCACGCCAATACATACCGGCTGTACCAGTCCATGATGACTACCAGATACATGAAACCGTGTGCCATAGGTATGTAAGTGATGTCAGCACACCACACTTGATTTGGCCGTGTTATTTCCATACCAGTTAAAAGATACGGGTAGATTTTATTACCCGGTCCCGGCGGGCTAGTCCGAGGACGGCGGTAGATGGCCTTCAAACCCATTAATTGCATCAGCCGCCGTACGTGTTTCCGGTTAACATTGTGGTGTTTACTCTTTAGCCAAGCTGCCATCTTGCGGGTTCCATAGAACGGTGTGACCATGTATTGGCAGTCAATCAGCTTCATTAGATTAAGGTCATTGTCAGAGACTCCTATCGGCTGATAATACAACCCAGAGCGACTGATATCCAACAATTTACACTGACTGGTCACGGAGAGTGATGGACGGCGGCGATCAACAGCAGCACGCCTTTGGCTTACTTCCACCGCTCCAACCCTTTCTCTAAAAAATCCTTCTCTACTTTCAGCTGTCCAATCTGCTGGTAAAGCTGATTTATCAGTCCTTTCTCATCCTTGATCTTCTTGTTGGGATCAGCGCCAAAGATATTGGCAGCTCCTGCTACCAGTTCTCTCTTCCATTTATTGATTTGGGTCGGGTGGACCTCAAAACGGATGGCTAATTCCGCGATGGTCTCTTCGCCCTTTAGTGCTTCCATGGCAACCCGGGCTTTAAAGTCCGGATTATACTGTTTGCGGCTCTTTTTCAATTTCCTGCTCCTTCGTATTCTCTTATTTTAGGAGCAGAACTCTATCTTAACAACCTGTCCAGTTTTTGGGGACCACCTCAATACTGTTCCTCAAACTGATAAAGGAAAACATTGATTTATTTGGGGAGACAGAACACAAAAAAGAATTACAAGACAATTTAATAAATCTGGACGTCAATCTTACTGAAACAAATATTGGTAATGTATTTCATACCATCGCAAAAATATTTGAGAACAAGTTCGCCTTTAGTATTGATGAATATTTAGGTAACAATATTTTAGTAGAGTTGTGGAACATTATTAAGGAACTTAATTTAGATAGTTACGATTTAGATGTAAAGGGTGAAGCCTTTGAATATTTTATAAATTACGGGAACATAAAATCAGATATGGGTGAATATTTTACCCCACGCCATATAGTTAAGTTTATGACAAAATGCCTCAACGAAGTTATGAAAGATAGATGGTTAACAAACAATAAAGGAGAACCATTGACCTATTTTGACCCCACATGTGGCACAGGTGGATTTCTAATAAATATATTCAAAGAATTGAGAAGAGAGACTGGGGATGACCCGACATTATTGGACCGGATTAAAACTAAATATGTCTATGGAACGGAATTAAGCAAGCGAACTTCTGAAATAGCCAAAATGAATATGATATTGGCTGGTGACGGTCACACGAATATAGTTAATGACGATTTCCTGAGATATAAAAGTTCGCACAAGAATATTTATGACGTGTCTATTGGTAATATGCCTTTTGGTAAAAAGATAAATGAACCGTCCTTTGTCGAGGGATTTTTAGACGTGGTTAAGGAAGGCGGTTATTCAATATTTATTGTTCCTTCTGGGATAATTGGGACAATTTCAAAAAAAGAATATATTAGAATAAGGGAAAAATTATTAACACAGGGTAAACTCCTGAAACTAATATCGTTACCACAAGGTGTATTCGCACCATACACTTTTTCCAAGACGTATATAATATTCTGGAAAAAGGAAAAGCAAATTACGGATTACGATATTGAATATTTTGAGATACAAACCGATGGATTCACTCTGAATAATCAAAGGGACATCATAAAAGGAGATTCCGACTTAGATTTATATTACAAAGATAAAAATGCATTAATTAAAGAGAAAAAACTTTTCAGTGTAAATTCAAGTAAATTATTTAATCTTAAAGAGTTTAATGAGAAAATCGTGCTACTAAATTCCTTATCTGAAAAAAAAGAGCAAAATGAAGATAAAATAAGAATACTAAATAAACAGATAAAAGATATTACTGATAACAAACAATTAGAAGAAAAACAAAATAGAAAAGCTGAAATTGCCTCTGATATTTTAAAAATTTACGAACAAATAAAGATAATCTGAGGTGGTCCCCAAAAACTGGACAGGTTGTTAAGATAGAGTTCTGCTCCTAAAATAAGAGAATACGAAGGAGCAGGAAATTGAAAAAGAGCCGCAAACAGTATAATCCGGACTTTAAAGCCCGGGTTGCCATGGAAGCACTAAAGGGCGAAGAGACCATCGCGGAATTAGCCATCCGTTTTGAGGTCCACCCGACCCAAATCAATAAATGGAAGAGAGAACTGGTAGCAGGAGCTGCCAATATCTTTGGCGCTGATCCCAACAAGAAGATCAAGGATGAGAAAGGACTGATAAATCAGCTTTACCAGCAGATTGGACAGCTGAAAGTAGAGAAGGATTTTTTAGAGAAAGGGTTGGAGCGGTGGAAGTAAGCCAAAGGCGTGCTGCTGTTGATCGCCGCCGTCCATCACTCTCCGTGACCAGTCAGTGTAAATTGTTGGATATCAGTCGCTCTGGGTTGTATTATCAGCCGATAGGAGTCTCTGACAATGACCTTAATCTAATGAAGCTGATTGACTGCCAATACATGGTCACACCGTTCTATGGAACCCGCAAGATGGCAGCTTGGCTAAAGAGTAAACACCACAATGTTAACCGGAAACACGTACGGCGGCTGATGCAATTAATGGGTTTGAAGGCCATCTACCGCCGTCCTCGGACTAGCCCGCCGGGACCGGGTAATAAAATCTACCCGTATCTTTTAACTGGTATGGAAATAACACGGCCAAATCAAGTGTGGTGTGCTGACATCACTTACATACCTATGGCACACGGTTTCATGTATCTGGTAGTCATCATGGACTGGTACAGCCGGTATGTATTGGCGTGGAGGTTATCAAACACCTTGGACGCTGACTTCTGTGTGTGGGCACTCGAAGAGGCGCTCAAGAAAGGCACCCCGGATGTTTTTAATACTGACCAGGGATCACAATTCACAGGCAAGGCTTTCACCGGGCTTTTAGAGCAACATGGAATCAAGATTAGCATGGATGGGAAAGGAAGTTACAGAGACAACCTGTTTATCGAGAGGTTATGGAGAACAGTGAAATATGAGGAGGTGTACTTAAAAGCATATCAGAATGGGAAAGATGCCCGAATCGGGATTGGGGACTATTTCCGTTTCTACAACAATGCACGTCCCCACCAGGCACTCTGGTATCGGACACCGGGCGAGTTATTTGCCCCCACCCCCTTTGAAGAGCCTGAGAAAGGTGTGATAGAATCGTTAACACAAGGTACCATTGATACAGCAGGACACTATCTTAATTTAGCCCCATTGCTGTCCTAACAATGGGGTCCACCTCAATCCAAGAATATAAAAGTAACTTAACCTTTAGCCTCAAATTTTCTTTGTTTGCCCCTGTCTTGGAAACAGGTAACAATCACGATGAAAGTTTGATGCCATTGAGTTCCGTCGCTGACATTATGAGAGGGCCATTCGGAAGTTCTATTAAAAAATCAGTTTGTGTAGATAAAAGTGCTGGTAAATATAAGATTTATGAACAAGGTAATGTTATTAACAATGATTTTATGACGGGAAGATATTATCTTACGGAAGATAAATTCAAACAATTAAAAAGATTCGAAATTAAAAAAGACGACATGCTTATGACTTGTGCTGGAACTTTAGGGAAAGTGGCTGTCGTTCCAGAAACATTTGAAAAAGGAATATTTAATTCTGTTTTAATGCGTTTTAGATGTAATTTGGGGAAAATAAGACCTGAATATTTAAAATTGGTACTCCAATCGGAAAAAATGCAAAACTTGTTAGTTAAAGATTGCATTGGCGTTGGAATTAAAAACATGATTCCTACAAAAGAACTTAAAAAAATACAAATCCCTGTTCCTGATTTGACCAATCAAGACCAGATTATAAAAGAAATTGCCGAAATGGATGCTGAAATCCAAAAACAAATTGAATTAATTAACGAAATAAGACTAAAGCAGAATGAAAGGTTAAATGTTGTTGCAAATAATTAAAAATTCCCCCGAATACTTTTGATACAACTCACAGACTTTTGATACAAGTGACATTTATGATACAAAGACAGGAAATTATAAGGAGAAATTAAAATGGAAAAGGAACAGTTTGACCAGTTAATTAAGTTACTAAAACAGCTAAATGAGAATTCAATTGAAATTACTAATTATCTATCAAGAATAGACGCTACTTTAGATTTGATGGATAGAGATGGTATTAAACTAAAAGGGAAATCCTCTTAGACTTTTGGAGCAACTGCCCTACTTTTGGAGCAAGTGGCACTTATGGAGCAAAGCCCACCGGACCACAGAGGATCACTGATTCTTTACGTTCCATAAACTGGCAGGTGGCCAACTCACGGATATACTGGGCAGGTAGTTTAGGATTGAAGTTAAAATCAAAGCCTTCCAGACTCTTCTCTTCCTCGAAGTGAGCCCGGATAATCCGGGTAGAGAGTCTCTTGTTTGTCCGGTGCTGTACCTCATCTTCCAGTAGTACTTCAAGGAACTGGGTAAAATTTACCCCGTCTTTTTGTGCCTGGTCTAATCTCATATCCAGGGTTTCCATCATCCCACTGAGCTTGAGTGCCCTCATTTTGTTTTCTATCTGGTGCTTATCAGTCATATAATCTCTCCTTTAATTTTTAATTGAGCCGCATAATTCCTCGGCTCCGCGTAAGAAAGCCCCGGCTTCCCTGACCGGCTCGAAGAGAAGCGTTTGTTTGTCCAGTTCCCTTTCCAGGATGGTCTTCACCGTCCGGTAGCAGGGGTCGCCAAAGGCATTGGCCCGGGAGCAGGCTTGTTCCAGTCTCACCTGCCCATACTTTTCTTCCAGCCTTAAAATACCCTGGCACTGGCGCAGGTAATGGAAAGCATGCAGTTTCAGCAAGCTATCAATGGTCTCCCTGGTGGCGAGACCTATCGCGCTGGCTTTCTGCCGGTACCACTCCGGAGTACGCTGGAAAAAGGCCGCCTTCTCCGGAGGATAGTCATTCCAGTCGGTCACCCTCCGCCCTTTATCACCTCTGGGGTGGGTCTTAATCAGATTGGAATCGAGGTATATCTCTACCGTTCTACCGCCCAGTTTAACGTCCACCCTTTTCCCCACATACTGGTAAGGTACTGAATAGAGAGTAGTGCTCACCTGGATATGGCAATCGAGAGCCACTTTAGACTGATGCCAGGTAACAATTTCAAACGGCGCCCCCGGCAGTGGCCGGAGTGTTTTTTCTTCGGCTAAGCGAAAGAGATTTAACGGCGGCTGATGCGTGGTGCCATGCTCATGCATTCCGGCGACTCGAAGGCACCACTCCCTGGCTTGCCGGTTGATTTCATCCAGGCTGGTGAAGTTTCTGCCCGACCAGAAGCTGTCCCGGATATAAGGGACCACCCGCTCTACCCTGGCCTTATCTTTCGGTTTTCCGCTTCTGGCGGGGTCGATGATAATCCCGTAGTGGTGTGCCAGCTCATCGTAACCAAGGTTAAACTTCGGGTCATAGAGATCGGGCTTGATTACCCCGGTCTTTAAATTATCCGGGATAATTCGGAGCGGAGTTCCACCGAAAAACTGGAAGGCGGAAATATGACAGTTTAACCACTCCCGTTGGCCCATCCGGGTAACCACGCAGACAAACATGTGCCGGCTATAAGACAGTATCAGGGCGAAGGCCCACAATCGGCACTTTTTACCCGTCTTTGGGTCTTGCCATGTGCCGAGGTAACCAAAATCTACCTGGGCTTCCTCGCCAGGAGGCGGGTCATCGCGTCTAACCGTAATCAGCGGCTTTTTCCAGGCATCCCCAAGAAAACAGCTCAGGTACCGGTAGAAACTGGGCTGAGAGACGTTTACTTTCTTTTCGTCCCGCAGCCTCTGCCAGATCGTCGAGGCTTTTGTGGTGACCAAAGCAGATATGATTTCATCCTGGTAGGGAAGCAGCGCGGCAAATACCGGTGACCGGGTAGCCGCGTCTGGCGGCCGTGGAATAACATCAGCGATAAAAGCATTCCAGCCCTGCGGTGGCGTTGGATCACCCTGCCGGTACCCCCTGGCTTCGGCGGCATAAACATATTTACGAATAGTAGCCCGAGAGACATCAAGACTGCGGGAAATGGCACCAATGCTCCTTCCCACTTGCCAGTGCTCCAGAATTTCTGCGATATCTCGCACCAGAAACCTCCTTCTTGCCAATGGCTCAACCTCCTTATAACTAGCTGAGCCAATGATGCAATATCTATGGTCTTGGTGCACCAGAGGGTGGTCAATTACCTTGAGAATTTACCTGGTAAATTAGCTTGAGAATTTTCTCCGGAAAGCGGTCAATTCACTTGAGAAACTACACGACTGGGTACTAATGCAATATCAAACACAAAACAAAGATGACAAAATCACTAAAAAAGACATCTTCAACTACATATACGGAATTTTACATAGCCCGATTTACCGCGAAAAATACGCAGCTAATCTGAAACGGGAACTGCCACATATTCCGCTTGCGCCTGATTTTTGGGGATTTGCTACTGCCGGAAAACAGCTGGCAGAATTGCACGTGAACTACGAAAAGCAGCCAGAATACAAGCTGACCTGGATTGAAGAAGAGACGGCAAAGGTGCACTACCGCGTGGATAAAATGGTTTTATCCAAAGATAAGACACAGATTATCTATAATGATTTTCTGACGTTAGGCGGGATACCGCCGGAAGTCTTTGATTACCGTTTAGGCAATCGTTCCGCGCTGGAATGGATTGTTGATCAGTATCAGGTCAGCACGGATAAACGCAGCGGCATCACCAACGACCCGAACCATTTGGATGACCCTCAATATATCATCCGTCTGGTTGGTAAAGTAATTACAGTCAGTTTAGAGACTGTAAAAATAGTGAAGTCTTTACCTCCATTAGCGGAGAGCTGAAATCTGATCGCTGTACGCTATTCTTCCTCACGGGCACTGAATCACTCCCTGCGCCCAGAGGCAACTGCCACAGGTGGGGAAAACATTGTTGATGCAATCCGCTTCGTTCTTCCCGGATAGATCGCAGGCGCCGCAGGATGTGCAGGGTGAAAAATCAAAGGATTGCACCCTTTCCCGGAAGGCCAGATGCTCCGGTTTATGCCACAGATCGGACAAACTACATTCGGTGACGTTGCCGACCACCCAGCGCCGTGAAATACGCTCTTCGTTCTGTAAAAATCCGATATAGCTGGAGTGACTGTGCATCAGCGGCAGGCAGGGACTAAGATTGCCGTCCCAACTGATGGCCCCGGCGCCGGCGGCGATGAACGGACATCGATTCCGCGCGTTTTCCGAGTTGATCCCCGCCCAACTGCCGTACATCGTCTTGATGGCCTTGTAGATCGGTCCGTAAGTGATATCGTTGACGTCCATGCCGGGCAGACTTAAATTCCGGAAGCCGATGTTATGGATTTCGCCGTAATAGAGGACTTCATCGAGCATCTCTTTGGTATAAGGCAGCACGTTGGTTACCATAAAACCCTCGGCGCCGGCTTGCTGCGCAATATTAATTACCGCCGGCAGATCCGCAATATTCCGCTTCATCGCCACGAAGACGATGCCCAATTTTGTCAGAGCCACCGGAATGCCGCGACGTGTGCCGTCAGGGCTGTACTCTTCCCGTGTGGCGATCTGAAAATTAGTGATATTCTCCAGCACGTTCGGCAATGCCGCTCCCAGGCGGATATCGGTATAACTTTCCGGTGTGGCGCCGTCCAACGAGACCCACAGCACATCAAGTCCGGCCTTCACCAGTTCGCGGGACATCTCGCGGGTCAGCAACGTGCCGTTGGTGATCAATTCTACTTTCGCGCCCAATGCTTTCACCCGCCGCACCATATCGATAATGCCGGGATGAAAGAGCGGCTCGCCAAAGCCGCCGAAGAAGACCGACGGCGACGGCGAAAAAGAGCGTAAACCTTCCAGGATACAGGCAAAAGTTGCCTCCGACATTTTACCCATTGGCTCCGTCCAGACGTTGCGGATACAGGTGCGGCAATCCAGATTACACAGGTTGGTGGGCTCGATATAGAGCTTGGAAAGTCGCGACGGAAACTGCAATTGCAGATTATTATGAATCCCGTTTATACGGACGCGTGTGCCCGGTTTGATGCCGAATTGAGCGGTCAATTCGGCAGGAATAATCAATCGGCCTGTTTTATCGGTCTCGATGTATTGCGATTTGTCAGTGTCTGTCATATAAATGTTTCCTTATTGGTTTTATAAACAGGTGTCCATTTTAAGCTGCCCCCTCTCTCTAGCTCAATTATATACAGACTGATGATAAAGTAATATATTGCGTAAATAAAAAATGGGGCAGGCATAAATTGCAATGCAATTTTAGGCTAAATCCCTCTGTATCTCCCCCGTCATTCCTCCGGGACTATAGCCCTTACAAGGGGAGAACTCTCCCTCCTTTTTAAGGAGGGATTAAGGGAGAATTTGGGGTATGGATACCGAATTCTGCCGTAATGAATAACAGGATGGCTGAGAACTGATTGCTATTCGCTGCCTGATTGCCACTTGAGTTTGCGCTTAAACCACAACGCCACATTCACCAGCAATAATAGCGCCGGGACCTCGATGAGCGGGCCGATGACCGCGGCAAAGGCCTGCCCGGAGGCGATGCCGAACACGCCTACCGCCACCGCAATCGCCAGCTCGAAGTTATTGCCGGAGGCATGGAAAGCGATGGTGACCGTCTTTTTATAGTCGCCGCTCAGCTTTCGGCCCATATAGAACGAGACGAAGAACATCACCACAAAATAAATCACCAGCGGAATGGCGATGCGCACCACGTCCAGCGGCAATTTGACGATGATATTGCCCTTCAGCGAGAACATGACGATGATGGTAAAAAGCAGGGCGATCAACGTAATCGGGCCAATCTTGGGAAGAAACTTATTTTCGTACCATTCGTTGCCTTTCCATTTGCGCAGGAAATATCGACTCAACAGGCCGCCGAAAAACGGGATGCCGAGGTAAATTAAAACGCTCTGCGCCACTTGCCAGATGGTGACGTTCACCACGACGCCCTTCAGTCCGAACAACGGCGGCAGCACCGTAATAAAGATGTAGGCGAAAATCGAGTAGAAGATCATCTGGAAGATGGCGTTGAAAGCCACCAGACCGGCGGAATATTCATTATCCCCTTGCGCCAGTTCGCACCACACGATGACCATAGCGATGCAGCGCGCCAGACCGATCATGATCAGCCCGACCATGTAGTCGGGGTAATTGCGCAGGAAAAGAATCGCCAGCAGGAACATCAGAATCGGCCCGATGATCCAGTTCTGAACTAACGACAGCGCCAGCACCCGCCAGTTGCGGAAAAACCGGGGCAGTTCCTCATATTTGACTTTAGCCAGCGGCGGGTACATCATCAGGATGAGCCCGATAGCAATCGGAATCGAGGTTGTGCCGACGGAGAGCCGGTTGACGGTTACCCCGACCTTGGGGACAAAGTAGCCCAACCCCACCCCGATGCCCATTGCCAGAAATATCCACAACGTGAGAAAGCGATTCACAAAGGAAAGTCGCGGCGCGCAGGTTGTATTGGTGGGTGTGGTCATGAGTACTCCTTCTATCTATATAAATTATGTGGGGTTATTAAGATATCTTTCCACAGGATTTGTGCCATCGAGATGCGATTTAAGTTTACCCTGTTGAGCGTGAGAAATGCGGTCATATACGACCTTCTTTAAAAAATACAATGCCTCTTTTTCATCACTATCCGTAACGATTCTCTCCAAATCCATCAGGTCTTTCTCATTAAATGAAACAGCAGTTTTCTTGATTTCGAGCATAAAACACCTTCTATTCAGGAATAATATCTTGATTAAGTTTGAGTACTCTCTTCTTAATCTCGTCTCTGATAATTCTCACCTGCTCCAAAGATTTCCCTTCTGGGTCTTCCAGCACCCAATCTTCAGTTTCGATGAAGCTAGCTGGGCACAAACCACCGGCATCGGCCCCGCAACCCATCGTAATCAGCTTAGATGCTTTCTCAACCATGTCCAGCGTCAATGCTTTGGGTTTGTTACCGCTGATATCGATACCGACCTCACGCATGGCTTCGACAACCGTCGGGTTAACCTTGTCGCCCGGCTGCGTTCCAGCCGAAAGAGCCAGCGCTTTCCCCTGCGCCAATTTGTTAAAGAAAGCCTCGGCCATCTGACTTCTACCGGAGTTATGGACGCAGACAAATACTACGGTCTTCATCGCTTCTTTTCTCCTTTCAGCTTTTTTCTTTCATAACGCTACTCTATTAAATTTCTGATATTTTCTCATATGACTGAACCAGCCATAACTTCACTCTCAGCCAAATACTCAGCCTTTGGTATGTAGGTGCGTTTCCGTTTTATATGAGTCAGTAACTCCGGGCTCTCCGAACTTGCGCCGGTACTCCCGGAACAAGGCGATCGAATATTCATCCTCGGCGCTGGATGCTACATAATTGCAGGATTTGACTCTGTTCAGTAATTCCGACTTGATGGTCTTATCATCGTTTAACTTTAGCGCCTTGACTTCAACGAGAATATTGTCCAGGTTTTTGATACCAACCCGGAAACCGTCGGGTAAAGTCAGTTTCTTTATCGTCCTCGCGGCATCCGGGTCACAACCCGATTTCTCCTGCGTCATTTCTTTTTCCTTACTTTTCGCCCGCAGTTTGTTTTTTCAGCACAGGCATCGCCCAGCCGTATCGCTTTTTTCAGTTGTTCCCTGTCATTTTGGAATAAGGCGTCTTTCTTTGAAAGCACTCCGGTCATTTTAGCCAGAGCGCCGGCAAAATCATCGAAAGGTGCATCTCGTAAAGAATAATATACCCAGGCACCCACACGGCGCGATTTCAGGAAACCGGCATCCTCCAATATTTTCAGGTTACGGGACGCCCGACTCTGTGAAATTTCCAGCGCCTGCATGACCTCGCAGACACAGCATTCCTGTTGCACTACAATATTTAAGATGCGAAGTCGTGTCTCATCGGAAAGCGCTTTAAACGGTTTCACATAATCCGTCATAAATTACATCCTTTCATAGGCGAATATGCGCATATATGCATATGATAACCGTATTTTTAGTCTCAAGTCAAGGCTTTTTCCTCGTTTTTTTGGGCTTTCTCCTAAAAAAGGTGCGGCTTTGTCTTGATCATTTTTATAGTTGACCGCTATTAACTGCTAGCTGATAGCTTACATATAAATGGTATAATCTAGATTACCGATGGACATCTTAGGAGAACTCAATCCCGCCCAAAAAACCGCCGTCGAGGCAATCAAAGGTCCCGTGCTGATTCTGGCTGGTCCCGGCAGCGGCAAAACCCGGGTCATCACCCAGCGCGTGGCTTACCTCATCAAGGTCGTCAAGATCAATCCGCGACGTATCCTGGCCGTGACTTTCACCAACAAAGCAGCCAAAGAGATGACGGAGCGACTGGATAAACTGGTGCCGGGCTCTGTCAAAGACCTGACGGTCGGCACCTTTCACGCTATCTGCGCCCGGATACTGAGAATCGACGGCAAGACGATGGGTATCGAACCCGAGTTTGTGATTTACGACGGCGACGACCAGATGGCAATCATCAAGCGTTGTTTGCAGGAATTGAATCTCGACCCCAAACAACATTCCCCGCAGGCGATTGCGGCGGCGATTTCCAACTCGAAGAGCAAGATGATTTCACCGTCCGATTATACGAAACACAGTCGCAGTTACTTTGAAGAAGTGGTGGCCCGCGTCTATGAGCGCTACGAAAAGATGCTCGGCGAAAGCAAGGCCTTGGATTTCGACGACTTGCTGGTGAAGATGGTGCTATTATTCCGCAAGCACCCGGAAGTGCTCGCCCGATATCAGGAACGATACATTCACGTCATGGTGGATGAATTTCAGGATACGAACCTCGTCCAGTACGAACTGATCAAACAAATCGGTGAGAAATACCGCAATATCTGCGTAGTCGGCGACCCCGACCAATCGATTTACTCCTGGCGCGCGGCCGATTTGCGCAATATCCTCAGTTTCGAACACGACTATCCCGACGCTAAGGTAATATTACTGGAGCAGAACTATCGCTCCACGAAAACGATTTTAGAGACGGCCTCCAATGTCATCTCGGTCAATCAGCAACGCAAAGCCAAGCGACTCTGGACGGAGAATGACGCCGGTGAGCGGGCGGTTGTTTTCGAAGCTTACACCGAGCAGGAAGAAGCCCAGTTTGTCGTCCGCGAGATCGAACAACTGGTGGCCAAAGGCACATTCCGACTCGGCGATTTCGCGGTGATGTACCGCACCAATGCGCAGTCGCGTGTACTAGAAGAAGCCTTTATCCGTTACGGCGTGCCGTATCGATTAGTGGCCGGGACGCGCTTTTACGAGCGGCGCGAAGTCAAGGATGTTATTGCCTATTTCCGGCTTATCCAGAATCCGCAGGACAGTGTCAGTCTACAGCGAATTATTAATGTGCCGGGCAGAGGGATCGGACCAACGACCCTCGCTAAACTGTCGAGTTGGGCGCAGTCGATGGGCGCTTCGGCCTTCGATGCCATGCAACTGCTCGTCGAGGCGAAACAGAAAAAAGAGGATGTACCGTTCGATAATCGTTCGGGCGACGCGCTGGCGCGATTTAGCCAGATGCTGGCCGACTTTGTGGAAAAGAGTCAGAATACCAATCTGGTAGAACTGTTCGATTTGGTGGTGGAGAGCAGCGGCTACAAACAATACACGCTGAACGCCCCCGACGGCGCGGAACGATGGGAAAATATACTCGAACTGCGCACCGTGGCGCAACAATATCGTGAGTTATCTCCCCGCGAGAGTCTGGCCGCTTTTCTGGAAAGCGTGGCGCTGGTATCGGACGTCGACGGCTATGATGCCTCGCTGGACAGGGTCACACTGATTACCTTGCATCAGGCGAAAGGGTTAGAGTTCCCGGTGGTCCTGATTGTGGGGGTCGAGGAAAAGCTGCTGCCGCACATGCGGTCGATGGATGACCCCGACCAATTAGAAGAGGAGCGTCGACTTTTCTACGTGGGAATCACCCGCGCCAAGAAACGGATTTATCTTGTGCATGCTTTCCGCCGTACTTTCATGGGCCAGAGCACCATCAATCCGCCGTCGCGCTTCCTGGATGATATTCCCAAACACCTCATCACCACGCCCGGATGGTGGCAGGGAGAAGACAAGAAGGTGTCCGACGTTGTGTTCTCGTGGAACCGGGTCAGAGTCGATAACGCAGTAGAAGAAAAAGAACCGTCGACGGGTATCCCAGCAGTCGATTTGAAAGCCGGCGACCGCGTCCGACACAGCCTGTTCGGCGAAGGTGTGGTGGTCAGTAACAAAAAGGTAAAGACCGACAACGAGGTCACGGTGGCTTTCAGCGGTCAGGGTATTAAAAAACTACTGCTCAGCCTGGCCAAACTGGAAAAAATATAATTATAAAGTCTCTTGACAAAATACACGGAAGCGTGTAGGATAAGTTGATGTCGATAAAAGTGCTCAGTCCTCAGGTAGCCGCTAAAATTGCCGCCGGCGAAGTGGTGGAAAGACCAGCCTCAGTGGTCAAAGAACTGCTGGAAAATGCTCTGGATGCCAGCGCCGGACAGATCGCCGTTGAAACCAAAGGCGGCGGACTGGAATCGATCCGCATTACCGACGACGGCAGCGGGATTGCTTCTAGTGATGTCGAGTCCGCCTTCGGTCGCTACGCCACCAGCAAGATCAGTCGGGTGGAAGATTTAAATTCCATCGAGACTCTGGGTTTTCGCGGTGAGGCGCTGGCCAGCATCTCCGCCGTGGCACAAATCGAATTGACTACCAGCGAACTAAATGCGACGGTCGGCGATTTACTGGTTTTAATCGACGGCCTGGTAGCGCGACATATTCCGCAAGCGCGACCTCACGGGACAACGATTACGGTTAAAGATTTATTCCGGAATGTGCCCGCCCGACTCAAGTTTCTGAAGTCAACCCCCACCGAGAACAGTCACATTGCATTAGTGGTCAGCCAGTATGCGCTGGCTTATCCCGAGGTCAAGTTTTCACTGAATATCGACGGTCGACCCACATTACAAACATCGGGCAACGGCAAATTACGCGATGTCGTGATTGCGGTGTACGGACCGGATACCGCCCGACGCATGTTAGAAGTCAGCGGCGGTGAGGTCGGCTGGCAGGCCGGCGAGGCCGTGCCGATTACGGTCACCGGTTTGGTGGGCGCGCCGACTTTGAACAAGGCGGGACGCGACTCCCTCAGTTTCTTTGTGAATCGACGTGTCATCGGGAGTCGATTACTCACCCGGGCTGTGGAAGAAGCCTATCAGGGACTGCTGATGCAGGGTCGACATCCTATCGCCATGATTAATATCACCATTCCACCCGCGGAAGTGGACGTCAATATTCATCCCACCAAAGCCGAGGTGAAGTTTCAGAACGAACGGGCCATTTTCTCTTCCGTCCAAAGAGCGGTACGGAGCGCACTGGTGTCGTCAGCACCGGTGCCCAGTATCGAAGAGTCGAATCGACCCTATAGCAGCCAGACGTCGGTTGGCACGGAATCGTTATGGTCGACACCTGTTAAATCGACTGTTTCCGCGCCGTTGCCGGAAAATTCGCCAACTACGCGACTGACCTTACCGGTTTTACGCGTTATCGGACAGATAGCTAACAACTACATTATCGCCGAAGGTCCCGATGGACTGTACGTTATCGATCAGCATGCCGCACACGAACGGATCATGTATGAGCAATTGACCGCGCAGAAAGCCACCCGTGGAATCCAGGTGCAGGGGATGCTGGAACCCTATAGCCTCGAAGTTACGCCGCAGCAGGACGAGATGTTGAAATCCGGCACCGGGAATCTACGGCAGTTCGGCTTCACCGTCGAGCTTTTCGGGGAAAGAACGTATCTGGTACGAGCCGTACCGTCGGTATTGAAAGACAACTGGCTGGAAGCGTTACGGGAGATTCTGGACAGCCCGCGCGATAAGACGACCGATGTCGAAGATAATATTATCAAGTCGCTCGCCTGCCACAGCGCCGTCAGAGCCGGCAAGACACTGACCGACGATGAGATGCGGGAGTTAATCCGGCAATTGGAACAGGTGCAACTCCCCAATACCTGCCCGCACGGTCGCCCGACCATGCTGCATCTGAGCATCCGGCAATTGGAGAAAGAATTCGGCAGGGTATAGAAGAAAAAACTCTAAGCACTAAACCCGAAATCCGAAATAACAAATATTAAACATCTCCATACCGACGGAAGTCGGTACCCCGGGGTAGAAATGACAACAGGGAAGGGGTAGTCTCTATTTTTCCTTCTTGAGGAAGATTTTCATCGTGCTGATTTTCCCCACGCCTTTCAGACTATTCGTCATCCCCAGCAGGACATTGATGACGAACTCTTTGGTAAAAGCATTTAACGCGATAGGTACATCATTAACTAAAAGGCTAAAGCGTTCTTGCTGCGGTCTGATAAAACCTTCTTCTATCAAATCGGCAATACCCTTAATATCCTCTAGTGTAAACTGTCGGACTTTTGTATCCAGCGGTTCGTCGGTGGCGATGGCAAACAATTTTTTTACATCGGTAAGCGCCGGACCGTTATCACGACGATGTACTTCAATTTTAGGGGCATCGCCGTGCTTAAATCCTTCTGTCAGAATGATGTCGCAATCCTCGCCAATGAGCCGGGCGATTTGCCCCAGAGTGAGTTCCTCTTTTATCGATTTAACTAACAGCAATCCATCTGGGGAGCTGACCACTGCCGTCTCACTGCCCGCCTTGAGGTGACGGTCGCTGTCTTTATCGCATTCGGGGTAAGCAATTTTACTGTGAGTGTGTTTGATGGTAGCGATGCGGTAGCCTCTCGATTTCAATTCGGCAATCAGTTTTTCTAGTAATGTGGTTTTGCCCGATTTTCCCTTCCCCACGATAGAGATAATTGGCGGCATTTCTACCTCCTCAAATTTATTTCCGCCGATACACTTTTTTCCACGGATCTTTTTGCAGGGTTTGATAATCGCCGATGGCTGTCTTTAGGGTATTGACGGACAACGTAACACAATGATAATTCCCCTCCGGTAATCCGCTAAAGGCTTTGATAACGTCATCTTCATTTATTTTCAAGGCATCGGCGACGTTTTTGCCATGAGCCAGTTCGCTGACCATACTACCGCAGGCAATGGTCGCGGCACAACCATCCGACCAATAACGGATGTCTTCAATGCGATTATCCTTCACCTGCAACCAGATTTCCATGTTTTCCCCGCAATCGCTATGCAATATCGCAAAGCCGTCGGCATCGACCAGACTGCCGACATGGCGCGGGTTGGTGGCATGGTCAATCACCGTGTCCGAATAAATCTGCTTCAGGTCGCCCATCAATATATTATGCATTGCTTCAAAACCGGAATCCGTCACTATCCTTTACCCTCTTTATTCGCCAGCGCTGTCATCAGTGCTTTTCCCAGATTGCCAATCGAATCACCGGTGTAATGTTCAATATCGCCGTTATCGCAAAGTCGGGCTAATTCGGGGTCGATGGGCAGTTGTCCAAGCAGAGGCGCTTGCGCAACCTTGGCCAGGGCCTCACCCTTACTTTCCCCGAAGAGTTCATATCTTTTCTTTGTATCCGGCGCATAGAAATAGCTCATGTTTTCCACGACTCCCAATATGTGTTTATTCATCTTCTGCGCCATATTGACGGCTTTTTTCACAATCATTTCTACCAACCCCTGAGGCGTGGAAACGATAATCACCCCGCTAATCGGGAGCGACTGCATGACGGTCAGAGGTGCATCGGCAGTCCCCGGCGGCAGGTCAATCAACATATAATCCAGCTTCCCCCAGAGAACATCCGTCCAGAATTGGCTGATGGCTTTCGACATTAATGGCGCCCGCCAGATAACTGCACTGTCTTCCTGCGGCAGCAATAAGTTCATCGACATCAATTCAATCCCCGATTCCGATAGTACGGGCATAAGTCCGGTATCGCTGCCAATGGGCCGTGTATTAATGCCGAACATGCGCGGGATACTCGACCCCGTAATATCGGCGTCCAGGATTCCCACTTCATTACCATCTCGTTTTAAGGCAATGGCTAACAGTGCCGTGACCAGCGATTTGCCAACACCGCCTTTGCCGCTCATTACGGCAATGATGTTTTTTACTTCGTTCAATTCTCCCGGTTTAGCTTCAACAAATTCGACGATGATATTGGTTATTTTAATACTCTGCAGTGCAGCTTTGACACCGGCAGTAACAAACTCCTGTGCTTCCGGGCTCAAAGCAGTCGATGCGAGAGTAATAGTAATCTGTTTTTCAGCGATAGTAATTTTACGTACCAGATTAAGGTCGATTACGCTCCGCTGGAGTTCCGGTACGAAGACTTTTTGCAAGCTGCTGCTAATCTGTTCTGCTGTTATCATGACTTCACCTTCTTGTGTTAATTATAGAGCCGGCTAAAATTCTCCGCCAGTTGATGAGGTAAGAATGTCCCTAGCGCTCGCCGAAAAGCAAAGTACCAAGGCGTACCATATTCGCGCCCTCTGCCAAGGCGACCCGATAAGAATTAGTCATCCCCATGGATAGATATTTCATCTCAATACCGGGTATTGCGCGCGATTTCAGTTCTTCAAATACTTTTCTGGTGGCGATAAAATATGGACGGGACTCTTCCGGGTCGCCCAATTGCGGCCCCATCGTCATCAAACCAACCAATCTGACATTGGAGAGTGTCGCAATGGATTGAGCTAAAGAAACGACGTTTTCTGGAAATACACCCGATTTCTGGTGTTCGCGGTCGCTATTAACCTCGATCAGGATTTCCATTATTTTGCCGGACTGAGCGCATCTGTTATTTATCTCTTCCGCGATCTCCAGAGAATCGACGGTTTCGATCATGTCAAAGATTTCAACGGCTTTTTTTACTTTATTTTTTTGGAGATGCCCGATGAAGTGCCACTGCGCCAGATTGCCAACGACTTGGTGAGTCTGTTCGGCCTCCTGCACATAATTTTCCCCGATTATTTTAACCCCGGCTTGAATCACCTGAACAATTTCATCGGGTTTGCGGGTTTTTGCCGCCGCTACCAGATGCACACCGTCAGGCAGTTCGTGCAATACTCTGCGGGCATTCTCTGCAATCTCCATAGTTATTATATTGTACGATTTTCCGTCTGGTTTTTATACTGTACGAAGAGCCTGTATCGACAGGCGGGAATATTATTCTTGCAGCGCCGCAGTCCGTCAGGAGAGAAATCGCGTTAACTCGAGAGGCTGATGATAACCACTCCGGTGGTTATCATGGCAATGCCGATAAGTTTGATTATAATCGTGCTTCTATTCAATTTTTCATTAATGAAATTGGGGAAGAAGCGACTGATTGCCAGAGAAAACAAGAAAACAAATACCGGCCTTATATTCATCAAAGTGGAAACAAGTGCTACAGGCCCGGCGGCGAAGGCGACAAACGACAGAGCAGTGCCCCCCGCAGCGATAACCTGATTGCCGCTGATTAATCCCAGTATTTGAGTCCGCTGTTTGAGTTTCTTCAATTCCAGAAAAGTAGATTTTCGCAGGGAAAGCGATAGGGCTACCACCGACACGCAAATTCCAGTAATAGTAACCATGTTCCAGAACGAGAGAGTCTCTAACGCATATTTATAGCCGACATTGGACAGAGCAGATAAAAATGCGGCGAGAAGCAGCAGATAAAACGACTTTTGCAATCTGTTTTTTGTAGCGCCTTCATCACGCTGTAAGGAAATCAACACCGCGCCGGCTACCGCCAATAAAATTGCCAGCCATTCCCATAAGTTCAATGTTTCCCGCAGGAGAGGCATTGACAACAAAGCGACAAATATCGGTGAACTGCAGATAACAGGAATGACGCGGGACACTTCACCTTTTTGCAGGCAATTCAGTAGAATCATAAGAGCCAAGGCAGTGAGCAGTCCGGCACCAACAGCCACCAGGATATGTGTCACACCCGCATTTGTGGGGAAATGAAAAACGGCTAATACGATACAGGCAATAATTAATTGGGCAATACCTAATACGAAAAGGACGGGTGATATATTGGGAACTTTTTTAGAAATAACATGACTGTCAATAATATTACCGATGGTAAAAATGATGGCGGTACCAAGAGAGGCAATAATCCAAGCCACAGTTTCTGTAAACCCCTTAGTATATAATAGCTCTCAGCTCTCAGCTGTTTTAGCGAAATTGTAAGTGATTTTACACAGACATTTTCTAACCCTTATAGAGATACAAAGGTTTATCGTCCGTAATAAGTCTGCCGCCGCGTGCCGTAGCTTTGCGCATATGTTTCGATAGAGTGAACATCGCCATATGTGTCAGTCCATCATAAAACTTCAGATTATTTAACGATCGTGCTTTGAGTCTTTTATCGACTTCAGCCGGCGTGAGTGCGGCGACATCCAGGGTCATCGACGCCACACAGAATCCCCAGGGGCCGCCGAAAGAAGGGATATCCGCCTGATAAATACTGACGATGGGGAAAACACTCAGCAACGTATGGCTAACCGCTTTCAGATTCAGCAGCTCGGTATACGAGGCACAACCTGACTGTACGGAAATAACGCCATCTTTGGTCAGTTTGCTTTTAACAATCTGGTAGAACTCTTTGGTATAAAGGAGATACGCCGGCCCTTCTTCGACGGGCTCTGTCAGGTCGATAATGATAACATCGAATTTCTCTTTGCTCTCCGCCAGCCATTTCCGGGCATCGGTATTGTAAACTTTGGCGCGTTTGTCATCAAAAGCGCCCGCATGGTATTCCGGCAAATATTTTTTACAAATTTTAATAACATCTGCGTCGATATCGACCATCACTACCTTTTTTACGGTGGGATGGCGCAGAATCTCCCGCAGAGTAGCACCTTCACCACCACCGGCAATAAAAACCTTTTCCGGATTAGGATGAGCAAGCATCGGCGGATGTACTAACAACTCGTGATAAATAAATTCGTCTGCCTCACTGGATTGAATCTTACCATCGAGCACCAATAGTTTTCCAAAGCTGGGACTCTTGAGGATTTCAATTGATTGAAACTTCGTCCGTCCGGTATACAACGCGCTATCGATAGCGTGTAATTGTAATAGATGCGGGTTTATTTCGTCGAAAAACCATTTGGATGAATTAATTTCCATAACTTTTTATCCTTTTACTTCCTGCTTGACATCGATCATTCCGCGATACATTTGAATAATGAAATGGGTTTCAGGTTTCATTCTGGCGATGATAACTTCAGCGGCTTTCTCCGGCTGCACACGGGTGCCACAGGTAAAAATATCGGCGCCGGCATAGCCATGTTCGGGCCAGGTATGAATGGTGAGGTGAGACTCAGCAATGATCAGGACACCGCTGACACCCTGAGGGCTAAACTGGTGAAATGATTCCCCGAGGACGGTAGCGCCGGATGCATTGGCCGCCGCGAGCATGACTTCTTTAATGAAATTAATGTCGTTGAGAATTTTGTGATCGCAGTTATTCAATTCCACAAGTAAATGTTTCCCTAGAGCATCCAATCACCCGGCCTCCCAAAAAGATTTGTGTATTGTCTCGATTATATTGGAATAATCGAGACATAGACTTAATTCTAATTAAATTGCAGAGTTTTAGCAACAGGGTGGGTTTAGAAAATTATATCGGGTTACTTGACATTATGTTTGGTTGAACCTACAATCTATTTGATAGAAGTAGAGGTTAAAAAATGATATGTCCTGTCTGTAAAAAGGATATGTTCGTAGTGGAGTACAAACAAGTTGAACTCGATTACTGCCATTCATGTAAGGGAGTCTGGTTCGATGCCGGTGAATTGGAACTGTTATTAGAAACCGCAGGATTGAAGGACGCCAGACAGGCTCTCGGCGACGTGTTACGCTTACCGGAAGCACAAACATCAGAAAAGAAACGACGGTGTCCTATCTGTTCAATGAATATGAAAAAGGTTAAAATCGGTGGTGAGAAAGGGGTAATGATAGACGCCTGTATCCGCCATGATGGACTCTGGTTCGATGGCGGAGAAGTAGCCGACTTGATAAAGATTGTATCAGAGAGGTCAACAGTTAAAAAGGAAACCGAATCTGAGATCATGAGTTTTCTTAAGGAAGTTTTCCCGGGATAATTAACTTCATCAGAATTTTTTAGTCAAATTCGTTATAATAAGAAGTAATGGAGGCGTAAGTATGTTAATTGGTATAATCATAGCTGCGATCGTGGTAATCCTACTGCTCTTCTTGTGGGGTTCCTACAATGGGTTGGTTAACGCCCGCAATGTGGTAAAGAATGCATGGGCACAGATCGATGTTCAGCTGAAGCGACGTTATGACCTTATTCCCAATTTGGTAGAAACGGTCAAGGGCTACAAGAACTTTGAGCGTGAAACACTGGAAGCTGTCACTAAAGCCCGCACGGCGGCGCAAACAGCTTCAACATCCAGTGATATTGGCGCGCGCTCCGCAGCAGAAGGGGAATTAACCTCGGCTTTAAGCCGTTTGATGGTAGTGGTAGAGAAATACCCGGATTTGAAAGCTAACCAGAACTTCCTGGCTTTACAGGAAGAGCTAACTTCTACGGAAAATAAAATCAGTTTCTCCCGTCAGGCGTACAATGATGTCGTCTTGCAATACAACAACAAGACACAACAATTCCCATCGACCATTGTGGCCGGGATGTTCAACTTCAAGAAAGAGCAGGAATTCCTGCAGGCGACTGGAGCCGAAGCTGAAAGACAGGCACCCAAGGTCAGTTTCTAAAATTTTTATTGTGCTGTAGTATTTTAATTCCGAGTCCTTCTCAACGAAGGACTCGGAATTGTAATGGTAAGAGATTATGTGGGAACAAATTAGGGCTAATCGCGTCAGGTCAATGATCCTGGTAGTTTTAATGGGAGCTGTGCTGGTATTAATCGGCTGGTTTATCGGCATGGCTTTTGCTAACAACGCAATTGTCGGCCTCGTTATCGCATTGGTCGTCTGGGGAATAATGAGTCTCATTGCCTATTTTCAGGGAGACAGCATTTTACTGGGAGTAGCCGGCGCAAAAAAGATACAGGCATCCGACCATCAGCGTCTCTATGACGTCGTTGAAGAGATGAAAATCGCTTCTGGTTTGGAAAAGATGCCGGATATCTATATTATCGATGATCCGGCATTGAATGCCTTTGCAACAGGGCGAGATGTCAATCATGCCTCAGTCGCCATTACTTCCGGCCTGCTGCAGAAATTGAACCGCGATGAACTGCAGGGTGTTATCGGACATGAAATATCCCATATTAAAAACCGCGATGTTTTGCTAATGTCAATGTGCGGTGTGCTATTAGGCACAATTGTTATTCTTTCCTTTTTTGCTTCACGAATGATGATGTTTGGAGCTATGACCGGTGGGAATCGACGTAATTCACGGAGTAATAATAGCGGCGGCGGCGCGGCGATTATTATGATATTTGCGATTCTCCTGGCGATTCTGGCGCCTATTTTCGCACAATTGATTTACTTCGCCATTTCGCGTAAAAGAGAATATCTGGCAGATGCTTCTTCAGCCCTGTATACCAGATATCCGGAAGGGCTGGCTTCGGCGCTGGAGAAACTGGGACAATCGACCACGCCCGTCAAATCCGCTAATCAGGCAACGGCTCCGATGTACATCATTAATCCTTTCCGTAACAAGAGCATGAATGTCAACGACTGGACCAGTACACACCCGCCGCTGCAAGAGAGAATCAGGATTTTACGCTCCATGGCCGGCGGGGCTTCTTATGCCAATTATGACCAGGCATTCCGTAAAGTCAAGAATACGCAGAGCGGCGTGATCTCAAACCAGACCGCCGCGGCGGTTGGCGCTGTTGGTTTACGCGCCGCTGTGGCTGAGGGACCGGTGGAAACCGCGCCGGTAGACGACAAAGTATCCCGCACGCGTGAAGTAAACGACATGATGTACCGCATTAATGACTATAAGGCAATCCAATGCGAGTGCGGCGCCAAATTGAAAGTACCGCCTTCCATGCAAGGTACAATAATCAGATGCCCGCGTTGCGGTAGACCACACCAGGCATAGCTAAATAAATACTAATATCTAAATTCTAAACACTAAATTTGATTTGTTTTTATGTGCTTTATTTCTCAATAATATTAATTGCCCTGAAGTCATGCATATTGCTATAATAATATTCCATGGGGCTGTAGCTCATTCGGGAGAGCATTTCCTTTGCAAGGAAGGGGTAAGGGGTTCGAATCCCCTCAGCTCCACCAATATTTCACCCTATCACCAATCCCCTTTTAAATAACAATAATCAAGCATCAAATCATAAACAAAATTAAAATCTACCATGTTACAATTACCTTAATATTATTCCGCCATTGGGTAACAGGAATAGCAGGAATTTAATCCCTGCGTATATAATGGTTTTAGAGGTGTGAAAATGAAAGCAGTCGTGATTCATGGTAAAGAAGATTTCAGATATGAGGATATTGCCGACCCCAAAGCCGGGGAAGAGGAAGTGATAGTCAAAGTGGCGAGGTGCGGCATCTGCGCAATCGACCCCAAGATTTTTCACGGCAGCGCATTTTTCAGTCAGACGGTCTATGATAACGCCCCCATTGTCGCCGGACATGAGTATGTCGGGGAAGTAGTGGAAATGGGACCGGGAGCAAAGGAGAAATACGGCCTTAAGGTCGGGGACAAAGCAATTGCCGAGGTAATCATGCCCTGCGGTGAATGCTATTTCTGCAGGCACGGTAGATATAATCTATGTGACGCGCCTGGTATTATAGGACTTAACGGTCCCGATGGCGGTTGGGCAGAATATATCAAATTAACCAAAGGTTCTATTGTCTGGAAAGTGCCAAATGAATTACCATGGGATGTCGCAATAGCCATCGAGCCTTTAGCGTGCGGTATTCACGGAGCGGAACGGGCTAACATTCAATTCGGGGAAAACGTCGTTTTGGCCGGCGTCGGTCCTATCGGTCTTCTCATGCTCCAGGCGGCAAAGCTAAAAAATCCTTTACTATTGATTGCCGTCGACACTGATGAGTACAGGCTGGAATTAGCTAAAGGACTCGGCGCCGACCTGATTCTTAACCCGAAGAAAGAAGATGTTGTGAAAAAGGTAAAAGAACTGACCAACGGAACGGGCTGTGATGTCGCGCTTGAAGTAACCGGTAATCCGAAGGGATTAGGGATGTGTATCGATATGCTGCGCCGCGGGGGAAGACTGATGGAGTATGGTGTTTTCACAGAGAAGCCTGACTTCGATTTCAGCATAATTGTCGATAAAGAACTCGATATTTCAGGGGCAATCCTGGGGACATGGGCATATCCGCAAGCGATTAAATTCCTTACCGAGGGCCTCGTGAAGACAGACAAAATTGTCTCCCACAACTTCCCTTTGGAAGATTGGAAAAAGGCGATCGAGACTTCCGAAAAACATTTGGATAAATCAATCAAAGTGACTATGACGCCGTAACAGAACTTGATATAAACGGTTAGAGATTAGCGACTATTTTGCAACCTTATGCGGTTAAAGCATAGGCCTCTTTGAGCCAATTTAACAGTCTTTATCGATGTCTTCTGCTTTTTCGATTTTCACCCGATTATGGAACCGGTTTTTAGAGACCTGTTCTTGTTCTACGATTCTAGAGCTGTTTATCGGAGCAGAAGAAACAATATTAAGAATGAAATATTTCTTCCGGGGATGAACACCGGCAAATGCCGATCCGCCTTTTAAGTGGAATGACGTCTTTTTTTCTTCGATGACGATCTTACCGAACTTATCCAGTTCGCTCAGTAATTCCCGATATAGTTCTTTTACGTCAGGGGTCAATTCCATGTTGCGATTTTAACACAAGCAAATGGGGAAAACAATCAGGCTACACCTTGGAAGGTGTAGCCTGATTACCTGCTTACAATTGATTTTTTCGCTTACTTACAGCGATACGGCAGCCCAGATTGCTTCCTCGATGGCTTCTCGGATACGTCGCGGTTCGATGCAATCTCCAACCTCGAAAAACTCGAGGTATTTGCCTTTCAATGCTTCACCTAAAGCTTTTTGGGCTTTAGAACCGGTTGCCAACACAATATTATCGGCTTCCAAGAAAACCTCTTCCCCATCTTTATCGGTGAGACTTAAACCCTTGGGAGTTATTTGTCCGTACTTTACCTGAGGCATTATCTTGACGTTATTTGCCTTCATTTTATCCTGGTAGTATTTTCTGAACATCCAGTATTTGACATCCAGAGCCGGTTCGGTACTCCGAAAGACCAGCGTGACATCCACCCCTCGGCTGGCAAGGAACAAACTGGTCTCACAGCCGACATAACCCCCTCCTGCCACCACGACCTTCTTCCCCGGTTTTTTCTGTTCCGAAAGGACTTCCTGGTACGTCAGGACATTGGTGCCTTTAACACCCGGGATATCCGGAATAAAAGGGGTGGAACCTACAGCAACAATAACCGCGTCCGGCGCGAATTTCTTGACCGCATCAGGTGTTGCCTCTTTATTTAGCTCTACCTTCACCCCCGTCTTCGTCAATTGGGTTTTAAAATAATTCAGTAAATTCTTTAAATCACCCTTCTCCGGAGGTGCTATCGCCAATAATAATGCACCCCCAAGTTGACTGCCTTTCTCAAACAGTGTTACATTATGCCCTTTTTTAGCAGCGATTATGGCGGCCTGCATGCCACCCGGTCCGCCACCTACAACCAGAACCTTTTTCTTCCTGGTTAAACGCGGTAATTTTGCCGCCAACTCACTTTCTTTACCAATCATGGGATTAACTGTACAAGATATCGGAACAAAATCGATCATGACGTCTTCAAGGCATCTATCGTCACAAATACATTTGCGGATATCTTCTACTCTGCCTTCTTTGGCTTTGTTTGCCCAATGTGGGTCAGCCATCAAACCCCGGCCTAAACAGATATAATCTGCTTTTCCTTCTTGTAATATTTGCTCGGCTAGAGAAGGATCCATAATTTTACCGGTAATCCATACCGGAGTTTTAATGCCTGCTTTTTTAATCGCGCCGGTGATATCGGCATTGCATCCGACAGGCAGGAAGTAAGGTGGAGAAGTCCATTCGGGGGTCTCTTGCGACCCGCTGGTTATATCAATCGCAGTAACGCCGACCTCATCAATTATTTTACATAGCTCTATAGTATCTTCTACTCCCCAACCTTCTGAATCTCCGGGCTTCGAAACCCTATCGGAGCCCATGAGTCTGGTAACAATCGGAAAATCAGGTGATGTTTTCTCTCTGATTACCTTTATCGTGTCCAGAATATATTTAGCTCTGCCCCTGAGGTCGCCACCATAGGCATCAGTTCTCTTGTTAAATCTACGGGAAAGCAGTTCACAGGCAAGATAACCGTTAGCACCGTGAATCATGACGCCGTCGAAGCCCGCTTTCATACATCTTCTGGCACCCTCTCCGATTTCATCGATAAGTTCATCCAAATCAGCAGCCGGTACAGCTCTCGGGTGAGAAGGAAGAACAGAAGACCATCCGGAAAACGGGTGTGGAATACCCGATGGGCTGGCAGGGTCTTCTTCGTCGGTACTTCCCCGGTGGGCTGCCATTTGTATTATGGCTTTCGCTCCTGCCGCATGGATAGCATCCGCCAATGTTTTTAATCCGGGTATATATTTATCTGAGGTGGCCATCATCCACCCTCCGGCACTGGCACGCAATCGCCATCTACAGCCTTCAACCACTAACAGACCGGCTCCACCCTTGGCCCTTTCGCTATAATAAACTAGAAGGCGGTCAGTGACGAGACCGTTAAGTGACGAATAATGGGTACCGCAAGGGGCAAAGATAATTCTATTTTTAACCTCAATCTTGCCCATTTTCCCCGGCTCAAAAAGCTTTTTAAATTCAGGCATATCTTTCTCCTATTAATAAATATTAAGAATTTTGTAACCTATTCAAGACATCGACTCGATAAAATCTTGTCCTGATTAGATACTATTGGTTTCGATAGTAACATAGATCTGATTATTTTTCAATTTTGATTCGGGCAGGTATTCGATATAGAAATTGTATTAATATTATGCGACAGGATTTTAGTAAAAAAGCTATAATACAGGTAATTAACGATATAAATACGAGTTGACAAGTCCGATTAATCAATGCTAGTATTGTGCCAATTTGCAGGTTGCATTGGACTGTAAAACTGACAACAGAGGAAGTAAAAAGGTTAAATACACCATCTAAAAATATCGACCAAAAAAGGAGGCTAATTTTGAAAGATGACTTAGAAGCAAAAATCAAGGTGCTCACTCAAACAGTAGAGAAGCTCGAAGCCAGAATGACAGCCGCAGAGGACATTGAGGCAATTAAGAAATTACAAAGGTCCTACGGTTATTACCTGGAACATTGGCAGGAAGAGCAATTATTGGGACTGTGGTCTCATAGCCCTAATACTACTGTGGAACTAAATGAAACCGGCCAGTTTAAAGGATGGGAAGGCGTGCAAAAGTGTTTCCACTTTGAAGACCATTATACCGCCTTTAACGGCGAGAAAACCGCGCCTCCACAATATCTGCATATACTGATGCCCGGTTGTGGTATTGTCCACCTGGATCCGGGCGGCCAGACCGCTAAGGGAAGATGGTATGGTTTCTTCCTGGGAGCTCTCCCACGCCGCGGTGAACTCCGCGCATTAATCGGTTGCGGAATTTGGGAGAATGAATACATCAAAGAAAATGGCGTATGGAAGTTATTGAAGGTATTCTGGAACGATATTATCAGTAGCCCGCTGGACGAAGGCTGGGTAAAGACGCCATATTTGTCCAACCCGCCCATGGCAAATAGACCACCTCCAGGGCCCAATACCCATTTCGCGACTTATCCATCCGGCTATATCTTCCCATACCACTACAAGAATCCAGTTACCGGCAAGTAAATCTGCCGAGCGTAAGTTTCGGGAAGAGGAGAACTTTAATGGCAGCGGAATTAGAAGTAAAGGTAAAAAAGCTAACTGAACGAATAGAGAAACTACAAGCGCGGATGACGGCTCAAGAGGATATCGAGGCGATAAAAAAGTTGCAAAGGGCCTATGGTTATTATCTCGAGCGATGGCAGGAAGAAGACTTAGTGGGATTATGGTCTCACCGTCCCGATATCACTTTCGAAGTCAATGATACCGGCCAATATAAAGGGTGGGATGATATCAGGGAGGTTTTCCGTTTTCCAAACCACTATCCTGCCTATGGACCGAATACCAAAAAAGCCCCACCGGAATACTTGCACATCCTTCCGGCGCTTTGCGGGATTGTCGACATCGACCCGGACGGCACGACGGCCAAGGGGAGATGGTACGCCTATTTCCTGGGAGCCATGCCCCGTGAAGGACAAACCCGGGCTTTAATCGGAGCCGGGATATGGGAAAACGAGTACGTCAAAGAAGATGGAATATGGAAATTAAAGAAAATCTTCTTCAACGAAATTATCAGTAGCCCGCTAGACGAAGGTTGGGTAAAGAAACCATCGATTTTGAATCCGCCTCTCGGGACAAGACGGCCACCCGGGCCCGGCACTACATTTCTCACGTACCCGACCGGTTATATATTCCCGTACCACTATAAGAATCCGGTCACCGGTAAGTAAAACTACCGAATAGAAATTAAAAAAAGGAGAGCTCAATCTTTAATTTGAGCTCTCCTTTCTGTTTATCCATCCTGGTATTATCAAAGGGCTTGTTCAGATAAGCACCGTCAGGCTTTTAACAAATGCTTCTATCAGAAAATATGTGGCGGTAGCACCGGCGTCCTGTAAACCGATAGCACCGTCCTGACGATAACTGGCACGACTATATTTGGCCTTCATGTTCACCGTCGCTTCTGCTCCGGCCTTAGCCGCTTTCATTGTTAATTCAAGAGCCATCCTGATATCAGTGCCTTTAGCAAGCGCTTGCTCAAAGGCTTCCACCGCAGGAACCAGCGCATCCAACATAGTCTTATCACCGACTTCTGCCTTGCCTCGCTTTTTAACCCCCTCAACCGCGCCTTTCCCCAGAAGCACTAAATCATTAACCGCGATTTCCTTACGCCCCAGTACAGCTTTGCCGGCTTCCATAAATGCCGAAGCCAACAGTGTCCCAAAGGTTGATGGGCTGGCTTTGTTAATCTGCATGCCGCATCTCATCAGCAGCTTGCCGATATCCTCTTCATTTGGATTAGCCATGTAATCGGCCATCGCCTTGCTGGCAAGCTCTACAGTTACGCCAAGATCTCCGTCGCCGGCAATAGAATCCAATCGCCGTAACTCATCACTATTGCGGCTCCAACCGGTAGCGGTATCTTTCAGAATATCGATTAAAGTTGCGGTGTTGATCACCAGGCTCATGCACGCCTCCATTGCGGAAGAAATGGCGAGAAAGCTGGCGCATCGAGCAGTTTCTTGAATTCACCATTAAGCTTCAGTAACGTGAACGAAGCGCCAGCCATTTCCATCGAGGTGGCATATTCCCCGATGAATGATTTATATACCGATATTCCATGCTCCCCGAGGATATCATAGAATTTATTGTACAGGATAAAAAGCTCTTCCGGCGGGGTTGCTCCTAAACCATTGACGAGGACTGCGACCTCATCCTTAGCCTTGAAAGGCAGGTCTTTAATTACCTTGTCAGCCATGATGGCGGCGACCTCATCGGCGCTCTTCATTTTGGTGCGTTCAATTCCCGGTTCGCCATGAATGCCCATGCCGAGTTCCATCTCATCCTCAGCAATGATGAAGTTCGGTTTGCCGACTGCCGGTATGGTGCAGGGACTCAGCGCAACACCCATGGTGCAGGTGTTTTCAATCACTTTATCCGCGGTAGCTTTGACCTCATCCAGGCTGGCTTTGGTATCTGCTTTAGCTCCGGCGATTTTATAAGCAAAGAAAATACCGGCAATTCCACGACGGCGCTTTTTCTCCGCAGGTGGGGCGGACGCAACATCATCGCTGGCAATGCTCGTCTTAACAGTAATACCATCAAGTGCGGCCATCTCGACGGCCATTTCAAAGTTCATCTTATCGCCGCTGTAGTTCCCGAACAGGTAGAGCACGCCGGCTCCGCCATCTATTTCACGGGTAGCAGCAACCATGTCATCCGCGCTCGGCGACGAGAAAACGTTACCGATAGAAACACCATCCAATAACCCCGGACCAACATATCCGAGAAAGACCGGAATGTGGCCTGAACCGCCGCCGGTACAAATTGCTACCTTCCCCTTTACCGGAGCATCCTTGCGGACGAGCGCCCGCGAGCTCCCTTTTGCCATCTTTAAATGATAGGGATAGGCTTTGAGAATCCCGGATATTGTTTCGTCTACTACTTTATAAGGATCATTGATAAGCTTTTTCATCGGTCAGCATCCTCCTTACCGTTTCACTCATCGGAAATTATCCGATATTACCAATAATTTCGGGCATAGCACACTCTTTAGCGCTCTTTAAGGCTTTTTAAATGATCATTCGGGGTAAAACCTAATTGCTATCGCCAGACGGTTATACTTTCTTTTTATATTCCTCGCGGAATTCAAAGACCACGCCGCCCGGGTTGCAATCGAAATAGCACCATTTTTCGCCATTGAACTCGGCAGCAACCAGTAATTTATGCTTCATTTTTTTCATTTTTGCCATATGTTCGTCATAGTTCGAAACTCCGAGAGCGACATGATGGATGCCCTCGCCCTTTTCGGCAATAAATTTCGACCAGATGGATTTATTATCCAATGGCTGGAGTAATTCAACCGGGAAAGCCCCGAATTTGATGAATACTAATCTTACTTTAAAAGCCTCACCGTAAAACATCTCTGATTTCTTGGGTGAGTAATCAAAAACCTCAGGCGTGCCGATATTCCAGATTTTAGAGAGCATAATCGCTGTCTTTTCAGCATCCTTTACTGCGATACCGACGTGGCTTAAGTTAGTGAGTTGAAGGCTTCCGATGTCAAGTTTCCAATTCATTTTTCCTCTCCTTTTTTAATAATATCTTTTCAATGATACATCATTTTTTACTTGGATAAAATAGTGCACCTTTTAACTCTTGCTTGTCAAGCCGTTTCAGGTTATTTTTCTTTGTTTTGATTTATTCCTATAACCGTCTTATACTTCTCTCTCAATCGATTTATATAATCCTTATCCAACGCACCCGCATTCTGCTGCTGGATAAGATTCAGACGAGTCGGTCTCCCGGGGGGGAAGCTTGGCGCTCCACCGATTACCTGTTCATTCTCAAGGGTTGTCAGTTCTTCCTGAGATATCCCGAGCAACTCGCCGAAAATATAATTATTATCCTGCCCGAATCTGGGAGCCCTGTCTGGAACAAAGCTATTAATGTTATTGAACTTGGCGGGTATCTGGCAGGGTATCGGCCTTTTTCCAATTCCCGGTCCATGGTCGATAATATCGAAAAAGCCACGTTCGATCAGATGAGGATTGAGGTTTACCTCTTTCATATTTAATACCGCGCCAGCAGAAACGTGGGCTCTTTGTAATGTCTCGGTAATCTCTAATTTGTCATGCTTAATCGTCCAATCCTCTACCAGTACATCTAACTCCACCCGATTCTGCCATCGGCTTGCGACACTATTGAATTTTTCCTGCTTATACCATTCGGGTTCGCCGATTACCCGACAAAAACTGTCCCATTGCTCTTCACTTTCTACCGCGATGTTGATCCAATTGTCATCACCGCTGCACCGGTAACAGCCATGCGGCGCAGCATAAGGCTGATCGTTACCCATTCTATTCTGTTCCCGGTGGTTTAGAGTAAAATCCATAATAATATCCCCGATATTGCTTATCATGGCTTCTCTGCCGGCGACATCGATAAATTGTCCTTGCCCCGTATTTTTCTTGTGGAACAACGCAATCAGAATCGCAGCAGAGGATGTTGCGCCCAGCATCCAATCTCCGTACGAAAAGCCGGAAAGCATCGGCGGCTTGCTAGGATAACCGGTCATGTGTGTCAGTCCGGACATTCCTTCCATACCGGGCACATACATATAATAATTACGCAACGGTCCTACATGACCCAACCCACTCATCGAAGCCATGATAATGTCCGGTTTGATTTTCTTTAATTCATCGTATCCTAAACCCCAATTGTCCATCACTCTGGGGGAATAGTTTTCCATCACCACATCACTGATTTTTACCAATTTCTTAAAGAGTTCACGCCCCCTTTCATCTCCCAGGTTGAGGGTGATACCTTTCTTACCAGCATTTAAGGCATGGAAATAACTGCCTCTGTTCCACGGCTCAGCACCGGGGTCATTTTCGGGATAAACATTACCGCGGGTAAAAACATCCGGTCGTATAGCGGATTCTATCTTGATAACTTCGGCTCCCAGCGAAGCCAATATCCGGGAACTGACCGGTCCGGCAAAAACCATTGTCAGGTCGAGCACTCTGGTTCCTTTCAATAATTCGTAAGCCATTTTAAATAATGCCCTGCTTTTTTAATGTGATAAGTTCTTTTTGGGTCATACCCAACCCGCCGTAAATCGACTCATTATCTTCACCCAATAATGGCGCTTTACCGATGCGAGGAGGAGTCGCGCTCATTTTAAAAGGAGCTCCGGGATAGATAACCCGACCCATTGCCGGATGTTGGGCTTCAGCAAAGAAACCCCTTGCTTTCAATTGTTCGTCATCTAATAACTCTCCAGGCGTTAATACCGGCGTGAAGGCCATTTTTAATTCCTGTGCCAGCCTGGTTATTTCCCACTTATCGTGTTCCTTGAGCCATGGAGCTAACGTATCATCGAACTTTTTGGGGTCGGCCATACGTTGGGCCGGTTTGGTAAATAACGGGTCGTCGAGTAATTGGGGTTGTTCGATTAACAACGGAATATTCGGCGCGCCGCCCAATCCCGGGGTAAGACTAATCCAACCGTCTTTACAGGGTACACTATAGCCGATAGGATATCCATGAATGGCAAATGGGTTGGTCTTACGGCTTAGTCCCAGATAGGAATATTCGTCAATGTTGGCACCTAAAGCGCTGGCAACGCACTCCATAGCAGACATGTCAATCCAAGTCCCTTTGCCTGTGTCTTTTATGTTTATCATTGCCGCCGCGGTGGCGATGAAGCTTAATAATCCGGTTATATATTCAGCCTGCTGTCCGCCTTCTACTACTGGCCTGGTGGAAGTATCGGTAGCGGGTCGCGATGTATACATTGCGCCGGAGAGCCCGAAGGCCACCAGGTTTGTTGTTTGATAATCGCGGTATGGTCCCGTTTGGCCGAAGCCTGAGATAGAGGTCATAATAATTTGCGGTCTTATCTTCGCTAATGTTTCATAAGGCAAACCGATGGCAGCCATTTTTCCCGGGGTAAAGTTTTCGACAATAATGTTGGTATTATGCAGTAGTTTAATGAAAATACTTTTTCCTGATTCGGATTCCAGATTAAGCGTGATGCTTCTCTTATTAGTGTTGAGGTAAAAGAAAGTCCCGCTTTTTTCGATGTCAGGTTTATCGTTTAGAAAAGGCCCCATTTTACGGGTGATATCGCCGGCGCCGGGCTTTTCGATTTTGATGACATCAGCGCCGGAATCAGCCAATAACTTTGTACAATATGGACCGGCAATACCATCGGTACAATCTAAAACTACCACTCCATTAAAAGCCGGTTCGCTCATCGCTTGTCATCTGCTCTCATTTTTATTGTTATCTCCAAATCAAAACGGGCTGCTAAATAAATGCTCCTTCCATTAAACAAGCGTCAAATTCATCCTGCGACATACCCAATAATTCGCGACAAACATATTCGGTATGCTCTCCCAGG
The DNA here is from genome assembly GCA_963754195.1 of uncultured Chloroflexia bacterium. GTDB lineage: Bacteria > Chloroflexota > Dehalococcoidia > Dehalococcoidales > Fen-1064 > Fen-1064. The sequence goes on from CAVWFD010000018.1 coordinate 403,143, forward strand.
CAGGGCGCATTTCGATAGAGCTTGGCCGGGGTTTTTGATAACCGCGAAGGCTGACCCAGATATGCGAATGCACCCAATTTCGGATGTTCCCCTACCCAGAAACATTCTCTTTTCTTGAGTTGGGGATCTTCACTTAAATCTTTGGTGTTTTCGACGAAACCGGCAGCAACGCCGGCTTGCTGCAATAATTTCATGACCTCTTCCGACTCGTGTTGGCATGTCCATGTTTCAACTAATTCATTTAGTTGGTTTTCATGATTTTTACGGTTAATCACGGTAGCGAATTTTGCATCCTTAATTAAATCAGGTTGTCCTATAGCTATACAAAAATCCTGCCATTCTTCATCAGTGAAAACACTGATGGCGCACCATCTGTCGTTACCTTTACATTTATAAATGCCGTGTGGAGCCGCATATTCACAAGAGTTACCTTTCAACGCTTCATCGACTTTACTGCCGGGGTAATTAATGAGGTTAGGTGAGAATAAATTGAGTCCGACTTCAAGTTGAGAGATATCCAGCATTTGACCTTTGCCGGTTTTTCGCCGATAATCCAGAGCACCGATTAACACAGCCGCCGCAAAGTGGGGAACAACATAGTCACTATAAGCAACCTGCATCGAAATCGGTTCCTGATTCGGCCAGCCGACCATGTTTACGATTCCGGCGAGACCGTTAATGTGGTTTCCCAGACCGGGTTGTTGTGCGGCAGGTCCGGTTTGACCCTGGTTGGAATTGCGAATTAATATCACGCTCGGGTTTATTTTTTTCAAAGCTCCGTAGGATAACCCCCAACTTTCCAATACTCCGGGCCGATGGCTATCCGCCACTACATCTGCCCAAGCCACCAGCTTTTTCGCGATTTCAAAGCCACGGCATTGTTTCAGGTCAACGGTAATACTGTACTTATTACCGGCTAAATAGGCGAAATAGCCGGAATTATCAACTTCGGGAGTATTTTCCTTAAAAGGAGCTGATGTCCGTAAAAGATCCGGGTGTTGAGTGGACTCCAGGCAAATAACGGTCGCGCCGTAATCGGCCAGATATTTTAAAGTCAGAGGTCCGGCAATAACCCACCCGAAGTCAAGAACTTTAATCCCCTCGAATACTTTTTTATCCATTTTTTAATCCATAATGATTTGTACTAGATAACTCCCGATTGATGCAACACAATTAGTTCCGTTTTGGAAAATCCAAGCTCGCCTTCATAAATATCCAGGTTATGCTCTCCGATAAGAGGAGCGCGTCTGTTTATTTCCAGAGGTGTTTCAGATAATCTGGCAAAGACACCGGGGTAGGTGATCGAAGTCGAAAATTCAGGGTGACTGACATTTACCCAATAATCCCTGGCTTTTAGTTGCGCATTATCCTGGATATCTTTGGCATTGCAAACGGGATAAAGCATAATCCCTCTTTTTGCCGATTCCGTATAAAGTTCCGCCTTGGTAAATTTCATGAAAAATTCACCGATCGGCTTCTCCAGCCGGTCTTGCATTTCTTGAGTTTGCTTCGACATGTCCAGTGTATTCCAATTGAATTTTTTCAGATATTCCGGAGCGGCTCCTTTTTCTTCCATCCATTTTACAATCGCGATGTTTGTTCTAATACCTGACGGTCCACCCAGAATATAGAATGATACATAGCCGTCTTTACATTGCCATAATAGTCTTTGTTTGGCATCCGACCAGCGTCCTGACATGAAAGAACCGGCTCTTTTCAAAATAATGCGGTTCAATTGCCAGAGAGGAATACCATTGGCTAATTCCCATAACACGCATTCTTGAGCCGAAACATCTACATGTTGTCCTTCTCCACTCGACTCACGATAATAGTGAGCGACCATACTGGATGCTGCGGCATGGGCAGAAGCTAATAAAAACGCCTGCGGGAAACTGATTCTGAGTGGAGCTTTGTCGGAGTCACCGGTAATATACATTAAACCACTCATGGCCATGACTACCAGATCAGACCCTTTATAATCTTTGAAAGGTCCGGTTTGTCCAAACGGTGTAATGGAAGTCATTACAATTTTAGGGTTGATTTCATGGATTTTAACGAAGTTCAAACCCAAACTGTCCAAATATCCGGTATGATAGGATTCAATAATAAAATCGGCTTTTTTTATCAGGCGACTCAATATTTGCCGACCATCTTCGGTTTCGATATCCAGAGTAATGCCACGTTTATTGAGATTATAGGCAAACCAGTAAAGACTCTTTTCCCGGTCCGGGATTTGTTGATAGAAAGGTCCAATTTTACGGCCGCTATCTCCCCGGGGATTTTCTATTTTAATTACATCGGCACCCATCTCTGCCAGGATTTCCCCGCACAAATAACCGTTTTCGTTGGTTAAGTCCAAGACTCGATATGAACCGAGCAGTCCCCGATTAGTAGCCATCAACCGGTTTTTCCCTCTCGAATTATTCGACCTAAAAATTCATTAATATTATTGCATTTCGAAAAAAGAAAAGCTTATAATATGGTAGCTAGTACGTGTACGTACTTCCATATGGCCTCTATACTACACAAAATGAGATTTATTTGTCAACCTGCATATAAGCTAATAGTGAACAAATGTATATTAAACAAAACGGGGAAAATGAATACGATACATGGATTCTGTTAAGCAGGGTCTATCACATGATCGCAAAACTACGGCGTTTAGAACTGGCTAGATATAATGTATTGCCGGTTCAAGCTTATATTCTGTTTATTCTCCATGCCCTCGGGGGCGAAACTTCACCCACAGAAATATCCAGATATGCCTATGAACATAAAAGCGCTATTTCAGACATCCTTATTAGAATGGAAAAACAAGGTCTGCTTACGAAGACAAAAAACCTTGACGGACGTGGACGCGTCAAAGTAAAGATAACCGAAAAAGGAGAAGAAGCTCTCCGTCTGTCATCGGAAAGAAAACTCTTGAGGAAAGTGATGTCCTGTTTAACTCCGGAAGAGACAAAACAACTCGAATCTTGCCTGGAGTTAATACGCGATAACGCAATTAGCGAGCTTGATCTTCATGAAAAGAAAACCATCCCGCCTTCTAAAGTTTCAAAATATTATCACGAAAAAGAGCTATTTGAGAGTGGAATACATTGAGCAGGTATATAATTAAACTGTCCCGGTTAAATTATTAGTAGACTTTCAGGAGGGAATCAACATGACCAATGAACCCGTAAAAAAAGTTAAAATGGCCGAAGCCGTAATTACCGACGAAATGATTGCCAAAATGCGCGCTAAAATCGGGAGTAAATTACGCATCGATGATGAAATCAATAACGAAGAAGCCACCTGGACAGCAATAAGAAAATTTGCCGATGGAATCGGCGATGCGAATCCCCTCTGGAGAAATGCAGAGTATGCGAAAAACACGCGCTTCGGCACTTTGGTTGCCCCTCCATCGTGGATTTTTGCCTGTTATTCCGGTCTGCAACTTGGCTGGGCGGGTTTAGGCGGTTTTCACAACGAAACTCAGTGTGAATTTTTCCGACCGATTTTACTGGGCGATAAAGTTCTCCCTGAATGTTATTACCTGGGATTCGACGGACCGAAGCCGAGTTCCTTCGCAGAAAGAATCATTGTTGACTGGAAAGCTAATAGCTATAAAAACCAAAACGGTGAACTGATTGCCAAGGTGAAATGGTCATCAATCAGAATGGAGCGTGCCAAGGCTAAGGAAAAAGGCAAGTATTCCAGCATTCAATTGCCTCATCCCTGGACTGAAGACCAGGTAAAAGACATCGAAGAGCAGGTGTTAGCGGAGGAGTATAGAGGCGCTAATGTGCGATATTGGGAAGACGTTAAGGTCGGTGATGAATTGAAACCCGTGGTGAAAGGTCCCCTCGGATTGACCGATGAAATAGCCTTCCTCATCGGCGGCGGGGCGCCTATACCCAGTTTATCGGCACACGGCGTTCAACTGCGGAAATATCGTCAGCACCCGGCCTGGTCGTTTAGAGACCCGGTTACCCACGCTCTGGAACCAATATATGCGGTTCATTACAACCGGCAAGCAGCAGCGGCACAGGGTGGATTGCCTAATCCTTATGATGTTGGCTTTCAGAGACAAAGCTGGCAGATTGAACTCTTCACTGACTGGATGGGAGATGACGGTTTCCTGAAGAAAAGCTCCGCCCAATACCGTAAATTCGTTTATCATTCCGATGTGGTATGGCTGAAAGGTAAAGTAACGAATAAATACATCGACGAGAACGGCGAGCCTTGTATAGATATTGAAACCACTACCATAAATCAACGTAATGAAGAAGTTATGCCGGGAACAGGAACAGTGATTTTGCCGTCTCGCGAGAAAAAGACCTTCCCGTTGGACACACGCCTGCCGGCGAAAAAATCCTGATTTTACCCGCATTATCTGGGGCTGAGTTATATCTGACCTAAGCGTAAGCTCATGGTTTTAGCATTATCTTGACGTCTTTCCCTTTCTTATGAGCCGCGAATGCCTGAACTACTTCCGCAAGCGGATAAACCGTGATTAAAGGTTTGAGATCCAATTTGGGCAGCATTTTCAGCGCACGTGGGAATGAATACGGAGCTAATTTAACCGAGTGAATGGATAGCTCTTTAGAGTACATGTAAAAAATCGGAACCTGAGCATCCACATCACCCGGATAAACACCGGCCCAAACGATATGGCCGCAGCGTTCTGCCAGTAAGATAAGCTGCCGGGCAATGGCGGTGATCCCGGTGGCTTCAATACAAACATTAAAACCGCGGCTATCTGTAAACTTGTTACAAATTGCCAGCAGGTCTTCCTTCAGCGGGTCTACCACCACATCAGCCCCTAATCGTTTGGCTAATTCCCGTTTTTCAGCGATCGGCTCCGAGAGAAGGACTTTAGAAGCTCCGGCTTTTACGGCCAACTGGAGCGACAGTAAACCGATAGGGCCGCCGCCCGCGATAATGACGGAATCGCCGACTTTGACATTCGCAATATCAAGTGTATGCACCGCAATTGATAACGGTTCGAGAAACGCTCCGACATCCAAGGGTAAATCATCCGGTAAAGCAAAGACCAGACTTTCTTTAAAGCTGCCGTATTCGGCCATCACACCTACGAAAGGAGTGACCCTCTCGCAAAAATGTTCCATTTTATTTTGACAGTAATAACAACCGCCGCAAGTTTTTCGAAAATTCATTGCTACGTGTTGTCCGATCTTATAATTTCCTTTGACATCTTTCCCAATCTCGACAATCGTACCCGAAGCTTCATGCCCGGCGATTCTAACCCCCGGACGCATCGGGGTCACTTTTAAAGGTCCTCCAATTGCTCCGGCAGGAAAAGCTGCGCCAACGGTGCCGTCAACAATTTTAGGATCGCTGCCACATATCCCGGCATAGGCGATTTTTACTTTAATTTCGTCAGGCTCACATTCCGGCTCAGGTATATCCTGTACTTCAAGCACACCCGGGGATTTTATTACTGCTGCTTTCACCGTTGTTCCCCCTTTTTTATAACTTTGATCATTTTATTTCTAAATCGCCGAAATAATAACACTGCGTTATTAATCCTGCTAATATCTTATAATCAAAGTTAGGTTATTGACAACTAATTGTTTTATTATATAATTTATGAAACTTTGTTGTACCTTCGGGTACAATATTACCTATAATCCCGTTTTTCATCGTTTAACACATATAAAACCTTCTACACTACCTCTCTCAATCTATAAGAAATGACAATATCGAGGAGAAAGACGATGCACGAATTTAAGAAACTGTTTCAGCCGATCAAGATAGGTAAAATGGAACTTAAAAATAGAATCGCTTTTGGCGAACAGGCACCTCAAGCTAAGGATGGCATTATCACTCAAGCTACCGAGGACTTTTATGTCGAGAGGGCTAGAGGCGGTGCCGGTCTGATAATGGTGGGGGCATCCTGCCCCGATATTTCGGGATGGGCTACCGAGTCAATGGCCAGATTGGATGACGATAAATATATTCCAGCATTGGCTAAAATGGGAAAGCGTATGCGTGAGGTAGCCCCTGATGTGAAAATCGGTATTCAGATTATGCATGAAGGCCGGGAAATGCGGCCTGATGAAGCCGGTGCCACCAAAGATATGCATCCTATTGCACCGTCGGCGATCAAGTTTAAATTTGGCATCATGCCGCATGAGTTAACTACTGAAGAAGTAAATTATCAGGTAACCAGGTGGGTCGAAGCCGCTCAAAGAATTAAGAAGGCCGGTTATGATTGCGTGGAAATTCATGGGGGCCATGGCTATATCGTTTACCAGTTTATGTGTCCCTATACAAACAAAAGAAAAGATCAATATGGCGGAAGCGTGGAAAACAGAGCCCGTTTCGCTTGCGAGATTATTCAGGGTATCAAGAAAAAATGCGGCAAAGACTTCCCTGTTCTTATAAAAATTAACTCGATCGATAAAGTACATGAAGAAGAACAAATAACACCTGAAATTGCCGCATCTATCGCCGTTTATTTGGAGAAAGCAGGCGCAGACGAAATTCATATCACCGGCGGCACCCATGAGGCTCCTTTCTGGTCATCCGTCGGTCCATATTATGTACCCAAAGCGGTCTGGGCTGACAATGCTGCCACTGTAAAAAAGGCAGTAAAAATACCGGTTGGAGTTATTAACCGGATTAACGACCCGATTTTGGCGGACCAACTGATAGTAGACGGAAAGGTAGATCTGGTCTGGATGTTAAGACCACTGGTTGCCGACCCTGAACTGCCCAACAAGGCCAGGGAAGGGAGACTTGACGAGATTCGAACCTGCATCGCCTGTAATACGTGTCATGATATTCTTTGCCAAGGTTGGTTTCACGAGACCCGATGCGCGGTCAATCCTGATGCATGGAGAGAAGGGGTTGCCCATCTTGAACCTTCATTAAGAAAAAAGAAGGTACTGGTAGTCGGTGGCGGACCGGCTGGCATGGAGGCCGCCCGAATTAGTGCCATGATCGGTCATGATGTTACTCTCTGGGAAAAAGATTCCAAACTCGGCGGTCTATTGAATCTGGCTGCAGTTCCTCCCGGCAAGGGAGAAATTATGAGTATTATCAGATACTACAATGCCCAATTTAAAAACCTGGGAGTTAAAGTTGAACTGAATAAGGAAGCTAATGCCCCTCTCGTAAAACAAATGAAACCCGATATCATCATTATTGCCAGTGGTTCGGAGACCTACTATCCGCCGATTCCGGGAATAGACAAGGGTATTGTTGCAGACGCGCGTAAAGTACTGGACGGTTCCGTTAAAGTCGGTTCTAACGTGGTAATCATCGGTGGCGGTGAGGTCGGAATCGAAACTGCTGAACTCCTCAGTTTCCAAGGCAAAAAGGTAACACTGGTAGAAATACTCCCCACAATCGGGGAACTGATGGTGAAGGATGTCGTCGATTATGTTATCGACCAACTCGTACAACACCAAGTCGATATCCTGACCAGCACTAAAGTCGAAGGAATAACTACTGAGGGGATTGAAATTATCGATAAAGCACAGAACAAACGGACGATTAAGGCTGACAATGTAATAATTGCCACCGGCGCCAAACCGAATAAAAAAGTTCAGGATGCACTTCAGGGTCTGGCTCGAGAGGTATACCTGGTAGGTGATTGTCTGGTTCCCGCTAACATCAGAATCGCCATACATCAAGGTAATATGACTGCCCGTATGCTCTATTAGATATTTGAGGCGAAATTTAGTAAAGTAATATTTAAAGAAGGAGTGTTTTGTATATGAAAGCATTGATAGTGAAGGATTTTGGACAATTGGAGATTCAGGATGTTACCGCTCCAGAGCCGGGGCCTGACGAGATTCAGGTGAAAATCGCTTATTCCGGAATATGCGGAACGGATCCGATTATTGTCGAAGGAAAAACTTTCGGCAAGTTATTACCTCTGGAAGGAGCCATCGGCTGGCCGAGACAACCTGCGCCCGTAACAGAAGATGTCAGAGTCATGGGATTACCGATGCGCGACGGGCTTAAGATAATAGGACACGAAGCCTCAGGTACAATTTCTAAAATAGGTAAGGATTGTAAGGCCGGTTTCAAGATAGGACAACGGGTGGCTATGGACTTCCGGTGCACCTGCGGGGTTTGTTATTTCTGCATGAACGGAATGCCGAATTTCTGTGAAAGGCTAGCTCCCTTATCAGGCGTAATGGCTGAGTATGCGGTGTTCAAAGAAAAAATGATTTACCCCTTACCAGATGATATGCCTATGGAAATCGGAGCTTGCCTGGAGCCGGTTTCCATCGCCGTAAGTGTTATTGATAAAGGGCATATTAAAATGGGAGATTCTGTGATTATTACCGGTGGCGGTACTATTGGTTTACTCGTTCTTGAACTGGCAATAAAGTCGGGCGCTTCGAAAATTCTTGTCTCCGAACCGATTGCCGAAAAAAGAAAACTGGCCAAACAACTTGGCGCTGACGTCGTAGTTGACCCGATTAATGAAGACTTACTGGCCATCTCAAATAAATTCACGGACGGTAGAGGTTTTAGCGTCGGCTTTGAAACAAGCGGTAGACCTTCTATCGCCAGACAGCTTATTTTGCTGGCAAAAATCGGCGGCACTATTGTCTGGGTGGCCACTTATCCTCCGAATATGGATTTAGGAGTTCCCATCTTCTATATGCATATCAAATCACTTGCAGTTCACGATGTAATGCCCATAACGGAATCATTCCCCAGAGCATTACAAATGCTGCCTAAAATGGACCTCAAACCTTTGATTACAATATACCCGTTTAAGGACGCCATCAAAGCATTTGAAGCGCACAACAAAGGTAAAAATGTCAAGATAATGCTGCAAATGTAAACTTAGTTTTAGAGATGTCAAAGCACCAGTACAACATAATGAGGAGACATACCGGGGAATGATTATGAAAACAAAAACCGTGTGGTGGGATAAACTTGGCAAGCCGCAGTACGGCGGTGAAATGGTACTTCGCGTCGACAGGGACATTGTGAATTTTGACCCGTATTACAGTGTCTTTCTTTCTCAAATATTCTGGGCATGGATGGAACCGCTAACCAAAAATGACTGGACGGCGGATCCGGGTGTAATCGATTATAAGAGACTCTTCCGTCCTAACCAGCACCGTAAGGGACAGTTAGCGGAGAGCTGGGATTTCCCGGAACCAGGAACTTTTGTGGTGCATTTACGCAAAGGAATTCACTGGCAGGATATCCCTCCCGTCAGCGGCCGGGAGTTTATCGCTGATGACGTCGTCTACCACTATCACCGCTTGTATGGTCTGGACAGCGATATTACACCCAGCCCTCATCACGTATCACTGCCGGAGTTTAAACAATTAATCTCGGTCACCGCTGCTAACAAATACACGGTGGTTTTTAAATGGAAGGTCTCCAATCCCGAATACATCATGCAAAGCTTGCTGGCACCACATCCCGGGCAGGTTTTTGAGGCGCGTGAGGCCGTGGAAAAATGGGGAGACGTCAGTGACTGGCATCATGCCATCGGTACCGGACCGTTCATTTTGAAAGACTTCGTTTCGGGAAATTCTGCGACCGTAACTAGAAATCCCAAATATTGGGATTACGACGAGCGCTACCCTGATAATAAGCTACCATATGTTGATAGTGTTAAATTTGCGATAATACCGGATGATAACGAAGCCTTATCCGCAATGCGAGCCGGCAAGGTTGACCTTATCTCGCCTGTTTCGTTTAAAATTGCCGGGGAACTAAAGAAAACAAATCCTGAAATACTTCAGATACCTATTCCCTTCCGACAGACCATTTCGCTGGACCCCAGAATTGATAAGGCTCCTTTTAATGACATCAGGGTTCGGAAAGCAATGCAGCTGGCGATAGACCTGCCGGCTATAGCTAAAGACTATTATCTCGGTACTGTCGAGCCATACCCCACCGCCTTTGTTAATAACTTATCTCCCAACACTAAAGAAATGAAGGGATGGGGTTTCTCTTACCAGGAATGGCCGCAAGATTTGAAAGATGAGTTTGCTTATAACCCTAAGGCGGCTAAAAAACTGCTGGCCGAAGCTGGTTATCCCGGGGGATTCAAGACCAATATTGTAGCGGATAATGCCGGGGATATGGAATTGTTACAAATTATTAAGACCTACCTGGCCGAGGTCGGGATCGATATGGAAATACGGCCTATGGACTCCGTCTCCTGGTATGATTACGTTCTCCTCGGACATAAACACGACCAGATGTCACAGCGTTGCGAGGCGGCACAAGGTCATTCCTATGACCCGATCAGAATGTTACACGGTCTTCAGGTCGGACACCCTACCCACCAGATGATTGACGACCCTATTTGCGATTCTTTTTATACCAGGTGTCTGGCCGCCACCAAACTGGAAGATATCGTGAGTATTTATCGCGAAGCAAATAAGTACATGGCGCGGCAGCATTATTCTATTTCGTTACTCAAACCGAATTCGTATGCGCTTTGTCAGCCTTGGCTTAAAGGCTATAGCGGTCAATTTGGCACGATAATGATGTACACGGTTTTAAGTTTCGATTTGGCCCGATTCTGGATAGACCAAGACCTCAAGAAGAGTATGGGGCACTGATCCTTTCCCTAAGTCCGGGTTTTAGTTTTTATATTATTCTGAAGTGCTTCAGGATTTTCCGCTTCGATTATTTTTGCGGTCGAATCAACACTACGGGGACACGCGATTGTTTGATTACTTTTTCTGTAATGCTGCCGTGTGTTAATTTACTTAGACCGCCCCGGCCATGCGTGGAAATAATAATTAAATCGCTGTGATTATCATTCGCGTAAAAGACTATCTCTTGTGCTGTTTTCCCGCAAATTACTTCTTTTACGACTTTAATACCCTTCTCTTCCAGACTCTTAGCGGCGGTGTCTAGATAATTAGCAGCGTGTTCTTCCATGGTGCATGTTGCTTGTGGCGCAAGACGAGTTTGATGCGGCCTATTTAAATCTTCAAAAGGCCAATATCCCTGAACACGATTAGTTACACTGATAAGATCAACTTCTGCATTCAGTTTCTGCGCGAATTCTTCGGCATACGGAAGAACGCTTTCTGCCAGTTTTGAGCCATCCAGCGGGACTAATATTTTCTTTATCATCTTTTCCTCCATTTCGATTTGTGATTGTATTATACAAGCTGAAAAGTGATTTCTCAATAGATTTCTATATTGAAACAGTAACGTTTTTAATACATTTTTCATCTTTAATGGAGTCGCCTAAAAAACTTGACAAAGTCTAAAACAGATGTTATACTGCCCCTAATTTCATTCTATTCTATATAGAAAATCGTCTTAGTTTGAGGAAAAATAAATAGACATATAGAGTGTAAGTCCACTTAACATGTTTAATACATTCTGAGGAGGTGCAGGAACATACAAACAGAGAAGGGAAGCCTTCACTAGAGATTAAATTTTTCATGTAGCCAGCAAAATATTATAGGAGGATGTAAAACCTCCTGAAAGGATGTGCAGTAGTGAAAAAAATCTTATTAGGTGTTTTAATCGGTCTTGTCGCTATCAGTATGATAGGCGGCTCATTAGTCGGTTGCAGCTCTACGAGCTCTTCGACTTCAACGACTTCAACCACAGCTCCGTTAACAGAGAAAGTTATCACCATCGGCACTGATTCACCATTAACCGGTCCGGCCGCCCCTTGGGGCTTATCTGTCAGGGATGGCGTCACGCTGGCAGCTGAGGACTTCAATGCCGCTGGTGGTCTTACGGTTGGCAACATCCATTATACTTTTAATGTTGAATCCCTGGATGACAAGTATGATACAGCCACTACAACGAATAACATCCGTCAGATGGTTGATTCAGATGGGATTAAATATCTTTTCACCTTCCAGACCGAAGGTACTTTGGCATTAGGCCCTGAATTATCTACAGACAAAGTCCTGAGCTTTACTGTTGTGAATGATAATTCAGTTATCGCACAACCGGCGAACAGTTATTGCTATAGAACCTATATGCTTCCGCCTATGGAGGTCGATGGATACTTCAACTGGATGAAACAAAACCATCCCGAAGCCAAATCACTGGTCTATATCACCACCAATAACGATAATGGCGTACTCCTTGCTGGTTTGATCAAACAGTCTTGCGCGAAATATGGTATTACCTATCTAGACCAAATATTATACGATAGTGGAACCACGGACTTCACGCCTTTCATCACCAAGATTCTGGCTGAAAATCCGGACATCATCCACTTTGTAGGAGCACCCACCGGAGATGCCGCTCTTATTATTAAGACCGCGCGCGATATGGGTTACAAAGGTATCCTTTCCGCAGGCGGCATTGTATCTGCTTCTGACATGGTAGGGATAGCAGGACAAGCCGATCTGGAAGGCGTTATTTCTACCGATTTACCGCTGGTTGCACCCACAGTCTCACCCACCATTTTAGGCTTGCCCGCCAGAGAAGATGCTAAATGGGGCTCCCATTATGGTTCAACCTGGGATTTCTATAGCCAGGCATGGACTATGTTCCAGGCAATTAAGAGAGCTGATAGCGTTGATACCACCGCGGTCAAAGCAATACTTGACGATGATACCCAGAAATATGATTATGCTGCGATCACCGGAGGGTATGCTACCTTTGGTTCACCCACTGCTATAGCCCAATTCGGTACTGACGGCACTCATCAGATTACCAGTGCATGGACCGTTTGTGTTATCCACAACGGACAGGATACCATAGCTGCAGTTATCAATCCGTAAGGTTAATAGTAGTATCTTTACATTTCGTGTTGGAATACGATAGTTAGAAAAAAGGTAGGTAGTGAAGCAATGTTAGTAATAGATATTCGCTTCACTACCTACCTTGTAAAATGTTAGGAAATACCAATAGAAATAGCCATTATTTTTTAGTGATTTTTAATGTCTTAAAGCTACAAAGTGATTTCACATTTTATTACAATATAGGTAAAATAGAGAAAACCGCAGATTCTCAGATGGAGTATCGTTAAGATATGGCACTAATAATACAAACACTTGTTAACGCAATATCATTGAGTCTTATATATATTTTATTCTCTTCAGGGTTAACCTTAATCATGGGCATTTTCGACGTTTGTAACTTCGCCTATGGCGATTTCCTCATGGTGGCTGGTTTTGTAACGTATTTTATGGTTACCAAATGGAGTGTACCCTATATCCTGGCGCCTATCGCAGCAATGGTGATTGTCAGTATCCTTGGTATTATCTTTGAAAAGGGTATTTATTACCCAATGCGTAAAAGAGGTGGACTGGAACCTGCGCTTGCTACCTTTGGAGCGAGTTCCTTACTCGAAACGGGAGCTTTACTTTTGTTCGGCGGAATGCCCAAGGGCGTACGCCCGCTAATCACCGGTAATATTCATATAGGGACCACATTCCTTTCTTTGACGAGAATACCGGTTATCCTCGGCGGCTTGATCCTGATGTTCTTACTTTTCTTATTTGTACAGCGCACTAGGTTCGGGTTAGCAATCAGATCATTGCAGCAGGACCAGGAGGCGGCCTCATTACAGGGCATGAATATCTCCAACACCCGTATTATAGTATGGGTAATTGCATGTTGTTTAACGGCAGCCGCCGGCGTCTTACTGGCACCTATTGCCTATGTTGACCCCTTTATGGGAAGCGGACTGTTACTAAAAGGTTTTGCCGTAGTCATTATGGGAGGTCTGGGAAGCATCCCCGGTGCCATGATCGGAGGTGTTGCGCTTGGACTAGTTGATTCCTTCGGTATGACTTATCTCGGAACTGCAAGCTATATGTTCGCCTTCGGGTTTATCATGTTGGTATTAATACTAAGACCGCAGGGTATATTGGGGAAACGATAAATGAAATTATCTAAATGGAAGTGGATTATTCCGGTTGTAGTTGTGATTTTTTTGTTCGCATTGCCCACGTTCATGCATTCGACACGCTATATATCTCTTTTCAATCAGTTGTATCTCAACATCGTTTTAGCAATGGGTGTGTATTCGGTTTGGACCGTCGGCTACATTAATGCGGCGCAACCTGTTTTTTACGGACTTGGCGCTTATACTGCCGCGATACTGATGATAAAAGCGGGTTGGTCTTTCTGGCTGGCGCTTCCAATCGCCGGTATCGTTCCGGCGGTAATAGCATTATTATTCGGCTTCGTAGGACTGAAACTAAAAGGTGCTTATTTCTTATTTCTTACCATTGCTTTATGTGACCTGATAATATGGATATTTATTTCATGGAAGGGGCTTTTTAATGGCCAAATCGGATTTTATCCGATTCCCCAACCTGTACTTCACATCTTTGGATATAAAGTGAACTTTGAGTCTTCGCTAACGCCCTATTATTTCTTAACACTTATATTAGCGATAATCACCTGTCTGGTATATTTTAAAATTAATGGATCCAGACTTGGCCGCGTTTGGGATAGCGTTGGCAAAAACGAAGACCTGCTGGCTAACACCGGTATATCAGTTTTTACCCAGAAGCAAATTTCCCTTTCTCTGTCTTGCTTCTTTGCAGGACTAGCCGGTGCGATTTATGCCCCTTATATGAAGGTTGTATCTCCGTCAGGATTTTCACTTTGGCAAGGCATATGGATTGTTCTTGGGGTACTGGTAGGCGGAATATTTAGCCCTATAGGGGCAATCATTGGCACGTTATTCATGTCTATTCTATATCTGCTTTTACAACATTACAGTCAGGCTCAACCGCTAATTCTTGGTTTAATACTAGTTCTAGTGTTGCTATTTATGCCTACCGGTTTGGTTGGTTTACCTGTGAGAATTAGAAACAAAATAAGAGACATGACAGGTAATAAATCTGTGCAAACAGATGAGAAAAAGGTAATCTGAAGGATTTGAAATGGCTTTACTTGAAACAAAAAAATTAACAAAACGATTTTCAGGCTTGGCCGCGGTAACCGATCTGGATATATCGGTTAACAAAGGCCAGATATTAGGATTGATTGGCCCTAACGGTGCCGGGAAGACGACTACTTTTAACCTACTTTCAGGGGTGCTTATTCCGACTAGCGGCAAGGTCATTTATAAAGGGAAAGATGTCACCGGTTTTAAACCTTACGTTTTAGCGCGAATGGGGATGGTACGCACCTTTCAACTGGCCACAGTTTTCCAGGATCTGTCGGTACTGGATAATATGCGCGTAGCCCTTCATTACAGATCAAAAATTGGCTTTTTACAGACTCTATTCGAACCGCCCGCGGTGACACGGAAACACGAAACCAAGGTACTCGAGCATGCTAGAAAACTATTGGATATGGCAGGCTTGGAACGTTTTGCCGATCAAAAGGCAGGAAGCTTACCAGGCGGTTACCAAAAACTGATGAGTATCATTATTGCTATGGCAGTAGAACCTGAACTCTTACTTCTAGATGAACCGGTACGCGGATTGGATGCCGAAGAAATAGCCGTACTGATACACCTGGTAAAATCGATTCGAGATGATAGAGGTACCAGTGTTATTATGGTAGAGCATAATATGAAAGTAGTAATGGATCACTGCGAATATGTGGTTGTAATAAGCTTCGGAAAGCAAATAGCTGAAGGAACACCGGCCCAAATTGCCGGCGACAAACGGGTAATCGAAGCTTATTTGGGGAGTGAATAGTGTTACTTGATGTTAAAAACCTCAGAGTTAACTACGGTAAAGTCGAAGCTGTTAAAGGTGTTTCGTTTCAAATTGACGAAGGAACACTGGTTAGCATCATCGGTGCTAATGGAGCGGGCAAAAGCACTATCCTCAGGACTATATCCGGCCTAATAAGACCAAGCTCAGGAGAACTATGGTTCGGCGGAAAAAGGATCGATAAAACTCCGGTACACGAAATTGTCAAATTAGGTATTGCTCAAGTTCCGGAAGGACGAAGGCTTTTCCCCCAATTGACAGTAATTGATAACCTCCGCGCAGGCGCTTATTTAATAAAAGGTCGAAATGATGTTAATCTGTTATTGGAAGATGTATATCATCATTTTCCGAGAATGCAGGAAAGACTTACTCAGCAAACAGGTAGTTTAAGCGGTGGCGAGCAGCAGATGCTGGCTATAGGGCGGGCTCTCATGAGCAAGCCTAAGTTGCTGGTGATGGATGAGCCTTCTCTCGGTCTGTCGCCTATCATGGTCCAAGAAATCGGAAATATAATTAAAGCAATGAAGGAGCAGGGAAGAACAATATTACTGGTTGAACAGAATGCTAATCTTGCTCTGAAACTGGCTGATAGGACTTATGTATTGGAACTCGGAAAGGTTGTTCTGGAAGGCAAATCGGAAGATATCATGAACAACCCGATAGTGAAGAAAGCCTATCTTGGAGCAACAGCAGCTTCGTAGATCGTCAACGGATTGTTTATTAAAACCGAAAACGTCAACCTGAAATACAGGTTGACGTTTTACTGTCGTACAATTTACGGGCAAAAAATATGATACTCTACCGTATAACTGTATAACATAAAAACCGATTATAGTGAGGAAATTATATGAAGATTAATCCGAAAAATATCAGCGCCAGAGAAGCCTTTCAAGTTTTTGTCGGTGTAATTACGCCACGGCCTATTGCCTGGGTATCTACAGTAGACAATCAGGGAAGAAACAACCTCGCCCCTTTCAGCATGTACAGTATGCTCAGCACCGTACCGGCAATCGTGGGATTCGGAGTCAGCGCTTATCGTGATGGCAAAAAGAAAGATACGATCAGGAACATTGAAGCAAACAAGGAATTTGTCATCAATGTCGTTACTGAGGACCTTGCCCAAGCAATGAATCTGACATCGCTACCGTTCCCGCCGGAAGTCAGCGAGTTCGAGAAAGCGGAATTAACCCCTGTACGTTCCGAACTGGTGGCTCCTCCGCGTGTTGGTCAATCACCGGTGAGTATGGAGTGCCACATGCTGCAGATTCTGCGATTTGGCATTTCGCCGATGATCAATCATTTTATTATCGGTGAAATCATTCTGGTTCATGTGAAAGATGAATTCTGCCGTGATGGCGCGCTCGATGCTTCCCGTTTAAAGACCATCGGCGTCATGGGTAAGATTCCACCGCCCGATATATATTGCCGCACAACCGATACGTTTGAAATGGATAGACCTGAAGTTTAATTATCCCGGATAAACCACGCGTTAATCTTTCAGAATATGTCCTCTGATGACGCTATGCTGTGTTACACTCCCGGGGATTTCAGGAAGTTCATGATTGTTCCAGCAAACTCGTTGGGCATGGCACGATCGAGATACATCGGACCGTTTTCAACGGTAACTAGTTTGGCATTGGGAATTAATTTATGGACGTCTTTTGCTAAATAATGGAAGGGATAATGGGTGGCATCAAGCACCAGTGTAGGGCAAGGAATCAGCGGCAACCTTGGCTTTAAATCATACACGGCTCCAGCCCAATGCGTTTCCTCGCCCCTCGGGCCGGCTTTGGCATACTCAAGAAATCTTTCCTCAAGTATCTCTACCGGATAGTCTCCCCATAAACAGGTCCGACGCCACCATTCCAATAAATGCGACCCGTCTTTTTTCAGTTCCACGCGCTTTGTGAAATCAGGAGGCTCGTTTAAAGCTTTGGCTTCGCTTTCTTCCCAGAAACCAGTCCCTGCCATCACCAGTTTATACACACGCTCCGGCCAATTTATAGCAACTTCTGTGGCAATCATAGCGCCGTTAAACTGACCGACTACATTAGCCTTTTTAATACCGAGAGCATCCATGAAACTAATCACCGTCCGAGCGTGTTCCATTATCGAATACTGATGCGGAGCCGGGTCGGAATCTCCCTGGCCTAGATAGTCCATCGCTACGGCACAATATTTCTTCGATAATAAATGTATTACTCTGGTATATTCATCCGACGAACTAACAGCCATATGCAGAAGGATGATATATTCGCCTTCTCCTTCAATCCTGTAATGAATCTGCCCTTCAGGAATATCCGCATAGGCTCTTTTCATATTCTTCCCTCTTTTTGCTAAATATTACTTACCCGATGAATTCAAGAATTCGAGGATTGTCCCGGCAAACTCTTGCGGCATAGCACGATCAAGATAAATTGGACCATTTTCAATGATTTTAAGTTTGCTTTCAGGAATAAACCCGCTGACATTTTCTGCTACAGAAAAGAAAGGGTCGTAGGTTGCCGATACTACCAACGTTGGGCATTGTATAAGCGGTAACCTGGCCTTCGGGTTAAAGTCTTGAGCAGCCCAATGTGCTTCCTCGCCCCTCGGGCCGGCTTTGGCATATTCAATGAATCTTTCTTCCAGTATCTCTACCGGATAATCTCCCCATAAACAAGTCCGGCGCCACCACTCCATTAAATGCGATCCATCCTTCTTTAATTCAACCACGCCCATAAAATTGGGGGGATCTTCAAATGGGATACCTTCATCAGGTTCAGGACGGTAGCCTATACCGGATAAGATGAGCTTTTTCACTCGCTCCGGCCATTTGATTTCAAGCTCTGCCGCTACAATCGAGCCCAGATGATGGCCCACGATGTTCGCTTTCTTTATCTTTAAAACGTCCATCAAACTGGCTACAGTACGGGCATGATCGATTACATTATACTTGTGTGGAGACGGATCTGAGTCTCCCGCGCCCAGGAAATCAGGTGCAATCGTACAGTACTTTTTAGACAATATGTGCATCGTTCTGGTAAATTCATCAGACGAAGATACCGCCATGTGTAGCAATAAAAGCGGCTCCCCGCTTCCTTCAGTACGATAATGCATTTGCCCTTCCGGGATATCTGCATAAGCCCTTTTCATGTTACCCCTTCCGGATTCATTTTATTTTTCCGGTGCATTTAAAAAGTCGAGAACCGCTCCAGCAAACTCTTTGGGCATGATACGACTCATGTAGATCGAACCGTTTTCAATAACGGTTAACTTCCCATTAGGAATAAATCCCTTGATTTTTGCCGCTACTGCATAGAACGCATCCTGGGTTCCTGAAAGCACCAATGTCTGGCATTTGATAAGCGGTAATCTACTTTTTAAGTCATAGGTCCGGGATGCCCAATGGATTTCCTCTCCCCTGGGGCCAGCCTGAATGTATTCGATGACTCTATCCTCGATGATATCCAAAGGACCTCCCCACAAGGCAGCCCGTCGCCACCACTCCATTAAATGAGAGCCGTCCTTCTTTATGTCAACTCGACTGGTGAAGCTGGTAAAGTCGGGGTGATTGCTCATGTCAATCCCCTCACTGGGGTCCGGGAAATATCCTGCTGATGACATTATCAGCTTGTTCACCCGTTCCGGCCAGTTGATTGCAATTTCCGCTGCGACATTGGACCCGGCAGATTTGCCCATAATATATGCCTTTTTAATACCCATAGCATCCATAAAACTTAGCGCAGTTTTAGAATGGTCGAGCATTTGATACTGGAAAGGAGCCGGGTCAGACTTTCCGTGTCCCAGATAATCCATGGCAATGGCGCAATATTTCTTGGACAGGAATGGTATCGCTCTGCTGTATTCGTCAGACGAACCCACAGCCGAATGAAGCAGCAGGAGCGGCTCTCCGTTTCCTTCAATCCTGTAATGAATTTGTCCTTCCGGAATATCTACATAAGCCCTTTTCATTTTCCCCTCTTTATATAAATTATTCGACTGACGGTGATGATATTCATCCCAATGCCAGACCAGTCCCGTGGCTAACCCATGAAATCCATTATTGCCTTGGCAACTTCTTTGGGCATGGCACGGTCGAGGTACATCGGACCGTTTTCAATTGTGACGAACTTACTATTGGGAATCATTTTCTGTACTATATTCGACCGGGAATGTAGAGGGTAACCAGGTGCATCAATAATTAATGTAGGCCGGGTAATCAATGGCAGCCGGTACTTTGAATTATAATTTCCCCCTGCCCAGTGTCCTTCTTCACCCCTCGGACCGGCTTTAACATACTCAATGAATCTTTCTTCCAGTATCTCAACCGGGTAATCCCCCCACAAGCACGCTCGCCGCCACCACTCCATTAAATGCGAACCATCTTTCTTTAATTCCACCTTAGTGGTAAAGTTATCAGGTTCGTGGAGGTCTACAGCCTGATTTTCTTCCCAGAATTCCGCCCCAGCCAGAACCACTTTATTTATACGCTCCGGCCAATTTATCGCCAGCTCTACCGCGATTTCAGCACCAAAGAACTGACCGGCAATGCTCGACTTCTTGATACCGAGAGAGTCCATGAAACTAATCACCATCCGGGCATGGTCGATTATCTCATACTGTCGCGGAGCCGGATCTGAATCTCCGAATCCCATACAATCGATAGCAATAGCACGATATTTTTTAGATAGTAAACGGATCACCCTGGTAAATTCATCCGATGAAGCCACCGCCATGTGCAATAGGATAATCGGCTCCCCGTTGCCTTCGAACCGGTAATGCATCTGCCCTTCCGGAATATCTGTGTACGCCCTTTTCATGCTTCCTCCTTCGAAAATAATCAGTGAAAATATTTTTTAATAATCGATATCGAAATGCCTATCTCATTTTAATGCTTAACGTATTTTATTTCCACTTGATTACACTGAGTCTTGCCCTATCTTACCATCGATGGGAACCGTATCTTGCTAAGCAAATATATCTACCCCGGGCAGTGAGGTATTGATAGTCTATTTTTTATTTTATCTTGGGATTAATGATATACCCGGCCATTCTGAGTGTCAACCGTATCTTAAGCGTATAGAGGTAGCTTATGAAATAAAAGTAAATTCATGCCAGCTACCAGTTAATCGACGTATGCATAATAAATATTTTTAACATCAGTACCCGTCCACTCTGTTAAAAAAAGCAAAGCTCTCCCCGGGAAGGGAGAGCTCAAAGGAGGAGGTGCATCAGACGGATATTGACGGGTTGGTAAAAATATACCGCGATTTACGGTTGATCTGCTAATCCGGCGTCCACTGCTTTCAAGACATTAATACGTCCCTTGGCATCGGCATTGATTGTGGCATCAGTACTACTCTGAATAATTTCGCTAACCTCATCATTAATATAACCGTTATCGTTTCGGTCGGTTACGATGGCATACAATAACGCCGCCTCACCGGAAACCAAAGCTGTTGAAAAAGACGTCCCGCTTTTTTGAACGTATTTATCATCCTGTGCAGTGGAGTAGATATCGACGCCCGGAGCGCTCACGGTAACCCATTCGCCTCGATTAGACCAGCGGGCTAATTGGTCGTTCTGATCGGTGGCGCCTACGGAAATGACATTTTCATAAGCGGCAGGATACATCGGTTTTAACCCTGCGTTATTACCAGACGCGGCGACCAGAAGACATCCCTTACCCCAAGCGTAATTGACGGCATCTTCGACTTCCGTTGCCGGCTTAGTCAAAACCACACTCAGATTGATAATATCGGCGCCATTATCCGCTGCCCAGATAATACCCTTGGCAACTGCATCGGGCGTAGTAAAGCCGGCGTCATCAGCTACTTTAACATTGAGCAATGAACAGTTATAAGCCACACCGGTAGCACCTTTCAAGTCTTGCTCAGAGGCGGCAATCAGACTGGCAATCAGGGTGCCGTGTCCGTAGACATCATCTTCTGTAGGGCTGCTGCTGAAATTCACGCTCTGTTTAACCTTACCCACCAGGTCTTTATTATTCTCATCGATGCCGGTATCCAGAACGGCCACTACCACATCAGGAGTACTGTCAGTGACTTGCCAGGCTTTGTCGGCCATGATTTTCGCCAGGTGCCACTGTGAAGGCAAACCGTTAACGGATGAAGAATTGTCTGCTTGAGGTAAATCCGCTACACGCCCATATGTAATCATATGAGGTGTAGAGGAAAAAACACCCAACATCAGAAACGCCACGAAAGCTACCAGAGTTAGTCTCTTCCACATCGTTCTTTTGCCCATCATTTTCAGCCCCAGTACCGGTTTCTCTTAACGGGTACACCACAAGACTACTCTTGGGGCAGTGAACAAAGACTAAAAAACAGATGGGAAGTAATAAACGTTTCCTAAACATTGAGGTATTTTGACCCGGGTCAAAAGAAATAAAGTGGTGGAAGATTTGATTCTTCCACCACTTTATTTAAATCTGAATCGGTATATGATACCCAGCTATTATCGCGTACTTTTTGTCCTGAACAGTAATGTCGTTAGTGCGATGATACCTACAGCCAGGAGAATTAACCATGTATACGGCGACGCGGCTATTATCACTTTCTTGATAACGTTCGGTTGCGTTTGCGGCGGCGCGGGTGCCGGCGGATTCACCACAGTAATATCGAAGGTTTGATCCCCAACCTGTACCTGATATTTACCAGCGCTGCTCGGAGCCAGTGAGAAGTAAATCTCCTTGCACTCCAACGGTCCTAACGTAACCGTTTGATTTTGCTGCGCAACGCCATTGACCAACAGCGTGACTGTATAATCGCCGGTTTGTCCGCCGGTATTACTGACGTCAACCTTCACGTTTGTCTCTTCACCGACCGCTATCACCGAAGGTCCGGCAGAGATATCTTGCATTTCAAATTTTGCAGGTCCTGTCGGAGCACCGGCGCCTGGTTTACACAGTACACAGAAGATTGAAAAATGGTTCACCAACGCCGCTTCTTGTCCTACTTCAGCGACATAGCCCGGCGGCTCTTCCAACCTGACCCATGTCTTTAATGTCTGGTCAAAGTAGAAGATGGCGATATCTTCGTAGCAAGACGGCAATTTATCCGGGTCATAGCCAATACTAATCGTCGCGGATTTATCCATCACCAATGAATGCTTCTGGCCGTAAGTAACGCCCTCTACATCAAAGACCGGACTGACCTGTTCCCAACCGGGCAGAGACGGGAATGTCTGATCAGTAACCACAGCTTCTATTTTTTGAGGTAATTCACTCGGGTCAGCGGGGTTAGTCACCGTGGTTCCCGGCGCCAGGCTGATACTGAACTCCACCTGTGTAGATGAGGTCGTCACCTCACCCGGATTGGTAATCGTGCCGTCCGCCGTTGTCTGTGCTATCGTTTGTGCGCCAGGAACGTCTATTTGCAAAGAACGTACCTCGTTATCCGGATTACTGGGTACTGACGGAACCACCGGAACAGCCGGGGTTGTCGTCACAGGCGGAACCACCGGCGATGTGATTTCCTCAATCATATAATTGATATCGAATGTAATACTATCTCCCTGTACAGGATTGCCAGTTACCGAAGGCAGGTCCCATGTCCATGTCAGATCCGTCGAAGCATCAGCGTCGAGGTTATTGATATGAATATAATTTGATGACGTCGCGCTCTGCGGGAAATTGGTAAAAACAGCCGGCATCGTAAAGTTGGAAGTCACCCCGGTACCCGTTAATGATAGTTTCAAATACTGGTTAATCTGAGGCGTGGTACCGAATTTCGGATCAACTGCCGCACTTTTACTTAAAGAGACATTACTTAACCAGATGGTTACTTTACCGGGGCTGGAACCGGTATTATGTATGGTTACCGATTGTACACCGCTGTCACCAGGCTTAATGTTGGCGACGCTCCAGGGAGTGGAGCCTGTCCCGGACATATCCAGATTCACCGTCGGTGTTGCAGAGTATGTACTGCCCGGTGCTACAAATAAAAACATCAAACCGGCGCATAAAAAGCCTAATACCACCTTCCCCAGAGGCGAGAAGATGGTCTTGCTCAGTTTACCGGTGTTTTTATCTATTCTTAAAATCAGTTTCTTCATCTGATGATCACACTACTGTTCAGCTCCTTGCGTCCCTAAAGTGGGAACGGTGGCGGCGTAAGCCCTCACTTTCACCAGGTCTATATCAATCTTAGGTTGGTCAGGGTTTGCAGTACCCTGGAAAACAATTCGGTTGATGACGGTATTCAGATCAGTTGTATAACGCGCATTGGTAACTTTTAAAGTGCCGCCAACATAAAGATCATAATTATCGTTATTTGCGCCTGCTACATACGTAATACGATTGAGTTGAACATTGTACCAGGTGTTGGCTGAATAACCGGCTGGTGCGCCGACGTTCGTCCAGGTACCGGCCGCGTCATATTGAATATTACCGGCGTTACCGAAACGTATCGCCGGTCCTATTGTTGCACCGTTTTGAATACGCGTTTCCATATTTATTGTAGCCTGTTCAGGACGCTCATAGAATTCCACAATTACAGGGTTCAGCGTAGTGGTGAAAGTAGGGCCGGTAACAATAAACGTATTCGTGGCTGAAGTATCATTAAACCTAGCGCAGTAAGTCCCATGCGGTGGACTATAACCGGTACTGACCTGGGTAAAACTTCCGGTCCCGCTTGTTGTCCATTGAGAAACGCCGGTTTCAAAATCATCGAAGAAAATGAATGTATTGGCTCCGCTGCTGGCAGCAGCTGCCCCCGAGTTTCCGTAGTACATATAAATAGTGACAGCTGGAGAACCTACAGGGATAGAAGGCATATTAACCCAAATCACTGCTGCCGATGGGGTAGAAATACTCTCTATCCAATAATTCAGTAAAGTTTGACCGTCCGAGGCTGTAAATCTGATATCATTACCGCTCGCCAGCATATGAGAAGGTATCAGGCTGGATAAATTTAAAGTAAGTGGTATCTGATAATTCGTCAACGCACTCCCCGTGTTATTGATCGTGATCGGCTCCCGGTATAACCAGCTAAAGTTATACCAGTTGGATTGAATCACATTATTCGTGGAGGTCTCTGTATCGGTGAATTTTGCCATCGTAGGTACTACGATAATCCCCACGACCATCAAGACCACGATTAGCGCAAATATTATCCAGGTGCGCTTTCTCACTTTAGTGCCTTCTTTGTTACTAATTGCCTTTGGCGTTTATTACTATTACCGTGGATCGTTTTAGCCATGTCATACTGAGCCAATCGGTTTCTGTCAGTTAGCTCAACAGTAGCGAAATATCCAGTATCCGGTGAATAGGAGACCAGATTCTTCGCTCCGATTTCATCGGGACTCAGAATGACAAAGGAGATTGCCTTATCCCGCAATGCCTCGCTGTGATTGATAATCCTCATATGCCTACGACCTTAAACCATTCTCAATTAATCCTCAGTATTTTATTAACCACCATAAGCAAACTCAATCTGTTTTTATTTGCTTTCTTTGGCCGGTGTGTTTCTGATATATTTCACCAGTTCACGCCAGAAACTCTTGAATAACATCAACACCAGTATTAACGCCGGTATGATTAAAGCAATAATCAGACCGGCCTTACTTCTGAAGAAGGTGTTGATATAGCCTGCGACGGGGCTATTAAATTCCATCTTCCCGGTGATATTAGCTGCAGGTACTATCCAGGGGTCTACTGCCTGCGCGGGATTGTCACCCTTAGTTTGGAAACTGGGCGGGTTTGTATTATTCACAGCAACGATTCGGTGGATAATCGGTTTCTGGCCCACCGTAACCGGCTTGAAAATAATAACGTCCCCGACTTTCAAGTCGGCGACATCAGGCGCTCTCGAGACCACCATCGTGCCCACACTAAGGGTTGGGCTCATGCTATCGGAGATAACCGTATTCACCTGAAATCCCATTCGCCCCGAAAGATAAATCAGCGACGTGGTCACGACAAGCAATACCGCTACCACGACAGTAGTGATTTCAACTATTTTTTTCATTCTTTTATCCCCCCTTATGGGGTATAGTATACTACTGGTTCAAAATAAATGTCACCGTTATGTTAATTCCATCACCTACAAAATCCGCGAATGTGCCCGTTGAGAAAGTATTAGTACCTGCGCTACTTACCATCTGAACCGTGATATCAAAAGGTCTGATTTGTCCCGGGTTCAAGCCACCCAGACCGGTAAGGTTGGCAGCTTCATTCTTCATGTCCTGCACATCGATGTAACCATTGCCGTTAGCATCGGTGAGCAATCCCAGGATTGACCGGCTATCGTAATTCAGAGTCGTAATTTGCAACACCTTGGCCAGATCATCGGTGGACATGTTAACCGTATTAGGAGTGGTATCGGCGCTGTCATCGGTATTGTAGCTTAAAGAGACATTTACACTACCGCCTGCCGTATTGCCGACATTCTTTAATTGGATGGTAGTAGCGGTGATCGTTCTACCCGGTTTGAGATTAGAGCAAACGAGAGTCTGGGTCACGCCATTTGAATAAGGACCGCCGGAACCATTGACACTGGTTTGCATTTCAAGGGTGCCCGCGGTTATCTGGTTATTATTCGAGGTCTCGGTATCGGTCATATAAGCCCAGGTACCGCCAATAGCTAAACAGGCTATCAATAAGCCAGCTAAGCTAAGACCGATTATCCTCTCTAGTTTTCCCATAACGTTCACCCAATTTTCTCCGGGTTACCAGGGCTGGAATAATTTACTCGCAGCCCCATTAAAGCCTGCGCTCAGGCTTATTGTCCTACCTGGTTCAGACAGAAAGTGAATGAGAGTTGAACACTGTCACCCTGAAATTCGTTCGGGTTGGCAGGACCGCTTGTCGGTATTTGCCAGTTAATGTAGGCATTGACAATGGCATTGGATGCCATACTGGCGATGACGGGTTTCCATGTTTTGCTGGCGAAATTGTTCCAGGTATCATAGAGTAAACCAGCGGAAAAAGGCTGCACTGTGCCGTCCGATTTCAAAACGAGGTCGCCGGTATCGAAAGTACTATCGGCATTGACATCAATCCAGACTGCGATTTGAGAATCAGCACCCAATTGGCCGACGCCATCGGCATACTTCCCTGTGCCCAGAGTGGCACCGGTATTAGTAACAGCACCGGTTTGGACAAAGAAGTCGCCCGGTAAGGTACCTGCGTTCTTTAACGGGGCATAGCCCGAGCCGCTATCACCGGGTTGTTTGTTCGTCAGGGCCTGAATAATTGTGTAATTAGTCGTGCCGTTATTAATATTCAGGTAAAGGGTACCGGCGGTAATCTGGTTATTGTTCGATGTTTCCTGGTCGGAGAAGTACGAGAATGTTCCGAAGCCGACCAAAGCCATAACCAGTACGGCGGCAATTGCCAATCCAAGTATCTTTTTCATTTGAGTTCGCCCTCCTCTATTAGAGCGGTAACAGCTAAGCCTTTTGTCTCAACTTCACCATTGTTTACTATTGCGCATGCATTCCCGGTTGTAAGGTTGACGCCACCGCCTGCTGGCAGGCAGGCGATGGCGGATTTCACTGATTCTATATTTTTTAAGGAGTTCTTCATTTTTTCTTCAACCTTATCTTCCGGGACTCAGAACTAGTATTTTATTATGAATTTATTCTTATTCATCACTAAGGGTAAGCGGTTCCAGTATGATTCTGTTCGGCAGTAACAGTATCGGTAATGTTCGCAGTAACACCCTGACAACCATTATCCGCGGTAGTGGGTAACGTCCAGAGAATCTCTAATCCCTTATAAGTACTGGTGGCCATATCGGATGACAAGGGCATGGTTAATGTTCCCATTCCTGCTATCGCTGAAAGGGTTTTACCTTCTAAAGCAAGAGTACCGCCGCTACCATCCTGGGTGACGCCATCCCATTTGACTGTCGTTGCGGTCAATTGCGTATCTAAAGCCGTAGTGTGGGTTCCATGTACGGTGACTGGCATTGAGCCGGTAAGAGTATACGTAAACGCCATCGTAATGCTACCAACAGGAAGAGTACCGCCGTTGTAGACGAATAGAGTCGCATCATCGGTATCGGCAGGTTTCATGTTGGTAACTGCCCATGTACCGGTGGCATCGCCTAGAGGCGCACCAGAAGCTGAGTTAGCCAAGCCAATATCCAAGGTGCCGGCCGTGATGGCATTGCCGGTTGAAGACTGCACATCATTGAAGTAAGCATACGTGCCCACGCTGACCGCGGCAATGATGATGATTAATGCTGCTCCGAGTCCTAGAATTTTTAACATTAGATTTTCTCCTTTTTATAATTTTGGTTCTAGTTTTGTATCTGTTGCCTGTTTCTCATCTTTGTTTTTCCCCTGATATGCATCACCTCCAGTTGTTTCTTTTACTTCCTTTTTCTTTGAGCCCTTTAACGATTCCCGGATAATATCTTTGACCAGGAAAAGCACCAGCAGGATAGAGGGGATAATGATGACGATAAACCAGCCTGAACGGGTGCTGACGAAACCATTGATGTAACCGATAGCCGGGATCTTAAACATATAAATGCCGATAACCGCGCTTACCGGTACCGGGTCGACGTCTGCGTGCGGATTAGCATCGCCTTTGGTCGTTATCATGCCGTTATCAATGGCAACGATGCGGTGCGTGACAACTGTTTTGTAATCGGTGCTCTTAAAGGTGATTACCTTACCCACGTTAAGACTACCGGTTAATGCTCCACCCACCGGTCCGTTGATGACGATATCACCCGGATTGATATTCGGTTTCATACTGCCGGTTTTTACGTAGTAGAAACCATAACCCGGGACAAGGTAAATGAACAGCATGCCGAGAATGGCGAGTCCCAGCACTCCCATGATCACCCAGGTAATAATTTTTACTACCTTGTTCTGTTTCTTCGGGGTCTTCTTCTCGGTTTCTTCAGTCTGCGTTTTCATTGTCATTCTCAACTACCGGACAATTGACTTTTTAACACGGCGATTAATCGCTTCGATCCTGGCGACAATCTCAATATCCCCTAAATCGCGGGGAAGATACCCATCCGCGTCCAGTTTAGCGATATCGCTCCAGTCACTCTCATCATCGCCAAGGATGAGTACGACCGGAATATCCCATGTCTTTTTAATGTATTCATAACTTTTCTGGGCATCGATCGCGGTGACATCCAGAATGGCCATCGAAATACCCTCACCATCGTGCATCGCTAATACGCTTTCCAGACCGCCGTTTACCAGCGAAATTTGAGCGCCGCTGAATTCCAGGCAGGACTTAATGCGTTTTATTGTTTTGTCATAGCCGTAAATTAATATCTTCATATCTTCTACCACTATCTCTAATGATACGCGCCGCTTGTTAAAAACCGGTTAATATAGTAATGAAGTCAATTACAATATGGTTACTAAGCGGTTACAGTTTGTAATGCTTTTGTAACCTGAGACTAAACTATTATTTCTTAAGACCAAAATGGGAAAGAAAAAGAGGGCTGACTCAATTGAGTCAGCCCTCTTTCGATGTTACTTCAGCCGATGCGTTTAATTACCCGTATCAGGAATATCATAGGGGAAGCTCGGCCAACCAATGCCGGCATTATACTGCCACACCTGGCCTTGTCCGGAGACATTGCACAGCACGGTAGCGCCGCCGCGTACCGTATCGCCGGTCTTTTTAGTCAGCTGAACGGTTACCGTTACCTGAGGCGGTTGGGTAGTACCGCTAATACCGGTCGGCATCCTGAAATCACCGCTGATATGGAAACCGGCCATACCTGAATAGTTACCGGTATCCGGCGCCCACCAGAGACTCATATTCTCTAAATTCATTCCGATTCCGGAGAAGTCATCGTCTCCGCTATATTGCCAGACGGTCCCGTTTTGAGTTGAGCCCTTACTGAATACTACCGAGTCCTGTACCGTCCCGTTAGAGATAGTAAGCGTCACTACCGCTGCCCGCTGGAAATCAGCCATCTTCATTCCTGACGGTAATTTCATCTGGCCATAGACATAGAAGTCACCGGATGCGCTGGTTGGCGGTACGCAGCTAACCTCGCATTTTTGCTGATATGTCAAATATTGATTATATTGATTCTGGGTCTTCGGATTATTATCTCCGTATTGCTTGCTGTATTGCAGATATTGAGCATACGCAGCCTCGCAATTCTTGCTATCCTGTTGGCTGGCTGCAGACGTGTCATTAGCCGCACAGTTATCTCTCGACTTGAGATAGTCGATATATTTGCTCTGCGTATTTTTGTCATTATCGCCGTACTGCCCTTTATAACTCAGATATTGGTTGTAATTATTCTGACTCTGACGACAATTATCGTTATCTGAATTATTGTAACTGTTTTTGTCCCAGTTAATGACAAGGTGTTTAATCAAAAGTGAACTCAACGTGCTTACCTGATTCGTAAATACTGCCGTTACCGTCTTGTTGCCATTCATTTTTAGTGTGACGGCGTTAGTTACATCGCTGACAGCTCCCTGCCAGCCGCTAAACGTCCAACCGGCGGCCGGGGTTGCCGTCAAAGTAACGGCGGTACCAGGTAAATAACTCGCTTGATTAGGTGATTTTGTTACTGTACCGCTGCCAACAATATTTACAGTCAATGTGTAATTGCTGGTAGTAAAGCTGGCGGTAATTGTATGGTTAGCGGTAATATTGGTGAATGTGTAACTGGTAACCGCTCCCACTGAAACACCGTCTACCAATACGGCTGCGATTGAGTAACCACACTGAGGAGTAATAGTGAAAGTCTGGTTCCTGCCGGAGTACACTCTTACCGTGCCTGAAGGGCAAATTGTCCCATTGGCACCGGCGCTGGCAGTAATCGTAAAGGTAGTATTATAAGCAGTAAAACTGGCGGTAATCGTATGGTTGGCGGTAACGTTATTGAAAGTATATCTTGTTACCGCGCCCACTGAAACACCGTCTACCAGTACGGCTGCCACACGATAGCCACAATTTGGTGTAATCGTGAAACTCTGTCTGGCGCCATAGTTTACCGTCACTGTGCCGGACGGAGAAATTGTCCCGTTGGCGCCGGCGCTGGCAGTAATCGTAAAGGAATTACTCGTAGTAAAACTGGCAGATATCGTATGGTTAGCCGAAATAGCGCTGAAAGTATAACTTGTAACCGCTCCCACTGAAACACCGTCTACCAGCACATTAGCTATATGATAACCGGCATTCGGAGTGATGGTGAAAGTCAGATTGGTGCCATAATTTACTGTCACGGTGCCGGAAGGCGAAATTGTCCCGTTAGCTCCGGCGCTGGCAGTAATCTTATAGGTATTCATAGTAAAGTTAGCCGTGACTCCGAGATTCTCATTTACATTGGAATCGGTGCGTGCCACGGTAGTAACGCCATCGCTCCACCCAGCGAAGGTGTATCCGTCATTGGGCACTGCTGTGACCTGTGTACCGCTGGCGCCGTAATTAACCGTCTGCGGATTGGTGCCTCTAATCGTGCCGCCGGCGCCCGCCGTATAGGTCAGAGAATACGTATTGATAGTAAAGTTGGCTGTCACGGTGATATTCCCATTTACATTGGAATCGGTGCGTGCCGCGGTAGTGATGCCATCGCTCCAACCGGCGAAGGTGTATCCGGTATTAGGTACTGCTGTGACCTGTGTACCGCTGGCGCCGTAATTAGCCGTCTGCGGATTGGTGCCTGTAATTATACCGCCGGCGCCCGCCGTATAGGTCAAAGTATAGGTATTGATGGTAAAGTTAGCCGTGACTCCGAGATTCTCATTTACATTGGAATCGGTGCGTGCCGCGGTAGTAACGCCATCGCTCCACCCGGCGAAGGTGTATCCGTCATTGGGCACTGCTGTGACCTGTGTACCGCTGGCGCCGTAATTAACCGTCTGCGGATTGGTGCCTCTAATCGTGCCGCCGGCGCCCGCCGTATAGGTCAGGGTATAGGTATTGATGGCGAAACTGGCAGATATGGTATGGTTAGCGATAACATTATCGAAAGTATAACTCGTTACCGCGCCGACAGGAACGCCATCTACCAGTACTTGAACAATATGATAGCCCTCATTCGGTGTAATAGTAGAACTCTGGCTTGATCCATATTCTACTGCTATCGCCCCGGAAGGAGATATTGTCCCGTTATCTCCGGCACTGGCATTAATGGTGAAAACAGTCTTCGTAAGCGAGAAGCTGACCGCGATCGTATGACTGGCGCTAATTTGATTAAATGTGTAACTGCTAGGCGCACCCACGGAGATGCCGTCAACCAGGACATCGGCCACATAATAACCGTCATTCGGCGTAATGGTATAAGTCTGACTTGATCCGTAATTTAAAGTTAACGTACCTGCAGGCGAAATTGTCCCGTTGGTATCGGAGCTGGCATTAATCGTGAACGTGTCAATCGCAAACGTAGCAGCAATAGTCTGGTTAGCAATGACATTACTGAAAGTATAAGTGCTTACCGCTCCGACCGAAGCGCCATTTACCAACACATCGGCTACATGATAACCATCATTCGGCGTGATCGTGAAAGTCGGGCTGGACCCATAATCTACAGTCACTGCACCTGAAGGGGAAATAGTTCCGTTAGCATCGGAACTGGCACTAATCGTAAAGGTATTAATCGCAAAGCTGGCAGCTATGGAATGATTCGAAACAACACCATTGAAAGTATAATTCGTTACCGGTCCCACTGAAACGCCATCTATCTTAACGTCAGCGATATGGTAATTAATGTTAGGTGTGATATTAAAAGCCTGGCTTGCGCCGTAATTTATAATCAACGTACCTGATGGTGAAATCGTACCGTTTGCGCCGGCACTGGCATGAATGTTGAGTGCGGTGATAGTCAGGGTTGTACTAGCCGTAGCTGTCAGGCCGTTACTATCA
Organism: uncultured Chloroflexia bacterium; assembly: GCA_963754195.1. Lineage (GTDB taxonomy): Bacteria > Chloroflexota > Dehalococcoidia > Dehalococcoidales > Fen-1064 > Fen-1064. Next base: position 435,558 of record CAVWFD010000018.1, read on the forward strand.
GTTATCTGTAATCCGATGGGAAGGGCAACACCTGCCGGTAACCCATAAGCCGCTAATTGTGCGGCGGTTAAAGTTACCGTCTCTCCACTCAACTCATAAATTCCGTCATTATTTACATCCCAGGCATAATTAACAATAGCTACCCCATGAGCAGCACCGCTGGTTGAAGATGCACTGGCGTCCAGGGTAACGCCATTACCCAGATAAATATAATAAGGGCCACCGGCATTAGCTACGGGCGGTGCGGGATTAACAAGGAGAATCGCCACCGCAGTCGCTGTTAAGGTCGAGGTGCTGGTGGCTGTGAAATTTATAAGATAAGGAGTAGGGCTTGCGTCACTCCAGGTTGGCGTCCAGGTAAAGGTGCTCTCGTATTCCGCTGTGCCGCTGACACCCCCGGACGTGGTAAAAACAGCGCCGGCAGGCAAACCGCTGGCCGTGATAGTTACCGGTAGCTGTTGCGGGTCTTCGGCAATTACATTAAAAGTCACCGTTTGTCCCACAGTGACAGTCGAGGGAATGGAAATCGGGTCAATTACCGGCCCCCGTGTTGGGCTGATAACATCAACGTGAACGATACCCGTGCCTACGCCACCATGACCATCATCGACGGTAACTGTTACCGTATATGTCTGAGTTAGTACTCCGTTCGGCAAATTATAGGCGTGGAATAATTGAAATGAAGCGCTACCGCCACTTGGCGTACCGCTGAATACTATCTCGGGTGGAGAACCATCTCCCCAGTCTGCCGTAGCCGTACAGACAGTTGTATCCGGATGAAATAACGTACCGGTAGCATGGAAATAAGAGCCTGAAACAACGTTGGCATCCAAACCGGCATCTACCGTAGGTATCACATTGTTAATAGTTACGGTAGCGGTTGAAGTGGCAGTTAGACCACTTGAGGTTGTGACTTTTAATACAACAGTCTGAGTTGCCGGCCCGGCAATATTAGCCGCCGAGAAAATTGGATTCTGACCGGTTGTTTCAAAGGTACCATCATTATTCAGGTCCCAACTATAAGTAACTGCGCCACCATACGGGTCAGTGCCTGTACCGTGAAGCGTTACGACGCTACCTTCGTCAACCGAATATGACCCGCCTGCATTAGCAGTAGGTAGTGTTGTTCCGGTTATATTCACACCATCGATTGCCAGAATACTGGAATACCCGGGTGCTCCAACATTGGCAACTTGAGCTTGGACAACATAAGTTCCAGTCGTGGAGAAAGTATATGTCCATTTGGTCCAGCCGGTAGAGCTGCCTGTACTGCCAACGGTCGATACGGAGGCACTGAAAACAGTTGCTATTTCTGCGCCCGAACTATCTTCAATGACGACCTGACCGGCATCGTTATGAGGCATTGAATCTTCAGAAATAAATAAAGCCCAACCGGAAATAGTATCACCAGCTGCGGCGGTGAAACTCTGTGAAAGCGTAGTAACAGGAATACCCGGGTCACCCGGATACAAAACAGCGAAATAAATGCCTTCTGCAGCGTTATAAACAGTTACTGGAACGCCACGATTGTCTAAAGCACTAATTGTTTGCTGAACCGAGACACTTCCATTGTTTAGTCCAGAGGTTGCAGTCCATCCTGACAGCGTTCCTGTTTCAAACCCTCCATTTGCCGTGGCTGCTAAAGTGCTCAATGGTACAGCGGAGAGCATCAACACCAGCATTATCGAAAGAATCACACCCCAGACTTTCATATCAACCTGCCTTCGCTTTGTTACAAAGCCACAAATTTGAACATGAGTCAAAAACTCAAATTCAAAAGCGGTTTACTTTTACGCCTATCTGATATTAAGACAGTGGCGTTACAAAGTAGTAAATATACCCTAACATTTAGTTACAATATGGTTAACGGGTGGTTACAGTTTTTAAGCTTTTTGTAACCAGTGACAAAGCTTCAATTTTTACGGCTGTTTTTATGTTGATGAGTAAACATTATGTCGATTTATTCTATTTTTTATTAAATTCATATAAATAGCATTATGTCTGGTATTTATCCGATTTTCAGGATTTTTAAGGAAAATGGACCATCGTTAAAACAAAAAATACCGAATAAGCAGGGAGGAAAATAAATACAAATTACCGATATTTGCGTCAGCCGCTCAGGTTTGTTAAACTAAAATGCGTACGGGCCGCTAGCTCAATTGGCAGAGCAAAGCACTCTTAATGCTTAGGTTCTGAGTTCGATTCTCAGGCGGCTCATTTCCTTCACGGTTTTCGGGACTGATTCAATTACTCTTTTTGCCACCAAATGAGAGCCCATTTGGTAGTGTATTGATAACTATATATTCCATCATACAATAAAAACCTGGATTTGATATACTCCTCCGCCTTTTGTTGCGTATCTTTATCCTCGATTTCATGCCCCCTGCAAGCTCGGGTAACTGCTTCTCCAACCGTGATGAACTGGAGTCTCCCGTTAACAACAAAAGTATCTAAATTCGCTTTTATCCCTATTGAATAGAGCAAATTCATGATTATCATGTACTCAGGAAAAGGAAAGTATTTTTTCCCCAGAATGGAGCAGATTCCTTCGGTTAACTCATTCCCACCGGTATTCCAAGTCAGATAACAAAAATGTTTCGCTGTCTGATTCATCAGTGTCAGTGATTTTCGCAGATCACCCATTGGCAACGAGCGCGATGCCAAAACAACGTCATGTTCTTCAATATCCGAACCTACACTAAGCGTAGGGAAATCCCCATTGAGTGTTTTTATATTAGTGCAACCTGAACGAGATGCTTTGTCCCTCAACATCTCTAATGCCACCGGTGAATAATCCAGCGCAGTAACTCTGGAAACCCTTCGGGAAATCGGCAAAGCAATTTCCCCGATACCACAACCGACATCGAGAACAGAATAATCCGGCGAAAGTTTCATTCGACGTAGCAGTTCATCCAAATAGTTATCCGTACTATTGGACTCGCATCTTGACCTGAACATAGCGTCCCAATAGGTGGAGTTATTTCCTGCGAATGAGGCGCGCTCCATCTGTGTAGCCCACATCGTATCCCAATCAATCTGTTTTATGGAATCGGGAAATTCACCTTTCTTTTTTAATGAACCTTTACTACCTGATTCCATCATTCGACTCGCCAATCCTGGGAATAGACAATAAACTTCCCCCCCCTGGCGGAGGCAATCAGCGTAATGCCGTATTTATCAGCGATTTTCACTCCGAGGCTGGTCGGCGCCGATATGGATATCACAATCGGAATCCCCCTTTTAGCGATCTTGTGCATGATCTCCGAGGAAATCCGACCGCTCGATATTAATGCACGATCGTTAGTATCTATACCTTCCAGAAAACATTTGCCAAACACTTTATCGACGGCATTATGTCTGCCGATATCTTCGTTAAAAACCAGCATTGTCTTTCTATCACACAAGGCTGCGCTGTGAACTCCGTGAGTTGATAGATAAAGCTCGGAATGGTGTTGGTATTGTTTAACCAGCATAAAAACCTCATCGACCGATATTTTCATCTGGGACTCCACCTTCGGCGTCGCAATATCAGCATCGCTGAAAAATGTGGCTCCACCTCCGCAGCCGGAAGTTATTATCCTTTTCGAGAAAAACCGGCTATCCTGTTCCGGTGGTTTTACTGTCTCCACCCGAACAATTCCTTCCCATTCTTCAATTTCAATTTTTTTAATTTCGTCTTCGCTTTTCAGTAAACCTTCAGAAACCAGAAAGCCGATGGACAAATATTTCATATCTTGCGGAGAGCACAATAGTGTTACCAACTCTTTTCCGTTCAGAAAGATGGTAAGTAAAAATTCCCGGGCAACTGCTTTTTTAATATGGTTCTTATTTTCTCTGGAACATTCCAGCGCAGCAAATTCCTCTGCATTCATTTCCATCTTTCTCTTTATGCCTCATGCTTTTTCTCGCTCTTACTTAGCCTTTCCAGGGAGAACAACACCATGTTTGTTTTATTTCTTGATCACAATGCTTAATTTCTTAACAGCGCCGTTCACGCCTTTCAGATCTGAGACCATCCCGATTATTGTGTTTTTAATAATCCGGGTAGTAAAAACATTGGTGGGAACCGGAACTCCGTTCAGATTGATAACGACGTTATCCCCTTCTATATTTAAGATCAAATACTTTATCTTACCGGTGCCTTTTAGCGCTTCCATCATTCCGCTGACGGTATGGTCAATAAACCCAGCCACAAAGTAATCGGTTTTAATAGAAGCGTCGTTGACGGTAAGGCTTAAATTGACTGCCATTATTACCTCCTTCTGATAATTTAATGAGCGAACACAAGAACTATCAACCTTAATTATTGACACTCCCTAGCACTAAAGTGCAGGGATTCTCAGGATACGCTTTGGGTATTCCCATACGTTAACTCCTGAAGGGTCTGACCAACCCTAAGTATATTCTTTGCAGCATTGTAGTCTCTATCGTGCAACACTCCACAGGATTTACATACCCATTGTCTGTCTTTGAGGGTTAGCTCCTGATTTATTGCGCCACAGCCACTACACATTTTACTGGTTGGTTCAAACCGAGGGACTTTGATTACTATCCTACCAGCCTCTGCCGCTTTGTAGTTCAGCATCTCAAAGAACTTTCCCCAGCTTGCATCATGGATTGATTTGGCAAGATGATGATTCTTGACCATACCCTTTATGTTGAGGTCTTCGATGTAAATCTCGCCATAGTTCGTGATATAGTGATTGGCTACCTTGTGTAGAAAGTCATTGCGTTGGTTATAGACCTTCTTATGGCATTTTGCAACTAGCAACCGAGCATCCTTCCTTCCATGAGAACCTTTAACCCTTTTGCTTAGTATCCTTTGCCGAACTCTTAATTGTTTCTCAACGTGTCTAAAGTATGTATGGTTAAATTCCCGATGCTCATCGGAATCCACGCTGAATGACTTTATACCAACGTCTATACCAACATCTTTTGTACATGGTTCCAACTTACGTTCTGGCACTTTATCGCAGGAGAAACAAACGTACCATTTTCCAACTTCCCTTCGGATAGAGACCGTCTTTATATCACCTTCGATGGATCGGGATAGTCTAAGTTTGAATCTCCCTACATTACGGACAGCTAAATATTTACCATCAAGTTTCCATCCAGTCTGTTTCAGAGTAAACGAATCATATCGGTCTCTACTTCTGAATCGTGGGAATCCCACTTTACCGTTGCCGTGCTTAACCCTGTGAAAAAAGGCTTTATACGCTTTATCCAATCGTTCAATCACATCCTGAAGAACTTGAGAACCAACTTCAGCATATTCGGGAAGCTGATTGATTTGAGAATAGCAAGAGATTGTTTCCTTCCATTGCCGATATATACTGATTCGTTGCTCAAGGGCTACATTGTAAAGTTTCTGGCAAAGTATCAGCCATTTCTCCGCATTAGCAAAGGTCTGCCTGTTTCCTAGTAAGCGATACCTGTAGGTCTTTTTCATACCGTGGCTTGTGCCTCGATATACTTTCTAATTGTCTCGCTGGATACATTACCAGCCGTTGAAACGAAGTAGTTGTTAGTCCAGAGCGCAGGGAGCTTACGTAATTCAGGGAACTCATTCCTGAGCAAATTTGAACTCCTACCCTTGAAGGCCTTGACCAATTTGTGAGTAACCATCTGAGGTGAGATTGATACTAATAGGTGTAGATGGTCTGGTTGGATTTCCAGAGCCAGAATCTTAACCTGTTTCTCTTTTGCCACTTGTTCCAATATCTCCCTCAATCTCTTTGCCACGTTACCGACCAGCACCTTTTTTCTTCGTTTGGGACACCACACGAAGTGAAGATTCATTAAGTAAACCTGATTCCTCGAATGTTTGTATTCCATGTTTACAGCATAGTACTTCTATACACTATTTGTCAATACGCCTGATTCATCCCCAGCATTAAAACGCACGGTTTTCTTAGCCGTTTTTTATAAACTACGAATCAAAGCTATTATTTTTTTACATTTTTATTATAGCTTCTTTTTGCTTCTAATGCCTGCTTCTATCGACATCCTCATATTTAATGAAGCTATTTTCCATTTCAATGAGATATATGTAAAAGATTATCATTTTCTTGACATTTTAGGTGACTTTTTTTATGATTGAATTCGTTTACTTAATAGTCATTGGGGAATTGCAATAACTGCTAAATGTCAGAAAGTTCCAAATTAAATATTTACTTTGGAACATATTATTTTAAATTTTTGTAAAGGAAGTGAAAGATGGAACCCGAATTGATCGCCGATTATGAATGTTTGACTGGCGAAGGCCCCTTATGGCATCCAATAGAAAAACGACTCTATTGGGTTGATATACCGAAAGGCAGGATTTTTCGCTACGACCCCGCTACCGGGAAGCACGAAATGTGCTATGAAGGTGAAAAGGTCGGGGGATTCACGATACAAAAAGACGGTTCACTATTGCTTTTCCGGACAAAAGGGAACGTTGTTATTTGGAAAAACGGAAAAACCACTACTGTTGTTAAGGAAATCCCGGAAGAACTCGAAAACCGCTATAACGATGTCATTGCCGACCCTGCCGGTCGGGTTTTTTGCGGTATTCTCTCCGAAAAGTTTTTACCGGGCAGACTCTACCGTCTGGATACAGATGGTAAGATAATTAAGGTTTTAGAAAACATCGGCTGTCCCAACGGCATGGGTTTCACACTGGACCGGAAACAAATGTATTTCACGGATACGGTACCGGCTAAAACAATTTATATCTTCAATTATGATAAGAAAACCGGAAACATTACCAACCAACGGGTATTTGCAAAAATAGCCTCTAATGACGGCGGCCCCGATGGAATGACGGTAGATGCTGAAGGGTATGTCTGGTCGGCAAGTTGGGATGGTTGGGCGCTCGTCAGATACACACCGCAAGGAGTAGAAGAACGGCGCATCCGCTTCCCGGCTAAGCAAGTATCGAGTATTACCTTTGGCGGTGACGACCTGAAAGATATTTATGTTACGACTGCCGGTGGTGATAATAAGAAAGAGAACGGCCCGGGTGCTGGTGCGTTGTTCCGTCTCAGGCTCGGTATTAAAGGTCTGCCGGAATTTTACTCGCAGATTAAAATATAAACTTGCGCTCTTCGAGATAATGAGATTCCGTGTACCAGATTGGGGTCTGTGCTCACATCGGGTACACGGGTAAAAATGCCTCATTTAGTTCGTTTCCAGGCAATCTGGTTAAACCACCTTACGACCATTTCCTTTAGCGATCATGGTTCGATGGTTGCGCGTTACATCATCAGGGAAATGTTATAATTTACTGAGAAAGTAACTATTTATAAATTTAATAAGGAACCCATAAAGTGCCAGAAGAGAAACTACCTAAATCAGGCCGGATTAGTGTTAACCAAAAGGAATGTTCCGGATGCAGTCGATGTCTGATGGCCTGTTCCGCCTATCATTTTGGTGCCGTTGCCATGCCGCTTTCAGCCATAAAATGGGTGGAAGGGAAGTTTTCAACGGCTTTTAACGGCCGTTATCCTGAGTTTTGCAGACAGTGCCCCAACCCAAAATGTTATTACGCCTGTCCTGAACGGGATTCCGCCCTATGCATAGATACTGAGACGGGAGCCAGATATATTAATAAAGACCATTGCACCGGCTGTGGCAGTTGTATAGAAGCCTGCCCGTTTACGCCGAAGAGAATTAATTTTGACACGGAAAACAATTTTGCCATCAAGTGCGACCTTTGTAGAGGAAGGGCAGCTGGTCCGGTTTGTGTAGAAGTGTGCGACCGTGGGGCGCTCACATTAATACCGAGAAAGCAGGAGTAAAGCAGATGTTGGGTGGTTATGTAGGGAAAATATTAAGAGTAGATTTGACGACCGGCACTATCAGTAAGCTTAATTCATATAATTACGTGCCGCAATTCATCGGCGGTATCGGACTGGGTTACAGACTGCTATGGGATGAAATCAATGCAGACACCACTGAATGGAGCCCGGAAAACGTAGTTATTTTTACTTCCGGACCTTGCTGCGGCACACCGGTACCCACTTCCGGCAGAGCCGAGGTAGTCGGTCTTGCACCGCAAGGATATCCTAAACCGTGGGCGGCGGTCTCGGGCTTCGGCGGCGATTTCGGTCCTAAAATGAAGTTCGCCGGATATGACGCAATTATCATTACCGGTAAGGCAACCACTCCCAAGTATCTGTTAGTTACCGAAAAAGAAATCCAAATTGTAGAGGCTGCTTTCCTGTGGGGGATGGATATCTACGGCGCCCAAAGTGAATTAATATCACGACACGGCGATGACGTCGCGACGGCCTGTATTGGCCCGGCCGGAGAGAATCTGGTTAGATGGGCAACAATTATGTCCAAAACGAGAAGCGCCGCCGGTCAGGGTGGATTCGGCGCGGTCATGGGCGATAAAAAGCTGAAAGCTATTGTAGTCAAGCCCGGTTCGGTCCGAGTGCCAATCGCCAGTCCTGAAAAGTTGATAGCCGAGGTCAGAAAAGTCTCCGGCGAATTATCGCCCAAAGGCCAAAACAGGCAGCCGCTTTTTACGGACAGGGGCAGTTTTTCAATCCGTTGCGCCAGTTGTGCCTATTCCGGTTGCACCGGCGCCGTTAATGGCTGCTTGCAGCCGTATTTCAACAACGTTCCTAAGAAGAATACCGGCACTGGTAGTTTATCCGGTGGCTTATATTGCGCCGCATTCGCAGCGGACTATTTTCTGCTGAAGAAGGGAATAACCGAAGCAGAAAATTTTGAGATGGGTAAATTCATCGACACCCTGGGATTAAATTGCTGGGAGATCTTCGAAGGTACGAACTGGTTTATTCAAACCTGCCAGAACGATGGCAGACTAGATTCCCTGATGGGTGAAAAAGTCACACTCAATCCCAACGGACCGGCAGTCTATCCTAAAACGGATTGGAATACAGGCATGCCGACAGATTTAGCGGTCAAATGGATAAGGGGAATCGCTTATCGTCAAGGCGAGGGGGATATATGGGCAGAGGGAACTCCACGAGCCGCCGCGAAGTTGGGTTTAGCGGATGAAGTTTGGAAAACTCACAAACATGGCTACGGGCCACATTGGGATGGCAGATACGTTCAATTTATACATTATCCGGTTTGGGTGGTCTCAGCACTTGCCTGGGCAACACAGGGAAGGGATCCCTTCAACCAGGAACATGGTTATCCCGAACGGTATGGGAATTTTGTAAAAGAGTGGAAAGAAATGATGGGTGGAGAAATAATACATGGGACGAAGACATTTTGGGATACCGACAAGATCCCTTACCGCGATCTGGTGAAAGCCGGCGCTAAACTTTACGGCGCCCCTTATGCCAATGAAGGTTGGGATAAACCTGAGTTGGGCTATATTGATAAAGAATATGTGACTGTCTGGCATAACCACCGCGCCATCATCAAATCCAGTGTGCCGGTATGCGACCGTCAATTCCCCTTGCTCTTCGACCCGGATGCGGAAGATAAACTCGGCGACATCAATGCCGAAGTGCGTCTGTTTAATGCCGTCGTGGGGACAGATTGGTCGCTGGATGAAATGAACAAAGCGGCAGAAAAAGCCTTTAACGTAATGCGTGCCATTCACGTCCGGCAGGGAAGGACAAGAAAGGATGATGAGAGCGTTATTCCCTATTTTGAGCAACCGGCAATGTGGCCGGAGGAACCGGTACCGCAAACTATTGACGCTAACAAATTTATCGATTTATTGAATAGACTCTATAAGTTACGCGGCTGGGATAGTAACGGTTGCCCAACCAGGGCTAAACTCGAATCGATGGGTCTTAAGGATATTGCCGACGGTCTGAAATTACAGGAAATCAAATAAACGAAAGAGTGTTAAACAACTCACCGAAAATCAGTTCCGGGATATTAATTCTGCCGACCATACTTGTTGTCAAGTAGTTCCGGCTCGTCAATTACCAGCGGTTCTGTCTGCCAGGGAATATAAGGCATATTCGGCGGATCTTTCATTTTTTCAAATTCGCTGATGGTAAGAATTCTTCCGTAACTGAAGGTAAGGAGTGATTGAAGTATCAAATACCGGTTATCGAAATTCATTTTACACCTTCCTGCAAATCGAATAATTCTTATAAATCTACAATAACAACAGGAAGTTACAAACCGGTTAATTATCTACTAGGAGAGCGGTTACAAAACGGTTACGAAGTTGTTACGGTTCTTGTGAACAAAGTAATGAACATCCTGAATATTTTTTCACAATGAATTTGAAGGATGGGTCATTATCGGATCAATCATCAATTTAGTCGTCAACCGAAGGGTTACAGTTAGCTTTCCGAAACGTCTTTATCTTCGCTTTTGGAGCGGTCGCGTAACCAGCGGTGAATGTCATCCAGCGCCGGCGGCGCCACACTGAATACTTCAATATCGCCGGCGAATTGTACCATGTGACCTTCGCGTATAAAGAGAATTGCCGCTTCGTCCTTCTGAAGGGTCTCATCGATGTGGCGGCCAATATATTCGTATCTTTTCTGGGCGGTTTGTTGATAAAAACCGGCGACTTTTTCCGCTACTTTTTGGCTGAAAAATCCCATCAACAGACACCTTTCCCAGTCCATGCATTCATCAGCTAATTCCGCCATTTCAGTGGCTTCAAATGACGCCCCGCAATCAAGCTTATCTTTAACAATGAGGTAACTTAAAGGGCTGATTTTCTCGATTATTTTTAACCCTTCTTCGCCGCCAACGGAAATCGTTTCATGGTAAATACGTTTGATTTTGCCAACCTTGGCTTCCTGATTCGCAATTTGTTCGTTCACTTCCCGCCAGTATTTTTCGAGTTTTTCTTTGTAATCCTGCGGGGCCTCTGAGCCGGCGAAAAGAAGCGGAACGACGTACAATTTACGTAAACCGAATTGTTCGATATTCAACTTCTCAATCTTGCCAAGTTCTGCAGACATTTCGGACACCCTCCGATAATAAAATAATCCAATGATTTTACATGGTTGGTTATTCTCCCTTGATTGTAACCTTAGATACAACATCAAGCAAGTACCTTATGCTATACTGAAAACTGAAAAAAGTAAGTTTATTACCACTTAAGTTAAGAGAGAACAATGCCACTGAAAGATTATTACAGTATATTAGGCGTGCCCAAAACTGCCTCCGATGACGATATTAAGAAGGCTTATCGTAAGCTTGCGATGCAATTCCATCCCGATAAAAACCCCGGTAAAGAAAAATGGGCTAACGAAAAGTTTAAGGAAATCAACGAAGCCTATGGGGTGCTGGGAAATCCTGACAAGAGAAAACAATACGACCAGTTTGGCACTACCGGCGAAGCTAGCGATGTCTTCAACAGCCACACTACTCAAAGCACCGTGGAAGACTTAATGAGGGATTTCGGTGGAGCCGGCCTTAACGTGGATTTTATGGACAGCATTTTTGGTAACTTCACGAAGAAACGCGGATTTTCGTTCCATCAATACGCTACTGACGGCAGTGGAAGGATATTCTTTACCACACCGGAAGACGAAAGCATGGAAGAACCATACTATTCACAGCAAGCACAGCGCTCAGCTTCGCAGGATGTTAAATATGAAATCACGATTACTCGAGAACAGGCGGTTAGGGGTATGGAAAAAGATCTTACCCGTAACGGAAAGAGACTGAGAGTGAAAATCCCCGCCCGTACTAAACCCGGTACTAAAATAAGACTAAGTAATGCCCGCCTGACAACCGATGGCACCCCCGGCGATATCTACATCACCGTTAGGGTAAAATAAGCTCGTCATTCCCATGAAGGCCGCAGGTACTGAACGAAGTGAATGTGCGGGAATCTATATTAATTGGTAAGAGCTACGATGTCTAATCAACTGTTGTACACGATTTTTAAAACCAAGTGGGGTTGGATTGGGGTTCTGGCCTCGAAGATTGGCTTGCGGGTAGTAACATTGCCCCAAACCACGCGAGGAAAAGCTCTCAACTCATTGGGAAAACAGACAAAACAAGCCACTCTATCCCCTGAATTGTTTAAAGACCTTGAGCAAAGATTGCAAGATTATTATTCGGGCAAGAAAATCACTTTCCCCGATGAATTGGATTTTTCTGATGCTACTGCGTTTCAAAAGCAGCTCTGGGAAGCCACCCGACTTATCCCTTATGGAGAAACCAGAAGCTACGGCTGGGTAGCCAGACAGATTGGTAAACCTTTGGCGGCTCGTGCGGTCGGACAAACACTGGGCAAAAATCCATTCCTGATAATCGTCCCCTGTCATCGGGTCATTGGTTCCGACGGCGGATTAGGTGGTTTTAGCGGCGGATTGGGAGTTAAAGAATCTCTGCTGAAAATAGAAAAAACTTACGGTTAATTTTTTACTGTCCTGACACGCCCTTCATCTTGAGACCCAAAAAGTCCATCTCATACTGACCAATCAATCCTTCCCCAGCAAAGCTATAGTAGCGGTTATTGCCGATTATCAGATGGTCGAGGATTTTTATCTGCACCGTCGCGGCGGCAAAAACCAGGTCGCGGGTAATGTCTTTATCGCTTTTACTTGGTTCACAAATTCCGGTGGGGTGATTGTGGGCAAAAATCAGGGCAACGGCATTGTGTGCCAATGCCTGCTCTACTATCTCCCGCGGCAAGATGGCAGCGCTGTCAACCGTACCTTAGACAAGGTCGGCGGTATCGATAATCTGGTTCTGACTGGTGAGGTAAAGAACTTTGAAGATTTCTTTCTTAAGATCGCGCATTGAGTGATAAAGATAATCGAAGATTTCCTGGGATGATTGAAAGGCATGTTTATCGATGATTTTCTCTTTCAGGTACTCTCGGGCAACATTCTGCATCAGTTTAATACCGAAAGCGGAATGCGGACCGATGCCCTTTATTTCCTGTAGTTCTTCCGTTGAAGCCGAGAGTACGCCTCTCAGTGTCTTGAATTTTTTAATCGCTTCTTTGGCCTGGGGTTTGCAGTCTTTACGCGGTGTTCCCAAACTTAAGAGCAATTCCACGACCTCGTAATCGGCAAAACCGGTTAAACCGCTTTTTATGAACCTTTCCCGGAGACGTTTTCTATGTCCTATCGGTGTGTTTTCGGTAGACATTATGTCACCTTACAGTTTTACGTTTTATCGCTTCCGTTTTTTCTGTTTCGATTCTATCATCCACCAGTCGCCGCGCCAATAATTGCGTTCATTATACCCCTTAGGTTCCAGTTCCGCTTTGACCTCATCCCATCCCGGTAATATGCGGTTTCTCATAATCGGCGTGATAATAAAAGGCAACACCAGCCAGAATAAAACAATACCGATCAGTGCCATCAGCGGATTTAGGAGAAACAACCACGCAGCACTACCAAGCATTAACATTATCCACAAAGCTTCCAGAACATATTTGAAAGCTGTTTTAAATATGTTGGGTTTGATATCCGGGCGCGCTTGTCTGCCAAACTCGCAATAAGCCTGCAACACTGCCGCAATAACTAAGATTAGAAAACCTAATAATAAATACAACATGATAAGCTCTCCATTCGCTTCAAGGGCTTACATCTGCCAATGGCTCCACCTTCAACCCATCTTCCCCTACCAGTTCAATGATGCGTTGGTGTAATTCAGTGGTATAGTCCGTAAAAAGATTCGCTATTTTTAATTTAATAATTTTCCCTTCACTGGGAATCCGCAGGCTAACCTCATCCTGACCGGGAAATTCTTTCATAGTATACACTACGCGTCGTAAATAATTCGCATCCCTTTCGCTGTCTCCGGAATCTTTTATCGTAATAATCAGTTTATACCGCTTCTTTTGTACCGGCTTATTTTTAGGCGCTTGATAACTGTCGGATTTACCAATTTTTCCGTTGGTTGCTGCTTTCCCGTTTAAAACCTCAGTCGGTATTGGGGGCTTTTCCAGCTTCGGTTTATCGGGTTGATAACGACTGGCTTTTTTACAGGTTAACTGAATGCTGTCATCGCGCATACCTACCCGACCTTCTACCAACAATATATTCCCTTCTTCCCATAAATCAGCCGTCCCGGAATAAACATCCGACCAGACCATCAATTCGATGCTGCCGTCGAGGTCTTCCAGTGTCGCTTTTACAAACGATTTTTGAGTCTTGGTCACCAAATGGCTGACAGAAGCCACCATCCCCGCTACAAGCACGGTCTGCCCGACCATTTCACTATCGATCTGACCGCAAAGAATAGTGTTTTCCGCTGCAATTTTATCCGCAAAAGCGCTAAAAGGATGTTCGGAAAGGTAGACTCCCATTAACTCTTTTTCCCAGGCAAGTCTGTCTTTAACCGGCACTTCAGCCTCCGGCAGATCAAGTGCCGAAACAGGCGCGGGAACTTCTTTCCCCCACAAATCGAACATCGTCGTCTGACCGGCTTCTCGGGACTTTTGTTCCCGCTGTGCCAATGACAGAATTTCATTGATATTATTCAGTAGAGTGCCGCGATTCCCCAGACAATCGAGCGCTCCGGCTTTTATCAGACTTTCCATTACGCGCTTGTTCACATTACTCATATCGCACCGGCGGCACAAGTCTTCAATCGACTTGAACTCCCCTTTTTTCTCGCGTTCTGTAATAATCGATTCAATCGCGCCGACACCGACATTTTTGATTGAAGTCAACCCGAAACGGATTGCCTGATTACCCTTTTCATCTTTTTCGATAGAAAAATTAGCTTTACTATGATTGATGTTCGGCGGTAATACTTTAATGCCTAAACGGCGGCACTCGCTGATAGCGCTGGTGATTTTCTCCATGACACCGGCATGAGCGCTCAATAAGGCCGTCATGTATTCTACCGGGTAATTTGCCTTGAGATAAGCGGTTTGGTAAGCGATGAGCGCATAACTGAAGGCGTGTGCTTTATTAAAAGCATAGCCGGCGAAAGGCTCGATAAGAGCAAAAACCTGCTCCGCTAACTCTGATGAGAATCCCTTGGCGTTGGCGCCATTGATAAAATTCAGCTTTTCTTTCTGCATCACTTCGGGAATTTTCTTGCCCATTGCTTTACGGAAAATGTCGGCTTTTCCCAGGCTGTAGCCCCCGAACTCCCGCACAATAAAAAGAACCTGCTCCTGATACACAATAACCCCGTAGGTTTCCTCCAGATAACGTGCCAGCATCGGATGAGGGTAATGGATTGGTTCCAGCCCATGTTTGGCTTTGATATAGGTGGGAATTTGTTCCATCGGCCCCGGACGATAAAGCGCGACAATGGCCGCAATTTCCGGGAATGTGTTTGGTTTTAATTCTTTAATGTAACGCCGCATACCGGTGCCTTCCAACTGGAAAACACCCGCCGTTTCTCCCGATGAAAGCAATTGAAATGTCTTCGCATCGTTTAGAGGAATCCGGTGCAGGTCGATATCAACGTTATAACGTTCTTTAATAATTTTCTGAGCCTTACCCAGAATCGTCAGATTCACCAGCCCGAGAAAGTCCATTTTCAGTAAACCAATGCGGGCGACATCTTCCATCGGGAATTGCACCATCACGCCGCCCTCGCCGCTGCCTTTCGAGACCTTTTGCAGCGGCACAACTTTAGTGAGCGGCTCTTTAGAGATGACAACACCGGCGGCATGCGTACTGCCATGGCG
Source organism: uncultured Chloroflexia bacterium (assembly GCA_963754195.1). Taxonomy (GTDB): domain Bacteria; phylum Chloroflexota; class Dehalococcoidia; order Dehalococcoidales; family Fen-1064; genus Fen-1064. The sequence goes on from CAVWFD010000018.1 coordinate 451,114, forward strand.
GGCAATGCCTTCCACCTTGCGGGCGGAGTCCACTAATTTACGAATCGTGGGGTCTTCATTAAAGGTAGTTTTCAATTCCGTGTTCTGCTCTAGAGCGCGTGTTAGCGTAACCCCGGGACCGAATGGAACAAGCCTGGCGACACGGTCGACATCGGCATAAGTCATACCTAAAGCCCGGCCGACATCCCGTAGTGCCGCCCTCGCTCCTAATGTCCCAAACGTAATAATTTGGGCAACATGGTCCTGTCCAAACTTCTGAGAGACATAAGCTATTACCTCATCTCGACGGTCATCCTGAAAATCAAGGTCGACATCCGGCATTTCTTTACGCTCCATATTGAGGAAGCGTTCGAAAACAAGCTTATGTTCAATCGGGTCGAGTTCCGTAATGCCTAAACAATGGAGAATAATGCTGGCGGCGGCGCTACCCCTTACGCCAAACAAGATATTTTGCTTCCTGACAAAGGAGACAATATCCCAAACCACCAGAAAGTAATTGGCGAATTGAGTGCTTTTTACAACACTCAGTTCATATTCCAGACGTTGCTTAATTTCCTCGTTGGCATCGGGATAAAAGCGGGGTAACGCCTCATAACAGAGGCCGGAAAGATATTCAAAAGGAGTTTTACCCTCCGGCAGTTTGATTTCCGGCAGATGCAAACGTTCAAAATCGAGTTTGAGGTCGCACATCTCCGCAATACGGTGGGTATTTTCCAGTGCTTCCGGAATATCGCGGTAAGCCTCCGCCATTTCATCGGGGGTTTTCAGATAAAAGAAATCTCCCGCCATCTTCAATCGTTTTTGGTCGTTGACTGTAGAGTTGGTGCCGATACACAACAGTAAATCGTGAGTAGAAGCGTCTTCACGATTTAAATAATGAGTGTCATTGGTGGCGACCAGAGGAATACCCGTTTCGCGGCTTATCTCGATCAAGACGCTATTTACCCGTTCCAGTTCCGGAATCGGGTGGCGTTGAATTTCCAGATAGAAATCGCCGAATGTTTCTTTATACCAGAGAGCGGCTTTTTTAGCATCTTCGATACGTCCGGCGAGAATATGCTGTGGCACCTCCCCTGCCAGACACGCTGAAAGCGCTATTAACCCGGCACTATGCTCACGCAGATATTCTTTATCGATGCGCGGCTTGTAGTAGAAGCCTTCGAGATGCGCCCGAGTCACGATTTGAATCAAGTTACGGTAACCCGTCAGATTGCGGGAGAGCAAGACAAGATGGTAATTGCCCTTGTCATTTGCCGTCCGACTGGAAGAGCCATTTTGAGAGACATAGACTTCGCACCCGATAATCGGTCTGATACCGGCGTCTTTAGCCAGACGGTAAAACTCGATGGCGCCGTACATGACGCCGTGGTCGGTAAGTGCCACACTATCCATACCTAATTCCTTGACACGGGCGATCAAATTAGGGATACGGCACATACCATCGAGGAGGCTATACTCACTATGAACATGGAGATGTGTAAACACGAATTTTCCCCAGAGAAAACGATTGCCAGATAATTATAACACAGACATTTAGGAGTCGGTGAGGCCATAGTGGCACACTTCATAGGGTTGCCTAAATAAAATAGTTTAAGTATACTACGAGTGATGAGGAAACCTACGGAACAAGGAATGCCTTTGCGCCGGGTCAGCAAGCAGATTCAAATCGGCGATGTAAAAATCGGTGGTGGCGCGCCTGTTGTCGTGCAATCGATGACCAATACCGATACCCGTGATGTTTTATCTACTATCAGGCAAATAAAAGAATTGGAAGAAGCCGACTGCGAACTGATACGCGTGGCTGTGCCGGATATGGAAGCCGCGCGGGCTTTAAAAAAGATTAAAAAAGGCATCAAAATCCCGCTGATTGCGGATATTCATTTCGATTATCGACTGGCGCTGGCAGCATTGGAGTCGGGAGTCGATGGTTTCCGCCTGAACCCGGGCAATATCGGCGACCATGAACAGATTAAAAAAGTTGTGCTCGCCGCTAGAGAAAGAGCTGTTCCCATCCGTATCGGCTTGAATGCCGGCAGCCTGCCCAGGAATGGCAGGGTGAAAAATACAGTAACGGTAATGTTAGAGGCGGCTTTAGAACAGGTACATTTGCTGGAAAACCTTGATTTCGACCTTATTAAAGTGTCGCTCAAAGCCTTCGATGTTCCCACAACCATCGCCGCCTATAAAGCGATTGCGGAGAAAATCCCCTACCCGTTACACGTCGGCATTACTGAGGCAGGCACATCACGTACCGGCATCATTAGAAGCAGCATCGGTATCGGCACATTATTATATCTGGGTATCGGCGATACCATCCGTGTCTCCCTGACAGCGAATCCCAAAGAAGAAGTCGTTGCCGGCTATGAAATATTAAAAAGCCTTAACCTTAGACAGCACGGACCGGTTCTGGTCAGTTGCCCAACCTGCGGGCGTACTGAAGTGGATATTATCCACCTGACACAACAGGTAGAAGCCGAACTGCAAAAAATCAAAAAGCCCGTTAAAGTGGCTGTCATGGGATGTGTGGTTAACGGTCCCGGTGAAGCCAAAGACGCCGACGTAGGCATTGCCTGTGGCAAAAATAGAGGTGTTCTCTTCAAGAATGGCAAGCAGATAGGGGTCGTGGAGGAAAAGGACTTCCTTCAGGCTTTGATGGGAGAAATCGAGAAATTTTGAATTTCCAGAACACACGCAGATCAAGCTTATTGGTATTCAGTCTTTTGTTCATTTCATTTACGGCATTATCATGTGCGCCACTATTTAAAATCCCTTTACCACCACAGCTGACAACATCAGCATCAGCTTCAACGACGCAACCGACAGACGTTCAAGTTACCGTGGGTGAAGCCACTGTGGTGCGCGTAATAGACGGCGACACAATCGATGTCAGCATTAGCGGTAAAGTGTATAGGGTCCGTTATATCGGAATGAACGCTCCTGAAATCGGTAAACCTTATTATCAGGAAGCCACGGATAAGAACAAAGAACTCGTGGAGGGTAAAACTGTTCGTCTCGAAAAAGACATTTCTGAGACAGATAAGTACGGTCGATTACTACGCTATGTATATGTCGGTGATTTGTTTGTCAATGCCGAACTGGTGAGACTCGGGTACACGCCGGCGACGCCATATCCACCCGATGTAAAATATGAGGCCTATTTAAAATCACTGGAAGAGCAAGCTAAAGCAGCTAATTTAGGAATGTGGGCGAAATAAATGTTCTTCACCATTCTTTCACTTTGCTCCAATCTTCCACCGGAGTAGTTGCAACACCAACCGGCACAAGTTGTTTGTTAAACACCTTTAATTGCCGGGTATGACTGCATTGCAGACATTGTTCAAACCATCCATCCACATCACGGTCGATAAACAAGTCGCCGCCACAATGCGAGCACTTTTTTAGTTTCCAATGTAACATATCACTGATCCTCCCTTTCACACACTTCACCGATGCTGAATCTCTATTCCAAATTGATTTTCTGTTTATAGTTTAGCATCTGGAAATGAACTGACAATTAACGTAATATGAACATTGGATGAATAACAGCTATAAGAATAATATTCCCAATAAAATGATTTCATCTTAAAGGATTGAGTTATTTATTGATAGAGTAAGCAAGAAGGGAATATAATCAGATACCAAAATTATCGATTGATGGGGGGGTTATGAGACTGCAAAATAAAGTAGTAATTATTACCGGTGGCGGGACGGGAATCGGCAAAGCCATCGCGGCTGTATTTGCCGCTGAAGGAGCGAGTGTTGTGATTACAGGCCGCAATATTCTTACTTTGAATTCGACAGTAAACGAGATCGAATCAAATGGGGGAAAAGCCGCCGCTATTGCAACTGACGTTTCTAGCGAAGCACAAGTAAAGCGTCTGGTAGCGCAAACTATAAATAAATACGGACAGATTGATATTCTGGTTAATAATCATACGTATACGCCGTCTTTAGATACAGCCGTGGTGGATATGCCAGTTGATTACTGGACCAAAGCTTTAGAAGTGAACCTGACCGGCACCATGATGCTGACTAAAGAAGTAGTAAAGCAGATGATTCCCCGCCGGACCGGTAGTATTGTGAATATCTCCAGCATCGCCGGAGTAACTCCCGACCCCGACCACAGCGCCTACTCCACCAGTAAATGGGGTATTATCGGGTTTACGGCGTCTCTTGCCGGAGAAGTTGGGCAATATAACATCAGGGCGAATTGCGTGTCGCCGGCTGGGACTTTAACCGAAGGATTTCAAAACGGTATGGCTAGCCTGGCCAAAGAAAAAAGTATGACTTACGATGAATTTATGCATAAGATGCTGCAAAGTTATGCTTTGAAACGCCTTGTTAAGCCGTCTGAAGTCGCCACCGCAGCTTTATTTTTAGCCTCGGATGACGCCAGTGCGGTTACCGGCCAAAACCTCATCGTCAGTTGCGGTTTTCAGGTGCTGCACCCCGGCATGGTAAATTAAATACAATGGTCAATTAGGATCAATTCTTAAAAATCACTCTATAACTCCCCTTGTGAAAAAGGGAGATAACAACTTTTACTTCCCCAAGTATTGCAGCGCCAGTTTGACCTTTTCTTCCAAACTTAATTTCTTTCCTGTCGGTAATGAATTAACCGCACGGGTGGTTTCCTGTACAGAGTAACCCAGTGAGACCAAGGCAGTCACAACATCGGCATTTTCCTGGGCGGCTCTGCCGGCGGGAGAAGAAATCATCACCCCGCCAACCTTATCTTTCAATTCCAGAATCAGGCGGTCGGCGGTCTTTTTCCCGATGCCGGGAATCGTGGTCAGCATTTCCACACTACCGGAGGCAATAGCCATGGCCACCTGGTCGGCGCTCATGGCGGAGAGCATCCCCAGCGCTGTTTTCGGGCCTAATCCGGACACGGAAATCAGGGTCTCGAAAAGTTTCAATTCATCAATCGAGCCAAAGCCGTAAAGACTTAAATCATCTTCCCTGACATGTAAATGAGTGTAGAGCTTCACTTCCCGGCCCACCATTCCCAATTCGCTCAGGACCGAGGTCGGCACGCTCACTTTAAAACCGACGCCATTTACATTAACAATCAAACTGTCGGTACTGACAGCATCAATATTACCTCGTAAACTGGAAATCATTTTCTGCTCCTCTTTGATTTCTCTTCAATGAGATTACTCAAATGCATTTCACCGATATGACAGAGCGCTACCGCCAGAGCATCGGCGGCATCCGAAGGCTGGGGTATTTCCGCTAAATTAAGCTGTAATCTGACCATCTGCTGGATCTGTTCTTTGGAGCTGGCGCCATAGCTGCTCACGGCATATTTTACTTTGGCTGGAGAATATTCATAAACCGGGATGTTCTGATTGGCGGCAACAAGCATAGCTACAGCCTGTGCCCGCCCTATTGCCAGCGCTGTGCTGACGTTATTGGAAACAAAAGGCTGTTCCACCGCCACCACATCCGGTTGATACCGCGCTACCACTTCTGCCAGGCTCTGATAGAGTCGGCTCAACCGTACTGCAGGCGACAATCGGGGAGAAGACTTCACAATACCATAGCTGATCATTTTCAGATCGCCGTCGTTGTTATCCACTACTCCATATCCCGCTACAATTGTACCCGGATCAATCCCCAATACTCTCATTGTTTACCTTGCTAAGTGAGTTATTTCATAAAGGTCAAATGATTCTACCACATTATAGAGGAAAGAGAGAAATCCGGGAAGTGGACTCCCGTAGGGTGAGTGAAACCCACCACCTAAACAAAAAAAGGTGGGCTGAGTAAATCAACCCACCCTGCGCTAATACTTGATTACAAGGTACTTAGCTTAAGCTAATGCATTGATTGTTGAATATTTGTTAGTTTATCCTTTTTCGTAGGCAGCCAGCGCGGCATCCGAGAAATTGACGTTGCTGGCGACGCTTTGCACATCGTCCAATTCTTCCAGATTCTCCACCATTTTCATGGTCTGCACGGATTGTTTTTCATCCAAGTCGATAGTTTGCTTGGCGATCATCGATACTTCGGCTGATTCCACGGTGACTTTTTCTTTTTCCAATGCGGCCCGCACTTCTTCGAGTTTTTGCGGGATGGTGTAAATAGTCAGATAATCACCTTCGATATTGACATCATCGGCCCCGAAATCGATGGCCTTTAAAGACAGCTCATCCTTATCGACGCCTTCGGCTTTGACGGTCAGGACGCCTCTTTGCACAAATAGCCAGGCGACGCAACCGCTTTCCCCAAGGCTGCCGCCGCCGCGGGTAAAAATATTACGGATAGCTTGCACCGTACGATTCCGGTTGTCGCTCAAAGCATTCACCAGAATAGCGCCGCCACCGGGGCCATATCCTTCGAGCAGCATCTCCTGCATCTGCACACCCTCACCGCCGCCGCTGGCTTTGGTGATGGCACGGCTGATATTATCCCAGGGCATGCTGCTGTCTTTAGCACGCTGTACCGCCAGACGCAAGGAATAATTTGAATCGATATTAGGGCCACCGTTGCGCGCTGCCACGATAATTTCCCGTGTCAGTTTAGTGAACATTTGGCCGCGCTTGGCGTCGGTCGCTGCCTTCTGATTTTTAATAGTGTGCCACTTAGAGTGACCGGACATCGGTGGCCTCCTGAACTAATATAAACATACCTTTATAATATTAGCACCCGTTCTACCTGCGGTCAAAGTAAAGGCTACAAAATTTCATCCACCTTAGGGGTAAGTGCGCGTTCTCCCACGGCGCCAACCACGGTATTAACTGCTTCCCCATTCTTAAAAAACATCACCGTGGGAAGAGACATTACCCGGAATTTGGCCGCAGTTTTAGGGTTCTCATCGACATTCATTTTATAGAAACTGCATTTACCGTCATATTTCTGCGAAACCTTTTCCATAACGGGAGCTACCATACGACAGGGCACGCACCACGGCGCCCACATATCCACAACAACAGGGGTTTTAGACTTGATTACCTTTTGTTCAAACTCCTGATCGGTGATTTCATTTACCATGCAAACTCCTTCCGCTAACTTAATTTACGATATTAATGCTAATGCCGATACCTTCCGCCTGTCAATAGTTTTTCGTTATTAAATTTATTTTTATCCAAATATTTTTCATATCGAAAACAGAAAGGTTTATCACTGATTGACAGGACATTGATGTGGTAATATTAGTTGAAAAAGTTATGGAGGTGCCCTATGAAACTAAGCGCACGTAATGTCTTAAAAGGTAAAGTCGTTCAGCTCAAGCCGGGCGCAGTCAATACTGAGGTCATCATCGAATTGCCGGGTGGGCCACAAATCGTTTCCATTATCACTAAAGAGTCCGCAGAGAATATGGGCTTGGCAATAGGGAAGCAGGCTTATGCCGTGATTAAAGCGTCCAGCGTGATGGTTGCTATTGACTGATGCCTGTGATTTTATTAGAAACGGAGCGATTTCAGACAAAACAATTTGTAGACCTGTTAAAATCTATAATTCTTACCATATCCCCACGGTAAGAAACAAATTTGTGTGTTATTTTTACCGACAATCTAGAGCGTTAAAGAATCACAATGAAACTTAAATTAAACATGCAGCGAATTACCATTATCATGGTCGTTCTTTTCGTTGCGGCCTGTATCACCATAATGGTATTGGATTGGCACAATATGCACCACATTATCGGCCAAGCCAACTGGTTTCTGATTCTACCGGCACTATTATTTACAGCTGTCTCGTATGCCTGTCTGAGTTATAGTTTAGCCGTCATTTTCCGCACGTTCGGTATAAAATTACCTGTCAAAGACACTATGGAAATTGGTTTCGTATCAAATGTAATAAACTACCTGTTAAATGTAGGCGGCGTAACCGGCGTATCACTTGAATTCGTTCTGTTTAAAAAGCGCGGTTTAGCCACCGAAGATATTCTGGCTCCTTCACTCTTTCATCTGTATTTTAATGGTTTGATGCTGATCGCCCTTTTACCCATCGGTCTTTTCAGCGTATTGTTTAGTCATCACCTTTCACACGGAGTCAGTCTGGGGCTCGGCATTGCCGACGGTATTCTCACCTTGGCCTTGATATTCGCCACTGTCATTGTTTTTGTAGCGTCATTCCGCTCGGTTGTTTTGCGTGGTTTGAGTAAGCTGGTCCAGTTTATTACGCGACGTAAAGTAAATACGGCATTGCAGGATTTTGACACGGCCATGACCCGCGGCGTCGCGGCTATCCGCCAACGGCCGGGCACGCTCGCACTTCTGGTTGCTTTGATGGTTGGCGATTGGTCAAGCACCGTTGCTGCCTTGTGGTTTTGTTTCTATGCACTGGGGAATCCGGTGGGTTTGGGCACATTGCTGACGGGTTTTAGCCTGGGTGTCACGGCCGGCTTCGTTTCACTGGTGCCGGGAGGATTAGGCGTTCAGGAAGGTTCTATGGCCGGGATTTATGCCTTATTGGGCGTGCCGATTGGAATCGCCCTCGTTGCCGCTGTTCTTTTCCGGATAGTTTATTATTTTATTCCGTTTTTAGCGAGTCTGGGTTTTTATCGCCGGTTGTTACGCGAGCAAAAATAATATCCTCACGCGGCCGGTAACTGCCTATTCATGGAAAATATATTTACCGCCTCGCACCCATGAAGCCACTGCCCCGATAAGACACATTACTATCGAGAAGATCAGTACCTCAACCAGACCTCTATGGAAAGCCGGTTCAATCAGTTGAGGAAAGAAAGCTCTGGAAGTAATCACAGCTGCCTGCTGCGGGGGCAGAGCCTGTAAGACACTGGACGGAATCATCGTCGCCAAAGGATTATACCCCAGGAATGCGGCAAACAGGTAGGCTACAGGGGGAGCATTGGCTATTTGATGAGCAACCTGGGCAGAGATGCCGTTCTGTATCAGACCGTTATAAAGGGCGGCGGGCATGGTCGCATTCAATCCGATGACCATCAGCGAAAAGATGATCGCCATGGATAACGGATTGCCTACATTCATAATCGTGGCCCTCATGCCTGACCCTGCGCCGCGATGCTGCGGTGGCAGACTGTTCATAATTGCCGCAGTATTAGGAGCCATAAACATCCCCATCGACAGACCATCGAGCAATATTATTAAAGCAAACAAAGGATATTTGAAATCTACCGGCAGTATTAAAAGTAGCGCAAATCCAATTGCCGTAAGAATCATGGCTCCCGTCGCAAAATAACGGGCTCCGTAACGGTCGGACCATCGACCTGAAAGCGGCCCGAGCAACAGGATTCCCAAACTGGAGGGTATCATATAGATGCCCGCCCAGAGTGGTGTTACCTCAAAATTATATCCGTGTAACGGTAACCAGATGCCCTGCAACCAGATCGTCAGCATCAGCATAAATCCACCGCGTGCCATCGACGACATAAAGCTGGCAATGTTTCCCGTAGCATATGCTCGGATACGAAACAAATTAAGCCGGAACATTGGCGTTTTTACGTGTTGCTCGATCAAAACAAATATTACTAAAACGACGATTCCGCTAATGAACATGGATAATACGAATGGCGTTGTCCAACTCATTGCCGAATGGGCGCTGGGATTGATGCCATAGATAGCGGCTATAAGCACCATAGTCAATCCAACCGCGAAGGTGATGTTTCCCAACCAATCGATGGGCTCTTTTTTTCGAATACCCGTGTCGCGCAGTGTCCGGTATGACCAGATTGTAGCTATCAGCCCGATGGGTACGTTGAAAAGAAAGACCCACCGCCAGCCTACTTCGGAAAGAAGACCTCCTACAAGGACGCCTAAAAAAGAACCTGCAATGCCGGCTACCTGGTTTAAGCCCAGGGCCATACCGCGCTCGTTTTCCGGAAAAGCATCCGTGAGAATCGCAAAGGAGTTCGCAAACAGGAAAGCACCGCCGATGCCTTGCACTACGCGGAAAATGATTAGTTCCAGGCCTCCGGCAGCGCCTTTACTCCAGGTAAGCGCGCATAAAAGCGACCCCAGTGTAAAGATAGCAAACCCGGCATTGTACATGCGCGCCCGACCGAAGATATCTCCTAACCGGCCGAACGCAACGACAAAAACGGCGGTTACAAGCATATAACCCATCAGCAACCACAGCAGGTAATCTGTACTACTCGCTGCTAGTGGGTTAATGCCGATCCCTCTGAAAATTACGGGTAATGCTAGCATTACGCTGGTACCATTGATGAACGCTAGCATTATCGAAAGTGTTGTATTCGAAAGCGCAACCCACTTGTATTCTAGCCCACGACGCGGTTTAGCGGTATTATTGGAAATATCTGTCATTGTAGTTAACTAATCTCCGCAAACTTAATTTTACATCCCGTAGTTTGGTTCTCTGTAAATTCTGATTAAAGATAAGAATGGTTTAGATTTTCGATTAATATAATTATTATAGAATAACGGCAGGTCAGTGAGCAATGATAAATGGTTTGCTAGCCCTCAGTTACAGGTGTATAATCGCCTTGTAAAAAGAAACTGTGTCAAGGTGCTTTTGCAGATTAATAATGACCTTGTCCTATTTGATATACCTCGTTAAAACGGAGGGGAACCATGGCAATTGAATTTAGCGGAAAAAAGGCTAAACCGGTAGGCAGCTGGCAGCAGTTTTTCGTACCGACTTCTACTGAAAGGGTTCAAAAGGCTAAACAACGAACCATCAGGGAAATGGAAATTTGTCTGGAACGCGCCCGAGCCCACATGAAAGCCCAGGAAAAATACAAGCATGAACCGCGTATAATTCAGCGGGCACGTATCCTCGAAACTTACCTTCATGAAAAAACTATCCATATTCTGGAGGATGAATTAATCGTCGGCAACATTACCAGCAAGATCCGCGGTGGGCCGTTCTTCGATCTGGCAGTCCGTTTTGTGGATGCCGAGCTCGATGACCCGGTCAAGGATTTTGACATACGACCGCACGACAAGTTCATCATCACGGAAGCGGAGAGGAAAGAATTGCGGGAAGTGTTCATCCCTTACTTCAAAGGTAAAACTCTGGGCGACGAGATATTGGCAATTGCCCCTGATGATATCAAGGAAAAGGCTTTCGCGGTCACATCTCCCTGCCACGAAATGCCTATCATCTCGGATTTATCCATTGATAAAGATCTGGGACACCAGATGGCTAATTATGAAAAAGTGCTCTATAAAGGCCTCAAAGGTATCCGGAAAGAAGTTGAGTCGTATCTGGAGCAACTTGAACAACCCTATACACACTACCAGACAAAGAAAAAGAGCGAATTCTACCAAGCTGTGCTTATCGTACTTGATGCGGCGATGGCCTACTCCGAACGTTATGCAGACTTAGCACGGGAAATGGCAGCCAGGGAAACTAACCCGAAACGTAAGCAGGAATTGGAGCTAATTGCGACGGTATGTCACCAGGTACCAGCCAACCCGGCACGGGACTGGTGGGAGGCGGTGCAATCAGTTTGGATGATACATTGTATTATCCATTGCGAACTGTACAACATCAACAATAACATCGGCCGTATCGACCAATACCTTCTTCCTTTTTATAGGCAATCTATAATTGAGAAGAAATCAACAACGAGGGAAGAAGCGCTAGAACTGCTGGAATGCCTGTGGGTCAAGTTTAATGAATATGCGATATTACTCAGCTATGACATCGCTACCTTTCAACCGGGACAGGGACTCAGTCAATGTGTGACTATCGGAGGTCAGACGCGGGAAGGTAAAGATGCCTGTAATGAAGTTACCATGCTTTGTCTGGAAGCAGAAGAACAGGTAGGTCTGCACCAGCCTGAGTTAGCCATGCGTATCTGGGAAGGCACACCCATCGAATACCTGAAGAAAGCCGCCGGGGTTATTCGACTGGGGCGTGGTAAACCGAAATTCATCAGCGACCGCAAGGGCATCCAAATGGCGGCTAATACTTATCCCGATTTAGATATTGAGGACTGGCGCGAATATTTAATTATGGGTTGTACCGAACTATGCTTGCCCAATATTACAATGCAGCATGGCTGGGAGGGAATATGTATCACCGCCAAAATACTGGAGTTAGCGCTGCATAACGGGAAGTGCAGTCTTTGCGGCAGGCAAATAGGCCCCCAAACCGGCGACCCGAGAACCTTTGTTTCGATGGCATCAATCCGGCAGGCTTATTTGAAACAATTATCCTATTGGATGGAATACATGGCTAAAGGAATCAAGGTAGTCAAGGATAAGCAGGCCGAGTCGATGATGGACCCATTCTGTTCTGCTCTGGCGGAAGGCCCGTTGCAGAAAGGGTATGACCTGATTCAGGGCGGCGCCTGGTATACCACCTATGGTTTGTATCTGGCAGGTCTGGCTGATACTTCAGATTCTTTGGCTATAATTGATAAACTGATTTACCATGACAAAAATATTACCTGGGATCAGTTACTGGAAGCCACTAAAGATAATTGGAAGGGATTCGAGTCTCTGCGGCAGCTTTGCATCAACGACGTACCTAAATACGGTAATGACAACGACTTTGCTGATGATTGGGCGGGCTGGGTAATGGATACCTGGTATGACTCAGTGGATTGGCTGAATACACGAAAAGATTTAATCCCCTCACTCGGTGGATTTTATATCGGTGCCGGGATTGTCGGACAGAGCAACGTAACATTTGGACCATGGGTTGGCGCCTTGCCTAACGGGCATATTCATCCCGAGCCTCTGGCCGACTGTTTCTCTCCGTCACCGGGAGTAGATAAAAACGGCCCTACTGCCGTGGTAAAATCGGTCAGTAAATTACCAACCGACCGTTTTGTCATGGGTGGTGTATTGAATCTAAGGTTGAGTCCTCAATTAGTGGCGAACGAACGCGACATTGATAATTTTGTAGCTTTCCTACGGACTATCGAAGAGTTGGGCGTTTATCATACCCAGTTCAACGTTATCTCTTCGGGGCTGATGCGGCAAGCTATGGAGAAGCCGGAGAAATATCAAGATTTATTGGTTCGTGTTGCCAGTTATTGTGCTTATTTCACCGAGCTCACTAAGGAGCAGCAGTTGGATATCATTAAACGCACCGAACAACGCGGTTGGTAATACCCTGTTACAATAACACCATAATAACAAGTGATGAAGGGGATTTGGTTATTGCCACTCATGTACGCTTACATTCATCAGAGTTTACTCGCAATTTAAATACGATAGGTGCCCATGCGATTAATAGGTTTCAAATAACCGCCCCAAACCTTTTACCGGCAATTTTATGTTTAACGCTTTGAGCCCGGCCCAGATACACTGCGTATCGTCGAAAACCACCGGCTTATTAAATTCAGCTTCTAAACGTTGTACAACCGGCGCGCCGCCCCAGACACCGCACGCAAAATATATTCCTTCGGCTTCCGGTGTTTCCTGCAATGCCTGCCTGGCTAAATCATATGGCAGGCTCATCGGTAACTTAGCTTTCCCCAAGGTCGTCGTCTTCGAATAAGCGCTTTTAGTATTGACTACCTTAAATCCATTATTCTCGAAAAATAGTCCAACTTGGGAGCGAATATGTCACCCACTAGTGTCGCAAACTTTAAAATCCCGAACTAATCCCTTGGTTGTTTGGTATAGATCCAGATAAAAAATGCGAGGAATGAAACAATAAAGCAGGAAATACCAAAAGTATCTTCTCTAATCCAAGGGGTGAGATGTGATAACCGGTATGGTAAAGAAGCCGGAAACAGCCACGAAGTAACGACGATGTAAAACCATCCCAGCATACCAAAAATGAAAATAGAGAATGATAATGATCTCACTAGTTTAATCATAACGACATTATAAACCAAAAAGCACGTGACCACAATGTAAAATATGTCGAGATAGATTAAAAGCTACCCAACCTGATTTAGGAGCGTGGCCCTAAAATATTTAAGATTTTAAGCGAAAAACTTCTTTATAAATAGTCTATCAAAGGCTAATGACGCATAAGATGTGATTAGCTGCTTTAATTGGATTTCATCATTAATAATTTTAATTATATTAATGATCTTCACCTTGGCAACAATGAACCGTTATTCAGGTTGTTTGAGAGCCGTATTGTTGCAAAAAGGGGGATTTTCATTAATAGGTATACGGTCATAAAAGTATCATATAAGTGTCATGAGCTGTTTAGAAAAGGTATGAGCTTGTTGTACATGATATAATGTAAGACAAATACAGATTCCCAGGCAACATTACCTTCATCGACAAAAAATGTAAACTGAGCATTTGCCCATAATGAAACCTCCTCTACCCGATTTCATAATCTTGGATTTGTAATGTGCTAGTGTCGTTAATATTTAATTTTTATGGAGCACAACAATATAAATGAATAAGCCGGCCAACTGTCCTCCGGTTAGTGTCATTATTTGCACTCTCAATGAAGAGCCGAATTTGCCTCTTGTTTTGCCTAAAATACCGGATTGGGTTGATGAAATTATACTTGTGGATGGGCATTCAACCGATGCAACCATCAAAGTAGCAAAGAAGATTCGACCTGATATCAAAATTCTCTGTCAGCCGGGAAATGGCAAAGGTGATGCCTTAAAATGCGGCATTGCCGCAGCTACTGGTGAAATAATTGTAACTCTGGATGCCGATGGGGAAACGCCTCCAGAGGATTTGGGACGTTTTGTCGAGCCCCTGCTTCATGGTAATGAATTTACCAAAGGGTCTAGGTTATTTAAAAGGCGCCCTTTGAAAATGCCGTGGTACCGTTGGGTGGGTAATAAAATCCTAGCCTACACAACCAACATTTTGTACGGAACCCGCTTTAGCGATGTTTGTTCTGGTTACAATGCCTTCTGGAAAAAAGAGTTCACCAATCTTGATTTATCTTTTGGAAAGAGGGAGCTCGGCTGTAGCATGGAGCAGCAAATGATTGTAAAAGCTAAGAAAGCCGGCAAACATATTAAAGAAATTCCGGTACATAGTGAAGGCAGAATCGGGGGCAAAAGTGTCATCGGCGGCGTAAAACATGCAATAAACCAGGGTTTTAAAGATTGGTTTCTAGTTATTGAGGAGAGGTTTCGTGATTGAAAATCCTATGCTTTCAATCGTTATCACTTCCTACACTGCTGATAGGCTTAATGATATTTTCGAACTTCTGAACAGCATTAAGAGTCAGACGTATTTAAATACCGAGACGTTATTTGTTGTCGAACGGTCGAAAGAGTTGATGGAGAAAATCCGTTCTTATGGGATTGAAAATAATATTCCCAATTTAAAGATGTTATTTAATGATGGAGCACATGGTGCGTCGGCAGCTAGAAACCTTGGAATAAAAGAAGCCAAAGGTGAAGTAATAGCCTTTATTGATGATGATGTAGTTCTTTCTACGAATTGGGCAAATGAGATGGTCAAAACATATGACGATACTATTATTGGTGTCAGTGGGAGTGTCTTACCTTTATGGGAATGCCCAAAACCCGCATGGTTGCCTGAAGAGTTCTATTGGATAGTAGGTTGTACGTCATGGCTTAATAATCAAGAAACTAAAGAGATTAGAAATGTCTGGACAATGAATTCTTCATTTAAAAGAGAGATCGCAGATAAAAGGATTTTCTTCTCGACAAATATAGGCCCATCCGGAGGAAGTATGGCAGGCAGAGAGAAGAATAAATTAGGTGAAGATTTGGAATTTTCTATTAGGGTTAGAGCGCAAACCGGAAAGCGAATTGTATTTAATCCTAAAGTAGAGGTACAGCATAGAATACCGCCTGAAAGACTCGCTTGGAAATATATCATAAAATGGTCGTATTGGATTGGTGGCTCTAGAAAAACTTTGAAGAGACTTTATCAGGAGGATAAAAATAAAGCGTCAGTTCTTAGCACGGAATATAATCTTTTAAATAGTATTTACAAACGATTATTCCCTTCAATATTCAACGGGTTTTTTACTAAACCACGTGTTGCAAGTCACAAATTGTTATTAACTTTTACTGTGTTGGCTTGTGTTACTGCTGGATATGTGGCAGCATCAAATAGCTGATTAAAGGAGTGTGTTAACATGAACAAACAAGGACGAAAATATTTTATTACTGGAGGCGCGGGCTTTATTGGCAGTCATCTTTCCGAACTATTATTTTCGGAAGGGAATCAGGTAACTGTTTATGATAATTTGGTCTCTGGCAATAAAATAAATATTAAAAATCTAATTGGTAAAAGCGGGTTTCAGTTTGTGCAGGATGATATGCTGAATGATGCGGCGTTAGTTGAAGCAATGAAAGGGCACGATGTTGTATGGCACCTCGGTGCTAATACTGATATTCCGACTGGCAATAGAATTACTGATCTGGACTTGAAAAATTGTACGATAGCCACTAGAAATGTATTGGAAGCGATGCGAGCCAATAAAATAGATAAAGTTCTTTTCTCCTCGAGCGCATGTGTTTATGGAGATGGGGCATCCTACGCTTTGCCCGAAACTTACGGTCCGTTGTTTCCTATTAACCTCTATGGCGCCGGTAAATTAGCCTGTGAAGGTTTAATGAGTTCGTATAGCCACCTTTTCGGCATCAACGTGTGGATATTCCGTTTCGGAAATATAATCGGCGATAGGATGGGTCACGGCGTAATATATGATTTCATTCAGAAACTGAAAAAGAATTCCCATGAACTGATTATTCTTGGAGATGGCAAGCAAGAAAAACCATTTTTATTGGTAGAAGACTGCATTAGTGGCATGCGTTGTGCTTTTGAAAAATCTAATATGCGCTGTGATGTGTTTAACTTGAGCGCAGAATCTTTCACTAATGTCGCTAGAATCGCCGAAATCGTCACCGAAGAAATGGGCTTTAAAAATGTTAAATTTACATATACCGGCGGTACAAGAGGTTGGCCCGGCGATGCTCCAAAACTCCATTTTAATGTTAATAAAATGAAAAAACTCGGTTGGCAGGCTAACCATACATCTGATGACGCAATCAGAATCGCAGCTAGGAAATTAATTGGGAAATAATATTGAAATTATTGTTTGACAACAGAGGTTTATTAATACATTATAAGTAATTTAATTTGACCATGGTAAATATTGATAATGTTTTGTTAGCGAATCCTCGTTGAAAAATTGAACGAATTAAGTAAGAAACCCTAGTCAAAAGAAAACAGAATGAATAAGTCGAAATCTTGGGCATTAAGCATATCTTTATTGCTAACAATATTAGCGCTGATTATTTGGACATTTAGTCTGCAAGTTACCAATTTAAGTCTTAATGGTTTCGGAATTATAAGCTCATTTCCAATAATCTTTTTTGTTGCTCTTGGCGCATTAATTATTGCTAATATCTTACTTTGGAAGAGTGCCGAGCAAAACAAATTATTATTATGGCTACAACTCATTATTCTTGTGATGATGCTATGGCTAACTCCTGTATTAATCAGCGGGAATTCTAATTTATATCTAGCTAATAATGAAGCATATTCTTTCTGGACGTATGTCGATTATTTAAAGTCATATGGACACATCCAATCTTCAGCTTTATATTATTTTGATTGGCCCGGTGCATGGCTTATTAATTACGCAACTTCATCTATTTGTAATATTGGTCGTGATGCGCTTGTGTTAGTTACCCCAGTGTTATGGCATTTAGTTATATTACCATTTATGTATTTGTTTTTAAGAAATGTATTTAATGAAAGACGACAGTTTATTTGGGCCGGAATGCTACTATTTGTTTTGATTAGTTTTGGAATTACGCGACCTAATTCTGAAGAGTATGGATTTTTCTTATTACTTGTTCTCCTCAGCCTGATAACTATGCCACATTTTCAACAACACGGGGAGCTACCTGATAAATATATATGTATAATCCTTGTGCTCGGCGCATTAGTTATTACTCATCTCCTTTCAGCTGTTACAGGTTTACTTTTACTAATTGGGGCCGTTATCTTCAGAAATTGGAAACAAAAAACGATAATCATTCTGGGTATTGTGATGATCGCATCATGGCTCATATATTGTGCAACAGGCACATTTGCTCGTGACCTACCTAAATTATTTTCGCAAATATTCCAAATAGACACTGCTTTCAATTCCTTAGCATTAAGAACTACTATAGGAAGTCAAGAACATCAATTCGCTGTCAATTTGAAGTTCGCACCTATTGTAATTGTTTTAATTCTTGCTTGCATTGGTGTGTTGTCACTTAGGAAACATCTATACTCATGGGTCGATAAATTTATAATATTTAATATATTTGGCGAAATCATCATCGGATTTTCTGCGATCGGTTATGGTGTTATTACATTACTTGAAAGGCTATTCACTTTTGGTACGCCGCTCTTTGTATATTATGCTGTTAAAGTTTTGGAATATAAAAAAGGAAAACTTGTTTTTTCTATTATTATGATATGCTTGGTTCCATTATTTTTTATCTATAATTATGAAACAGCAGCGGGTGATATTGTTACCCCCCCCTTACTTGCTGCTGACCATTATTTGACATCAAATGTGAATAGTAATATTAAGGTAATTACCACCGTGGATCGGGAACGATTGGGATATGAAGCTTTGGGTACTGATACACCATATAGTTATTTGGCATATCATTATATTGCACTGAGCCCACTTTATAAAGGTTATTATGAGGATTTTTATAATGATCCCATGTTTGTTGAGCGTGTTAAAAGCGTATTGGATAATAATAATTTTGGTATTATTTATGCTAATTCCGAAGTTTCTATTTATTTCTCCCCTTTTTATAAATCTGAAATGAAGCTTTTTAAAAATGTGATATGTTTTAACTACATCCGAACTAAATGAAGTAGGATAGATTTAACGGACACCAAAGTTAAGTAAAATATATAGACAGAGGTGTTTGGAGGGAAATTATTCCACGGGGAAGGTATACCAAAGGGTTTCGCATTGAAGCAGCGAAGTTAATAAGGGAAGAGAATCCATCGTTACCTGAAGCAAGCCGAGGGCTAAATGTGACGCATAAAACCCTTGATCAATGGCTTACCGCGCAACACATCTGTCAAGATTTGAGAGAAGAATATAGCGTCGGTTACAGTTAGGGGAGCGTCAAGGATTTGTCCGATGTCTCAATTATCCCACCTATTTACTTCATTCTGTAGCTGTGCTGCTAGTAAAATCGGTGTATAATTAACTATTTGTATAATTACCTTGACGTGATCATTTTAATTCCATATATTTAATTGATAATTTAATAAATAAATGTGTTTTTATTTAGGAACTACGAAAAATATATTAACAATCGAATAACCTTTTGCTATCCTGCGATCCGTAATGAGTTCATCAATTGATAATGTCTCTATAACGTGCTGGCTGTTACCGGCATATGGGTAATTAAAAGCTTTATCTACTGTGTACTTGGATTTATAACCCAATTCTTTCAAGGTTTCAAGTAATTGTATTGCCTTATCTGGTCCTGCTTGTTGGGAATGCAATTCAAGAAATATCTCAGGTTTATGAATTTTTAATATTTGTAACATTCCTTTTATAGCTTCTACCTCAAATCCTTCCATATCCATTTGTACGAAATCTATGCGTTTTTCATTTGCAAGCAGGTTGTCGAGTGTATTTACCTTTACAATAGTGGATGCTCCATTTAAATAGGAATGATGTTGTAATGACAACAGATTTGTACTATCAGAAAAGTACATCGTAGCAGTTCCATTTTCTGCTCCTATAGCAACATCATACAAATTAATATTTTTATAAGGGTTAGATTCAATATTACGTATTAATAACTTCAAAGTTTCGGGTGCTGGTTCAATAGCAAAAACTAATCCATCCTTCCCAACTAAATCAGCTTCCTGAAGAGCATAGTATCCGATGTTAGCCCCGATATCAACAACATGCCATCCCTTTTGAATTTCTTGTCTTAATAACGTGGTAGTTATAGGTTCATGAGTTTTATATACTGCTAACTCTTTTGAAATACCAGTATCTTTTAAGTTCAAATACATTGTATTACTGTATATAAGCCTTTTAATAAATTGTTCTCGGTTTCTTATTCTTATAAAAAACCATACAAACTCCTTCCAGAAAAAGAAAATAATGCGTCTAACAAAAACAAATAACCCGCCCGAGTGATATATTTGAATAGCACTTCTTATACGCGATTTCATAAGTCGATTTATCTCCCCATACTTACATTTTTATAATTAATGAAGATAATAAATATGTCGATTTCATTATAAATAAATAAAATACTAAATACAAAGTAGCCTATGCGTTATATTTCAGATTTAAGCTGAAGTGATTTTTCAACATGTTTACAAACGGTACCCCTTAAACCACGGCATTTATCTATTGAACGCGTTAAACACCGGGTGTTACCTTATTTGATGATTAGCCTCCAATTTCATTTATGGGCATCCCGGGCCTTGATAGCAAATTTATGCCTGCTTATTGGCATTAAGTCGCCCATCTAAGATTTATTGGTTTTTAATGGAATTAGTCCTTGCCAAATATTTCTGATCAATTCCTTGTCCTGTTTTGAGAAAGCCCTGAAAATTACCAGGCTGATTCCAAAAATGGCTATTCCTACGGCTACCGTAATAAATATTTTTAAAGTGCCCTGAGGTTTAATAAAATATACACAGACAGACATTATAAAAGTGGCAACAATCACTTTTAATAAATATTTAAAATCTAAGCCGTAATGCACCTTTTTTCTGGCCCATATGCCAACAATTAGTGCCAATACAAAAAATGAAGCAATATTGGATATTGCTGCTCCTAACAGACCGATGTGGGGAATTAGTATCAGGTTACTTACGACATTCACTATTGCCGCAGCCCCGATCATAAATGGTAATAACCTGGATTGTTTGAACAATAAAATTACGTTTACATCGATGCTATATACTCCCAGGAAAAGAGAGCCGGCCGCAATCAGAAAAACCATAGTGTTACCAATTAAATATTGTGATGTTGTGATCACCCTTAATAAGGGTTGTGATAATAGGGTTATACCGACTGTTGCAGGAATCGCCAAGGTTAAGTATAGTTTGGTGGAATATTCCATGTAGTTTTTAATCGTGGTGTGCCGTTTTTCTTCCCATAACCTGGCTAACATTGGGTAAAGCACGAATTGAATCGGGCCGTAAAACAATCCAAGCAACCCCCCAAGCGTATCTGACGAGGTATAAATACCGGTCTTAGATAAACCTAGAAAATGTGTAATGAAATAACGGTCGCTGGTTCCGACTGTCCATAATAATATTGCACCCGGTATTTGTGGTACACTGAACGCCAGGTATTTTGTTAATCCTCTTGAATTCGGTAAAGGCCAGCCGACTTCGCGCACGACCATGATGAAAAACAATAGCGTAAAAATAATCCAAACACCGATAACTGAAACCACTACCCATTCCAATCGGATGCCTTGGGTAGCCAGTATGATTACAATCCCTAATGTTAACAACGCGACGAGGATCTGCTGGATAGCTAATAATTTTATTTTACCGCGGGCTCTCATATAGGAAATGAAAAAATTAAAATAGGCGCTGACTATTATCCAAACTACCGTTAGCCTTATAAAGTCAGAGTAATTTGCACTGTCAAAAAGAAAGACCGAAAGTTGCACTGCAAATAAATTAGCTAAAAATGCAAATATCACCGAGATAATAGTAATCGCAAACAGCATGGCGCCTAGAACTTGCCGCCTCTTGGCTGTATCTGCCTCGCCGGAAAGATATTTTATTACCGCCAAGCCTAGTTGCATTGCGATTAAAGGACTTAGTAACGCATAGGTGATTTGTATTTGCGCCCAGATGCCAAAAATATTCGCCGGGTAGAATTTGGTCAACGCCGGCATTGTGCCTATGCCGATTATTACTGAGCTGAATAATTGGGCAATGCCCACCCAGATAATATCGCGCGTAAATTTATGGTGTTCGCCGGGCTTAGGGGCAGGAATTGTGTTAATGGCCTGTTTCGTGTCATCCATAAAAATAAATCATTTCCACAAAGAAAATCTGATTCTCACGATTTTACATTTACCCATAAATGTAATTCCAGATAGACCGTACTTTGTCCGTTTTTATATAATAAGAACTGCACTTCCTGGTCATCACCGGTCTTCTTGGGTTTAAAGCTGACCTTGCTTTCATATTTCTCTTCAGGTTGCAGGGTAATGTTATTGATTGTGTTATCCGCCACTCCAGCTGTAATAATTTCCACGTCGTAGGTAGTTGGCGCCTGTTCATGATTGATGATACCCAGCGTTACTGTGCCAGAAGTGCCCAACTGGATATCTGTGGGATATGCCTCAACCTTGTTGTCTAAGCCCAATATATAAAATTCGCTGTATTTATCTTGAACTTTTGGCCTAGTCACCGTATACGCAGCTCCGGCGATTGCCCCCAATACGGCCATTATCAGGATAATGGACAGTACCCTTTCAGCCGTGGTCTGTTTCGGAAAAGAAGGTTTGTGAATAATTATAACTGGTCTCTCCTTGTCCGGCAGCCGCCATTGTTTGAACAAGGCGAAGCCACTAGCTAGAACGATAAAAATCGTAATCGTTACCATGGTCGAGGTTATATGGATACCCCAAGTTGTGAAATTCAGGATTAACATCAATAGCGGTACTATCGCCACTGATAGACCCAAACTGAGAGCCAGTCTTTCAATACGATCAAGGGAGATGTTTCGGGGATATAGTGCTGAAATGAAAGTGAAACCAGGGAAAAATAACACAAACGGCAACCCGATAATTATACGTAGAACATTGTTGGGTAAAAATGCAATAATGACAAAAAGTAGGGCAGTAAGTAAAATTATCGCGTATATGAGGTGATGAGCTTTAATCCTCAAAATCACTTCTCCTTGGCTGGAAGAGATATTAAATACAATATACCATATCGATTCTATTATTCAATAATATTCGACCATTTTAGAACCATAAAGGTGTCATGAAAAGCTTTACTCTTCGTTAATTAATATACTGCTTCAGGCAAGTACGATATGATTCTAACTTGACGGATTGACACGATGAAACAAATCATAATATGATTGACTAGCATTAATTGATAGTGATATATTGAAACCATCTTCGTGATAAGGTTTATTGATAACACGAACTAATGGGTAGTCTGAACCATTAGAGTGCGGTAAGAAAGAAATGAAAATTATAATAAGAGTAGCTCTGGCATTGACCCTGGTTTTAGTGTTATTGGTTGTCAGCACTGAAACCGTTCAGGCAACCACAAATACACCCGTGAGCGAAGTTAAAGGTGTGATTGTTGATATCGATAAAACGGCCACTCCGCCGACTATAACTACTACCATAACTATCAAACCCAAATTTGGTACCGCCCTTGTTTTGAAAGTGGACAACAGTACCTTAATTACCAACACAGTACTTGGCTCCATTAGCTTTAAAGACCTGGAAATAAATGACCAAGCCATCGCTGATTACAACGCAGATACCACTGTAGCCAGCAAAATCACGGTCATTCAGCCTATAGGGAAACGGTATTCTTTTAAGGGTACTATTAAGAGCAAGTCCGGTAACAATCTGGTAGTCACTTCGAATAAAGTCAATGAAACGTTTAAAGCTAATTCCGTAACACAGTATCAAGTCCCCAGCGTGAAGAATGCCACTTTGAACAATTTCTCGGTGGGTGACGAAGTCAATGTATCAACCGCAGAGATCACAACCGCTGGCAAAACAATACAAATAGCACAGCGTATGACTTATATTCCCGCTAAATCGATTAAGTTCGTTGTTGACGGGAACATCACTGCCTATAAAGCAAATACCAGCATTACCATTACAGATACGAAAGGCGCTAGCACTATCTTCATTATCAATAGTAGTACTAAAATCAGGTTGAGTAAGGGAATTACAAAGATTTCTGTAAGTGATCGGGCTAAGGTCACTGCCCAATTCAATGCGTCGAAGAATCAGTTCACCGCGACCATAATCGCTGTTTCCGGTGCAAAGGTAGTTAAAAGTACACAAACCACCAAATAAGGGAAAACTGGCGATCAACCCTAAGATAAACTCCCCACAATGTAACGGTCGGGTCATCAAACATGGAATTATAAATACTATTTTGAAGTGATGCAATTGACGCCAAAATGAGAAGAACTAAAATAAATGAGCCAAAATAGAACCTAGCTATTGTTTTTAAGCATTGACATTAATAAACGATATATTCTACAATTCTAGCTACCTGTGGGAAAATTCACGAGAGATAAAAATATAGACCAGCTACCATGAGCAAGCTCATGGTTCTTGATAATTCAAGCTTCACTTCGCCTAAATGAGGATATATTATGGCAGAAAGCGAACCGAATATGAATCACTTTTAGCCCACGGGCGTGCCCATAATCCCGTTGCTTCTATAATTTGGTACCAATAGACATCGGTGATTGTCTATGGACATATACGGGCAGTAGAATGTATTATAAATGGTACTTAAAATCAATTGGGAGTTTAGGAGTAATAGATCAAATTTAGAGCTGATAAATGAATTACTGGTACTTGAAACATTGAGTTGGAGCGTGTATTCTGGTAAAGGAGTAAGTAATACATTAGCTGGAAACTTTATCGGTCTATCATTCCCGGCTGAATGTCAAAGAGTCCGGGATAGGGCAAGTGATAGCGCCATCTAAATTAGATAATTTATGGTAGACCACCGCACGGCTTGGTAAAAGAAATGCATGAATAAGTAATGGTATATAATATGAAAACTTACGCCCATCTAATTTTGGCCCATACCAACCTATTTAATGAGGGGAGGGTAAACTGATGAAGAACATGAAACTATGGTCAGTGATATTACTCGTCACCGTTATTATTTGTTTACTGGCTCCGATATCCGAACCACTACAGGCTGCCGCTTCTCCTGTTCTAGTTAAATCCGCCAGCGCCGTTGTCACTTCGGGTGTTTCTGCCAGCAACAGTACGGTAATTTATGATAGCTCGGCGGGACTTTATAAGATGTGGTATGTCCAGACTAGCTCAAATGACGCAGCCAGGTCATATTTATACAATCTGCTAAACTTGGATCTCGGCTCTACATTAGCGGCTGATCTTGAATCCGGCAACTTCAGCACCGTCTCTGCCTCTTCATCTGATTGCACTGATATCAAGGCAGCATTAAATGATTTAGCAGGCCTTTCGACCTCGTCAATAACCGGGTATCTAAACAGCATGAGCACTGAGTTGAAATACGCGACTTCCCCGGATGGTACTACCTGGACCGATCAAGGTGCCGTCACGTTCCCGACAGCAGCTTGGGACGAATTTATTTCATCTCCCGATGTAATCAAAGACGGCAGCACTTATAAGATGTGGTATTCCGGGTACACAATTAATTCCACGGATCTTCAGTCCCTATTTGGGGCACTTGATGCCGCCGGTCTTAGCTCCGCTAATAT
This sequence comes from uncultured Chloroflexia bacterium, assembly GCA_963754195.1. Lineage (GTDB taxonomy): Bacteria > Chloroflexota > Dehalococcoidia > Dehalococcoidales > Fen-1064 > Fen-1064. The sequence continues at coordinate 476,419 of CAVWFD010000018.1, forward strand.
TAAGACTTTACTGGGTGATATTGTTAGCGGTAATATTTCCCAACTACGAAGCGATATCGTCAGTCTTTCTTTACAGACCCCAGTCGCGAATGTTATCCTCGATTCTCTGACTTTAGCTAATGATAGTGCCCCCGCAATTGGTTATGCTACGTCTGCGGACGGGATTACCTGGGCACAAGACGTAAGTAATCCGGTGATGGTAACAAATACAGGTGCCTGGGACAGTTTAGGCGTTATGACTCCTTCGGTTATTAAGAACGGTTCCACTTATGAAATGTGGTACTCTGGTGTCGATGTTAGTGCCGGCCTCTTGACCGGTTTGACAGGGGCTACCAGTATAAGTGACATAGAGACAGCATTACTAAGTGGAGTCGATGTCGGCATTGGTTATGCCACATCCCCGAATGGCGAAACTTGGACTAAAGCCGCCACTCCCGTCTTAGAGAAAGGTAGTTCAACGGACTGGGATAGCTGGGGTGTTTTCGCGCCGTCCGTGGTCATGAATAGCGACGGCAGCTACGACATGTGGTACACCGGGGGTAAAGGCAGTGTGGCTACCTTGTTCGATTATCTGCACCATTCAGTGACTCTAAATAATCTGTTCCTTAACGGCGTCAATACTGCAATTGGTCATGCGACTTCGACAAATGGCACTACCTGGATTAAAGACACTGCGTCAAATCCGGTCCTGAGTAAGAGTTCTGGCGGCGCCTGGGACAATGAAGGCGTGGCTTTCCCGTCAGTAATAGCTAATACCAGCAATATATATTTATGGTATACCGGTATAACGGCCAATCCTACGGCAGCTTTAATCGGCTTTTTCAGTGGAGATATTCTGAGCTCGATTGTATCAACCAGCGGAATTGGTGTAAAAATCGGTTATGCTAGTGCGGCTATTCCTCCTGTCAGCACGACGACGTCAGTGTCGCCTTCAGTTGCTTCAGGCCCGGTCATAACTTCTCCGGGAGTAGTCACAGTATCTCTCGTGGTTAACTCTGCGGGCGTCTTCAGCCAGCAAGTAACAGATACATCGGCAGACGGTATGACCCAACTGACTATCAATCCGGGTACAGTAGGTTTGACAGCAAACGGGACTCCGTTGCAGCAAATCAGCATCACGCCAGTTACCTCGCCACCTCCACCACCGGTAGGGGCTGACGTTATTGCACTGCCATATGAATTTGGACCGTCCGGAGCTACTTTCAATCCGCCGATTTCCATGAAATTCAGCTATAACCCGGCCAACATACCGAGTGGGGTATCTGAAACAAGTTTGGTAGTGGCCTATTATAGTGTCAGTACGGGACAATGGGTCACAGTGCCGGCGGTAGTAGATCCGGTCAACCATACCATTACGGCCCAGGTCAGCCATTTCACTGTCTTCAGTGTGATGTATATACCGCCGTCAATAACTACCCCAACTACAACACCCGCACCGGTACTTACTGGGCAAGTAACAACGACCCCGACTTCAACGCCGACAACACCCGTACCGGTACTTACTGGGCAAGTAACAACGACGCCGACACCGACCACAACACCGTCAATAACATCGGGGACGCCAGCGCCAACCTCTACACCGACAACAACTACAACCGGCCTCAGCAGCGGATGGATAATCGCAATCGCAGTTATTGGGGCCGTGGTTATTGTCATAGTCGTATTGGCTGTGATAATGGGCATTCGCCGTAAAAAGTAGAATTTGTTAGATAAAGTTCGAGACACAGTAACAATGTCTGATGCAAGGGTTATCGTTTTAAACCGGCGATGACCCTTGTTAGTTTTATAGGTTTAGCGTTTTAGAATGAAGAGAAACTGCATGATGGGTTTACGTAAAGTGGCTTTATTTAGGAATTTAGTCATCTGTTTTATTATTGTTGCAACTACGTTGTTCCTAAACAGACAACCTGCTGCAGCATTCAGTGTTTCGGACTATTATACGCTAAGTTACCATATTAGTCTGAGCACATCTGATGTTGCTGAAGGTCAATCATTCGATGCCACCGTATCCGGCTCTGTAACCTGTAAAACGCCGATTTCCATAAGTGCAGCGACCATCGAATCAAGCATCGTGGCGCAAAACCAAGCAACCGGAGCCGAAGTTACACTCTGTCCCAGTTATATGCTGACGATTAGTCCATTTCCGGATAAAGTTGGTCAAACAGCACAGGTAACCCAAACCATTCCGCTAACATTTCCTGCAGATAGTTCCCCCGGCATTTACACCATAACGGGTGAACTTATCGCGGCCAAAGTCGATGGGGTAGATGTATCCGATTTATTGCCCTCATCTAAGGACCTCGGCACGGTAAATTATGATTTAAATAATTCTAATTCAACCGGAGGTGGAGGCGGAGGCGGAGGTGGTGGTGGAGGAACTCCCGCATCTACTACAACTCCATTACCGATAATAACGACTTCCGAACCTGCGGAAACTACCATAACAAGTATCTCCACGATAACAACAACATCTTCAGTTGCAGATTCAGGTATAGTCAATACAAGTCTCGTGATTAATGTTCAAGGTATCTTTACCGAGATAATGACAGATACCTCAGCAGATGGGCTGACCAAACTCACTATCAATCCGGGTACCGTAGGTTTGACAGCAAACGGTACTCCGTTGCAGCAAATCAGCATCACGCCAATTACCTCGCCACCTCCACCGCCGGTAGGGGCTGACGTTATTGCACTGCCATATGAATTTGGACCGTCCGGAGCTACTTTCAATCCGCCGATTTCCATGAAATTCAGCTATAACCCGGCCAACATACCGAGTGGGGTATCTGAAACAAGTTTGGTAGTGGCCTATTATAGTGTCAGTACGGGACAATGGGTCACAGTGCCGGCGGTAGTAGATCCGGTCAACCATACCATTACGGCCCAGGTCAGCCATTTCACTGTCTTCAGTGTGATGTATATACCGCCGTCAATAACTACCCCAACTACAACACCCGCACCGGTACTTACTGGGCAAGTAACAACGACCCCGACTTCAACGCCGACAACACCCGTACCGGTACTTACTGGGCAAGTAACAACGACGCCAACACCAACCACAACACCGACAACAACTTCAACCGGCCTCAGCAACGGGTGGATAATCGCAATCGCAGTTATTGGGGCCGTGGTTATTGTCATAGTCGTATTGGCTGTGATAATGGGCATTCGCCGTAAAAAGTAGAATTTGTTAGATAAAGTTCAAGAGTATAATATAAAACCATAAGCGAGGTTTACTGTTATCAACTAGAGGCGACCCTTGTTAGTTTTATAGGTTTAGCGTTTTAGAATGAAGAGAAACTGCATGATGGGTTTACGTAAAGTGGCTTTATTTAGGAATTTAGTCATCTGTTTTATTATTGTTGCAACTACGTTGTTGCTAAACATTCACCCCGCTGCAGCATTCAGTGTTTCGGACTATTATACGCTAAGTTACCATATTAGTCTGAGCACATCTGATGTTGCTGAAGGTCAATCATTCGATGCCACCGTATCCGGATCAGGAACATGTAAAGCGAAACTCCCGATTTCCATAAGTGCTGCGACCATCGAGTCAAGCATCGTGGCACAAAACCAAGCAACCGGAGCCGAAGTTACACTCTGTCCCAGTTATATACTGACGATCAGTCCGTTTCCGGATAAAGTTGGTCAAACAGCACAGGTAACCCAAACCATTCCACTAACATTTCCTGCAGATAGTTCCCCCGGCATTTACACCGTAACGGGTGAAATTATCGCGGCCAAAGTCGACGCTGTTATCTGGATAAATGTATCCGATTTATTACCCTCATCTAAGGACCTCGGCACGGTAAATTATGATTTAAATAATTCTAATTCAACCGCGGATGATGGCGGTGACGACGAAGGAACTCCCGCATTTATCACAACCGTTACAACTCCGCCTCCGATAATCACAACTTCCCAGCCTGAGCCAACCGCTGTAACGACCATGCCCACGACAACAAGCTCAAAAGGTCTAAATATCGGTTGGATAATCGCAATCGCTGTTATTGCCATCGTGGCTATAATCATCATTGTATTGGTTTTGGTAATACACAGTCGTCATAAAAAGTAAATTAATATGGAAATGATTCAAATATATAATAAAGGCTCACAGAAACAACTTACAGACTCAATTTGGCCTTTGTCGGACAGATTATTCTGTATCCCTGGTCTGGTTCATAGTCTTTTCAAGGTGGTCACACATAGCACCTAAGTCTGCTTGAATAGCATCGTACCATTTACTGCTTAAACCCACTTGTTTTAACGACATTAATAATTGGTCTTTGTATTGCCTGGCATAAGTGGGCGCTTGCATACTGGCGGTAATAAAGGCGGTCTCCAACCCGGCTATTCCAAGAATGAGAGCATCCTTTTCCCCACGGGTTCCCTTGAAATGCTCTTCGAGGGCTTCAATCCTTTTGAACGTATCAAATTCAGGCGTTTCCATTTAAAATCTCCTTCTTTAAATTACCTATTTCTAGTGTTCAATCAATCAATTTTAGAGTGTGGCGACTGAGGTTATTCTCAACATAGGACTTAAAATTGTAAGTAAATCCCTTGTTTCATAGAAAGCTGAACTCCTTTATAGTAATCAGCGCGCGAAATTATTTCATGCTTCTGATATGGTGAAATCATTGGTGCTGGCACCGGAAGCATTGTTGTTGGAAACACGCGATACACGTATTCTGGCATGCGTACTGGCTGGTCCTATCACTTTCCACGTCTGGTTTCCCGTGAGAAGAGTCGAATCTACGATAGTTTCCCAAATTCCTCCCCCGTCACGGGATAGTTCAATGGTGGCATTACCACTCAAACCAACGGAGCTCCATGTAATGGTATGTGTACTATTTATAATCCAATTCTCACCGCCATTGGGCGAAGTTATCTTTATATTCGAGCTTGGTCGATTCCGATTACCCATATTCCTATTTGATGAACCAAACATCATTCCGAACATTCCCAATCCGGCAAGCCCCAACATCGGATTCATTCCGAGGCCTCCTCCGCCACCGATTGTTCCTCCCCCAAAACCACCCCGACCTAGTCCTCCAAGCCTACCACCTCTCATTCCATTTGCCTCCCTTAACTAGATTATTTATGTCCCTACCTCACATAATAATCAAAGAGGGATTCTGCGTCAAACCAATGTGGTTCGTCACTTTACAACAGGACATGCTAGCTATATCATTATTATTGAATAGTAATATACTTTTAATGGAGAGCGTATAGATTGTCGTTTCAAAATGGCCAATATCGCGTGTCACCTAAAAAGGAGAAATACATGAAACGTAAGTTGCCTTGGGTTTTTCTAGCTACTATTGTTGTTCTTTTAACGCTCAGTTTACTCTGTTTGGGAGGCTGCACCAGTTCGAGCAGTCAGGTCCAAAACGACTTCTATAACGCAGGAAACGCTCCTCTGAGCGTTACGGGCGCTCAGTTCGATCAATACATACTATTCCGTTTTGACACTTCCACATCGGCACTTACTTTAGCGCTCCCGAGTGCAGCGGACATTGTTGCCAATTTGTCGTCTCCATATGCAGGAGAAGTGATATCTTTTGCAGTGGCGGCCGATGGTACTAATGCCGTCACGCTCATTGCCGGCACCAATGTCACTATCAAACCCAGCGCTTTAATGGTTGCAGGAAATACCACTATTTCCATGTACTGTGTACTCGACAACATAACCTCAGGCAGTGAGGCGGTGACCATCTATTAGCAAGTCGAGTTATGGCTGGCTTTGCTGACTTATAAACCTATGTTGGCGATTTATTCAGCTTGCCAATCATCAATATTATAATTTAATCATAACCGCATTCTGGAAATTAGCCCCAGTCTCTATATTGTTCAGGTTGAAGTCATGCCTTAGCAAGGTATTTTAGCATTCCTAAACACATAGGAAAGCCTCTAAAGATATATTGAATACGCAGATTTCATCCCTGAATGGATACAGTTTTTTATTCACTTTATCATTAGGTACGGCAGGTTCGAAATAATTTGATGTTCAGATAGGTAGAAGAGCTTCTGGACTACCATCTCCGTATCATGAATGAGAAGGTTCCAGAAGTTCTAAATAAATAGCGGAGTCTTTAGTTGGTATCTGCCTATAATAGAATAGTGGAATATAAAATGCATAATACTGCATAGAAAGGTATGTAATACATGTTTGATTTAACTCAACCTCAACACAAGACAATCAGTAAGAATTATAAATGGGTGGCTTTATCGAATACGACCATTGGTGGATTTATGGTTGCGCTCGACGGATCGTGTGTGATGATAGCTCTCCCGGCTATCTTCCGTGGAATTAGTCTGAACCCTTTAGCGCCAAACAGCTCCAATTATCTTCTCTGGCTACTTATGGGCTATTCACTCGTTCTGGCAGTGTTGGTAACGACTCTGGGCCGTATTGGAGATATGTTTGGTCGCGTACGGATATATAATTTGGGTTTTGTGATCTTTAGCGTGGGGTCTATTTTGCTCTCTTTTACCTGGAGTACCGGGGCGGCAGGAGCCTTAGAGTTGATTATTTTTCGCGCGGTGCAAGCCATTGGCGGCGCCTGCCTTTTTGCGAACTCAGCCGCTATCCTGACTGATGCCTTCCCCGAAAACCAGCGAGGCATGGCACTGGGAATCAACCAGATTTCCTTTATTGCAGGTAGTTTTCTAGGAATAATAGCAGGAGGTCTACTGGCAGAAGTGGGTTGGCGGTGGGTTTTCCGGGCCAGTATACCTGTGGCCGTAGCCGGAACGATTTGGTCTTACTTGGCACTACGAGAGGTTGGTATGCATAAAAAGGCTAGGATTGACTGGATGGGAAACCTCACGTTTGCAGCTGGTTTGACTATGATTTTAGTAGCCGCCATTTATGGCATCAATCCTAGCGCTCATTCATCTATGAGTTGGACAACTCCATTTGTATTGAGCATGTTTGCTGGCGGCATAATCCTTCTTATCGCATTCTGCTTCATTGAACAACACGTAAAAGAGCCGATGTTCCGGCTTAATTTGTTTCGCATCCGTGCTTTCACTGCGGGTAATTTGGCTGGGTTTATGTCAGCTTTGGCCCGAGGTGGATTTATGCTTATGCTTACCATCTGGCTCCAAGGTATCTGGTTGCCTCTGCACGGCTATGATTTTCAGATAACGCCACTCTGGGCGGGTATTTGTATGATACCTTCCAGCATAGGGATTCTATTACTCGGACCGCTCTCTGGTCGATTATCAGACCGCTATGGCGCCCGTTATTTTGCTACTGGAGCTATGATTCTCACTGCGATTGGCTTTGCACTACTATTAACTCTTCCTGTGAACTTTAGCTATCCATGGTTTGCAGCAGTAATTTTTCTTGATGGCGTATCAATGGGTTTATTCATGTCTCCTAACATGGCGGCAATCATGAATAGCATTCCACCCGAACACCGCGGCGCAGGTTCCGGCATGAGGGCAACGCTCATGAACATAGGTAATCCAATATCGATGGCGATTATCTTTTCTTTGATGGTCGTCGGGTTAAATGCTTCAATGCCGGCTGCGCTTTATAATGGTCTTGTGCAGAATGGTATATCTGCTCAAATTGCCCACTAGGTGGCAAATGCACCGCCTGTAGGTTACTTGTTTGCTGCGTTTCTAGGTTACAACCCTCTTCAAACTATGATTCCCGCTACCGTATTAAATTCTTTACCGGCACAGCAAGCAGCCATTATCACTTCCAGAGCTTTCTTCCCTCAGCTCATTGATACTGCTTTCCACCGCGGTCTCATTGAGGTACTGACCTTTTCTATCATAATGTGTCTTATCGGGGCTGTTGCTTCTTGGGTGCGGGGAGGTAAGTACGTCTACCACGAGGAAGATAAGTCTTAGTACTAATTTTGTGTGATATGATAAACCATTCGCCTGTTACATGATAGTTGTTAAAAAATGCTGGTATACTTGGTACAAATATCAGACATAAAGGGAGCTACAAATATGGATGTAATTAAAGCGATTCTTGGACGTCACAGCACTCGTGATTTTAAACCCGACGCCATACCTAAGGCAACTCTGGAAAAATTACTAGAAGCGGCTCTGCATAGTCCTTCAGCCGGCAATAGCCAACCCTGGCAGATTTTTGTGGCAGGTGGCGCCGTAACACAAAGAATAACCCAAGCTTATCTGGATCGGTTTACCAGAGATATCTCGGGTAAACCGGAGATGTCAGGTTTACCCCCGACTCAATGGCCTCAAGCTATGCAGGGCCGCATGAAGCAGATCACGAATGAACGTCTGGAGTTATTGGGTGTAAATCCTCAAGATAAAGCCGCCATGAAGGGTTATTGGGAAATCAATGGAAGGTTGTTCCGCGCTCCGGTGTTGGTCATTCTCTGTATGGATAAGGCCCTCTCGAATTGGACAGTGTTTGATTTCGGACTGTTTTCACAAACTTTAATGCTGGCAGCTAGAGGCTATGGAGTGGATTCTATCGTCGCCACTGCATTCATTTCTCAACCAGACATACTGCGTAATGAATTGGAAATTCCGGACAGTGTTCAGATCGTAACTGGAATCGGTTTGGGATATGAAAATACCCAGAGTATCATCAATTCCTATAGAAGCCCTCGGCGATCTTTGCAGGAAACGGTAACTTTTAAGGGCATCGATTAATAGAACCGATTGATAATAAGACTCGATATTTTCATAGGGTCCATTCATCTAGACTAATTTAGCTTCATGTTATGAAAGAAGAACACAATAGTTACCGGACTAGTTTTATTTTACACTGGGAGAATAGATTTTGCATCATTCGGAATCTTATCAATGTAAGCCATACTGACTCATATTATGATGGAGGTGTCTGTCTGACTAACCCAGTAGCGGTAAACGTATATTTATACCCGGTTGCAGTCAGATTGCCGTTAAGATCGGACATATAACTTGTGAGCACTAGAGGTGGAGTATCCGTAGTCATTACTGCACCCATATTGTTCGTAGGGTTAGTAACTGGCACTAACGAATGAGTAGAACTTTCCGCTAGCATGGTTTTCATAGCTGTCTCTATATTACTTAATTCCACCGTATAAGGTTCAGGTTTAACTGCGCTATCAAATTTACTAGCGCCAGAGATAACTACCGTTAAAATTATTCCGAGTAAGCCAGCTACAATCACTAGCCCCTTTCGAGTGGTGCCATTCTGTCCCGAGCTTAACTGTTTAAATATTTTATTCATATCTCTCCACGTAATATGAGTTTACCAGATTCTAACACTTGGTCAATGAACCATTAGTAATACGCCGGGATAAGACTTAAGTCCCATCTTGGGGCTAAATTAGTTTCACTACAATATACACATTTATTTACGAGATGTTGTAAATTAACAGCTACCTTCTTTGGACAGCATGTTACATTCTCTGAATAATAGCAGGTACTATGACCAGTTGGTGTCGACATATCAGACCCGCAAAGTGATTGTATAGTTTCAGAAATATGTGTAACTTATGTCAAGCTTACGGTGTGACGATTACCCTATAAATAACATTGATTGAATTGTCACTATTTTAGGATAAGTGAGCTTGGTAAAAAATCCGTGATTATTTGGAATTATGTTAAATAAGATTATTTTACAATAAGTGAGAATTAGATTCAGAACGTGGTGAGCCGTGGAGGGATCGGACCTTCGACAACCTGATTAAAAGACGTACGATGGGACTGCAACAGTCTGCAACTAGCCGTAACTACCAGAAAGTCCGTAAACGGGCTTTCACGCCTACGGTGCCACTAGCTGCAACACCCGTTTCACACATTTCGTTGGCAGAATGTTGGCAATAAAGACTTACAATATAGGACGTTATTGGGGCATTATTCATTTCTGGCATCACCACCATCGAGGTATCGCTTATCTCTTCGGTGTTCTCACTCTCCTATTTGGGTTTTAATATATCTTGAGGCTGAAAGTTTATAAAGTGGTAAGTTTGTATAAATCAACAGGCTATTTGCAGCGCAAACCGCCCCAACCAAGCTGGAGAGGTCTCGCCCTCCACCTAAGGAAGTAACGATAGCAGGCCTTAGCAGAAATAAGGAGAAAAAAGAAGGTGTGCCATGTGGACAGTAGTTCACGCTTCCAGAGGGATTCTGCTCTTTTATCCCTTTGCGAAGTAGCTCTTTGATATGTTCAGTTACTACACATATCCTCAGAATAGCCCCTCCTATGTCAATAATACTTCTTGAGTTTAGCCTTAAAAACACTTGACAATTAGTATCATTTTTGATACTATATAAATAAAGATTGATAGAGATGAGCAAGAAAGAAAAAAGAGAATTACAAATCAGAGCAAATCAGAGTAATGTATCTCTGGAAGATTTCGAAGCTCTAATCAACCAGTACGGGTGAATCAAAGAGGGTGGGAGTCACCCAAAGGCAAAAATCGGGACAGTGACATATCCTTACAAGAGAGAAAACCCAGTCAAACAAGTCTACGTGAAAGGAATTCTGGGAGTAATTGATAACCTAAAATAAACATCAAGTTGACACACATCGGAGGCTACGATGGAAGAAAGCGAACTGAAACAGAAAGTAGAATACTATGCAAATCTCCCCTATACCATCGTGATTGAGCGTCACGAAGAACAAGGCGGGTATTATGTTGCACGCTACGCAGAACTCGCTCACTTTGTCATGACCGGTGTCACACCCGAAGAGGCAGTACGAGAACTGGAAAGCGAGAAGCGGGAATGGTTTGAAGAAAATATCAAAGATGGGAATAAAATACCGCTGCCCCTCAAGTCCCGGAAATACAGCGGCAAAGTAATACTGCGAATGCCTCCCGAACTCCACGAACATTTAATCGGTCTGACTGAATTACAAGGTAAGAGCCTGAATAGTTTTATGGTGGAGGCAGTTGCTCAGGCTGCCGACTACGAAGAACCAACTAAAAAACATAAAGTTGCTGTGAAATAACGACTTGGGGTTCAGGTCCATGAAAAAGCCACCTCTTTCGGAATGTGATGGTCATAGCAGAACACTTTACAAGGGCTATTTTTAAGAGCAAAAACATAAATCTATGGTTTTGATTATCAAATTCTCTCCCTGGTGGTGTTCGTTTCCTGAAAATCCGAATCGCTAAAACAGCATCTATGGAAACTAACAATTCGTAAGCCATAAAGAGAGCCGCCGCTGTCCAGATATTCCGGCAGTCCAAGTAGTGTTGAAGGAACACGATTAATGGCAGGAAAGCCTCTTGCATGGCGATGTAGAATATCTTTGCTTATTTTGGTCTCTCCATCTCTGCCCACTTCGACATCAAAGACAATTGGTTCTTGCTGAATTTGCTTGCTGAGGACAGCTTGCTCCAATGCAGTTAAGCGCTCGTCCGTTTCGCCGGCATCCATTGCTTTCAGAGCGACCTGCATCAGATAACCAAGAGTGCGATTTCGTGAAAGATTATTCTCGTGTGCTAAAGTATCCAGTGTGGCTATTTCCAGGACACGGCGGATGCCGGAGATATTATCTAATCCCTCTAAATCATAGGCACCGGCAAGCATAACTTCCTTCTTGCGACGTTGTCCTCCGAGACGACGGGCCTCCTGCGCTTCCTGAGCATGTTCGGGGGAGTGGGACCAGCAAAATTGACTGTCTCGGAGGGGGTGCATTCGGCAAGGCATGCCTGATGGTTTGCGAAAAGCACACAGTCGTCGTGTCACCATTGGTCACCTCCTGATGATAGATTTCCGTAGCTGGCATGTCACCATTTGTCACCTCTGCTGACAAAAGGGGTATGGTGACCTCGGTGAAACGAAGCAAGCCCCCATTACTGGGAGCCTGCTTGCTAGTTATTATTCTCTTGTCAGCTAGTTTTAGCTGGCCTGATGGTTGGGACAAATCCCCGGCACTTCGACTGCCGAGGCGATAAAGCTCTTGCCGCAATCCCGGCAGAACCACCGGATTTGGCCTTCCGGTACTCCCTTCTGGTTGGGGACTAGAAAGACCCCGGTCTTCTTCGAAGTTGTCTTGTCGGTATTCGGAGTAGTCTGGGTTGCATGTTCCGGCGTTTGTTCTGCTGGCTGTTCTTTGGTTTCGGGTTCTGCCGGAGTAGAGGTTTGTTCCGTCTGCAGGCTCCAAAACTTCCACCCGTCGCAGGCATGTCCGGTGATAGCCATTCCGGCAGCTGAAGGACTCTTGAATTCCCGTCCATCCTCCAGTTTGTAGCGCAGCTTCCCCTCCGCATTCTCCACTACTTCGCAGGAGTAACTCTGCTTGTGGTACCGACCCGTCAGTTTGGCCCCCTTGGTTAGATTTCTGTTTTCGATTGGCATTATCAGCCTCCTTAAAAATACTTACTGATACATACATCACTCTGATTCCGATTGAAGTCAAGTAATTACTCCGGTTTTTTGAATCTATTTCCGTTACGGGTAAGATTACCAATTGTTTTGAATTTACTGTTTGAGGATAGTGTAAATTCTTTCTTCTGGCCACCGGAGTATAACCACATTTGACTGCCGACTGAATGACATATCTGAATTACTTGACTTCGTGCCGAAAGTATTGCGTAATAGACCTACCTTAGGAAAGGGCCATCTCAAAGGAGGATTGATAGGTAAAATTAGAAATAATGGATGATAAATTATGAGAATTAAATGAGAGGGTATATTCGGGAAAAATCTAAGGGCTCTTGGCAGATTCAAATATCTACCGGACTTGGGATAGACGGAAAGTATCACTGCCAATACGAGACAATACGCGGCCGCAAATCAGATGCACAGAAACGTCTCAGTGAATTACTAGTCACCCTGGATAAGGGCATCTACGTGGTCCCAGTCCACCGGAGCCAAAGACATCTCATAGCCGGCGGCGCATCTCAATGGCTCCTAAGCTTGCATTGTTTTTGAGACAATACAGAACAGAACGTGAGAGACGTTACGCCGAGTTGATGAAACACCTTACCCCGGATGATCTTGTTTTCACCAATATTGAAGGTAAGCCAATTATCGAGCAGAACACCTTGGTTGGGACAGGCTACCTCAATCGGTAAAAGACCGTCTGATTAAAGGTATGGACTATTGCGAAGAATTTGATGCCGATGCATATGATGCAGACATTAGTTTGTTAGAAAAAGAAGATAAAAAAACAGAAGGCAAGAAATGAAGGGGAATCTTCGACAAAGGACTAAAGGCAGTTGGGAAATAACGGTAGACACCGGTACCGATCCTCTCACCGGAAAGCGAAGTTTTCATCATGAGACCGTCCATGGGAATAAAGGAACAGCCCAAACCAGACTTTCCGAGCTGTTGACTGAAATTTCAAAACACAGATACGTAAAGACGCCTCGAGGACTCACTATCGCATCATATATGGAAAGTTGGCTCACCGATTATGTTAAGGTAAATTGCGCGCCTAAAACGATTGAGAGCTATTGCGGTCTGGTGAGAAAGCACATCAACCCGGAAATAGGTAAACTTCATCTGGAAGATTTGGAGCCCCGCCATCTTCAAACTCTATATGGTAAAAAGAAACAGTCCGGCCTAAGCAGCCGGACTGTCCATTACATTTATGGGATATTATCAGAAGCCTTTAGTCACGCAGTCAAAACTGGTTTATTGTATCGCAATGTGGCAACAGCCATGAACCCACCCAGAGTTGACCATAAAACAATTCCTACGCTTGCCCCGGAGCAACTAGCCACATTCTTTGGAGCCGCCAAGACAACTAACGATTATCCTCTTTTCTATCTCTTGATTCACACGGGTTTACGTCGAGGAGAGGCCCTCGCCTTGAAATGGAAAGATATTGACCTTGGTGCAACGGGCTATTTATCCGTCACTCATTCCCTTAACAGAATGGGAGGCAAGACACTAATCAAAGAACCTAAAACCGCTGCCGGAAAACGGCGAGTTGCCTTATCGACAAGTCTCGTATTAGTTTTACGTCAACACCGGGAAGCCCAAGAGGCTCTCAGAGCTTCATTAAATACCACACTGACAGACGATGATTACGTGTTTTGTCATTACAATGGTTCACCGCTCGACCCATCAACAATAAGCCACAACTTTGCTAAAACATTAAAGAAAGCCGGGTTGCCGTCAATCCCATTACATGGATTAAGGCATTCCCATGCCACCTATTTGTTGACAGCCGGTGTTCATCCTAAGATTGTACAAGAAAGATTGGGGCACTCGAGCATTCAAGTAACTTTGAACACTTATAGCCATGTTGCACCTGGTTTACAGGAAGCTGCTGCGCAGAAACTAGACGAATTCCTGGCGGCAAACACAAATCCTGTGGAAAATGTTAGCAGAATGTTGGCAAGACCGACAAACATACCATCTACAAATGAGTAATCTTGTTATTTTGAGGCTAAAAGTGGTGAGCCGTCTGGGAATCGAACCCAGGACCACCTGATTAAAAGTCAGATGCTCTACCAACTGAGCTAACGGCCCATTAACAAATAAAAAACTCTTACTACATGAAGTAAGATTTCATTGTTCCGAATTGAATTATAGCCTGTTCAGGCTGTAATCGTCAACCATAAGGATTAAAAAACAGTTATTTACCTCCGCTACAAAAGCTAGTACAATGTGAAGTGTTTGTTATTACTCCAAAGAACGGTAAACAGGGGGGTAGAACGATGGATTGTATTTTCTGTAAGATTATCGCCGGAATAATCCCTAGCGAAGGGGTTTATAAAGATGATAAGGTGATCGCTTTCCGTGATATCAGTCCGATGGCACCGGTGCATATTTTGATTATCCCCAGGGAGCACATCCCCACTCTTAACGATGTTATCGAGCAGCAGACTCCGCTATTGGGTCATATGATTCAGGTAGCCAAACAATTAGCCAAGCAGCAAGGAATTGCCACAAAAGGCTACAGGATTGTGATTAATACCGGTCCGCAGGGCGGGCAATTGGTTCAGCATTTACATATGCATCTGCTAGGCGGACGGGAGCTTTCCGGAGGACTGGGATAGTCTACTTTTTAGGATTGGAGTTTTGCTTACGGTATTCAAGGTACATGTATAATCCGGCAATACTCTTAGCATCGCAGATTTTACCGGAAGTCAGTATCCCCGTGATTTCAGATACCGGCACTCTAACCAGTCTGATACTATCCGTATCTTCGGCGACTAAACGGCTCGGTACCAGATCAGTAACCAGATAAAGATGCAGGTTTTCGCTAGCGTACCCTGGTGCGGAATAAAAGCTTCCTAATTTAACCAATTTCTTTGGCAGATAACCGGTTTCTTCCTGCATTTCCCGCTTAACGGCTGTCTCAACGTCTTCTCCCGGATCGATGCCACCTGCCGGAATTTCCAGTAATTCTTTTTGTACTGCTTCGCGGAATTGATTCACCAGCAGGATATTATTTTTCTCATCGATTGCGACAACAGCGATACAGTCGTCATGTTCCACAATCTCACGAGTCGTTTCTCTACCATCCGGTTCGCGGATCGTATCAACTCTTAACTTCACCGCCCGCCCTTCGAAAATCACCTTGCTGGCTAAAGTCTTTTCCGGCTTCATTTTTGTCCCTGTTCGATTGTTATTTTGATCGTCATGGCTGTTTCATCACAATTGGGAAACTTCGGGCAATGATAGCACTCCGTCCAGATTTTTTGCGGCAGCTTCATCTTGTCGACTTCTTTCATTCCGAGTTTCTCGAAAAAACCTAATTTGTAGGTAAGGCAGAAGACATTGGCAATACCCAATTCCTTTGCTTCATCGAGACAAGCCGCTACCAGTTGTGTACCGAAACCTTGCTTCTGCAGGTCTTCATCGACAGCCACCGATTTTATTTCCGCCAGGTCGGACCACATTACATGTAATGCGGCGCACCCGATGATTCGTTTGCCTTTCCGGATAACCACGAAATCGCGGATGTTTTCATAGATTTCGCTCAGCGAGCGAGCCAGCATTTCTCCCCGCCCGGCAAAAGTATTAATAAGCTTATGCATGCGCGGCACATCGCCGATTTTAGCCCTTTCAACTTTGATGTAATTATTCTTTACCAAGTTAACACTTCCCCTTTAATCGTTTTTCCAGAGAGCTGTAAAAAATCGACTCCGCATGAATTCTCAGGAACCTGATTGTATATTTACTTCGTTTGATGGTAATCACTGCGTTACTTTTCGCAGTAAGATTGGTATGTCCGTCGATGCTAATTGTTGCCGGATGCACGGCCTGAACACCAAGTTTAACAGTAACTTCGGGTGGCAAGACCAGACAATAGTCGGCGCTAAGATGAGGCATTATCGGAAGCATCACGGTGTCTTTAGAACGCGGATTCAGGATAGGCCCGCCTGCTGCCAGAGCATAGCCGGTGCTTCCGGTTGCGGTTGCTACAATCACCCCATCGGCTTTATAGGTCGTCAATTCCGCGCCGTCGATACTGGCGGTAACATGAATGACACGCGCTACTTCTCCGCGGGCGACAACTACATCATTTAATGCATAAAATGTCTGTGTCCGTCCATTGTCAGCAAGTTTAACCTTCGCTTCCAGCAGGCAACGTTCATCAATCCATCCCTCGCCGGCGAGAATATGGTCGAGTTTCTCTAACATCTCTTCAGTAGTCAATTCGGTTAAAAAACCAAGGTTTCCCAAATTAATGCCGGTAATGGGGGTTTTCCCCGGGATAATTACCTGCGCTGCCCGTAAAATTGTACCGTCACCACCGATAGTGAGAATCAATTCGGTGCCGTTTGTTTTACATCGGGCAGATTCCGTATCCCATGCCGAGCAAATCCATACGGTAAGCCCTCTATCAGCCAGAGACTTCTGTAATTTTACTGCCAGCTTTCCCGCCGACTCTTTCATGGGATGGTATAAAATACCGATTATTTTCAATATTTTCCTGCACTATTCGAATGAGGCTATTTTCGAGGGGGTATTAAGAAGTGTATCATCGGCAATCTGGAGTGTCAAGGAAATGACGCTGCTCCGCTTGATTTCGCTCTCACTTTAATGATAATCTGAAGCTGTCAATTTATAAAGCGCGAGGATTAAGCAAAGATGGAAAGGAAAATCGTTTATTTTGACAAACCCGGCCCTGAAAATACTGAAGAGGTATTACGTATTGCCAAAAAACGCGCTAAAGAACTAGGCATTAAAACTATTGTTGTGGCCACCACGATCGGTAACACCGCGGTACGTGCCTCCGAAGTCTTTAAGGGTATGAAAGTAGTGGCAGTTACCCATTCTACCGGTTTTAAAGGCCCCAATATTCAGGAATTAACAGAAAAAAACAGGAAGCAGTTTCTGGCTAACGACGGCCTCATTTTAACCGCAACTCATCTTTTCCGCGGTGTCAGCGGCGCCATGCTTAATAAATTTAATTCTCAGGAAATTGGGGTTATCATCGCAAATACCCTGCGCCTGATGGGACAGGGGATGAAAGTAGTCGTCGAAATCAGTGTTATGGCAGCCGATTCCGGTCTGGTGGGTGTCGACGAAGATATTATTGTCATCGCCGGCAGCGGCAGGGGCGCTGACTATGCAGTTGTCCTCAAGCCGGTTTATTCCAACGACTTTTTTGACCTGAAAATTAAAGAGATTCTCTGCAAACCGCGTTTCTAAAAAGCGATCGGCCATCCGCTATCAGATTAGGATTTCGAAATTAGGATTTAATATTATGGGATATCACGAACATAAGAGACTGGAAAATAAAAATATCGGTTGCGCGGTGATTGTTACTTCCGATAGTCGCACCGAGGAAACCGACGAGTCCGGCAAGTTCATCAAACAACGGTTGCTGGATAACGGGCACAAGGTTGCTTATTACACTATCCTCAAAAATGATGCGGTGACCCTCAAAAACAAGATCATTGAATTAATAAAACAGGATGGAGTGCGGGTTATCATTACCAGCGGCGGTACGGGTTTGAGTCATAAGGATATAACAGTCGATACGGTTCAATCGATGCTGGAGAAAAAGCTGGATGGCTTCGGGGAGCTTTTCCGCAGTTTGACCTATCAGGAATTGGGCACGGCAAGTATCATGAGTCGGGCAACGGCCGGCGTTATCAACGGCAAAGTCATCATCTGTTTTCCGGGCTCATTAAGCGCCGCAACACTGGCCATGGATAAAATCATACTGTCCGAAATCGGACATCTGGTAAGGGAGGCAACAAGATGAGACCCTTTGGTTCCCTTATTTCATACGAAAAGGCCAGGGTAATTGTTGACTCCCATATTCAAGCTATCGCGCATACTGAATCAGTACGGATTGATGATGCAGTCAATCGGGTACTGTCTCAGGATTTAGTTGCCGTAATGAATGTTCCTCCCTTTAGTCGTGCATCGATGGATGGTTATGCCGTCAAAGCAAAAGATACCTTTGGAGCAGGGCAATTTAAACCTAAACTATTGAAAATAATCGGGGAAATTCATGCCGGTGAGAAAGCAATCGATAAAATCAAAACGGGCGAATGCCTGCAGATTTCTACCGGCGCAATGATGCCTGACGGAGCCGACACCGTCATGATGGTAGAAGATACCGAACGTGAAGGGAATCAGGTGAAAATATTCAAATCGGTTACACCCGGTTCCAACATCGGTAAAATGGGTGAAGACATCAAAGCAGGTGCAATTGTTTTGAAGGCTGACGTTCTGCTGGACGCAGGGAAAGTTGGTGTGCTGGCCTCGCAGGGGTTATCTCGAGTCAAGGTCTACCAAAAACCGAAGATAGCGATCATCCCAACGGGCGAAGAAGTAGTACAGGCAGGGAATAAACTCGATTCCGGACAATTGTATGACATTAACTCACACACGATTGCAGCTTTAGTCAACGCCAGCGGCGGTACACCCGTTAAAATCGGCATCGCAGGGGATAAGATAGAGGAATTACGCGCTTCCATCAAAGAAGCCCTGAAGAACGACATCGTAGTGCTTTCCGGAGGGTCTTCTGTGGGAGAACGTGACCTGTTGGTGGATGTAATCGAAGGGTGGGGTGAAATTTTATTCCATGGCGTGCAGGTAAAGCCCGGCAAACCGACCATCTTCGCATTGATTGAAGGCAAACCGCTGCTGGGGATGCCCGGTTATCCCACTTCCTGCCTGATAAACTCTTATCTTTTTCTGGCGCCGGCCATCAGAAAAATGGCGCATTTACCGCCGCGCAGACTGGAAACAGTGAAAGCGAAACTTTCAAGAAGCGTACCCGGCAGTACCGGCCGAAGACAATTCCTGACTGTGAAACTGGTTGACGATGAGGCGGTGTCGGTGTTTAAAGAATCCGGGACAATTACCAGCATTGCCAATGCAGACGGTTATATCGAAATCCCGGAGAACATCGACCTGCTGGAAAAAGGAACTGCGGTTACGGTGACGCTGTTTTAACCTGATTGTCATTCCTATCCTATGCTGTCGATGCGGATAATATTCTGCAGGAATTTAATATTCGACTATCGCTGTCAATCAGCAAAGGCACTTCGATATCACACTTTTTCCTTTTTTAAATAGCCTGGTGCTTCCGGAAGCAGATGCGCATGGCCGTATTTCACAGAGCTCGGATAATACTCGGTAGCCAATTGTACTTTTCCGGCGATCTCTTCTCCGGCTTGGTCGGCGATAAAAGCCAATGCCAGATCGATACCCGAAGAGACTCCAGCCGCAGTCCAGATATTACCGTCACGAACAATCCGTTCATCAACCACCGTCATGTCAGGGAATTGCCGTAATCTTGACCGGGAAGCCCAGTGAGTCGTTACCTTTTTCCCCTTGAGCAATCCCGCAGCTTGTAGTATAAAAACGCCGGTACACACGGATAACAATTGCTTACACGTTTTACTCTGTTTTTGCACAAAGGAAATAATCTCTTTATTATCAATTTCTTTACGTGTTCCTTCCCCGCCCGGAATCAATAAATAATCGAGAGGGGGACATTTTTCAAAGCTATAATCGGTTACTACTTTCAGTCCTTTAGCGCAGGTAATAACGGAACCGTATTGACTTACCATCAAACATTCTTCCGACTTTGCAGTTTCTTGCTCCACATATCGATAATTTCCCACGGGCCGACAAAGTCCAATTCTTCAAGTTCTGGAAACAATAAAAAGCCGAATCTCATAGGATCACCTCAATACCCGATAAAATCGCGAGATTATGACTGTTAAACGGACCAGATATTTACTGAACGCTGGTTCGTTGGATCCCCGCTTGCGCGGGGAAGACGATTAAGGTTTTCTATTTTATCTTTTTAAACTGGTTATTCTGGTAGGTTTCAAAACCATGCTTCTGCCAAAAAGAATTGGCTAATGGATTTTTAGTGGTAGTTTGTAATTCCACCCGGTCTATATTTTTTGACTGAAACCACTTGATTATTCGTGCATACAGCATCTTGCCGATTCCCTTTCGCCGGTAGCTCCCCGTCACTGCTAATTGGTCGATCTCACCGTATTTCTCGCGTTTAAATGACGGCGAAGCTGCCATGATTTCGGCTAATTAATACCCTACAACTTTATTACCGTCAAGCGCTACCAGCACCAGCCCATCCTCTGATTTCATAAAGCGCCGTAAATGATGTTCCACGAAACCTGGAATCGCTCCTTCACGGGGCGTAAAAATAGGGTCTGCCTGTTGGTGCACTAGCATGAATTCCCACCACAATTCACCAATGGCAGGTACATGTTTTTCTTCTGCTTTTACAATTTTTATCATCTTGTTCTTCTGGTTACAGAAATAATTTGATTACTTTATCTCTTTGAACAGGGTATGGCTATAAATTTCAAAACCATGTTTATGCCAGAAAGAATCGGCTATCTGATTCTTAGCGGCAATTCCCAGTTCAACCCGATTAATGTTTTTTAACTGCAACCACTTGATAATTTCAGCAAGCATCTTTTCGCCGATACCCTTGCGTCGATGGCTTGCCGTAACGCCCATGTCATCGATATGCCCAAACTTATCGCGCCCAAAACCCAGCGTTAATCCCCGTATCTCAGTTAGAGAGAACCCGACGATATTTACCCCATCCAATGCTACCAGTACCAGACTATCTTCCGATTTCATCATTCGGCGTAACTGGTGTTCCTCAAAACTCAGGATCGACCCTTCGCGTGGTGTGAAAATGTGGTCGATATTCTGATGGAATATCATGAATTCCCACCAGAGTTTACCGATAGCGGTGACATGCTTCTCTTCCGCTTTGATAATCTCTATCATCTAGGCCTTCTTACGTTTGTAGGTACCGCTTTTACCTCCGGTCTTGGTCTCCAGATAGATATCCGTGATGGTCATACCCTTTTCAACAGCCTTGCACATATCATAAATCGTCAGGGCTGCGACACTCACGGCAGTCAAAGCTTCAATCTCCACGCCGGTTTTGCTTGTGCTTTTAACCGTGGCTATAATCCCAATGCAATTATTAGCTGTAAGATCGAAATCGATCTTAATACGATCAACCGGGATAGTATGGCAAAGCGGAATAAAGTCGGGGACTTTTTTTGCCGCCATGATACCTGCGACGCGGGCGACTGCCAATACATCACCCTTTTTCATACCGGCGTTTTTTACCTGTTCCAATGTAGCGGGTAGCATTATTACCGAGCCTTTAGCTATCGCTTCGCGGACAGTAATATCTTTCCAGCTGATATCCACCATGGTTGCTTCGCCGCTGGAATTGACATGACTTAGTTTTTTTACCATATTATTTCTCCCGAAGCTAATCGTAGCAGGATTAATTGATACTGGCAAGTACTATGAAAAAGAAAAAAGGTGGGTCAAGATAGACCCGCCTTTTTAACTGTTTAATCTGATATTATTGCCGGTTTAGTCTGTCGTTTCAGCCAAACCGTCGTCGTCTTTCTGCCCGACTTTTTTCGGTCGGATCTTTCTGTAGACGTCTTTCGGGGCTTTCTTTTCACCATCAACCGTTAAGAGTCGATCGATAGTGATATCGAACAGTTTTTCATTCTCCTCAAGGTATGGCTCAATCAATTTCCAATCCGCATCGGTCAGTCTGGCAAACTGTCCGCCGTTGAGTTGTTCTTCAACCAATTTCCGAGCCGGGTCGCGCACGTAAATCGCGCCGCCCGAGGCCAGGGAAAAGATATTAGAACCGGGATAGGGCGATTCTAGCTCACGTATCGACCCGTCATTGTCATCGAAACCGAGACCGTTCAGAACGACAAACCCGCCGCCATTCAGAGCGTCGCCGGCCATGAATGATTCTGCCAGATAGTCAAGCGCCGTGCCATTGATGACCACACGAGGCTTGCCGACCGCATTGATTAAAGGCCGGCCTGCAGCATTGCCCATGATATATGCTGCGCCGCCTTTGGCGCCGTACATAAAGGTCTGCCCGACGTCGCCATAGACTACCAGTTTACCATCCTTCATAATCTGGCAAAGCTGGTCCTGAGCGTTGCCATGTACGTATATCTCCATTCCGTCTATCCCTGATGCCAGATAGTCGCCGGATGAGCCATAGACATCGATTCTTACACCTTTGGTCGCCGGTCCTAAACCGCAACCTGTGAATCGTTGGCCGCGGTATTTGTATACAATAAAATTCCGCCAACCGAGTTTGAAAGCCTTGGTTATTAAAACTGCATCGCAATTCTCACCTTCCGGCTCAAAATTTCCCGCATCAACCACCAGTGTTTTGTTATTCTGGTGCGGTTTTTGCAATGCACCGCGATTAGTAAAATTAATTTGCACAAAATGGGAAGTTGGTTTTTCTGAAATCATCGGCGTCGCTGCCAATATTTCATCGATATTGATTTTCAAGACATGCTGAACAGAACTGCGCTTTATTTTTCCGGTGTTGTAGCGCAAGTCGTTCAGAAGGGTCAAAGCTGTAATCGCTGTTTGTTTGAAGGCATCGTTTTTCAGACCGTAAGCTTTGATCGATTCGATCACGAATCTGAACCTTTCGGCAGTATCAAATCCGCTTATTGCATCGCGGACGTAAGAGTAAATTTTATAAGCCGCAGAACCGTCTGTCACAGCGAATAAGCCGTTGAGTTTTTCTTCTACAGATTTACTTTCTACCACGCTGACTTTTACTTTCTTCGAGACATCAACCGAGAACTTATTCCGCGGGGTTTCGATCACTTTCCCGAATTTGTCGGTACAGATGAGCTGTTTTTTACCCGCGCCTTCTTTAGCATCTCTCAGACTAAAGATAAAAGCCCCCCCATCTGTATGACTACCGCCGCGCGCGTTCCAATATTTATCTGCAATTGGTCCGAAACGGGCATCCTCTCGCTGCAGGGATACCAGGGTTGCATCGATAGCCTGTTTTTCCGAACAGATCAGACCAACCTGTACCTCACCCTCCTGGAGAGCAAACACCTGCGGCCTAAGCATGGCGGTATCCGTAATGCCGATCAGCTGGAATTGATCGTTCTGCACATCATTACGGGCAATGATGAAGAACCACGGCCCGTCCGGCGATGAAAACACGTGATGTTTCTGAATTGCACGGTACAGCGCCTGTTT
This sequence comes from uncultured Chloroflexia bacterium, assembly GCA_963754195.1. Lineage (GTDB taxonomy): Bacteria > Chloroflexota > Dehalococcoidia > Dehalococcoidales > Fen-1064 > Fen-1064. The sequence goes on from CAVWFD010000018.1 coordinate 499,834, forward strand.
TTCTGCCGGAAGCATATCGAAGTCCATCTCAGATGTAGGCGCCAGGGCTTCGATAAGGTATTCGAGTGGATATTTGTAAACCCTGCTCCATAGGTCGATTAATAACGCTGCCTCCTCCGTATCGGTCAGAAACAGGGGATAATAATTACGCTGCTTTAAATATTCCAGAACGGCTTGGTAATTTGCAAAGTCGCCGTTATGTACTAAAGCCTCATTCAACGCACTGAAGGGGTGACATCCTCCCGGATGCCAAACCCGTCCGCGGGTGGGATAGCGTTGATGTGCCAGCCAGACATGGGCTTTGAAATCGTCCAACTTATAATAACGGACAACGTTCTCAGCGTATCCGACGATCTTCAAAATCATCATGTTCCGGCCATGGGACATGACAAACGCCTTTTTTTCGCCCAGGGAAGCATAATATTGCTTGTTGATCTTAAAGCTGTTCTGATATACAAACTCGTCTTCAGCGTCACGTCGGTCCAGGGAACTTAAATGCTCGTCTATAATAAACTTATCAAGGACATCCTTCTTAACCCGAACGAAATAACGCATGATATCAGGAGGTTTTACCTCCAGCCCGATACTTCGATAGTCGTCAAGCGTATCCATTTTCTCGAATTTGTCGATTTTGAAATATGGATGGATGTAGGCGTGTTCAATTTCCTCTGCCACACTGGGATCAAGCAGGGCAATGTGAACCATATAATCTTCATCCAAAACCTTACGGGAAACACCCAGCGCTTCCGGGACAAATCCGACGGCGCCAATACCTCCGCCTTTCCCGTTACCCCGGTTATGCATTTGCACCGAAGGCTCGAAGATGTTTTTTCCGGTCACCGGAATGGAACAGACAAACCCTGTAACGCCGCAGCCGCCTTCCTCTTCGGTATTGACGGCCAAGTCCGGCATCCGATTGCACATTTCAGTGCGTGAAGATAATATTTTTTCGGCATTATCCATTATAGTGACTCCGTCTCATGACTGTAATCTATATGTTTCAGCAGGTCCGTTCTTCCGACGAGTTCCTTGACGCTATGCATGCCAAACTTTTGCAGGATATCAATCAACTGTTCGTTCCAGGCATTATACATATTGGTCAATCGCTGTGTTGCCCACGCTTCATTAAACAGATCTGCCAACTCGGAATCGGTAGAAGCGATGCCTCTCGCACAGCCGCGTCCCAATTCGCAGTTTCCGCAACGGACGCACTCTAACGAGACCAACTCTGCCGTGCCGATCACTGCGCCATCAGCGCCCAGGCAAATGGCCTTGGCCAGGTCGTGAGCGCTCCGTATACCTCCGGAAGCAATGAGTGTGATACCATCACGCACGCCCTCGTCTTTCAGGAATTTATGAACCTTGGTAATGGCATATTCAATAGGCATGGCAATATTTTTTTTAGCGATATCAGGCGCTGCCCCAGTACCACCGTAGCCGCCGTCGATGTGAATGATATGTGCGCCTGCATAGTATGAACCTACGGCAACCATATCAACATCGTTGGGGGTTGAGACTTTGACGGACACCAGGGCATGGGGATTTATTTCCTTGACCCAGTCGATGTGTTTTTTGTGATCTTCGATGGAATATACCGAATGGAACGGAAATGGGGAAAACAGCGATGTGCCTTTAACCACCTCACGCATTTTAGCAACGCTTTCCGTATTTTTTTCGCCGAGAAGATGCCCACCGAGACCCGGCTTGGCACCCTGGGCATATTTAAATTCGATAATCTTAACACGTTGGATAGTCTCTTCACGCACACCGAACAGACCGGTAGCAATCTGCGTAATAACATGATCGTTATACGGTTGGAGGTTTTCGGGATAACCGCCTTCGCCTGTGCAGGTAAATGTATTCCAAATTGTCGCATTATGGGCTTTGGAAACCATCGTCGGCAGACTAACTGAGCCGAAGGACATACCGCCCCCATATACCGGCGTCGAAATGACGATGTTCGCACGCCCGTCATTTCTGCGATTTAGCGGGATTTCCGTGGATATTTCCGATTTATTCACCTTTTTAGGGTGTGCGGGGAATTTAAACCGTAACTTATCGAAACCGCCCCCGGAATTGCCTACGTTATACTCGATATCCGTGCGCTCCGGCACATGACCGGTTTCAGCCATTATCCAGGTTCCCGTAATCATATCAGCCGTCCAGCGGAAGTCGCCCAGAGTCTCATACATGGGATTCAATGAAAGACTCAGAGCTTTGCGCGGGCATTTAGCGACGCAATAGAAACTCTTGCTCTGGCACTCGAAGCCAATACATTTGTAATCGATGGGACGTTTTACTTTGTTGTGTCCCTCAACCCTTTCGTGCACACCGTACGGGCATGTCTTAGCGCATGTTCCGCAGCTGATACAGGCATCGGACCGGGTAATCTTGTATTTCGGCACCTGGTGCTTAAACCTTGATGGGGCCAATTTAATGTTTACGGTTGATGGTTTCATATGCTCACAGCTTCTTTTATTTTAAAATAGTCTACAAATTATATTATTAAAAAAGTTTACCGAAAGTATCTTTATCTATTTCTTCGAAGAATATTGCCCGGCCTGATTCTCCTCGCAAGCGGCGGGCTTCACGGATTCCCATAGCTCCCATCATTTCCAATATCTGCGAATGCCAGGCGCTCATCAGATTTATCATCCGCTGCTCAAGTACAGGAGTGGAAATCCTGGTAAGCCCTTCCGGGAGAACCAGATATTTTTCCCGCTCTTCATAAATTCTGGCGCCCAAGCCGATTAAAAGCGGTAAGTCTATCGCCGTCAGGTCCGCTCCGCAAAGCATGGACTTCGTGACATGCTCGGCCAATCCGATACCTCCGGAAGCAATAATGGTAACTTCATCACGCATTTTGTCTTCTACCAGCCTCTGATGGATGGATCTGATAATATCCTTCAGATGCCGGCTACCGGATCCTGCCGGACTATTTAGCTCCTGACCGCGATAATCAGCAACGACATGGATGATTTCTGCGCCATCCCTCGTCAGTTCGGAAGCGGTGCATTCCACCTCTTTCACCGCCGGGACACGGATTATCATCAGAGCATGGCTGAGTTTTTTTACTTTTTCCTTGATGATAGCGAGATTTTTCAACAAAGCATCGTCATATTCGACGGACACCATGCGCGCTTTTTTAATTAATTCTTTGTGTGTATCTATTTCCGCGGCTGAAAGACGGGGGATAATGTTGTCGATATGTTTCTCGAATTCTGCGGTAATGTCGGCAACCGGCATTATGACGAAAGTGTTGAGTTCGGTGGCGGCTTTGACCATCGCTAACTTGATACTCGAATTTAGTTTTTCTGCCGGTATGTCGAATAGGATTGGGAGAGAGACATCGACAGTATCGGGCACCTTCGATATTAATTGTCTTTCTGCGCCAAACACCAGGTGGTTGAGCTTTCGCCCCAGATCGATCGAAGTACTGATATATTCACGCCCGTGGATTCCGTCCCGTGTAGGGCGCACGATTTCAGACATATCGGTCCACATGGAGTCGAATCCTTTACCGGTAAAGGGTCCCCTGTAACCTGCGCCGGAAACAGGGACATTTCCGTCCTCCGCCTGTTTCCAGAGAGTGATTAAAATATCGGCCTTCCAATATGAGCCACCGGTAGTTAAATAACCGGTATCCAGGGATTTTTCAAGCGCACCGCGCGGGCATTCCTGAATACACCGGAAACAATTTCTACAAACAACGGTGTTCGGGTCCGCCATTTTCCGCGGGTCGGCTTCGCTCCGTTTGTGCGCCTGGTAAATACACACTTTGGAGCACTTGCCGCAATTAATACAGTTTTCTCCCCGTACAATCTTGAATTTATAAACATAGTCCAATTCGAGCGGCATGGCCTTGGGATGAATGTGATATTTCTTGGGCATAATTTTTATCCGTCTTTTTAGATTTTAATTTATATCAAGCGGTTTAATTATTCCGCTCTACCATATCCCAGTACTCTTTAGTGTCATCGACCTTTTTAAGGAAATCTCGAATTTGAGCTTCCGGAAATTCGAATTGTTCTTTGAGCCGTTTCTCCAAAGCATCCCAGAGGTTCATCAGCTCGAGGTTAGTCTGGCATATCTCTTCGCAAGCTTTGCAGTGCATACACATAAAGGCGATAGCCGCCTCCTCTTTAGTCACTTTTTGTCCGGCAAGGAGTTTTTTGGCGAGGGCAATTTTCCCCTTGGCCGTCAAGGCTTCATTCTGCGTAACGAGATAAGCCGGACATACGGCAATGCAATTTCCGCATTTGGCGCAGGCATGAAGATTTAGTTCGTAGTCCAGGTTAGAGATCTTTTTATCTTTTCCGAGGACGAGTGTGCAAGCTCTGCCGACTACCGGACTCGTCGTCCCCAATACCTGCATCGCAGGTCTGAAAAAGCCCGGACTGAATACCAGCGAAGTCAGCCCTTTCGCCCCGACGCTGAAGAATTTACCCCGATTCAGGATATTATTGGGGTCTGTTTTAGCTTTATAAGCCTTTAATTCACTATATTTTGTTTTGTTATACAAATCATGGACAAAGGCAGCATTCCAAAGGCCAAGGCCGTAGGGTTCTGCACCATGCGCAATGGCAGTCCTGGTCAGTATCGCAACTAGCGGGATATTGATGATATATTTCTTCCTTCTGGAATCGGTCAGGAACGTTGCCATGATCAAGGCCTCGTCAGCGTCAATAATGTAACTATCGATGCTAATTTCCGCCCCGAAATTGGATCCGATTTTCTTGGCTTTTTCGATGAAAGCAGCCGCCGATTTAATAGGAATAATGATTTCGCTGGCCAGGATAGAAGGCCCCAGGCGCTTGGTTTTCATACCGAACAGACGTTCGTTCCAGAGGTAGCTGGCTACATAGGCAGGTGCTTCTTCAATTTTGCCATGCTTCGCCATAAAACGTAAGAAATGCGCGTCATCCTCGGAACTACTGAACTCAACCAGAACAGCGGCACTCTTTTTAAATATGCCTGACCGCATGATCTCGTTCATATCACCCATCTGGTTTTCATCCAGAAAGCGGATGGTATCGGGATTAATCTTATTGACACCCGTTTCTTTTACAAATGAAGCGATGAAGGTAAATGCTTCTTTGTCACCGGGGAAATACAATAGATGCGGATATGCGCTTTCCGGCATGTCTCGTAATTTGAGTGTCACTTCAACGACGATGCCGAATTCACCCTCGGTGGAAATGAAGTATTTGAAATCCGGGTCTGTTGGCGATAGCTTCTTTACCTCTGCATTGCCCGTAATAACCGTCATGGATACAATCATTTTCGAAATATGGCCGTATCTGAAGCTATTAATGCCGATGCCGCCGGTCGAAATCCATCCGCCCACCGTGGAAAATTTACTGGAAGGGTACGTCATCAGACACAGGTTTTTCTTTTTAGCCAAGATGTCTATGTCGCTCCAACGTGCGCCCGCTTCCACGATTGTAGTCTTTTTTACAGTATCAATCTCCATAATATTGCGGAAAGGGGACAAATCGATAACGATTCCACCTCTGGTAGGGATGACACCGCCGAATCCCCAAGAAGCTGCGCCACGAGGCACCACTGGTATTTTGTGGTCGTTGGCAAAAGCCAGTACCTGTTTGATCTCATCCACATTTTTGGGCTGCACGACGAAATCCGGCAACGTCTTAAAAAGTGTTTTCGTCATGATCGCCGGCAGATCACCAATATCATGGCTATACTGCTCTCTTTCGGCTACTTTATCGATGATTTTTACATTGCCCGCCAGTTTTCTGAACTCATCTACGTTCATAGTTTAATAATCCCTTAATCCGAGTGTTAAAATTATCGAAATTCTCAATTCAATTAAAAACAACATACGGCAAGTACTTGCCGTATGCCGTGCACTTTAATAATCGCAGAATCTGCCGGCCTTTGTCAATACAACTGAAGAGAACATTCACTTGAAAAAGAGATGAATCCACATGTCTACTGGCAGAACTGATATGATAATCTGCCGCTTCAAAGCTTTATTTAAATACTCAGGTATTAATATAGTAGATGTATTTCCTGTCGGCGAATTGATGGCAGATAATCTTTTAACTATGATTAAAAACGGGTGCGTACTTTTATACCGCGACCATTCAGGTAATCTTTTAGCTGGCCGCAAGTGTATTCACCGTAATGCACAATAGAAGCCACCAGAGCCGCATCGGCATGACCAACGGCAAATGCTTCGTAAAGATGTTCCGGTTTGCCGGCGCCACCGGATGCAATAACCGGAATGCCGACGGAATCGGCAATCATGCGCGTGAGGGTTAATTCGTAGCCGTCTTTGGTGCCGTCGGCATCAATCGAATTGACCACTAACTCACCGGCACCAAGTTTCTCACCGGTTTTCGCCCACTCGATTGCATCCCGACCCGTGATAACTGTGCCGTCGTTAATCACGATCTCGTAACCTGAGGGAATTTCCTTTGTCCTGACCGTTTTTTTCACGTCCATTGAAAGCACAGTACTCTGCGCGCCGATGGCACTGGAAATTTCCGAGATAAGCTCTTTTCTTTTAACAGCAGCGGAATTTACGTTCACCTTTTCAGCGCCAGCCAGCCTTAATTTAGTAGCATCTTCCACAGAACGGATGCCGCCGCCAACCGAGAAAGGAATGAATATCTGTGACGCTACCGCTTCCACAAATTTAAGGGTGATATCCCGATTAGCCCGCGAGGCGTTAATATCATAGAAGACCAATTCATCCGCCCCGTCTATGTAATACTGGCGCGCTTTCGCCACCGGATCGCCGATGTCTTTCGTATCCACAAATTTTACACTCTTAGCGAGTTTGCCTTCACGGACGTCCAGACATACTATCAGTCGTTTGCTCAACATAATTTACTTGCCTTTTTCTCCCGGATTCATAGGATTTTTACCATCCCATTTGGCGAAACGCTGCAGCATGCTTAGTCCAAAACGTCCGCTTTTTTCCGGGTGAAATTGGACGGCAAAGAGGTTTTTATTGCCAACCGCGCAACAAAACTCCCCGCCGTAATCAGACACGGCATAAATATTATCTTTCATTACCGGTCGCGGATAATAAGAGTGCACAAAATAAAACTCATCCTCTTTATCGATGCCTTCCAGTAAGGGGTGAGGCTGAAGTATTTTTACGGTATTCCAGCCGATCTGTGGAATTTTAAGAGATTTATCTTTGATTTTAAAACGCACCGTCCTGCCAGGGATAAGTCCCAGGCACGGCGTGTCTCCCTCTTCAGAACTATCGAGGACGACCTGTGCACCCAGGCAAATACCCAATATCGGAGTCCCCGATAAGAAGACCTGTTTTAACGCTTCCGCGAGACCGGTCCGTATCAGATTCTCCATCGCCGCAGGCGCAGCGCCGACTCCAGGAAAAATGATCCGTTCCGCTTTTTTCAAATCCGCGGGGTTAGCGGTAATGACAGATTGTATCCCCGTTTCTGCGCAAGCTCTTTGCACGCTGCCGATATTTCCGGCGCCATAATCAAGAATTACTAACATATGTTTATGTACTCCACAGGAGAGAACAACCAGCCCTAATCAAAGTCTACGGGCAGTGTAAATTAATGTCAAGTAATTTCCTCTTCATCATATAGTTGACACCTCCATCTGATAGAGATAATATGCTTATGAAAATTAAATATTCTGCGAGCATTAAAAATGGGCACGAAAATATTATGCTGGAACGTTAACGGTATTCGGGCAGTTGCACGGAAGGGTTTTCTGGAATGGCTTAAAAAAGAATCGCCGGACATCCTTTGCCTACAAGAAACTAAAGCCAGCCCTGATAATCTGACCAAAGACTTGTTAGAGCCGGATGGTTATCAGGTCTACTGGAATTATCCCGAAAGAAAAGGCTATTCCGGAGTTGCAACATTCACCAAAGAGACACCCCTCAAAGTGCAAAACGGCTTTGGTATGCCGGAATTCGATGCCGAAGGCAGGGTAATTATTTCTATCCACTCTGATATAACATTATGTAATGTTTACTTCCCGAACGGTAAACAAAACGCTGAAAGATTGAAATATAAGATAGATTTTTATAATGCTTTTTTCAGTTTTATCGAACCATTACGTCTTAAAGGAGAAAAACTGATCATCTGTGGCGATGTGAATACCGCCCATCAAGAAATCGATCTTGCGCGTCCAAAAGAAAATGAAAAGATATCCGGTTTTTTGCCGATTGAAAGGGCCTGGCTGGACAAATTACTATCAAGTGGTTATATCGATATTTTCCGCCATTTTCATAAAGAACCGGGGCAATATACATGGTGGGATATGAAGAGCCGAGCCAGGGAGAGGAATGTAGGCTGGAGAATCGATTACTTTTTCGTTACTGAAAATTTAATCGACCGCGTGGAGAATTCATATATTATGCAAGACGTAACCGGTTCGGATCACTGCCCGATAGCACTGATTTTACGTTAATATTGAGATTCAAGCCAATCTTGACATAACTGGTTCATTAACCTATGATATTTTAGTACTCATTTGTCACTTTTGAGACTACTAACAAATCTATTACGATATAGTTTATAATTATACACATACCACTATCCCTGAAATTGATAAAATCTGGGGAGATAAATAGAGAGTGTCACTGCGCAAGAAAACATTAATAATAATGGGTGTTGTGTTGGCTGTGCTGCTCATAGCTACCTATTTTCTTACCCAGTACATCTTAATCGCCAGTTACGTTAAACTTGAACGGGAAGAGACTCAAGCAGGGGTTCAACGCGTAATATCGGTATTAAATAATCGAATTACATGGTTGGAAGGAAACACCTCCGATTGGGCATTCTGGGATGATACTTACACCTTCGCCGCCAACCTTAATTCAACATACGTTGATCAGAACATAGGTCCTTCAACATTTAAATCGTTATAGATCGATGCTATTGTATTAACAGATACACAGGGTAAATTTCTATACGGTAAAGCCTATGATAAAAACAAACAAGTTTTAATAGAAGTACCACAAAGTTTCAAAACTTTACTTGCAACTAGTAATTTAATCAAATCATCACTTGCTTCCAGTAACGGTATTGGTGGAATTGTTGTCTTACCGGAAGGTCCCATGCTAATTGCCTCCTGCCCGGTACTGACGAGCACCGGCTTAGGGCCTGCTGACGGCGTGCTTACGATGGCACGATATTTAGATAGCAGAGAGATAAAATACCTCACAGATACATCTCTCTCCCCAATAACTATCTACCCCGTAAGCGGATCTCAAACACCGGCTGATTTCACTAAAGCCTATCAGCAAATGACATCCAAGGAATCAGTTATTGTTATACCCCAAAATAGTACAACAATTTCCGGTTATACCCTGATAAATGATATCAATGGAAACCCTGCCCTAATACTAAAGGCAGATTTTACTCACGACCTTTATAACAAAGGTCGTGAGAGCGCTATGTTTATAATATCGATATTAATTGCTTGTGCGATAATCGCAGGGATAATTGCCATCCTGACACAGAACAGAATAACGCTATCCCGCATCAAGAACATCAACAAGGACATTAAAAAGATCAGCACCAGCGGTGATATTTCGTCTCGCATGAAAATAGATGGTAAAGATGAATTTTCAGATTTTGCCGAGAATATTAACAACATGCTCACAATTATCGAAGAACAAAAAACAAAAGAACTGATACTACGGAAATCACTGGAAGCCGAGATGAATAAACGCGCCGATTATACCCGGGAGTTAGCGCATGAACTAAAAACCCCGATAACTCCGATTCTATCTTCCAGTGAACTGCTGACCGAGGGCATTAAAGAGGAGCCATGGCTAAGTCTGGCTAAAAACATTTATCGCGGGGCGACCGATATGAACGACCGGCTTGACGATCTCCTAGACATGGCGAAAGGAGAAGTCGGTATTCTCCGATTAAATATGGAAGAAATCGACCCGGTATCCTTAATACGGCAAATTTCTGAGGAAATGACCCCGTTAATCCAGCATCGTCAGCAAACATTGGCACTTGACTTACCGCCCGTTTTGCCTCATATTATGGGTGATGAGGTTCGTTTAAGACAGGTCTTACGTAATCTTTTAAATAACGCTACTAAATTCACTCCGGAAAAAGGTAAGATTACGATAAGAGGTAAAAGGAATGATAATAACCTGGTAGTGGAGGTTGAAGATACAGGCAGTGGTATTGATGCCGATAAAATGAGCAAGGTCTTTCTGCCATATGTACGATTGGGTGAGGCTAACGAGCATCAAAAAGGATTGGGGCTGGGGCTTAAGCTTTCCAAGACACTGGTTGAATTACACGGCGGTATGATTTGGGTGAGTAGTCAGAAAGGGGTAGGTAGCAAATTCAGTTTCTCAATTCCTGTCATTTCCAGTCAGGGAAAGGATATTGCTAAAAAGAGGGAAAGCTAATGAAAGTGCTGATAATTGAGGATAACCCGGAAATCTCAGCAGCGATTGGGGTCACTGTCCAAATCCGTTGGCCGGACGCTAAAGTTGTGGCTACCCACCTCGGGGAAAGAGGTGTGGATATGGTGGAGACGGAAAAACCGGACCTGGTTGTCCTTGACCTTGGCCTTCCTGATATCAGTGGGTATGAAGTGCTGAAAAGAGTCCGCCTTTTCTCTGTAGTCCCTGTGCTTGTTTTAACCGTCCGTTCGGACGAAGATGATGTAGTTAAAGCTCTGGAATACGGCGCTGATGACTATATGATAAAACCATTCCGGAAACTGGAATTACTGTCCCGCGTGCAGGCTTTACTCCGCCGTTATACTACTTTCCAGGAGCAGGGAGAGGAAACGCTGGTTTGCGGTCCCTTATCGCTCGACCCCAATACCGGCAGGCTTCTGTATGGAGAAAAGGAAATTCGATTAACCAATACCGAAAGAAGAATTCTCCATCATCTCATGCATAACTGCGGTCACGTTGTTACATATACCAGCCTGGCAGAGGCAGTTTGGGGAAATGATTATCCGGATGCCGCCAACAGCCTTAAAGTGTATGTACGCCGCTTACGTGAAAAAGTAGAGGACGACCCCGGGGAGCCAAAATTAATCATGACCACCGCGGGGATTGGCTACTCACTTGTTAAACCTGAATAATTAGCCCGATATTATCTGATTACCTTCTCCGTTTAAATATTATTCTCCATATTAAGGCTATTTATTTTAAAGGAGAGGCTGATATGTTGAAAGACTTTAAGGCGTTCATTATGAAGGGCAACGTCGTCGATATGGCAGTGGGTATCATTATCGGCGCTGCATTTGGAACTATCGTCACTTCTCTCGTTAAAGATATCATTACACCGCCTATCGGCTTAGCATTAGGGAAAATTGATTTTGCGAACATGCTCATCGTTATCAAACAAGGTACGCCCATTGGCCCTTATGCTTCTTTAGCTGCTGCACAGGCGGCCAACGCCGTTACCATTAACTATGGGCAATTTATCAATACAGTCATTGCTTTCCTGATAGTTGCGGCAGTAATATTCTTTTGTATCGTCCGTCCGATTGCCCGGATGCAAGCACCGAAGAAAACAGATGCCCCAGTTACCCCAACCACAAAGGAATGCCCCTATTGTTACTCAAAAATTAACATCAACGCTACGCGTTGTCCTAATTGCACTTCTGAACTAAAAAAATAGATTAATACTATTTTTGCGAATAATAGCGCCAAACGTGGTTTTATTATGGGGTTGTATTAACCCGCGGTTATTTAGTCCGCCCGTAATCATCCTGCAGTCTCACCACATCACTCAGCTGTGGAGTTGAGACCTCCAGAATCGTGGCATCTTCCAACGCTTCCACGCGGTGAATCATCATCGGAGGAAGATGCAGACAAAAACCCTGTTCTCCCACAGTTTCGGTCATTTTACCATTCTGCGGCTGCACACTAAACAGTACTTTACCCTTTAACAGATACATGCTTTCGTCTTTCTCTTTATGATATTGGAGGCTTAGCCGGAAGCCTTTTTTGACAAAAATCACCTTGCCAACATATAGGGGGGTATGCGCATACAATAGTTCATAACCCCATGGTTTTTCTGTTTTCCGGGGGAGTTTTTCTTCCATATCAATTACTCCAAATCTGTTGATTGATACCATTACTCTAGCAAGATAACACGTCAATCCGCAAGTAATATCCGTTTTGGGGCTAAATGTTGCTTAATTCCATTCTGATAATAAGGGACACGAGGCTAAATAGAGCATTTACTTGCCATTTCAGATATAATACGATAATGTAAAGAATAAATTTTGCTTTACAACCAATATTAACCACGGCGGAGAGTAAAATCTTGCTGAACATAGTTCTGATTGCCGACCAAAACGATGAGACAGCGAATATATGCCGGGAATTAAAAAACTCCGGTTTTCATTGCTCAATCGTAGACAGTGATGAGTCGAAAGAATATATCACAAAACACACTGTGAACATTCTGCTGATAGAATTCAACGGCTCGCCTGAAATCGAAATATTGTGCCGCCATCTCCACGACGAGAAGAATTTACCCGTGATTGCTATTGTTCCCCTGGAAAAGCTAGATGGTCTCGGCGATTATGTCGATGATTTTATTATTGCTCCTTATGTAATAAAAGAAATAGCAGCAAGAATAAACCGGTTAACAAAAAAGGAATCCGATTCCTCCACTGAACAAATCAGGACAGCCGGCATTGTCATCGACCCCGAAAAATATGAGGTTTATGTAGATGGGAAGCTGGTTTCACTGACATTTAAAGAATATGAATTATTAAAATTTCTCACCAGTCATCCCGGCAGAGTATTTACCCGCGATACTTTACTGAACCAGGTATGGAGCGAAGACTATTTCGGCGGAGACAGGACGGTCGATGTGCATATACGTCGACTCCGTAGTAAAATTGAAGACGCCTCTCATATCTATATCGAAACAGTTCGAAATATCGGGTACCGTTTTATTAAAAAATAGCTCCCCGATATAATATCCCACTCACGAAACATATATTTAATATTCACGAAATACTGCTGTAATATTCTCCCTGTAAAGTAGAGACATCTATAAATAAAGGGGGAACAGATGTCTATCAACTACGCAGATACCGCGTGGATGCTGGTTTCAGCAGCAATGGTCCTGTTTATGACCCCCGGACTGGCATTCTTCTACGGTGGATTAGTTAGAAGAAAGAACTTCCTATCCACTATCATGATGAGTTTCGCCTGTCTGGGACTTATCAGTGTATTATGGGTTTTATACGGTTATAGTTTAGCTTTCGGACCGGATCATGCGGGCCTTATCGGCGGATTTAATTTCTTCGGATTGATCGGCGTCGGACAAACACCGTCTTCAGTTTACGCCACCACTATTCCGCAACTGGCGTTTATGGCTTTCCAGGGGATGTTCGCCATCATCACCGTCGCTCTGATTACCGGAGCGGTCGTGGAGCGCATTAAATTCAGTGCACTGACAATATTCTCAGTGCTGTGGTTTACTCTTGTTTACCTTCCGGTAGCACATTGGGTCTGGGGTAGCGGCGGCTGGTTAAATAAACTGGGTGCACTTGACTTCGCCGGAGGCACAGTGGTGCACATTGCCGCCGGTGTTTCCGCGCTTTCTCTGGCGCTTTTGCTGGGTCCGCGGAAAGGATTCAAAGAGAAAGAACCCATGGAACCGGGTAACATCCCGATGGTCGCACTCGGTGCCGGTATGCTCTGGTTCGGGTGGTTTGGTTTTAACGCGGGCAGCGCGCTTACTTCCGGCGGGCTGGCATCCAGCGCTTTCGTCGCTACCAATCTCTCGGCAGCCACGGCCGCTTTTGTCTGGATGATATTAAGTTGGATTTACCGCCGACCATCATTGCTCGGGGTTGTTACCGGCGCGGTCGCAGGACTGGTAGCGATTACCCCAGCGGCTGGTTTCGTCCAACCCATTATGGCCATCCCCATCGGAGCGGGGGTTTCGCTACTTTGTTATCATATGATGCTTTTCCGTGCTAAAACCGGCATCGATGAATCTCTGGACGTGTGGGCGGTACACGGCATGGGCGGCACTTGGGGCGCCTTGGCTACCGGTATTTTCTGCAGCGCCGCCGTCAATCCGGCCGGAAAGAACGGCCTCATCTATGGTAACCCGAAACAGCTTTTAATACAGTTTATCGGCGTAATCAGTGTTTCAGCTTTTGCCTTTATCATGACGTGGATACTCGGTAAATTTGTGAACAAAATCATCGGGCTGAGGGTCTCTCCCACCGAGGAATCTGTAGGCTTGGATATTTCGCAACATGGGGAACGTGCATACGGAGGCAACTTGAGATGAAGAAAATTGAAGCGATAATTCGTGAAGAAAAACTGGAACCGGTTAAATTATTGCTGGAATCTTTGGGTTACCACGGCATGACCGTCACCGAAGTTAGCGGTCGGGGGAAACAGAAAGGTGTTCCTATCAAATGGGGTTCCAAGGAATACCGGCTTGATTTTCTACCGAAACTGAAAATCGAAGTAGTAGTGATGGATGAAGATGTATCTCCGGCAGTGAATGCTATTATCCGGGGAGCCCGGACCGGGGAAATGGGCGACGGTAAAATTTTTATCATCCCTATCGAAAATGCAATCCGCGTACGTACCGGTGATTCCGGTACTAACGCAGTCTAAATCGCGTAATCGATAAAATTAATTTGAATTGAATGACGGCACAGTACTATCATTTACATTAATGCTATAATCAGGAAGGCAAGAATTAGTGATTCCGGCAATAATGCTGCCTAAGCTATAAATAAAAAAGGGGGTTTACGACAGTGCCAAAGAAAGGTATGAATACAGAGAGCAAAGAATATGTTCTCAAGATGGCAAAGGAAAACGATGTCAGATTCATCAGACTGTGGTTTACCGACATCCTCGGAGTGCTGAAAAGCTTTGCCATCGGTATCGATGAACTGGAAGGGGCATTGGAGGAAGGGATGGGCTTCGATGGTTCCTCGATCGAGGGTTTTGCCCGCATCGATGAAAGCGACATGGTGGCCAAACCCGACCCCGATACTTTCCAGATTCTGCCTTGGCGGCCCCTTGAACACAATGCTGTTGCCCGGATGTTCTGCGATATCCAGAAACCCGGCGGTGAGCCTTTTGAAGGCGACCCCAGATACGTCCTCAAACGAAATCTAAAGAAAGCAGCTGATTTAGGCTTCACTTTTTATGTCGGGCCCGAATTGGAATTCTTCTATTTTAAAGATTCCAAGAGCACGGAAACGCTGGATTCCGGCGGTTATTTCGACCTGACTCCCATGGATGCCGCCACCGACTTGCGCCGTAATACCGTGATCACTCTGGAAAAAATGGGCATCGGTATTGAATATTCCCATCATGAAGTAGCCCCCAGCCAGCATGAAATCGACATGCGTTATACGGATGCACTGACAATGGCCGATAATGTAATGACCTACCGCCTGGTGGTCAAACAGATTGCTATCAATCAGGGTGCTTACGCTACCTTTATGCCCAAACCGGTCTTTGGTATTAACGGCAGCGGTATGCATGTTCACCAGTCCCTCTTTAAAGGAGACCGGAATGCCTTCTTTGACGCAAAAGGAAAATATTATCTGTCCAAACTGGCCCGTAATTATATCGCCGGTTTATTAAAATACGCACCGGAAATTACAGCGGTCAATAACCAATGGATTAACTCCTACAAACGATTGGTTCCCGGTTATGAAGCTCCCGTCTATCTATCATGGGCCAAGCGCAACCGCTCCGACCTGATTCGGGTCCCGGAATACCGTCCGGGTAAAGAAAAGGCCACGAGAATTGAACTACGCTCACCCGATCCTGCTTGCAATCCCTACCTTTGCTTCAGCGTTATGCTTGCTGCCGGATTAAAAGGCATCGAAGACGGATTAGAACCACCCGAACCGGTCGAGGAAAACGTTTATCAGATGACGGAAAAAGAGCGCAAAGCGCGCGGCATCAATACTTTGCCGGCCAGTCTGGCAGACGCTATCGCTCTGACGGAAAAGAGCGAGCTGGTGAGAAAAGCGCTGGGCGACCATGTCTTCAATGCATTTATCGAAAACAAGAAGATAGAATGGAATGAGTATCGTATTCACGTCTCGAAATATGAGCTTGATAGATACTTACCGATGCTGTAATAGACCGTTCATCTTTCCCCGAAAAAGGGAGGTAATGTATGCGCCGACTTAGAATTGCGATGGCGCAGATTAACACCACGGTCGGTGATTTTGACGGCAACGTAAATAAAATTCTGGGAGCGATGGACACTGCCCGCACGTTTAAGGCGGATGTTGTTACACTCCCAGAACTTGCTATTTGCGGTTATCCTCCGGAAGACCTATTGTTCAAGCCTCAATTTATTCAGGCAAATCTGCAATCGCTTCAGAAAATTGTTGCAGCCTCGACCGGAATTACGATAGTCGTGGGATTTGTTGATTCCGATGGCGATATTTACAATGCCGCCGCGGTGATTTCAGACCGAAAGCTCGTCGGTACATATCATAAAATTTTCCTGCCGAATTACGGCGTTTTCGACGAAAACCGCTACTTCCGCGCGGGTAACGAATGTCCGGTCTATGTAGTCAACGGTATCGGCATCGGCATTAACATTTGCGAAGATATCTGGTATGAAGCAGGGCCTGCCACCGTGCAGGCATACGCCGGTGCTGAAGTTATCATTAATATCAGCGCTTCTCCATATCAGGCTGGTAAAGGCGAATCCCGTGAAAAAATGATTGCCACCCGTGCTTCCGATACGGTATCTATTTTTGCATACAACAATCTGGTAGGCGGACAGGATGAACTAGTCTTTGACGGACATAGCCTGGTATTTGACGAACACGGCAATCTGATTGCCCGCGGAAAGCAATTTGAGGAAGACATCGTTGTGGCCGACCTTGATATTGAGTCGGTCTTTCGGGCACGGCTCCATGATCCCAGATGGCGGAAGGAATCGCCCATACTTGAAAAAAACCTATGGCACCAAACTAAAACACTGGTGTCGCAAATTCCTTCACCCTCTCCGAAACCACCGCTTGAATTCAGTCCGGCGCCTATGTTGGATTCAGTAGCTGAAGTCTACCGGGCATTAGTCCTGGGAACCAGGGATTATATCCATAAAAATGGTTTTAAAAAGGTAGTCATCGGCCTTTCCGGCGGAGTTGATTCAGCGTTAGTCGCGACTATTGCCGTCGATGCGTTGGGAAAAGAAAATGTCATCGGAATCTCAATGCCGTCACGATTTTCCTCCACCGGCAGTGTGACCGATACTAAAGCATTAGTTAAAAACCTAGGCATTAAGTTACAAACTATTTCTATTGAAAAACCATTCCAAGCCTATCTGGACACACTCACGGAGTCATTTACCGGTACTAAACCTGATAGTGCGGAAGAGAATCTGCAAGCTCGCGTCAGAGGTAATCTGTTAATGGCGCTTTCCAATAAATTCGGTTGGCTGGTGCTGACCACCGGCAATAAAAGTGAAATGGCAACCGGTTATACCACTCTTTACGGTGATATGGCCGGCGGTTTTGCGGTTATCAAAGATGTCCCCAAAACGCTGGTATACAAGCTCGTAAGATACCGCAATGAACAAGCCGGCGACGATCTGATACCTGCTCCCATCATCAACAAACCACCGTCGGCGGAACTGAGACCCGACCAAAAAGACGTCGATAGTCTCCCTCCTTATGAGGTACTGGATCCGATTCTAACGGCGTATGTCGAGGAAGATAAATCGGTAGACCAGATCGTAGCGCTGGGGTTCGAAAAAACTATTGTACAGAAAGCAGCGAAACTCGTCGACCGTAGTGAGTACAAACGCCGCCAGGCCCCTCCAGGCGTCAAGATAACAAGTCGTGCTTTTGGACGTGACCGGAGACTACCACTGACCAGTCTTTTCAAAGAATGGTAATATTGTTTATAATGTAGCCGTTTATGTTACGGTTTTCGAGGTTTCAAGGAAATGGTACAGGGTTCGTCTCCCGATACAGAGCGAAAAATAATCGCTATTCTGAAAGTGCTAAATGAATCGTCCGAACCGCTCGGCTCTATCACAATCGCGAGGGAGCTGGAGCGTCATGGAATTTTTCTTAGCGAAAGAGCAGTAAGATATCACCTGAGAATCACAGACGAGCGCGGTCATACACAACCGTTCGGCAGAGACGGACGGATGCTGACCTCTCAGGGTCTGGAAGAATTAAAAATAGCGCTGGCACCCGAGCACGTCGGGTTTGTTCTCGAAAAACTCGAAACACTTGCATTCCAAACGACTTTCGATCCTAAGACACGCAGAGGTTTGGTCCCTATCAATACATCAATAATCGATAAGAGTAAACTCAAAGAGGCACTTACCGTTTTCGGGGAGGTTTATAAATCTGGTTTTTGTGTCAGTGATCTCATCGGCATAGCTTATCCGGGAGAGAAACTCGGGACTGTTGTCGTTCCGGCAGGGAAAATAGGTATCGGGACTATCTGTAGTATTGTGGTTAACGGCGTTTTATCGAAATCAGGCGTGCCCATCGAATCTAAATTCGGCGGGGTATTGGAATTAAGGAATCCGGATCCCGAACGTTTTGTGGCGATAATCTATTACAGTGGCACATCCCTGGATCCATCAGAACAATACATCCGTGCTAGAATGACCAATGTCCGAGAAGCAGCTAAAACCGGCAGAGGTAGGATATTGGCGAATTTCCGGGAGATACCCGCGCCGGCGAGAGCTTTTGTCAGCGATAAAATCGCTGAGATGAAAGAAGCTGGAATCAAAGGAGTGTATCGACTCGGGAATACCAGTGAGTCCATCTGTCAAATACCGGGGAGACTTAACCGCGTGGGGATGGTGTTTTTAGGTGGCTTGAATCCGATGGCGGCTGTGGCTGAAGCAGGCATCGCAGTAGAAAACAATAGCGAGAGCGGATTGATCGATTTTCAACAGATGGTTAGCTTTCGTAAACTTTAAGTAATCGTCACATTACAAAAAGAGCTTATGCTTATAAAAAGCATAAGCTCTTTTTCATTTCCAATAACCTTAATTAATGCCGACGACCAAACCGGCTCCCCAAGAGGAAACCACCAACCATGAGCATCACTGCCACAACTCCTCCTATGGTGTAATATCCCCAATTCGGCATTACAAAACCGACAAAGAAGCTGTAGGGTGTTGACCACGCACTTACGTTAGATGCAGCATCGGTCGCTTTCACTCTCCAATAATAAGGAGCTTTTTTACTCGCCGATTGTAATGCTTCCGTCTGAGCAAAAGTATATGTGGAAGTAGTCAATCCATCTTTCTCCAGAAGAATTGAATTGAACCCAATATCCTTGGAAAGCTGTAAGGTATAAACAATTCCACCGTTTGCGTCTGTTACATCTTGCCATGATAGGGTCGGTATTTTATCCCCCCTGGTCATATTCGCAGGTAGCGAAAGTACGGGAGTTGGCGGAGGGGTCGCATCAATAACGTAATCGAAGGTCTTGGTATTCGTACCATCCGAGACTGTAATCGTATGAGCACCGCCTTTACTCACAGGAGCTTTAAAAGTCACTGTAAAAGTCCCATTTTCATCGGTGGAACTGGTAGCAATCTGGGCATCGTCATATTTTACGGTTATACCTTGTGTTGCGTTGAAACCTGAGCCGCTGACATTAATACTGCTGCCGATGGTACCTTTCGTCGAGTCGATAGTAGCTGTGGGAGTAACGGTAAAAGAGAATGACTGCGTATTCGTCCCGTCGGTGATGACGAGAACGTGCGATCCGGTAGGAGCGGCATTAATCTTAAAAGTTGTCGCTAAATTACCCTTGGCATCGGTAATGGCAGTTCCTGCTTGAATGCCATTGTAAATGATAGTAATACTTGCATTACTTTTAAATCCCGTTCCATTGGCTGTAACTGACGTTCCCACAGGCCCGCTTGTTACATTAGGCTCGTCTGTTACATTCACAGAAGCCGTCAATGAACTGGTAAAATTAGCGGAGCCCGAATTTACGCCGTCACTAGCTTTGATAACATGGACACCACTTGCGCCAGCTGGAACTTTAAAACCAATTGTGAAACTGCCATTCGAGCCAATAGTCGTAGGAGATGAAGAGGCGGTAATAGGTACCCCATCATAGGTAATAGCAATCGGTCTCGAAGCTTGAAAACCGGCGCCTGTAACGGTAACGCTGGTATCAACAGGGCCGGATGTAGGGTTAATCGTCATTGTGGAAGTTACCGAGAAACTGGAGCTCAAGAGATGGCCCGCCGTATCCTGGACAGTCAGGGTATGACTTCCTGCAGAGAGAGGAGGAATGACTACCGAAACATTACTGAGACTTCCGTAGGCATCAGTTCTGACACTAACAGTGACTGCAGTGCCATCAATCAGGAAGGACGGCGTCGTATTCGCGGCGAATCCGGTAACTGACACTGCTATTGTAGACCCGACCGTCCCCGTCGTGGCAGATAACGTCATACTGGAACTGATGCTATAAGCTACGCCGGGAGATGATCCGATACTATCCAAAGCGGTTACAGTATGACTTCCTCCCTGCATAGAGGGCACAATAATTGCTGCATTAGCAAATTCCCCATATGCGTCGGTAGTAATTGCGGATACCGGGGTCTGTGGAATACCATCAAAATAAATTGTAATCGTATTATTCGCGGCAAAACCGTTACCGCTAATAGTAAGCCGGTCGCCGATATGTCCTGATGTTGTACCAAGCGTAATTTGAGGCGTGATTACAAAAGACGGATACGGAATATTTTGAGTATCTCCTGCAGGGGGTGTGATTGTAATATTATACGAACCTCTGGGTAAAATAGGGACGCCGAAATACGTACTTATGCTTGAAGCGCCGGCACCTACTATGACACTCGTTAAAGTGATGGTTGAGAAGTTGACTGCATATGTGCCGCCAGTAAACGTAGAAGTCGGCGTCGCATACACATAAAGTGCCGTGCCTGGAGCTCCCGAATAAGATGATAGCGTTACTGAATATGGCGTTCCCGCAAATGCCGGTAATACAGGAACTAGTATCGCCATCGCCACGAGCAGAACTGCAATTAGAATGACAAAGAACTTTTTGCTTTTTGTCATTATAGCCTCCTTCCGAAAAACATACCGGTATTAAAGAGATTGCCTTTTAAAGTTCCCTTATTATACTACATAACGAAAATACTGCCAATAAGTCAGGTGAATTTTTATTCATTTATGAGACACCTTTTTAATATATATTTTCTTGTTTATATATATTTTGCACTTGTCCGTATTATTTACGAAACAATTTGAGTGTCACTCGTTAAATTTGTACCCCGAATACATTATCCTTGATTTACAGTTAAATAGTTATAAAACGTGGAGGAATAAAATTACAAATCTGTGACTTAATCCGTCGACGGACTTCTAGTGAGATGTAATTTTATCAATAAAAAAGCCACAATATTTTAGCTTCAAAGGTATTGCAATTTGTCATAACGTTGGTATAATACATAATTAGAAGGAGGCAAGTGGTTGGTCAAAAAATTGATTAATGGCTTGTCTCTGAGCATATATTTAAAGGAATATACGCGGGTCTAGTTCTCAGATTACCGCTTTGGTGAAGATTAATAAGTTTGATAATGAAATATGATTGTGGCGCACTGGTGAAATAAGGCTGCTGATTAAATAAATTGCGTTCAATACCGTAAGCCACAGTATTAGAAATAAATTTTATGAAATAGTTGAGACAAACCCGTATTATCAATATTCTTTTACGCTCAGTCGGCAGCCGTAAGCGAGTTAATTGGCATCTAATGGGATTCACTGTTTTTGATGTCATACTCGTTTTCTAAGAATTCTTGAGAAAAACATCTCTGTTTGGTTAGTTGTTTCCGCTGCAATGTCATATGCACCGGATAAGAAATAACCTGACTGCAGCGATTTTTCGTCTATTTTTTGACTAATCCCCACCTTACAATGTGGAAATTCCGGATTCTAGCTCTAAATTTATTTTCTAACAATTCCGGAAAAGTACTTTTATGAAGATATTTCCCAATCGTGGTAAAGATAAAAAAGATAACAGCCTGGCTCTTTTTCATGCCGAGGCAGCCGCCATATCGGCGGAAAGCGCCGGGGTTGCTTACCAATCACCATCTCTCATTGCTGCCGGTGCCGGCGGCTCCACTGTCGCTTTTCTAAGCACGATAACAAACCTAATTCTGGCACTCTTGCTTATCAAAGTGCCTTCTCTGGTTGAAGGGAAGACACCGATGAAGAGAACCGTTGTCTTGATGGCAATCGTCAATTCCTTCACTTGGATTCCTATCATCTTTGTGTTCATCTTCTTTAAAAATATAAACCCGATGTTGCTTATCGGTTTGTGGATTTTTGGGCTTGTCCCGGCGGCACTAATGGGACCTTTACGTGATAACTGGGTAGCTAACATTGTCCCGTCTGATAAAATGGGCCGTTATCTTAGCTGGCGTTCAGCTATTGCCGGTATTTTTTATCTCGTTGCTTTCAATATCATGGGTTTCACTTTGTTCAAATCCACCGGAAATATAGGAAGAGGGTTTGCAATCGTTCTTTCGATTGCTTTTTTAGCATCACTGGCAAGCACTTTTCTATATAGTAGCATCCACTCCCCACCCACTACAGACAAACCTCAGACCGCTCCGAAAATCTCTTTTGGGAGTTTTTTAAAAGGGGCAAGAAAAGAGCATCTGGGCACATTTATCCTATTTGCCGCTCTCTTCAATTTTGCTGTAAATTTAAGCAGCCCGTTGTTGTCTGTCTATCTGATAAGCAGTTTGAAATTTACCTTTATGACATATACCCTGGTTATATCCTGTGAATATGTGGCCCGCGTTCTCAGCCTTGGCTTCTGGGGGAAACAGGTTGATAAATCCGGCAGTCTCCGAGTGCTGGGAGTAGCTTCGCATCTTATTCCTTTCGTTCCGATCTTGTGGTTGTTCTCCGGAGGGAATATTATCTTCCTCTGCATAGCGCAACTTTTCTCAGGGATAGTCTGGGCAGCGTTTGACCTTAGTACTCAGACCTTCATTTACAAATCCACTCTACCTGAACAGAGATTACACTACATTGCCTATTACCGGAGCCTGACGACTTTTTCGGCGGCCTTGGGCACACTAGCGAGTGCTTTACTGTTGAGCAGTATGTTCCATGTTTTCGGAAGCCAGATACTGGGGATGTTACTTGTTTCAGCGATACTACGCATGGCAGTTGTCCGATTAATGTTGCCTAAACTCAAACCCGGCGGTATCCCGGACGCAATTGTACATGAAGAGCTGGCACGGGAACTGGCCTATGTTAATTACCCCACTCGTCAGGGCCTCTATTATCATCCGGAAGTATGGTCGCGTTTCACCAAACCGGTGGCCGTATTCGGCAATATTATCGGCCAGGCAGTAAACAAAATTACACCTAAACCCGCAGGACTTTATTACAATCCTCAGCAATGGTCTAGCTATATGGGACAGAATTCAAACCTTCGGACGTCAGCTATTCAAGCAAATGACGAGGAAACCAGCAAAAGCGGGCTTTACCACAATAAAAAAGCCTGGGATCATTATATGCAACAAACCTCTGTTCTGATGGAATCCGATTCACAACTGGTACGGGAAGGGCTAATCCGTAACCCAGAAGCATGGGCATCAATTACAAATCAAATGATACAAACTGATACCGGAATATCAGAAAACTCGAAATCAGGCCGGAAAGGACTTCTATACGATCCTGAAGCCTGGGAAAGAATGATGAATCAAGCCGTGAAAGCTGATGTCAGAATGACGGAAGACTTGAAACCGGCGCGCAAGGGACTGCTTCATGATCCTGAAGCCTGGGCAAGATTTATGAATCAAACAGCCATTGATGAAGCAAAAGCAATCGATCGTGTAAAAACTGCGCGTAGCGGTATTTTCTACGATTCCCAAAAATGGGGTGATTATCTCAAGCAATCGATGGTGCTTAATGCCACAACCATGAGAACCGGCGGTGACAGCCAAGTTACCAGACAACCTATCTTCTATCATCCTGAAGTTGTGGGGAAATTATAAAAATCAGTCGGCTTTATCCCGTGAGGTTAATTTCAAAGCGGGAGTCAATGTGAATATCTAATAGACAACCACTCCTCTACCATCCAGAAGAATGGGACAGGACTTTCGACCCGGCCATGGTGCACATCGGCAGAAAATCGGCCATAGGTACCGTTATTACGAGGCAAAACCCGGTTAAAAAATGACCAAATCATCAGTCACTATCGGGTAATCTTCATACACTAAATAGACCAGCGACGGCTAAAAAACGAGTTACAACCTCGCCATCCCCGGCTTAGCTAAACACCACTATCTTAAGATGGTAAAAAACAGCCAGTAGACTAAAATGTTGATTATCGTCAACGGCACACCAATCCGGACAAATTCCCAGAAGGTTAACGTCTCTTTCGATTTCTGTTCTGCATTTTGAATGATGATGACGTTGCTGGCAGCTCCCAGTATTGAAAAATTACCGGCAATGGTACTCCCCGCCGCTAATGCCATCAACCCCGCGGTACCCACACCCATTTGCATCAGCATCGGCAGATAGAGTGCCACCAAAGGCACATTAGAAATAAACTGACTTAAAACGATACTGATACCCATAATCACCGGCACCGAAGTCAGTTGCAGGTTCGTGGAATTAATCACCTTCTGGAAAATACCTGAATTCCACACGCTTGCCATCAGAATGAACATCGCCGCGAAAAAGAGCAGTGTGGACCAATCAATCTTGCGAATGATAGTAAATCTTTTAGGGCTAAAGAGAATAATCGGCAAAGCTGCCGTCAGAGCAATATATGTCAGCCTGAAATCAATCTTCAAGCCGGCAAATACAGTAACAATCTTAGCTAATACCAAGATAAATAATAAAACCAGAGATACCCGGGACAGAAGCGCCAGTTTGGGGTCTTTGATCGGCTCCGGATGGTCGATTATTTCGTTACGGTTAAATTGTTTACGATAGTAAAGCCGCAGTAACAGATAAGCTGCTAGAAGATTAATCAGTGTCGGTATCAAGAGATAGCGGAAGAAAGTGATGAACGGGTTAGCAACATTGCCGTTAACGGCGATAAGCAAGTTCTGGGGATTCCCGATAGGACTGGTCGCGCTACCTATTGTGATAGCAAAAGCCAGTGCCAGTAATAATATTTTAGGCGAAGTATCCGCTTTTCTCGCCAGCAACAAGACAACCGGTGTGCCGATAATTGCCAGCGTATCATTCATCAGAAAAGCAGACATTAACCCCATGCCGAATAAAATAATAAGCACCAGACTATCCAGCGATTTTGCCCGGCGGAAAAGCTTGTACGAGAGATACGATAAATAACCGCTGGCCTCCAGCGCTTCTCCCACTATGAACATGCCGAACAGGAAAAATACTACATCCAGATTAATGGATTTCAAGGCTTTCAGCGGTGAGATTTGCAGAGTGGCTAAAACAGCAATGGCTCCCAATGTCATAATTTGCCATATCTGAAAGCGTAATTTACCGATCCGCCGGACGATAATCAAGAGGAAAACAAGAGCAAGTACTATTAAAGAAATCATCTTTTAATATTATATCGCTTAATATGTAATAATGGCTCTCATTATGCTATACTTTTTAATTAATTATGAAAAAAGATTTAATGAATATCCTGGTATGTCCCGTATGTAAGGGAAAGCTGACTCTCACGACTGAGAAAGAAACCGGAAATGAAGTCGTCAGCGGTTCCTTGTTCTGCAGTAAATGTAATGTGCGCTATCCAATCCTAGACACTATCCCCAACCTGCTGCCTCCAGAAATAAAGAGTTAGTCAGGGCGATAGACCACCCGGCTTTGTGGTGATTCCCATACTTCGATACTGGTAAGTGACACCGGCGCACCTGCCATTTCTTTCTTTAGTGCTTTGTAGATGCTAGCGGCAATGTTTTCGGAAGACGGATTTATCCGGTTAAAGGGCGGCACATTATTCAGATTAGTGTGATCGTATTTCGCTATTATTTCTCCAAGATGTTTCTTGAGCAAAGTAAAATCAAAAGCAAGACCGATTTCATCCAGCTTGCTTCCTTTAACCGAAGCTACTACTTTAAAACGATGCCCGTGTAAATTTTCACACTTCCCCTGATAACCCCTTAGAAAATGAGCGGCATCAAAATCCATTTCCACAGCTATTTCATACATAATTCACCTCAAATATTTTTGCACCTGACAACATCGTCAGTACTGATTTTCAAGGCTTCTAACAGTTCTTTTATTCTTTTTCCGGATACCGGGTGTATCAGATCAGAGGCGATATCCGCTAAAGGCGCCAGTACAAAAGCCCTTTCGGTCATCCTCGGATGGGGGATAACAAGCCCCGTAGTATTCACTATCTCATTTCCATACAGAAGCATATCAATGTCGATTGGACGAGGGTCATTATGTGATCCCGGTTCTCTGCCTAAAGTCTTCTCGATTTCCTTTACGGTAATCAACAGTTCCAGCGGCTTCATCAATGTATAGGCTTCACAAACTAAATTGAGAAAACGCATTTGTTTAATATTGCCTACCGGAGCAGTATCGTATACGGGAGAAATTACCATGAGCCGTACCTGCTGAGATAATAAAGAAAGCGCATTTTGTAGATTCTGCTGTCGGTCTCCCATGTTTGAGCCTAAACCAAGATATATTCGAACCGGTTTTAATTCTTCCAACACACTCGATGAGTCCTGCACTATTTCCCCTTTATGTGCGCTAATTATAACATATGATTAGCCGTAGTATTGAGATACCATTTACTCACGACCGGTAGTATAATGGATAGAAGTGGGTAATAATTTCCAATCTAAAAAAATCGTCCTGGTTGATCGGTTTAAACAATTCTGGCCCATCTGGCTTGTAGCATTCGTTACCTTCCTTAATGGGATAGCCAGTGTTATCCAAATAATGCTAACTCGTTCCACTGTCGAACCGAGACATTTCAGGACATTATTACCTTTCGGAGCGTATTATCTAAATCGTTCATTGACCCTGGTCCTCGGATTTATGCTTTTATACCTGTCTATCCATTTACTACAACGCCGTCGCGCAGCCTGGTGGGTAGCTACCTTTAGCATTGCATTATCATTTGTATTGCACATTTTCCATTGGCACCTCTGGTATACCGCCATATCACCGGCAATTACATTAGTGCTCCTGATTTCTTTTCGCGAACGATTTACGGTGCGTACCGGATCTCGTAGTCTATTGCAGGGTTTCGGTCTTTTAGGATTCAGTATAGTATTTGCCCTGATGTATGGTACCGTCGGTTTCTGGTTGCTGGACAAACGCGATTATGGTATAAGTTTTTCCGTCCTGGATTCCTTCATCAGGACATTACGCGAGTTCAGTTTGACAGGTAATAACGACCTGGTGGCACAAACAACTTACGCCCGATGGTTTTTACGCTCCCTGAATATTTTAGGCGTCGTTACAGGGGGATTTGCTTTTTACAGCCTTTTCCGTCCAGTGGTTTACCGGATTGAAACTTTGCCTCACGAGCGAGAAAAAGCTCAGGCTCTTCTTAAAAAATATGGCCACTCGACATATGATTACTTTAAAGTATGGGCAGATAAAACATACTTTTTCCCCAAAAGCGGTAATACGTTTATTGCGTACAGAGTAATAGCTTCAGTCGCTTTGGCGTTGGGAGATACAATTGGCCCGGATGAGGAAATGGAGAGCACACTAACTGCCTTTTCACAATATTGTGTTGATAACGGCTGGTCGGCCTGTTTTCTCGTGCCGGAAGCAATCCCGACATTCCAAAAGCTTGGTTTTTCGGTTTTGAAAATCGGGGAAGAGGCGACTATCGACCTGACACAATTTAGCACAAACACTTCGAAGAAGAAATATTTCCGTTATATACGCCGCAAACTCGAAGGAGAAGGCTACCACGCAATGCGGTACATGCCGCCTCACTCGCCTGCTCTTATCAATGAAATATCAGGGGTTTCGAAAGAGTGGCTCAAGCTACCCAAACACCGTGAGTTTGGTTTTTTCCAGGGGCATTTTGACACCCATTATCTGGCTAGTTGTCCCCTGTTCGTTGTCCGGAATGAGGAAAATCGAGTCATGGCTTTTGTAAATGAAGTCCCCTCTTATCTTAAAGGCGAAGCGAATTTTGACATGATGCGGCATCGCCCCGGTCTGCATTGGGGAATTATGGACTTCCTTTTTATGGAGCTAATGCTAACGATGCAAAAAGAGGGTTATGTCTCACTCAATTTCGGTCTGGCTCCACTAGCAGGAGTCGGAGAAAGTCCGGAAGCGACACTTCTGGAGAAAGCCCTGCATCAATTGTAGGAACATTTCGATTGGTTTGTATCTGCAAAAGGGATGCGGCAATTTAAAGTCAAGTTTGAACCGAAGTGGCAAGAACGGTATATGGTTTACCAGGGAGGGGCCGCCGGGTTAACCAAAGCCGGAATCGCGATAAGCCGGGCGCTTTAAATATCGACGAGCGAGCAGCTATCAGCGTTCAGATAATAGTATTGAGTAGAAGTGCATAAAATAGAAATACTCCCGTCCAAAATTCAAAGCTCTCCCTTTCGAAAAAGGCTTTAGTCCCGCAAAGAAGGAGAGATACATAGGGATTAACTATAGATTCCTGTACATTTTCCTTAAAAATACACATTACTTCGTAAGTACTATAGTCTTCGGTCATCCGCAGGAATGACAAAAGGAATTGATATGAATTTTAGCCCGAAGCCTCTTGAACTCCCTCATGCATCCGAATGGAAACGGCAGATTTCCCGCAGGCAGCAATCACCACACATGGGTTGTTTCCGACAAGCATCTTTGCCATGCCGGACCAGCAGAGCGTGATATTCATTAAAAAGTCCTATGTCTTGCGGCACCTGTCTAATAAATAGTTTCTGATAAGTATCATAATTGTCCTTTTCCGGCGTTAATCCGAGTCGACTGATGATACGTCGGGTATAGGCATCGATAACAAAGACCGGTTTACTTCCGGCATAAAGCAATATGGAATCAGCTGTTTCCGGCCCGATACCGTAGACATCCAGAAGCTGCCGCCGTAACGTATCTGTATCAAGAGTAAACAGTTTATTAAGGTCATCCCCGCAGGACGCACCTAACCAACGTACAAAGGCTGTTAGCTTAAGAGCCTTGGCATTGTAGTAACCGGTGGGATGGATAAGCTTAGCGAGTTTGTCAGTGGATATATCCCTGAGGGCAGAAGGAGACATCATCCCACAATTTTTCAGGTTAGTAATCGCTTTTTCCACATTCTGCCAGGCAGCAGACTGCGTTAGTATAGCGCCAACTATTACCTCAAACGGACTATCTCCCGGCCACCAATATTGAGGTCCATAATGTTTTAAAAGCCTATAGTAGATATTATGTAATGTGCTATTTTCCAATCTTGGCTCACTCAGGGAAAATACCAATGGAACGCATGGTCATTGCCAATGATGGGTTAACCATTCTGCACTCCAACCAGGTGACTATAACAACAGATTCTCACCATTGCCGGTGAGAATCTGAAAAATAGCTTCGAATCGGGGAAATTTTCTAACGTTTTGTATATTGCGGCGCCTTGCGGGCTTTTCTCAAGCCGGCTTTCTTTCTCTCTTTAGCGCGTGAGTCGCGAGTTAACAGACCGTTTCTTTTAAGTTTAAGCCTGTTTTCCGCATTGGCTTTCAATAACGCTCTGGCAATACCCATCGAGATAGCCCCGGCCTGCCCGGCTGTTCCGCCGCCGATAGTTGTAACCACGACATTGAATTTACCGAGATTTTCAGTAACAATCAATGGTTTGGTTATCATCACGCGATGTTCGATACGAGTCAATAGCTCCTCATAAGGTATGCCATTGATGACAATCGCCCCTCTCCCCGGCATTATCTTGACACGGGCTATTGCCGTCTTGCGTCTCCCCGTCCCATAAAAATAAGCCTGATCCTCCAAGGAAACCTCCCTTTATCTCTGAAGACAAATCTACTTGTATTTTACTTTTTTGACTCTGCCGCCGTTTCCGTTTTTTCCGCTACGGCCGTTTTGGCTTTGGCGACCGTTTTAAGAGCTGCGCCCTTATAAACTCTGAGTCGCTTCATCATTTTAGCATTCAGGTGATTCTTGGGCAACATTCCTTTTACGGCATGTTCGATTACTCTCTCCGGGAAGGTTGTCATCATTTTCTCCAGAGTGACGGTTTTTAACCCGTGCGGATACCCCGAATGACTGTGATAGAGCTTCTGCCCTGTTTTATTACCCGTAACCTGAATTTTAGCGGCATTAGTGACAACAACGAAGTCGCCCACATCTGCATTCCGGGAGAATAGCGGCTTGTGTTTGCCCATCAGTAAATTAGCTGCACGGGTAGCCAGTTTACCAAGAACCTCTTCCGAAGCATCGATTGTATGCCATTCTCTTTTAATATCACCAGCTTTGACACTTACAGTTTTCATCATTTCATTTCCTCAAACGCACAATGGTAATTTACCCTCATCAAACACAGACCACAAGCCGGGAGGGTTGGGCCTGCCAGGCCGACTTTTTTCGCTTCGAGCAAACTGATAAATTCAGCCTCACTTAGCTTGTTCAAACCCACCTGCACCAAAGCACCAGCAGTGCTGCGTATTTGATGTCGTACAAAAGCATTAGCTACTATGTTAAAGACAACCATGTCTGCATCGCGTGTTACTCTCGCCTGATACACCTGTCTGACAGTACTTTTCTCCGGTTCATCACCGACATTACTGGCAAATGAAGCAAAATCATGTATACCGACCAGCATCCGGCATACCCGATTCATCGCCTCGACATCCAGTTCATCATCTACACGGTGTGCGAATCTCGCCGTAATCGGAGAGCGAGTCTGACTGTTCAGAATCGAATAACTGTATTCACGGCTGGTCGCCATACTCCGTACCATGAATGTATCATTAACCTGATAGGCTGATTTTACAGCGATATCCTCGGGTAGATGATAATTTAGTCCGTGAACAAACGCCTCGATCTGGTGAGAAGAACCGGTATCGAAACTGACAACCTGTCCTCTGGCATGAACTCCCGTGTCCGTCCGGCTGGAACCTAATACCCTGATTTTCTCGCCGGTGAGCTTCTCCAAAGCACTCTCGATTGCGCCCTGAATACTGGGAGCATTTGCCTGCCACTGGAAACCAAAATAATTAGTGCCATCATATTCCAGCACTAACGCCAGCCGCTTTGTTGTTTTCAGACTCTGCCCGATTTCAGGAGCAGTCATCGTCAGTGTCATTATTTCACCAACTCAACTTGAACAATCGGTGCGCCGTCGCCCAGTCTGGCGCCCAGTTTAACCATGCGCGTATAGCCGCCTTTGCGATCCGCATACCGTTTCGCCAGCTCATCAAACACTTTATCG
Source organism: uncultured Chloroflexia bacterium (assembly GCA_963754195.1). Lineage (GTDB taxonomy): Bacteria > Chloroflexota > Dehalococcoidia > Dehalococcoidales > Fen-1064 > Fen-1064. The sequence continues at coordinate 531,188 of CAVWFD010000018.1, forward strand.
GTAGTCTTTTTGCCATAAATAAAAGAAAGCGCCTGTCGCCGGGCATGAAGATCGCCCTTTTTCCCCAGGGTTATCATTTTTTCCGCGACACCACGGATTGCTTTAGCTTTGGCTTCGGTGGTGGTTATCTTTTCATACCCTAATAAATCCGTTACCAGATTCCGGTATAAAGCTTTTCTCGCGCCCGATGATCGGGTCAGCCTTCTACTGTGCATTATCAATTTACGTGCCATAACATTCACCTATATCCATATGTAGTTTTAATCGATACTACTAAGATTCCGCTTCTTCGTCTTTTTCCGCTTCATTTTCCGCGGTCTCACCCGCATTCTCGGACTGAATCAGTTTTAGACCCAATTCGCCCAGGCGATCATCTAATTCCTGAAGTGACTTTACGCCGAAGTTACGCAACGTCATCAATCCCTTCTCGCCTTTACCGACCACTTCTCCTACTGTCTGAATATTACCGCGCCGCAGACAGTTCATTGTGCGCACGGAGAGGTTCAATTGTTCTACAGGCATATTGGACAATTCTTCGGGAATAGACGATTCAGTGATGGTCTTTTCGGGCTGTGCTTCCGTGACTTTACCAAAATTAGTAAAGGGAAAAAGCAAGTCACTCAACATCCTGGCGCTCTGACACAAAGCATCGGCCGCTTCTATCGTACCGTCGGTCCAGATCTCGAGGTACAGCCTTTCCAGCGTAACCTCTCGGCCTACATGCACCGGTTCGATAGTATAATTTACCTTGCGCGTAGGAGTGAAGATAGCATCAACCGGCATAACACCGACCGGTAAATTATCAGCCGCCTCAGCCTGCTTGAAACCGCTCCCGATCTCAACATCGAACTCAACATAGAGTTTAGCATCCGATGAGTTGAGACTCGCTAAATAGGCTTCGGGATTTGTAATCTCGAAGTCAGCCGATGTTTTAATATCGGCGGCGGTGACTTTTCCTTCGTTGGTGACATCCAGGATTAGTTTTCCAGGTGTGTTGGTGATGGGTTTCAGCCTGATTGCTTTGACATTAAGCAGGAACTCAATCACATCTTCCTTTACGTTTGGAATAGCCGAGAATTCGTGCTGAATGCCATCGATTTTAACACGGGTGATCGCAGCTCCCGGGAGATGTCCAAGCATAATCCGTCTTAGCGAATTACCCAGAGTAATGCCGAAGCCCTTCTCGAGTGGCTCAATCACGAACCTTGCGAAGTTTTCTCTAGTTTCAACAATTTGAATTTTAGGTACTACCGACAGAGTCAAATCCATACCTCCTTACCGCGAGTAGTACTCAACGATGCTTTTACCATCAAATTGAGCAATAGTTTCATCGGGGACCGGCAGTGTTACCACTTGCCCGACGAGTTTAGCTCTATCCAGAGTAAGCCAGACGGGGACAGTTCTGGATTTGATTTCCTCAGCTAGCTTTTTGAAATATTCCTTTTTCAAACTCGCCTCTCTGCAGGCGACCGTCTCGCCTTCACTGGTTAAATAGGAAGGCACATTCACCCTGTGCCCATTAACTAAAATATGTCCATGAAGCACTAATTGGCGTGCTTGGGGACGGGAATCAGCAAATCCTAACCGATATACAACATTATCGAGCCGTCTCTCCAGCATTACCTTGAGATTATCACCGGTAATACCAGGCTGCTTTGCTGCTATTCCATAGAAACGCCGGAACTGTCGCTCGTATAATCCATAGATATAACGCGCTTTTTGCTTTTCTATCAACTGTGTTCCACGTTCAGAAACACGACGCCGGCGTCCTCTGCTGCCTACGGTAGCCGTCTTGTGCCGTCGTTCCATGACACATTTAGGCGTCATGCACCGGTTTCCCTTGAGCATTAATTTGTCACCGCAACGGCGACATAACTGACAATTTGCTTCTAGATGTCTTGCCATATTTTATATCCTTATACCCTTCTTCTCTTGGGAGGACGACAGCCGTTGTGCGGGATAGGCGTGATGTCTTTGATGCTGGATATCGCCAGTCCAGAGCTCTGTAAAGCGCGAATCGCCGCTTCCCGTCCGCTTCCAGGACCTTTTACGAATACATCCACCTGACGTAAACCGTAGCTCGCCGCTTTTTTCACTGCATCCTGAGCTGCTAATTGTGCAGCATAAGGCGTGCCTTTACGCGAACCTTTAAACCCGGCTGTGCCCGAGCTTCCCCAAGAGAGAACGTTTCCCTCCGGGTCAGTGAGTGTTACTACTGTATTATTAAAACTGGACTGTATAAAGGCACGTCCAGAAGGAATTACCTTTCGTTCTTTCTTTCTCGTTTTTCCTTTTTTACCTGCTGGCATTATTACCTCCCATCAGAACTATGATTTACTTCTTCGTCGCGCCGCGCTTCTTACCTCTGCCGGCTACGGTCTTCTTGACACCACGTTGTGTACGCGCATTTGTGCGCGTCCGCTGTCCTCTGGATGGCAAATTCCGGCGGTGTCTGGTACCGCGATAAGAGCCGATTTCCATCAGACGTTTAATATTGAGGTTAACTTCTTTGCGAAGTTCACCTTCTACCGTATATTCTTTATCGATAAGCTCACGGATCTTATTGACCTCTCCTTCCGTGAGTTCATCTGCTTTGACTTCCGGACTGATACCTACTTGAGCCAATATCTTATGGCTCAAGGTGGGGCCAATACCATGTATATACTGTAACGAATACAGTATCTGTTTTCCTCTTGGTATATCTACACCTGCGATACGCGGCATTTTCTTCCCTCCCTAGATAACAAAAGACTAACCTTGCCTCTGCTTGTGCTTGGCGCGAGTGCAAATAACCCTGACCACACCATGGCGCTTGATAACCTTGCACTTTTCACATCTTGGTTTGACTGAAGAACCAACTTTCATTTTTCCCTCTTTATTTAAACCGATAGGTTACTCTGCCCCGACTTAAATCATACGGAGACAGTTCTATTAATACTCTATCACCCGGTAATATTCTAATATAATTGACTCTCATTTTGCCCGAGATATGCGCCAGCACCTTATGACCGTTCGCCAGTTCCACATGGAACATCGCATTCGGTAGAGACTCTACCACAACCCCTTCAACTTCAATAGTCTCTTTCTTTGCCATAGTCTCCTTAACTAAGCACTGGTAAGCACCTCAGGCTTGCCATCTGTAATGGCAATTGTATCTTCAAAATGGGCTGACAGACTACCATCCCTGGTTCTTACCAGCCAACCATCGCCATCAACTTTCGTTTCCCAACTCCCGATATTTACCATGGGTTCGATCGCGAGAGTCATCCCCTTCTGTAATACCGGCCCTGTTCCTCTCATCATACCCAGCACCGATTTTGTAGTATTCGGTATCTGGGGGTCTTCATGCATATTTCTGCCGATTCCATGTCCGGTGTATTCACGCACTACCGAATAGCCGCGGGATTCAGCATATTCTTCAATAGCAGCAGAGATATCTCCCAACCTGTTGCCTTTATTTGCCGCTTTAATCCCGGCTTTTAATGCTCCCTCCGTCACTTCTATCAATTTACGGGCTTCAGGGCTGATATTCCCCACCGCTACCGTTCTGGCGGCGTCTCCCTGAAATCCCTTATAAATAACACCAAAATCTAACGATACGATATCTCCATCCAACAAGGTTTTCTTGCCTGGAATGCCGTGGACGATCTCGTCATTTATCGATACACACAAACTTGCCGGATAACCTTTGTACCCTTTGAAAGAGGACACCGCTCCCAACGCTTTGACCTCTTTCTCAGCGATGGCATCCAATTCTGCCGTACGCATACCCGGCTGCACACTCGATGCCAGTACTTCTAATACTTTTTCAGTTATCCTGCCCGCCTCCCTCATTATTGCAATTTCTGCGTCGGACTTGATGATAATGCCCATCTTTAACCCCTTCGGGTACTTTTCTTCCCGATGGCATCCAATATCCTCTGCTTGATTTCATCCATGCTGCCTTCGCCATTCACTTCCAATAATTTACCGGTTTTAGTGTAATAATCGATCAAAGGCGCTGTCTGTGCAAAAAATACTTTCAGCCTTTCTTTAATCGTTGCCGGTACGTCATCGGAACGCTGGTAGAGTTCACCGTTGCATTTATCGCATTTTCCTTTAACCTTAGACGGTGAAGCGACTTCATGATAAGGTGTTTGACACTGACGGCAAATCCAGCGTCCACCCAGTCTTGTTAATAATTCTTCTTCCGAGACTTTAATATATACCACTTTGTCGATGGCTTTAGACTGCTCGCCCATCGCTTTATCCAGAGCTTGAGCCTGCGCCAGATTACGGGGAAAACCATCGAAGATAACGCCGTTCTTACAATCCGGCGCAGAAATTCTTTCCAGTACCATTTTGATGGTTATCTCATCAGGCACCAGCATGCCTTTGTCCATATAAGTTTTAGCTTCTAACGCCAACTTGGTACCCTTTTTCTGTGCATCACGGAACATATCACCGGTGGCAATGTGGGAGAGTTTTAACGTCTTCGCCACTTCTGCTGCCTGTGTTCCTTTACCTGCTCCCGGAGCGCCGAGAAATACTATGTACACTTAAACTATTCTCCTACTTAATGAACCCTTCATAACGCCGCATTGTTAACTGTGCTTCCATCTGTTTCATGGTATCCAATACGACACCAACGACAATGATTAAACCGACACTGGACAATTGCACTGTCTGCACGTTAGTCACACCACGGGAAATGAATGGTATAATAGCCACGATTCCAAGAAAGAGCGAGCCTGCGAGTGTAATACGATTGATAACGTTATTCAGGAACGATTCGGTATTTTTCCCAGGTCTGATACCGGGAATAAACCCTCCCTGACGCTGTAAAGTACCCGGCAGATCCTGCTGTTGGAAAATAACCATCGTATAGAAGAACGAAGCCGCAATGGTCAGCAGGAAATACAATATCCAATACACCATCCCCAACGGTAAAGCGGTACCTGAGTTAAAGATGTTATAAATGGCATTGGCAATATTAGGCGTCGTGCCAGCCGGATTCATGAAAAAGCTGGCGATCATACCGGGGAAAACAACCAGCGACATGGAGAATATCAACGGTATCATGCCGGCCGTATTTACTCTCAACGGAATGTGCGTCCCACCGGTCTGACGGTACATACGTCCGCCGCGGAAAGTTGTGCGTGCATATTGAACAGGGATGCGGCGGTGTGCCTCGGTGAAAAGAACGATGAATACGATAGTAGCCAATAAAATCAGGCCGAAGATGAATACACCAATTGCATTCTGACTCCATGCCAAACCAAGGCTGCCGAACATTGCCGGGTAACCGGTAACGATACCGGCAAAAATGATAATAGAGATACCATTACCGATACCGTACTCAGTGATTAATTCGCCAAGCCAAACCAGAAATACGGTGCCCGCGATAAGGGATGCCACCATCGCTACCATTGCCAACGGCCCGGCAGCAGCAATAGCTCCTTCACGCTGAAGGAGAATAATCTGACCGTAGCCGGAGATACCTGCTAACGGAATCGTCAACCAGTGGCTGATGCGGTTTACTTTATTCTGGCCGGCTTCACCTTCCTGAGACATTCTCTGTAGAGCTGGAATTACCGGCTGCATCAATTGAATGATAATAGTGGAAGTAATATAGGGATAAACACCCATTGCCGCTACACTGAAGTTACGTAAAGCTCCGCCGCTGAACATATCCAGCATACCAAGCATAGCGTTGCTTTTAAATAGATCCGCCAGAGCAGTCGGGTTCACCCCTGGTAATGGAATATGCGCGATAAAACGGAATGCGATCAGCAATCCGAAAGTGATTAAAATCCGTTTTCGCAAATCCGGCAGGCGGAATGCGTCAACCATTGCCTGAATAAGCCTGGGCCTACTCTGCCGGGGCTTCATCTGGTACCTCCTCGACTACTTTGCCGCCAGCTGCTTCAATTTTAGCTTTAGCGGTGGCAGTAAACTTATCCGCTTTAACAGTCAGAGGACGATCAATTTCGCCATCCCCAAGTATCTTTACAAGATTTTGCCCGGTTTTCACCAAACCGGCGGTGATCAACTTTACAATATCAACTTCGGTCCCTGCTTCGAAAACACTCAGCTGACCGATATTGACTACATCATATTCTGTTTTAAAGATATTGGTAAAGCCGCGTTGGCTGGGTAAACGCTTGATAATGGGTAATTGTCCGCCCTCGAAACCCGGCTTCATTCTAAATCCAGCGCGACCTTTCTGTCCCTTGCAGCCACGTCCGGAAAAACTACCTTTTCGGCTTCCGTCACCACGCCCAACTCTTTTCTTGCCTTTTCTAGAGCCGGGTGCGGAAGAAAGTGTATCCAGTCTTATCAACTTACTTCCTCCACTTTCACCAGATGTCTGACTTTATTAATCATCCCTCTAATTGCCATTGAATCATCGTGAGTTACTTTCTCATTTAAACGATGAAATCCCAAAGCTTTCAATGTCCGCTTCTGGTCTTCTTCATAACCGATACCGCTTTTGACCCAAGTAATACATAATTTAGCCACTGGTCACCACCTCCCCAGTTTGCTGAACAGGCGGTTTCCGTTTGGCGATTTCTTCCGCCGGGTTCTTCAGTCTGCTTAAAGCAAGAACTGTAGCACGAGCCACATTAGTTTTATTAGATGTACCCAATGATTTGGTCAATACATCTTTGATGCCGGCTAACTCAAGCACTACACGCATACTACCGCCGGCAATGATACCGGTACCAGGTGCAGCAGGTTTGAGTAAAATCCGGGCTGATCCCATTTTCAATTCTATTTCATGAGGAATGGTTGTCCCGGCCATGCGCACAGTAACCAGATTTTTACGAGCGCTGGCATTAGCTTTATTAATCGCTACGGGCACCTCATTTGCTTTACCAAGTCCAACCCCAACGTGCCCGACACCATCACCTGTAACCACCAGTACACTGAAGCTCATCCGTTTGCCGCCCTTTACTACTTTGGCAACACGGTTCACATATACCATTTTATCTGTTAGTGCCAGTTCCGCCGGGTCTATTTTACTGATTAACGCCATACTCATCAATCCTGATTTTATTTTTCTTTAGAACTTCAATCCCTGTTCACGCGCAGCGTCGGCCAAAGCCTTTACTCTGCCGTGAAATCTGAATCCGCCGCGGTCAAACGCTACCTGAGTGATGCCTTTTTCTTTGGCTCTTTTAGCTACCAGAGCCCCAACCAATTTGGAAACCTCTGTTTTTTTCTTATCACCGGCTGCATTTTTAATCTCCTCATCGAGCGAAGACGCAGATACCAGTGTTAATCCCTTAGTATCATCAATCACCTGAGAATAGATGTTGGTCAAGCTACGAAACACACACAGACGGGGTCTGGATTCTGTTCCCTGTACCCTGGCTCTGATGCGCGTGTGCCGCCTGACGCGAGATACCTTGCGGTTAAACTTTGCCATTTATTCTTTACCT
>CAVWFD010000019.1:0-237338 GCA_963754195.1 uncultured Chloroflexia bacterium
GATAATGTCAATACAGACAGAAAATTAGATTCAGCCGGTTTCGATAAAATTAAAGGGTTGTTAGAACCATGGTCGGTGATACCAAATAAAGTCAAGGAAAATGCCTTTGAACCTAAAATAAAACTAAAAATTATCGATATGGAAACTGGTAAGCAGAGTACCTGTGAACCGGCTGAAGCTAAAACATGGAAATGGGACAACCCTAGCATCATGCGCATTGTCAACGGTAGTCAAATCAATTCATGGACAAAATTGGCTGAAATAATGCAATACCAGGACGAAAAGGGAGCTAAGGAACTGGTCATTTATGAAGGCCCGCGTTTTATGATGATTGCTGGAGGGTAGTTATGAATGATGCTAATTCCAAAACGATGGTTGTGATCACAGGTTCTGCCAAGATGGGCTTCCAGCATTACATTTTGCTAGCGTTTCACGACAGGTAGTCTGACAACCGCGGAAGACATTGACAGGGTTCTCGAGGTCTTTCGGCGATCGGTTGCCAGATTCAGAGCGATATCGCCCCTTTACAAAAAGAGTTAAGCCTAGAAAACTGAGCTCTTTCTACAACGTGACAATATTGCCGCCAAACATCGACTCAATAGACTTAACCATAGTCGTTGGTTTTCCAACTACCATCTTGTCCTTCAAGTCTAAATACTCAAGGCAAGTGGTGCAGGCTAGAATTGTGACGCCCTGTGCTTCAAGTCGTTTCAGATGATCCAGCACCTTCGAACCTTCGCAGACCAGGCGAACTCCCGTATTCCAAAACACGATGCTCTCCGGCTTCTCCTTACTTTCTCCCAATAAACGAAGAAAATTTGCCATCAGTAACGAACCCAACTGCTCTTCTCCTCTTCCCAGCCCTTCCGATTGGATAAGAAAAGTTTTCTTTGCCATGTAAGACCTCCATTGTGTTTTTTAAAACAATCTTTTTTATACCGAACTGTCAGAACGTAATCTCTGAGCTAGAATGGCGGCACCTACCGCTCCGATTGTCTGTGGTTCAGGGGGTACTGTTAACCCCATACCTAATTTGTCCCCAACCAAGCGATAAAGACATTGGTTAAGGGCGGCTCCACCGGCGAAAACAACTCTTTCTTTAATCCCTACTCTACGCGCCATAGTAGCAATACGTGTCGCTATGGCATCATGTAATCCTAGAGCTATAGGGCTAGCTTCTTCTCCTCGCGCGATAAGCGAAACTACTTCCGACTCAGCAAACACAGTACACAAGCTGTTGATTTGAACTGTTCTAGAAGCTTTCAAGGCGAGTTTACCCAACTCGGATATTTTTACCTCCAGAGTGTTCGCCATAATCTCCAGAAACTTGCCCGTCCCAGCTGCGCAGCGGTCATTCATCTCGAATTTTTGTATCTCTCCATAGTCTGAGAGCGATATAACCTTACAGTCCTGGCCTCCGATATCTATTACGGTACGGCAATCAGGATATAAGTTTCGTGCCCCAATTGCGAAAGCCCTGATTTCAGAAACGATTTCACCTCCCAATGCCGGAGCGACGAGGTGGCGACCGTAACCGGTCACCACCATTCGCTCACAATTTCTTCCCGACATCAGTTCCTGGCAACGCCGCAGAGGGTTAGCTCCCGTCTCAATCACAGCCGCTTCCTTGATGGTGATATCGAAGGTCACCATCTTGATCGTTCTGGAACCGACGTCCAATCCTATGGAAATCACTTTCGTATCATCTCCAAAAAGGCTTCAATCCTGGTCCTCAACTGTCCGGCATCTTCATCGCTGTAATCAGTCTCAATTCGTAATAAGGGGATACCTTCCTTCTCAAGACGCTTTTCCATTTTGACAGCTTCATTGGCATAGGTGTGGCAGAACTGGAGATTATAATGGATTACTCCATCAGCCTGATATTCTTTGGCGAGTCTGACCACATCGTCTGGACGCTCATCATTAGGGGTAAAACAGGCGCAATGTATGTTCATGTAACGGTCGGCAATTGCCTTCAGTTGTGCATCGAGATTATTCTCCATGGATTTCACTAAATCGCTGAAGAAGCGTGTCCCAGTGCAGGATTCCTCACAAACCACGACTGCACCGGCTGATTCGACGATATGGTGTAGCTTCCAATTGGGGATAGCCATCGGACTGCCCGATATCAGGATGCGGGGCGCATTTTTCGGGGCGACGCCCTGACCGGCGGCGACTCTCTTGTCCAGTTCATCACACAAAGTATTCAACATCTGGGTATCCCGTTTGGCATCATCATAAAAAGATACCTGGGTTGCCAATAGAGCATCCTTACCGCTGATAGGTACAGGTCTGACTTTGCGGAGATTATAAAGCCGCTGCAGCGCAAGACGGCGCTGGTTAACCAAATCGATTGCTTCCCCAAGCTTTTTCGCTGTAATCTTGTTCCCGGTCAATTTCTCAATAACATCTTTGAAAGCTAGTACTTCGCCGTGCCAGAGCTGGCGGCTGCGCTCGGTCTTTTTATTGGGGACTTCCATGACATAGACCGGCTGTAATTGGCCGAGCATCTCAAACATTTTCTTTTTACCGTCGCAGGTAGTTTCACCGACGATCAGGTGGCTGGCCTGGACATAAGGACACACACGTCCCAGCTTAAAACCGAAGGATGATTTGATGAGAGCACAAGTATTACGGGGAAGCACTTCTTCTGCGATAGGGACAGAAAATTGGGTGCCAGCACATAGACCGACCGGGATGGCATCGGCCGCCCAAACAAGTTCTTCGGGAACAAAGACACAGTATGTCGCTACTACTTTACCCCCATTTTTGGCGTGTTCTCTCAGTTCTTTTACGCGTATACCGTGGATATCACCTACCACAAAATCGTAAAAACCCATTCCCGTTGGACGGTTTTTCTGAGACAGGTACACTTCCTGAAAAATCGGTCCTAAGGCATTCAGAAGCATATCATGTGATTTCAAGTCTATATTTAATTCGGTCCACATCTGGACATTTTCATTCGCCATTAAAAAGTAACTCCTTCAATATTTTTCTAAAATAAAAAAACGATGGTTGGAAAACCTCCGTACCATCGTTCACGTTTCTATATTAGAGAGAATTACCTAAAACACGGCAATCCCCCTAGCCCTAGATAGTCGGAGGTTCGCTGAGCAGCTGACCGATGCAAAACTTGCACCGAGTCTGCTGGTTCAAACTCAGGTGAATTGAATACGGCGCAACTCAGCCATTGCTCTCACCTCCTTCCAGATTCTGAAAATATTATAACATGAATCGTTAGCTTTCTAGGTGTTGGGGAATTGCATGTGTTCCAAATGGACATTGATTTGCTCAAGTCTGGTCTCTCCGTTTAGGCATTAGAGAACCCATATGGTTGTAGCTTGTTTATGATGAGTTGCTGAAGCGCCGGGATAAATTGCTTCTTCTCAAACAGAAGTTCGGGAACTGTTCCGAATGGCCCACTAACCACTTGCAAAGACATAGCAAAAATCATCTGATGGCGTGCAAAGTACTCAACCCTATCAGCACGACGTCTGTCTTTGCTTGAATAGGTAAGCAATAGTCCGTGGTGTTACCCCGACAAAGGTTACAAACACTTAAAATACTATATTAAGTAGACAGTTGCTTTCAATATATGGTTGTGATAATTAAATGATTCGGTTAAAATTGTTCTAACAAACTTACGCTTGCAGCATTTCCGGCTTCAAATAATATTAAAGGTATCGCCTAATGCAAAAAAATAACAACTCCTCAGATAGTAAGGGAACAAAAGAATGGCTTTTGGACACACTGGATAAAGTAAAATCCGGCGCTATATCTACTGAAGATGCATTGCGGGAGTTGAGCATCTTACCTTACGAAGACCTTAGCTTTGCTAAAATAGACCACCACCGCAATATACGAACGGGATTCCCTGAGGTAATTTTCGGGCGGGGCAAAACAGTTGAGCAAATCGTAATTATTGCGGAGGGGTTGGTTGCCCATTCCAGCAAAATTCTGGTTACTCATGCCAGTCCGGAAGTGTATAAGGCTGTTATCGGGAAAATCTCAGATGCTGTTTATAATCAGGCATCCAGGACAATTGTAGTGAATCGTCAACAAAAGAGAGCCTTGAAACCGGGAGTGGTAATTGTTACCGGAGGAACAGCAGATATCCCCGTTGCCGAAGAAGCGGCAGTTACTGCAGAATTAATGGGCAACAAGGTGGATAAAATATTTGATGTGGGCGTGGCTGGCCTTCATCGGTTACTGGATAAATTGCCCCAGGTGCGCCAAGCTAATGTCCTGGTCGTGGTCGCCGGTATGGAAGGCGCATTGCCCAGTGTACTTGGCGGGCTGGTTTCCGTGCCGATTATAGCGGTCCCAACCAGTGTTGGGTACGGCGCCAGTTTTAACGGTCTGGCGGCGTTGCTAACAATGCTTAATAGCTGCGCACCCGGTATCGCAGTCGTCAATATCGATAACGGTTTTGGCGCAGGCTATATGGCTGGATTAATTAATCTGGGGAAAAGTGGAGAGCGTAGCGATGAAAAATAATATTGAAGATAAATTAGATCAACTAAAGAAGACCCTCCGTGAGATGGGAACGGTTCTCGTCGCTTACTCAGGGGGTGTTGATAGTACTTTTCTGGCAGTTACTGCTCATGAGGTTTTGGGACAGAATTCACTGGCAGTTTTCGCCTCTTCGCCCGTTGCGCCGCCAATGGAAAAAGAAGATGCCGAATCCGTAGCTCGCCAGATTGGCCTTCGTTTCAAAATAATTGAAAGTAACGAGATGGATAACCCGGATTTTATCGCCAATCCACCCGAACGTTGCTATTATTGTAAAAGAGAATTGTTCTCGGAATTAAAACCCATGGCTTTAGCTGAAGGCTTAAAATGGATTGCCGACGGCACCAACGCTGATGATTTGAGCGATTTCCGCCCAGGAAGAAAAGCTTCGGCTGAAGCTGGAATCCGCAGTCCACTACTGGAAGCCGGACTGACTAAAGCCGAAATCCGCCAGCTTTCCCGTGCAAAAGGCTTACCTACATGGGACCGCCCGGCTTCTCCGTGCCTGGCATCACGTATTCCCTACGGTATTCCCGTCACCCCGGAAACCCTCAAGAAAATTGCGCAGGGAGAAAAATACTTACATAGCCTTGGTTTGCGCCAGCTGCGATTGCGTCACCACGGCGATATCGCCCGCATTGAACTTGACCCGGAGGATATGGAGAAAATAATAAAAGCAGATATCCGGCGGGGCATTATTGAGCATCTCAAAGCGCTGGGCTATAAATATGTGGCTTTGGATTTGACCGGATACCGAATTGGCAGCTTGAACGAGGTCCTAAATATCACGAATCGGGAAGGATAATATGGCTAAAGTGGCTTATTTTGATTGCTTCTCCGGGGCCAGCGGAGACATGATTATCGGCGCTTTATTAGACGCCGGTCTGGACCTTGAAGTTTTGAAAAGGGCACTTGATGGACTAGATTTCCACGGCTACCAGCTTACCGCCGAGAAGGTACTGCGCTCGTCAATTACCGCCACTAAATTCAATGTTGTTTTAGTTGAAGAAGAACACGGACATGTTCATGAATCAGAACACCATCATCGCGGGTTATCCGAAATTTTGAACATCATTAACACGGGTAAAATTCCGGATAGTGTTAAAATAAAAAGCAGTGAAATCTTCCGCAGATTGGGTGAAGTGGAAGCCGGAATTCACAATGTTCCAGTGGAAGAGGTCCACTTCCATGAGCTCGGAGCGGTGGACACCATCATCGATATTGTGGGAACGGTATTTGCGTTAGAAACATTAAAAATCGAACGGGTATATTCATCACCGTTGGCAGTTGGCAGCGGTACAGTCAAAACTGCTCACGGTATTCTGCCTGTCCCCGCCCCCGCGACTTTACAAATCCTGGCCGATGCCGGCGCACCGATAATAAATGCTCCGCCATCGGAGAATCCACCCGGAGAATTACTAACTCCTACAGGTGCGGTTTTGATTACCTCTTTAACGACTGGGTTTAAGCTGCCCAACCTGAAAGTGGAAAAAGTAGGTTATGGCGCAGGTAATAAACAATTCCAGACCTGGCCGAATGTGGTCAGAATCTGGATCGGCGAGGAAACTAGGGATGGGAGTGATGACGGGCTGGTTTTGCTGGAAACAAACATTGACGACATGAATCCGCAGATTTACGGCTATTTAATGGAAAGGCTTTTTTCAGAAAAGGCTGTGGATGTCTGGTTCACGCCCATTCAAATGAAAAAGAACCGACCGGCGGTTATGCTCAGTGTTCTGGCGCCATCCTCGTTAGAAGCCAAATTATCCGAAATCATCATGAAAGAAACCTCGACGCTGGGAATCAGGTCACGCACAGTCTCACGTCATACGGCGCACCGGGAAATAATCGAATTTGATTCCAGTCTGGGCCGCACAAGGGCGAAAATCAAGCGGTTTGGGCAAGACGTTGTGGCAATATCTCCGGAATACGATGATTGCCGCCATCTCGCTCTGGAACGCAATCTACCCCTTCACGAAGTATCTAGGATTATTGAAATCGAAGCCCGGCGCTACTTGGCTGAACAAAACAAGGGATAAAAATTGTTATTAAACCCTATTGACAGAGGTTTTTTTCGTCATGTATAATTGCAACTGGGTGCAATGACGATGAGTTGCTTGGAAACACTAAAAGAAAACGGACTAAAACTTACTCCGCAGCGCAGACTGATCGCGGATTTTTTCCATGATTCCGGGTCTCATCTTACCGCGGAAGAGATAATTGCGCACGTTCACGAAAAGATGCCCGGAGTGAATAAATCCACAGTATACCGCAATCTGGATATTTTTGAGGGCATCGGCTGTGTCCTGAAAAGTGAATCCGGAGACCATGTCATATATCACCACACTGAAGAGGGGCATCACCATCACCTGGTATGCATAAAGTGCGGAAAAAGTATGGATTGCGATGAAATGCTTTTCTGGCCGGTAGAGAAATCACTGCGTGATAAGTACGGCTTTCGGGTTGATTTCAAACACCAGGTAATCAGCGGCCTTTGTGAAAATTGCAGTAAACAGTCCTAAGTTCCATCGATATTATTTTTTTAATTGTGTAATGCAACTAGTTGCTTTTATAAAAAAGGAGTTATAAACAATGCACATACCTGACGGTTATCTGAGTCCTGTCACCTGCGGAGTCATGTATGCCACCTCAACGCCTTTCTGGGTAACAGCGGTAAATCGTGTCCGTAAAACCCTGACCCACCGCACTGTGCCGGTGCTGGCTCTTTTTTCGGCATTCTCATTCACTTTGATGATGTTTAACGTCCCCATACCGGGAGGGACAACGGCACATGCGGTAGGAGCTACCCTGCTGGCCATCGTGCTGGGTCCCTGGGAGGCCGTGCTGGGGGTATCGACCGCGCTGGGTATTCAGGCATTGTTTTTCGGTGACGGCGGACTGCTCACTTTTGGCGCTAACTGCTTCAATATGGCCATCGTTATGCCGATGGTAGGTTATTTTATTTATAAAGTAATCTCCAGTAATTCCGATGCAATGTCGCCCCGCCGCACAATCGGAGCCGTCATTGGCAGTTACATCGGAATTGTTACTGCGTCTGCCTGTGCAGGCGTTGAGCTTGGTCTTCAGCCTCTGCTGTTTCACACTACCGGCGGCACACCGCTCTATGCTCCCTATGGACTGAGCGTAGCTATTCCGTCGATGGTCTTCGCGCACATGCTAGTAGCCGGTCCGGTTGAAGCCGTGGTAACGGGCGGGGTTATCGTCTATTTGCAGCGGACTCACTCCAGTCTTATCAAAGCTGATGTTGCAAAAAAGAAAGAAGGGAAACTTTGGCTGGCCTGGGGTGCATTAGGCCTGGTTGCACTGGCTACGCCGATTGGACTGCTGGCTTCCGGTACAGCTTGGGGAGAATGGGGAGTGGATGAACTGAAGACGATGGGACTGAGTGCCATTCCCCAGGGATTACAAAAACTAGCCGGTTGGTGGCCGGCTCCCATGCCGGATTACGGTTTGCCGCGCATGGCAGCAGTAATGGGTTATATCCTTTCAGCATTTGTCGGCATTATTTTAATTGGAACGTTAACATGGCTGCTCGGACGCTGGCTCAGTCGAAAAAATAAGGAAAAGACTGACGTATCATCTGAAGGGGGGCCCCCGGTAAATTGAAGGGAGATGACTTTCTCACTAAAAGTATATCCGGCTTCAGCCGTGTTCTGGAATCCGTTGTTACCACGGAGGACATCAGCCGCGCTTCCGGCTTACTGCAGAGTTTAGACCCGCGGGTGAAGCTGGTCTCTTTCCTGCTCTTCATCGTCGGAGTGAGTCTGGTGCACAGCCTGCCCGTCCTCGGTGGGATATTTGTTCTGATAATACTTTTGAGTTTAACATCAAAAATATCTCCCGGTTTCTTCTTGAAACGGGTCCTGATTTTTGTGCCGATTTTTACGCTGGTGATTGCGATTCCGGCGCTCTTTCTGACTCACGGACAGCCGCTGGTACACATCTTCGGCAAAATTATTATTACCAGGCAAGGGGCGCTTTCGTCCGGTTTCTTATTACTCCGGGTAACCGATTCGCTTTCATTGGGAGTGCTGCTGGTTTTAACCACGCCATGGGCTAACGTTCTGGCCGCTTTACGCTGGGTGCGCATGCCGGCTCTTATGGTAGATATCCTCGGGATGACTTACCGTTATATGTTTTTGCTCCTACATTCCGCCAACGCTATGTTTCTGGCACGGAGGAGCCGCGTCATCGGCAGCTTTTCCGGCAGTGAAAACCGGCGCTGGCTGGGCCGGGCGCTGGCGACAACCATGGTAAAATCGCAAAGATTGAGCGAGGATGTTTATCTGGCAATGCTGGCGCGCGGCTACAAGGGTGAAGTGCGTGTTTTACAGGATTTCAGCTTGAAACGCCGGGATTTTCTCTGGATTACCTTTTCATTAATCGCAATAGTAATCTTATTTTGGGTGAGCCGTTTATGAATGGATTGAATAATTTTATTATCTTCGAAGTAAAAAACCTGGACTACGATTATCCGGGAAATATCACTGCCCTAAAACAGGTGAGTTTTACCGTCAAGCCTGGGGAAGTAGTGGCGCTGGTGGGCGCCAACGGTTCAGGGAAAAGCACACTTCTCAAACTCATGGACGGTCTCATTTTCCCTAAAGCAGGGGAGTTGCTAGCGCTGGGCAAGACGCTTTCGGAAGAAGGGTTAAAGGACAAAGTCTTTGCCAGTGAATTCCGCCGCAAGATAGGCATGGTTTTTCAGGACCCTGACGTCCAGCTTTTTTCCCCGACAGTCTGGGACGAAGTGACCTTCGGGCCGCTGCAATTGGGAATCTCAAAAGAGGAAGTCATCGCCAGAGGGCAAGCGGCGCTGGATTTAATGGGGATAGCGCACCTTCGGCAGCGGCCGCCTTACCTGCTTTCCGGCGGGGAGAAAAAGAAGGTCTCACTGGCCTCGGTGCTTTCGCTGCAGCCGCAGGTGCTGCTCCTCGACGAGCCAACCACCGGACTGGACCCTTCCAGCCAGGGGCATCTGATCGATTTCTTATTGGAGTGGGTGAAAGAAGACAAATGCATCGTCTTCAGCACGCAGGACCTGGATATCGTGGATGAAATTGCAACCCGCGTTATCGTTATGGGTAAGGAACACAACGTCGTAGCCGATGGCCAACCGGATGATTTTCTCCTCGACCCCGATTTTCTGGTGCGGACGAATCTGGTGCATGAGCATTCTCACCGGCACAAACAGCTGGTACATAGCCACCAGCATATACATGAGCATCATCATTAAAATAAGAAGAGTGCTGTTTAAAAAGATAAGTCCCGATTGGAGTCGGGGACATAGCAACAAAATACTAGAATGTTCAGTCCTATAAACTAATCATCAACTTTCTGACAACATTTAGTCACAAAAGGTACACAAAAAGTACACTGGGCGGTATACGGCTCGAACGTACGACCTTTGCGATGTCAACGCAATGCTCTAACCAACTGAGCTAACCGCCCTCAGGCAACGCAATATCAATGCTAGCAGATGATGCTGTTTCAGTCAAGAAAACACGGTTTAAAATTAGTACATCTTTTAATTGAAACTGACGATCCAAGTATTCAATTTGCTGATGACTAATAGCCGATAGCTGTATGCTGAGTGCTGAACGCTAATAGACCTTTATTCTCGGTACATTGACTTGAATTCATTACCGTGTTATCATAATCAAGAGTCGAAAGCGAAAATTTAAAGACAGGTTGTCAAGTTTAATGTCAGCGCTGACTGACCTTTATAAAGAGATAGACCTCTGCCGACAGTGTGAGATTGCGAAAGCACGAACCAAATCTGTTCCCGGCGAGGGAGCTGAGAACGCTGACATTATGTTCATTGGCGAGGCGCCGGGCTGGGTTGAAGATCAGCAAGGGCGACCTTTTGTAGGACCGGCAGGGCAATTCCTCGACTCATTGCTGGCTTCTATCAACCTTAATCGGCAAACAGTTTACATCGCCAATGTTATCAAGTGCCGTCCGCCCGGAAACCGTGATCCCCTTCCTTTGGAAATTACTAACTGTCAAAAGTGGCTCGATAAACAGATTGCACTGATCTCCCCGAAAATCATTGTCACTCTCGGGCGGTATTCAATGGCCAAGTTCTTTCCGGGTAAAACCATCAGTAAGATTCACGGCACATCTCAAACCCAGAATGGCATCATCTACTTTGCGATGTATCATCCTGCGGCGGCGTTGCACCAGGGAAATTTACGCCAGACCATTCAACAGGATATGCTGAAACTTCCACAGATACTGGCAAAGTCAAAAGAATTGAGAGTAAAAGAAGTCGAAGCGAAAGCAGAACCAAAATCAGAACCGCCGACACAGCAACTGAGTATGTTTTAATCATACCTGAAGGGAACCAGGAGGCATCATGCCGGATAAAGAAATCATCTCCCTTGACCAGGCTCAAATGGCCGCCGAAAGATTTCTGGAGGGGCAATTCAAGAACCTAAAAAAACTGGCCATCGATAAAGTAAAACTGGCTTCCATTGAAAGCATCCTCATATATGACGTTGCCGGGATGGCCACAATTGGCGGCGGAATATTCAGTAAAGGCGACGATATTCCATTTAAAGTGCAGGTGGCTGCCATCGATGGCACGATTGTCGGCTATGACTGGCAAAGAAATATAAATAAAACCACACAGGATTGAAATCATGGCAAAATCAAAACTTAAGATCATACCTATCGGCGGATTGAGCGAAATCGGCAAAAATATGATGGTGATGGAATATGAGGACGACATCATTATCATCGACGCCGGTTTGATGTTCCCCGAAGAAGAAATGCTGGGCGTCGACCTGGTGATTCCCGATATTTCCTATTTGCTCGATAAAAAAGAAAAAATCAGGGGTATCATTGTTACACACGGACATGAAGACCACATCGGAGCCATGTCCTATCTCTTACCGCAACTCAATGTCCCGGTTTATTCTACTAAACTGACCAATGGTTTGATTTCGGTCAAATTAAAAGAACATAAAGCATTGGCAAAAGCCGACCTCAGAATCGTGCCGCCTGGTGGCAAGATTACGCTGGGCAAATTCAAAGTGGAGTTCTTCCCGGTTTGCCACAGTATTCCGGATGCCGTTGGTTTTATCATCACGACACCGGTCGGGACGATTGTGCATACGGGCGATTTTAAGCTGGACTATACACCGGTCAGCGGCAAGCCGACCGATCTGTCCAGATTGGCACAGGTCGGCAGTCAGGGAGTCTTATTATTGTTATCGGACTCTACTTACGCCGAATTACCCGGTTACACACCATCGGAAAGAGTTGTCGGTGAGTCTTTAGACCGGATTATGGCAGAAGCGCCGGGTAGAGTAATTATCGCTACCTTCTCCTCGTTGATCTCACGAATCCAGCAGGTTATCGATGCTGCCGCAAAATACAACCGACGCGTTTGTGTCATCGGACGTAACATGACCGAAATCGTGCGGATGTCGGTCGAGTTGGGGTATCTTAAAGCGCCTAAACATATACTGGCGCAAATCGATGAAATCAAAGGCTTACCGCATAATCGTGTCGTCTTTGTAACAACGGGCACGCAGGGAGAACCTACTTCTGCACTGGTCCGCATCGCCAACCGCGACCATAAACAACTGCATATTATACCCGGGGATACGGTGGCTATTTCCGCCACGCCGATTCCAGGTAACGAAGCTGTCGTGGCTCGCACTATCGATAATCTTTTCAAACAGGGCGCTCAGGTTTTGTATAATACCATCACACAGGTACATGTACATGGACACGCCAGCCAGGAAGAATTGAAATTATTGATAAATATTGTCAAGCCGAAGTTCTTTGTACCGGTACACGGCGAATACCGGCACCTCAGTCTGCATTCCAAACTGGCACAGTCGGTTGGTATCCCGAAAGAAAATATCTTTGTGATGGAAGACGGCGATGTATTGGAACTCGACCAGAGTGCGGCGAAGATTACGGGTCGCATCGTTTCCAGCAACGTATATGTGGATGGACTCAGCGTCGGCGATATCGGTAACGTTGTCCTGCGTGACCGGCAGATGCTTTCCCGGGATGGTATCGTGGTGGTGATCATTGCAATCAATCGTCAGACTGGTAAACTGGTAGGACGACCGGATATTGTCTCACGTGGTTTTATCGACCCGGGCGGATATACGGAAATGCTGGACAAGAGTCGCGATATGGTGGTTCAGGTGCTGGACCACAGCGGCGCTCATCCGGCGGAATGGAGTTTTGTTAACGCTAAAGTCAGAGATACCTTGTACCGGTACTATTATGAACAGACCAAACGCCGACCGATGATTTTACCTTTTATGGTAAAGGTGTAGAAACAAGAAGGTAATCAAATGGCTAAAAAAGCAAGAACCTCGGGGGGAAAGAGCGGAGGAAAGTCACGTTGGGACTGGTTATTCGTCGGCGTTGTTTTGATTTTAATCGGGCTGGCAATCTGGGCGATTATCCAGAATGATGTCTGGTCGCAGGTCACATCGTGGTATGACGGAGTCTATAGTAATGTCAAGGATGCTGTCGGCCTGGGCATCATTTTTATCATTCTAGCCATACTGACATTGATTTTCCTGATATGGCGGAGGAAACTCTCATCGCTCTTCCGAAATGGTTTGAAATGGTTGGGTGTCATTGTCATTGTGTTTGCCGCCTGGGGTATACTGGCATTTTTTGATTTAGGTGGCACCTTCGGTATGGGTATTATCGGGGCGAAGAATGTCTCCGGTGCGCTGATTATTTTTGCATTTCTTCTTTTAAGCATACTTTTAATCAAACCCATGTGGATTGTTTATTTTGTGAAATGGGTCGTGAGAAGTATTATCAACTCTCGCATTAAAGCCCGGCAAAAAGCGGCCATGAAGCCTATCGTCTACAAGAATGTTGCACCCGTATTACCGAAAGAGGCAGCTCCGGCAGAAAAACCATTAGAAACCGAACCAGCTTTGAAGAAGGAAGAAAAGGCGTCAGCGAAGGAAAAAGCAACTACGGCTGCTCCAGTACAAAAAGGCCTGCGACAGATAGCACAGGATGTCTGGGAGAAATACGGACAGTCCTCCGGTGCCAAGGAAGTCGATGGCTGGAAATTACCGCCCATCGATATTTTGGATGATATTTCAGAAAAAGAAATGGGGCAGGCTGATAATG
Source organism: uncultured Chloroflexia bacterium (assembly GCA_963754195.1). Classification (GTDB taxonomy): domain Bacteria; phylum Chloroflexota; class Dehalococcoidia; order Dehalococcoidales; family Fen-1064; genus Fen-1064. The sequence continues at coordinate 13,660 of CAVWFD010000019.1, forward strand.
CGCAAAGGGCCAGGAAGATCGAAGAAGCCCTGCGAAGTTACGGTGTGGAAGCTAAGGTCGTCCAGATTAATGCCGGACCGACCGTTACCCAGTTTGGAGTTGAACCGGGCTGGGATATCAAAACCCGGGAAGTAAAAGAACGGGATAAGGACGGTAATATTCAGACCAGAATAGAAGAGGTCTCCCGCACCAGAGTCAAAGTGGATAGAATCACGTCGCTGGGCAATGACCTGGCGCTCGCTTTAGCGGCGTCTAGTATCCGTATTGAAGCGCCCGTGCCCGGCAAGGCAATTATCGGTATCGAAGTGCCTAATACCGTGTCCAGCGCGGTCAGTTTACGTGGTGTCATTGAGACCAGTGTTTTCCAGAAGCTGGCTGCTAAATCTAAATTGACCGTAGCTTTGGGTAAGGGTGCCGGTGGGGAAGCTGGTGCCGCCGACCTGGCGAAAATGCCTCACTTGCTTATAGCCGGTGCCACCGGCAGCGGTAAAACAGTGTGTTTGAACGCAATTATTGCTTGCCTGTTGATGCAGAATACGCCCGACGAACTCCGCTTTATTATGATCGACCCTAAGAGGGTGGAATTAACGCCTTATAATAGCATACCGCAGCTGGCGGTGCCGGTCATTGTTAACGCTGAGAAAGCCATTGAAGCCCTGCGTTGGCTTAATCAGGAAATGGATAATCGCTATCAGGAACTGGCCCGGGCGGGTGTGCGCAATATCGAGGGCTACAACAAGAATCGGGCGGGTAAAAATAAAATGCCTTATCTGGTGCTTGTCATCGATGAACTGGCCGATTTGATGATGGCCGGTTTCGATGAAGTGGAGCATATTTTATGCCGTCTGGCACAACTGGCGCGTGCCATCGGTATCCATCTTATCGTGGCTACCCAGCGTCCTTCCGTCGATGTCGTTACCGGTCTGATTAAAGCTAACTTCCCCACGCGTCTCAGCTTCGCGGTTACATCTCAGGTGGACTCGCGCACGATTTTGGACTCGGTCGGCGCGGAAAAACTGCTAGGTAAGGGCGATATGCTCTATGCCCCGACTGATGCCGCCAAACCGAAACGTTTACAGGGATGTTATGTGGCTGATGCCGAAATCGAAAGATTAGTCTATTTCTGGAGCAGTCAGAACACCGAGGAAGTCACGCCGTTGAAAATTGAAGCGCCGCCGGTCAGTTCTGTTCCCGGCTCACACGAACTGCCCAAGGATGCTCTGATGGCAGAGGCCAGGAAAATAGCCGAAGAGCACGGCGGCCAGATTTCTACGTCCTATCTGCAAAGACGGCTGCAAATCGGTTATCCGCGGGCAGCTCGCCTCAAGGAATTACTGGACGAAGAATTCGAAAAAGAGAATAAGGAAGGCCCGCCTCCGCCAATGCCGCATGATGAAGACCCACCCGAACAAGCGCAATAGATTCCTCTATATGTAGGGTCGGGTTTATAACCTGACCGCCCAAATCGGTAGAGAATGTCATTGCGGGCATAATACTTATTTTGTGTTGGTAAATACGGCCTTTCCCCCATTGTCGTTCCCGACCTGATCGGGAATCCATTTAACCCACTACGGGGAATTTACCGGGTCTGTTAATGAGCAAAGCTTCACAGTTATTGAGAAGTGTTTCATTATCAGCCAAACAATGACGACCATACAATGAGGACAACTTTTTAAGTATTATTATCAACCTCAATCATTCAACCGGTCGGATGATTTACGCTCTATTTAATATCAGGCAGCAACATTTTTCAAGTATTATGCCCATTGCGAGGACTATAAGGACGCGGCAATCCCCGGGAGGGGGATAACGTCCCCACCCTAAGATTGCTTCGTTCCATTCGCGATAACAAAATTATTTCCTCATAAAGACAATTCCACAATATCCCTGTCTTCCTGTCTGATGTCAACTGAATTCGCTTAAATAGGCACAAATTCCTGCCAATTATGTTGACAGTCAAATAGCAACTATGTTACTATCGATTCCCATTATTTATTTTTTACCGGAAATTGCGGAGGTATTTATGCCTGTCATAAAAGTAGAGAATCTTTCTAAAGAATTTCGTCAGAGGAAGGGGAGAGAAGGACTGGCCGGAGCCATAAAAGACCTCTTTGATAGAAAATATAATATTATCAAAGCTGTCGATAACATCTCCTACACTGTAGAAAAAGGTGAAATTGTCGGATACATCGGCCCTAACGGCGCCGGTAAGTCAACCACTATCAAGATGCTGGTCGGCGTGTTGGTACCGAGCAGTGGCGTTGTTGAAGTCAACGGCATCGTGCCTTTTAAAAAACGTGAACTGAATGCTAAGAGAATCGGCGTGGTTTTCGGGCAGAAGACACAATTATGGTGGGATATCCCGGTATCGGAAACACTCGACCTGATGCGGCATGTCTACAATATACCGGAGAAACAGTATCGCGATAACCTGAAAAGCTTCTCAGAAATATTGGGGATAAATGAATTCATCAATGCGCCGGTCAGACAGCTCAGTCTGGGACAAAGAATGCGCGCCGACATCAGTTGTGCGCTATTACATAACCCCGATATTTTGTTCCTGGATGAACCGACTATCGGGTTGGATGTCGTCGTTAAAGAAAAAATAAGGGAATTTATCCTCCAGATAAACCGGACAAGGCACACAACCGTCATCCTGGCTACTCATGATATGTCCGACATCGAAAGACTGAGTTCAAGAGTAATTGTGATCAATCATGGTCGGGTAGCTTATGACGGCAGTTTAAATACATTAAAAAAACAATATGGTACCGAAGAAACCGTAGCCGCTGATATAGTCGGTAAAATTGAAGACTTGAGTGAGCTGCAAGCTCTTGGTGTCACTGAAATCAAGTACGAGGACAATAAAATCGCCATCAAATACGATACCAGTCGGATCAACTCTTCGGCGGTGGTCAGCTGGCTCGTCAATAAAGCCGAGACGAGGGATATTAATATCATCGGCACGCCTATTGAAGAAGTAATTCGTAAAATCTACGCAGTAAAGAATTAAGCGTTTTCCTGATTATAAATAGATAGTAAGTAAGATGAAGAAATATTTAAAATTCATGCAGATTGCTTTTAAAGACAGACTGGCATATCGCACCGAATATTTTTTTGGTGTTTTAGGGTTTGTTTTTATTTTTATGGCCCAATTATTCCTATGGCGGGCATCGCTCGGTCAATCGCAGCAGACATCAACAACTGTCGGTGTAGTAACGATGAAAGAAATGACTACGTATGTCTTTGTGGCTATTGTCATCGGAATACTAATAAGAAACAATTTAATCCAAAATATGAGTGATCGAATTAGAAATGGGTTGATAACTGCAGACCTGATAAAACCTATGAATTTCAAGGGATATTTGTTTAGCGATATGGTCGGCAGGAGTCTCTTCAATTTTCTATTCCAACTGCTGCCGGTTTTGGCACTGGGACTGATATTTATTAGAATAGAATATCCTTCCCCATTAAATCTACTGTTATTCTGTATCGCTTTAGCCGGTGCCATGATTGTCATGTTTTTACTTTCATTCTGCTTGGGTTTATTGTCTTTCTGGTATTCCAGTATGTGGCAGCTTAACATATTAATGTGGGGATTTATTTCAGTATTCTCCGGGATGTATATACCCCTCTGGTTTTTCCCCAAGACTCTAGCCAATATCGCCAATGTTTTACCGTTCCGACTGATGTATTTTGTGCCGACAACTATTTTTCTGGGTCAAGCCGGGTTAGCGGATTGCCTGTATATGTTACTGCAACAATTTATTTGGATTTTAGGACTATATATTTTATCAGTACTGATGTGGCGCACCGCCATTAAAAAACTGGTGATTCAGGGCGGATAGCATGAGAACTCTCAAGGTATGCTTAAGATTTTACGCCATAGGGTTTAAGAATCTGTTTGAATACAGACTGGCTTTTTTAACAGACATGCTGGCGACTCTGATATCTTTTGTGACCAAAGGTGTGACAATATGGATACTACTCGATAGATTTAAAGTGATCAAGGGTTGGACGCTTTATCAAGCCCTTTTCCTTTTCAATCTCAATATCGTGGCGTATGGAATATGTGGATTTATTTTCTATGCGCCAATGGTATATATGGAGCAAATGGTACAGCGGGGTGAATTCGATGTTGTATTAGTCAGGCCGATGAATTCCCTTTTATATACTATCCTGGGGTGACCAAGTTATGGATATATTGGTCAGCTAATCATGGGTATCGGATTATTCGTGATTTGTTTTACTCATTTAGCCATCAATGTTACGGCACTCAAGGTGATTTTCCTGATATTGGACATCGGGGGCGCGGTTTTAATTCATGCGGCACTATTCCTTATCGTCGGTACCCTGACTTTCTGGATCGTCAGGACCTACTCCATTTTTGATGTTATGACGCTTAGCTTCGACCATTTAATAGATTATCCGGTCAGTATCTACGGGAAAGCCATTCAGGGCTTTTTAACTTTCATCATCCCGATGGCTTTTATTAATTTCTATCCGGCGCGTTTTTTCCTGCAGAGGACCGGGGATAATCTTTTTAATCCGTTGCTACAGTATGGGACGCCGGCAGTCGGGATCTTGTTTTTCTTCCTGGCCTACCGGTTATGGAAGATAGGCGTAAATAGATATGAAAGCACGGGCTCTTAGAAATACAAAACATGATATCGGTAAGCTTGGTATTTAATGTTGTACTAGGTAGTTTAATGAACCGCCTGAGGTTGTTTCGCTACGGAAAGAAAAAATCATATAGGCCAGAAACCAGCAATCAGATTTTGTATACAAGTCGATGTAAGCGGAAGTATCTCCAGGGTGTAACATATTGGATGCCCACGTGACATATTGAGGAGGACTTGCTGTAGGGTCGATTCCAGGAGTGTCAATATCTACTCCATCCGTGTTACCGGTTACCAGTGATAGCCCGTTCCAAATATTATTCGGGTTAGTTTTAGAATTGCTGGTAGAATTCGTTCCATCCCACAATTTCGTTCCATTCAGAGCAAAATAGTCACCCGTTAGGGCATCATCTCCTTCGAGGACAAAACAGGTAATCTTGGCAGCATTTATTTCACCTTGAACTTGTTGTGGGACGATAAAACCGTTAACATACCCGCCTGGTGAACCATCGCCATCCCAATCAACGTGGACGCCGTTAGTTGAATCTTGACCGGAATATACAAAATTATCATATAGATAAATCTGGTGGGTCTGAGTTTCAGGGCTGGTATAAATAATAATCAAAGACCAGCCAGCGAAGGATAGATTATCTCCTGTATCTCCTAGTGTGCCTTTCACAGTATAGGTACCATGACCGTTGAAATTAGTCGCTCCGTTTTGCGGTTGCTCCGCGTACTTACGCACCAGAGCAGTAACATCCCGATAGCAAGAGTAAGCGTATCCTCCCGTCGACGGGGAATTTGGAGGACTATCATTGGCATGGTTATAATATGCCAGCAGCAATTGAGTTTTCGTGGGAGTGAGTTGCTGGTTACCATCGGCAGGATTACCATTAGAATCGAAATACACTTGTTTTGTGGTGGTACCGTTGTTTATAGAAAACGTGATACCTGTACTCGGTTGCATCACAGTGATACGGATGTTATCGATACAGGCATATTCGCCCAATCCGGTCAAACCGGAAATATGGAACTTTACCTTAAAGGTGCTGGTGAGAAAAGAAGCGGGAATAACATATTGATAGGTTACTTGAGAGGCAAACTCTGATGTGACGATTTTATCACCAGTAAAAGCCGTGATATAGTTGCTCCAAGTGTTACCGTTATCAGCAGAGACCGCAAACTGCAGCTGGTCGGTTGATGTATAGGTCGGGGCTGGCACATTTATTGAGATATTATCTATGTACGCGTATTGATTAGAACTGGCAAAACCAACCAGAGTAAACCTTATTTTAAAATTAGCAGTTAAATATTGAGCGGGAATAGTGTAAGTATAGTGAACCGGCGATGTCCCGATATTGCCGCGGAAAGCCTGAATAGCGCTACCAAAATTGACACCATCGGAGGATAATTCAAAATTAAGACCGTCTCCTGAACCTGGGGGTGTCGATGAAACCCACTGGTCCCATGAGATTGTGGCTAAACCCGCAGTGTATGAACTTAAATCGATACTATTTGTTAAGGTCAAATTCATACTCGAGTTTGAATGACCTCTAAAATGCCCGGAATTGGTAGACCATGCATTTCCTGCCGTCCATAAGTTGAAGTTATCGCAAGTTTCCGGATTTAAAGGGTAAACGGAGGTAACGCTGGTAGCCCATTGGTCCCAGGATAGCGTGGTGATATAAGATGAGCCGGCATAACTATGTAAATCCAGGGCAGAATGTTCAGTAAGCTGGTCGGTTGAATCGGCACCATTCGAATTATGGGCATGGAAGAATGAATAAGTAGTGGAACCATTGTTGTAAGAATAGGCGCTCCAGGCACTTCCGTTATCGAAGTTACCGCCACTAGTATAGAATTTAGAACAGTCATCATTCAATTTATAGGTCTTAGCGGGTTCCCCTTTCCAAGCAGACCAATATAGATAAGCCGCACTGATATTCGCGTCTTGCGGCACACCGTTATCCGCTCCAGTCGGGTTGGGCGGACCGACAGTCGCGCTACCATCCTGTCTGGTGTCCCGGATGCCGTCGTTGTTAGTATCGACCATTAGAGAGTTACCGGTGGCGTAATAATCTCCGCTTAACGGTGAGCCGAGCTTGCGTATTTCGACTTTTGGGATATATGTATCAACAGTTGTGTTCCCAGCGGTAGAAGTAACATGAAGAACTCTAACAGCGTCATCCCAACAATATGTCAGCCCTGAGACTCCGGACGTATTAATCCACGCCATAGCTGCCGGAGTAGGATCGGTTGCTGCCGGTGTATTGCCATTCAAATAATAAGCTAAATTGATACTTGCTGCCATCGTAGGATTAGTCGGGTTAACGCCTGGCAAAGAAGAAAATACAAGTGACCCGAGATTCCATGCGATAGCTTGACCGCCTTGATAGGCTGTCGTGACTGGTTCGGAGCCAAGATTGTTGCTGTTTGATTTGTAGGTATATCCGGGAGGCAACCACAACCCTATTGTTGTTATTTTTAAATTATCGCCCTGTGCGGGTGTGAAAGTAATAACGATATTGAAGCTAGGTACCCCATTGACGTTTGTGAATGAACCTCCGGTAACCATCAACTTGCTATTATTAACAATGCTGTCAGCTGCAGCAATACTGGGCACGTCGTTAGGGTTAGCCAATAGGTCCTTTGGTATCCAGACATTTTGTACCGTCACGGTAACATTATCGTTGTTGATTTGCGGTGCGTTGTTGACCTGGGGTAAGTCATACGACCAGACAGTGTTGTAATCATGGACGTCATAATTGCTGAATTTACCGTTTAATTGCTCATAATTAATCTGCCATTTAGCGTCCTCGATGCCGGCATCAGCTGAATATAGCTCATTAGTTTTATTGTTGATGACCTGTGTGTTACGCATCGATGTACCGCAAAACATACACATCGAAGCAACCGTAGTCACGGTAAAAAAGAGGATAATGACAACTAAAATCAATATCGACCCTTTTTCTTCTTTTTTCAACATTTTAGCGAAAAATTTCATATTCTTTATCCGGCGATTAAATCAGGTCTAGGGATTATTTGAACTTTCCGTGTTTCTTCTACTTTCTTATTACTATTATTGATATTGACGATGACTGTGAGTTGAACCGTAAGTATATGGCTTGAAGAGTTGTAACTACAATTGCTATCCGCAGAACTAAGGCTAATGTACCGCGCAACGATTTTTGTATTCGAATTTCCTCCCGTGTCGGAATATGCTCGTGTCAAATTTCCCTGCTGGTCGATGCTGTAAACAATGGTGCAGGTCAATTGGGGTATGGTTTTATCAGCGTCCCAAGATTTCAAGGTCAATGTCAAAGGAAAACTATAATTACCATTAGCAGACACACTTTGGGCAGATTGGATATCCTGATTAATGCTATAGACAGCGTTCTGGACCTGGGCGACTGCGAGGAGATGCGCATTATTAGATTCAGTTATATGAAATATTTGGAGAAGGGTAGCTGTAATGCCTCCGAAAATAACAGCGCTTAGAAATATTCCAACAATCAGCTCTATCAAAGTAAAACCACTTTGACTGAAAGAAAGTTTTTTCAGAATGCGGCAATATTTCATCATTTCGTTTTTAAATCCTGTAAATTGAAGGAAGTATTTTGACCGGAGTAGATGTCTGTATATGAGACAGCGATATTAATTTTTTGTATATTGGCGTCTCGGCTTTGTGCTGAAGAAGTTATTACGGTAGCGGTATAACCAGGGTACATTGTCATAATCGTCGGGTCGGCAGAATATCCCGAAGTTGAAAAGGGCTGTTCCTTTATATATTCAAGTTGAGCTTGGGCAATTATCCTGGCGGTATCTGTCTGGTCGGACTTGATGGTAGTTTTAGTAGAACCCAACAAAGTACTCATCGTGCCAAATATGGCGATGCTAAGAATCGCGAGTGCTAACAGCACATCAAGAAGTGCAAAACCTTTTTGACTTTTCATTCCCTTAACATCACAATATTAGTTCACATTATTATTTCCTTAGCTCCCATTGTGATATAACTGAACAAGGAGATTAATAGCTAATTAGTCCCCGTAGCCGCAGTACTTTCGTATAAAATCAGATATTAACACGAAGAATAAATAAATTGAGTTACTCGATTATTAACAGGGTCACCGGCGGCACGACTTATTATTACGTTCATGGTCAATAGGCAGAGTATCCTTATTACAGAATTGTAATTACGGGGACCTGCGGTACGTGACAATCTCGATGTGAAGTAACACTGATGACAGGGGATGCTTGATGGTACGGATACTCCGTCTTTTCACTTAAACAGAGACAGACTGGACTGGTTGCTCTGGTTCCCTGTCGGCTTCCACAGCGGTCTTCATAGCCATGATACCCACTTCAAGCTGTTTGTCATCCGGTTCACGTGTCGTGAGAGCCTGCAACCATAATCCGGGAGCTAAAAGAATTTTAATGATGATGTTATTGGTGTGATTGGCTCCGAAATAGATAAATTCATAACCCAGAGCAGCAATCACGGGCACGAGTAGAATACGACTTAAAACCATTATCCAGAGAGTATGCTTGCCCACGATAGAAAACACGATAATAGCAATAATCAGTACCACAAACAGGAAACTGCCGCCGCAACGGACATGTGCTTTACTGTATTTTCTGATGGATGCCGGTTCCAGGGGCACACCCGCCTCAAAACCATTTACCGCCTTGTGTTCTGCGCCGTGATAGGCAAAAACACGCTTGATATCGGGCATCAGCGATACCAACGAGAGATATATCAGGAACATCGCCAGGCGGATAATCCCTTCTGTGACATTAAATAATAACGATGATTGAATGTGAAACAATCTGGTTAAGAAAAGAGGCGCCAGGAAAAACAGGGCAACGGCAAAAGCCAATGAGATTGTAATCATTACCCAAATCCAACCGCCGCTCACCTGTTCTTTTTCTTCGCCTAGGGCCACATTTGCGGAATACATCAGGGTCTGAATACCGAAAACCAATGACTCGATCAGGACAACTATACCGCGGATTAATGGCGCCGACCGCAACCAACCGGTGTAGAGTTTGGCCAGTGGTTGTTTATCCACTACCATTTCGCCGTCAGGCTTACGCACGACTGTAACCATGTTTTTCTGCCCGCGAATCATCACGCCTTCAATGACTGCCTGTCCGCCGTAATGAAAAATCTTTGCCACTCAACTCCCTTTATAAAGAAAAAGGAGCGGTTTTATGCGCCGCTCCTTCATTTCTATTGTTTGCGGTTAACTCTTCTTCTCATAACGCCGCTTGAACCGCTCTACACGCCCGGCAGTATCTACGACTCTTTGCTCGCCGGTGTAATAGGGGTGGCACTTACTGCACAACTCGACTCTGATTTCCTTTTGTGTAGAGCCGACTGTAAAAGTATTTCCACAGGAACAAATTACTTTAGCTTCCGGGAAATATTGAGGATGAATCTTTTCTTTCATATTAGTTATTCAGCGTAAACGCTGACCTTTCTCCTGTCATTGCTATAAGGTTCGTATTTCACAACGCCGTCGATAAGAGCAAAGATAGTATAATCTTTTCCCAGGCCGACATTAACGCCGGGATGAATTCTAGTCCCTCTCTGTCTGACCAGTATTGTGCCTGATGTTACGGTTTGGCCGGCATATCTTTTTATGCCGAGCCGTTGCGACTGACTATCGCGCCCGTTCTTACTCTTACCGCCGCCCTTCTTATGAGCCACTTTCCTTCTCCTCTTTCTTGCTCCGGCTAGCTTTCTTTACAGGCTCTTTTTTTACCATTTCGGGAGCCTCGATTTTATCAATGACTAACCGGGTGAAAAGTTGATGATGTCCGGTCTTCTTACGGAATCTGACCTTCGATTTGAATTTGTAGACAATGATTTTATCGCCGCGTACAGTGCCCTTTGAAGTTGCAGTTACTTTTGCACCGGCAACCATGGGTGCGCCGATAGTGACGTTTTTTTCGTCGCCTACTACCAGAACTTTATCCAGTTCGACAGTCTCGCCTTCGATTATGTTCACGTTGTCGACATCAATTGTCTGCCCCTGAGAAACGCGATACTGCTTTCCACCTGTTTCAATTATAGCGTAAATGTTCGTACCCTCCACAAAAGAAATATTATATCAGCTTCTATCGTTCAGCGTCAAGCGCAATCATTGGCATGCAAATTATCCCATAGTTTTTTAACCTGTTTTCGCAGGTCTTCGGTTGTGCCGTCGTTATGGATGACTACCTTCGCTCGTTTGATACGTTCTTTATCGGACATCTGAGCATTAATTCTGGAGAGGATCTGTTCTTCGGGGAGACCTGTTCGGGTTAAGGCTCGCCTGAGAACAGTCGCTTCGTTTGCCACTACTACCCATACTTCATCAACCAGGGGCGTCCAATTGGCTTCGAATAATATCGGCGCATCTAGAACAACTATCTTGTTTCGCTTTCTACGGCTCTCTTCTATCTTTTTCTTTGCTATCTCAAACATCGGAGGGTGGACTATAGCATTAAATTGTTTCAATCTGTCAGGATTATCAAATACAATCGTGCCCAGTTTCTTACGGTCGATCGTATTATCTCTTGACAGAATTTCTTTACCGAAGGTATTTACCAGTGTCTGCCAGGTTTCCGTATTCGGCAGGTAAGATTCATGACCTATCTTATCGGCATCGATAATTGTTGCTCCCAATTCAGCCAGAAAATTGGAGACGGTACTTTTACCGCTACCGATGCCGCCGGTCAGGCCAATAACTCGCGTCATTTATTATTCCTGTCTGACAATCTACTCTAGCTCCGGTTCGATGACGCTGTAGTTGCCGTCTTTCCGCCGATAAAGGAGATTATATTCCTTAGAGGTGGAATTATAGAAAAGAAAGAAATCATGCCCCAGCAGTTCCATTTGCATCATAGCATCTTCCACCGACATCGGTTTCATCGTAAACCGCTTGGTACGGACCACTTCGGGAGTTGGTTCCTCATTAAGTTTAGCCTTGATAGATGGGCCGGTTTTACCTTTCTTATTATATTTGCCTTTGTAACGTTCGATCTGACGGTCAATGACCGGGACTACTTTATCGATGGCAATCAGTAAATTCTCTGCTCTTTCCTCAGCCCGCAGTAGCGTCCCGTTGGCGTCCAGCGTTACCTGAACACGATAGCGTTGGTCCTGTGATTTTGTCTGTTGCTCGCTCAGTTCTACTTTGGTGCCGTTGATAAGTTGGAAATGTCTGTCCAGTTTATTGAATTTCTTTTCAATATAATCTTTCACTGTGGGTAGTATTTCGATGCCCTGGCCGGTGATTTGTAAGTCCATCTCACGCTCCTGAAATATATTTAAATCTCTCTGGCTAATGTCAATCCCCAAACTGATTTCACTCCCGCCATTTTTAACGCCAAGGCGCAGGCGTTAAGCGTTGCCCCGGAAGTCGCAACATCATCAATTAATAATACCTGTTTATCATGCAACACTTCATCCAGACAGGAAAAAACACCGGAGACGTTTTGCTTCCTTTCTTCTACATTGGCAGTTTTTGCTTGCGGCAGATTGTAACTACTTCTTACTAAAGTGAATTCATTAACGGGCAGTCCCATTAATCTCCCCAACTCTTTTGCCAGTAGCGCGGACTGATTGTAGCCTCGTTCTTTTAATCTTTTATGATGCAATGGGACAGGCACTAATATCTCGCAGGGTACAGGACTTTCCACTAGATATTCATTTAACAACTGTGCCAAGTCGGCAGTAATCGCTCTCAGGTTTTTATATTTAAATTCATGAATTGCTTTGCGAATCACACCATCAAACCGCAGCACAGAACGAATGCCATCGATATCGGCTTCCCAATTTACGCAACCGGAGCAGAGTGATTCATTTATTTGGGGTTTACCGCACTTGGGACAGACCGGCGATTTAATCTGCGAAAGCGTCGTCCGGCAGGATTTACAAATAAAAGCACCTTCCTTGCCACAGCCTACGCAGAATCGCGGAAATAAGAAGTCAAGTGCCGCCCCTTTGAATTCGGTCAATTGAGGAAGCACGGTCACCATCCATTAAGTCTTAAAGGTTCTATTTACTGACGGGTACGATTATTATTGTGCAATGCGCCGCTCATGATCGGCTCATCCATATAAACATCGCCATTTCTGATTTTTAAATTGAAGCCGCATTGCGGGTTGGTACAAACCCAGGCTTTGTAGTTGATTGTTGCCCCCTGGCTGCCAAAATCAGACAGAGGAACGAGGTCCCCGGCTTTGCATTTCTGGCATTTAGGGAAATTGTTTTGTTCCACGAAGTCCACCTCCCAACCGAAATAAATCTTAAATCAGTATACAACGAAACATGGTGTTTTTCAAGATTTGGCAGCCTTATTTCAGTTTCACCGAGCCGATACGGGTGTAAATAGCCCCAGCCGGAGTTAATTGGCTTTTCATCAGATTTATCGAAGCTATTTCAATATTAGTCAATGCCGTAAATTTCGTCTCCGTCAGTATTTTCCCCAGCCGCTCACGCTCATTCAGTAAGGCTTCATTACGGACACGTCCGATGGTCAAGTGAGGTGTGAATGATCTGGACTCGCGCGGAAATCCTAGTTGTTCCGTATTCGATTCGATTCTTTTCTGGAGCTGCGCAATTTTCTCGAGTTCACCCTTAACGCCGACCCATACCACCTGGGCGCGGCTCAAGTTCGGAAAAGCGCCGACACCCGCGACCTCCAGTTTGAAAGGCGGTATGCCACGAGCCGATTCTTCAATTGCCAGCATCAGCTCATCGATGCTGGCCTCGGAGATTTCTCCAAGAAATTTCAGCGTGACGTGAATACTTTTCGGGTCGACCCATTTTACGATCGGCGGACTGTTTTTTTTGAGTAGCATTTCCAGTCCGGCGAGCTCTTTTATTAATCCTTCAGGTAATTCCACGGCAATAAAAGCCCGGATTAGCGCCATGTTTTGCACTCCGACCAGTTATATCCTTACCGATGGAAATCAGTATCCAGAAAATCCCCGATATTATTGGATTCCCAGCAACTTTTGGGCATTCCCGCCTAGAATACTCTTTTTTATCTCTACGGGCAAAGCCAATCCGTTTATTTCCTTTAAGAAATGCCGTTGTGAAATAAGTGGATAATCACTGCCGAAAAGAATTTTTTCCGCACCGACTAATTGTACTACCTGCCCGTATATTTCCGAAGTGTAGAGGAAGGGAGATGCCGCAGTATCAAAATAGACATTCTTCAGCGCTGTTTTTACCTCGGGCATTAGAGCGTAAAAAGGTAAGCCGCCTCCCCAATGAGCGCAGACAATCTTCATTTTGGGGAAAGCAATCGCTAAAGTATGAAGTAAATCCGGGGTGACTTTACCCTTACCCGGATATTGATGTCCGAGTGGCTCCGATGAATGGATTAACAATATCCGATCATTTTTAATAATTAACTCGGCGAGCGGTTTGATGTTTTCTACCCAATGTTCTCGCGGAAATTGAGTGTCAAGTCGTAATTCACCGATTCCCCTGGACCCGCTTTGAATACACCGTTCTAACTCTTTAAGAGCACACTCGCCTTCAGTCGGAGAGAAACTACAGAAGCCTATCAGTCGTTGGGGATAGCGGGATACTGCTTCCAAAATATAATTATTGGTTTCGATACAGAGAGATTGCGTTGCCCAGGCGTAATTGAGCACGACCGAAGTATCAACTTCGTCTTTGTCCATGGCGGTAATGAGTTCTTCAGCTGTGACGAGTTTGGCTTTCGGGTCGGAGTAAATCGAGGCAAAGCCTTTATCTTTTCGTGCATATTCCTCCCGATTCCGTTTGACCCCTGGAGGTACGATATGGGTGTGAAAATCAATAATCATGGCACGATTATAACATGACCATTAAATTAAGGTTCAAGAAGTGAAATAATATTTATTAACTTTTTGTTAAGAAATTAGTGAGATTGAGCCGAATTGACAAAATCACCCCGTTACGTTATTATCACAATAATTTAAAATTCCATATCTATTACGATACGTTAAAATCCACATACAACATTAATAAAATGTTGTTGTTCTGTAAGGTAAAGACCGGATGGGTGTTATTAATTAATTCGTTAACGGTTGACAAAGGGAATCTCGGGTAAGAGGTCGCATGAGCAGTTATATAATTAAAAGGTTGTTACTAGCGATACCAGTCTTACTGTTGGTCAGTATCATGGCCTTCCTTTTCATAAGACTCGTTCCCGGCAATATCATCGATTTGATGGAAAGTGATCAGGGATTTATCTCACAAATGGACAAAGCTCAAATTGAGCATGCGATGGGATTAGATAAGCCGATCATCACCCAATATGGAAACTGGCTCGAAAATGTTGTTGTGCACGGCAACTTGGGGAATTCTTTGTGGGACAAACAGTCAGTAACCGGTAAGATATTAGAAAGGTGGCCGGTAACCCTTGAACTCGGCATTCTCGGTTTAATAGTATCCCAGCTAATAGCATTGCCTATTGGTATATATTCAGCGTTACGACAGGATACTATCGGTGACTACATAACCCGTAGTTTCGCTATCTTGTGTATTGCCATCCCTTCATTCTGGTTAGCGACACTGGTAATTGTTTTCCCTTCGATATGGTGGGGTTATTCGCCACCCGTAACTCTTATCACGTTTACAGCAAATCCGATAGGAAATCTTGAAATGTTTATAATTCCGGCTATTGTTCTGGGCATGACTATGGCAGGGACTACTATGAGGATGACCAGGACCGTAATGCTGGAGGTGCTACGGCAGGATTATATTAGAACAGCATGGGCTAAAGGGCTTCGCGAAAGAGTGGTAGTATTGAGGCATGCCTTGAAAAACAGTCTGATTCCGGTAATTACTATCATCGGTATGGGAGTGCCGACTCTGGTGGGAGGCACAGTCATTATAGAAAACATATTCTCCCTACCAGGGATGGGTAGCCTATTAATGGATGCTGTCGATAATAGAGACTACACAGTGGTTAGCGGAGTAATTTTATTCTTTGGGGTTGGCTTGATAATAATCAATCTATTGGTTGACCTAACCTACGGTTTTGTCGACCCGAGGATTTCTTATAGATAGAGAGGAAATAGTTTGGTCAATAACTCTGTTACTCAAGTAGCTGGTATAAAACGGCATTCATCTATGTTCAGTTTCTTAAGAAGATTGGTGAAGGAGAAGCCGTTAGGTACATTTGGCGCAGCTGTCACCCTGATATTATTGCTCGTTGGTATTTTTGCTAATTTCCTGGCTCCTTACGGAATGAACCAAGCTTCAGCATCACTGATGGCTCCCCCCTCATTAGCACACTGGTTTGGTACGGATAATCTGGGAAGGGATTTACTTAGTCGTGTCATCTATGGAGCTCGCATCTCCGTTATTGTCGGCTTGGCTGCCTCTGTGATCTCCGTGACGTTGTCCACCATCATCGGCATGATATCTGGGTATATCGGAGGCCTACTTGACTTAATTTTGCAGCGGTTTATTGACGCTTGGATGTGCATTCCTGCGTTGATTTTTTCGATTGTCATAATTTCTATCATCGGGACGGGCATGTGGCAGGTAATTATTGTCATAGGGATAAACTTGGGTATCGCCAACTCTAGGATAATAAGAGGCGCTACCATGAGTATAAAAGAGAATATGTACCTGCAGGCGGCAGATGCTATCGGTGCCTCCCCTGCCAGAATAATTATGCGGCATATCCTGCCCAATATTATGGCTTACGTAATCATCCTATTTTCTACCGTGATGCCAACGGCTATTTTAATTGAGGCCAGTTTGAGTTTCCTCGGTTATGGTATACCTCCCCCGGCCGCTAGTTGGGGAGGAATGGTTAGCGGAAGTGCACGCACTTATATGTTCATGGACCCGTGGATAGTCGTCTGGCCTGGTCTTGCTTTAACCATCGTGGTATATGGGGTTAATATGTTCGGTGATGCATTAAGAGACCTGCTCGACCCAAGGTTGAAGGGAAGCAGTGGGCGCTATGGAACGAAAGTGAAGATGAGTCTTTTAAAAAAACAGTTGCCGGCACTTAAAAAGAACGATGGGGAAAGTTGATACACGGTATACCATTAATTGCATGGAGATAGTCCTCCTTGTTTCAGATTAAGAGACCGCACAAGAATTAAAGACGGGAATTTGTTAATAAATTTGTAACTGGATTCTCGGAAAAGTTGTTTGACAAAACACGATGTTTATTGATACCATTGTTTGACCATCTCTGAAAATAACAAGAAATATCAAAAAAGGGGGATAGTAAATGAAAAAAAGGATACTATGGTTAAGCCTCAGCTTCTTACTTGTAGCTTCGTTATTACTTGTTTCTTGTGCGAAGACGACAACACCGGCTACGGTAACGTCAACCGCAATAACAACTTCGACTTCGACAACAACTTCAACGACAACGACAACAACAACTGGGACGACACCTACAACAACATCGGCTGTAGCGACTGGACCGGTATATGGTGGCAAATTAACTGTAACAGGCTATAGAACATCATTATCACCGGTAAGTTTTGACCCATCTACTACGAATACAAACGCTGACTACTACATAGACCCCTACGCGGAGTACTTATTAGCCGGAGATATAGACGGTCTGGGGCCAAGAGGAACCAATGCATATAATTTTCAACAACAGGGCATGGTGCCTCCCCAAGATTTGACTGGTCAGCTGGCAACAAGCTGGGAACAGCCTGATCCGTTGACTCTTATCTTCCACATACGTCAGGGTGTTATGTGGACAGGCAATAGCAGTATAGGTATGGCGCCAAGGCCATTCACAGCGAACGATGCTGCGGCAGAATTAAACCGAATCTGGAAAGGTCCAAATGGCGGGGGTAATTATTATTATTTCGCTTCTTTTACTGCTACAGACGCATCCACTTTGGTTATAAAGATGAAAACGTATAGTCCTGATTGGTATTATCGTGTGGGCTACGGGATTAAATGTGAAATGATTCCTCCCGAAGAAGTTGCAGCACCGAATGGAGGCGCTCTGAACTGGAAGAACCAGGTTGGAACGGGGCCATTTATTCTGACGGACTTTGTTGCCGGGTCTTATTGTTCTTATACCAGAAATACTAATTATTGGGGGTCGACCACTATTAACGGGAAGCAATACCAAACCCCCTTTATCCAAACACTCGTTTACCCCATTATCACTGATGACTCTTCTCTAACAGCTGCTATACGAACCGCAAAGGTAGACTTGGCTTTAGGAGAAACCGAGACGGACAAGAGCAGCCTACCCTCAACCATGACTACATTCGATTATCTAAAAAATAACGCCTATCAAGTAGCATTTAAGTGTGATAGCGGGATTTTCTCAGATGTAAATGTTCGGCGGGCCATGATGATTGGTACCGACCTGAATGCGGTAGCTAAGGCAGTCTACCCCCTTGGGGCGGAAATCAATGCCATGCCTATCAGCCCGGGAGATACTGACATTTATACACCAATCTCACAAATGCCTGCGTCAACCGCGGAGCTATTTACTTATGATCCAACTACAGCACAACAGATGTTGGCAGCTGCTGGTTATCCCAGTGGCTTTACGATTCAGATAGATACACAAACTGATCCGACTCAAGAGGATATTGCCGCTGTGTTGGCTTCGCAGTGGGCTAAACTTAATGTGACCCTTACGATTAATCCGCTTCCTTTGGCTACATGGACTAATGACTTCCTCGGTCATATCTATCAGAACGTATTCATGGCATCAACTGGAAACGCTGACCCGGTGTCTTGTTTACAATATAAAGCCATATACGGGGGATATAATATTTCCAATTATAATGATGCCAAAGCCACATCGATGTTTAATCAGGCAATTGCATTGACTGATCCCGCGGCACGGGACGCCATATTTAAGCAGTTAACCTTATATGTCATCGATCAATGCGAAATTATCGGCATGCCAGCTCCGGATGTGTTTGGCGCCTACTGGCCTTGGATTCAGAACTACTACAAGGAAGTTGAGGCTGGTTACGTAAATTATGTTCCAATAGAAAGCAGAATATGGATTGACCAAGGAATAAAGGCAAAATTGGGGTATTAGTTAACAACGTTAATTCATCATAGTACTCTACCTAATCCGGAAAAATGAAAAAGAAAGGCCCCAGTCAATATTGACTGGGGCCTTTCTTTTGGTGCGAAGTTGATTCAAGTTGGAAGAATAACTTTATATCTATTAAGTATCTTCGGGGAGAGGTTTGAGTAATAGTTCCTTCATACTGATACGTGGTCGCGGCGGCGGGATTTGACCGGCTGGATAACCTATTGTTAACACTGCCACCGAAACTATATTGTCCGGTAATTGAAATAATTGATTGAACTTTGCATTATCGCCGGCTCCCACCCAGCACGTGCCTAACCCCAGCGCCGTAGCCATCAAAAGTATGTGCTCGATTGCGATGAAAGTATTTGATATTGCCATCCGTACTGCTTTGTCACGTCGATATTGTGTCGGTGCCATTTGCTCCCATTTTTGTTTAGTAAACTCACTGGAAAGCGTGGGTGCGATTCCTGACTCTACGAGTTCATCCCATTTCTGCTTCATTGCCTCCGCTGAAAATCGGTTTATATCGGCAAAACAGACGATGTTTACCGGTGCTTCTTCAATGAATCTCTGTCCGTCACATAATTGATAAATATCCTTTTTTACCTTTTTATCCTTGACAACAATAAAGCGCCACGGTTGGCTATTGCTGCCCGAGGGTGCCAGTCTGGCTGCCTCCAGCATTTCTATAATGAGTTCATTTGAGACAGCATCATTCTTATATTTACGGATACTGCGCCTTTCTTTGATAGCATCTAATAGATTCATCATATTTTTGCCTTTCCGGAATGAACTATCTGATAAAAGAGGAATTATAAAAAATTAAAGAAATCCACTGTCGGTAATTCGTATGCAGATATCTGAATATCCGCATACCATCGAATCAATTGTTTATATTTTTAATACTGCTCTCAGCGGATTATAAAGTTCCGAGTACATGATTGTCAAAAGTTGAATTAAAATCTTCAATTTATTTTAAGAGGGGTAAATTGACATGGTTTCTGCTATTGCGTTATTATCACAATACTTTCAACTTTTTCCTGAATAAAAAGCATAATAAAAACCTGAAATGGAGTCTGAATATGACACTCGAGGAACTGGAAGGTAAAATACAAAGACTAGAGGATATAGAAGCTATCAAGAAATTACAAAGTGCCTACGGCTATTACCTTGAGCACTGGGACGGGCCACAAATCATCGGACTTTTTGCCGATTTACCTGATATTTCCATGGATGCCGGGAGAGGGGCTTATGTAGGGCCGGCAGGCATAAAAGAGTTTTTTGTGAGAGGCGGGCTAGGCCCTGATTTTCTCCATGTGATGATGCAAATTGCCGGCATTGTGGATGTCGACCCCAACGGCAAAACGGCAAAGGGAAGATGGTATGGTTTTGGATGTCTCGCCGTTCCTGAATCGCAAAAAGTAGCCGCTGTCTGGTCGGTCGGGGCGTATGAGAATGAGTATGTTAAAGAGAATGGGAAATGGAAGTTCAAGAAAATCCTTTGGAATAGTATTTTCCGCACTCCATACGAAGACGGATGGGTAAAAACCCCAAAAGTCGAAGTCGATTTCAGCAATAAATCCTGGGGAGCGCCCAGTTCGCGGGATAAATCTTATCCTTCGGGATATATTTTCCCGTACCACTATAAAAATCCGGTTACCGGCAAGTAAAACTGGCGTATATAGTTTTTACTGAAAACAGGAATATTTGTATTCGGCGAATTTATTTCCCAGTCACAGGATTCTTGTAATGATAAGGGAACTGATAACCGGAAGGGTAGGGAGCAAACACATTTTTAGGTGAAGATGGCGGTAGATCCTTGGGACGTTCTCTCGCCAAACGGGGTGTCTTAACCCAACCGTCCTCATAAGGTGTTTCAAAAATGGTAAAGAACCAGAGTTTCTTGAATTTCCAGACTCCATCTTCCTTTACATATTCGTTTTCCCAGATTCCACTTAAAAACAGTGCTTTTACTGTGCCCATCATCGGGATGGCATTCGTACCCCAGCCATACCATCTACCCTTGGCTGTTTTCCCATTCGGGTCTATATCTACAATGCCTGCGATCGGCATCAATACATGCAGAAATTCCGGTGTGGCTTTTGGTGCATCTTTAACAAAATGATTAGAAAATTTAAAAAACTTTTTAACGCCCTCCGGTCCTTTATATAAACCGGTCTCACCGACTTCAATCGTAACATCGGGGTTGGTGGAAAACAGAGGAATGACCTCTTCTTCCTGCCAGTGTTCGAGGTAATAATTGTAGGATCTTTGCAGTTTTTTAATTGCCTCAATGTCTTCTAATCTTTGGACTCTCGCTTCTAATTGCTCAAGTGTCATTTTTAGACTCCTTTTAAGATGGGTATCAGGTACCTTACTGCAGATTAAACAACGTATTTCAAGGCGTATAGTCAATATTTCCTTCTGCTTCCTTGTCAGTCTGTTCTTGTCAGGTAATTATCAGGCTGGAAGAGAAGCGGGAAATTACATCGATGATAGCCTAAAATGAAATCATTTGTCAATTTAGATGCTGAAATATTAAGGCTTTTATCACCCGAAAAAAGAGTGTGAACTAATTCTACAAGATAGATAATGGTTGTAATAGCGAGAATATATGTATTTATACGTCTGTAAATTACTGTAGATTACCGTCAATCAAGTTGCGCTGAAATTGTATCTGGGATATGATAAATATTAGCAGTCTCCCTTAGAGACTGCTAATATTCAGTGAGGTGATAGAGGAGAAGAAAATGGCTGTAAAACTTCAACCGATGGGTGACCGTCTGGTAGTAAAACCCATTCAGTCAGAAGAAAAAACCAAGAGTGGTATCTATCTTCCGGATACTGCTAAAGAAAAACCCCAGGAAGGTAAGGTTATTGCCGTGGGTCCCGGCAGAATGAACGATGAAGGCAAGAGAATTGCCCCCGATGTCGAGGTCGGCGACATTATTATTTACACAAAATATGGTGGCTCTGAAATCAAAATCGAAGGTGAAGAGTTCATCATTATGCGGGAAAGCGATATTCTCGCCAAGAAAAAGAAATAAACTCGGAATTAACAGGAGAATAATATGGCAAAACAGATTATATTCGGAGAAGACGTCAGACACTCCTTAAAGAGAGGCGTCGACACTCTGGCCGAAGCTGTCAGAGTAACCTTAGGTCCTAAGGGACATTGCGTTGCTTTGGATAAAAAATGGGGCGCACCTTCTGTCATTGACGATGGTGTTACCATTGCCAAAGACATTGAGTTGCCCGATGCTTTTGAGAACATGGGCGCACAATTGGTAAAAGAAGCAGCGAGTAAAACCAATGATGCCTGCGGTGATGGCACCACCACTTCAACCGTTCTGGCGCATGCCATCATTACCCAGGGTTTCAAGAACATCGCCGCCGGCGCAGAATCGATGGAATTGAAGAGAGGAATCTCCAAAGCCGTTGAAGTCATTATCGAAGAGCTTAAGAAATCTTCGACCGAAGTCAAAGGTAAAGAACAAATCGCTCAAGTTGCCACCATTACCGCTAAAGACAAGGTAATCGGTAATTTGATTGCCGAAGTGATGGAAAAAGTCGGTAAAGACGGCGTTATAACCGTTGAAGAATCAAAAGGTATCTCTTACGAGACAGAATTCGTCGAAGGTATGCAGTTCGACCGGGGTTACATCAGCGCCTACTTCATTACCAATGCAGATAAACTGGAAGCGGTCATCGAGGACCCTTACATCCTGATCACCGATAAAAAGATTTCCGCTGTGGCCGATATCTTACCGGCCCTGGAGAAAATCCTCCAGACTTCCAAGAATCTACTCATCATTGCCGAAGATGTTGACGGTGAGGCATTAGCCACTTTAGTCGTCAACAAACTGCGCGGCACCATTAACGTTCTGGCCGTCAAAGCCCCCGGTTTTGGCGACAGACGGAAAGCAATGCTGGATGATATCGCCACTCTGACCGGTGGTGTGGTTATCTCCGAAGAAGTCGGCCGGAAACTCGATTCCGTGACCATTGACGATCTCGGCAGAGCCCGCCGCGTCAGTTCCGACAAAGATAATACAACTATCGTTGAAGGAAAAGGCAAAGAGTCCGATATCAAAGCCAGAATCAAACAAATCAAGACTCAAATCGAGGAAACCACCTCTGATTTCGACCGCGAAAAACTCCAGGAGCGCATGGCCAAGTTATCCGGTGGTGTCGCCGTCATCAAAGTCGGCGCCGCGACTGAAGTTGAACTGAAAGAGCGCAAACATCGCGTTGAAGATGCTCTTTCCGCTACCCGCGCTGCTGTGGAAGAGGGCATCCTGCCCGGTGGCGGCGTCGGTTTACTGAATGCCTTACCCGCTCTGGACAAGATCAAGGTTACCGGTGACGAAGGAACCGGTGTGGATATTATCCGCAAAGCTGTCGAAGAACCCATCCGCTGGATTGCCAACAATGCCGGCAAAGATGGTTCCGTCATCGTCGATACCGTCAAGAAGAGTAAGAAGGGCGTCGGTTATGATGCGGAAAAAGATGAATTCGGCAATATGATTGAAAAGGGTATCATCGACCCGACCAAAGTTGTCCGATCTGCTCTGCAGAATGCGGCTAGCATTGCCAGCATGGTGCTTATCACCGAATCGCTGGTAGCTGACATTCCTGAGAAAGAGAAAGGCCCCGCAATGCCCGCAGGCGGTGGCATGGGCGGTATGGGTGGCATGGAAGGAATGTACTAAACCAAGCTCTCAGCAAACAGCTGTCAGCTAAAAAGTAAAGAAGAAAGCCCCGAGCCGAAAGATAAGGGGCTTCTTTTTTGTCATTCTGAAGTCTGATATTTAATCCATATTAATCGCTAGATTCCCGCCTTCGCGGGAATGACAATGTAGAGATTGCCTCAATGCTCCGGGTGCTCTATAATAGGCTATTCCCTGACTCGAAACATAACATAAGGACATACCGATGAAAAACGCCGTAACAGAACTGAAAACAAAAGGGAAAGCAGCTAAAGAGGCAAGCCGCCGCTTAGCTTATCTATCCACAGATGTGAAGAACAAAGCCTTGAAGAACATCGCGGAAGACTTGCGTAGCAAAACCAGGGAAATCCTCACTGCCAATAAATTCGACCTGAAACAGGCGACGGAAAACGGTATCAACAAAACTATGCAGGACAGACTGCTCTTAAACGAAGCGCGCCTCGAAGGGATGGCTAAGGATGTACTAAACGTCGCCGGCTTACCCGACCCTGTCGGTGAGATTTTCGATATGCGGACGATGCCTAACGGTTTACTCATCGGTAGAAAGAGAGTCCCTCTGGGAGTAATTGGCGCGATGTACGAGAGTCGGCCCAACGTGACGATCGATATCGCGGCGTTGTGTTTGAAATCCGGCAATGCGGTGATTCTGCGCGGCGGTAAAGAAGCCTTTAATTCCAATCTGTCATTAGCCAAGGTGGTTCAGGAAGCGGTCAGACGCGCCGGTGTGCCCGAAGGCGCCGTACAATTTATTGAGAACACCGACCGTTCGTTAGTCAATGAAATGCTCAAACTAAATGAATATATCGACCTGATGATACCTCGCGGCCGCGAACCTTTCGTTAAATTTGTGATCCAGAATGCAGCTATGCCTGTAGTAGCCGGAGGTATTGGTGTCTGTCATACCTACGTCGACCGTACTGCGAATATAGAGAAAGCAGCGGCAATTGTCTTTAATGCCAAGGTACAGAAACCTTCCGTCTGCAATGCGCTGGATACGATTCTCGTGCACAAAAATATTGCCGAACAGTTTCTGCCCGCAGCGACTAAAGAATTGGCCAAAGCCGGTGTGGAACTGCACTGCGATAAAGCATCGATGGCAATTTTAAAATCAAAGAAAGGTTTGAACCTGAAAGCAGCAGTTGCAGAAGACTGGGGCAAGGAATTCCTGGCACTCATTGCCGCCGTGAAGGTTGTAGACTCTCTCGATGGAGCGCTGGAGCATATTGCCAAATACGGTTCGGGACATTCCGAAGCCATTATCACCGAAGACTATTCTGCCGGGATGCGCTTCCTCAACGAAGTGGATGCCGCCTGCGTTTATGTCAATGCCAGCACCCGTTTCACCGATGGCAGTCAGTTCGGACTGGGGGCAGAGGTAGGTATCAGCACGCAAAAAATGCATGCCCGCGGACCTTTGGGATTGAAGGAACTGACCAGCTATAAGTGGATAATCTTCGGGAGCGGACAGGTCAGGCCGTAGGGAAAGCTCTCAGCCGTCAGCCGTCAGCTTGCAGCATTGATTAAGCAGTTATGAACATCGGAAACATATTAGAAGCAGCCGATAGCAAAGAGTGGCGAGCTTGGCTGGCAAAACATCACAAAACCGAAACTGAAATTTGGCTGGTTTTTTACAGGAAAGCCGCCGGCAAACCGAGAATATCGTATAACGATGCGGTCCTGGAAGCGTTGAGTTACGGTTGGATTGACAGTACCGTCAAAGCTCTGGATAGTGAACGATTTGTCCAAAGGTTTACCGCGAGAAAAAAGACCAGCGGCCTTTCCCAAATGAACAGGGAGCGTATCCGTACTCTAATCCAACAAAAGAAGATGACCAAAGCCGGATTGGCTGCTGTCGCTCATGTCTTCGACCCTGAAAAAGATAAAGCGGAGGAATTTGTTGTTCCTGCCGATATTCTGGAATCATTGAAAGAGAACAAACAAGCTTGGGAGAATTTCCAGAAATTACCGGAAAGCTACCGGCGGATTCGTATCGCATATATCGAGTCACGTAAGCGGCATGGCAACGAACACTTCCAAACATCTCTCAAATACTTCATAAAAATGACCGCTAAAAACAAACGCATTGGTTTTGTTAAAGAAATGAAATAGGCTTTCCGGATGCTGGCTTTCGTTGTTATGGGTATAGAATCTACCTTCGGCGGGCTGCATCAATGACGGATTTCTGAACATCGAACAATTCACGGATGCCTTTTTCGGCTAATTCCAGCAGGAAATCGACGGATTCTTTATTGAAAGGCTTAGTCTCGGCTGTGCCTTGGATTTCCACGAATTCACCCTTGCCTGTCATGACGATATTGAAATCCGCTTCAGCCTGGGAGTCTTCATCGTAGCACAGGTCGAGCAATCGGTTATTATGCACTATCCCGACACTGGTAGCGGCCACGGCTGAATTAAGCGGTATTGAAGAAATCACGCCCATATTGGCCAACTTGTCCATCGCCAGATATAGAGCGACATAGGCTCCCGTAATGGCAGCGGTCCTGGTGCCACCGTCTGCCTGTAAAACATCGCAATCTACCGTGAGTGTCCTCTCGCCAAGAGATTTCATGTCTGTCACGGCTCTTAACGACCGCCCGATGAGACGCTGGATTTCCTGGCTTCTGCCGGACACCTTACCTTTGGCTGATTCACGTTCGGTGCGGGTGAGAGTCGCTCTGGGTAACATGGAATATTCGGCGGTAACCCATCCGTTTCCGCTATTCCTCAGGAAGGGAGGCACCCTATCCTCGACGCTAACGGAGCACACCACCCGTGTGCGTCCTAATTCCATTAATACCGAACCCTCGGCAAAACTTTGAAAGCCGGGAGTTATTTTAGCCGGCCGTAACTGGTCGTAAGTCCTTCCATCGCCTCTTTTCAAAAACTATTTCCTTTCCTAACAAATAAAATTAGAAATATATTACAATATGTGATTTCTCATCTTAGCATATCCCCGAGGAGCTTGTGAATTGCAGTGGTAGGGTAAACAGTTGCCTTTAGTCTATCAATTAAAACAGGAAAAACTAATAACGAATCACGTCAATAAAATTATTGTGCGCCATCATTCTTCTGAAAGTAATAACCGATACCAGGGTCGGTGAGAATGTAACGCGGCTGGGATGGATTCTCTTCAATCTTCTGACGCAGGTGGGAAACGTAAATCCGTACATAATCGATGTCATTGGTGTATTCCCAGCCCCAGACTCTTTCCAGTAATTGCTTGTGCGTCAGGATCCTGCCGGCGTTGTTTAAGAGTTGTGAGAAAAGCCGGAATTCGATCGGCGTGAGTCTGATTCTCTCGCCTTCTACCAGTACCTTCCGTTCTTTGATATTGACGACAAGGTGATTGTCGATATAAATACCGGGTTGTTCCACTTCTTTGGCCGAAGGTAGTTCGGCGCGGCGTAAAATAGCTTTTACCCTGGCTGCTAATTCCCGGTTACTGATGGGTTTAAGAATATATTCGTCAGCGCCATGGTCCAATCCGCGGACGATATCGTCTTCACTGCGACTCTGCCCGCTAAGGATGATAATAGGCACATCGGAAGCTTCACGGATATATTTACAAGTCTGCCAGCCATCCATTTGGGGCATAATAACATCAAGCAATACAAGGTCGGGTTTAGATTCAAAGAGGGTACGCAGGGCTTCTCTGCCGTTTGAGGCGGTAAGAACTTCGAAACCTTCGTGAGTCAGGACAATGTTAACCAGTTCGGTAAAATCCGCGTCGTCGTCAACTACCAGGATTCTTTTGCTCATTTGAATCACCCCCCCCGGTCAATGACCGTGCAGTTGCTGGAATATCAAGAGCAATTCTTTTTCAAGTATTAACCATCTTGCGCGGGATTTAGTAAACTGCATACTATCGATTTTCTATTGATCGTATCAAACTAAGGCTTTACCGTTTACCAATCGGTAGTGTTTATAGTATACAACAACAAATTGTCAACGCTCAACTTTGATTCCCAGTCGGTATTAATATCTGCCGATTTCGCGTAAACGGCCGTCGCTGATGCCGAAGTAATGGGCGATTTCGTGTTTCACTACTTTCTCAATTTCCGCAATAATTTCTGCATCATCCCGGCACCTGGCTTCAATCGTTTTTTGAAATATAGTTATTTTGTCGGGCAATACCATTCCGTAATTACTGTTTCGGCGGGTTTGAGGCACTCCTTCATAAAGACCGAGTAGTGTCTGGTCAGGTTGCAACCTGGATTTACGTAACTGATTCAATGTCGGCTGGTCTTCGACCAGTATATCGATGTTTTCCAGACGGTCGAGAAACTCTGGAGGCAAGCTTTTTACGGCTTTATCCACCAATTCTTCGAATTTATCTCTATCCATCAAACACCTTCTCTATTTCCCGCTTACTTTGTATTATACTATTTGCGACAGCTGTGAACACAGTGCTATATTGCATTTGTAAGAATAAATTAAGATTGGATGGGGTTAATGTTGAAGCAGCTTTGTGTCCTATTGAGTTTAGTGTTGTTGATGCCCGTATTGGCTGGCTGCAGCAGGGCTCTCAATGCATCGCTGGATTCTGAGTTTACACTATCGATAGGGCAAAGCGCGTACATTGCCAGTGAAGGAATGGAAATAAAATTTATTGATGTGATTACGGACAGCCGTTGTCCGACTGGGGTTGAATGTATTCAGGCCGGTGTGGTGACCTGTGAAACGGAAATAACGAAAGATGACGTCAAAACTCAACTCATTTTAAGTGAAGCGGGCACAACGATTAACAATACCACTTTTCAGAATTATACTTTTACTTTTCGTGTATCCCCTTATCCGGAGACAGGGAAGAAAATAGCCAAGAGTGATTATCGTCTATACCTGACAGTGAGTAAGTCAGGACAGTAACGTTTTTCCCCGTGAAATAAATTCCTTGACGCGGTGTTCGAAGACGCTGCGTGTTAAAAGAACGTGCCTCCGGCATTGTGTACAAACGATGCCGATATCCGCGCCGATTCTCACCACCTGCCAATCGTAGCTGCCACAGGGGTGTTTCTTTTTCAATCTGACTACATCACCGGGATTAATTTCCATGGGCATTGTTCTATGTTCCGTAATCCCATTACGAGTCCCGATGAAATCGGGGCGTGGTAATCTCTATATCGTAAGGCCTCCCCTCTCTGAGATTGCTTCGCCACGCTCGCAATGACGAATGAGCATTACTTTTTCAAACCATTAATCACTTTATTAATATCGTTACGCAGGGTTTCCGTCGCAAGTCTGGCAGCCTCGGCAAAATCTGCTCCCTTACTTGCGTAAATAATACCCCGTGAGGAATTGATGATAATGCCTCTTTTATGAGCATCGATGCCGTAACGTACCGCCAGTTCCAGGTCCCCGCCCTGTGCGCCTACGCCCGGAATCAGTATCGGCAGTTCAGGGTGAGCCTGACGTATGGTTTTTAATTCTTCCGGATATGTCGCGCCTACCACCAGACCGATATTGCGATTAGTATTCCAGCGGCTGGCTTTGATGGCTACAATCTCGTAGAGCGGCAGTGTTTTACCTTCAAACTGACAGGATAGCGATTGAAAATCAGCAGCGCCTTTATTGGAAGTACGGCAAAGAATGATCACGCCTTTTTCTTTATATTTTAAGAATGGTTCTACAGAATCGAAACCAAGATACGGACTGACGGTCACTGCATCACAATTAAAGTAATCGAAAAGCGCTTTAGCGTAAGCGGCGGAAGTGTTGCCGATGTCGCCCCGCTTGGCATCGATAATGGCCGGTATCTCTTTCGGAATGCGTTTGAGAGTCTGATACAAGGCATCCAGACCTTTTTCACCTTGAGCTTCATAGAAAGCCATGTTTGGTTTATAGGCACACACTAAATCTGCCGTAGCGTCGATAATTGCCTTATTGAATTCCAGGACGCTCAGGCCTGGAGGAATGAGTTCAGGACTGGTATCGAGCCCGACGCATACCAGAGAATGATTCTTCTCGGCGGCGGCATTTAGTTTTTCAACGAAATTCATTTTTAATTCTCCCGTAAATATCGTCCTTCCTTGCCTCTCAATACCCTTTTTGTCATTACCGTCCCGTAACGCGTATGGGATAAACTCCGGCGGGAATCCAGTTACCATACCCATTTAGCTTTGCCAAAGCAATCTTTTTCGGACAACCTTTATTGACGGAGTAATCAAATATTAGCACAATTACAAATTGACTTCACTAGTTAACTAAACTAATATTGAATAGTAATTCAGGAACAATTAATAGTGAGGCAAAATAATCTTGTCCATGGTTAAAAGATTACCCTTATTCCCTGTAAACTCCGGGGTAAATAGCCGGGGGCATCTGGTCATTGGCGGATGTGATACGGTAGCGCTGGCCGCTAAATTCGGCACGCCTCTATACATTTACGATGAATTGACTTTGCGCACCAAATGCCGGGAGTTTAGAGAAGAATTCGGAAAACTTTATCCGGATGTAATGATCATTTATGCCAGTAAAGCATACTCCAACGGCAATCTGCTGCGCCTGATTAAGGCAGAGGGTTTAGGGTTGGATGTTGTCTCCGAGGGCGAATTGGGAATCGCCGCATCGGTAAAATTTCCGGTGGAGAAAATCTATTTCCACGGTAATAACAAATCGCCGCGTGAACTGAATTTGGTTTTGAAGTGGCATGTCGGGCGGATTGTGGTAGATAATTTCCATGAACTGGAAATGCTCGACAAACTGACAAAAAAATTAGGCATCAGACAGGACATTTTATTACGAATGACGCCGGGCGTTGACCCGCATACACACAAATATACCTCTACAGGTTCGCTCGATAGCAAGTTCGGATTTCCTTTGCCGTTAAAAGAGAAGGCGGTTGCCAACGCATTAAAAATCCGCGGGTTGAATGTTATCGGTTTACATTTCCATATCGGGTCGCTGATTTATGAAACTGAACCCTACGTAGAATCGATCAAATTCGTGGTACAATTCGCCGCTGAAATGCAGAAGAAATATGGTTTGGAATTAAAAGAATTAAGTACTGGCGGTGGATTTGCGGTGCAATATACACTCGATAAACCCGCTATACCCACATCAGCTTTCGCCGAAAAGATCACGTCTACGATCATCAAAGAGTGTAAAATATACGGGTTGGAACTCCCGAAACTGATTGTTGAGCCGGGCAGAGAAATTGTGGCTCAGGCCGGCGTTGCTCTTTATTCTTTAGGCGTTATCAAAGAAATCCCCGGCGTCCGGACTTACGCGGCGGTGGATGGTGGCATGGGGGATAATATCTGCCCTCCGCTTTACGGTGAAAAAATGGAGGCGGTATTGGCAAACAGGATGCGTGCGCGAAATGCCGGAAAAGTGACGGTTTGCGGGAAGTTTTGCGAATCCGGAGACATTTTAATCCGGGATATTGTCATGCCAAAACTCACCGCCGGTGATATACTGGCAGTAGCGGTCAATGGAGCTTACAGTATCCCGGAATCCATGAACTACAATGCTTTTTTTAAACCGCCGGTAGTTATGGTAAAAAATGGCAAAGCGAGGCTAATCCGGCGAAGGGAGACACTGGAAGATATTACCAGGTGCGACATCGTTTAAGAAAATACGAAATATGAATATCGAAATACGAAACAAATTCGAATAATTCAATTACAAATTATTTAGAATTTATTATTTGTTTGGTATTTGAAATTTAGGAATTAGGATTTAGGCTAATGTGGGATATGGTCGGTCAAGAAAAAGCGGTTTCATACCTTCAGAAGAGCTTGGAGAAGAGGAGCTTGGCGCATGCCTATTTGTTCATTGGCCCGCCGCATGTCGGGAAAATGGCGTTGGCCGTAAATCTGACTAAGGCGATTAATTGTGAATCGACAGAAAGGCCCTGCGGGAAATGTGCGTCTTGTCTGAGAATTACTGCCGGTAAACATGCAGATGTTCAGGTGGTGGAACTGTCTCAATTGGCCGAGTCCAGTGAGGGCGAGAGCAAAACCAGGATCAGTGTGGAGCAAGTCGACCAGATTCTACACTCGGTGAATTTAGCTCCCTATGAAGGGAAATATAAGGTATTTATTATCGACGGTGTGGAATTTATGTCTATCGCCGCCGCCAACCGCCTGCTGAAAACAATTGAAGAACCGGTGCAGAATGTCGTTTTCATTTTACTGACTTCGAATGAAAGCCAGGTACCGGTGACGGTTGTTTCAAGATGCCAGCGGATTGAACTTTTACCGGTGGCTGCCGAAGAAATCGAGAAAGTACTGATTAGTCGCTATCAGATAGAGCCGGCCAGAGCAAAACTACTGGCCCGGATTTCCAGCGGTTGTTTCGGGTGGGCGGTATCGGTGATTGGAGATGATACATTAATGCAGCAAAGGGCGGAATGGCTCGAAGCATGGTGTGAGGCGTTTGGCGCCGATTATGACAGACGTTTTACCTTTGCCGCCAAACTCGTAGATAAATACACTCAGAACAGGGAAGTAGTACAAAAGAAACTTGACCTCTTGCTTGGCTGGTGGCATGATTTGCTACTAGTAAAGGTCAATTGCGAAAACGAAACAACGAACATCGATTTTCAGAATGAATTAAAAAAGATGGCATCAGGTTATGATTTAGCCCAAATCAGAAGTTTTATTCATAAAATTCAAATATCTAAAGAAGAGTTAAGGATGAATGCCAATCCACAGTTAATCATGGAAGTGTTGATGTTGAATATCCCGGAAAAGAGTGCTAAAGAAAATATAGTCGCATAATGAGGTGCGTTGATGGAAGAACAGGGTAATATTAACGATGCGAATGAACCAATAAAAACCGAGCCGGTAAACAATACCGAAAATCCGGTTGAGACGCCAAATCCGGTAAGCGCTCCCCCCAGCAATGTTAAAATTGTCGGCGTGAGATTTAAAAGAGCGGGTAGAATCTATTACTTCGACCCGGCAGGATTGGAGTTTGAGGTGAATGACTCGATTGTGGTTGAGACCGCCAGGGGGCTGGAAGTAGCACGCGTGGTCATTGCGCCAAAGCAGGTGTTAGCCGGTGAAATCGAAACGCCCTTGAAGCCGGTAGTCCGCAAAGCCGAACCCAAAGAAGTACAACGCAGCGAGGAAATTGAGACCAAGGAAAGGGAGGCGCTGACCGAATGCGCCAAGATAATTACCCGTCTCGCTCTGCCGATGAAACTCCTGTCCGCGGAATACAGTCTGGACGGCGGACATATCACCTTCTTCTTCAGCGCCGCGGAGAGAGTCGATTTCCGTGAATTGGTGCGGGAATTGGCCGGCCGGTTTAAAACGAGAGTGGAATTACGGCAGGTAGGTGCCAGAGATGAAGCTAAGATTTGCGGAGGATTCGGACGGTGCGGGCGGCAACTGTGCTGTGCCAGTTTCTTGTCCGAGTTTGTGCCCATTTCTATCAAGATGGCAAAAGAACAGGATTTGCCCCTTAACCCTATGAAAATATCCGGGGTTTGCGGGCGTCTGTTGTGTTGCCTGGCCTATGAACACGATTTCTATCATGAAATAAAAAGTAAAATGCCTCGGGACGGCCAGAATGTCACCACCCCGATGGGACTGGCGCGTGTCGTCGGCAGCAATCCGCTCAAAGGAACGGTAGTGGTAGAATTAGAGACTCAAGTAACGGTAGAAGTCCCCATGGGTGACGTTAAGGTTACCAGTCAGCAGCCAATCATTCGGCCGCCGTTGGAGCCTGTAAAAAATAATAAAGAAAACGGTGAAAATAACCAGTTACTGGCTTAGCTTACGCAAACAGGTTTTAGTGTGGGAAGTATCTTTCCCATTCGTGACGTAATTTCATGTAATGCGTGGGGATATAAGAGTAACGGTTGGTATGCGGCGGCGCCGGAATTTTATGCAATTTCATATTAGCTTCTTCAGGAGTTCTCCCCGCTTTTTTTCGATTACATGGAGCGCAGGCGCTCACGACATTTTCCCAAGTATGCTGACCGCCGCGGTAGCGCGGTATCACATGATCAAGTGTCAATTGTCTCGTCTGTTTACCGCAGTACTGACAGGTATATTGGTCCCGATTATAAATTTCGGTACGGCTGATTCTGCGGGCAACATGAAACGGACGTTTCACAAGGTAGGGGAGGCGGATGACTGAAGGAATGGGCACTTCACGATTGGCAGTGTGAATGTAACCATAGCCATTTTCCAGCATTTTAGCCCTACTCTGGTAAAGAAGTGTTAAAGCCCGCCGGACATGGCATATGTTTAAAGGTTCATAATTCTGATTCAGTACAAGCACGGAATGTTCAAGCATCACGACACTTCTTTGTTCCAGAATTAGCTTTATTGTACTGTAAAAATCGGTGAGGGTGCAAATTTCGTGCGTAAGGAGAGCCAACGTCCATACCGACGAAAGCCGGTATCCAGTCATGTTTTGGATTCCAGCCTGCGTTAGAATGGGAATCCACAAAAGGACTGCCGGATATGTGCATCGGACTTCGGAAATGTGAGATTGCTTCGGGTACTTCTATAAACTCGCAATGGGAAGCTGAATGAAAGAACAGGCAGAGACGCCTGTTCCACCAAGTAGTTGATTGCTGAGAGCAAGCTCAGCTCTTTCTCTGCGGGCGGGTGGCTCTTTTATGGGCACGTTCATCACCGCGAAAATCAGGTACATTGAGATTGAAAAGAACGCTGATCTTCGGGTCAACCAATCGGGAACTGATGCGGTTCTCAATTTCATCCAGTGAACTGGAAGTAGTGATGATGGTTGCCAGACGGGCATTATAGCGGTGATTAATGACCTGATACAGTTTCTCCTGCGCCCACGGTGTGCCTGCCTGCTCACCGAAATCGTCCAATACCAACAATTCGGCGCTTCTGACACTCTCAAACAACTGGTCGTAAGATACCTTACTATCGGGACTAAAGGTAGAGCGTAAATGATCGAGAAAATCAGGCACGACAATAAACAGGGCCGGTTTACCGAGTTTATAGCGGTAATTAACAATCGCCGATGCCAGATGAGTTTTGCCACAGCCGTTAACACCCGCGAAAACCAGCCAGCCGTCGGGAGATTTGGCGAAGTCCAGTGCCAGATTATACGCCGCTTCCAGGTTTTGCCGTTGCTCCAATGGTAAATTAGCCCGTTTCCAGTCGAAACTCTCGAATGACATATTTTTTCTGCAGTTCAAACCATGGCGCCCAACTACCGGAATATAGTGTTGGGGTTTTACTGCCGATTGTGTATATCTGACAGAAATCGGTATTCGTTAAGCGACTGCGCGTCCTATCTTCCAATTCCTCGATTGGAGCAATCGAAATGATGACGGTCGGCAGCCCGTTGGCATAGCGGTGATTGAGTAACTGGTCGAGCTTTTCTTTTGCCCAAGGTGTACTGGATTGAGCGCCAAAGTCATCCATAATCAGTAACGGCGCATTACGCACCTGTTCGAAAAATTCATCATAAGGCATTTCACTGCCCGGGCTGAAACTGGCACGGAGGTGGTCGAGTAAATCGGGGGTCGTGACATAAAAAGCCGGTTTCTTGTGTGTAATACACTCGTTAGCGATAGCGGCGGCCAGGTGCGTTTTACCATGTCCTGAGGGACCGGCGATAACCAACCAGCCTTCCGGTTTTAAGGCAAATGCTTTAGCCGCGTTATAAACCCGGCGGAATTGTTCCTGACTGACAGCTTCTTTGATTTTACCTTCCGGAGCCAGATTGGCAAAAGTGAGACGCGTCAAGTTCCCGAGGTTACTGTACCTCTGCATTCGGGATAGCCGTTTTGTATCCGATTCTTTTTCGACACACCGGCATGGCACGATGTGACTATAATCCGGCTTACCCGGCGCTAACATCGGGTGTACGAATCTGGTACCCTTACAAATCGGGCAAAGGTCTTCCGGCTGGGTTTCTTCAGCGTTTGACGGCGTGACCATATTTGCCTTTGATGAATTTGTCCGGGTCTGTTTTTTTAAAATCTCTGAGATGTGTTCCATCACTTTTGCCTTCGGTCGCCCAGCGTTCCAGAATGGCAGAAATGTAACGCCAATTCCGTTTGCCGGCATTAACCGCTTCTTTTACGGCATCTTTTATCCATAGCTCGGGGTAGGTTTTTTCCGCGTCCCGTAACTCTTCCGCGATCATCGGGGTCAACAAACCGATGTTTTCCTCATACAAGGTGAAGATATTCGGTAATTTCTCGGTGATAACTTCGGGAGAGATATATTTTGTTTCCAGTCCTGTGAGATGAATCTCGCCGTTCTGAATTTTTTCAAATACCTCTCGGTTTTCCGCGGTGTTCAGCAAATAAATGTCCTCACGTTTTCCATCTTCACCGGCGAAATGCAGGATTACTTTTCTTTGTGCGGCTGATTTCAACGACTGACGGAGTATAGCCTCCGGGCTTTGACTGACTTCGCTTAAACCGATCATTAAACCGGAATCATTCACCAATTCATTAAAGATAATGAACTTGGGGAACCCCTTTTTAAAATAGAGCAACCGGAAGATATGCAATATTACCTTCAGTTCTGCAATATCCATAATTTCCGGAAGCAGGTTACTGAGGAAGATATTGGGCACAGGCGTATATTCCATTCTGGCAGGAAAACCGTTGAACTCGCTCATATTAAGCTTTCTTCTTGTGCTGCGATGTTCTCAAATCTGTAATATTTCGGTGTGAAGTGAATACTGACTTCACCTGTGGGACCGTTCCGGTGCTTGGCAACACTAATGTTCGCGATGCCTTCCGGGTATTCCTTATCGGGATGGTCGGCTTCCCATTTTTCACGGGTGGGATAGTAATAATCCTGACGGTAGATGAAGATAACCACGTCGGCGTCCTGTTCAATAGTACCGCTATCTCTCAAGTCGGAAAGCTGTGGTTGACGGTCTTGCCGGACCTCAGCGGCGCGGCTCAATTGTGAAACAGCAATCACCGGCACCTGCAGGTCACGTGCCAGAGCCTTGAGGTTACGGGTAATATAGCCGATTTCCTGGACGCGGTTATTCATGATACCATCGGCATCGATTAGACCCAGATGGTCGATAATAATCATGTTTACCTTTTGTTCGTAAAGAAGACGTCGGGCTTTACTGCGTATTTCCGACATCCTTAACTTCGGTGAATCGTCGATATAAATCTTGGTTTCGGAAAGAGTGCCTATTGCATTGAGGATTTTCCTTTCATCCATTTCCGAATGCATGCCAAGTCTGACGTGGGAAGAAAGAACGCTGGCTTCCGTAGAGATAAGTCTGGTGACCAGTTCCTCGCCGGACATCTCCAGACTGAAGATGGCGACACAGGCATTTTGTTCAATAGACGCATTACGGGCTATATTAAGAGCAAAGGATGTTTTACCCATACCGGGGCGGCCGGCGACGATCACCAGGTCGGAGCGTTGAAATCCGCCCAGAATATTATCCAATGCATTAAAGCCGGACATCACTTTTTGGAGAGGAACCGGTTGTCCGTCTTCTGTGGTGGGATGCGGTTCGAAATAAAGGTCCAGTACCTGGCGGACAGGCATGAAATCACGCGTTCCCCTGGTCTGAGCCAATTTAAGCAGGATGTCTTCCGCTTTACTGATACTGCTCCGTGGTTTAGCCTCAGCCTGAAAACCGATATTAGTGATTTGCTGACCGGCGGTAATCAGATGGCGGCTGATGGATAGACGATAAACGATATTCGCATAATCCAGAATATCTAATGGCGTCGGTACTACTGAAATCAGATGTGAAAGGTAAGCTACACCGCCCGCTTGCTCCAGTTTACCCAGACGATCCAATTCCTGCGCCACGGTTATCTGATTAATGGATTCGTTACGCAAGTAAAGTGTCAGGCAGGCTTCATACAGCCACTGGTGCGGTTCATGATAGAAGTCAGCTTTCTGGAGCAGCGTGGCAATCTCATAGATTGCCGCCCCGTCAATCAGTAGCGAACCAATGACTGCTTCCTCTGCGGAAAGGTCATGAGGGGGTAGCTTATCGTTATACACGATGGTTTGCTCCTGGCAAATAAAAAATAGCTATTGAACGGCGTCTTCGGCGACGACGGTTACTTTGATTTTAGTTACAATATCCTTGCCCAGTTTGATGGAGACTTCAGAACTGCCGGTTTGTCTGATGGGTTCGGCTAATTCGATTTTGCGTTTGTCCACGATAGCGTGCAGTGAGCTCTCCAATCCGACGGCAATATCAGCCGAAGTAATACTTCCGTAGAGACGATCCTGCTGCCCGACTTTGGCTTTCAGGATGAGTTCTTTGCCTTCCAGTTCGGCGGCAAGGGCTTTCATCTCCGCTTCTGTCTTGGCTTCGATACGTGCTCTGGCTTTAATTTGCGCTTCTACTGCCTTGATATCCTGAGGTCGTGCGGATACGGCAAGTTTGCGGGGTAATAAATAATTTTTACCGTAGCCGTCGGCAACTTCTTTTATTTGACCGGCTTTGCCTACATTAGGCACATCTTCCATAAAAACAACTTTCACGTTTTCTCCTCCAGAGTAATTATACTTCTTATCATGCAATCAAGTGGAATAAATTATACCATGCTTACATTAAATATTTCTGAGCATAGATAGCGGCTGTGGCGCCATCGCCGGCAGCGGTAACGGCTTGACGGGGCGAATTGTGACGGATATCACCGGCTGCAAAAATACCGGGGATCGGCGTTGCCATGTTTTCATCGGTGATGATATAGGCGTTTTCATCCAGCGGTAAAATTCCCTTGACATAATCTGTGTCCGGATTGGTACCGACTGAGATAAAGACACCGCCGACTTCCTTGGTGGACTTCTCCCCGGTTTCCACGTTTACCAGCCGGATTCTTTCCACCATATCGGTGCCTTCAATTGCGGATACGGTCATATTCCAGAGGAAATCAATTTTCGGTTCAGACTGGATTTTCTCCTGCAGAACATGAGTGGCGCGAAGCTGATTACGCCGGTGAATAATCGTCACCTTGGAGGCAAATTTAGTCAGGTGCAGAGCTTCGGTAATAGCCGTATCACCGCCACCTATTACGGCCAGATTTTGACCCTGAAAGAAAGACCCGTCACAGACTGCGCAATAGGAGACTCCTCTTCCGGTCAATCTGGTTTCTCCTTCAACCCCCAGTTTTCTCCTGGTGGCACCACCTGCCATAATCAGAGCTTTAGTAGAAAAATTACCATCGGTAGTTTTCACCAGTTTAAGTTCGCCCTGTAATTCCAGTCCGGTAACTTCCGCCGGTATCGTTTTTAGTCCGTGTTTCTGTGCCTGTTCCGACAACTTTTCCCCGAGTTCCAGCCCGCTGATACCCTGCAGGAAACCCGGGAAATTTTCCACATGCTCGGCATAGGTTATCTGCCCGCCGAAGATACCTTTTTCGATCAAGAGGCAGTTTAGCCCGGCTCTCGAAGAGTAAATACCGGCGGTTAATCCCGCAGGGCCGCCCCCGATGATAATAATCTCGTAGTTATTTTCACTCAATGTTGATGTACTCCCACTATGATCTAGGTACTAGATTCGTTTGTTTCGCTTAATTGAACGGTAGGTTCGGTAAACTTATATTGTTGAATAATTTCACAGACGTTACGGTCGATACTCTGTTTTGCCATGCCAATGGCATTGCGGATGGCTTTCGCCTGACTGCGTCCGTGAGAAATAATAACATTGCCGTTTAATCCCAGCAAGCAGGCGCCACCGGATTCACGGTAGTCGATTCTTTTCACCAGCGAGCCAAAACCGACGTCCAATTGAATAGAATCATTGGGAGAGGGCACCTGCCCGATGTTTTTTAGTTTTAAAAAGGCTTCGCCGACACCCTCCAGCGTTTTCAGGACGATGTTGCCTGTAAATCCGTCTGTCACCACCACATCAGCTATGCCTTTTGAAAGATTCTGTCCTTCCATGTTACCTACAAAATTCAAATCGGATGCCTTTAGCACCTGATAAGTTTCGCGGGCAAGCTGGTTGCCTTTTTTCTCTTCCTCACCGTTATTCAATAGCGCAATACGCGGTGAACGTACGCCAAAAATCTCTCGTACGTAGATATTACCCATCTGCGCAAACTGGAGCAGATGTTTCGGCCGGCAATTTGGGTTAGCACCGCAATCGAGCAGCAAGAAAGGACTGGTAATACTGATAGTAATGATACTACCGATAGCCGGACGTTCGATGCCCTCTACTCTGCCTAACATAGCGAAGGCAGCGTACATTACCGCTCCGGTGCTGCCGGCGGAAACAAAAGCCGCTGCTTTCCCTTCTTTGACCATATTGATGCCGACCACAATCGATGAGTTTTGTTTTTTCGTCACTGCTTCAATCGGCGATTCCGCATCTTCAATCACTTCCGGGGCATCAATGATAGAGACATCCGGGTTCTTCATATGGCGGCTTGCTTGAACGTGGAGGATTTCTTTTTTACCCACCAGCGCAATCCCGATTTTGAAGTCCTGAGCTGCTTTTAAAGCGCCTTTCACGATCTCGTGCGGGGCATATTCCCCACCTGAAGCATCAACTGCAATTATCATTTGTTCTCCTGTAAGTGATGTTGTTTCCGGAAAATGTAATTAATTATTATCGCTTATTGAATTCATCCCTGACCTTTTTTAAAGTCTCCGGATCGGATAGCAGGTCAACTACGGTCATTGCCAGGGCTTTGGCAGCATCACACATTCCATCAATCCCGCTTTCCGAACCCGCCGCAATGGCAAATTCCGGAGAGTGTGACAAAATGCCTTTGGGGGCAATCGCGACCACCGGTTGTATAGCTGCTGTCACCTGACTGACATTACCCATATCTGTACTACCTGTATTGATGAAAGACAGTTTCGATTTTGGGATTTTTACTTCTCTGCCAACGGTACGCATGTTGTTTACATAAAGTTGCGCCAGAGCCATATTATTGCGCATCGTAGCATAACGTAATTCGTCCTGTTTATATTCCAGGCGAGCCCCTGTGGCAGTGGCAGCGCTTTTAAAGCAATTTAATACTTTTTGTAATAATTCGTCGAGGTAATCATCGTCGGAGGCGCGGACATAGAATGTACCGGCGCTGTAGTCGGGGACGATATTGGGAGCTATGCCGCCGTGAGTAATGATGCCATGAATTCGCGCCGTGCTCTGGATGTGTTGCCGCAAAGCATTGATATTATTAAAGGAAAGAATCATCGCATCGAGGGCGTTGATACCTGCGGTCGGATTTGCCGACGCATGAGATGATTTACCGAAGAATTCAATCGTCATTTGCTGGCAGGCCAGTGCGAAAATGGTAGCTGCATCTACCGTGTCGGGATGAACCAGCATGGCTACATCGAGGTCGGAGAAGGCGCCTTTGGTCGTCATCACGATTTTCCCGCCGTAGTTTTCCTCCGCCGGAGTACCGATAACCACGATACTACCACCGTAGCGATCGACAATCTGTTTCGAGGCAACGGCCGCGCCGATAGCTATCATACAGATGAGATTGTGTCCGCAGGCGTGTCCAACAGTTGGCAGAGAGTCATATTCCGCCAGTAAACCGATAAAAGGCTTACCCTTACCGTAGCTGGCTCTAAAAGCGGTAGGCATATCGCAAATACCATTTTCGACGGTAAAACCTTGTTCTTCCAGATACTGACTCAGCCAAGCGCTGGCTTTATATTCCTTTAAACCAAGTTCAGGATTATCATGAATTTTCAAGGCAAGCTTTTTTAATTGACTCCTGTCAGAGTCAATCTGTTTAATAACAGACTGTTTGAATTTTTCCAGTTTAATATCCATATCCCTGATACACAATAGCACGTTAAATAGACCGAGTAAAACCTGGAACAGAAACAGTTAAAAAGTGAATAGCTTTTATTATAACTCAGTGGTTAGGTGATTTCTACCGTTTATTTAGTTTAGTAAAAAGAGGAAACTGTACGGGGCAAACTCTACCAGGAAACCTAACTCCAATCCTCCATTCTGGCGCAGGTCGGAGGCTATAGTACTTACGAAGTAATATATACTTTACGGAGTTTTACGAAGTAAATTTACCAGAATCCAAAAAAATCCCTCGGTATATCTCTCGTGACAAGCACGGGACTTCCAGTTGCGACTTCCAGCCTTTTACGAAAGGGAGGGGTGTCATACTCCCTTTGTCATTCCTGCGAAAGCAGGAATCCATAAACTAAACGCTGAAAGCTGATTGCTGATAGCTGAAAGTTGCTTGTTTTTTACTTGCCTATTTATTTTAGATATGCTATACTCCTAAGGTGTTTGAAGTGGGTGAAATTCCCACTTTTTTTCTTGAACGAGAAAAATTTGATGGAGGCTTAGCCTGAAATGAAGAGCGAGTTTCTGCTCGCCATCACACAGTTATCGGCTGAGAAAAACCTTCCCAAAGAGGTAGTTATCTCAGCAGTTGAGTCGGCATTGGTATCAGCTTATCGTAAAGATGCCTTCACGCCCACTCAAAATATCGAAGTGAAAATAAACCGCAATACCGGCAGAGTAGAGGTATGGGCGGAAAAAACTGTTGTGTCCAAACCTACCGATACAAAACAGGAAATATCGCTGACCGAAGCCAAGCGTATCAAAGCCGATGTGAAAATTGGTGAATTGATCATGGTGGAATCAACCCCACAGAATGCGGGGCGTATTGCCGCGCAGACTGCCAAACAGGTAATTTTACAGCGTCTTCATGAAGCGGAACACAGCGCGATTTTTGAAGAATATGCCGGTAAGTCAGGTGATATTGTCAGTGGTGTAATTCAGCGCATCGAAGCCAGACAGGTGATGATCGACCTTGGTAGAGTGGAAGCGGTATTGCCGCCAAATGAGCAAATGTCGAATGAGCGCTATCGAATCGGACAAAGGCTGAAAGTCTTCATGGTTGAAGTTGCTAAGACGCCGCGTGGACCGAGAGTTATTGTGTCGCGATCTCATCCTGATCTGCTGAAACGTCTCTTTGAATTGGAAGTCCCGGAAGTCTCCAATGGGACTGTAGAAATAAAATCAGTTGCGCGTGAAGCCGGTTTCCGTAGCAAGGTAGCCGTCGCGGCGCGTCAACCGGGTATCGACCCGGTTGGTTGTTGTGTGGGACTGCGCGGCATTCGCATTCAGAATATTGTCAGCGAATTGAGCGGGGAAAAGATAGACGTTGTACTATGGAATGCCGATCCGTTTGCTTTCATTGCCAGCAGTCTTAGCCCTGCACAGATTGTTGCAGTCGAGCTCAATAAAACCGAGGGACAGGCAACGGTTATTGTGCCCGATCGACACCTTTCCTTAGCGATTGGGAAAGAAGGGCAGAATGTCCGCTTAGCAGCCAAGCTGACAGGTTGGCGTATCGATATCAAACCCGCCTCTGTGTATGAAGCGGAAAGAGCAGCCGCGAAACCGACCGTCGAAGCTGAAGAAGCTACAGCTGAAGAAGGGGCATCTGCTCAACCCGAGTCGGTGATGGCTACGGTTGAAGGGGAAACGCCTGAGATGCCTGTCGAAGAAGAAGCGGAAGAAGAAAGAGCTGAACCTGTTCAGGAAGAGGCGATTATCGGGAAACCGGTCAGTTTTGAAACAAAAGCGAAACCCGGTAAAGTGGAGATTCGCTTCGCCGAGGATATTTTAGGTCCTAAAGCCGCCCAGCCCGATAATAAGGCCAAGAAGAAAAAGAAGGGACAGGGGAAGACAAAAGAGGACGAGGGGGCCAGGCCGAGAAAGGGCGGACGCCGGCAGGAGTTCGTGGTTGAAGATGAAGAGGGAGAAACGTATTGATATCCATGCAGGTTCAGCCAGGCGTATACCTGAACGTACCTGTATTGCCTGCCGTCAGGTAAAAGCCAAGCGTGACCTTGTGCGCATCGTCAAGACAAGTGATGAGGGAATAGTAGTCGATACTCAAGGTAAGAAACCGGGACGCGGTGCTTACCTTTGTAAAACAAAAGAATGTTGGGAAAACGGTCTGAAGGGTAATCGTCTGGAATACGTCATGCGTGGGGCGCTTACTCAACAAGACCGGCAGAGATTGGAAGAATACGCCGAAAAGCTCTGATGGGAGTCGATAGTGGTAAGCTCGGAAAATAAAAATGATGGTAATCAGGTTACCGATGAGAAGAGCGGGAGTGAAACCTCCGGGCAGAAAACTACTATTGTGGAATTACCCCCGGCGCTCAGCGTACGGGAGTTATCTGACTTATTTAAAGTCAGCCCTGTCGATGTTATAAAGCGATTGATTCGAACCGGGGTGATGGCGAACATCAACCAGGTTATTGATTTTAAAACTGCTTCGGTTATTGCCGCTGACCTCGGGTTTGAAGCGCGTCTTAAACGCCGTGTTGCCGGTAAAAGCGCCCATCTTAGTGAAGCCAACAAACAGAGTGCGCAAAAAGCCGACCAAACCACCGGTTTATTACCACGTCCGCCGGTGGTGACCATCATGGGACATGTCGACCATGGTAAGACGAAGTTGCTGGATGCTATCCGGAAGAGCAATGTCGTGGATAGTGAAGCCGGTGGTATCACCCAGCACATCGGGGCTTATCAGGTCGACTTCAACGGGCAGAAGATCACGTTTCTCGACACGCCGGGACATGAAGCCTTTACCGCCATGCGCGCTCGCGGAGCGCAGGTTACGGATATTAC
The DNA here is from genome assembly GCA_963754195.1 of uncultured Chloroflexia bacterium. Taxonomy (GTDB): domain Bacteria; phylum Chloroflexota; class Dehalococcoidia; order Dehalococcoidales; family Fen-1064; genus Fen-1064. Next base: position 57,574 of record CAVWFD010000019.1, read on the forward strand.
AGTTCTTGTCGTGGCAGCCGACGACGGTGTGATGCCTCAAACTCTGGAAGCTATAGACCATGCGCGTGCGGCAGGTGTGCCGATTGTCGTGGCGATTAACAAGATTGATAAACCCGGCGCTAATCCCGATCGTGTCAAGCAACAACTGGCAGAAGTCGGCCTTGTTGTTGAAGATTGGGGTGGCGATACTGTCAGCGTGCCCGTTTCCGCTAAGGAAAAGAAGGGTATCTCTGACCTGTTGGAAAATCTGATGGTAGTGGCAGAACTGGAAGACCTTAAAGCCGATCCGTCCAAACCGGCCGAAGGCACTGTTATCGAAGCTGAAATGGATCGGACACGAGGCGCACTCTTCACCGTACTGGTGAGCTCAGGTACATTGAAATTGGGCGACACGATCGTTGTCGGTGAGGATTGGGGTAGAGTAAAAGCCATGTTCAATGATGCCGGGAAGCGGGTAAAGAAAGCGACTCCGTCAACCCCGGTCGAAGTTCTTGGGTTACCTAATGTGCCTCAGGTTGGCGCTGTAATGTTAGCCGTAGAAGACGAAAAAGCGGCAGCGGCGTTAATTGAAAAGCGTCGCCAGGAAATAGATCTGGAAGCAGCGGCGGCCAGAACGGTAAGTCTCAGTAATGTCTACGATCAGATTACCAAAGGTAAAGTTAAAGAACTCAGTATTATCTTAAAAACCGATGTTCAGGGAAGTATCGAACCTATCAAAACATCACTGGAAAAACTTTCATCTGACGAAATAAAAGTCAGAGTTATCCATAGCTCAACAGGCAATGTCAATGAAAATGACATCATGCTGGCAATTGCTTCCAAAGCGGTCATTATCGGTTTCAATACCGATGCTGAACCGGGCGCAAGGAGTTCGGCAGATAGGGAAGGCATCAGTCTTCGTTTCTACAGCATTATTTATAACATGGTGGATGATGTCACTAAAGCCCTGAAGGGTATGTTGACACCTACTTTTGTAGAAGTACTCGACGGACGCGGTGAAGTGCGCGCAGTGTTCACCGCCGGTAAGAAAGAAAAGATAGCAGGCGTATTCATCACTGAAGGTAAAGTCACCAGAAACAGTTCCATCAGAATTCTCCGCGGGAAGCAAAAGGTTCATCAGGGGACGATCGCCAGTCTGCGTCGTTTCAAAGACGATGTCAGAGAGGTTGTGACCGGCTATGAATGCGGTATCGGGGTGGACGGCTTCGGCGATTTTCAGGTTGGGGACATTCTGGAATTCTTCAGAAGTGAAAAATCCGGCTAGAAAGTTGGCGAAATGACATATCGCGTTGAGAGATTAAACAGCCTTCTGCGCCAGGAAATCAGCGATTTAGTGCAACGTTACGTCAAAGATCCGAGACTTGGCAGTTTCGTTTCTATCACCGCAGTCGAAATTTCTAAAGATATGCGTTATGCTAAAGTTTTTATCAGCCGTTACGGTACCGATATCGAGAAAAAAGAAACTATCACTGCGTTAGAATCTGCCTGCGGTTTTATCCGTCATGAATTATCCGAAAGATTAAAAACAAGGCGTATTCCCGAACTCAGTTTCCGACTGGATAATACTATGGAAAAAGCCGAAAAGGTATTGAGAATCATCGACGAAATCGCTTCTGAAGAGGGTTCACCGCCCTCTTAGGCGTATATATGGACGGTATTTTAAACTTCAATAAACCACCGGGGAAGACCTCCTTTAACATCGTGGCCATGGTGAAACGGTTGACCGGCGAAAAACATGTCGGTCACGCCGGAACTCTCGACCCGATGGCTCAAGGCGTTCTACCTGTTTGTTTAGGGCAGGCCACGCGTCTCGTGGAATATCTGATGGACGCCAATAAAACATACCTCGCGGAAATTGAGCTTGGCGTTTCCACGGATAGTTATGACCGTGAAGGAGAAATCACGCAGCGCGGCGATGCATCCGGTATTACCCTTGAACAAATAAAATCGGCTTTAAATGCATTCCGCGGTGTGATTACTCAGATTCCGCCGATGTATAGCGCAGTAAAGCATCAGGGTAAGCCGCTGTACGAACTGGCCAGGGCCGGCATTAATGTCGAGAGGAAAAGTCGCATTGCAAAGATATACTCTCTGGAAATTAAAGATTGGCAGTATCCAGTACTTACTATCGAAGTCGTTTGCGGTAAGGGCACCTATATCCGTTCGCTAGCCAACGACCTGGGACAAGTGCTGGGCTGCGGCGCCAGTCTAAAGAATCTGGAACGTTCCAGATTCGGTATCTTTAATATCGGCGATGCGGTTACCACGGAACGGTTCGAGGAAGCTTGTCGTGGCGGATATTGGGAGAGTTATCTCTATCCCATGGATAGTATTTTGTCCCATTGGGAAACGGTGATTGTCGGTGAAGAAAAGGCGCAGGCCATCCGTAATGGTGTCCTGATAAGTCTGGAAGATAGCTCATTAAAACTGGGGAACGATCACTGCCGTGCCTATACCTGGGATGGAAACCTACTGGGAATATTGCATTTTGATACCGAAAAAAACCAATGGCAACCGGAGAAAGTGTTTAACTAGCTTGACACCACCACTGCTATGTGGTACGAATAATAGTCGAGCTAGCTGAAGATAACGCTGTCGCACTAAATAGGAGGGAATTATTTAAATGGGGAAAATTAATGTAGCAATTATTGGTGTCGGCAATTGTGCTTCTTCACTCGTACAAGGAGTTCATTATTACCGGAACGCGAAAGAAGATGAATTTGTTCCCGGTTTAATGCATGTCAATCTGGGTGGCTATCATATCCGGGATATCAATTTCGTGGCGGCTTTCGATATCGATAAGAATAAGGTCGGCAAAGACCTCTCCGAAGCAATTTATGCCAAACCTAATAACACTTTCAAATTTTGCGATGTGCCCACCAGCGGCGTCATTGTTAACCGTGGTATGACACTTGACGGACTGGGAAAATATCTCTCACAGGTTATCGAAAAGGCTCCCGGCCCTACTGCCAATATCGTCAAAATTCTCAAAGAAACAAAAACCGATGTTGTGTTAAATTATTTGCCTGTCGGCTCAGAGATGGCCACCAAGTGGTATGTGGAACAGATATTGAATGCCGGCTGCGGTATGATCAATTGTATCCCGGTCTTTATCGCCAGACAAAAAGATTGGGGAGACCGGTTTGCGGAAAGAGGTTTGCCGGTCATTGGCGATGATATTAAATCGCAGGTGGGTGCTACCATTGTGCACCGAGTTTTAACTAATCTTTTCAGAGAGCGCGGTGTCAAGCTAGAGAGAACCTATCAACTAAACTTCGGCGGCAATACCGACTTCCTGAACATGTTGGAAAGAGAGAGACTGGAATCCAAGAAGATTTCCAAGACAAACTCCGTTATCTCGCAACTTGATTATAAAATGGATCCGGATGATATTCATGTCGGTCCCAGCGACCATGTACCGTGGTTATTAGACCGTAAATATTGCTATATCGATATGGAAGGACGCACCTTTGGCGACGTTCCCCTCAAACTCGAACTAAAGCTCGAAGTCTGGGACAGCCCGAACTCAGCCGGTGTGGTCATCGATGCCATCCGTTGCTGTAAACTGGCAATGAATAACGGCTTAAAAGGCGCTCTGGTTGCGCCGTCATCATACTTCATGAAATCACCGCCGGTCCAGTATACAGACGCAAAAGCTCATGCCGAAACGGAAAAGTTTATTTCCGATAATAAACTGGCTAAAAAGTAAAGGTACTCTTGAAATCGGAACAGAGCTACCCGCTGGACAGTAAATGATGAAGATTGCGCTGGTATCACCGTATGATTTCTCCCACCCGGGTGGGGTTGGACGCCATATCAGTTCACTTTATCTTCACTTTACTCGTATGGGGCATCAGGTCAAGGTGATCGCACCTGCTTCCAGAGAAATAAAAGATTTCGGCGATAATTTTATTCGCATCGGCAGGCCTTTCCCCATTCCCGCCAGCGATTCGGTTATCCGTATTCCGCTTTCGCTCCACTTGGCGCCGGCGATTAAAAAAGTGATGGCCGAAGAGAAATTTGATATCGTACACCTTCATGAGCCGTTTATGCCGATGCTTTGCAGCGCTACTTTACGCTTCTCGAATACGGTCAACATCGGCACTTTTCACGCGGCGCAGGGTAAACCGGGCTACAATTGGGGTAGACCAATCTCAACCTGGATGTTGAGCCGGCGCGCGCGGAAGTTACATGGCCACATTGCTGTTTCAAAACCGGCGATGGATTACGTCAGACAATTCGTACCGGGGGATTATGAAATCATCCCGAACGGAGTCGATCTGGAGCACTTCAGGCCGGACGTCCCGTTGATTAATGATTTTTGTGACGGTAAATTGAATATTGTTTTCATGGGCAGGTTGGAGTTTCGCAAAGGAATAAACTACCTGCTGAAGGCATTTCTGGATGTGAAGAATCAGATGCCGAATACCCGACTTATTATCTGCGGACCGGGCACCAGATTGCGCAAAAGATATGAAACCTGGGTCAAAGATGTTCGCTTGCAGGATGTGGTGTTTACCGGCATGGTAAATTATGAACAACAACCTAGTTATTATCGTACCGCGGATATTTTCTGCGCGCCAGCTACCAGCCGTGAAAGTTTCGGATTGATTTTGCTGGAAGCCATGGCGACCGGCAGACCTATCGTGGCGACCGATATCGAAGGCTTTGCTAGCGTCGTCACCAACGGGGAAGAGGGGCTTCTCGTACCGCCGATGACTGTGCAACCGTTAGCCAATGCCATCCTGACCCTCCTTAAAGACAAGGAAAAACGTTTGCAGATGGGGCAGAAGGGAATCATTACCGCCCGTAAATACAGCTGGGAAGATGTTTCAAAACGGGTACTGGGTTACTACGGTAAAATAATCGAACAGCAGCGTCAGAAACAGGCTGTGAGGTGATATGGCGAATTTAGAAGGCCTCCGCAGAGGATTAGGCAAGTATTTTACGGAACCGATCGTGACCGTTCTGGAAAAGACGCACATCACGCCGAATGCCGTTACCTGTATCGGTTTGCTGATAACAATCGTCGGCGCAGTGTTGGTAGCTGTCAGACACCCGTTTGCGGCCGGATGGGTAGTGTTGTTTGCCGGATTATTCGATATGCTGGATGGGGCGCTTGCCCGTCGGACTAATCGCATCACGAAATTCGGGGGTGTTCTCGATTCCACGCTTGACCGTGTCTCGGAAGCAGCCGTGCTTATCGGTATTTCCATACTGTACGCAAACCAGCATTCCACCTGGGGCGTAGCCATCGTCGGTATTACGCTTATCGGTTCGCAGTTAGTCAGCTACATCAGAGCCAAAGCCGATGCGTTGAATATTGATTGTAAAGTCGGGGTCTTTACTCGACCTGAAAGAGTAGTTATACTGTCTATTGGGCTATTACTCAGCGGATTTAATAATGTATTATTTATCGCTCTGGCAATCATTGCTGTTCTCAGCTTCGTAACGGCAGGTCAGAGGTTAATCCACGTCTGGGATAAAACAAAATCCGGTTAATTGGGGGAAAACTATGCCAGTTATTGCTGTTATCGGCGCTCAGTGGGGAGATGAGGGGAAAGGGAAAGTAGTTGACCTGGTGGCGGAGAAGGCAGATATTGTCGTACGTTTTTCCGGTGGGGATAATGCCGGCCACACGGTCATTAATTCTTTCGGTAAATTTGCTTTACATCTGATTCCATCCGGCATATTTTCTACCACGGCCGTTTCTGTTATCGGTAATGGCGTAGTTATCAATCCGAAAGTCATTTTCCACGAGATAGATATGTTGCAGGAAAGGGGCATTGATGTATCGCCTTCGCGACTCTCCATCAGCGACCGCGCTCACCTGATTATGCCCTACCATTTGTTACTCGATGAACTTGAGGAGAAAGCTCTGGGTAACAGAGCAATCGGCACCACCCGAAAGGGCATCGGGCCTGTGTATTCTGATAAAACCGCCCGCCGCGGAATACGCGTAGGAGATTTACTGGATAAGCAGGGATTTAAAGAAATGCTGCGGAATATCCTGGATGGAAAGAACCGGATTTTGACTAAGATTTACGGCGTTGAGCCATTATCGCTGGAAACGGTGTACAACGAATACATTGAGTATGGAGAGCGTCTTAAGCCGTACGTCCGTGAAACCACGATGATTTTGAATGAAGCCTTGGAAGGCGGGAAGATGGTACTCCTGGAAGGCGCTCAGGGGACTTTACTAGATTTGGATTTCGGAACATATCCTTATTGTACTTCTTCTTCACCGATCGCCGGCGGCGCTTCGATCGGTTCGGGCATCGGCCCCACCAGCATGAATGCCATTCTCGGTGTCTTTAAAGCCTATTGTACAAGGGTCGGCGGTGGCCCCTTCCCCACGGAATTGAACGATGAAATCGGCAATCAGATCAGAGAGCGGGCGCATGAATTCGGCACAACAACCGGCAGGCCGCGACGCATTGGCTGGTTTGACGGCGTGGCAGCCCGATTCAGCCGACGTATCAACGGTTTCACCGGAATGGCCATCACCCGTTTCGATATTCTGGATGTGATGCCGACCTTGAAAGTCTGCACGGGATACAAGCTCAACGGTAAAGTAATCAACTACTTCCCGGCGAGTATACCTCTTCTTGAAAAATGTTTGCCGGTTTATGAAGAAATACCCGGATGGATGACTTCGACCGAAGAGGTCCGTAAATATAAAGACCTGCCGGCGGCGGCGAAGAAATACGTTAGGACTCTGGAGGAGTTAGCGGGTTGCCCGGCGAATTTGATTTGTGTCGGTCCCGCCCGTGAGCAGACAATCGAAAAATCCCCGATAATCTAAAAATGTAGTCAGCCGTTTCTCATTTGACGGTAGAAGTTCGAAGGTATTTTGCGAAGCAAATGTATGTTATGGGGGAAAACAACCCGAATATCGTAATTTATATGTTTCAGACTCGTTGGAATGAGCTAATCATCCTTAAACCAGAGCAAGAATAATACTAATAGAATTATTACTCCGATTAGCAGACCGATAGTTAAGAGTCGATTATTTTTTGGCTCTTTCATTATGTATTCGATGAATCGATAAATCTAGAGCGGGTAGTTTCATTTCCCCGAACAAGAATTACATTGTCCGCGAAGCAGGATATCATGTTCTTCGAGCGTGTATCCCTTGGGTAACAAACGTTGAAGGTCTTTTGGACAATCGTTGACTTCAAATAATTTATTGCAACTGCGGCACAGAAAATGATGGTGATGATTTCCCGGTGCTAATTCCCAACGTGGAGGTTGTCCTGGTACATTAACCTGTATTATTCGTTTTTCGGTTTGAAGGGCTTTTACATTACGGTAAACTGTCGCAATTCCCAGACTACTAATCTCATTTTTAGCCAGATGGAATAATTCATTTACTGCTAATGGCCTGCCTGCGTTTACCATCGCCTTGTAAATAGCCTGACGTTGTCTGGTGTCTCTATTCATGCCAATAATTCCTGCTCACCAACATTCAATTACCAATATTCTAACACTGATGATAAAGCATTACCATCTTGTTAGTTCATACTCAAGTTTTTATAAAATACTTGACAAGCTTATATTTATAAATGATAATGAATTATCATTACCATTAACAGGAATAAGAGGATAACGCCGATGGACAAAAAGAAATTTAGTTTTATATCACTAATTCTTGCGCTGATTCTTGTTATTACCGTGGCTTGTCAGTCAAACACGGATACTGGTAACAACGGCAAGAAATCTATAGTTGTCACGTATTCAATTTTAGGATCTATTGTAAAAGATCTTGTAGGGGATAAAGCTAATGTAACGGTCTCTATACCCAATGGGCTTGACCCGCATGAATGGGAACCCTCTGCTAAAGATATAGAAACGATTAACAAAGCAGACCTGGTCATCGAAAATGGGCTGGGGTTGGAAGGTGGTATGCAGAAGACTCTACAGGTAGCCCGTGATAATGGAGTAAAATTCTTTACCGCTTCGGATTATATCACCGTGCGCCACGTTGGAAACGGCGAAGGTATTCCTTCCGGCGACCCTGACCAGGCGATAGGTGCTGCTGATCCTCACTTGTGGATGGATCCATTGAACATGAAAAGTATTGTTATTGCTCTAGTACCAGAATTGAAAAATGAACTGAATCTGGATGTAAGCAGCCAAGCTTTAGTTCTTGAAAACCAACTGGATAACTTAAATAACGAAGTTATGAGCATTGTAGCATCCATACCTCAGAATAATCGTAAGCTGGTTACCGGACATGAGTCTATGGGATATTTTGCCCAACGTTATGGTTTTAAACTGGTCGGCGTAATCATCCCCAGTATATCTTCACAGGCAGAAGTCTCGGCAGCAGATTTGGCCACTCTTAAAACAGCCATCCTGGATAACCAGGTCAAAGCGATATTCACGGAGCTAGGCACATCACCGGTTGTATCCAAGGCAATTGGTGACGAAACCGGCGTGAAAGTGGTGGAACTTACCACCCACGCTTTACCTGATGATGGTTCTTATTTCACTTTTATGAGAAACATAGCCAATGTCATTACAGACTCTTTAAAATAGGGGTTTTTATGAACGTATTTGTGGCACCGTTTTCGTCAAATGCATTCATGTACCATGCGCTGATTGCAGGAGTTCTGGTTTCGATTGCCTGCGCCATCGCCGGCACGTTTGTTATTTTACGGGGGTTGGCTTTCATCGGTGACGCTCTAGCTCATGGGGTATTACCCGGTATTGCCTTGTCTATTCTAGCGGGATTTTCAGGCATTATCGGAGCTGCCATCGGCGCAGCTTTTATGATCGGTGGTATTACCTTGATTACACGACGTTCCCGGTTATCTTCAGATACCGCCATTGGGCTTCTGTTTATAGGGATGCTAGCCCTTGGTGTTGTAATCGTATCCCGTTCGAACTCTTTTAGCGGCGACCTTACCAGTATTCTATTTGGTGAGATTCTGGGTATTGGAATGCAGGCAATTCTAATTCAATTGATAGGGACAATTGTTATTGTCATTATTGCCATTGTCTGCGCCCGGCCATTTTTACTGCTTAGTTTTGATCCTGAGCAAGCTGAGGTTGCCGGGTTTTCAGTCGCTCTTTATCATAATATTATGCTTTTTATGATTGCGTTGACCGTGATCGTCTCGTTTCAGACCGTGGGCACCTTGCTGGTTTTCGGTTTACTCATCGCGCCTGCCGGTGCTGGCGCGCTTCTCGCCCGGAGGATAGAAGCGATGATGGCATGGGCAGTTCTATTCGGGTCAATTTCAATGTACTTCGGTTTACTTATCAGTTATCATTTTAACTTGGCCGCAGGTGCATCCATTATTCTGGTTGCCATCATGATCTTCTTCATCGTATTTATTTTACAGAATGTGCGTAGTCGACGCGTAATTTCCGCTAAGGAAGCGAACGATGGATAATGCGGAAAATTTATCCGTCCCACTTTTACAACAAGCTGACCAATCCGCCTTAGACACTGACGTAACACCTTATATTTCGGCCAACCGACTTAATATCGGTTACGCTAAAGAAATCATCGTGCCATACATTAGTTTCAATCTGGAAAAAGGACAAGCTTTGGCGCTCATCGGGACTAATGGTTCGGGTAAATCGACGCTGCTTAAAACTATCGTGGGTTTGCTGCCGGTAATGAATGGTCAATTATCGGTATTTGGGGAAATGCCAGGGAGTAATCACCGGCGAATTGCGTACCTTGGTCAATTTCATGCCTCCGGGTTTGTTCTCCCAATACGTATAATTGATGTTGTCCGCATGGGACGGTTTCCCATACGCGGTTTATGGAAAAGGATGGTTCGAGAGGATGAGGAGATCGTTTCCATTGCTATGCGCAATATGGGTATCGAGAAATTGGCAGATGCACCGTTTCGGTATTTATCGGGCGGACAAAAACAACGGACTTATCTCGCCCAGGTCCTAGCCCATCAGGCGGATCTGCTGGTTCTTGATGAACCGACATCAGGTCTAGACGCCGGGGGTAAAGAGCTCTATTTACGCGCGTTAAATAGTGAACTTCGTCGTGGAGCTTCAGTTATCGTTGCGACACATGACATCCAGGAGGAAGCGGCTCTGTGCCACGATGTAATGTTACTGGCTCGCAAGGTGGTTGCTTTTGGTGCACCACAAGATGTTTTAACGCCTGAATCATTACTGGAAACATTTGGTATTGTAGTAACCGGGGAAAAACAGTTACATGTCCTTGAAACAACACATGGGCATGATGAGGGCCAGCATTAAATTCCATTGTGCGCAGACCGTGAGCAGACAATCGAAAAATCACCGATAATCTGAGCTGAGACTATTACTGAATAGCGTTCATTATTTAGTTATTCAACTTTTTCCAGCTTTAAAGGGCAGGTTCTCCAGATACCTTCAACGTCCGGCAGTCCCAATACAATGCCAGCCAGTTCGTCGTTGATGCCGCGGACAAAATGCCACCAGTGTGTGAAAAGACCGGGGATGCCTTTAGTGCGGAATACTACCTCATCAAACGGGCCAAAGGTTTGAACCGCTAATCCCGGCCAATCTGAGATTCCTTTTGCTACTCCATCAATGTGAACGCTGATTTCACGCGTGTTCCAATCGATTTCAAGCTCGATTTCATGTTCCTTCTCGGTACCCGGTAAATGTGCTTTACCACGGAAGGTTTCCATTCTGTCCCTCTTCGCTCAGGCGAATATGTTCTTTTCGCATGCACTTGTCCATGACCACCAGTAAACCGGCCGCACGCGCTTTTTCTGCGGCGGCATCGTTGATAATGCCTTCCTGCATCCAGACTGCTTTCGCACCGATTTTTATAGCTTCATCTACAATCGGCGGGATATCCTCAGTATGCCGAAAGATATCCACCACTTCTACTTTTTCAGGGATTGCGCTCAGGCTGGCATAACATTTCTTGCCTTCCACTTCGTTAATTGTTGGATTCACCGGAATGACATTATAGCCATGCTCGGTAAGATATCTAAATACGATATTGCTGGGTTTTTCAGAATTTGCGGAGACACCGACCATCGCCACGTTGCGAAAACTTTTTAATATCTTGATAACGGCCATACCCAGCTCCTTTTTAGCTTAATTAAAACAACTCCGCCAGCAATTTTTCTGTTTTTAAGGGTTCGATTGGCTGAGAAACTAGTGCGTTTTTCTCCAACACAGGGAAGGCGCTTCCGTAAACCGGTCTATCTTCACGGTAAAAAACTCCGATAGGTATACGTTCGCCCCATTCCTGTGCTTTTTTAAAGGCAGCGTCTTTGTCAGATGGGGTATATTTCCCGTCCTGCTCCAGTTTATAGACTCTTTCCTTATACCACTGGTAAGTGTTTTTATGATTGAAAGAGACACAGGGTTGTAGGATATCGATCAGCGCAAACCCGCGGTGGTTAATTCCCTGTTTGATGATAGAGGATAGATAGTCGATGTCACCCGCAAAGGCGCGCGCTACAAAGCCGGCTCCAGCCGCAATCGCCAGCGTCATCGGATTGATTGGCGGAGGCGCTCCCTGAGGGGTAGTTTTAGTCACAAAACCGATATCGCTCGTGGGCGATGTTTGTCCTTTCGTCAAACCGTAGATTTGGTTGTTATGTACCAGATAAGTAATATCGTGGTTACGGCGTGCCGTGTGAATGAAATGATTACCGCCTTCACCGTAGCCGTCGCCGTCGCCACCTATCGCGATAACGGTCAAATCTTTATTGGCGAGCTTAGCTCCGGCGGCAGGTGAGAGAGGCCGTCCGTGCAGAGAATTAAATACATTTCCTTTTGTATAATGGGGGAGTTTACCGGCTTGCCCGATGCCTGACACCAGCAGGATATCGTGCGGGTCGAGGTTTAATTCAACCAATGCTTTCTTTAACGCCGCCAGAATCCCGAAATTACCGCAGCCGGGACACCAGGCGGGGGTTAATCCGTTGTAGTCTTCGAGCGTGATAGTCATTTTTCTATTTCCTCAGTTGCCGTAGAATATAATCTGTTGTGAACGGACGACCGTCATACTTGAGAATATTATCCGTTAATAAACCGGTTTCCCTTCTAATCACCCCGGCCAGTTGACCTGTAGCGTTATTTTCAATTACATAACAGTGGCGGGTATTCTTTATTGCTGCCGACACTGCCTCAACCGGGAAAGGCCAGATTTGATTCAAGTGAAGATGACTGTAACTGCCTCCGTTTCGGTTGAGTATATCGACCGACTCATTAATTACGCCGCAGGTGCTTCCCCAACCGATCAGTAGTGTTTCGGCTTTTTCCGGGTCGTAATAACGCGGTGGAATAATTTCTTCCTTCAAACCGTTCATTTTCCGCAAACGCTTATCCATCATCTTGATTCTGGTTTCCGCGTCCTCGATTAAATGTCCGGCTTCATCATGTTCATCGGAATCAGTGACGACCAGCGCATCTTTATTGCCGGGGAATGCCCGCGGTGAAATGCCGGAGGCGGTGAAAGCGTGCCTTTTATATTCTCCGTCCGTCTGGTTTTTAGTAAACTGCAGACCGCGGTCAATAATCACTTTATTAAGATCAAATTTATCCGTTGTAAAATAGGAATTTGCCAGATAATGGTCGGTAATAATAAACACCGGTAATTGATATTTTTCGGCCAGATTGAAAGCCTGTACTGTTGTCCAGAAACAATCATCGGCATTTCCTGGCGCAAACACGACACGCGGGAATTCTCCATGAGAGGCGTGCAGGATGAATTCCAAATCGCCCTGCTCGGTGCGCGTCGGTAAACCGATGGCCGGACCGGGGCGTTGCCCCATGACAATCACAATTGGTGTCTCAGTCATACCGGCCAGTCCCACGCCCTCCACCATCAAACAGAAACCACCGCCGGAAGTCGCGGTCATTGCTCTGACACCGGCGTAAGACGCGCCAATCGCCATGTTAATCGCAGCGATTTCATCCTCGGCAGGAACGACCACCAGGCCGAACTCCTCACTTTTAGCAGCAAAATATTCCATAATCGATGTCACCGGTGTCATCGGATAAGCTGAAATGAACTTACAGCCGGCCGCAATTGCCGCGATAGACAGCGCATCGTTTCCGCTAACCAACATACGCCTGGTTTCACTGGCTCGGGTCAATTTTTTCAGGTAGATATTTGAATATAATTTTCGGACGTACTGATAGCCGACTCCGGCAGCTTTGACATTCTTGTCGGCAGTCTCACCTTTGAAAAATCCGGTGAGCAATTCGGTCAGTAGTTTAAAGTCATAATCGACAATTCCCAGTGCGGCGCCTAAAGCAACCGTGTTTGTCATCAGGACATCGCCGGCTGCTTCCTTTGCCAGCTTTTCTATAGGCACATTAAGGAGATTGTTTCCCTCGATTCTGCCTGTCTTTTCGCCGTCATAAATGATGATGCCGCCGTCTCTGATTTCGCGAAGATGCAGGTCGACACTCTCTTTGTTCAACGCTATCAGGATATCCACTTTTTCATTGATTGCTTCGGCGGGAGAATCGCTCGCCCTGATACGGAAAAAATTGTGCCCACCACGTACTCTGGATTCGTAATCCTGGTCGGCAAAGATCTGATAACCCCAGCGTGATAGCGCTTTAGCCAGTAAAAAGCCGACAGATTGTACGCCTTGTCCGGCTTCACCCCCGACCATGAAGTTGATTTCAGAGGCCATTATAATTTCCATCCGATAACAGGTATTTAGCTAAAAAGGGTTTATTTAACTCTTTTCTCTATGACGTCCCAGTTGATATTCTTGAAGAAAGCGGCGATGTAGTCAGCACGTTTCAGGCCGTAATCAATCATAAAAGCATGCTCAAAAACATCCATTATCAAAACCGGTGTGCAACCGGCAAAATGTCCGCTTTCATGCTCGTTAATCCACTGGTTGAAAAGTCCGCCGGTCATGTTGTCCTGATAAAGAACTACCCAGCCGATGCCGCGCATGGCGCCAGTCGCTCTGAAATCCTGTTCCCAAGCCTCAGAACTGCCGAAAACCTCAGCAACTTTCCGGGTGAATTTTCCCGTTTTATCAACTGCTGTCTTACCGCCGAGATTTTCAAAATAATACTCATGCAGACGCATACCGTTAAACTCAAAGCCCATTCGCCGTTTTAATTCCGCGTATTCTGGAGCGGCGGTTTTGCCATCTTTGAGCATTACAGCCAGAGTGTCTACCAATTTGTTGGTGTTGGTGACATAGCCTTGATATAGAGTGAAATGGTTTTTGAGCAGCGTCTCGCTGAAACCGGCCATACCGATTAGTGAGTTGTAGTCTTTTGCCTGATAAGCCATCGATGTGCCTCCTGACTATTATATTTTGTTTTTACTCTAATATAAATTTCGCGTGTATTATGTGACTTTTGTCCTGTTGCCTTCTATTAATAATGATTTTAGGACAAAGAGATTGATGGAACGTAATGGAATATTATGCTAATGAAACTCTGCTTGTCAATGGCATTTTATTATGGAGAACCACTGAATAGGAGAGTTTTCTAGAAAGCCGTACCGTTGATAAACGGATTGCCTTTCCGCTCCATACCGATGGTACTGGCCGGTCCGTGCCCTGGGTAGACCTGAAAATCATCCGGCAAAGTCATCAATTTATTGCGGATGCTGGCCATTTCCTGATTGTAATCGGAGCCGGGAAAATCAGCGCGCCCAATGCTGAAGTTGAACAGTGTATCGCCGGTAAAGACAATGCCGTCTCCCACGAGACATATTCCTCCGGGCGTGTGCCCTGGCGTATGTAAAACTTTAAATTTCAATTTACCGATATTAATCACATCGCCTTCTTTAAGCAATCGGTCAGCCGGCGGTGATGGCAGGGTTGGCGGCATAAAATCCAACCGGAACGGCTGTTTCAGGAGAAACGGCGCCTCGGTCTGATGGATAGCAATATCTGCGCCGGTGGCTTTTTTCACTTCTTCCAGAGCGCCGATGTGGTCGATGTGGCTGTGTGTCAAAACAATCACTTTAATATTTAACCCCAGAGCTTTAACTTGCTTCAGGATGACATTGCCCTCGTCACCCGGGTCGATAATCATGCCTTCCTTGCTGGTTTCATCCCCGATAATGTAGCAATTAGAACCGAAAGACCCTAATTCCATTTTGCGCAGAATCACTTGAGTCTCCTTATTATGAACTAGACACTTTCTTACTGCCTTGAATTTTATCATATTGGCGTGGCAAGCGTCTCTGAATGGCATCTCCTCAACAATCCCCTTTCGTCCTGAGCGAAGACGAAGGATATCCCTCCCTACTTTGTTCGTCAGTATAGATAGGGTTTTGATGGTCATTACGAGCGAAACGAAGCAGTCCCAAAAGGGAGGGGACTTCAATATATCCACTTTTTCTTTCCATTCTGGCGAAAGCTCGTAGGCCGCAGCTAAAGCGTAGGTACTTACGAAGTAATGTACAAGGTACTTTGCGCCAGCAAACGTATACTCTGCGAAGAAAATGTGCAGGATCCAGGGAAAATCCTTTCTGACCTCTCCCTCTTTGCGGGACTAAAGCCTTTCTCGAAAGGGAGAGGAGCACTCTTTATACTTACAATTCAATACTCAACACTCATGACTCATCACTAATGACTGACAGCTGATTGCTTGTTAAGTCTGTTGCTTCCAATAATAGCTGGCAGTATAATCGATTTAATTACATATTTTATTTTAAAGAGGTCTTCGTTTGTACCCAAAATTGCTGCTAGCCACCAATAATGCCGGTAAGGTCAAGGAATTTCGTAGCCTCTTGCAGGGCATTCCATTTGAATTGGTAACCCCGCAAGATTTGGGCATTAAAACCGAAGTGGCAGAAACCGGCGCAACTTACGAGGAAAATGCACGACTTAAAGCCTGTGCTTTGTCCAAGGAAAGCGATTTGCTGACGTTAGCTGATGACTCGGGGCTTGAAGTCGATGCTCTAAACGGGGAGCCGGGTGTGATGTCCGCCCGCTATGCCGGCAAAAACGCCTCAGATACCGACCGTGTCAAATATCTGCTGTCCAAAATTAAGGATGTCCCGAAAGAAAAACGCACCGCCCGTTTTCGCTGCATAATTGCCATTGCCCAACCAGACGGACCGGTAGAGTTTTGCGAGGGAGAATGCAAAGGACTGATAGCCTTTGAACCGTGCGGAAAAAACGGCTTCGGCTACGACCCCATTTTCTGTTTCCCCAAATATGGAAAAACAATGGCTCAATTGCCTATCGAGATTAAAAATCGTATCAGTCACCGCGGTCGGGCGGCGCAAAAAGCCCGTTTGATTCTTAATAAACCCGGACAAATATAAAAAACAGAAAGCTGAACGCTGAAAGCTGATTGCTTGTTAAGGTATCTTGTACATAATCCGTAATTGTTATATACTATCGTACTACTGACACTACATGGGGGGTAAGTAAACAATGAAATTATCATGTCTGCAGGAAAACCTCAGCAAAGGACTTGGAATTGTCGGCAGAGCCGTCGCTACCCGCGCCACATTACCAATTACCAATAACGTATTAATAGCGACCGATGAGTCTCGACTCAAACTTTCCGCTACGAACCTGGAAATGGCAATCTCCCACTGGATCGGCGCGAAAGTAGAGGAAGAGGGAGCGATCACCATCCCCGCCCGCTTGCTGACCGAGTTTGTTAATTCACTTCCCGCCGGGGAAAAGGTAGACATGAAGTTGGTGGGTAAAACGCTGGAACTCAGATGCGCCCGTTTTGAAGCGCGTATCAGCGGCGTCGATGCCAATGACTTTCCTCCCATCCCGAAGGTTGACGAAGGGATTAAAACCAAAGTAGAAGTTGCCGCTTTAAGACAGGCTATCAATCAGGTAGTCTTTGCCGCAGCGACTGAGGAATCACGTCCGGTGCTCACCGGCGTTGACGCCCAATTCGAAGATAAATTTGTCTCGTTAGCCGCCGCGGATGGTTTCCGTCTGGCGGTTTATCGCATGCCTCTGGCCGCAGCCGTCAAGGAAAAAGCCGAGGTTATTATTCCATCGAGAACACTGAACGAGCTTAATCGATTGATCGGCGACGACGAAGAAACAGTTGACATAACGGTCAATCCCAATAAAAGTCAGGTGATGTTCTATCTCAAGAAAACACAGCTGGTATCGCAATTGGTACAGGGTACCTTCCCTAAATATTCCCAACTCATTCCTCAGAGTTTTGCCGGTCGCGCCACTGTTACGGTAAATGAATTCCTGCGCGCTTGTAAAATGGCCTCCATCTTCGCCCGCGACGGTAGCGGTATTGTCCGTCTGATCATGACTCCGGGTGGGGAATTGACGCCGGGTAAAATCACGGTATCGTCCAAATCGGAAGAACTCGGCGAGGATAACGGCGAGATTGATGCCACGGTTGAAGGCCAGGAATCTAAAATCGCTTTTAACGGCAAGTACCTGACCGATGTTCTGAGCGTGCTGAAAGAAGTCAAGGTAACACTGGAAACGACCAATCCCTCCAGTCCCGGCGTGATCAAACCGGTCGGCTCGGACAATTACATTCACGTCGTCATGCCGATGTTTGTGCAATGGTAGTTCTGAAGATTGAAACAGGGGAGCATTTACGCTCCCCTGACACCATTTCACATAAAATGCAACCATACTACTATTAATGATGTCATTTCCCGGATAATTTCTGGATTACCGGAAGAGCGTCAACCATGCTGATCGCATATCCCATACCTTGAACGCCGGAAGCTCCAAGGGTGGTGATGCCCACCACTTCACCTGCCATATTGATGAGTGGTCCGCCGCTGTTGCCCGGATTTATGGCCGCAGTGGTTTCGATCAGATCGTTATATGTCTGAGTTGCGCTATAGGGCACACTGACCCCTAGTCGACTGATTATACCTTGCGTCGCGATAATTCCCTCTCCCAAAGGGTTGCCTATGGCCAGTACCCAATCTCCGCTCCTGAGTTTGGAAGCATCTCCTATTTTCATGCTTTGTAGTTGCGTAGCATCGATTTTGATCAGGGCTAAATCACTAACCGGATCCCCATTAATTACCTGTGCCGGAAATGTCTTGCCGTCAGAAGTAGTCACGGTAATAGTTGTAGCTCCTGCAATGACGTGGTCGTTCGTTACGATCGTGCCGTTTGTATCCATTATCCATCCAGATCCTGCGCCCTGTTGCTGGACAGTGCGACGACCGACACCAACGGTGGCTGAAACATTAATTTCCACCACACAAGGCTGAGCCGCAGTTATCAGGTCGGCAAAACTGGGTATATTTACGACCGCGTTTTGAGAAACAGTACCCGTTTTAGGCGCGGGTGAAGAGGAGTTTACGGAAGATGAATTCGTAATTGAGGATTGCGAACAGCCGAACAGCAGGCTAAGACACACTATTATAGCGATACCCCAAGCTGCGTATGTTTTCTTTTCCATGAGCAATCTCCTTTTTCGGATTACATTACTGACAAACAGATATTATTTAAATGACACCACCCTTTATTCAACATGAATAGTGAAAAGTTGTTTATTTGTGAGCTCTGGATCTGACCCGTCCTGAACCGTCAAATCGAATGAATAATGTCCGATCTGAGAACGACCATCCAACTTTCCCAATTTAGGCACCACACTCAGATAGCATTTCGCGCAACCGGATTATTCAGCTTTAATTTTCCATCATCAGGCCTCAAATAGTTATAAAATCAATGATGTAAACGTTACCGTTTTGTATCATTTACAGAGCAGAAATACTCCATCTTCATTATTCACATTATGAACTATGTCTTAAATGGCCATTTGTCAAAAGTCCGTTCCGAAAATACTTTACAGCTTATGGTGTTGATGCTACACTTATCTCTGTTTTGAATGAATACACATTGCACGGACAAAATTATGAACAACGAAAAACGTGATTTTGATAAAGAAGCTATCTCGTGGGATGAAAATCCGATGAGAGTTAAACTATCCAAAGACGTTGCCGATGCCATATCAAAACAAATCGGATTGACGCCCGACATGAATGCGATGGACTTTGGTTGCGGTACTGGATTGTTAACCATGCACCTGCAGCCTTTGGTACATTCTATCACCGGCATCGATACTTCGCAGGGAATGCTCGATATGCTCAACGCCAAGGTCGCCAAACTGAAGCTTCCTAATGTTAAAACCATGCTTTGTGATCTTACCCAGGGATATCCCCTGACAGGCAGTTATCAATTGGTTGTCAGTAACATGACGCTTCATCATATTAAGGAAATAAAACCTGTTTTAGATCAATTCTATAATGTCGTTACACCAGGTGGTTATCTGGGCATTGCTGATTTGGATTTAGACGACGGCCAGTTTCATGATGACAATACCGGAGTATTTCACTTCGGCTTCAACCGGGTTACGATGCGCAGAAATTTTACTGAGGCGAGGTTCGATAATGTTCGGGATATATCTGCGGCGGTAGTAATTAAACCGACTCGTAATGGAGCAATGAGGCAATTTAGCGTATTTCTTATGACCGGTCAGAAGAAAATAAATATAGCCTCCCGGAAAATATGAATAGTAAAATGTATCTGGTAGAGGTGGTTTTATGAAATTCCGCGTTATAGTTGAGTACGACACTGTAACCAGGAGCTATGCCGCTTCCTGTCCAGAACTGCCCGGTTGTTGCAGCGCCGGCGATACTGAGCAAGAAGCTTTGGAGAATGCCAAAGCGGCAATAGCTCTTTATCTTGAGCCCTGCGATAGTAAAAATGAATGCAAAGGGAAAGTTTTTGAAGTAGAAGTGGAAGGTTAATGACTCAGAAGCTTCCCCGATTGAAAGCAGAAGAAATCGTCCACATATTAGCGCATGATGGCTTCGTCCTCATTTCACAACGCGGCAGCCATCAAAAGTGGCATAACCCCGGCAACGGGAAGCAGGTTATAGTTCCCATTCACAAAGGCAAAGAGCTTCCGACAGGAACATTGCAGAGCATTATTGTCGGCAGCGGCATTCCTGAAACGGAATTCAAATAAACGAATGTGTCCCGCTTTGCCGAAGAGTCTATTTACTGCTCGCGAAATTAGCCGTCAGATTTATATTGTGATCCATATAGACGGTGACAGTATTGGTCAACGGGTCTAATGGTATTGTCATCTTACCCGTAAACGGCTGTCCCGGTGGTAGATATTTAGGGTCTATCTGGTTCATGTCACCGTTCCACGTCCAACCTGTAAAAGTGGCGCTGGAACCTTGGACAACTGTAAAAGTGACATACTCTCCATCTGAGTAGATATGGCTGCCTGCTGAGTTTTGGCTAATATCTCCCGTAAACATGGTTGCATCAAGTTCCCTTAAACCTTGAACTTGCTGAATCCTGACTATGCCGGAGCCGTTTACATTGATAGTCAGGTTGAACGCACGAAAGAAGAGTGCCGTTAATGTAACATCACGATCCATGGCTACGTCGATTTTGTAGTCTAACCACGAACTTGGCTTTGAATGGTCAACCACGGACATTTCTGATAAAACGCCGTCAATGCCCTGCCAGCCGGCGAACAACGAACCGGGGTCAGCAGTGGCCGTAACAATTACTTTCTGGTGAGATTTGTACTGGTGGCTGCCGAATTCAGGGCTAACCTCGCCGCTTCCCCCGTTTGTATTTCCGGATATTATCGCTAAAGTCCTGTCCTTATTAACAACACTTTTTAGCTGACCGCATCCGGCGGAACCCACCAAGATTAACAACAGAACGATCAGGAACAAGGATAATCTTTTCATGTAACTGCACCTTAATGCCAAATAATATATAGGGTCGTGACGTTTTTAAATAAACGAAATAGTCAATTAATACCGAACGTCTTCAGTTTGAGTTAAATAAAAATCCATCATTTTTCCGGATGGTTCCGATCCTTAGGCACGATTTCCCAGCCGGCCGCGTTAATAAATTTTAAGATTTCATCCGCATCCTTGCGGAAAGTATCTTTGACCCAGTCTTTACGCGAATCCCAGTCATGCTCCATCGTGGTCTGGTGGAAAATCATTTTAGCAATCTCTTCTTTCAACTCCGGATATGTCATGTTTCTACCTTCCTAAAGTTCGAGTTATAATCAGGTTGCCGGTTCAAAATATCGGTATTATATTCTTCTTTAGTTAAAGTAAGTTTAGTGCGTAAAAACAAAAGTGTCAATGAGATAATGATAAATGAAAAAATCAGATAACCGAATCGATGCCTATTTAGACATCGAGACCACCGGGTTGAGTCCGAATTACAGTCAAATTACTGTGATTGGTATTTATATCACCGACGGTAATACTGACAGGTTTCTCCAATTGGTCGGAGATGATATCACCGGAGAAGCATTGCTTGAATCGTTGGTCGGGGTCAATACAATCTATACTTACAATGGAAGTCGATTCGATTTGCCTTTTATCTACGCCCGCCATAGAGTCGACCTGGCTAACCTATATATTCATTGTGACTTGATGTTCCATTGTTGGCGTAATAATTTATACGGTGGTTTGAAGTCGGTAGAATGTCAGTTGGGGATAAACCGACAACTGAAAGAAGTTAATGGTTATGAAGCGGTGCGACTCTGGTGGAGGTACATCAACGATTATGATGAGGATGCTTTAAAGCTGCTCCTGGAATACAACAATGAAGACGTCGTAAACCTCAAGGCTTTACGAGATAGGCTGAAATAATGTTTTTCGGCAGGCTTTTTCTTCGTAAGAACGATTCTGTTTATTGCAGTAAATTGCTCGCATCCAACAGTTGCTGGTCTCCGCTGGATTGTATTTGAGCCTCCGTCAATCCCTGTTCCCCTTCAGGATAAAGCGGTATTACATCCGTGGCCAGAGAAACGACGTCATCCGGTGTCAATCCTTTATGCCAGATAGTTTTGCCGGATGGTGTTAGCCATTCTGATACTCCCAGCAATAATTCTGAGCCATCCGCTAGAGGGAATCCTTCTAAAGCGGTACCCGTCCCGAAGGTAGTTTCACCAACGAGCTTTGCTCTTCCCGCATCCTGTAATGCCCCAGCGACAATTTCCGAGGCAGATGCAGTTCCCTCATTAATCAACGCCACCATCGGTATATTAGTTTTTGGTACGTTCATCAGGACTGGGTCCTTTTTTATATTTCCGTTGATGTCCTTTTCCTCCAGAACGTTGCCACTGTTAAGAAAACGGCTGGCCACTCCTATTGCCTGATCGAGTAGTCCACCGGGATTATCACGAAGGTCGAGAATTATACCGGTTACACCCTGCGACTTTATAGCAGCTAACGCGGTGTCAAGCTCTCCCGTAACATTACTGGCGAATGAAGCTATCCGCAAATGGGCAATTGAAGTTCCAGGCAATGTATTCCACGTCACATTTACCAGATTTATCTGAGCCCGAACAATAGTGACGGTTTTAGTTGTGCCAGACGTTTCCAGAATAGTCAGGGTTACTGAAGTTCCAGCCGGTCCTTGTATACGCGATGCCGCATCGTTCACATCTGAAACCGGTTGCCCATCAACCTCCAGGATAATATCTCCGGATTGCAATCCTGCTTTTTGTGCCGGAGAGCCATCAATCGGGGCAACGATTACCACATTACCGTTCTTTCCCTGTACCTCGACTCCAATACCCTGTAGTTGCCCTTGCTCGGCATTATTTAGCTGTTGAATTTCCGTAGGGCTTAGAAAGGTGCTGTGTCCGAAATCGCCCAGAGAATCAACCATACCCGAAATAGCGCCGTAAGTCAGAGTTTGTGGAATTACCTCACTCTGGTCGACGTATTTACTTTTAATTAGCCCCCAGGCCTGGTTAATAAGCTGAAAATCTGTGGCTGTGCCCGTGCCGACGGTAATTGTATTATTGTTTTGTGGGTTGTGTTGCTTATCGAGATAGATGCCGCTTCCGATTCCCGCTCCAAAAAGAATAACGGCAAGAAAAACCGCACCGACAATACGTAATGATTTCATTTTCAAACCCCCTGAAACTGACGCTTAGAGATACTTCTTCAGTTATTTTACCAGTCTTTTAATTCCGCGGGCACCTTTTACCTACTGGTGATTAAATATAGCTTCCCATTTTCCCGATTCGGGGTCTTTAGTATATTCTTTTTTAACGGCTGCCCAGGCAACTCTGCGCGCCACCTCTTCGATGCCGGTATTTCCGCGCCTCTTTGTGGGGTTCTGATATTCTTCCCAGGCATTGTTATAAGCTGCCATGAATATCTCCTGGGCATGTCGCGGTAAAAGTTTGCGGATTCCGGGTGGTAATTTGATAATATCGATATAAGGCATAGTTCACTCCATTTTTTTAGATTCACAATCTTTACTATAACTCTAGCAATCTATTTGTGTAGAAGTCATAAAATCCCACCTAAAACAATTTCCAATTTATGACATTTCAGTAAAGGACAAGGTAAATAAGGCAACGAGGATGAAGTTTGTGTTTTTATGAGTTCACTTCGATATATTGAATCCGGTCGTTATCGAAACCGCAGAGAATTTTAAAGCGCAATATTAGAATTGAATAAGCAGCCTTCACCGTTATTTACGGTTTGGTTTTCTTCTGGGCGGGGACAGAGTTGACAATGATTGAAACAGCCTCCTCGATGGCAATGCGTTTGGTATTGATAACCAGGTCATAGTCCAACGGGTCTTCTGTTTCGGTATGAAAATATCTTTTTATAAACTCGCGATGGTTCCCATCAGAGCGTTTAATCTCTTTTTTAGCATTCTCTTCTTCCAGCTTTAATCGCTCCATGACCCTTTTCACTCTTAAATCGATTGGAGCTACGACGAGGACGTGAAAAGCGCCCGGGAAATCCTTGAGGATGAACTGACTGCCCCTCCCTCGAATAATGATGGCCTGACTTTTTGCTAACTCAGTAATTACAGTTTTCAATGTTTGCAGATAAAGGGCATCATCCAGGGGTATTTCCCACGGGTACTGTTCCATAGGCACGTAAAAAATCTCTGCCCCGCCGCCGGATTGATATCCCCGCGGTATGTCATCGCCACCCGCTGACAAGGCCCGGGTGATACGTCCCAGAAGGGTGCTGGGTAGTATCTCCTTTTTTTCCACCTCAATTTCATGTCGGTGCAGTCGTCTGGCTACATCGGAGATGATCTCGTTATCTACATAGTCAATCCCAAGTTCTTTAGCTACCATTTTGCCGATTTCCGGTGCGCCACTTGCTTCCTGTCCACGAATTGTTATTACAGGCATGGTACCACCTCCAACTTTCTATTTACGACAATAATTAGCAGCTTATACTGGCTCTGTTTCCAGCCCCTAGAATGGCATTATACATCGAATAATTTATAGTAACAACGTGCCTTTTTACAGCAACCTGTATCGAAAAAAATATGGTTACAATTGTTTTCTTCTCTGATTGTTGGAAGCGAACTCGACATGGACACATTTACCTTGATTCTTAGAATAGTGCTAATATTTATAATTAGAGTTTTATTAGAAAATTCACACGGGTTATAATAATCGAAGAACGTATCCATTCACAGGTGATATTACATCGATACAACCCCTGCCGTCATATGATGCCTGGTGGTAGCTTTTAAAAGATAGAAATTTCAGATTTTCTTCTGCGGAGATATAAAGGTTAAAGGTAGCTAGATGAGCGTCGCCAAGCCAATGCTTGATTACATTAATACAATTGGTGAGAAGCCAAAAGATCTCGCCAGCCAGCTACGGGTTTTCCGCAGAATTTTGAAGTATCACAAACCTTACATACATTTCATCGTTTTTATCACAGCATTGGCTGCGCTGAGGTCTTTTTTATTTCTGCTTGAACCGATGTATACCTCGCAAATCATTGATAATGTTATTACGCCTGGTAATTTAGTCCCACTTTTCGGTTTGCTCAGAAATATTTTACTCGCCGTGGCCGGTTTTGCCATCGTTGATTTCCTTATCAGGTATCTGAATGGCATCATGGCACAGAATGTTATCGGAGATATGAGAAAAGCTTACTACAAATCGATTCAAGAAAAATCCTTCACATTTTTAGACACGAGTACCGTAGGAGATCTCACATCAAGGGCCACTCTGGATATGCAGTTTGTCGATACCTTTATGCGGACATGGCTTAGTATTGTAACTAACACCGTTTTCACGATCGGTTTCATATTTTGGGCAATGTTTTCAATAAGGCCGATTATGTGTTTGATTGCAATGATACCGATGCCGTTCATTTTCTACTTTCAAGCCAAATCTTTTCAAATGACCATGCCTCTGTTCAGAAAGATGCAACTAATCCTGGGCAAAGTGGGAGCATATGTGCAACAGAACATCCTGGGGATGAAGAACATCCGCATCTTTCAGAAGGAAGAGGAGATGGATGAAGGCAATGTGGAAATCGGCGATAAGTTTCTAAATCTAGCCATAAGAGCGGGTAGAATTCAATCCATGTATATGCCTTCGGCGCCCAATATTCTCACCTTGGGTATCGCACTGGTCTACGTTTATGGCACTAATCTGATTTTGGCTTCGGCGCTGACGTTGGGGGGTATTTTGCTATACGCGAGATATATGATGAGATTGAATGGCCCTTTGGTTGATTTCGCAATGTTTACCGGTTCCATGATCAATGCGACGTCAGCCGCGGAAAGAATGTTTACTGTAATTGATGTTCCGGGAGAGATTAAGGATACGCCGGATGCTAAAGATATCACAATAGAAAAAGGTGAAATAGAATTCCAGAATGTGAGTTTTGGGTATGTCAAAGACCAACCTGTCCTCCAAAATATAACGTTCAAAGCTGCGCCCGGAGAAAAGATCGCTATTCTTGGCGCTACAGGAACCGGGAAAACATCTCTGATGTACCTTATCCCGAGGTTCTATGAAATTAAATCGGGGAAAATATCGATAGATGGTATAGATACCAGAAAATTCAAGATAAGTTCGTTGAGAAAGCAGGTGGGTTTAGTTTTACAAGATGTATTCCTGTTTTCAGGCACGATACGAAGCAATATTGCATTTGGTAAAGATGAAGCATCTCTTGAGGAAGTCAAAGCTGCTGCCAAATCAGCTAGAATAGATGATTTTATTGACACTCTACCGGATGGATATGACACGACGGTAGGAGAGAGAGGAATCACTTTATCAGGCGGGCAGAAACAGAGACTGACAATTGCCAGAGCCCTTATCACCAATCCAAAGATATTGATTTTGGATGATTCATTATCTTTTGTAGATGCTAAGACTGAGCAGGAAATCCAAGACGCCATCAATGAAGCTTTAAAGGGACGGACATGCTTCATAATTGCGCAGAGATTGTCGACCATAAAAAATGCCGATAGGATAATGGTCCTCGATCATGGCGAAATTGCCGAATTTGGAACGCATAAAGAATTGATGGCAAAAGGGCAAATTTACAAGAAGATTTACGAAACGCAACTACTGACTGGTAAGGCTGACGATGGAACAGCGTAACACTTTTTCAACGAGAACAGAAGAAAGTAAAAAAAGAGCCGGCTCAGATAGAACTCTATGGGCTAGATTTTACGCATATGTAAAACCTTATCGGAAAAACCTGATAATAGGAGCTGTTTCTATTGTTGGTGGTGCATTAACCGGGCTAGTCACGCCGTACCTGCACATGATAGCGATAAATAATATTATTACGCCCGCTGCTGAAACGGGTAAAGTATCTTATCTTGCGGCGTTCGAATGGTGGGTACCACTGTTCTTATTGGTCGTGGGAGCTAACTACGCCTTCCAATATATTCAGACATATCAGATGAGGGTAGTCGGAGAATACTCTGTTCAAAAGATAAAGAATGAGTGCGTATCCAGACTACAGGAAATATCTCTCAGGTACTTTTCAGAAGGTGAAACGGGAAGAATAATGTCGCGGCCGACTACGGACGCGCAGCAAGTAAGAATATTCGTGAGAATGGGATTGACGACCATTATCATGGATTCGGCTCAGATTATTGGCTCCCTGATAATTATCTTCGTTCTTGATTGGCGGCTTGCATTGCTTGCAGTTTCTATTCTTCCCGTGGCCGTAATTATGTTGTGGGTTCTCGGGGGATGGTCTAGAAGACAATATCGGAAAACTCTGACAAACCTCGCTGGTTTGGGAGCCAAGATACAGGAGAATACGGCCGGTATGAAGATAATAAAGGCCTTCGTCAAAGAAGACAATGCCGCTAAGGGATTTGAGGAAGTCAATAATAAAACTGTTAACTCATATAAGCGTACTATTTTTATTTCTAATGTATATTTACCGATTATCCAGGTTATGAGAGTAATCGGGACACTATTAATTCTTGGATACGGTACAATGCTTGTGGTACACGGAGGAATCAGCCTCGGATTACTGGCAGCATTCCTGGAATACCAATTCGCCTATTTCGCGCCGCTTACCGACCTGCTTACCGCATATGACCAATACCAGTCAGGTATGTCGGCTCTGGAAAGAATCTTCGACCTTCTGGATACTAAGACTGAAGTGAAGCAACTTAAAGCTGACGAAGCTGTTGAAATAGACACGATAAAAGATATTAAGTTTGAGGATGTCACCTTTGGTTATGACCCGCAAACCCCAGTAATAGAAGGCATCAATTTCAGTTTGAGCGGATCGAAGAAATTAGCCCTGGTCGGACCTACCGGAGCAGGGAAAAGTACGATTATTAATCTTCTGGAGAGATTCTATGATCCGGTTAGCGGGAGGATTCTGGTTAATGGATACGATATCAAAGATATAAAAATAGCAGACCTGCGCGCCCACATGAGCACAGTTCTCCAGGATTCTTTCCTCTTCCCTATGAGTGTTAAAGATAATATCAGGTTCGGTAAGCCGGGGGCATCTGATAATGAAGTAATCGAGGCGGCTAAAATGGTTGGAGCTCATGAATTCATCATGAGATTGCCCGGAGGTTACGACTATGTTTTGCAGGAAGGGTCATCGAACGTATCCATAGGGCAAAGACAACTTATCAGTTTCGCAAGAAGCCTTTTGGTTAATCCAAAGCTGCTGATTCTGGATGAGGCAACTTCAAGTATCGACCCCTATACGGAATTAGTGATTCAGGATGCTTTGAAGAATCTCCTTGAAAACAGGATGGCTATCATTATAGCCCATAGACTTTCCACTATAAGGCTGTGTGACGAGATTCTGGTGATAGAACAGGGAAAGATAGTTGAGAAAGGTACCCACGATCAGTTAATGGGAATGAATGGACTGTATAGTTCATTCTACAAGATGCAATTCCGGGAGGAAAAAGGAATCGGATTGCAATAAATTGTTATACAGAGATACTGATATACCGAATTAAAAAATAAAGTATAACTACGGCAACAGCCGCCAGGAAATAAAATAATATAGTTACCGTACGTTTCCGCAACATATTGACCTAATTAGCGCTTTGCCAATTTTAAGAATTTTACCTTAGTTCGTTCTTATATTTTATTTCTTACAGACACTATAGTCAATCTATCAGGTAATAAACACTTGAATTCCACACATTCTTTTCGTGTAAATGGATTAGTATTTCCGTCTTGGAGCGAGAGATAAAATTCCACTAAAGGTTTTTTACTTATAAAATCATATAGTCAGCCCGATTCCGATGTTACTGCAATTACACGGATTATATCCTGAAGGCTGACAAATGTCATTGACGTGGCAATAGAAAGTGCTAGAATGAAACACGATATCAGGATAAAAACCGGAGAATAAATGATGTTTCATAAAAAACTGGGGATATTAGGTATTTATATGTCTTGCCTGATTGTGTTAACGGGATTGACAGGATGTGCAAACACTTTTCCAACTCTGACCGCAACTCAGAAGGTCGTTGATAAAACTTTAGCTGCAATTACTAAGGTTAAATCATATAGCTTAAATACCGATATCATAAATACCGATAAAAATATTCAAAATACTACTATCGAGACCACTGAATGGAAAGGCACCAAACTTGTTGATGTCTTTAATCAGGAAATGGGAATGAATATGACAATAACGGATGAAGGTTTCTTTGTAGGTGGATTTAATATATCACTCGAAATGTACATCAAAGGTGGAAAAGAATACTATAAAAATATTGATGACAAATGGACTAAAATCGATCTGACCGGTAATTTGTGGAATCGAGAGACCCAAATTCCATACCTCAACGAAATCCTGAAAACCGTAACGCGGTTTAATTCACTGGAAAATGAAAAGATTAATGGCGTTGATTGCTATGTCATGACGATTATTCCATCCGTTCAAGCTATAATCGACTTTGTTGTCTCACAGGAGCAACCTTTGGGTTCACAAATTAATATTATGTGGGGTGGAAGTATATCGGTAGTAAGGTCGGATGCTTACAAGAGCGGCTCTATCAAACTTTGGGTTAACCGAAGTAATTATTTACCCGTCAGAATAGAAGTCAATGCTGATTTTCAAGGTAATGTAGGTGGTGGAAGTATTTCAACCACTTCAACTCCTTATACCCCAATATTAATCCTGTCGGTTCGAGTTTTCAGGGACAGCTAAATTTATCAAATTACAATAAGCCTGTATCTATCCAGGTGCCTCAGGAAGCCTTAAGCGCACGAAATAAGAGCGCCAAATTAGTGCCATTCAACAAAAAGCCCTTATGAAAAACTTAACATAAGGGCTTTATCAATCTCAATTTTGTGGTATCCCAGGTGGGATTCGAACCCACGACCCGCTGCTTAGAAGGCAGCCGCTCTATCCAACTGAGCTACTGGGACATTTCATTTCCACATAAATTCTACGATAAAAGTAGTGGTAAAACAAGTCGTCGCTTTGACTCTTGAGCCTCCATTTTGCTATACTGCTCACAATGTCTTCCATCGAACACTGGTTTATGACCTTCATCAACTCGGCCTTCCAAGCGATGGGATGGCCTGGTGTCATCGCCCTGATGGCTGTCGAGAGCGCTTGCATCCCCATTCCCAGCGAAATTATTATGCCGCTGGCTGGCGGACTATTAATCAAAGGGCATTCTCTGCCAATTACTTTCAATTTACTAGCCGGTGCCTTCGGCGCAATTGGCTGTACCATCGGTTCGATTGTTGCTTATTGGGTAGGTGCAAAAGGCGGACGTCCTTTCCTCAATAAATATGGGAAATATATTCTGATTACTCCACATGACCTCGATAGATCCGATGCGTGGTTTAAAAAGAATGGGGATTGGGCAATCTTTATTACCCGGCTAATGCCCGTGATACGCAGCTTTATCAGCCTGCCGGCCGGTATTGCTAAAATGCGCATCGACAAATTCCTGATTTTCACTATTGTCGGTTCTTTTATCTGGTGTACCGCTCTCTCTCTCGCCGGCTTCTTCCTCGGTCAGAATTGGGAGAAAATCAGAGCCGTGATGCGTCCCTACGACCCGTTATTTGTCGCTATCATCGTCCTCCTGATTGGTTTCTATATTTATCGGCACATCAAGCGGAGCAGACCTCAAAAAAAATCCTGACCTGTTACTAAATTCTATTAGAGTCGGATTATAATGAATCTACCAGGAAACAACCCGTTAAAACATCCTGAAAAACAATCGGCGCAAGCAGATGCCAGGAGTATTGTCAGGCATGTCCTGGAGAGTGTACTTCCCGAACCTGCTCTGCGTCGTTATGTGAGTTTGGATAATAGTACAAATACCTTGACCGTGGCTGGCATAAAATATGATCTTCATCGGTATGAGCGCATATTTGTTGTCGGGGGTGGTAAGGCAGCCCGGCGCACCGGCGCAGAACTGGTGAAAATCCTGGGCGGCAGGATTACCGACGGCATTTTGAATGTCTACCGGGAGCAAGCAATGGAGCCTGTTTCCGGGCGCATTAAGCTGGTTGCCGCCGACCATCCGGTCCCTAACCGGGAAGGCGCCGAAGGCGCACGACAGATGATTGAGCTATTAAAAAATGCCGATGCCAAAACGCTGGTTATCGCTCTAATCTCCGGTGGGGGTTCTTCTTTAATAGCTGCTCCAGCAGACAAGATAAGCATCACCGACTACCAGAATATCAGCAAACTATTGCTCACCGTGCCGGCTACTATCGGTGAAATCAATACGGTGCGGAAACACATCGATTTGCTGAAAGGCGGCAGGATGCGTAAATTCGCCGCACAAGCGGGCGGGTTTATCTCTTTAGTGCTGTCCGATGTCCCGGTTACTAAAACAGGCATTGTAGACGACCCGGCGGTGATCTCTTCAGGACCCACCGTCGGCGATGATTCTACCTTTCAGATGGCCAAAAAAGTCCTCATGGATTATCAAATTTGGGACAAAACTCCCTCGGCGGTCAGGAGTTATATCCAGACCAATATCGGGAAATCGGATAATGAAACTCTTTCCCGGAACTCACCCCTTTTTACTGATGAAAAGAGTCAATATGTCATTATTGCCAACAACGACCAGGCGATGTCCGCCGCAGGGGAGAAAGCCGGTCATCTCGGCTATCAAGTGCAGCTCATTGGCTTCGGAGCCGGTACCACCGATGGTAAATTAAAAGATGAAGTAACACGTGAAATCGAGAATATCTTCCGGGTTATTACTCCCCATTTGATGGATACGGACCGGATTACCTTTGCGAGTTTCTCCACCGATGGCATGGACGGCAACAGCGGACTTGCGGGAGCCATTGCTGACATGGACACCAATAAGGTGGCCTTTAGTCAGGGTCTCGACTATAAAAACTATCTGGCCAATTACGACTCCGCTACCTTCTTTAAAAAGCTCGGCTTAGGAATTGAAACAGGACCTACAGGTACTAATGTCGCGGACATCAGTCTGGTGCTCATCAATAACCCTGCCAAACCCCAACGCAAGCTGGCTTTTATCTTTGGCGGAGAGGCAACGGTTAATATTTCCATGCCTGATGGGATGAAACCCGGTTACGGCGGCAGAAATACCCATCTTGTCCTATTGGCTCTAGACAAGATGGCGCAACTTTTTAAAAACGACTGATAATCATAGCCGTGCGAATATGGTAGTATAATTACAGATCCCGCGAGGAGGTGCCAATTGTTTAAAAAAATCCATGTCTTCCGTGTTAAACCCCAGCAGGAATTAATGACAGCCATCACCGCTTATTGCGCTAAAAATAATATTTCCTCCGGTGTGATTATCGGGATTATCGGCTCAGTAACAAAAGCACGGCTAAATTATTTAATAAAATTGCCCGGAGAATTTCAGAGCGTCGATTATACGGGCCCGCTGGAAATTGTCTGTGCGCAGGGTTCCGTCGCTATGAAAGACGATAACCGGATTGTTCATATTCATATTATGCTTTCCGACCAAAAAGCGAGTCGGGGCGGGCATCTCGTTGAGGCAATCATATTTTCTACTGGCGAAGTCACAATCGGTGAGCTTGATACCCAGCTTCATCGTGCCCTCGATAAATACACCGGACTTAATGAATTGTTGGAATAAAAAGCCGCTACATAACCATTCCTGGTGGAACAGGCGTCACTGCCTGTTCAGTGATTTTATTTTCTATTCTAGTAAATCCATAATCCTTGAAAAACCCTTATGTCTCTTCCTTTCGCGAAAGGAAGAGAATTGCTCTTATGTTCATAACTCACCACTCGCAACTCACGACTTAACAATTATAGCTAACCGTTGAAAGCTGTTAGCTATTCGCTATACTCTAATAATTTTCCTTGACAATCACACGTGGACATCATAGTATGAAATCAATCGAAATGACTAAGATATTAGACAGCATTAATAAACCCGGTGACCTGAAGAATCTAACTATCGCCGAGCTGGAGCAGGTAGCATCTGAAATCAGGGAAGAGATGGTTTCGGTGGTTTCTGCCAATGGCGGACATCTGGCTTCTAACCTGGGTGTAATTGAACTCACACTGGCTTTACATCGTGTCTTTGATGCGCCGCGCGATAAAATCGTTTGGGATGTCGGACACCAGACTTACACTCACAAACTTGTTACCGGCAGGCGTAAACAATTTGCTTCTTTACGTCAATTTGGCGGATTATCGGGTTTTACCACCCGTGAAGAAGGTGAATATGATATCTTCGGCGCAGGGCATGCCAGTACCTCGATATCGGCTGCATTGGGTATTGCCGTTGCCCGTGATTTTGCCGGTGATAAATATAATGTCGTGGCGATGATCGGCGATGGTGCCATTACCGGCGGTATGGCCCTCGAAGGCTTTAACCAGGCAGGGCATATTGCAACTCGCCTGATTGTTGTTTTGAATGATAACGGCATGTCGATATCACCTACTGTCGGCGCTATTGCCCGTTTACTCGACCGCATCAGGTTCGACCATCGCTATCAGGTCAGTAAGGAAAAAAGTCAGAAATTATTGAATCGCCTCCCTCTAGGCAAACAGGTGTGGCGTGTCGGCTTACAGATTGAAAGTTGGTTGAAGGATATATCCCGCCCGACCAGGTTCTGGGAAAACTTTGGCTTCAGCTATATCGGTCCGGTTGATGGACATGATTTTAAAAAGCTGGAGATAGCGCTCAACCGGGCGCGGAACTATACAGGTGGCCCTATACTTGTGCATGTCGTCACTACAAAAGGAAGCGGGTATCTGCCTGCTGAGGGAGACTCGGTTTATTTCCACGGTATTGCAGGCACTAATGGCGCTGCAAATAAAAAAGCAGTACCTACTTATAGCGATGTCTTCGCGCAGACGATGCTGAAACTGGCACGTGAGAATCCCAAGTTAGTAGTAATTACACCGGCGATGCCTGAGGGTAACAGCCTGCGCATTCTGCAAGAAGAGTTCCCGAAGCGTGTCTTCGACGTCGGCATCTGCGAGCAACATGCGGTTACTTTTGCCGCAGGATTAGCCACTCAGGGATATTTACCGGTCCTGGCGATTTATTCCACCTTTCTGCAGCGTTCTTACGATCAGATAATCCATGATGTCTGTCTTCAGGAATTGCCCGTAGTATTCGCTATTGACCGCGGCGGTATTGTCGGTGAAGATGGCAAGACACATCAGGGTATCTTCGACCTTTCTTATCTGTCTTTAATCCCGAATATCATCGTGGCGTCTCCCAAAGATGAAAATGAGCTGCAGCATCTGCTTAATACGGCGATTAAATCGGGCAAGATTATGGCAGTGCGCTATCCGCGTAGCGCCGGTCTAGGCGTAAAAATGGATGCAGAGTTACGTGACATCCCTATCGGCAAAGGTGAAATATTAAGGAAAGGTAATGATGTCGCCATACTGGCTATCGGCTCGATGGTAGCGCCGGCAATACAGGCGGCGGAGGCTCTGGCTTTACAGGGTGTTGAAGCTACCGTGGTCAATGCCCGTTTTGTAAAACCAATTGACAGAGAACTGATCATTGACATAGCGACACGTATCAAACAAATAGTTACCGTTGAAGAGAATACAATCTGCGGAGGCTTCGGCAATTATGTTAACGATACTATCAGACAGGCTGATATTAGTGATGTTATAATAAGAAATATCGGTATTCCCGACGTATTTATCGAGCATGGCGGACAGGGATTTCTACGTTCTAAGTATGGTCTGGATGCTAAGGGAATCGTTAACAAGGCACTAGAGATAATTCCTGCTGATTCGGTTATTAAAAAAGTACGGTCATAAATTAATATATTAATATTGCGAGGGTAAAATGGATAAGTTAACGATCAGAGACATCGATGTCAAGGATAAAAGAGTTTTAGTCAGAGTGGACTTCAATGTCCCGATGAATGAGGATACCAGGGTTATTACCGATGACAGCCGGATTCGCGCCAGTCTGCCCACCATCAAATATTTGCTGGACCACAAAGCTAAGGTTATTCTGTGTTCACATCTGGGACGTCCGAAGGGAGCGCCGGAAGATAAATTCAGGATGGCTCCGGTAGCGAAAAGATTACAGGAATTAATCGGTAAGCCCGTCGCCACGACCCGCGATTGTATCGGACCGGAAGCTGAAGCTGCCGCCAAAGCTATGAAGAGCGGCGATATTCTATTGTTGGAAAATTTGCGTTTCCACGCTGAGGAAGAAAAAAACGGACCCGATTTTGCTAAAGCTCTTGCCGGTCTGGCAGAAATCTACGTGAATGATGCATTTGGCACTGCTCACCGCGCTCATGCCTCAATTGTCGGTGTCACCAAATACTTACAGCCGTCGGTAGCCGGTTTCCTGCTGGAAAAAGAACTGGTGAACTTGGGTGGTATTCTTACCAATCCCGTACATCCTTTTGCTGCCCTGCTCGGCGGCGCCAAAGTTAGCGATAAGGTCGCCCTTATTGAAAATATCATCAGCAAGGTAGATTACATTCTTGTCGGCGGCGGCATGGCGGCGACATTCCTGAAATCCGAAGGTTATGAAGTCGGTCAATCGCTTATCGAAGCCGATCGTATTGCCACTGCGGCTGATTTAATCCAGAAAACTAAAGTGAACAAAGTAAATTTGGTCTTACCTCTGGATGTTGTCATCACGAATGAAGTCACTGACAAAGGATCATGTCAGATTGTTGCCATCGATAAAGTACCGAAAGATATGAAAATCGTCGATATCGGCCCGAAAACCATAGAGTCGTTTACCGCCGTATTAAAGAAATGTAAGACAGTCTTCTGGAACGGCCCTATGGGCGTTTATGAAATCAATCAATTCGCGAAGGGCAGTGTGGCTATGGCACAATTGCTGGCGGGGTTGAAAGCGTCGACGGTTATTGGCGGCGGTTCTACGGCCGATATGGTTTATGATATGAAATTGGCTGACAAAATGACTTTTGTTTCCACCGGCGGTGGCGCTTCGATGAGCTTCTTAAGTGGTGAAGTATTACCTGGTGTGGAAGCGTTATCCAATAAAAAATAAAGGTAGATAAATAACGATGTTTTCTCAGGAACAGATAAGAGCGCTGGCACAATCGACGCCCAGTAAAATCATCTTGCTGGTGATGGACGGACTTGGCGGCTTACCAAAACCGGATACCGGTAAAACGGAATTGGAAACAGCCCGAATACCGAACCTTGATAAACTAGCCAGCTTGAGCATTTGTGGTTTGAGCGACCCTGTCGGTGCAGGTGTCACTTCCGGAAGCGCTCCGGGGCATACGGCACTTTTCGGCTACGATCCTGTGGCCGTCAATATCGGACGCGGGGTTCTGGAAGCAGTCGGCATCGATTTTCCCATTGAACAGGATGATGTTCTGGCACGCGGAAATTTCTGCACGGTGGATAACAAGGGCGTAATCACTGACCGTCGAGCCGGCAGAATTGCAACCGAATTGAATGCCGGACTTTGTAAATTGCTGAATATGAAAATCGATGATATTCAGATTATTACCACGCCTGTAAAAGACCATCGTTTTGTCATTTGTTTCCGTGGTCCGGGGCTACGGGATAATGTTTCTGAGACTGATCCCCAGCATGAGGGTTTGCAGCCCCTGCAAGTCACGGCGCTTTCGGCGGGTGCTATAAAGACCGCGAATGTCGCTAACCAGTTTGTCGAACGCGCCAAGAAGATTCTGGCAGATAAACACCCGGCCAACATGTTACTCCTGCGCGGCTTTTCCAAAAAACCGGAATTGCTCAGTATGGAAGCTATCTATAAACTAAAACCCGCGGTGATTGCCACCTATCCCATGTACCGCGGG
This sequence comes from uncultured Chloroflexia bacterium, assembly GCA_963754195.1. Taxonomy (GTDB): domain Bacteria; phylum Chloroflexota; class Dehalococcoidia; order Dehalococcoidales; family Fen-1064; genus Fen-1064. The sequence continues at coordinate 94,024 of CAVWFD010000019.1, forward strand.
CTGGCCAGATTGGTGGGCATGACCAATTTACCAACCGGTACTACCTTCTCCGATGAAATCAAAACCGTAAAAGAACATTACAACGAGTTTGATTTCTTTTTTGTGCACATCAAAGCGCTGGATGCCGCGGGCGAGGATGGCGATTTCGACCGGAAGGTGAAAATACTGGAAGACATCGATAAAACCTTACCCGAACTCCTGAGTTTAAGCCCGGATGTCATCGTTGTTACCGGCGACCATTCAACTCCAGCCATGCTCAAAGGCCACAGCTGGCATACCGTACCGACGATGGTGTACGGACAATATTGCCGGCCTGATAAAGTGACAAGATTCTCAGAGTCCGGCTGTCTTGGCGGAGGATTGGGCATTTTCCCGGCAACGAAGATTATGCCGCTGGCGATGGCAAATGCTCTGAAACTGAACAAGTACGGCGCATAGCTTTGCTATTTCAATCAAGGGAGTTTGTATAATATCCTGTCTTTAGCCTTATATTGCCCGCTTAAAAGAGGGAGTAAGACATGATTAGAAGCTTTAATGGCAAGACACCTAAAATTGCCGAGTCAGCCTTTATTAGCGAGACAGCTTATGTTATCGGCGATGTCGAGATTGGAGAAAATTGCGCGGTCTTACCCGGAGCGGTCATCAGGGGCGACCTGGGGAAAATAACAATCGGCAAAAATACCGTCATTGAGGATAACTGCGTCGTACATTCGGGGTCACCGGCCATACCTCCTATCGCCGATGTCACAATCGGCGATAATGTCGTCATCGGCCATGGCGCTATCAGTAATGCCCTCAAAATCGGCAATAATGTTCTCATTAGCATCAACTCCACCATCCTACACGATGTGGAGATCGGTGATTATGCAATTATCGCCGCCGGGTGTGTCGTTAAAGAAAAAATGAAAATCCCGGAGATGTCATTCGTGGTGGGAGTTCCCGCCCAGATAAAGGGCAAGATTTCGAAGGAACAACTCTGGTGGAGTCAGAATAGCCCGAAAATCTACTCTGAACTGGCCCAGCAATACAAACGCGAGGGTCTGTAAATAATATCCGGTCGACGGTCAATACCAAAGTTGTAGGGGAGGGTTTAGAACCCTCCCGCCATTCACACTATTTATTCCAATGAAGGGCCGGATGCCTCAGCCGAAAGTATTTTACTTGGTCTTATGAAGTAAATGTACTGTAATCTACGTAAATTCTCTGGATAACGACTTTCGTCCATAAGGGTAAATATCTTTATGAACAATGACTCTCTTAATTGCTCAATACTCATTACTGATCACTGACATCTGACTGGTGTTAGCTACTAGACTCGTCCTTCTTCACCATCGCTTCTCTTAATTTCGCCATGAATTTGTCTAGTTCCTCGACTTCTTGTTGCCCTTCGATGCTGAACCGGTAAGAAAACTGGTACTTGCCGAAGAGGATTATTTCGGCGCAAGGCACCACCGCATTCTGCGTCACCACGATGAGGGAATAATCTGTTCTCTCCAGACGATGTATGGAATGCAGTTGACTGACAGAATAGTGACATTTACCGGAATTGAAAACGAATTCCACCAATGATTTCCCTTCGTAAATTAACATCACTCTGGTGGTATCGACTGAATCTCCTTTAATGGATAGCAGGGGCAGCTCTTTTGTTTTATAGAGTAAGCCGGGAGAGGTAAGTTCATACGACAATGCATGAGGGTCGGATAAAGTCTTTCTGATGAAATTGTCAGCGGTATCACAATAATCTTTTTCGATAATGAATTGCGCTAAAAAGCTACGGTCGTATTTATCAGTATAAAGCACGGTCGGTCTTTCTTTTCTTTCCATTTGAATTCTCCTCGGTAAGCTTTGAGAAAATCATAAACCCGCCGCTGTCAATTGTCCAGAGCCCAATTGTCATTGCGAGGACCTGCGGGACGTGGCAATCCCAGGGTGGGGAAAAGTCTTCACATCCCGTAGATTTTTTACTACGCTCGTAAAAACAGATTACGACTTAAATGCTTTCCTTTTTCCTGATTTCTATGATACATTTTAATTGATTACAATTTAATAAGAATTACTTGGAGGAAAAGAAATGCGCGTGCCGATTATTGCAGGCAACTGGAAAATGAATACTACCGTCAGCGAAGCGGTAAAATTGGTCGGGGAAATGAAGCCTTTACTGGAACCTATTAATAACGTAGAAAAAGTAGTCTGTCCGCCGTTTGTTTCATTAACATCCGCGAAGGAAACACTCAAGGGAAGCTCCGTTAAACTAGGCGCACAGAACATGTATTTCGAGGAGAAAGGCGCTTATACCGGAGAAGTATCGCCTTTAATGTTAGCTGGCCTCTGCGAATATGTGATTCTGGGACACTCCGAGCGGCGCCAGTATTTCGGCGAAACCAATGAAATCATCAATAAGAAAATCCGCGCGGCTCTAAAAGCCGGTTTAAAACCCATCCTGTGTGTCGGGGAAAGCCTGGCGCAATATGAAGCAGGGCAAACCGAAGCCGTTGTCACCGACCACGTAACAGGCTCGCTTAAGGATATCCCTGCCTCCCCCAACCTCGTCATTGCCTACGAGCCGGTCTGGGCGATCGGTACGGGTAAAGCCGCCACCAGCGAGCAGGCCAACAGAGTTATCGGTATGATTCGAAAAATCGTTGTCAAATTATACAACGATAATTTTGCGCAGAGTCTGCGCATACTCTATGGTGGCAGTGTCACTGCCGAAAATATCACCGAGCTCATGAAACAGCCGGAAATAGACGGCGGATTAGTCGGTGGCGCCAGTCTCAAAGTGGAACCCTTCGCCAGCATTGTCAAACAGACGGCACAAGTAAAAAAATAATGTAAACCATAGTTGTCATTCCGTGCGTGACACGGAATCCATAATAATGTTTCTGGATTCACGCTGGAGTTTATCCCGTACTTGATACGGGACTGGAATGACAATTTAAAGCGATGGACAAACTGATTGCAATCGTCGGGCCTACCGGTATCGGTAAAACGAAACTGGCGATTCAGCTTGCCCGGTGTTTTAATGGCGAAATCATTAACGCCGATAGCCGCCAGATCTACCGCGGTATGGATATCGGCACGGCCAAACCGACTAAAGCAGAACTGGCCGCAGTCCCGCATCATCTGATTGACATAATAGAACCGAATCAGGAATTTAGCCTGGCGGAATACCAACGTTTGGCATATGAGTCGATAAAAGATATTCAGACACGTGGCAAAACGCCTTTCCTGGTCGGGGGCAGCGGTCTTTATATCTGGACGGTTCTGGAAGGCTGGATTGTGCCACAGGTCGCGCCTGATGTTTCGTTCCGCCGCGAACAGGAAAAGAAAGCCGAGATGGGGCAGGCGGCAGAGCTTTATGAGGAACTAAAGCAAATCGACCCGATGGCTGCGAGTAAAATCGACCCCCGTAATGTACGACGTGTCATCCGGGCGTTGGAAGTTAATAAAACCTCGGCTGAGCCATTTTCACAACTGCAAAAAAAACAAGTTCCGTCTTTCCAAACTCTCATTATCGGGTTAACGGCGGAACGCGCCGAATTATATCGGCGTGTCGATGAGCGTGTTGATGATATGGTCAAATTTGGTTTTGTTGAAGAAGTGAAGAAACTGCAGGTAAAGGGTTATGACATGAATTTACCGTCGATGTTCAGCATCGGCTACCGGGAAATAGGGCAGTACCTGAATGGGGAAATGACTCTGGACGAAGCGGTTTATAAGATTAAGGTCGGCACCCACCGTTTTATCCGCCACCAGTATGCCTGGTTCCGCCTTAAAGAGGAAAGAATAAAATGGTTTGGCGTAGAAAACATGAATAATGGAGATGTTGAGAAGGTAGTTGAGGAGTTTGTAAAGCAATAAATCGAAGAACCTTACCGTCACGATTTCATTATAATGTTTGCCATTCCGTGAATACATTAGATACAATCTAGCAGATAGCGTTTAAATCAGGTTAATATACTTCATTATCAAAAGTGTTGGGTGTAAAATCCAATTGTGTATCCGTAATCTTTAATTGATGCCCGTGAGCTATTACTTCTCCCCAGGTCGATTTATCCGGTGATACTTTAAATATTTTATCTCTGAATACAACTATTAATTCATTGTTTCTATAAAAATGAAAGTAAAACTCCTGTTTTTTTAAAGAAAAGTCTATCTGCCATATTGCTTTGAAATGCTTTTATAATACCATCAATGTTTTCTGGTAATACCCTAATTTTATAAAGAGTCAGTAATCCTAAAAATGACTTTCTTTTACCAATAATCTCGATTGTCTTAAATATTGCTTTGTCTCGCTGACTGCGATTTATAATTATTCCATGATATTCGTTATAACTTTTATTATGGTAATTATTAATCTGCGTATTCATTATCTTGAATCTCTCAAAATTGACCCGCCACCAATATCATTATCCGGTGTCGCTTACGATTATTTGATACCATTTAGCTTTTCATAGGCTGCTTGCTAAAATTAAAACATACTCCCATCATGGGAATTGGGAAGAAGTATAATCGCCGTTTCGCAGTGTCGTAATAGAAACCTATATAAAAGTCAAACCATCTAAAAACAAACCGGATTTTCTTTCTCAAACTCATTGGTTTCTATTCTCCCAGTATGATGTTATCGATCAGGCGTGTCTTGCCGAATCTAACTGCCATTGACACCAGCGCCGATTTGTTGATGGTCTTCAGTTCCGCCAGCGTCTCGGGGTCCGCAATACTGATATAATCGATTTTCACCAGCGGCTCTTTTTGAATCGTCGCGGTCATTTGTTCCAGTATTACGGCGGAATCTCTTTCCCCGATGGCAAACAGGTCTTTTACCACCAGCAGCGATTTATGTAATACCGGCGCGGCTTTCCGCTGTTCCGGGTTCAGGTAAACGTTCCGACTGCTCTTTGCCAGTCCGTCAGGCTCGCGGATAGTCGGGCAAACCACCACTTTCAGATTCATATTGAGGTCTTTAGTCATCTTTTTGATGACCAAAGCCTGCTGAGCATCCTTTTGTCCGAAATAGGCGCTGGTCGGCCGGACAATGTTGAATAGCTTAGCTACAATTGTCGTCACACCGCGGAAATGAGTCGGACGGGAATCGCCCTCCAGCGGTTTGGTAAGATTATCCACGGTCACCCAAGTGTCATAACCGGCCGGGTACATTTCTTTGTCGGAAGGGAAAAAGACAACGTCGGTGCCTTCTTTTTCCAGCATCACCAGGTCGCGGGCAAGGTCGCGCGGATATCTGGAAAGGTCTTCTTTCGGCCCGAACTGAGTAGGATTTACATAAATGCTGACAATTACCGTTTTGTTTTCAGCTCTGGCTTGCCTGACGAGTGACATGTGTCCTTCATGGAGATAACCCATAGTAGGCACAAACCCCACCGGCTCTTTTAGGTTGAGCCTGAGATAGGTCATGTCGGGGATGGTTTCAATAACAATCATTTTTTAATTCTTATAGCATTACATTTGTCTCCCTTTCGTAAAGGCCGTTAGGTCCCTGAGGCACGAAAGGGAGAGATTTAGAGGGATTTTGCCTTCACTTGTTCCAGAACAGCGGAATCGATAATGAAGCTGTTTTCCTTAGTCGGGAATTGTCCGGCTTTTACTTCTGCCTGATAATCTGAAATTGCCTGCGTCATTGTCTCCATCAGGTGTGCATATTTTTTAGCATGTTTCGGCGTGAAGTCGGATAATCCCAGGATATCAGTGATGACCTGCACCTGTCCGTCACAATCCGGACCGGCTCCGATACCGATTGTCGGAATGCCGACACTTTGCGTCACGAGTGCTGCCAGCCGTGCCGGTATGCACTCCAGCACCACACAAAAGGCGCCGGCTTGTTCGAGGGCTTTGGCATCGTCGATTAATTTCTGGGCAACTTCGAGTTTTTTACCTTGTACGAGATGTCCGCCCAACTGATTGACCGATTGCGGCGTCATGCCGATGTGTCCCATGACCGGAATACCGCATTCTACAATGCGTTTCACTTTATCAGCGACGTTGGCGCCGCCTTCCAGTTTGATTGCCTGGGTACCGGCTTCCTGAATAAATCGGGTAGCGTTTCTTAAGGCATCGTCAGTGGAAACATGATAGGTCATAAACGGCATGTCGCCCACTACCAGACAGTGCTCAGTGCCGCGGACGACTGCTCGGGAGTGGTGAATCATCATATCCATGGTCACCGGCAGGGTATTATCGTAGCCCATGACCGCCATGCCCAAACTATCGCCCACCAGAATAATTGGCAGACCGCACTTGTCGATGATTTTTGCCGTGGAATAGTCATAGGCGGTTAGCATGGTGATTTTCTCACCAGTGTGCTTCATTTCGCGGATATCATTGATCGTAACGCGTTTGATGGATGCTGCCATATCGAGCCTCCTCAGGAAAGGATTCTATCGATGGCGCTTTTCTTGGCGGTTATTTGGTTTTTAGCATCAACATAAACCAGCGTGGGGTGGAAATCCTGTAGTTTAGCATCTTCAACGTTAGTATAGGATAGTATGATAACAGTATCGCCTTTATGGACCAATCGGGCGGCGGCGCCGTTTAAACAAATCTCCCCGCTTTCGCCTTCGATGGCATAAGTCACGAGCCGGCTGCCGTTGTTCACATTGACGACGTGGACCTGTTCGTAAGGGAGGATGTCTGCCGCTTTCATCAGATTGCGGTCGATGGTAATGCTGCCTTCGTAGTTGAGATTGGCATCGGTTACCGTGGCGCGATGGATTTTACTCTTTAGCATTACTCTCATGTTATTCCTCCCGGACCTAATTCAGCGTTATTTGTTTAGTTCCTCACCGTGCAGCATTTTCTCGTTTTGATTTTCGTTAGTTTTACGTTTGAGGCCGGCTTTCAATATGGCACGTAATTCGTCGGCTTTGTCTTCGTCAATTTTCCCTTTTGCTTGGGCGATCGGTATCGTTTGTAGACCTAGTTCGCAGTAAGTCGACAATGCGTCCGGCGCTTCTTTTTGCAGAGCCGACAGGTGTTTCTTGACCGTGCCGATGTCGCCGCGGGCAATCGGTCCCGTCAGCGATTGCGGAATGCCGACATTTTCGATGTTATTAAGTGTACCCTTTAAGAGCGGTAGCAGTGCCTGCGTGGCCTGTTCTCTGGGTATTCCGAATGTCTGCCATAAATCGTCGGCCAATTTTACCAGCGTAACCAGGTAGTTGCTGGCGATAACAGCGGCCGCATGGTAGATAACTTTATCGCTGGCTTTAAGTTCAATCCAACGGCCATCGAGTTTCTCCGCCATTTCCTTGAGTGTGGTTAACAAGGGCTCTTCTGCTTCAATCGCGAAGGTCGAGCCGGGAAGATTACTGATTGCCTGTTTGACGCTGGCAAAGGTTTGTAAAGGATGAAAAACACCGGTGTTGGCCCCCATCTGCCACGCGGGTTCCAGAGTTTCCGTGGAATCGGCACCGCTGCAGTGGATTACATTTTGTCCCTGATGCCACTGTAATCCGCCGGCGATATCAGGAATGACACTGTCGGGAGTGGTAATGAAGATGATATCGGCAATATCGGCGACCATTTGGTTAGAGTCAACGGCGCGGCAGCCTTTAATTGTCTGCGCCAGTTTTTCGGAGGAGGTGCAGGTACGACTGGATACAGCAACAACTTCGTAGCCGTTTTCAGCGAGTCTGATTGCCAGTGCGCTGCCGACTGTGCCGGCGCCTATGATGCCAATCTTTACCATCTCGCATTACCCCTTAAATAATAAATGCCCTCTCAAACATAGACTGAGAGGGCATTATATACCATTTAATTTTGCCGTCTCGGTCATATTCGATCCAAGCGACTATCCAGTATGTATTCAATTGTTAGTGAGCTTTCGCCCTTTTGTAAGATGACTTACGCCTATCTTCACCTTGATACTAGCACCGCAATTCAACGCTTGTCAATGTCCGCAGTATCAGGCACAATGCTCGATTATCCAGACTCACTATTAAAAAAGTATTAAAAACCGACAAACAAACTGTAACCAATTTATTACTTCCTGGCTCATTGGGTTGTAGGGGCGAGTTTCCCAAGGTACTCAATTATTGATTGATGTACGAACTCGACCGCCTCAACTCTAATCCATATCGATGCAAATTGGTACCCAGTGAATGTGGATTCTGGCCTGCGCCAGAATGGAGAGTAAAGGTATGGATTCCTTATGGCTTTCACCATCGCCGTAATTCGCTCCAAATAAAGGGAAAGGAGATTCTAACAGGCAGGGATGCCTGTTCCACCAATTCATCATTCTTGGACTTTGACTATTGATTCTTGAATATTATTCCGCTACCCTATTTGCTGTCTTAACCTCGCCGCGCGTTCTTTTCTTTCTACCAGCCGTTCTTTCTCTTTAGCGACTACGGCGGCGGGAGCTTTGCTCAGGAATGCCTCATCCTTTAATCTCGCTTCTAGTCTGATAACATCGGCGTCTATCTGTGCGATTTCTTTCTGGATTTTGTCTCGTTCGACGGCTATGTCAATCATGCTGGCCATCGGCACCACGACATCAGCTTCTTTCAAGACAGCGACTGCGAACTTCTCTCCCAGAGCTTCTGATAAGCGGTTGTCTTTAAATTCGAGTGGTTTTGCTTTGGCCAGCGACTGGATAGCAGCCGAATAGGGTGTAATCGCTGCGGCCAATTTACCACTATAAACATCGGCGGCTATCCATTTAGTGGATTCCACTTTATTTTCGGCCCGGATGTTACGAATCGCGCGGGTGATATCAATTACTGCTTCTATAATGTTTTCAGCTTCCGTATTGATGTCGTCCTTATCCGCTTTCGGATATTTAGCAACCATTATTGATTCTGTTTTTTGCCATTTTGCCGGCAGGTGATTTTTGAGGTTTTGCCAGAGTTCTTCGGTGATAAACGGCATAAACGGATGTAGCAAGCGTAAAGCTGTTTCTAATACGTTAACCAGTACCGGTAATGGTGACACTGCCTCTTTGTTTTCCGGATTCAGGCGGATTTTGGCCAATTCAATATACCAGTCGCAATATTCACTCCAAAGGAAATCGTAGATTGTGCTTAGTGCCTCGCCGAACTGGAAATCAGCCATCATTGTATTCACGGTGTCTTCCGTACGGCTCAGTCGACTCAGTATCCAACGGTCTTCTACCGTGAGTAATTCTTTGTGAATTTTCAAGTCGATTTTCTCAGCCGGGATACTCTTAATCACAAAGCGGGTGGCATTCCATAGTTTATTGGCGAAGTTCCTGCCGGCTTCCAGCTTCACGGGCGACATTTTACTGTCATTACCGGCTGCGTTACCTGTGACGACCGCAAAACGTAGCGCATCGGCGCCGATTTGATCGATTACTTTCAGTGGGTCGGTAACATTCCCTTTAGTCTTGCTCATCTTCTCGCCCTTTTCATCACGAATCAGGCCGTGCAGATAAACATATTTGAAAGGGATTTCCCCGGTGTTTTCAATGCCCATCATAATCATCCGGGATACCCAGAAAAAAAGAATATCGTAAGCCGTTTCCATCACAGTAGTAGGATAGAAATAGCGAAAGTCTTCCGTATCGTTGGGCCAGCCTAATGTCGAGTGTGGCCATAGACCGGAAGAAAACCATGTATCCAGCACATCGGGGTCTTGCTCCACTTTGGTCGAATGGCATTTGGGGCAGGTCTTCGGGGCACCCATGGCGACAATCATGTCGCCGCAGTCTTTGCAATACCAGGCCGGGATGCGATGGCCCCACCACAATTGCCGTGAAATACACCAGTCGCGGATATTTTCCATCCAGTTAAGATAGACTTTGATGAAGTGTTCGGGAATGATCTGGATCTGGCCGTTTTTCACAACCTCGATCGCCGGTTTCGCCAGCGGTTCCATTTTTACGAACCACTGCAGACTGGCTAGCGGTTCGATAACGGTCGAGCAGCGCTGACAATGACCCACAGCGTGACTGTAATCCTCGATTTTCATTAATAATCCCAACCGTTCCAACTCTTCCACTACCCATTTCCGGCAGGCAAATCTGTCCATGCCTTTGCACCGGCCGGCATTTTCGTTCATCGTAGCATCTTTATTCAGAATGGTGATTAATTTCAGGTTATGGCGCTGGGCAATTTCAAAGTCCACCGGGTCGTGTGACGGCGTGACTTTTACGGCGCCGGTACCAAAAGCCTTATCTACAATGGCATCCGCCACAATGGGAATACGGCGGTTCATTATCGGTAGCATGACATCTTTCCCGATCAGTTTAGTATAACGTTCATCCTCTGGGTTAACGGCCACTGCTGTATCACCGAGCATTGTTTCCGGACGCGTTGTAGCCACAACCAGAAAGCCATCACCGTCGGCCAGCGGATATTTAAGATGCCACAGATGCCCGTTTAAATCTTTGTGGTCGACTTCAAGGTCGGAAAGAGCCGTCGAGCAACGCGGGCACCAATTGATAATTCGTTCCCCGCGATAAATCAGGCCTTTATTGTACAGATTAACGAAGGTATGACGGACGGCTAACGAAGGCCCGGAGTCTAATGTGAATTTCTCCCGTGACCAGTCGCAGGAAGTGCCGAGACGGCGGTGCTGCTGTCCGATTCGGGAACGACAATCATTCGTCCACTGCCACATCCTCTCCAGAAATTTTTCCCGTCCTACCTGATGCCGGTTGGTGCCTTCTTTAGCTAATAATCTTTCTACCACTACCTGTGCGGCAATACTGGCATGGTCGACTCCCGGTAGCCACAATGTAGGATCGCCTTTCATCCGGTGCCAGCGTGTCATGGCGTCTTCGACGGCCGCTGTCAGGGCATGCCCCATATGTAATTCACCGGTTACGTTAGGCGGTGGCATGATAATGGTAAAAGGTTTCTTTTTCGGATTGATTACCGGTTTAAAATATTGTTTTTCCAACCAGAATTTATACCATTTATCCTCAACCGTTTTCGGGTCGTAAGCTTTGGGCATTTCCTGTTCTATTAAAGGTGTATCTGTCATATTGTGCTCCTGTTTATACGTCCGCTAAAGTTGAATATACATTACTTCGTAAGTACTAAAGCCTTCGGGCTATCATCTGTCTTCAACAAAAAAGCCGTCCTGGTGGACGGCCTCGATTCGGTTTGAGACAAGCCCACTTGCCGGCTTTATTTTTTAACGACGACCACTGTTGTTTTCATTGTCATTACTCTGTAAAACGTAAGATAACATAAGCTCCTGCGAATGTCAATTATCTTCGTCTACTTAACCCCTTGACAAAATAGGTTCCTTGCGCTCAATATATGGATACTTACTTTGGTATTGTGATAACGATGATAATTAGTTGTGAAATTAAGTTAACAAAAGCAACTTAAAACCAAGACATTAGTAAACGGCAAGGGGAAACGAGTAGGTAGAAAGCAATATAACTCTTTGTTAAGGGAGGAGAAAGAAATGACTAAAACCTCACCGTGCGTTATCACTATTAGTCGTCAACTGGGAAGTGGTGGAGCCTACTTAGGCCAGCGGCTGGCTCTTTGTTTAAATGCTCTCTATGTCGACCACGAAATTGTACGCCAGACTGCAGAAGAGTTGAAAATACCGGAAGAACACGTGAAGAGTCGAGACGAGAAAGTTACTTCCCGTTGGCAAACAATCCTACAATCATTTGCGACCTCTACTTCATGGTCTTATGCCCCGCCTCCGCTTAATCTGCTTAATGATGAAGCCCTATATAGCGTTGAATCTGATATTATTACCAGAATAGCCAATCAGTGCACCGCGGTCATCGTAGGACGTGGCGCTTATTTTGTGCTACGCAATCACCCGAGTTGTTTAAATATATTTTTACATGCTGATGTAAGCTTTCGTCAAAATCGAGTACAGGATTTGTATCATGTTTCCGGACAGGAAGCTTTGAAATTAATCTATTCTGTCGACCAGCAGCGTGCAAATTACCTCCGCGCGCTAACAGGACAGCATTGGATGGATGCACGCCAATATCATCTCTGTCTTGACACCGGAGCATTGGGAATGGAAAAAGCTGAAGCGATTATTCTAGAGGCCGTTCAAGCGAGGTTCGGCAATATCGAAATTAAAAAGCCGGAAACAGCTAAAAGCTAAATCTGATTATTTTCAACGTTCTTGTGTTTCGGCCGTTATCAATGGAAATTCGTGGTGCATTCAAATTACTTAAACTTCTTTAAAGTGCTGAACAGCTTCCAGCTACGGAATTTTGCAAATCACATCATTATGTTGTATAATAGTAAATAGTTTCAGTTTAGGTTATTAATGCTTTTTATAATCCTTTCAGATTTACTAGTATTGGATGACCATAACTCTAACAATAATTAAAGAGGAGGTAATCCAATGAGTTTTCAGGAAAAGTCAATCCAGTGCTACGATTGTGGAACTGCGTTTATTTTTACCCCTGAAGAGCAGGAGTTTTTCTCATCCAAAGGCTATACTAATGAGCCGAAACGCTGCTCCACATGTCGCCAGGCAAGAAAAGAACGACAAGGCAGCAGCACTTTCCAGAGAAGTAGCTCAAGCTATCAGTCACAACGCCAAATGTACCCCGCTACCTGTTCGCGTTGTGGGAAAGTTACCGAAGTGCCGTTCGAACCTAGAGAAGGCAGACCGGTATATTGCCGGGATTGCTATAGCACTGTAAAAGTAAGCCACTAAATTCGGATTTTTAATCCCCGCTGTCAGGTAACTCCTGGCTGCGGGGATTACTGAACAAACAAATTGCTTTTCAACAACATTCAATCCCAACAACAATTTTTCATAGAATCATTTTATATTTATTAGGAGTTTAATGAGTTTCGAAACATTCAATCTTAACCCAAGCGTAATGGCCGGTGTGCAGGCGCTTGGATACGTTACCCCTACACCGATTCAAGAACAAAGTATCCCCGCAATTTTACAGGGTCGAGATCTTATAGGTTTGGCACAGACAGGCACTGGTAAAACGGCTGCCTTTGCTCTGCCGATCTTGCATCGTCTGCAACAAGGCAAAAGGGGGGTCGTCCGTGCTCTCGTTATTTCACCCACGCGTGAACTGGCGGAACAAACCTGCGACGCCTTTACGGAATTAGGGCAGAAGACAGGCTTACGAAACGTTGCTATTTATGGCGGTGTGGGTAAAGAACAGCAAATCCGCAAACTGCGCAACGGCGCGGAAATTGCGGTAGGTTGCCCTGGCCGTTTACTCGATCATCTATATCAGGGCGCGCTGAATTTATCTCATCTTGAAATTTTGGTCATCGATGAAGCCGACCGTATGTTTGATATGGGCTTCGCACCGGATATCAAGCGAATATTGGAGTGTATCTTGCAACCGCGGCAGACGTTGCTTTTTTCGGCCACGATGCCCGATGATATCCGCCGACTCGTGAAAGAAGTCCTGCGTAATCCTGTTACGGTGCAAATTGGGCGTACTGCTCCCGCGGCATCGGTCTCCCATGCACTATATCCGGTGCAACAAAATCTCAAGACTGCTTTGCTGATGGAACTCTTGTACCAGACAAAAACCGAATCGGTGCTGGTATTTGTACGCACTAAACATCGCGTAGAGCGTCTCGCCGAACAATTGTATAAAGCCGGCTATAATGTCGCCTCTTTACAGGGTAATCTTTCACAACAGAGACGGCAAGCTGCACTGGACGGTTTTCGTTCCGGCGCGATCAAGATTCTGGTAGCTACAGACATTGCTGCCAGAGGCATCGATGTCTCAAACATCTCCCACGTCATCAACTACGATATGCCGGAAAATGTCGATGCTTATACGCATCGTATCGGCCGCACAGGCCGTGTCGACGAAACCGGAGATGCATTTACATTCGTCACGCACGAAGACATGGCGACAGTGTGCGATATTGAAAAGGTTCTCGGAAAACCGATCGAACGCCGCACTCTGGAGGGGTTCGATTATAAAACCCAGTCGTCCGATAAAGCGGAAAGACGTACACCGCGTCCTATTAACAAAGCGCCTTTCCGCAGGCCGGGGACGGGGAGAAAACCGCAGTTTGGGGCTAGAAAACCTCAATTTGCGGGTAGCAGAAGCAACTGATTCTTTAATAAAAATAGAAAGTTGACTTCACAGGATGGGTGTAATCTTCAGGGACTAAACCCATCCTTTTTATTTTCCAAGAAGTAATAATCAAGAAAAACGAAACACAGCAATCAGCTTTCAGGTTTCAGTAGTCAATTGAAAATATTGAGTTTTGAGTATCAAGTCTAAATTGTAAGTAGGTGGAACAGGCGTCCCTGCCTGTATATATTAAGTATAGAAACTCACAGTTACAAACACCATTCTGGCGGAGGCCAAAATCCATATTCACTGAATACCGATTTGCATCGGTATGGATGAGAGTTGAGTATTTTTGGACAATCCGCTATCAGCGGTCAGCTTAAAGCTTTGTAGGATACTAGCCTTCGTTAGTATGGACATATATTGTGGAGCAGGCGTCCCTGCCTGTAATATTATCTTAATTCCCGATCTGGTATAGGCGCCTGGATTGTAGTATTTATGAAGTAAGGTACAAGATCCATTTTCCCATTTTGTCATTCCAGCGAAGGCTGGAATCCATTCTACGGTTCCACTCTCTCTCAATACATTTACTTTGTAAAGTACCTTGAATCTCCCTAGTGAATGTGTATGAGAGTGGCAATCTCCCGGGGGACGGATAAGAGGTGGATTTTGCCCACCCTACTCATCTTTGGTCGAGCAGGTAGATATATTAACGGCTTGCGTATATAATAGGTGCTTATGACAGTAGTTGTAACCGGCGCATCCGGACATGTCGGTAATAATCTGGTACGCGCATTAATCGCGGAAAAACGTCCTGTACGCGTTTTAATTCATAGTAATCAACAGATATTTCAAGGTCTGGGTGTGGAAGTCGCGCAGGGGAATGTTTCCGATGTGGAATCTCTATGCCGTGCCTTCGAGGGCGCAGAGACGGTTTATCACCTTGCCGCTATAATTTCATTACTAAAAAGCGAATGGCCTTTAGTGGAAAAAGTTAACGTCATTGGCACACGCAATGTCGTAGAGGCTTGCCGTCGTAGCGGCGTAAAACGTCTCGTTCACTTCAGTTCCATTCACGCGATGGTACAAGAACCGTTTGATCAGCCGGTTAATGAGTCCCGGATTCTGGTAGCGGGACGGCAAAATCCGCCATATGACCGTTCCAAAGCCGCAGGTGAAATGGAAGTTCGCAAAGGCATTGAAAAAGGGCTGGATGCCGTCATCGTCAATCCTACCGGAATTATCGGGCCTTTCGACTACCAGCCGTCACATTTCGGCTCTGCTTTATTATCTATTGCCAATGGTAAGATGATCGCACTGATCAATGGCGGCTTCGACTGGGTGGACGTGCGGGATGTGGTTCAGGGAGCGATGCTGGCAGAGAAAAAAGCGCCGGCCGGCTCCAAGTACCTTCTATCGGGACATTGGGCCTCAATGTGCGATATCGCGAATGTAATCAAGGAAATCTCTGATGCCTCGATTCCTGGTTTTATCTGCCCGATGCCGGTGGCCCGCTTCGGCGCACCTTTTTCAACGGCCTATAACCGTCTTCTGGGCAAACGGGTTTTTTATACCAATGTCGCCATGCGAGCATTGAATAGCAATCATCATATCAGCCATGAGAAAGCTTCCCGTGAGTTGGGGTACCAATCGCGGCCGTTTAAAGAAACAATTACCGATACGCTGAAATGGTTTGCGCAAAATGGCAATCTGAAATGCCGACTGAAATCGAATCAATGAGAAAAATATGAATGAACATGCATTTTACGCCGGCTTGCTCCTGACTGCTTTCTTGCTGGCGGTTATCGTCTTTATCGCTCTATTCTTTTTCGCCGCTCCCTATGGCCGGCATGTCAGGAAAGGTTGGGGGCCTGCTCTTGGCAATAAAGCAGCCTGGGTGGTGATGGAAGCGCCTTCACCGTTAATCTTTGCTTTATGTTTTTTAACCGGCAGTAATCATGCCCTCGTTCCGCTGATTTTCCTGTTTATGTGGGAGGTACATTACGTCCATCGCGCTTTTATTTATCCCTTCAGTCTCCGTGGGGACAGGGCTATGCCTGTTATGGTCATTGCTATGGGATTCCTTTTTAATATGATGAATGCCTACTTGAACGGCAAGTATATTTTCAGTTTCTCTACCCAATATACAACGAAATGGCTTACCGACCCCCGTTTCATCGGCGGAGTGGTGGTGTTTCTGATGGGATATCTGATCAATCGCGCCGCTGACCGGACATTACGCAATCTCCGCGCACCGGGAGAAGATGCTTACAAGATACCACGAACCGGATTTTACCGCTGGATTTCCTGTCCGAATTACCTTGGGGAGATTGTTGTTTGGAGCGGGTGGGCTTTAGCCACATGGTCGTTACCCGGCCTTGCTTTCGCTGTCTTTACGATTGCCAACCTGGCTCCGCGCGCCCGTTCAAATCACAAATGGTATCAGCAACAATTTCCTGATTATCCCGCAGAGCGCAAAGCATTGATACCGGGGCTTTGGTAATCGCGAAGCGTTTGAGAGAAAAATACTTGAAGCGCCAGTGAGCTTTGTAGAAGTCACCTTTTCACTGAAAAGTCTTTGTATTCACCGGTATATTCCGACCATGTAACCGCCAAATTGTCCACTCTGGCGTTTGGCGGGCCTTCTTTCAGTAATTTGGCCAGTGTTTCCAGTTTTTTTCTTGCGCCTTCGGCGTGAATTTCTACTGACCCTCCGGGTAAATTGTGCACATAACCGGTTAAGCCGAGTCTGACAGCATTTCTGGCAGTGAAGTCACGATAGAAAACGCCTTGCACCCGTCCCTGCGCAATCGCCTGAAAAGCAGCGGAATCCATCATAAAGTAAATCCTGAATACGAAACCCTAAATCGTAAAAAATCTAGAATTAAAATTTTCAAATTATATTTATTTGTCTTGTCACCGGTTTTATATTTTATAAATTATTTAAAGTTTCGATATTCGGACTTTAAATTTAATCTGTTATTCTTCTTCGAATTTGTCTTTCTTACCCCGTCGGATAACCTCAACGGGAGGTAGCGCCTCAATGTTAGAGGAGATAACTTTTTTAGAGTTATTCTTCCCTTTTTTCTTCTCTTTATGGCCCATGTCTCTATTACCCATATCACACCTCGATTGATTATTGGCTTAGTTGTTTAATAGCAGTTTAGCAAAGAAGCATTATTCTGTAAAGAGATTATTTTAAAAATCATCGAATTTATTTAGTTAGAACATAGTTCACTCTCTTTTTTATTATGCATTTTCAGGTTGTGATCTGGTTCAGATAGATGGCATACACATATACTAGAGGATATGAAGATAAAAAGTGCCATTGCCACCGGCAGTATTGTTATTGGGAAACGGATTGGTGATATTTCCGCTGATGCGAACAAAAGACTGAAATGGTTTGATTACTACAATTCTCATGGTAAGAATGCCCGCCTTACCTGTCAACATTATGGTATAACACCGGACACCTTCTACAAGTGGAAGAGGAGATACCGACCGTACGAACTAAAAACGTTGGAGGAGCGTTCTCGCCGGCCGAAACGAGTTCGACAGCCGACCTGGAGCACCGTGCAAGTAGAGGCGGTACTCAAAATCAGAGAGGAATACCCTCGCTGGGGGAAAGAGAAACTGGCGAATCTATTGACGGGAAGTGGTGTTAAGATTTCCACCTCGATGGTGGGGAGGATACTCCGATATTTAAAAGACAGGGGCGCACTCAAAGAGCCGCTTCGCCAATCTATCTCGGCACGAAAGAAGATGCGGTATCGGCCGTATGCTACTCGAAAACCGAAAGAATATACAGCCCGGCTACCTGGTGACATCGTACAGGTAGATACGATGGACGTGAGACCTTTACCCGGAGTCATCATCAAGCATTTCTCTGCCAGAGATATCATCTCCAGGTGGGATGTGGTGGGGGCTTCCAGCAACGCCACTGCCACAACAGCAGCAGCCTTTATCAACGCAATCATCGCAAGGATGCCCTTTGAAGTGAGAGCGATACAGGTAGATGGTGGGTCTGAGTTTCAGAGTATCTTTGAGGAGACCTGCCAACAGTTGGGGATTAAGCTCTTTGTCCTGCCACCTCGTTCTCCCAAGCTGAACGGTCATGTGGAAAGGGCGAATCGAACTCACGCAGAAGAATTCTACGAAGTCACAGATGCTGAGTTCGATGTGCCGAGCATCAATGTCGCCTTAAGACAGTGGGAGATGATCTATAATACCATCCGTCCCCATCAGGCTCTGCACTATTTGACGCCACACAACTTTCTATTGCAGAATTACTCAATAAACGCTAAGGAGAAAGTGTACGGGATCTACTGAACCTATTCAGTTGATTGTTTACACCTCGTATTGATTGTATAATTGATTTACTATTAATTACAGAAGCATCATTAAGGGAACAGGAGAAACAAATGAAAACGCGTAAATTAGGCTGGACGGATTTAAATCTTACCACGGTTGGATTGGGTACCTGGGCGATTGGTGGTGGTGATTGGGCATTTGGGTGGGGACCTCAAGATGACGAAGAGTCGATTGCTGCCATTATATGGGCTTGTGACAAGGGCATTAATTGGCTTGATACGGCTCCGGCATATGGGTTAGGTCATAGTGAAGAAATTGTGGGAAAAGCGCTGAAAAAGTTATCGAAAAGGCCGATTGTCGCCACAAAATGCGGCATCGAGTGGGATGAAAACAGGAAGTCAATCCATGACCTGAAAGGAGCGACTATTAAGCGGGAGGTTGAAGCCAGTCTTAAGCGGTTGGGCATCGATGTTATTGATCTATACCAGATACACTGGCCGCATCCCGACTCGGAACTCGAGCCTGCCTGGCAGTCAATATCGAACATGGTGAAAGAGGGTAAAATACGTTATGCGGGAGTCTGTAATTGCAGTATTGAACAGCTAAAACGCATTCAGCCGATTCATCCTGTAGCTTCTCTTCAGCCTCCTTATAGCATGATCGAACGCGGCGCGGAAGACAGCGGATTGCTGGACTACTGCCGTCAGAACAATATCGGCGTGGTCGTTTATAGTCCCATGCAAAAAGGATTGCTCACCGGTAAATTTACCAGGCAACGCGTCCAGGCGTTAGCTAAAGAAGATCATCGGCACAATGACCCCAATTTCCAGGAGCCACGCCTCACGGCCAACCTCGACCTGGTTGAGAGTCTTAAAGTACTCGCCAAGAAACATGATCGAACCTCGGCGCAGATGGCTATAGCCTGGGTATTGAGACGGCCGGAAGTAACCGCAGCTATCGTCGGCGCCAGGCGTCCTTCCCAGGTAGATGAGACAGTCACTGCTGGAGACAAGGCGCTATCGTCCGAAGAAATAAAGGCTATTGATGAACTGTTGGTCATATATAAAAAAGCGCTGAAGTTAGCCTGATTTCAGTAACAAGCGTATTACAATAAAATATTAGAGAGGAGATTGAAGTGCCTAAGAAAGTTGTCGCGGAGACAAAGAAAAAAAGTGATAAGTCGAACAAAGTAATACTGGCTGCCGATCCGATGGGAGCAGTATTGAAAAATTCGGTTAAAAAGCATTTGGAAAGCAAGGGATACGAGATTATCGATTACGGTACTGACTGCGCGGAAAATTTTGTGACCTACTTCGGCATAGCTTCGAAAGCGGCCAAAGCCATCCAAAAAGGCATCGCCGACCAGGGGATTGTTTTCTGCGGCACCGGGATGGGCGTTTCCATTACTGCTAACAAATTCAAGGGTATTTATTGCGGGTTGATTGAGTCGGAATTCACCGCCGGTGAATGTAAGTCGATCAACAATTGTAATATGCTGGCGATGGGTTCACGGGTTATTTCAGAAGCCAGAGCGAATATGGCCGCCGACGCTTGGTTGAAGAATCAATTTGCGGTGGGTAACTTCCCTCCGATTCCCGGAGTCGATATAAAAGAGCTTCTATCCGCAGGTATTAAAGGAATCGCGAAAATAGAAGACGAAAACTTTAAATAGGAAGTTTATTTATTGAGTTTTCAGTAATGAGTTGTAAATCACCAGTTAGTAGAACAGGCGTCCCTGCCTGTTTATGACGTTTTGTCATTCCAGCGATGGTTGAGACCACAGTCGAAATACTTGACCGAGAAAATGTACTGGAATCCAGATGATTAATTTTACTATGTCTATCACAGGAGCTCATTAACAAAAAACAACTGAAAACGCCCCCCACTTTCTTACAGTATGGATTTTATTTGTTTCTTAATACCCTCGGAATCATATCCGTAATAAGCGTACAGTTCTTTCGCTTCACCAAAAGCCGCGAACACATCAGGCACGCCCAAACGCTTGAATTTGCAATGAACACCAGCTTCCAGCACCGTATCTGCCACAGCGCTGCCCAGTCCGCCCATGATATTGTGATCTTCAACCGTTATAGTGAGACCGGTCTCTCGGGCTGCTTTTAAAACCGCTTCATTATCCAGCGGCTTGATGGTATGCATATCCAGTACACGGACTTTTATGCCTTCTGTTTCAAGTTCCTGCGCCGCTTTGAGGCTGTTGAATACTGCACTGCCGGTTGCGATTACTGTGCCGTCGGATCCTTCTTTTGCCAGCACGGCTTTTCCGATTGTAAAATCATAATCCTGGTTCGCGTATACCAGCGGTTCTGCCCCTCTTGGTATCCTGATATACATTGGACCCGGATATGTAACGGATGCCTCGATAAGCCTTAAACACTGATTCGTATCAGAAGGCGCTACCATCGTCATGTTGGGAATTCCCCTCATTATTGCGAAATCGAGAATAGCGTTGTGAGTTGGCCCTCCGCCGGATGTCAGACCGCCGTGTGTTCCGATAAGTCGCACCGGTACGTCATTGTAGGCCACATCGGTGTGTATCTGGTCGGTGGCGCGGGTGGAAAGGAACGGTCCGAATGCCTGCGCATAAGTGATATTACCGTCCAGTGCCAAGCCCGCCGCTATTCCCACCAGATCGGGCTCGGCGATACCGACATCGACAAATCGGTCGGGATAGAGGTCTCGGAATTCACAGATTGTATTTCCGGGTACCTGAGCATCGGAGGCAAGCAGGAAGATATTTTTGTGAACGGCTGCCAATTCTATCAACTTTTTTACCCAGAGTTCCCGGGTATTTGCTAAATCAACCAGATCGAAAAAGTTATATGTTATTCCCGGCATTTTTCTTACCTCCTCACCTTTCTATTCTTATCAACACTTGCCAGGCCTTCTTGAAGCTTTTCATCGGAGACATGGCCGGCGTGCCAGCCTGCTACCAGTTCCATATAATCAACGCCTTTACCTTTTATCGTATTCGAAATGATACAAATCGGTTTCCGGGGGGGCACGACATCAACCGGCGGTAGTGATGCCAGAGCTTCCACTACTTGCTTCATATCGTTGCCGTCGGCGATGTTGATGACATCCCACCCGAATGCATGCCATTTATCTGCCAGAGGTTCGAGCGACATGTACTTTTCCGTAGGACCGCAGGTAAATAGCTGGTTTCTATCGACGATTGCTACCAGATTGCCTAGCTTGTAATGCGCCGCGCACATTATCGCCTCCCAGTTTGAACCTTCATCCAGTTCTCCGTCCCCGGTGATACAGAATACCCTCCATGGGGCTTTTTTAGCTCGCCCGGAGAAAGCCATGCCGGTAGCTAGAGATAACCCATGCCCCAGCGAACCCGTCGATGCTTCGAAGACGGGAAGATACTTCCGGTTCGGGTGCATCCCGAATCTCCCTCCGATGGTGTTGTAGCCTTCATAAGTCTCTTCAAAGCTGAATAATCCCAGATCAGCGAAAATACAATATAACAGGCAGCCGGTGTGGCCTTTGCTTAATACCAATCGGTCTCTTTGTTCCCATTTTGGATTTTTAAGGTCATATTTAAGAAATTTATAATACAGGGCGACTGCTAGTTCACACATGGACAGGGAGCCTCCCATATGAACAACTCCAACCTGGTTGCACATAATTAACAGTTTCTTGCGTATTTCAACCGCTTTGTCTTCCAATCTTGTTACCAGTTTCATATCTGCTGCTTGCATTCATTTCCTCCGGTTCACACCTGTATTATCGCTCTGATTTGAAACTTTTTTAAAAAGAGCAGGGGATATTCACGGGGAAGGGGGTATTTCCCTGCTCTTGGGGGAGATAATTTGTCATTGCCATTCCGTACCAGATATAGAATCCATATTACTTTTTAGTCGTTCATACTTTGAGATAAGTTATCGGATTGTAAAAATAACTAAAAACGAATTTAGCTTTTTAATTTTTCCAAGGCAATACGGGCGGCTTCGGTTTCGGCTTTCTTCTTGCTTCTCCCAACGCCGGTGGCCAGCACATCATTACCGATAAGCACTTCTACCGTGAAATTTTTATCGTGGTCTGGTCCCTGAGTTTCGATAAGACTGTAAACAGGGGTTTGCTGTGTCCTCGCCTGTAACAGCTCCTGAAGTTGCGATTTGTAATCGATAATCGCGCCCTGGTATAAAGTTCGCAACAGTTCCGCGTCAAGGATATCCAGGACTAATTGCTCGGTAATTCTCGAACCCTGATCGAGAAAGACTGCCGCGATCAATGCTTCTAATGCCCGGGCCAGATTGGCAGGTTTTTCTCTGCCGCCGCTGGCTTCTTCCCCTTTCCCCAGATAAAGGTAGTTACCTAATCCGATTGATTCGGCGACTCTTGCCAGAGTATCCTGTTTCACCAGAATGGAGCGGAGCCGTGTCATTTCACCTTCGCTCATGCTGGGAAAATCGCGGAAAAGATTTTCGGCGACAATCAGTCCTAGAATAGCGTCTCCTAAAAATTCCAGCCTCTCGTTCGAAGCAGGTGCGATGCCCTGATTTTCGTTGGCGTAAGAGCTGTGAGTGAGCGCTTGTGTCAGCAGGTCGGGTTGCTGAAAAACAACCCCCAATCTTTTTTGTAATTCATGCTGGTCGGCCACGATTTGTCCTCCATCACGGATAAATCAATCAACAGCATAAGAGTTCTGGTAGTGCATGTCAACTATTGTTAAAAATAATTAAGTTATTTGTTTTAAAACCATCTCATACCATTTGGGAATAGAACAAATCATGTATATAGGGTGATGTATCGTATTTGGCAAGGCCTATGTTAGAGGAGCTAGCGACTTTTACTATGATAAAAAACGAAACGCCCCCCAAATCTTTAAAAGAAATCTTTGGAAACTCAGCGGGATAGAGTATAATATAGCGTAGTAAAATGTCTCAAGTATTTTATCGCAAATGGCGTTCTCAAACCCTTGGTGATGTCATCGGGCAGGAATCGGTTACTCAGACTCTGCTGAATGCACTCAATAGCGGGAGGATATCTCATGCCTATCTTTTCTGCGGACCCAGAGGCACCGGCAAGACCAGTACCGGTCGTATCCTGGCAAAAGCCGTGAATTGCTTGACAACCGGCGGCAAGGGTGAGCCGTGTAATACCTGCGAGATGTGCCGCGCCATCACCGAAGGCCGGGCGATGGATGTCATCGAAATCGATGCTGCCAGTAATACGGGTGTCGACGATATCCGCAGCCTGCGGGAAAAGGTCAATTACGCCCCGAATCAAGCGCGCTACAAAGTTTACATAATAGATGAATTCCACATGTTAAGCGGTAGTGCTTCCAATGCTTTATTGAAGACACTGGAAGAGCCGCCTCCGCATGTTATTTTTATACTGGCAACCACAGAAGTACACAAGATATTGCCCACTATCATGTCGCGTTGCCAGCGTTTTGATTTTCACCGTATTTCTCAAACAGCGATCATGAAGCGAATGACCGAAGTTTGCATGATGGAAAATATTACCATTTCACAAGAATCATTGCGGCTGATTGCCCGTAGCGCTACCGGTAGTATGCGCGATGCCTGGAATTTATTGGAGCAGTTATCTATCTATTACGGTTACGATATCAGTTTCCAGCAGGTGCAGAATTTATTGGGAATCACGGGTGATGCACGTGTCCGCGAACTTATTAAGCATATTGTTGCGGATAATGTTTCCGCCGCCGTGGCCACGATTAATAACGTCAATAATGACGGATTGGATTTGCGTAATTTCAAACGTGAACTGGTAGAGTACCTGAGATGCCTGTTATTGCTAAAAACCGGCTCCGAAAGTGCAGTTGATTTGACCGGAGAGGATTTAAATGAGTTAAAACAACTGGCAGAACATGCTTCCTTACCTAAAGTCTTAAAAGCATTGAAGCTTTTCAGCCAGGTGGAAATCGGCACGGAAAACAATTCTACGCTCCCATTGGAGTTAGCGATTGTCGATAGCGTCATTAAAACGGAAGAGGAAACCGCACGACCCCTCGTCCAGATAGAGACCCAACCGAAACCTGCTCCGAGAGCCATACCGCCAAAAACTACGCCGGTACAATCACAACCCCAGAATATTCAACCGGAAACAAAAAAGACAGAAAGTAAACCGGAAACGGCACCGCCGGTCGTCGAGGATAAACATTCCCCCTTGGAAGCCGGTAGTATCATTGAAAAATTGAGACTGGAATGGCGAAGTGTGGTTGAGCAGGCTCCCGCTGATACCAAGCGGAGCCACGCGTTAGCTATTTTAAGGAGTGCCGGCGTCAAACCGGTGTTATTTGAAAATGATACGCTGACGTTATCCTTTAGACATTCCCTTTATAAGGAAAAACTGGAGGAGATTGAAAACCATCGTGTTGTCGAGAAAATAATCAGTAATTATTTAGGGCATACCTGCAAAGTGCAGTGTGTTCTGGAAAACAATAATAATCTCATGAAAGAAGCGCTGAAACTAGGCGCGCAAATTGAAGTGGAGGAAACATGAACTTCGAACAGATTAGACAGGCCCAGCAATTGAAATCTAAATTAGACCGCGCTCAAAAAGAACTGAAAAAGATGCAAATTGAAGGAGAAGCCGGAAAGGGCGTGGTTACCGTCGTAGTCAATGGCGAACAGAGAATTGTCTCCGTGAAAATTGCGCCTGAAATTGTCGACCCGAAGAATATAAAACAACTGGAGATACTGGTACTAAAAGCTGTTAACGATGCCCAGGAAAAAGCTCAGAAAGCGGCGGCCGAACAATTAAAAGAAGTAACCGGCGGTCTGAAAATCCCCGGATTATTCTAGAGGACACTAAGGAGATACTTCGTTGAATCAAAGTACCACTCTTGGCGCTGATGCAATCAACCGTCTGATTCAGGAATTGAATAAATTACCCGGGATTGGTCCTAAGAGCGCCCAACGTTTAGCTTTCTATCTGATGCGGGCGCCTCAAGAACAGTCAATCCAGCTGGCAGAAGCTATTTTGTCGATTAAACAGAAGATAAAATTATGCTCTACCTGTTTTAATGTGACCGACTCCGACCCCTGTATCATCTGCCGTAACGACCAGCGTAACCGCAGTCAGGTTTGTGTGGTAGAACAGCCGCAGGATATTCTGGCAATCGAGCATACAGGGGTTTATAAAGGACTTTACCACGTTTTACACGGCGCTATTTCACCGACGGAAGGAATCGGCGCCAACGATGTCAGAATCAAGGAATTGGCGATTCGACTTCAGGATGGCATTGTTAAGGAAGTAATTCTGGCCACCAATACCAACCTTGAGGGCGAGCAGACTGCGATGTACTTAAACCAGCTGTTTTCTCCGCTTGGTATCAATATCACGCGTCTGGCACGCGGACTACCTTTCGGCACGGAGTTAGAATATGCTGATGACGCCACACTCACCAGAGCGCTCGAGGGCAGACAACAGCTATAATACCTGCGGAGATTCTGGTTTCAGGAGTTTGTTTTGATACAGGAACGCAAGGAAGAAATAGTATCGGATTTCAAAGGGACGATTATCGATATTGAAACAATCGGTGATTTCAACGGACGCTACCGTAACACCGGCGATTGGCGGGAGTACGAAGGTATCCAGCAGGTCATTTTTGGCTTCGTTAATTCTCAGTTTTTACAGATTCTGTATGTTACGAAAAAAGAAGAAATTGGCGAGCTGAATGATAAAATCTCGAGCATTATTGATACATTGGAAAAACCCTTTTATGCCTTTAATACATCCTTCGAGACAAATGTCCTTACCTGCCAGATCGGTAGAAACATTACCTTTGAATGCGAATTGCAACGGGAAAAATTCGAATCTAAAGCTAATGCCGTCAGAGAGCTTCATATCCCAACACATGACGACCCTTTTAACGATAAAGGTATTCTCTGCATGTATGCCTGGCAGAATGGGGAATTTGAAAAGGCGCTCGCTCATAACCGCGCCTGTCTGCTGAAAGAAAGAGATATTTTACTGAGACGTGGCTATCGGAAGCCCAACGGCCTGGCATTATTCACTAGATAGTGCATCTGATTATTTAAGTATTCGACATTTACTGGCGTGATTGCGAGGTTTATCCGAAGCAATCTGACATCTCAGCGTCATACTGGATCCGCCTTGAGCGGATGAATGCACCAGAGTGGGGAGGCTACCCCTTTTCTACATTTGCTACACAAAGTACCTAAGGTCTGAGATTGCTGCATTCACTGAAGCTCGTTCGCAATGACGAAGTGACATTAGTTTTGTACCATCTCATGACCATGAGGTTGTTAGTATTGTGACGGGTCTGACTGCCCGTCCCTTACATTTTCTTGACAATATGCCTGATTGTGAGTAGAATGCCAACATCTAGGCAATCCGGGGATACTTCTCAATTCCGGGAGGGTTTATGAGTAAATACGGCGGTTATGAAGACCATGAATTCGTAGCGGATTTCTACGATGCAATGTATACCAACCCTGCACGCCAGGATATTGATTTCTTTGTTGATTACTCCAGAAAGGCAGGAGGAAAAACTTTAGAGTTAGGCTGTGGCACCGGCCGCGTGCTTGTTCCTACTGCTCTCGCCGGTTGTGAAATTACGGGGTTGGACTTATCACCATATATGATTAAGAAATGCCGAGAAAAGATAAAGAGGTTACCCCGGGAAGTCAGAAAAAATGTACTAATCATACAAGGAAACATGACAAATTTCAGCACCGGCGAGGAATATGCTCTGATAACTATCCCTTTCCGGCCTTTCCAGCATCTCATTGCTGTTAATGAGCAGAAAGCCTGCCTGAACTCTATTTCCAAACACCTTAGCATCAAAGGGAAACTGGTGTTCGATGTTTACCATCCCTTTCTGCCGCGAATCCCTGAACCTAAATTCTTCATGGAGATGGAGGTCGCGCCTCCGTTGACGCTGACGGATGGTAGAGTGATCAAACGCACTAACCGCACCGCGGCTTTTCATCGCGCCGAGCAGTACAACGATATTGAATTTATCTTCTATGTAAAATACCCTGACGGTAAAGAGGAAAGGCTGGTCCAGACATTCCCGATGCGTTATTATTACCGATATGAAATTGAGCATTTATTGAGTTTGTGTGGATTTAAAATTGTGGAATTATTTGGAAACTATGATAAGTCCAAATTCTCCGATGATTCTCCTGAAATGATATTCGTCGCCGAAAAAACAGGCTGAGAAATATGCCCCGACCGAGAAATTATCAGACCGAAGCTATCATCATAAAAAAGACTAAACTGGGCGAGGCAGACAGGATTCTCACTCTATACACCCCTGATTTGGGTAAGATTCAGGCTGTTGCTAAAGGTGTGCGTTGTCCTAAAAGCAAGCTCTCCGGGCATCTGGAACTGCTGACATACAGTCAGGTCACGCTGGCTAGGGGACGGAATCTGGACGTCATTACCGGCAGTCAAACCATTGATGGTTTTCTGCCCTTAAAGACGGATCTTTGGCTGACTTCTTTTGGGCTTTATGTGATTGAATTAGTCAATCAGTTCACCGCCGAGCATGTCAGAGACGAAAGCTTGTTCCGTTTGCTGTTAAACACACTCCAAAACCTCTGCCGGACAAATAATCGGGAATTACTTTTACGTTACTTTGAGATTCACCTGCTGGAGGAATCAGGATACCGTCCCCAACTTCAGGAGTGTGTGGCCTGCCATCAGGCGTTACAGCCAATTGCCAATTCATTCTGCGCCAGTATTGGCGGTACACTATGTCCGGCATGCGCATCGAACCAGCCGTTTGCCCATTCGATTTCACTGAATGCTCTCAAAGTGCTACGGTTTATTCAGGGGAATGATTATAACGCCGTTGGACGGCTGAAAATCGATGCCAGATTATCGCTTGAACTGGAAGAGATTACCCGCAGTTATCTTAAATACCTCCTTGAGCGCGAGGTCAGGTCGGCGAATTGGCTGGATGAACTTAAAGAACAGATGAAAACAACGGCGAATCTAAAGCCAATATCTGCCTGATAAATAGCCATTCATCCATACCGTCGAAAGATAGTATCCGGCAAACATTATCGTTCTGAGCGAAGCGAAGAATCTCCCTGCCTGTTATATATGTAAAAAGAAAATTTCCCGCTTTATCATTTACGAATCCACCTTACTCCTCTTTTTATCCCAGATGTTATAATAAAAAGAGTGAAAGATTATTACCAGATTCTCGGCATTACCGAGAATGCCAGTCAGGAAGATATAAAGAACGCTTTCCGCAAATTAGCTTTTAAATATCACCCAGATAAAAACCCGGGCAACGAAAAGCAAGCTGAAGAGAAGTTCAAAGAAATTAATGAAGCCTACAGCATTCTGAGTGATGCCGGTAAGCGTCAGCAGTATGATTTTGCCAGGCAAAGCGGGTTTGCCAATGTCGATTATCCTGGCTCCGGCTATGCCCAGTCTGATATTTTCCGTGATGCTTTCTCGAATCCCGCAAACATTGAAGAACTAAACCGGATGTTCCAACAGGCAGGTCTCAGATTCGACCAGGATTTTCTGAACCGTACGTTTTTTAGCGGGAACGGTGTTGTTTTTCAATTCTATTCGGGACCGGGCAGTGCCAGACAGACGACCTATCAGTATGGAAATGGGAATAATATTCCGCCGGAATTTTTGAATTCCAATGCTCCTGTTAGAAAATTGGGATTCTTTGATCGATTAGAGCTCCGAATGGTGAATTGGTTCAGCAGAATTACATTGAAGATGCTCTTCGGTGTGGAATTACCCAAACCAGGTATCGACAGACACCAGCCTTTAAAGTTATCCGCTGCTGAGGCTGCAGATGGTGTCGAGAAATCGGTTACCGTAAAAAATAGCCGCCAGACAAAGAAATTAGTAGTAAAAGTCCCGATGGGTGTAAAAACAGGCACTAATATCCGTTTGCGGGGTATGGGGAAGAATGGTGGCGACCTATACCTTGATGTAAAGGTTAAAAAATAGCTTCTAGAAATCCTAAGCGCTAATATCGAAATACAAAATAAATCCAAATAATAAAACTTAGAAAATGGGAATTTTAGCATCGTTTAGGAATTAGTATTTCGGATTTTTGGTTTTTTATAGAGTTATTCTCTTCTGACAACCATCTTGGCTAAATCCCAGCAGTACTCGTAGATATGCAGCCCTTTGCTCATGACCACCATTTCGCCATCGTCCACACCGATTTCAGAGGCCATGTACTCTTTAAGCAACTGGATTGCCGCCAAATTCGAAGGGAAACCGGCCCATAGATCCCAGGAGCGGAAATAGATATAAAAATCGAGTTTATTGTCTTTGATGCGGGTATCGATACCCCTTAAACATGGCGGGTCGGAGAGAAAAATGGCTTTCGGTTCCCCGACCGTCATATATGCCTGATTGGTATTGTGTCCGTCGGTTTTGTACATCCGAATGACTTCGGCAATCTGCTTTTCCAGATATTGCCCGTAAGTATACTGCTCGCCCTTAGCCCGGTGCTCGGTCATCAGATACGGTAGATAATTGTCGATGTATTCCATTGTGCTCGGCGCCGGAACACCTTGTGGCACATCAGGTATCAAAGGACGCGTGCCCGGATATTTTATGTGGCATACAAAGAAATCAAGCTGTTTACGGCGTTGTCCGGTGTAACTGCCACGCTCGATACGATAATCATAGCCGTCACTTAGAGTCTTGCTCAGACAAAGAAACCAGGCTTCCGATAAGTCACGGGCTTCAATTTGAGAAATTTGCACGTTTTTATTTTAACACTTTACGGTTATTTACGAAAGAGACTCAGGAATCTATCCTCGTATTCGGGAAAAATATTCCAGCGGTCGAGCTCATCCTTTAAAAAACGCGGGTCGATATCCCCCTTGGCCGCCTCGATGAATAAACTCTCGATTCTGGCTCTGGCATCAGCCGGGATACCTTTATCATACATTGTAAGTAAACCCCGGGCATTCATTTGCCTGATGTTATTTCCGACCGACCGCTGTGTCATCTCAAAAATAAATTTAATCAGGGCGATGTCCCACATTTCGTCCATCCCTTTGATAATGGTCGTCAGAGGGTCGCCGCGTTTATCAATGTCTTCATTTAATTTGGCTACCACCGCCAGCAGATTATCCGACACGATATTCATCTCTTTAGGCTCGTTACGGTAGGCATACAGCAGTCCGGGAATATTATTGCCATAGTTCTTAATCAGGTAATCGAAATACCTGCGCGCATTCTCGCTAAATCCTTCGAGGGCTGATAGATAATAGGGAGTGACAATTCTCGGTTTTTCGGCGATAACTCTGCCTTCTATAACAACGGTTTCGGTAGTGTTCGGAACAAGCTCAGCGTAAGCCGGCTCAGTGACCAAATAATAATAGATATTCGTTGTCCCGAAAGTAGTCAAACTTTGTTTAGGTAAGCGGAGAATCTCTGTGCGTTCTACCGCCTCCGTGATTTTGGCATCGTCAATATCCATCTTCTACCCCACCCCTCACAAATCGCTTAATCAAGCGTCAGAAGTTCGTGCTTATATTCGTTGAGATGTTCCAGATATTGAACATCCAATCTGATCAACACCTTGCGCCATTCTTCCTGGAATTGCGGATGCCTCTCGACGTCAATGTTCATGCGAGCGGATGCGCCTTGTTGTTGCAGAGCTTGCTGGAGTTTCATCGCAAACTGTTCTTTTACCTGTTCGTAGGCCTGCTTTTTTTGCTGTTCGCCCTGTTCGGTATAGTGGTTGAAAATATATCTGATTTTGCTGAAAACATTTTCCACGCCGGTTTTATCTTTTTTTATCAATTTGATACCGTCCATCGCTTTACGGTTGTTTTTCTTGACAGCATCGTTTTTCGGCAGGTCGATATTTCTGACAAGCACTGAAGAAATTCCCTGCGCGACATATTTTCTTTCCTCGTCCTTGTATTTGCTCAATTCATATCCCAAATTCACATCATCTTTTATGTATTTACCTGCGAGTTCTTCACCTTTCGGCACGAATTTCCACTTCAGGCGCTCTTCAGGAGTAGCGGATTCAATCTTATTAATCTTTTCCATCGCAATTTCATATGCGCTCTTGATATCAGCCATAGTTTGTCTCCTCTGTGCAGTTTCATGCTAATCTTGTCTTTCAAATTAAATTATACAAGATATGCGTCAAAGCATAAAGAGTAAGTCAAAGCAAGAGAATAAAAGAACTTTCGGAATGTTTATTAAGTACTGATTATTGTAACTGTTTTTATAGATTTTTAGTTTGACAATTGCCGACGATGAAATAGATAATATAAAAAAGCGGAAATAAATAATTAGTGATAGTATCGAGGAGGAGTAAACCACGATGAACGGTTATATGGGTAAAATACTATGGGTTGACCTGTCTAAGAAAAAGATAACTGAAGAAATTTTGAACGAGAAGCTATGCCGTACCTATATAGGCGGTTCGGGGCTTGGTGCCAGGATACTCTTCGAACGGATGAAACCCGGCGTTGACCCGCTTGGTCCGGAAAATATCGTCGGTTTTGTCACCGGTCCGTTTACCGGCACCCCGGCGCTAGGCGGAGCAAGGTATGTCGTTGTCGGTAAATCTCCATTAACAAATACGTGGGGAGATGCCAACTCCGGCGGAAACTTTGGTCCCTATTTAAAATTCTCCGGCTATGATGCCGTATTTTTCACTGGAGTTTCGGATAAACCCGTGTATCTCTTAGTCAATAACGGTGTTGCAGAAATTAAAAATGGTGCCGGTCTCTGGGGTAAAGACACTTACGATACTGAAGATATCATCAGAAATGAGTTCGGGAAAGATACTGAAGTAGCATGCATTGGTCCAGCTGGCGAAAAAATGTCTCTTATTGCTGGCGTGATAAATAATAAAGGCAGGGCAGCCGCACGCTCCGGGTTAGGTGCGGTGATGGGCTCTAAAAAACTAAAAGCAGTTGCCGTAAAAGGCAAAACCCCTGTACCGCTTTTCGATGCCGTTAAAGTGAACGCCATAAGAAAAGATGTCATGACCAAACTCGGCGGACCCAGCGGACTCTTTAAACAAGTTGGGACAGCCGGGCTTACTGCTTTTCTGGCTAAGGCTGGCGATACTCCGGTTAAAAACTGGTCAGGTGCTCAGGTTACTGATTTTCCCCAGATAGACAAGCTGGATGCCAAAGGGTTCATGGATCTTCAGGAAAAGAGATATGGTTGTTACCGGTGTGTCATTGCTTGCGGTGGGGAAATGAAGGAAGGTACCGGAGAATACCAATACCGGAAAAGTCATCGACCGGAATATGAAACCATCGGTTTATTTGGGCCGGATTGTCTCAACGATAATGTCGAGTCCATTATGAAAGCCAACGATCTTTGCAATTCTTATGGCGTTGA
The DNA here is from genome assembly GCA_963754195.1 of uncultured Chloroflexia bacterium. Taxonomy (GTDB): domain Bacteria; phylum Chloroflexota; class Dehalococcoidia; order Dehalococcoidales; family Fen-1064; genus Fen-1064. Next base: position 126,644 of record CAVWFD010000019.1, read on the forward strand.
TACTATCTCAGCTGCCTCCACCATTGCTTTTACAATTGAATGCTATGAGAACGGGTTGATCACCAAGGCAGATACCGACGGCATCGAGATGACCTGGGGGAACCATAAATCTATTGTTGCGATGACGGAAAAATTAGTGAAACGGGAAGGCTTTGGCGCAATTTTAGCCGATGGCACGAAAAAAGCCGCAGAGAGGATTGGTAAAGGCGCCGAAAAATATGCCATGAATATATGTGGTTCGGAGTACGGCGCGCATGACCCCCGATGGGCATACACATATGCATCCGGTTATAGAATGGATCCCACACCCGGTCGCCATACCCGTGGTATTAACGGTAGCCCCGCCGGATTAATTACAGAGCCACTTGACCGCACGGCATGGTCCGGCAGAGGGGAAGCGCAAAAGAGAGCCGTCTGTTTCGAACAGGTCTCAGAATGTGTAGGATGCTGTATGTTTGTATTTGATAGCTATCCCGGAGCTAATACTTTTGTAGAGTTTCTTAATGCGATAACCGGCTGGAACTTAACTCTTGAAGATGTAGTGAACGCCGGTGAAAGAATTCAGGATATGCGCCACAGTTTCAATGTTCGTGAAGGATATAATCCGTTAAATATCCATCATCCTGCCCGTATGGTTGGAAAACCGCCGCTTGCCGCCGGACCTAACGCCGGCCGCACGGTAGACGAAGATGTTATTGCCCGTGAAGTGTGCGAGGCGATGAAGTGGGATGTGAAAACTGCCAAACCTAGCGAACAAAGATTAATCGAACTGGGTATGGGTGATATCGCCGAGGAATTAGCTAAAGTAAAATAGTTGATAACCAAACCATCTTTATTAAAAACAACGATGAGGTATTAGATTTACATAATACCTCATCGTTGTTTTTCCCGGGGAAATAATCTTGAATTAAACTGAAACCACCTCTTTAATTTCAGGCAGTCTCGATTTTAGTAATTTCTCGATGCCCATTTTCATCGTCATAGTGGACATCGGACAGCAACCGCAGGCACCGGTCAGGCGTACGCTAACAATCCCGTCTTTTACTCCTATTAGTTCCACATCGCCCCCATCTGCCTGCAAAGACGGTCTGATTTGTTCCAATACTTTGGTTATCTTTTCATTCATTTTATTCTCCTTGATTGGTTCTTATTTAAGAATAGTGCTTCCTATAATAATCGTCTGCGACTTTTGTCGCATTCCGGCCGATGCTTGTACAAAGATGCCCTGGTGGGAATCATTTGTGATGGGACAGGCGTCCACTACTTGTCCGCTTTTTAGAAATCCATTTTCCCATTCTGGTGTAGGCCAGAATCCACGTCGCTAACTTTATTTTCCCCGGTATGATTTATATCACTGTTAAATCTGCATAATTCACATAAGCTTAGTTTGAGGTTAGCGGAAAACTACCCTGAAAGGAGTGATAACAATGTACAGCAAATGTCCGGGTCAGGATTCGCGTAATCTCCGCGTGGAATTATATAAATGCCCCAATTGTGGCGCTGAAGTAGAAATTTTCTCCGATGAGACTAGAATTAAATGCCAGAAATGCGGCACAATGGTGTTTAAAGAAAAAATGCCGTCCTGTATCGAATGGTGTGCTTCGGCGCGGCAATGCCTCGGTGAAGAACGGTGGAAACAATTAACAGGCAACGCTGAAGATAAGCCAAAATAATAAAAAGAAGAGTCAGTCCGGAGTATTTGGACTGACTCTTTTCCCCCGCCACCTCTTCATCCCCACATAATCACATTAATTCATGTCTGTTTTTCCTGCTGTAACATTAATCACAAGAATCCCGCGTTCCGTACCTGCAATACTCTTGACTGAACGCTGATTGCTGATTGCTGTTATAAGCTGGTATAATGTGACATAATACAGAATCTGTTACGGTTATTTATTCAAGAAAATGACAATTGATGTTGCTTTTTTAAAATCAATCCCATACTTTTCCGTGATGAGCCTTGCCGAACTGGAAAATATCAAGCAATCGTTTTCCGAAAAAACTGTTCAGCGGGGCGAGGTTATTTTACTGGAAGGGGAGTCATCGGACACGCTGTTCTTTGTCGCCGATGGCGTTGTTAAGATATTTAAGACGTCGGCCCAGGGCAAAGAACAGATTCTCAGCATTGCCCGACTTGGAGAAGCTCTTAACGATATTCCCGTTTTTGATGGCGGTGCCAATCCCATCAGCGCCCAGGCTTTAGGGCCCGTAACTACTTATGGTATTAAGAAAGACAAACTTTTAAGTTTGATGCAACAGTATCCTCAAATCGCCCTGAACACCAGCAAGGTCTTAGCGGTAAGAATGAGACAACTGGTGACGTTGGTCGAGGACCTCTCGTTTCGTCATGTACTTGGCAGAGTAGCTAAAATATTATTGAATCATGCCGCTGATGGCGTTGGCCCCAGACAGCATCTCACACAGCAGGAGATGGCGGCGATGGCCGGCACAGCTCGGGAAGTTGTGGCACGATCGCTAAAAACGCTGGAAGAACAGGGCTATATTCGCATGGAGCGTCATCGCATCGTCGTTACCGATCGAAAAGCTCTTGAAGAAATTGTCGAGGAATCAAGTTGAGACAAAGGTCACATACAACCTGCAAAGAATCCTCTATATTATCATTATTCGGAGGCATGATTAATTGACTGAAATGCCGGTACTCAACCAGGAAAAATGTAATCAGTGCGGCCTTTGTGTTAGCGTTTGTACGTGTGGAGCTATTGTTACCGTTGGAAATAAAATTACTATTATTGAAACCGAAGATTGCCATTGGTGCACTAATTGTGAAGCTGTATGCCCTACCGGTGCGCTTACTTGCTCTTTTGAAATCATCATTGAAGAAGAGTAATAAATTCCTTATTTTTTACAAGGTTCTTGATGTCTGTTTTTTTCAGTGATATTTTCCGATCATTTTCTAAAATGAGACCATTATCACATACTTCACCTCCCTGTAAATATACAATCTTCTTAAGTGATGAGCGGTTGGAATCAGAAAGGAGATGGCACAAATGTTACATTGGAAATTAAAGGCTTGCACCCGTTGTGGCGGCGACCTGTTTATTGACCGTGATTTAGATGGCTGGTTCGAGCAATGTCTGCAGTGTAGTCATCGCAGGGAACTGAAAGAATTTAAAAAGCAGCTTATCCCGGTCGGTGTTAGATGTGGCCCGGTCGAGGATTGGAGTAAAGAATAAACAGGGATTAATTAAAATAGGCTTGGAATATCCTTATACGGAATCTCGGCCTATTTTTATTAGGATAAGTATTTTCTCATTTATTAGTATATAATCTAGGTGTTATTTAATTTGAAAGGGATAGAAAATGATACCTGATATTAGAAGAGCAACCCTCGCTGATGTTCCCAACATTACGGAGATATACAACGAAGCCATTCTGAATACGATTGCAACCTTTGATACTGAACCTAAAACCAGTCATGATAGACGGATATGGTTTAAAGAACACGGCCCGAAAAATCCAATTGTCGTGGCTGTAATCGATGGCAAGGTTGTCGGCTGGGCGTCTCTTAGTGAGTGGTCGACTCGTTGCGCTTATGCTGATACTGCTGAGCTATCAGTATATGTCAAAGATACTTTCCGTAATCGCGGTATTGGTAAAAAATTGATGCAGGCTGTCTTGTCGGAAGGTGAGAAAGCCGGTCTGCACACGGTTATTTCCAGGATTGCGGGCGATAATGACGTAAGTATCCATATTCATTCACAATTCGGCTTTGAAAATATCGGTGTTATGAAGGAAGTCGGTAAAAAATTCGGTAAATTGCTCGATGTCCACATGTTACAGAAAATTTATTGATACACAATAAATAATCTTTAACACGATTGATTTCCTCGTAAGTCGGTATCAACATTTTGTCGCGGAATATTTTTATTTCCAGTCCCTGTTTGTGAAATATTTGACATAATTAGTTTTCTCTGCTATCATTTGCACAATAAGTGCCCATTTTTGACCCCTCCGCATTACTAAAGAAATGTGGACATTTGTATTTATTAATATTATTATGTAGGATAAATACAATCTAGGGAGGTAAATAAGTGAAGAAAGTTCTGCTCATTTGTGTGGTAATCGCCACGGTACTAGGCGCAGTTCTGCCATCGATAGTTTATGCCGATACTTCACATGATCAATCTCAATGTAATCAAGGTAATCAAGGGAAGAAGTATGCTATCGTCGTCGGCATTTCCAATTATCCCGGTGACCTGAGTGTACTTCAGGGGGGTCTGGATCTTTTCTACGCAGATAACGACGCGCAGGCAGTTCAGACGGCGCTAATCAATAACGGTTTCAATCCTCGTGATATTTCGGTGCTTGTTGATCGCCAGGCAACGAAAGATGCTATTCTTGACAAAATCAATGATGTTCGTAATGAAGTACGTCCCGGTGATGAAGTGGTGTTTTACTTCAGCGGGCACAGTGTCATCCCTGAAGTCGATACAGCTGGTTTCCCTGATGTAGTAGCTGGCCTATGGCCTGCGAACGCACCCTCTGGCAGTGATGTTGGAATGCTGACCTGGGGTGATAATGGAAAAACAGCTGTATTATTCGATACAACATTACAAAAAGCTTTCGCTGGTTTCAAAACGAACCATATTCTATTTGGGTTTGATTGTTGCTGGTCAGGGCGTTTTACAGAGGAAGCTGGACCGGGCAGAATCGTAGTTGCGGCCACTGGCTCTGACCCGGCAGATATCGCCGGAGAATACGGGAAAGCTTATGCATCTCTTGGTCTTGGCCCCTTACCCGGTGTGGGTTGGATGAACGAAGGGTTGTTGACCTACTTCTTTGTTGTTAAGGAATTGAATAGAGGTAATGTATCCGTAGAACAAGCTTTCGCCTATGCTCAGGGGGTTCTTACTTCTTTAACGGAGCAATTCTCGGCTTTTGGTATAGACGAGATACCGGTCATGATAGACAATTCCGGTGGAAATTTTCACTTATAGGGCATATGTCTAACTGGAAAGAATATTAACGTCGGTTAGGTTCAAAGCTGGATAGGTATGGGATTTTACTTTAACCGAATTTATAACCCGGTCTATGACTTTATTGTCGGACAGAATGCCCCATACCACCGCTTGCAGGAAACCTGTATTGAGAAACTGGAGCTTGTCGATAGTGACAGGCTCCTTTGTGCAGGTGTAGGTACAGGTAATGAGATTCTGCGCATCCTGAAGATGAAGCCGAATGTACAGATTATAGGTATTGATGCTTCAAGCACCGCTCTTCACAAAGCAGAAAGGAAGGCATTAAAGCAGGGCAAGAAGATTGAGACCCGTCTGATGGATGTTCAGAATCTTGAATTCGCTGATGACAGTTTTGATAAGGCTTTATGTATCCATGTGACAGATTTTGTACGGGACTCAGCTCGAGCCAGTGCTGAAATTACACGTGTTTTAAGGAAAGGTGGTAAATTCGTTACCACCTTTCCTTCTGGTAAGGAAGACCTTGCTTTTGGCAAGAGCGTGTTCGGTGGTGCTATCCATTATGATATAAAAACGCACAAGTATTACAAGATACCTGTGGTTTTCGCATCGGCGTTGCTGGCTGGAATTGTCTATTTCCCATTCCTTTTCCGTTCCGAGCGCAGATATTATTCCAAAGATGAACTCGAAAAGTTGTTTGCTAAATTGACACCTCACAATTATAAAATAGAGGAATTTACTGTGTACAGTGATTTTATTGTGTATGGGACAAAATAGACTGACTAGGAGAAGGTATTGTTAGAATTAAAAAGAGAGCCCATCTTCCAGTCCGGTGACGCAGACAAAATTTGGCAGAAATTTTGCGGCTTTATTGATCTTTCCGTGGACGAGTTTATGGATATCCAGAAGGGATTGCTTGAAGAACAACTTGAATTGGTGGGTGGAAGTCCTCTCTGGAAAAAGATATTGAATGGGGAAAAACCAAAGACATTAGAAGAATTTCGTGCGGTGGCTCCGATCACTACCTATTGGACTCATTATGCCGATTATATCGGTGAGGAAGGGAACGAAGACTATCTCGCGACGAAACCAGCCGTCTGGATGCATACTTCTGGAAGAGGGGGACATTTCAAGTGGATTCCTTGGACGGAAACGGCATTGGAGAGATATGCCGATGCTATCATGGCAATGGCACTTCTTGCCAGTGCCGATAGAAAGGGCGAAGTTAAAATTCAAGAAGGATGCCGAGTCCTGTCTATACTTGCACCAGCGCCTTACCTTTCCGGCATCACTGGCTACCTGCAAGCCAGTCGTTTCAATACCCACATGATTCTCCCCCTGAATATTTCAGAGAAGCTTGAATTTCAAGAAAGGATTCAACTAGGCTTAAAGTTAGCACTTAAAGAAGGGGTTGATTTTGTGGGTTCGTTGAGCACGGTATTGGTAAAAGTTGGGGAAAGTATGACGGAAAATTCTCAAAAAATACCGTTCTCTTTTGATATGCTAAATCCACCTGTTTTGCTGCGAATATTACGTGCTTTCGTAAATAGCAAGCGGGAAAAACGTCCCATGCTGCCCCGAGACCTGTGGCCAATTAAAGGGATGTCATGTGTCGGGACTGATACCACCGTTTATCGTGAAAAACTGAAGTATTATTGGGGTAGAGTCCCTCACGAGTGGTACGGTATGACGGAATGTGGCGCTATTTCTATGCAGAGTTGGATGAAAAAAGATATGACCTTTTACCCATATAATGCTTTCTTGGAGTTTATACCGGAGGAAGATTGGATTAGAAACCGGCAGGATAGTAACTTCCAACCGCATACGGTACTACTGAATGAACTTGAGGTTGGGAAAGCCTATGAAGTTGTCATCACAAGCTTCCATGGTATGCATCTCCTGAGATATCGCCCAGGTGATTTAATCAGAGTGACTGCTCTGGAAGATAAAGAGGCGGGGATTAAACTACCACAGGTGATTTTTTACAGCCGTGCTGATTTCCTGATTGACCTGTACAACATAGTACGGCTGGATGAAAGAACCATCTGGCAAGCAATTGAAAATACGGGTTTTAAATTTGAAGATTGGTTAGCCAGAAAAGAATATAGCGGTTCTATACCAAAACTGCGAATCTATATTGAACCAAAAGAAAGCATAGATGCAAAAAATTTGGAAAGTTTGATAAACGAACAATTGATTAAAATTTGCCCTTTGTATGAAGAAGCAATCGGAGAGATGCAAACCAACCCTGTAATGATTACACTCCTTCAACCAGGCAGTTTCCAGCGCTATTATGAACGGAAACGAGCTGAAGGTGCCGACTTGGCTCATCTGAAACCGCCACATATAGATGCAACTGATGAAACTATAAAAATGATATTTTGGGGAGAACAAAAAGGGGCTTAAGCGAGGGACTAAGTGCACGTATATCTTATCTTACCACCCATTATCGCCTTTGTAATCTCGTTTGCTCTGGCAGTATTCGTTTTACTTCGGGACTACCGGAAAATCACATATCGTCTTTTTGCGATTTCTCTGTTGGGGAATGGATTGTGGGGGCTTATCGTATTTGCGTTCCGTATCAGCCCCGACACCGCGCATGGCAAAATATGGATTCAAGCACTGCCTCCGGTGAGTTTACTGGCCTGTACTACTTTCCTGCATTTTTCCATCCGTCATACACATGCTAAGGTACCGGCTTGGTATCCGTTTGTTATCTATGTACCCTTTCTCGTGACTTTGGGGTTTGCTTTCGCAGATATGCTGGTCAAAGGTGTTACTACCGATATTTATGGTTTTCGTCCCATATACACAAATTTCCAACTCGCGTCATTGGTGATTAGCTACGTTTTTCTCGTCATGGGTATGCTCTACTTTATAAGAGCCTATAGAAGGTCGGACTCTTTCGACGAACGGAATTCTTATCTCTATATTATTACTGGTGTCTTACTATCAATGATTGGCGCTCTCTGGGATTACATCTCAACCACTCGTTTAAAGGTGCCACCTTTAGGATTGATTGGCAACATCCTTTTTGGAATTCTAGCCACCATATCTGTATTAAGATATCATTTGCTCGATATCAACATTGTCATTCGTAAAAGTGTTGCCTATTTACTTACTAGTACTGTCGTTGCAATTCCTATCGTAGGCATCATCCTTATTTTTAGCGCAGTTTTTGGACAAGGGCATTTCACCATTTGGATGTATCTTGTTTTACTATTCCTTATAGCCGTCGGACTTCAGGCTGTCTGGCTGAGAATGCAGAATTTAGTTGACAGGATGTTCTTTCGCGAACGGTATGATTTTCTCCGGGAATTAGAGCGCTTCAGCCAGGAAATTCATGATATCAGTGACCTTCACAAACTAGGCTCATCCCTAGTAGGCTTAATCGGGCGAGCTTTACAAACTCCCAGCGTACAATTATTTGTATCCGACGAGTCCGGACATTTCAACATTATAGCCTCAACAGAGGAGTATATTCCCGTTGTTTCCTTCTTGAATAATAGTCCGTTGATCAGATGGTTGAGCAGAAATAAGGATATTCTTTATCGGCATCAAATAGATCTAATTCCCCAACTCCAGTCGCTGACCATTAGAGAGAGAACAGTATTGAACAATCTCGGTGTTGAACTATTCATCCCGCTTAGGAATAATAAGGATGAGTTGATTGGTTTACTGACTCTAGGTAAAAAACGTTCTGAGCAAGTGTATTCTGGAGATGATGTTCGCCGTATTTCCACCGTGTCTAATCGTGTTGCTATTGAACTGGAGAATGCCCGCTTATATGCCCGTGAAACATCGATGCGTATGGAAATGCAGAGGCAAAACGAACAGAAGACGGAATTCTTGCATCATGTCGCTCACGAATTGAAAACTCCGCTCACCGCTATTATCTCTTCTTCTGAACTGGTTACATCGGACGAGTTAATGGTCAGCGCCGAACAAAAAGAGAGACTTCTCACAAACATTAACCGGAGCGCCTGGTTGATGGACAAAAGAGTAGGGGAATTGTTAGACCTTGCTCGAATTCAGATTGGTACGCTGGAATTAAAACTGGAACCGGTTGATATAAAAGAAATGGCCCATGATTTAACGTCTCAATTGTCCGCCCTGTTTAAAAATAAAGAGCAGACCATAGAAGTAGATATTCAGGATACCTTACCTAAAGTCAGGGCTGATAAAGAAAGAGTAGAAGAAATTTTGATCAATCTTTTATCCAATGCTAACAAATATTCACCTGCGCAGAGTAATATCATTGTTAGAGCGTCAGCATTGAGAAACAGGATAATGGTGGAAGTCAAAGACTCAGCGCCTATAATTAGCGACGAGGATAAAATGAAAATTTTTAATGCCTACTACCGCGGCGGAACTGATGAAGACAGACAACGTATTTCCGGTTTGGGCTTGGGATTGGCAATATCGAAGAGCTTAATCGAATTGCATAACGGAGAAATTGGTGTAAAGAACGAGGATAATTCCGGCAATATTTTCTACTTCACCCTGCCTGTTTGGGGAGTAGGAGATGAAAAACAGACTGAGTCAACGCCAACCGATTCTCAAGAAGGAGGTTAATATGAAAGTATTAATTATTGAGGACAGCCCCGAAATAGCAGAAGCTGTAGCGCTCTGTCTCCAGCTGCGTTGGCCGGAAACTGAGGTTTCTGTAGCCGCCGAAGGTGCGCGTGGTATCGAAATGATAAGAAATTCAATTTTCGACGTAGTAATTCTGGATATTAACCTTCCTGATTTTGATGGATTCCAGGTTCTTCAGGAGGTACGTACTTTTTCTGATGTTCCTACGATTATTCTGACGGTTCGTGGCAAAGAAGACGACCAGACACGCGGACTGGAAATCGGTGCTGACGATTATATTGTTAAGCCATTCAAACCGCGGGATCTGGTAGCCAGGGTGAACGCAGTGGTACGCCGCGCCACGGGTGTGAAAAACACTGTGCAAAAGCCGGTTATCGTTCGGGGTAAACTGACCCTCGACCTGACAAATAATGAAATCACGATTAGAGATAAGAGAACTAAACTCACACCCACCGAGGTCAAGTTGCTCTATATCCTGATGGAAAAGCCCGAAGAAACGATGACCGGTGAGCAAATCGCCTTTCAGGTTTGGGGAAAAGAAAATCCTGATACCGACGAACTGAGAACTTATGTACGCCGTCTCAGAAACAAACTCAAGGATAATCCGCCGCGTATCATATTGACTGATTACGGCGAAGGTTATAAATTCGTCACCCCAGTATAGTTTCAGGTGGTAGGGTGGGTGTAGTCTGAAATGAAGACAGAACCCACGCTATTTTTTATTTCTATTCTGAAGAACTCATGTCTGTCGTAAAAATATTACTACTAAAGACTGATAGCTATTAGCTTTTTTGTTTCGCCTGATTGAGATTTGTTCAACCACGCTAGATTATTGACAGACAGACTCATAATGTTCTATCCTCAATCAACGAAACAATTCTCATAAAGAAGGAGTAACTTGTGACCGGATTACTAATAGCCGTAACTTTGATTGGCGCCTATCTCTTAGGTTCCATTCCGACTGCCTATATTATCGGTAAATTCAGAAAAGGGACTGATATCAGGGAAACCGGCAGTAAAAATATGGGCGCCATGAATGTTATTTATAATGTTGGCTTCTGGTGGGGAGCATTAGTGTTGGTCATTGATATTGGCAAAGGTGCTCTGGCCATGTTTATCGCTAAGGTGCTGAATATTCCGGAATTGGCTTATTATGCTACCGGGGTAATCGTGATATTGGGACATAATTTCCCGGTATTTCTCAAATTCCGTGGAGGCAAAGGCGGCGCAACCGCAGTCGGGGTGCTTTGCTTCGTGATGTTTCCTTTTGGATTTTTAATTGGACTCGGTATTTTCGCAATATTGATGTTAATTACCCGCTTCCCGACTCTCAGCTACGGTATCGGTCTGTTGGGATTTCCGTTTGTTGCCTGGCTGCATTATCACCGCTGGGAATGGATAGTTTTTTCGGCGATTATCGTAGCCATCCCTTTTATCAGATACATTCCGCGATTGAAAGAGATATATAAAAAAGCGGGAAATTTGCGTCACGCCGTACAGCGTAAAAATCTGAAAGATAGATTTTAAAAAATCAGAGCGGCTATCCCCGTATTTTTTATTACAGGGATAGCCGTATAATAAAAAATATTTAAGCCTGCGGCAGAGCCGGATTCTTATAACCTTCCAGCAATACCTTGGGTACTAATTGAATCAGTTCGTCGACTGTTAATAGTTTTCCATCTTTCTGTGTAATGGTCTTTATTTTTGCCGGTTCGGAATAGATAGATATATTGGGATACGTGACGTCAAATACCTGGCCGTTGATATTCGCCGCTTCGTGGGTAGACAGATAAACGACAAACGGTGCCAGCGTCTCCGCCTCCGGGGGATGCATCAATTCTTCAAATCTTTCTTTGGTGATAAGACCTGAATCGAATCGTTTCTGGAAGCCGGCTTTGATATCTTCGCTCAAGGTGAATCGTGTTCCGGCGGTGGGAGCGTAAGCATTACAGGTCACGCCGTAACGTCCCATCTCCCGGGCAACTGCTCTGGTCAACCCGACGATACCGGCTTTAGCTGCTCCGTAGTTGCAATGTCCCACCGTGCCCAGCCAGGCGGTAGAAGTGGTATTAATAATCCGTCCCCATTTTTGTTCCCTCATCAACGGGGCAGCATGACGGATGCAATTAAAAGAGCTTTTTAAAAAAGAATCGACGGATAAGTCCCAGTCTTCTTCAGTCATATTCCAGACCATCTTGGCAGCATCTGAACCTGCATTATTCACTAAGATATCGACCCTGCCAAAAATTTTTACTGCTGTCTGGATGGCTTCCTGAGCTACTTTATAATCAGACACGCTACCGAAAAAGGGTATTGCCTCCCCGCCGGCCGCTCTTATCTCGGACGCAACTGTTGCGGCATCACCGCCCTGAGTGCCGGCTTTGCGATTATTAGTCACCACCTTTGCGCCTTCAGCCGCCAGCGCGATTGCTAACGCTTTACCGATTCCCTGTCCGGACCCCGTAACAATTGCTACTCTGTCTTTTAATTTTCCAGCCAAAGTAATGCTCCTTTATCATAATGTATTCCCAATTATTAAATATTGACCCGGCGTCAATAACCCACGAATTGTTTCCATTTTAGCATAGGTCATTTCATATTAGCTACTCATATTGAGTGCCCTCGCATATTCTGGTATATTTGATTAGATAGGGTATGGAATGCAGATAAAAATTACTTTTCTCGGTGCGGCTAAAAACGTAACCGGCTCGCGGTATCTGATAAAAGCCAACGGTTTCAAGTTTTTAGTCGATTGCGGTTTATATCAGGAAAGAGAGCTAAAAGTCCGTGATTGGGAGCCTTTTCCGGTTAATCCCCATGGAATCGATGCTGTTCTATTAACGCACGCCCATCTTGACCACTGCGGCTATCTACCAAAGTTGGTCAAAGAGGGATTCAATAATAAAATTTATTGCACTGCTGCTACTGCCGATATTACAGAAGTCATGCTGATGGACGCCGCTCATTTGCAAATGCAGGATGCGGAAAATAAAAAGAAAAGACATGAACACGACGGCCGCAAAGGAGCCCATCCCGAATTACCCCTTTACACAACCGAAGATGCGCATGTCTGCATATCCCATCTCACACCTGTCCCTTACAAACACCCGGTTCAATTAGCAAAAGGAATCAGTTTTACTTTTTATGATGCCGGGCATGTCCTCGGTGCGGCTATGATTGAAGTAAAAATCGAGCAAAACGGAGAAGAAAGGACGCTATTGTTCTCCGGCGATATCGGCAGACAGAACAAACCGATTTTAAATAACCCGACGGTGTTTGATAATGCCGATTATGTTCTCACAGAGTCCACCTATGGTGACCGTGAATTGGACGCGCCCGCAGATATGTATCCCGAGCTCATCGATATTATAAACTCTACCGTAGCAGCCGGCGGGAATATTGTCATCCCCAGTTTTGCCCTGGAGAGGTCGCAGGATCTACTTTATTATTTAAGTCTGGCTCTCACCGCAAACAAAATAAAGCCGATTCAGGTTCTTCTGGATAGTCCGATGGCCGTGGATATCACGAATATATTCTGCCGCCACATCGACCTTTTCGATGACGACATGAAATCGCTCCTGCAGCAAGGGAAATCGCCGTTTGCCTTCGCAGGCCTGAAATGCATGACATCTATCGAGGATTCAAAATCGATAAATAATATTAAAGAACCTTGCATCATTATTTCAGGAGCCGGAATGTGCAATGGCGGGAGAATTAAATATCACCTGATTCAGAACATTACGAGACCCGAAAGTACGATTCTATTTGTAGGCTATCAGGCGGTGGATACACTCGGACGTCAAATCACCGACGGCGCCGGCGAAGTAAGAATTTTGGGACAGAATTATCCCGTCAAAGCAAAAATAATTAAACTGAATGGTTTCTCCTCTCACGCCGATAAGAACGAGTTATTAACCTGGATATCCGCGCTGAAACGGCCGCCACGTCAGATTTTTGTGGTTCATGGTGAGGAAAGCGCAGCCAATACCTATGCCGAAAGCATCAGACAAAACAAAGGCTGGAATGTTACCGTCCCTAACTATCTGGATGAATTCGATCTTGATTAGTTACTGGAAATATTGTTATGGATGATGGCTTTTCTACCAGCGACTTCCTGTTTGATGTACCATTTCTGAACAGTTTCCACGACGCTGGCCGGGTCGTCACAAACCCGTAATAGATCAAAATCTTCGGCTGAAACATAACCTCTCGTTAGGACGGTGCCTTTCAACCAATCCAGAAAACCTTTCCAGAACTGGCTGTCATACAGGATTACGGGGAACGGTTTTATTTTGTGAGTCTGTATTAAAGTCAATACCTCGCTCAGTTCATCCATCGTCCCCAAACCACCAGGCATAATAACGAAAGCGATGGCATATTTAACCAGCATCACTTTGCGAACAAAGAAATGTTTGAAGGTGATTACTTTAGTGGCATAAGCATTGCACGATTGCTCAATGGGCAATTCGATATTCAGCCCGATTGATTTTACTCCGGCTTCTGCGGCACCTTTATTAGCTGCTTCCATAATACCGGGACCGCCGCCGGTGATGATGGAGAAACCAGATTCGCCAAGACGGCGGGCAATCTCTGTAGTCTGCGAATAGAGAGGGTCCTGGTGATTAATTCTAGCTGAGCCATAGATGGTTACGGCCGGTTCTACGCCGGAAAGCTTATCAAATCCCTCTACCATTTCCCCGATAATGCGGAACATCCGCCATGATTCTTCTTTTACCAGGTCATTTATTTCATATCCGTCTGTCATAGGTTTCCTCCATCACAAGTATCTTGATATTACCATATTTAGCATTTACATGGACATTCAAGACAGGCTGAATAGGAAGGTGCTGCGTATCTGTATTGCGAATAATACTCCGGCTTTAAAGGGTGAATATCCAGCCGTATTTATCCGGTTTTTCGCCGTATTGAATAGCGGTTACCTCATCGTAAAACTTCTGAGAAAATGCGCCAATCTTGCCATTATTAATCGATATCAGCGTATCAAGATGTTGAATCTCACCTACCGGAGAAATAACGGCAGCCGTACCGGTACCGAAGACTTCGTTCAGTGAACCGTCATGCGAAGCCGAGATTACTTCATCGATAGTGATGCGTCGCTCATTTACTTTCATACCTGAATCACGAGCCAGCCGGAGAACGCTGTCGCGGGTGGTGCCTTCCAGAATGGTACCGTCGAGCGGTGGGGTGACCAGTTCGTTATTAATTACGAAACAGATATTCATTGTACCCACTTCTTCGATATATTTGTGTTCGGCGGCATCAAGCCATAATACCTGAGTAAAGCCCTTCTTTTTTGCTTTTTCGCCGGGCAAAAGACTGGCTGCATAGTTCGCCGGGGTTTTAGCAGCTCCCAACCCACCCTTAGCCGCCCGTACGTATTCCGCTTCGGTAATTAATCTTACCGGGTTCAGTCCTTCTTTATAATATGCGCCGACCGGTGAGAGGATAATCATAAAACGATAGGTTTCGGAAACACGCACACCAATATAACTATCGGTGGCGAAAATAAAAGGGCGGATATATAGAGAATAACCATGTTGGTGCGGTACCCATGCCTTGTCGAGTTTGAGCAATTCCACCATGGAATTAAAGAACAAGTCATAACTCATTTCGGGGATACAGAGGCGGCGGCATGACCGATTCATCCGTTCATGATATTTCTGCGGCCGGAAAATGTTAATTTTCCCCTGTTTATTATAGAAAGCTTTTAAACCCTCAAAAATTGCCTGTCCATAGTGGATGGTGCACATTGACGGTAAATAATTTATCTCGCCGAAAGGCACTATCTGAGGAGTCTGCCATTGACCGTTAATGTAATCAATGATGAGCATATGATCCGAGAAAATCTCGCCGAAATTCAGGTTTTTCATGTCCACCTGGTTTATTTTGCTCTGTTTAGCTCTGGTAATATTAATATTCAATGCAATTTACCCCGCTTGTACGTACTTTTGAAAATTATTATAACACTATTGTTAAATTCCGTTAAAATAAAAAGTAAAAAATGCCTTTGCTATTATTGCCCGAATTGAAATAAACCGGTATTGGGTGCGGGAAAGTCAGCAAATGGCATCTGTAATGCTTTTATCATGTCGCCGGCATTACGTGGCGCATAAGCCTTCCAGTGATTATTGAAGAAAGCAAGCGTTAAAGAGGTTTTTTGACTCGCAGCTTTTACTTTTTCCGCAAGTTCGCTGATTTCATCCGGTGAGTAAAGATACTGGTAACGTGTTTCGGTAGTGCCCTTCCACCACATTTCAGCATTTCTGCCATGGAAACGGAAATAAGCGAAATCCGCCGTCGCCGGTAATGCTGTGGCAATGGAGGTGCTGAATTTTGGTTCGTCAATCTGTACCCAGGCGATACTATGCGCTCTCAGTATTCCAGCTATTTGCGGGTCATCGCTCCAGCTTTTATGCCGTAGTTCTACAGCCAAGCGGTACTGTCCGAAATGTTTGGCAATTATCTCCAGTATCCCCTGTCCGAAACCGTCATTTTTAAAACTCGGGGGAAATTGCGCCAGTAAGGCACCCATCTTATCGGCTTTCACCAAAGGCTCCAGACTTTGACGGAAGATATCGATATCATCAAGAGAGATGATTGCTTCCTCTCCGGAGGATTCACGGTACATATTGGGATGGGTGAATTTCTGCCAGAGTTTTACAGTAAAAAGAAATCCCGGTGGCGTCCGTTTTACCCAGTTTACGGTAATATCTGGATTCGGCGGATGGTAGAAATAGCTATTCACTTCTACCGTATTGAAGAACTGGCTGTAATATGCCGGCTCATTCTTTGTCCCCGGTGGATAGAAATAACCTTTCCAGGTACCTTAACCATCAGGGTAAGACCATCCGGAGGTGCCGATACGTATCTGTGCCATCTTTTCTTCTCCTGCCTATTATACGCCATTAGCTGATAGTCAGTTATCAGTTTTGAGTTGTGAGTACTGAGTTTTCATTTGTAAATCAGTGGGACCGGCGTCCATTTACTTTCTCTGGATACCGTACATTCACTCCGTAAAGTATACGTTTACTTCGTAAAGTACCTACACTTTAGCTGCGGCCTTCGGGCCTTCGCCGGTATGGATATAACCATGCTAATCACTTGACAATAGTACGCTTGTTCTATTATTATATCTCTTACCGGGTTTTGAGGTCAATGATGAAAATACTATGTATTCTATTGCCCCATTTTCCTTTGAGATGTGAAACACTGAGAAATCGCGTAATTAACGGTTCTGCGATTATCACCCGTGCCATCGGTTCACAAAAACAGGTGTTGGATTATTCCCCGGAGTTAAATAATCTGTGTGCGGGTATGCCTTTACAACAGGCTTTGTCTCTGCATGGGGAAGCGGACTTGATGCATGCCGATATACCGTACTACTGGGACGTTTTCAATGAAATACTTGATGCGTTAGAAGAAAAAAGCCCGTTGGTGGAAGGAATCGACCCGGGTGAGGTTTACATCGGGCTGGACGGACTGCATCTCATTTATAAGAATGATGATGCGACTGTCAGCGCCATTCATGAAGCTATTCCCGCCACTTTTGATGCCCGTATCGGCATCGCCGAAGGCAAATTCCCGTCTTGCCTGGCAGCGCAACATAGCCCTGCCGGCAGTTATAAGACTATCGACGGAAATATTACCGCTTTTCTTAAAGACCTGAGCTGTGATTTTTTGCCTGTTTCCCTTAAAAGCAAGGATAAATTACATGAATTCGGATTGCATACCATGGGGCAAATAGTGTCGCTGTCACCCGGCCCGCTGCAGGCGCAATTCGGTCCTGAAGGCAAGAGAATCTGGGAACTGGTAAACGGCATCGATGATACTCCGCTCTATCCCAGGATGACGGAAGAGATTATTGAAGAAAATACCACCTTATCTTCGGTCACAGCTTCACTGGATGTCATGCTGATGGCTATCGAGATGTTGCTTTCCCATGCTTTTATCAGATTTGAGTCGAAAGGAATGGGTATCCGCAGTATTAATCTGTGGACGCGCAGCTGGTTGGCCGAGCACTGGGAACGCAACATAAATTTCAAAGAACCGGCCATGAATACTAAAACGGTGCTATCCCGTATCAAACAGATTATGGAGAGTGCTCCCCAGCCCGGACCGGTTGAGCAGCTGGGGATGAAGGTTACCGGTTTGAGCCGCCAGCACGGTAAACAGAGAAGTCTCTTTGCCGAAGTCAGGAATAAAGAACATCTCCTGAATGATATCAAGCAATTGGAATTTCGCCTGGGAGGCACCCAGTTATACAAAATTAAGGAAGTAGAGCCATGGTCGCGGATACCGGAAAGACGTTACGCACTGACACCCTTAAACCGGTAAATCTGCCGGAGCCGGTACAGGTGGAGGAAAGCCAATCCGGCTTGCCGGTAATGGTAAAAATAAAGCGTCGACAGCGTATTATCGCGGTCGAAGACCAGTGGCGTAGCGACGACGAATGGTGGCGCACCGAATCTATCTCCCGTATTTATTATGCTGTGCTGCTCGCCTCAGGGCAAAGGCTGGTGCTCTATAAAGACCTTATTAAAAAAGAGTGGTACAGACAGACGGTTTGAACTTTAAACTGTCAGCCTTTGGCAATCAGCAGGCTTGCCCCGACAATCCAGGGTATTTCGGATTTAGGATTTATTGCTATGTACACTGAACTTCATTGTCACAGTTACTACTCTTTCCACGACGGTGCTTCTTCACTGGAGGAATTGCTGATGCGTGCTAAAGAACTTGGTTACCAGGCGCTCGCCCTGACCGACCACGATAACCTCTGCGGAGCCATGTGTTTTTCTCAATTGACCCGCTCACTGGGTATGCAGGGCATTATCGGCGCCGAGTTGACGCTGAAAGGCGGCTATCATCTTACCCTGCTGGCCAAGGATAATAACGGCTACCGTAACCTTTGCCGTCTCATCACTGCTGCGCATAATGCCGGCGTGCGCAACGAACCGGAATTACCGCCGGAGCTGCTGGCGGAATATGCCTCCGGGTTAATCGCTTTATCCGGTTGCCTCAAAGGCGAGTTATCCCAGCTTGTCGTCGGGTTGCATCTTACTGAGGCTAAGAATCTGATTAAAAAATATCTCGATTGGTTCGGCAGCGATAACTATTATCTGGAACTCCAGCATAATCTGGTTTTTGGCGATAAAGAGCGTAACAAGAAATTGGTGGAACTGGCGCAGGAAACGGGCGCTAAAATAGTGGCCACAGGTAATGTCCATTACCATCTGCGGGAAAGACACCAGTTGCAGGATTGCCTGGTGGCGATTAAGCATTGTAAAAGCCTGGAGGAAAGCCACCGGGAGCATCGACCTAATTCAGAGTTCTATCTACGGTCTGTGCCGGAACTGGAATTGCTTTTCCAGGAATGCCCTGAAGCCCTGGCCAATACCATGACAATTGCCGGACAGTGCACCCTCGATTTAACGAGAGACCTCGGCTATACCTTCCCGGTTTACCCGGCACCGGATGGACATACACCTGATACTTATCTGGAGAAGTTGTGCTATGAAGCCGCTGTGAGACGCTACGGCTCCGTTACACCTGCCGTCAGCACTCGACTGGCACAAGAGTTCCAGTTAATCCGTAAATATAAGCTGGCAGGGTTTCTATTGCTGTACCATGAAGTCATCCAACTGGGGCGGGAAGTGATGATCGCGCAAGGGTTGAGCGACCCTTCCCTGACGGTGGAAGAAAATCCGCCGGGTCGGGGGCGCGGCTCTTCCGTGTCTTTGCTGGCAGGTTATCTCATCGGCCTATCGCATATCGACCCGTTGCAATACAGCCTTTCATTGGAACGTTTTCTGCCAGCGGATATCATGTCTAATGTTCCGGACATTGACCTGGACTTTCCCCGCAGTATCAGAGAGGATTTGATCCTGAGGACTCATGAAAAATGGGGATGGGAGCATGCGGCGCTCACCGGTACGATCGCCACTTATCAAATCCGTGGCGCCATCCGGGACTTGGGAAAGGTGTTGAGTTTGCCGCCGGAAGAGGTCGACCAGGTGTCCAAACAGTCGGATTATTACGGCAGTCCCCGGAAACTTGAAAAACAAATGCAAAAATCGACGCATTTTAAAGAAAAGATCGATACTCCTGTATGGCGTTATTTAATCCGCTTATCGGCCGAACTGGATGGCTTCCCCAAATACATGGGACAACATCCGGGAGGGATGATTATCTCCTCGACGCCGTTGATCGATATAGTGCCGGTGCAGAGAGGCGCCATCGCAGGACGTTATGTCTGTCAGTGGGATAAGGATAGCATCGATGATGCCGGCTTCGTCAAAATTGATTTTCTGGCCCTGGGCGCATTATCCCAGCTTCAGGAGGCGGTTGAAGTAATCAGGCAGCGCACCTGTAAGAGGGTCGATCTTTCACGCATCGATTTTGAAGATAAAAATGTCTACGATATGCTCGGCAAAGGGGACACCATCGGTATCTTTCAGGTGGAATCGGCGGCGCAAATGCAGACCATCACTCGATTAAGACCACGGAATCTGCTGGATATGGCGCACGAAGTCGGTGCGGTAAGACCTGGTGTTGGAGTCAACGGTGGTGTGCAGGACTACCTGGCGCGGCGGATGCATAAAAAGCCGGTGACCTATGACCATCCGTTGGAAAAACGGGCTCTGGAACGTACTCTGGGAGTGGTGCTTTTTCAAGACCAGGTAAATCAACTGGCCATCGATGTTGCCGGGTTTAGCCCCAGCAAAGCCGACCAGATGAGGCGCGCTTTTAGCCGGCGGCACAATACGGAAATGATAAAACAGTTCCGCCAGACGTTTATGGAAGGAGCATTGAGCCCCGGTGTCAGTGAAGATGCCGCCGATAGAATCTTTCAGAAATTCAACGGGCAGTATATGTTTCCTGAATCCCACGCCTTTGCCTTCGGTGTGACCGCTTATCAGGCATCCTGGTTGAAGTATCATTATCCTCTGGAGTTTTTCGTGGCCATTTTTAATCAGCAACCGATGGGTTTCTATAACCTCGAGACACTAAAAGAAGACGCCAAAAGGCACGGCATACGGGTGTTGAACCCCGATGTCAATAAAAGCCGGACGGTTTGCATCATCGAAAACGGAGCGATACGTCTGGGTTTCTTGAATGTACAGGGCTTAGGCGGAGTATCGGCTAAGGCGATAGAAGCCGGCAGACAGAAGCAGGGAGCGTTTACCGGTATCGGGGATTTTCTGGAACGCAGCGGCGTGTTGGAGGAAGTGGCTTTGAATATTGCCGGCGCCGGTGGCTTCGATAGTCTGGAACCCAACCGCCGAAAAGTAAAATGGGAAATCGGGCTCAGGTACCGTCCCGTTAACTCTCAATTATCATTGCCGTTGCCGGTAAATCAGGATATGGTAAATTTGAATGCCCCCGGTGATTGGGAGCGTATGCAGGAAGAGTACAAGGTGCTTAGTCTTTTCCCGGCCGGACATATTATGGGAAAATTGCGCCCCCGTTTCCAAAATTATATATGCTGCAGTAAAGATATCGCGGGTTTAAGAGACGGCGCGGAAATCATGACCGCCGGATTGGTGATTCGCCGTCAGCGGCCCCGCGGTAAAGTGGTGTTTATCACTCTGGAGGATGAGTTCGGGCATATACCGTTGATGGTTTTTCCGCAGGTTTGTGAAAAACAGGAACAAAAGTTCAAATCGCCTTTCCTGATAGTGAAAGGGACGCTCTCCCGACGTGAAGGCACGCAGAATGTGGTGGTAAATCAAGTGAAGACATTTAACGCACTGAAGAAGGCCCTGGAGTCCAAAGACTGGCGATAGACTGTCATTGTGAGCGAAGCCTGTAGTCCCGCACCTCTATACTTCAAGGGAGGGAATCCATGTAATTGCCTGGCCTTAATAACAGCTTCCATTCTGGTGGAGACCAGAATCCATGAAAAATCCCTCGGTATCTCTCCCTCTTTGTGGGACTAAAGCCTTTTGCGAAAGGGAGGGCTTAATAAAGGTATAGACAGTTGATAACATTCTTTCAAAAAAAGAAACAGAACAGGATTTCTCGATCCTGCATTGACACTCCGACTATCTAAGCGGTATTCTCCTTTTCATAGATTATTAAAAATTTCAGGAGGTCCCTCTTGCCAGATAATGCCGGCGTCTCGTTTAGTATCGTATTTCTCGATAAAAATTCCCCGGTCGACCCGTATGTCGATGAAATAATCCGATGGGGTAAAAGATTCAGCGAAATGGGTATCGTTCACGGTGAGGAAGGCAATTTGAGCTTCAGAACAAAGCTTGGTTTTATTATTTCCGGCGATGGTGTGATGTTGGAAAGCATGACTAAGGACTCGGTGGTTGAGGTCAGGGGTGTAGTATTCGGGCTGAACCGGCCCTCGGTTTACACGAAAGGGCTTTTAAATCCATCGATGTTAACTCTTTTACATTCCGCTATCTACGAGAATTTTCCGGAGGTAAATGTCATTTTGCACACTCATGATAACGGCGTCTTAGCAATGGCCGACAAATTGGGCATACCGGTGACAAGTGAAGAATATCCGGCCGACTCCCGAGAATTGGCGCAGGAAGCAGTGCAAGTTTTACAACTGAACAAAGGCGTCAAATATTTTGTGCTTAGAAACCACGGAATTATCGCGCTGGGAACAACCCTGGCGGAAGCAGGCGCTTTGATGGAAGAAATGCATGCCAAAGTACCAGGTAGTACCAAGATCAGGCCCGGTAAAAAGAAATAGTAATTCTGGTAAAATAAAGTCATTGAAGTTGGATTAAATAAAGGAGCGAGTTTTATGAATCCTAACGGGCCATATCCGGGAAGACAACTTTTTATCGGTATGACGATGTCCGGTAATCCGGCAATAGCCTATCTGGTAACCGGCCGCAGTCCAGCCAGTCGGGAACGAAAAGCATCGCCGCTCGATAACGGTATTATTATTGGTCCCATCGGTAATCAGCCGTACGACCCATTGCGACATTATACCGGCGTCAAGTACGATAATGTTTCCGGTGTCATTGCCGTGAGTAATGGAATTCAGACCGACGCTATTTATGAGACTTATAGGCTCCTTTTCAATACGAATTCCAATCCCACCAAGGATTTTATGGAGAAATTGCTGGATGGCGCGCAAGCAGAACCGGATAGCCTGCACACACCCCGGATAGCCGGTGTCGTGACGAACAGCGGCGCCGATGCCAAACTGGTCTTTATTATCGGCGTTAAGCGATTTGACAGCCCTGCCAAAGTTTTCCAGTTTGAACCGAAACCAGGATTTCTGTTCGGAATTTCAACCTATAAAGGCAGTCTGGAGAATCCCGAAGCCTTTGACCCCGGCGCTGGTTTATCACAGCTTGAATTTAAAGGCAAGACTCCCATCGAGCTGGCAGAGCATCTGTTTGAAGTGTCTAAAGCCGCGTACAATGGCGATGATATCCGGGTATGTGCAGTGGGTGGCATTCGCTCCGACGACAAACGTACCTGGCAAGTCGCCATGAGAAACAGGTAGAGATTTATCATATGAGTTTAACAAAAGGGGAGGCATAAAATGCCTCCCCTTTTTATTTCTTCCTCCTTATTAAATTGATGGCTGTTATTTTAATTAATTGGGACTAAGTAGAAGCTCCAGAAGGGGGAGGGCAATAGCCCTCCCCCTCGTGAATTTCCCTCGCCCTGATCAGGGCGAGGGTAGGGTGTGGGTCATTGTGTAATCAATGGTTAGTGCCAAACTCAACTGTCTTTTGTGTTTTCCCTTTAATACTAATCGTTCACTGATAGCTTCTACTTCTCAAATCTTGCCTACTAGCCTTAACATAAGCTATACTTAAAGCTGAAACAACAGGATTTCCACGGAGGAATAACACTTGCTCAAAACCCATTACTGTGGTGAATTAAAGAAAACGCTTGCCGGTAAAAAAGTTACGCTGGCAGGCTGGGTAGACCGCCGCCGCGATCACGGCGAATTAATCTTCATTGATTTACGGGATAGAACCGGTGTTGCCCAGGTGGTGTTCAATCCGCAGATATCGAAGAAATGCCATGAGATTGCCGGACAGGTACGTAGCGAATATGTGCTCAAGGTAACCGGTGAAGTTGCGCCGAGACCGGCGGGCACGGAAAATCTAAAATTACCCAGCGGTGAAGTCGAGGTTATTGTCAGCGAGGCTGAAATCCTGAACACGTCGAAAACACCGCCTTTCTATATCAATGAGGACTCTGACGTGGACGAAAATGTCCGTCTCAAGTATCGTTATCTCGACCTGAGGCGCGAGCGGATGTTAAAGAATCTGATTTTACGCGATAACGTCGTCAGATTTATGCGTGACTTCTTCCATGATAAAGGTTTCCTCGATGTCGAGACGCCTATCATGGTTAAAAGCACTCCGGAAGGTGCACGAGATTATCTCGTGCCCAGTCGACTTTATCCCGGACAGTTCTATGCCTTACCGCAATCGCCACAACAATTGAAGCAATTGTTAATGGTCGGCGGAATCGAGAAATATTTCCAGATTGCCAAGTGCTTCCGCGACGAAGATAGCCGTGCCGATCGTCAGCCGGAACACACTCAGCTTGATGTCGAAATGAGCTTTATCGAAGAAGAAGATATTTTGAAATTAATGGAAGAGCTGCTGACCAAACTGGTACCTGCCGTAAAACCGGATAAACGCGTTCTTTCCCCATTCCCGCGCATCAGTTACAAAGATGCCATGGAAAAGTATGGCTCGGATAAACCTGATTTGCGCTTTGGGATGGAAATGAAAGATATAACGGATATTGTGGCTAAATCGGAATTTGCCCTTTTCCATAAGGTGATTGCCGGCGGCGGTAAGGTCAAGGCGATTTGCGCTCCCGGCTGCGCCGGTTACAGTCGTACTCAGCTGGAAGAATTGAATAAATTCGCTCAGGGATATGGCTCCGGCGGTTTATTGACATTCTCTCTTGGGGCAACCGCTGGAGATTTAAATCAGCTTACCATGGACATGGTAAAATCGGTTGCCGCCAAACACATGACATTGGAACAGATTAAGCAGATTGCGGCACTGTTGGGAGCGAAACAGGGCGATCTGGTGTTGGTGGTTGCAGGTGCGCCTAAGGTGGTTGACAAATCCCTCGGAGAAGTCAGAAAGGAGATGGGCGCCCGGCTTAAATTAGCCGACCCTAATTTAATGGCTATCGCCTTTGTCCTCAACTTCCCGCTATTCCAGTGGGATGATGAAGAAAAACATTGGACGCCGGAACATCATCCGTTCACTTCCCCGATGGTGGAAGATATTCCCTTATTGGACACTGAACCGCAGAAGGTGCGCGCCCGTCATTATGATATCGTTTGCAATGGCGTCGAGCTTTCCAGCGGCAGTATCCGTATCCATAATGCCGAAATGCAGAGGAAGGTCTTCCGACTGCTCGGTTATGAAGACGCTGACGTCCAAAATAAATTCGGCACGTTATTGGATGCATTTGAGTATGGCGCACCGCCGCATGGCGGAGTTGCCATCGGTATCGACCGCTTCGTCATGATGCTGGCCGGTGAAACCACGATTCGCGATGTCATTGCATTCCCCAAGAACCAGAATGCGGTTGATATGATGCTGGAAGCACCGTCTGCTGTCAGAGAAAAACAGCTTAAAGAATTACACATACGTCTGAGTGACGATTAAACTAAAACCCGGAGAGTAGATTGAAAGTAACTAACGAGAAAACAGAAAACCGTCAGGCATATTTAAAAATTGAAGTAGAAACTGCAGAAGTTGAAACTGCAACCGAGAAAGCTTACCATCGGCTGGTAAAAAGAGTAAACATTCCCGGATTTCGCCGGGGAAATGCGCCGAGAGCAGTCTTTGAGCGCCATTTCGGGAAACATGAGTTGTTCCACGAGATGTTGGACGACCTGGTACCTGATGTTTATAGAAAAGCGGTAAAAGAACAGAATCTGGAGCCCGTAGCTGAACCTCAGCTGGACTTGGAGAGCGAAGAGCCCGTCGTTTTAAAAGCTATTGTGCCGCTTAAGCCGGTAGTAAATGTCGGTGATTATAACACTATCGACTTGAAACCGAATCCTGTTGAAGTCACCGATGATATGATCAACGCAGTTATCGATCAACTACGTCATCAGCATGCTACCTGGGAACCTGTGGAACAACCGGTTGAATTTAATGATATGGTAACTATCGACGTCGATAGCACGATGAAAGGGGAGCCTTTTGTCAATCAAAAAGGAGTTCAATATCAAGTTACGGCAGGCAATCTATCTCCGGCGCCTGGATTTGCTGAGCAATTGGTGGGCATGAAAAAGGATGAGGAAAAGGGATTCAATCTCACGTATCCGGCGGATTATCCCCAAAAAGAGGTCCAGGGTAATGACGTAACTTTCAAAGTGAAAGCTATCGAGATTAAAGTAGAAAAATTACCGGAAATTACCGATGAATTTGCCAAACAGCTCGGTGCTGAAATCACCGGCGTTGATGTCATGCGCCAGAAAATCGCCGAGGATTTAAAAAAGAGAGTTGAAGACAGGTGCAAACGGGATTTCGAAGACAAGGTGATAGAAGCGGCTACCGCTATGAGTCAGGTGGAGTATCCGCCGATTCTGGTTGAAGCAGAAGTCCAGCGGTCCTTGGAGCGTAACTTACGTTTCCTGCAGAGTACCGGCCAGAATATCGAAACATATTTGAAAAGTATTAATAAAACAATCGAACAGATGCGGGAAGAATTAAAGCCGAATGCGGTAAAACGGGTGGAAGAGTCTTTGGTCTTGGGCAAGATCGCGGAGCAGGAGAAAATAGCGGTCGACCATGATGAGATTCACACCGAGATAGAAGAGATGGTTAATAACTCTAACGGAGACAAAGAAGAACTCAGGAAGGCTTTAGAGTCACAGCGTAATCACGAATCGATTGAAGACACGTTAATCGCTCGCAAAACTATTCAGCGATTGACAGAAATAGCACAAAGTCAAAAAGAAACAAAGAAGGAGGCTTAAAATGAACGTGGATCCGATGAATGTTATCCCGATGGTTATCGAGACCGGAGCCAGAGGCGAACGGGCCTTCGATATCTATTCTCTCCTGCTCAGGGAACGTATTATTATTCTGGGCATGCCGATTAACGACCAGGTTGCTAACCTGATTGTTGCTCAGTTACTCTATCTGGATAGAGAAGACCCGGATAAAGACATCAATATTTACATTCATAGTCCCGGTGGCGTCATCAGCGCCGGCCTAGCGATTTACGATACGATGCAGCTCATCCGCCCCGATGTCTCCACGATTTGTGTCGGTATGACTGCCAGCATGGCGACTGTGTTGCTATGTGCCGGTGCTAAAGGCAAGCGTTATGCTTTACCCAATGCGACAATTCATATGCATCAGGCAATGGGCGGCGCTCAGGGTCAGGCATCGGATGTAGCAATCGCAGCGCGAGAAATCATGCGTTTACAGGATATTATTCGGGAAATCATTATGAAACATACAGGTCAAACTCTGGATAAAATTATTCATGACACCGACCGTGATTTCTACCTGAATCCCAAGCAGGCTGTCGAGTACGGTCTGATTGATGAGATTCTAGTCAAACCCGCTAAGGATGCACCGAAAGCCAAAAAATAGCCCTCATGTCATTGCGAGTCCTTCTTCCGGAAGGACGTGGCAATCTAAGGGTAGTTAGGGTGCGTATTTAAAGAAGGGAGTCATTGTGACTCCCTTCTTGTTTTAGTTACATCCCATCGCGATAAATGCAATGACATACTCATGCACATGGAATGATATCCTCTCCCCTTATTAAGGGGAGATTGAGAGGGATTGGAAGCGCTCTAGTAGTTTAACAAGATCCTTATTCTTCAATTCTGGTGGGACAGGCGTCTCTGCCTGCCCGATTGTCATCTAGTATGAGATTTTTTCAAACCCCCTGTAAAACCCTTGACAAGGGTGCTATAATAGAACATATGTACGCATTATAATATAACATAGTTTATAACAAACAACAGGAGATAAAAATGGAAAAAATGATTTCATATTGCGGTTTGGTTTGCAGTGATTGCGGCGCTTATCTTGCAACAAAAAACAACGATGATAACCTGAGAAAGAAACAGGCAGAGGAATGGTCGAAGCAGTTCGGCAGTAATATCAAGCCGGAAGACATTAACTGTTATGGATGTACTTCAGATAATAAGATGACGTTTAATTATTGTACGGTTTGCGAAATCAGAAAATGCGGTAAAGCAAAAAAGGTTAAAAATTGCGCCTGGTGCGCGGATTATGCCTGCGATAAATTAACTAATTTCTTCGCTATTGCTCCAATTGCCAAAGCCAACCTGGAAGAAATCAGAAGTAAATTTTAGTGTGAGAATAACCTTACTTATGTTACTTATAATCATTCTGGCGTAGGCCAGAATCCATGTATGAAAACTGGATACCAGCCTTCGCTGGTATGGAAAGTAACACCAGCCGGAATTTAAGTACATCTATCCATCTGGATTCCAATTTTCGTATTATCCAGTAGCGAAGACGGGACAGGCGTAAGGTGGCAAGCTTCGGTTTGGTTTCGTGTGTTGTAGATAAAAGATCGTAATTTTCATTGTGAGGCTAATCCGAAGCAATCTTAGTGTGGAGTGGAGGTTCCCCTCCCAGCGTTTGCCACGCGGAGTTTATACTTTGTATACCAAAGGGCTCACAATGGGCATAAAAGTTGAAAACCGACAGTATCGTAACTAATAAACATACCGACGAAAGTCTGTATCCAATTGAGTTCCCTATTCCTCAACCAGATTCATTCAGTCGGTACGCTCCTTCCGAATGATAGTTGCAGTGGATTTTTTTAAAAAAGCTTCCTGAATTTTGCTATGGTGCTGTGAAAATGAACGAACGGGCCCGACAGCTTTCCCTGAATCTTAGCCTGCTTGAGGGATTCAAGAAATTCGGCGGGACTATTAAAATCCTCCAATTCCACAGAAATATTCCCGATCTCCGCTATGGTGTGAGAATCGCTACCGGCAGTACCGGGCAGGTTATGTTCTCTGGCAAAGGTTTTCGCTTTATTGTTCGGTTGCATTGAAGGACAACGTGCATTAAATATTTCAATGATATCGATTCTGGGCGCAAGCTGGTTAAATTCCTCAGCGGTCAACCGCAGTCCCCGCAAAGGAGCGAACGGGTGAGGGATGCATACCAGCCCGCCCTGCTCTTTTATGGCGGCAATTGCTTTGTCAATAGAGATGCCGCTGGCGATGCGTTCCTTGAGAAACATTCCCATGATCTCACCGTTGTAGGTCAGGACTTCTTCGGCAACAATCACTTTAAAGGGTGCAATTTCCTTTATCCGTAATGCGCCTTCAACCGCATTATGGTCGGCGACGGCGATGCAATTAATGCCTATTTTCTGGCAACGCTTGACGATGTCCTCCGGTTCGTTGCGGGAATCTGGGGAGTATCTGGTGTGAATATGAAAGTCGGCTTTTAACACTTTTTCTTATTCCTTCTCTCTTTAGTCTTGAATATCGTCCTGAGGTTACGCAGTAACCGAAGGATCTCCTACACTATTGAGTAGGAGGGGAGACCCTTCGCTTTGCTCAGGGCGTCATCTTTTTAGCATGAGAAATCAGTTTAACCTTGCCGTCCTCCAGCATCGCCAGGTCTTCTATTCGCACGCCACCCCATTCGGATAAGTAAATCCCAGGCTCGATGCTAAATACCATGCCGTTAACCAGTACATCGTTCGACAGGTAGCTCAGACGCGGCGCCGGGTCGTGCACATCCAGTCCCACACCGTGACCTAATCCGTGCCCGAACATGTCGGCATAGCCGGCTTCTTTTATTATATCTCTAGCCAGACTATCTGCTTTGATACCTGACATGCCTGTTTGAATGCCGTTGATTGCAGCCTCCTGCGCCTTACTTACGATACCGTAGATTTTCAAAAAAGTTTTATCCGGTTTACCGAGGCAAATCGTGCGGGTGAGGTCGCTGCTATACCCTCCGAATTTAGCTCCCATATCGATCACTATCGGTTCGTGGGCAGCAATTGGACGGTCAGATGGTTGAGCATGCGGCAAAGCGCCATTAGGGCCTGCTCCTACAATAATCTCGAAAGGCATGCTCTGACTCCCGTTTTCACGCATATGCCTTTCCAGCGCCCAGGCTATTTCTTGTTCCGTCATGCCTGTTTTCAGCCTGTCGGCAACATATTCGAAGGCGCGGTCGCCAATCTCCGCGGCTTTCCGGATGAAATCTAATTCCTCCGATTCTTTGATGGCGCGGAGATTCTCGACTAGATTCGAAACCGGTACGAGTGTTAATGGAATGTTTTGATTGGTAATGATTTCAGAGAGTTGCAGATATTGAGCAAAAGTGGTTGCGCCGGATTCAAATCCCAGTCTGCGGATGTTCAAGCCGTCAACCAGTTTGGGAAACCAATCGGACATTTTACCCTTGATTTCAAACAGGGTGAAATCCGGCGATTGCCTTTTCACCTGCTCGACATAGCGGAAATCAATGGCAAGGATTGTGTCTTTGGCGGTAATGAGTAAATAACCGTCCGAGCCATCAAATCCGGAAAGATAATATCTATTCTCCGGTTGAGAGACCAGTACGGCATCTATTTCGCTTTTTGGCAAATCTGGGCGTAATTTCGCCAGCCTGTCTTTAATCATTTTTCGTTCTCTCTAAAATGGCTATGTTTTGTTACTTCCATTGAGAGGAAGTCCTTTCCGTGAAAGACGACGAAGCAATCTCACTCTTTCTAAAGTCTGTTGTGGCACAGAGATTGCCACATCCGCCTATGGCGGATTCGCAATGGTTAGCTGCTATCATTATTTTTTCCAATTCCTTCTTTTGCCAAGGGGTGAGCCGCATGATAGACCTTTTTCGCCTGACTTTTGCTAACGTGGGTATAAATCTGCGTGGTGGTTAAACTGGCATGTCCCAGCAGTTCCTGTACCACCCTTAAGTCAGCCCCGCCGTCGAGTAAATGTGTCGCAAACGTATGCCGTATGGTATGCGGATGCACTTTTTTATTAATGCCGCTTTTACTGGCATATTGTTTTACGATTTTTTGTATGCGGCGGTCAATCAACTGCTGTCCGTAACGATTAAGAAAAACTGCGTCGGTTTTCTTTTTACCCTGTAATTTATGTCGGCCTTCTTTCAGATAAACAGCGATAGCCACTTCGGCCGGTTTGCCCATCAACACCATACGTTCTTTCGACCCTTTTCCGATCACCCGGATTTCCCGCGTGTCCATATCGATCTGACTGCGTGTCAGATGCGCCAGTTCGCTGACCCTCAAACCCGAGGCATAGAGTAATTCCAATATCGCTTTATCACGCTGTCCAGTCGGCGTCGAAACGTCCGGCGCCAAAAGAAATCGATTTATTTCATCGTTGGTCAAGTAAGACGGCAATCGTCTGTCGAGCTTGGGCGATGATATTTTTTCCATTGGATTTTCCTGAATCAGACCTTCTCTTTGCAAGTAAACATAAAACGACCGTATGGCGGATAGTTTGCAGGTAATACTGGTTTTTGCCACTTTCTGGTCCATCAACCACATAATATAATCACGCAGGATTTGTTTATTGACTTTATCCAACGAGTCAATTTTGTTCTTCAGCAAAAAAGGGAAAAATCCTTTTTGGGAGCCGCGGGTATTATTGCCGACCAACGCGCTGATGTAAGTACGAATCGTATACGGTGAAGCATTCCGTCCTACTTTCAGATAATCGACGTATTTACTGATAATCGGTTGCATAAATTATACCCATAAAAATACCAGCCTGAGACCACCACAAGCAGACGAAGGCTATAGTCCTTGAGCAAAGTCGAGAGGAGTCTCCGTGCCTACTAAGTAGATTTGGAGATCCTTCGGGTACTTCGTAACCTCAGGACGAAAAATCCTTCGCTATTCCTGCGCGACCCCGACAGCGCTTGCCACTTCTTCTTTTTTATCCTCCGGTTTGCCGCGGTAACTGCACTTGGTGCACTTTGCCTTACCTTCCTTATATTCGACCAATAACCCGCCACAGGCAGGGCAGGGTTGGGGCAGAGGTTTGGCATTAGCAGCAAATGTACACTTCGGATAGCTGCTGCATCCATAAAAGATCTGTCTTTTCTTATTAAACCGTTGTATCAGTTCACTACCGCATTCCGGACATTTAACGCCCGTTTTTATCTGGTAAGAGCGGGTCGTCTTGCATTCCGGATAACCGGTACAGGCGAGGAACTTACCGAAACGCCCGATTTTAATCGCCATCGGTTTCCCGCATTTATCGCATTTCTCATCCGTCAGTTCCACCGGTGTTTCAACTTTTACGATGTCGGCGGAGGCTTTTTTAAGGTCGGTTTCAAAAGGCGTGTAGAATTCCTTCACCACATCCACCCATGCTTTCTTCTGCTGGGCGATTTCATCGAGGTCGTCTTCCATGTGAGCTGTGAAATCAATATCGACAATATCGGAAAAGTTTTTAATCAGCAGGTCGGTCACCAGCATACCAAGCTCGGTGGGTTTGAAAATACCGCTGGTTTTCGTGACATATTCCCGCCCTTTGATGGCGAGCATTATCGAAGCATATGTGCTGGGACGCCCGATGCCGCGCTCTTCCAGCGTTCGGATGAGGCTGGCTTCCGTGAAGCGCGAGGGTGGTTGTGTAAAACGCTGTTCCGAAAAAAGCTCGATGAGTTTGAGTAAATCTCCTTTGTCCAGAGGCGGTAATGGCTTACGGCTGGTTTCCTCTTCGGTCTTGCCTTCCTCCCGATTATAGAGAACCGTAAACCCGAGGAATTTATTGACCGAACTCGATGTACGGAAGAGGTATGCATCTTTGGGACTGCCGCACTTAGCTTCGATATCTACGGTGGTGTTATCGTAAAGAGCGGCGGACATCTGGCTGGCAACCATTCTATTCCAAATCAGTTGATAAAGCTTAAACTGGTTGGCGGCCAGATAGGGTTTCACCGCTTCCGGAGTGCGATGTATTTTGGTCGGTCGGATGGCTTCGTGGGCTTCCTGGGCGCCTTTGACGGCTTTAGTAAAAACACGGGCGTGCGGCGGTAAATATTCGGCACCGTATTTCTCACTAATAAATTCCCTTGTCTCGGTTATGGCACTGTGAGCGACATTTGTCGAGTCCGTACGCATATAAGTGATTAAACCGACGCTTTCTTCCTTGCCGATGGGTAAGCCTTCATAAAGTTGCTGGGCCAGCATCATCGTTTGCTCGGCGGAGAACCTGAGTTTATACCAGGCTTCTTGTTGCAGTGTGCTGGTGATAAATGGCGGCGCCGGTTGGCGCACGACTTTCTTGATTTTAATCTTGTCGACGTTATATTTGGCCGTTTCCAGCTTGCTTTTCAAAGAGTCTGATTTCTGCTGATTATTGATGTCCAGTTTTGTGCCGTCGGCAAAACTTACCAGTTGGGCGCGGAAATTAACGGCTTTCGATGCATCGGTTTTCGCCAGTTCCGCCTCGATTACCCAATATTCTTCCGCCACGAATTTCTCAATTTCCCTTTCGCGGTCGACAATGATACGTAAGGCAACCGACTGCACTCTACCGGCGGAAAGACCGCGCCTGACTTTTTGCCAAAGCAACGGACTGAGCTTGTACCCAACAAGACGGTCAAGAACGCGGCGTGCCTGTTGCGCATCGACCAGATGCATATCCACCGAACGCGGGTGTTTGAAAGCTTCCAGTACAGCTTCTTCGGTGATTTCGTGGAATACGACCCGTTTGAAAGGTACTCCCTCTTGCTGAATTTGGGTGGCCAGATGCCAGGCAATTGCTTCTCCCTCTCTATCCGGATCTGTTGCCAGGTAGATGGTGCCTACTTTCTTGCCGGCGTCTTTAAGTTCCTTGACCGTTTTCGCCTTGGTACGGGGCACGACGTATTTAGGTTCAAAATCATGCTCGATATCTACACCTAAACGGCTCTTGGGTAAATCTCTGATGTGTCCCATTGATGCTTTGAGATTGTATTTACTGCCCAATATCCGTCCGAGCGTTCTTGCCTTCGCAGGGGATTCAACAATGACCAGATTCTTCTTATTGTTACTCAACTTTTACTCCATAAACTTCTCTGGCTTCACGCGCCAGTACGTATTTCATACTGCCGGCTGACTTGACCAGCCCTTTTAGCTCCATCATTGCCAGTGTACTGCTAACGGTCGATACCGGCAAGCCGCTGCCGGCACAAATTTCATCGATGTGGGAAGGTTCTGAAGATAATTTTTTCAGTAGCAGCGATTCCGTGTCCGATGCCGGAATGATTTCCTTGAATTCCAGTTGTTGTGCGACGGCACGCAGATTCAGCTCTTGTAGAATATCCTGACAATTCTGCGCCAGTTTCGCCCCTTCCTGAATCAAATGATTCGTACCTTTGCTGGTCGGGGAAAGCACGCTACCCGGCACGGCCAGGACATCGCGGTTTTGCTCCAATGCCAGATCGGCGGTAATCAGCACGCCGCTGGATTCTCCGGCTTCTGTCACCAGCACGCCCAGGCTCATACCGCTGAGGATACGGTTACGCCGCGGAAAATGCTCCGGCTTCGGTTTAGTGCCTAACGGGTATTCACTGACCAGGGCGCCGTGTTCACTTATTTGTTTTGCTAACTCCAGATTTTCCGGAGGGTAAATAATATCCAATCCGCAGGCCGAAACCGCAATCGTACGACCGCCGGCTTCCAAAGCTGCCTGGTGAGCAATCGTGTCCACACCGCGCGCCAGGCCGCTGATAATGGTGATGTTATTCCGCGCCAGGTCGCCTACGATTTCCTCAGTGACCTGCTTACCGTAGATCGTGGCCCGTCGGGTACCGACGACTGCCAGACACCACTCATCGCCGGGGAGTATGATGCCTTTTACGTACAGTATCGGCGGATAATCGTAAATCTCTTTGAGACGGGCCGGATATTCTTCATCGTGCCAGGTAAACGCCTGTACGCCATAGCGTTTCATCTTTTCCATTTCTTCGTCCAGAGAAAGACGCAGGCGCCACGTGGTAATGGCATTAACAATGCCGTCGTCAAGATGCGCTTTCTTCAATTCAACGGCGGAAGCATTCCAAGCCGACTCCAGAGTACCGAAGTAACTCTCAAGCTGGCTCATGCGGACACGCCCCACGCCGGTAACGAAACTAAATCCTATCCAGTATTTCAGGTCTTTTTTATTCATCTTTAGAGCATAGTAATTCTAGCACACGGATTCAAATCAAAACAACGTTAACGTATGTCGTTAAAATAGCTCTCAATCTTTAGTCCCCCATAATAACCCTGTACAAATAAGGGTGATGGCAAAAAGCCCGATACCAAGCGCAGTAAAGGCGGTACTAAAGCTCAACTTGTCAATCAGGTCACCGATGATCGGCAGTAAAATGGCGGGGCCGCCGCGGCTGGCGAAATAGTAAATGCCGAGTACAGTGGAGCGGTTCTGGGGAGAAACATTGCTGATGACGTATGACTCCGTGACCGGCATCGCGACATACACGCAAATGCCCATCGCCAGCAGCACTAAAGGCAGCAGCCACCAGTGCGTCCCCAGACCCAGCAGGTAAAGAATGGGACCGGATATGAGCCCGACCGTCAACATCACCGGTATTTTGCCGATGCGATCAGAAAGATGGCCGCCGAGCGGGCCGGCTCCCAATCCGGCAATATGACCCAGGGGCAGGAGTGCCGCTCCTAACCATTCGGCGCCGTGAAATTTATCGACTACTAAAAGAGGCACGAAATTCATTGCGGTAGAGATGAAGACATCTATGGCTACCCCCATTGTGACAAACGCAATAAATCGACGTAAATTAACCTTTTTATTCACCGGAATGGGGGTCGTTTCGTCTTTTTGTGTTTTGGGAGGCACATTCCCCAGATTTTGCCGTTTTAAAAGCAAGTACAGGTAGATGCCGTAAATAATCGTGGGAACAGCCACCAGGATGTATAAACCGCGCCAGGTAAAGAAACCGACCAGAGCGGCGGCAAAGAGTGGGACCAGGATATTGGCCATGGTGCCCCCGATTTGATGTAACCCGAGAACCTGCCCGCGTTTTTCGGGAGAAGTGGCATCCGAGATTATCGGTGAGGCTGAAGGATGATAGCCGCCTCCCAGAATTCCCATCAGTAACATGGCGATTACGAGTATCAGATAGTTTGGCGCCAGACCCGCGATAAGTCCCGCTACAGCTACTCCCACCATGCCGACAGTGATGATTAACCTGGGCGGGAAACGACCGCCGAGCCAGCCGGCGGGCAGGTTACTGATGCCGTAAGCGAAAGTATAAGCCGAAGCCAGCCACGCTATCTGTGAATAATCCAGGTGAAAAGTGTCGCGGATGTACGGAGAGAGAGGCTGGATGAGAAATCCCGGAATATGATGCATGAAATGCGCCAGAATAAAAAGCGGTACCAGACCGGAGAAGAACGTTTTTAATTTAGCTTTAAAGGAGTTTGTTTTAGCGGTTGTGTCCATTTTATTCAGCTAGATGCGGTTCTTACGATCAAATCGATTATTAAACGTAATTCTAGCAGATTTACGCACGATAGTCATTGCGAGTGAAGCGAAGCAATCTCAAGGATGGGAGGTAGCCTCTTTTTTTGATTGTATGCTTGGTAAGAAATCAAATGGATCCCGATAATACTTGGATTCCTGCCTTTGCAGGAATGACAAAATATAGCTTAGTCAGCTAACCTTTGCGTACAGCACCACGTAGTTTTTACCGTAAGCCTTGGCGCATTTGGGGCAGGTAGTATAAAAGAAATAGATCTTTTCTACAAGTTTACCTTTAGACTTTACATAATCATCCATTTCTTTCGCCCATTTCCCGATATTCTTATAGGGACCTTCGAAGACTTTCGTTATGACGGTGCCGGAAATCGTCGTCATTCTGGCACGCGGTACTACTTTGGTGACTTCGAGGTAAATATCAGCGCCCCAATTTGAATTTTCATCGATCAACATCAGGTATTCAGGGGAATCAGCCTGAGCTTTGGCTATCTTTTTCGCATTCTTTTTGACCGTGTTCCCTAATGTGAGCGGCAAGTGTAAAAAGCTGATGATGTGGTCTTTCACAAACGGTTTATTATACCAGATGAATTCTTTTTCCTGCCACGAAGCGGGGTCGAAGGGCGGACAGCAACCGGTCGGTTCTACCTCTTGCGTAGCGGGTAGGGGAGTCTGTTCCATTAAATACTCTCTCCTGATTTAATAAATCGAATTAGAGTGGCGTATTTTGGGTTTCGATATCGGTATTTGGTATCAGTCTTGTTCTTCTTCACTCCGACGGATGGCGGAAATTTCTCTCAACCGCATTGTTTCCTGTAATATTTTCTTGCGTAACCGGATATGCTCCGGCGTAATTTCTACCAGTTCGTCGCGATTGATAAAATCAATGGATTGCTCCAGACTGAATATTATCGCCGGCGTAAGTTTGATGGCAATATCGGAAGTTGAGGAGCGGATATTGGTCATCTTCTTTTCTTTACAGACGTTGACGGCGATATCCCGCGAACGTTGAATTTGACCGACGATCATGCCTTCATAAACTTGCACGCCGGGCCCGATGAAAAGCAGTCCGCGCTCTTGAGCATTGTTCAAACCGTAGGTCACAGAAACCCCTGTTTCGGATGCCACCAGCACGCCGCTGCGGATCGTTCCGATATCTTTTTTCCACGGTTCGTAACCCAGGAAGATTGTATTCATTACGCCGCTGCCGCGGGTGGCGGTGAGAAAAGCGCTGCGGAAACCGATAAGTCCCTTGGTCGGGATGTGAAATTCCATGCGGACGTTGCCTTTACCGTCATTGCGCATGTCGCTCATCTCGGCCTGACGTTTGCTCAGTAATTCGTTGACAATACCGATATATTCTTCTTTGGTGTCGATAGTCAATGCTTCCACTGGCTCCATCAGTTTCCCATCAACCATTTTAGTGATGGCTTCGGGTTTGGAAACCTCGAACTCATAACCTTCCCGCCTCATCGTTTCGATTAGAATCGACAGGTGCAATTCACCGCGTCCTTTGACGATAAAGGTATCGGTTCTGTCTGAATCCTGGACTCTGAGACTGAGATTTGATTCCAGCTCACGATACAGCCTTTCCCTTAACTGACGGGTTGTGCTAAATCGTCCTTCTCTTCCGGAAAATGGAGAGGTGTTGACGCCAAAGGTCATCTCAACCGTCGGTTCTCCGATTTCAATACGCGGTAAAGCTTCCGGCGCTTCAGGGCTGGCCAGGGTATCACCGATAGTAACTTCTTTAACGCCGGTAACGGCGACAATATCGCCGGCCTCGACTTCCTGAGCTTCCAATCGTTTGAGACCGAGGTGGGTGAAGACTTCGGCGATTTCATATCGGGTCTGGCTTCCGTCTGCGCCTAAACAAACGACCATGTCATGCGGGGAGACCTTGCCGCGCCAGATACGCCCGATGGAGATTTTGCCCTTGTGAGTATCATAATCCAGGTTTGAAACCAGCATCTGGAACGGGCCTTCTTCAATCTGCGGTGGCGGTACCTTTTCCAGGATCATATCGAAGAGCGGACTTACATCCTTACCTTCCATCCCGGGCTCCGTCACGACTACGCCTTCCCGGCCGCTGGCGTAAAGCACCGGAAAATCAAGCTGCTCGGCATCGGTAGCCAGTTCCAGGAATAAATCCTGTGTGAATTTCAGAACCTCCGGTATGCGGGCGTTTTGTCTATCGATTTTGTTAATCACTACGATGATTTTGAGCTTCTTCTTAAAAGCTTCCCGTAAAACAAACTTGGTCTGTGGCATCGGCCCTTCCACCGAGTCGATCAGCAGCAAACATCCATCCGCCATGTTAATGACGCGTTCTACCTCGCCGCTAAAATCGGCGTGGCCGGGAGTATCGATGATATTGATTTTGACATCCTTATACATGATGGCTGTGTTCTTCGCCAGGATCGTGATGCCTTTTTCTCTTTCCAGTGTGTTGCTGTCCATAATACAATCGACCGTGTCCTGATTCTCACGGAAGACGTGACTCTGTTTGAGCAGGGCATCTACCAGGGTCGTTTTGCCATGGTCGACATGGGCGATGATTGCGATGTTTCTGATGTCATTACGGTACTTCATAATACTTGTTTTATCCTTAATAATTTACATAATACAATGCATAATAATCTTCAAGTTGAAAAACAGGGAAAAGTAAGAACAGAAGGAATTTCAAGGACGTTTGCTTGCTAAAGCGCTCAATCCCAGACTAATTGAGAGACGCTATTCGGAAGCGTTGCAGATGAAAGTAATTCCAGATGTGATACATAAAATAATCAGTCCTGAGGTTTACCATTTATCATTATACACGAAGTGAAGCTAAAAAGCGAATAGTATTAAGGGCTGAGAGTCATCAGCGTTCAGCAGTCGGTTTTAATAGGAAATTAGTAGCACTCTCCATTCCGTGCTACGACACGGAATCCAGACACCAATACTTTGTGACGTTCCTTTGTCTATGGTGGAACAGGCGTCGCTGCCTGTTTGTTAACATCATTTTCCGGGAGGACCGTATACCGGCTGAAGTACAATCCCTGCCACTGTCACCGAACCGATATGGATAGAAAGCAGGATTACGAACCAAATCTTATTAAAGCTTGGAGTATAATTAGGTATGTCTGTTTTTCTAACTGATCTGACCGTCGAAGATATCAATAAACTAGTAATTTCTCTGGGAGAACCGGGTTACCGCGCCAAACAATTATTAGTCTGGATTTACCAGAAGCTTGCCGTTTCCTGGGATGAAATGACCGACCTCCCGCTTTCTTTCCGCCAAAAATTGGCAGTGCAAGTAAACTTGCATACTTTAATCCCGGCCCACGAAACAATTGCCAGGGACGGCACGGTTAAAGTTCTTTTTAGTCTGAACGACAGCAAAACGGTAGAAGCAGCGTTGATGGGTTATTCTATTGAGAAGGACAGGCAGGGACGCCCCGTATCAAGTACGGGGCAGGCTCTAACCCACCATACAGACAATGAAAAATTAGTGGCACAGGCCTCCGCGCCTGTGCATAAACACAAATCCCATCGCTACACAGTTTGTTTGTCAACCCAGGTCGGCTGTCCCATCGGCTGTCCGTTTTGTGCTACCGGCCAACAGGGCTTTGAAAGAAATCTAACGCCGGGAGAAATCACCGACCAGGTTTTATACTTCGCGCGTAGATTACAGGATGGAAGTAACGGCAGGGTAGGGGATAAGATTGACAACATCGTGTTTATGGGGATGGGTGAACCGTTGGCTAACTATGATACGCTGTGGCAGGCAATTGAGATGTTGAACTCACCGGACGGTTTCGGATTAAGCGCCCGCAGTATGACTGTTTCCACCTCCGGTTTACTGCCTGGGATTAAACGTTTAAGCAACGAGAAATTGCAGGTAGGACTGGCGATTTCACTGCACTCCGCCGATAATACCTTACGGAATAAACTGGTGCCAATCAACAAAAAATACCCTCTTGAGGAACTTATCCTGGCGTGCAGGGAATACTTTGAAAAGACGGGGCGGCGTGTCAGCTTCGAGTACGCGCTCTTTGACGGCGTCAACGACTCTCCTGCTCAAGTACAAATGCTGGCTGATTTAATTCAAGGCATGAACTGCCACGTTAACCTCATTGCTGCCAATAACGTCAGCAATCAGGGTTACCGACCTTCCCCGAAGAATAAGGTTCTGGCTTTTCAGCAGGAACTTAAGAATAGAGGCATCAACTGCACTCTCCGCCAGAGCCGGGGACAGGATATCGATGCCGGTTGCGGTCAGTTACGCAGTCGTTTTTTATCCCCAAAGAGTTAAAAAAGTGGTTTTATGTAGTAACCGGGTATTTGCGGGCGATACTGGTGCAGTAATTCCGTTATAAACGCAATATATATTTTAGGGGATTATCGTTATATCTTGGACTAGTCGAGAAAAACAGTATTACCTGTTGCCTTTTACCATCTTTATAGTCCCAAAAAGCGGATGACCAAAGGATATATATAGAATAAACCCTTTGGTCATCCGCTCTATATATTAAATCACCATTACGGTGACGGGGGGCCGTATCCTGACGGTATACCTTTCCAAAAACTACTTGCCGAGAGCTGCCTCGTCCTTCTTCCGGATCGAGCGTCCGCCATGGCCGTGTTTGACGCCTTTGAAGTTATCCTGATAAGTCTTTCTCTGCTGTGCTTTTTCCTGTTTTCTGCCCATTTCGATTTATCTCCAATTAAATGTTAGATATTCTCAATATACGGTTTCAAGCACAGTTTTGTCAATAATTCAGATGCGTAATTAATACAACCTTTCTAGCGAACCCTATTAATTGCCGGTGCAGGCGCAGGCATAGTCCGGGCCTGGGGTACTGCGCGTTGTCGCAGGAAGGATGGGGTATCATACTGGTCAGGTTTCAAGTCCTTGAGCTGCTTTGTAATTTCCTTCTCATGCGCGGCGCTACTTACGCCTTGTGCATTCGCGAAACCGGTGGCGATAAGCGTCAAGCGGATTTCGTTGTTCATGTTCGTATCGAAAGCGACACCGAAGATGACATTAGCATTCGGGTCGACGGTCTGTTTGATGATTTCAGCAGCTGCGTTGACTTCAAACAATGTCAGGTTGCTGCTGCCGGTAATATTGAACAACACCCCTTTTGCGCCGTCCATGGAGACATCGAGTAACGGGCTGGCGAGGGCTTCTTTAGCTGCATCGATTGCACGATTCGGGCCGGTGCCTCTACCAATGGACATCCAGGCCGGTCCGGCATCTTTCATAATGGTACGGATATCGGCAAAGTCGAGGTTAATCAGTCCGGGAACGGTGATCGTCTCGGCGATTGCCTGCACACCATGATGCAATACTCCATCGGCGATTCTAAAGGCGGCATCCATGCTCGTCTTCTGGTCGCAAAGTTGCAACAGTCGGTCGTTCGGGATGATGACCAGCGTGTCCGTTTTACCGACCATGTCTTCAATGCCGGCTTCGGCATTCTGAAGCCGATGTTTTCCTTCAAAATTAAATGGCTTGGTGACAATGGCAATCGTCAGAGCGCCGCTTTGTTTGGCAATTTCCGCCACAACCGCGGCCGACCCTGTGCCGGTGCCGCCGCCCATACCGGCGGTAACGAAGACCATATCAGCGCCTTTGAGTGCTTCTTTGATTTCGTCTTTGCTTTCCTCAGCGGCTTTATGTCCCACTTCGTGGTCGCCGCCGGCGCCCATACCGCGACAAAGACGTTCTCCGAGTTGCAATCTGACTGATGCTTCGGTGATGGCCAGTTGCTGCACATCGGTGTTCATTGCGATAAACTCGACGCCACGGATTTGTTCACGTACCATTCTGGTGATGGCGTTACAACCGGCTCCGCCGAGACCAACTACTTTGATGTTTGCCCCCACGGGGACAAAATTACTTTTCGACATATTTGGCGCTCCTTATCTCTAGACTTACTGAAGTCTCAGGTCTTAATGGAACATTCTGAGTACCGGTGAAACAAACCCGCGAATTCCGCCCTTGGCTTTTGGCATCTGCGCGCTGGCATTTCTGCTTCTCCAGAGCATCAGACCAAGACTGGTAGCATAAGCCGGATCACAAAGCGCATCGGATACACCCGGTAGTGCCGGAGGCACACCGATTCTTACAGGGAAGCGGACGATATCATGAGATAATTCTGCGAGACCGCTAAGGTTGGCACCGCCGCCGGTCAGCACTAAGCCTGCAGGAATAGAGTGGGCAAAATCTTTATCCGGCAATTCCATAACAATCAGGCGGACGAGTTCTTCAACACGGGCGCGGATTATCTCACTAAGGTCATGAGATGAAACGCTATGTTGCCCTAAGGTTAAGGTCCTATCTTCTTCCGGGGCTTCTCCATGCCAGGGGGTTACATCCCCGAATTTCTTCTTTAACTCTTCGGCGGCTTCAAAGGTAAGCCCCAGTCCGATAGAGATATCACGTGAAATCTGGTATCCGCCCACGGGCAGGACGGAGGTGAAGCATACTGAATTATCTTTGAAAATAGCGATGTCAGTGGTACTGCCACCAATATCAGCCATCATTACACCATCGATTTTCTCTTCGGGTTCCAGGACCGCTTCAGCGGCGGCTAATGGCTCTAAGATCAGGTCATCAATCTCAATGCCTATGCCACGGATGCATTTGGTCAGGTTCTGTACCGAGGTCGCAGCGGCTGTAATGATGTGAGTTTCTACATCCAGCCGGAAACCATGCATCCCAACGGGATTTTTAACCCCATCTTGGCCATCCACGGTATAGGCACGGGGAATGACATGCAGGACTTTCTGGTCGGTCGGGACTTCTACGGAACGGGCTACTTCGAGGACTCTCTTCAAGTCTTCGGGGCGTACCAATCGGTCGTTTCGTGAAATCGCTACAGCGCCCTTGTTGTTTACGGAGCTGATATGTCTGCCCGTAACACCGACGCAAGCCGATTCCATTTTGTAGCCGGCGGTGCGTTCCGCTTTGTGCACTGATTCCCGGATTGATTCCCGGGCTTCATTGAGGTTGACTACCATCCCTTTGGTGAGTCCCTGAGAAGCGGATACGCCGACTCCCAGGATACGGACGTTGTTCTTTTCATCTATATCGCCCATCACTGAGCATACTTTGGTGGTGCCAACGTCAATCGCTGAAATCCTAGTTCTCTTCATATTAATATTGTTTCCTCCTACAATTTTCTATGTGTCTATTTATTCACGATAATGGATATGCCATTTACCATTCATTAGATTACTTTGGGTTTCAATTCTCGGTGTGAGATAGAGTTCTGCCAGAAAACCGCTCGGTGAATTAAGGCCATTGGCCGAGGAAGGTTCCCCTGAAGCGCTGAGGTTGTGATTTACGACACCTGTGGATATACTATCGTACTCGATGGTTGTTTCCATATTAGTACTCCTCTTTAAAGACGCTCCCGGATAATACTGTTATATACAATAGTAAAGGTACCAAAACCCATATTCAAAAATTGTCCTTACTGTTTCCATTTTGTCCTGATATGTTTAAAAATTTTGTCCTGGAAAATTCCAAAAACTATTGAAAACCAAAAACTACTGGCATATAATAAAAACACTAAGTGAGGTGGCACTATGACAACCGACGAAGGAAGGAAGCATTCCCCTCCTTACGTTTCATATAAAACCTTTGAAAGTTTTTTAGGCAAGTTACAGCAACAATTACCCACTCGCATCGACCGCAGTTATTGGGGCGAAATGTTTTCCGGCAGCACCGGCACCCAACTAATGTCGGCGATGCGTTTTTTGAATCTGGTTGACAGTAATACCAGGCCGCTACCCCGTTTAAAATTGTTGGTCTCTGCTACCAGCGGAGAGCATCGCGCTGCCTTGATGCGGCAGGTGGCCGATGAAGCTTATGCCTTTATCCTGAAGAGCACACTGGATACACAAAACGCCACCTATGCCGAGCTTGAAGACGTCTTTCAGAATACGTATAGAATGAAGAGTGATGTCTGCCGGAAATGTATTAAATTCTTTACGGAATTTTCCAAGGACGCGGGCATACCGTTATCCCCACAAATTACCAAAAAAAGAAAAATGCCACGTACCAATGCCAATACCAGGAATACCATTAAAAAAGTTGGCACTAGGACAACCGAGAATTTTATAGTGCCATTTACAGAAAATAAAATGCCAGAATTATTACCATGGCATCAAATGCTGGCTGATAA
The DNA here is from genome assembly GCA_963754195.1 of uncultured Chloroflexia bacterium. Lineage (GTDB taxonomy): Bacteria > Chloroflexota > Dehalococcoidia > Dehalococcoidales > Fen-1064 > Fen-1064. Next base: position 170,824 of record CAVWFD010000019.1, read on the forward strand.
GTTCCCTCACTTCGACCCCGCCTGGAGTGATGAAATCAAAAAGAAGTGGTTCGAAGCCTATTTCGAACTCTTTAAAATCAACCCCCACGTTAAGTAAAGTCACTCCAAATTCGCCTCTGGAGGAACAGGCGTCCCTGCCTGTTCGGTGATTATTTAGACGCTGGAACCATTGGATACCGAATTTCATCGGTATGAACCTGCTTGGGTAGGTGCTTAATTATTCATATAAAAGCCATACTCTTCTAAAGGGAGTCCAAGAGGCTATAGTACTTTGCAAAGCAAATGTAGGCGTTAAGCCCCTCTTGGATATACAAATCCTCTTCACCACTGGGGAAGAGGTCTGGAGTTGGGGTGTTGTAGTAGTTAAAAATTGGTAGATTTTTACTTGTCCTTCTTATTACAAGCCAGAATCCGTTTAAACTCATCTGGATACCGTACATTCACTCCGTTCAGTACCTATGGACTTTCGTCGGTATGGACAGAACACGTAGGCTAAAGTACTTCGCGAAGCGAATGCCGTAGGTGCTTTGACAAGCAAATGTATAATATGTGTAACCCTCCATTGTCATTCGTGCGAAGGCAGGAATCCAGAATATTAAAACTTAACCGCATTCTTACATTGGGGCTATTTTAACAAAGGCTGGGATCTACAAAAAATCCTACCTGACCTCTCACGTGACAAGCATGGGACTTAACGCCTTTTGCGAAAGGGAAAGAGTCAAAATTCGTATAGGGACGTGTTTCCGAGGGCACTCAATGATTAATTGATGTACGAACCCGACGCCCCTAACAGACCCCTATTAGGGTAGGGTGGGTGAAACCCACGATCTGTCTTTTCCTCCAAATCCTGATTATTGATTCTTGAATATTGACTATTAAATTTGATTTGTTACAAAACTCCGCTCTTGAAACATTGTTGTGTTAAAATATAGCATCTAGTGTAAAAAAATTTGAAAGGTAAAATCTACCCACATGCTGGCTCAAATTTTCGCTGTAGTTATTTTTCTCCTCATGTTCGTCGTTATCATTATTAACAGGTTGCCCCGTTACGTTCCGGCGCTAATGGGTGGGTCGCTCACTATTCTGTTTGTCTTCCTTATAATAATGAAGAGCCCTTCCACCGTCGTACACGTGCTGAACTTCGGGCAACTGGGACAGGCTGCCTTCTGGGTGCCCGGTCATAATCCCTTCGAGTCTATCGGTGTAAACTGGCAGACCATCATTTTCATCGCCGGTATGATGGTCATGGTTGAAGGCTTAAGTAAGGCCGGTCTCTTTCGCTGGCTCTGCTTATATGTAGCAAAGTTAGTAAAATATAAAGTAGTCGCTATCATGGTTGCCTTTACTTTGCTGGCCGGTTTTCTGTCTATGTTCATCGATAGCATCACGGTTCTTTTGTTTTTTGCCATGGTGACAATTGAACTGGCCAGGTTGCTGAAATTCGATCCGGTGCCCATCATCATTGCGGAAATCTTCGCCGCCAATGTCGGCGGAGCCGCCACGATGGCCGGTGACCCTCCAAATATTATTATCGGCACGTCTTTAGGCTATCACTTCTCCGATTTTTTGGTGAATACCGGTCTGATTGCCTGGGTAGGGATGATTATCGCGCTGATATATTTCTATTTTGTATTCAGGAAGTCACTTAAATCTTCCCAGGGCCGGATATCGACCGACCCGAATCAGTATCCCGACCCGGAGAAGGCTATCGTTAACCGTGGGTTGTTTTTTACATTCATCGCCATTTTCCTGCTGGTAGTGATTCTTTTAATTACCCATGCGCAGACGGGTATGTCCGTGGCGCTTATAGGGGTGATTGCTGCCGGACTCACGCTGATTTTCGGCTATAAAGATGCCCTTCATATAATAAGGAAGGTCGATTGGCAGACTTTACTGTTCTTCTTCGGTCTGTTTATTTGTGTCTCCGGGCTGGAGCAGACCGGATCGTTAAAGACGCTGGCCGACTTTATCAGCCGGGTTTCCGGCGGGAGTCTCATCGTGGTCATTACTATTATCCTGTGGGTTTCAGCTTTTGCTTCTTCGATTGTCGATAATATCCCGTTGGCGGCTACCATGATACCGGTCATCAAAGGCCTGGCGGCCACCGGTCTGCCTTTGCCTCCCCTGGCGTGGACCTTGGCATTGGGCACGGATATCGGTGGTAACGGCACACCTATCGGCGCTTCGGCCAATGTTGTCGGTATCGCCATCGCTGAAAGAGAAGGCTATCATATTTCCTGGGGCAAGTACTGTAAATACGCCTTGCCGGCGATGATTCTGGTAGTGGGCATTTGCTGGTTATTGCTGATTGTCAGGTATGCGTAATTGGGAGTGGCGGATCATATCTGGATAATTGAGGAAATTGTAAAATCTACTGAATAGGCCTTTTTAAGTCCGATTTTATGTAGAAGTTTTTTCAAATTTGACGAACAGCTTACCATCCTTTGGTTTTTGCGAATCTGTAAATATCTGGTATGGCAATTCGTATTGATGTTCATATTCAAATTGAGAATTAGAAAAGAATTCAATGCTGCCAATGTCTAATGGCGCAGAAATAAATGCTGCTGAACTACCTAAACTCTTAAATACAAAATTAAGATTGTTCATAGTTACATGCACATCTTCCGTGTCCCAACTAGGGTATTTAAAGACCGGTGCTCCAACAGGTAATTTTGATAAATCGGTTACACACTCAAACCAAATGGCCACATTAGTGCCCTTGTTTTCTATATAGAATTTTATCTTTTGCCCTTGTGCCCCTTGCTTGGGAACCATAATGGTAATGGAATCCTCTTTTGAGTCTGATAATACAAGTGAAAGCTCCGGTCGTCTTTGAGATTGAGAAAACTGATCTGTAGCAAATAGAAGCGAAAATACGACTCCTACTAAACCCACTGTAGTAAGAATTAATTGGGCTTGGGAATACTCATCGGCAGAACTCACCGGTTTAGAACTGCTGAAAAAACTACGCCATAATGTAACAGCAATTATTAATATGATAATAATTGCAGCCGCTACATATAGTTGCCAGAATTTATTTTTATTTTTCATGGGCATATCTTAACGCGAAACTATTGCGAGTCCTATTATTTTGCATTTCCATCATTCTTTTATTAAAATGCCTTCTGTATCAAAAGTCAGAATTAGTTCAGCGTCTCTTTTGAGTGGGTACTGCGTAGCTGATAGCCTCCATCAAACGTCCCAAAGATTGGATCTGGAAAACAGCGAACTTATCTTCAGTTGTAGTTGCGTTTTCTCTTAACTGCATTCCAGCCTTACACCATTCCTCTGCCAGAGCATTCATCTCTTCATGGGTATCCAGAGCCTGCGTATCAATCTCTAAAGGTCCTTGAAACTGCTCATCTAGGAATTCAGACAAATTAGCTTCGAATGATTCTGAGTAAGCCATTAGTTATTCTCCTCCTAAAAATTACTTGAATACGGTAGTAATTTTATACAATCTTCCATTGTAAGGATAGTTAGATCAAAGGTCATGCTATACAGTAAATTTCTGAAGTTCTTGCTCGCGTAGATACTTTACTATTTCGCCACTATCTAATTTTACAATGTAACGAGGTTCAGCTTCTAACTTGGGGAGGTCAACAACAATAGGCTGAGTATTTCTCTTTATCCCCGTTTCGGCGAATAAAATTTCACCATGTTTTCCGTTGTATTTATTTTCAGCATATTCAATAATGGTTATTTTATCTCCGATAACAAACATTTAATTCGCTCCTTTCTTCCCCGCTATTATATCACTGTTAACCATTTTGTCAATGACATCTGACAAACTAATCGAGTAATCTATGAATAATTTGTTCAATTTCATTGAAATTGAACCACTACCCCCTTTTCCCTTATATTTACGCAATTGGGTTAAAGTACTATAATTAGTTTGGATATGGTGCCCCTATAGCTCAGTTGGATAGAGCACTGGCCTCCGAAGCCGGTTGCGGGCGTTCGAGTCGCCCTAGGGGTACTTTTTTATGGAGTAAGTTTACACATATTGTTGGAGGGTGATTTGTTAAGTAAAACTGGACTCATTGAAATAAGATGGCACGGACGCGGAGGACAGGGTGCTGTCACCTCGGCGGAATTGCTGGCAAAAGCGGCAATTATCGAAGAAAAGTACGCTCAGGCATTCCCCGCGTTCGGTCCCGAACGTAGAGGGGCGCCGGTAGTCGCGTTCGACCGCATCGATAGCCAAAAACCGATCCGGGTGCGCGCTGAAATCAGAGAACCGGACGTGGTCATTGTCCTCGATCCCACATTGCTCAGCGTGGTCAAAGTCACGTCGGGTTTGAAACCCAAGGGTATTCTGGTCATTAACACCAGCAAGGATTTTGCGACCATTGAAAAGGACTTCGGGACAGATTGGAAACTGGCGCTGGTTGATGCCAATAAAATTGCCCGTGAAGTATTAGGGGTTCCGATCGTGAACACCACCATGTTAGGCGCATTGCTCAAAGCAGTGGCAGTGGTCAAAATGGAGTCGCTGGTCGAACCCATCAGAGAGCGTTTTGATCGTCTGGCAGAGAAAAATTTCAATGCCGTGAAGAAAGCGTACGAAGAGACAAAGGTAAAGGAGTAGATCCAACTTGAAAAAGAATGAAAATGAATTGACTTGGAGAGATTTGAACATCGGGTGTATTGTCACCGAACCGGGCAGTTCGAGAGAATACCGCACCGGTGATTGGCGTTCTCAAAAGCCCACTTATAATTTTACGAAATGCATCAAGTGCGGCGTTTGTCAGATTTATTGCCCGGAAGGATGCATCCAGCAGAATGCCGAGGGCAATTTTGAAGCCAATATGTATTGGTGCAAAGGGTGCGGCATATGCACTAAAGAATGCCCTACAGGCGTAATTTCCATGATAAATGAGGAGGCATAATGGGTAAAAAGGTAGGCATTGAAGTATCTCTGGCCATCGCCGAAGCCGCTAAACTGGCTAACGTCGATGTCGTAGCAGCTTATCCCATCACGCCTCAAACGCATATCGTAGAACGGATGGCGGAAATTGTGGCTAACGGCGAACTGGACGCCGAATATATCCCCGTAGAATCGGAGCACTCAGCCATGAGCGCCTGTCTGGGCTCTTCCGGGGTTGGCGCTCGCACCTTTACCGCTACCGCCGGTCAGGGTCTGGAATTAATGCACGAGGTTCTCTACGTCGCTTCCGCCATGCGTTTGCCGATAGTGATGGTTGTCGCCAATCGCGCGCTGTCTTCGCCTTTGAATGTCTGGGGCGACCAGTCGGATTTGATGGCCGTGCGTGATACAGGCTGGATTCAAATGATTTGTGAAAACGGACAGGAAGCTTTTGACACCACTCTGTTAGCCTTCCGCATCGCGGAAGACCACAGGGTTCTGTTGCCCGTGATGGTACATTGCGACGGTTTCTATCTGACTCACGTCGTCGAGCCGATAGAATTCCTTTCGCAGGAAGAAGTCAACCGTTTCCTGCCACCCATCAATTATCCTTTACCGCTTAATCCGGATAAACCGCTGACCATGGGTGCTTTTGCGCCGTCGTTCATTTATACCGAAGCGAAAAAAGCGCAGGAAGTAAACATCAGAGACTCCAAGAAAGTAATCACGGAACTCTGGGCTGAATTTGCCAAGGCTTTCGGACGTCAATACCATGCGGTTGAAAAATATCGCACCGAGGGCGCTAAAACCTTGTTGATGACACTGGGTAGTTTCGGCGAAACCGCTATGACCGCCGTCGATAAGATGCGCAATGAAGGCCAGGAAGTGGGTTTGCTGAAGCTTCGTCTCTGGCGTCCCTTCCCCTTTGAAGAACTGCGCGCAGCAGTCGGTAATGCCGAGCTCCTGATTGTTGTTGATCGAGCGTTTTCCTTCGGCGGTCCCGGTGGTCCGGCTTATTCCGAAGTCAGATCGGCGTTATATAGTGAAAAAACACATCCCAAGATCGTCGGTTTCGTCGGCGGTTTAGGTGGCAGAGATTTAACCGTCGCGGAATTTGAGGGAATGGTTAAAAAGGGTTCGGGCATCACAAATACCGGCGCGGAGAAAGAATTTGAAATGTTCGGGGTGAAAGAATAATGGAAAATTTAGGAGTTTATGCGGCGCGTATCGCGCCCAAGATTGACGGATTTGCGCCGGGGCATCGCGCTTGTATCGGTTGTGGTGAGGCTCTGGCGGTCAGGATTGCCTGTAAAGCAATCGGCAGTAATATTATCGTCGCCAATGCCACCGGTTGTATGGAGGTCGTATCTTCCCAATTACCGGCCACAGCCTGGGATATGCCCTGGATACATACCCTTTTTGAGAATACGGCTGCGGTTGCTTCCGGTGTTGAATGTGCTATCAAAGTTATGGAAAGAAAGGGCAAAATACCCGCGAAAGGCACCAAAGTCGTTGCCATGGGTGGTGACGGCGCCACCAGCGACATCGGTTTTCAGGCATTATCGGGCGCATTGGAAAGAGGCCACGACTTCCTGTATATCATGTTCGATAATGAGGCCTACATGAATACCGGTATTCAGAGGTCGTCTGCTACACCTTTCGGAGCGTCCACCACTACCTCTCCGGCGGGCAAGAAAAGTATCGGACAAAAATCCTGGAAGAAGAATATGCCGGCGATTGTGGCCGCCCACGAGATTCCTTATGTTGCCACCGCCTCTCCCAGCTATCCCTTTGACATGATGAGAAAAGTAAAAAAGGGACTGGAAGTTAACGGGCCGGCTTTTATCAGTGTATTCTCTGTCTGTCCCACCGGCTGGCGATCGGCTACCGACCTGTCAGTCAGACTCGGCAGACTGGCCGTACAAACTGGTGTTTTCCCCCTGTACGAAGTCGAAAATGGTAAATATACTCTCAGCTATGACCCGTCGCCGCTGAGACCGATACAGGATTATTTCAAACTTCAGGGTCGGTTCCGCCACCTTTCGGAAGGCACGGTGAAGCAGATTCAAGAGAGAGTAATCAAGGAATTTGAAATCATCAAGGAGAAATCCAAATGAAGTTGACCCGAAAGCAATTGAAAACCAAACTTGAGGCCATTGTTAAAAAATATAATAGCGATAGTTCGATGCTGGTCTCGATTCTTCAGGATACTCAGACTGAAATAGGTTATCTACCCAAAGAGGCATTGATCGACCTCCATGAATTATTGAATGTGCCACTGACTCAAGTATACAGTGTTGCCACATTCTTTAAGGCGTTTTCTCTCGTTCCCCGGGGCCGCCACCAGATTTCCGTTTGCATGGGCACTGCCTGCCACGTTCGTGGTTCGGAAAGAATCCTGGAGACTTTCGAAAGAGAACTGAATATTAAGGCCGGCGAAAGCGACGAGAATCTGGACTTTACACTGGAGACCGTCAACTGCGTCGGCGCCTGTGCCCTCGGCCCCATCGTTATCGTTGATGAGAAATACAACGGCGAGATGAGAATTGAATCCGTCAAACCGCTCGTAGATAAATACCGCGAGAGTTTGAAAACAGAGAGAGGAATATGACATTGAAAAAGTTAAGTTCCCTGATGGAACTGGAAGAATTACGAAAGTCCATCGTTAAAAATCGCGATCCCAAGAAAACTATCGTCAGTGTCTGCGGCGGCACGGGTTGTACCGCATTGGGCTCCGGCGAGGTCATCAAAGCACTTAGAGAAGAACTGAAAAAGCGCGGGCTGGAAGACAAAATTGACGTGAAAGTCAGCGGTTGCCGTGGTTTCTGTCAGCACGGCGCCCTGGTCACAATCGAGCCGCAGGGTATTTTTTACCAGCGTGTCCGCGCCAAGGATGTCGCGGAACTTGTCGAAACCACGCTGCTCAACGGCAAGACAGTCGACCATTTGCTGTATCGAGACCCGATTCTCACCGGGCAGTTTATCCACGAACACGAAGTGCCTTTCTATGCCAAGCAGAAGAGACTAGTACTGGCCAATAGTTCGCAAATCGACCCCAAGGTTATCGCCGATTATATTTTTTTCGGCGGGTATGGCGCACTGGCCAAAGCCCTTAGTACTATGAAACCCGAAAGCATTATCGAGGAAATAAAAGCCTCCGGCTTACGTGGACGCGGCGGTGGCGGCTTTGCCACCGGCCGAAAATGGGAATCCACCCGCAAAGCGAAAGGCGATTTGAAATACATTATCTGTAACTGTGACGAGGGCGACCCCGGCGCTTTTATGGATAGAAGTCTGATGGAAGGTAATCCCCACTCCATTCTGGAAGGGATGATTATCGGTGCCTTTGCTATCGGCGCGCAGGAAGGTTATATCTACGTCCGGCACGAATATCCGTTAGCCGTTGAGAATGCTACTCTTGCTCTGAAACAGGCCGAGGAATATGGTTTGCTGGGCGACAATATCCTCGGTAGTGGCTTCAATTTCCATGTCAAGGTCAGCCGCGGCGGTGGTGCTTTCGTATGCGGTGAATCGACCGCTCTGATGGCGTCACTGGAGGGTAAGGTCGGTGAGCCGAGAGCTAAATACGTTCATACCTCGGACAGTGGACTCTGGGGCAAACCCAGCAACCTGAACAATGTAGAAACCTGGGCGAATGTCCCGATTATTATCAATAACGGCGCCAAATGGTTCTCTGCTATCGGTACTGCCGGTAGTAAAGGAACCAAGATATTCTCGCTCGTCGGTAAAGTCAGAAACACCGGTTTGGTGGAAGTGCCGATGGGCATTTCCCTGAAAGAGATTATCTATGACATCGGCGGCGGCATTCAAGGCAATCGCAAATTTAAAGCCGTTCAAACGGGCGGGCCTTCCGGCGGTTGTATCCCGGAGAGTATGTTAAACTTGCCGGTTGATTTTGATGAATTGACGCGCGTCGGCTCGATGATGGGCTCCGGTGCCATGATTGTCATGGACGAGAAAAACTGCATGGTGGATATCGCCAAATACTTCGTCAATTTCCTGCAGAGCGAGAGTTGCGGTAAGTGTTTACCATGCCGTGAAGGTGTCAAGCGGATGCATGAAATTCTGACCCGCATCACCGAGGGCAACGGCAAGATGGAAGATATCGACCTGCTGGAACAGATCGGAACCACGCTTAATGCCACGGCTTTGTGCGGTTTAGGGCAGACCGCCCCGAATCCGGTGCTTAGCACGATTCGCTATTTCCGTGATGAATATATCGCGCATATCCGCGACAAAAAATGTCCGGCGAAGGTCTGTAAAGCGCTGATTACTTACAATATCAGTGAAAAATGTCCCAATTGCGGTTTGTGTATCAAAGCTTGTCCGCAGGGAGCTATCACACCGGTAGAGAAGAAGAAACCGGTGGTACTCGACCAATCGAAATGTATCAAGTGCGGTAGCTGTCTGGACGTTTGTAAACTGCAAATGGTGGAAGTAAAGTGAGGACAATAGAGATGGTGAAACTGACCATAGATGGCAAACAATTTGAAGCGGCAGAAGGCACGATGGTGCTGGATGTCGCTCGTGCCCATAATATATATATTCCGACGCTGTGCGATCACGAATCGGTAACCCCCTACGGCGCTTGCCGGCTTTGCATGGTGGAGATTACCACTAAAAGCGGACGGAAAAATCTGGTGACATCCTGTCTCTATCCCGTCGAAGAAGGACTGACGGTGCAGACCAACACTGAAAAGGTATCCGCTTATCGTAAGATGTTGATACAGTTGTTGATGGCACGTTGTCCGGATTCGGAGGTTGTTAAAGACTTAGGTCGTAAGCTCGGTGTTGAGAGCACGCCGTTCCCTCTGGAAGACCATCATAAATGTATCCTTTGCGCATTATGCACCCGTGCCTGTGCCGAGGTCGTGGGAGTCTCCGCCATCAGCTTTGTGAACCGCGGTGTAGAGCGGGAAATGGGTATTCCCTTCTTCGATAACAAGGATGCCTGTATTGCCTGCGGTTCTTGCGCCTATATCTGCCCCACCGGAGCAATTACGGTTGAAGATAAGAACGACACACGGTTTATTCACCAGCCCTGGGACGACATGAAATTCAAGATGACCAAGTGCAAGATATGCGGCCGTTACTGGGCGCCGGTGAAACAGGTAGAATACATGGCCAATAAGTCAGGGCAGCCGATAGAATTCTTCGATAAATGCCCTGATTGTCGTTAATAAGAAACCCGATAATCTATGTTGACCTGTAGAACTCGGTTGGTTATACTTCACCGGGACGGGGTGTAGCGCAGTCTGGTTTAGCGCGCAGCGTTTGGGACGCTGAGGTCGGTGGTTCAAATCCACTCACCCCGATGTTTTTTTATCACATGTCGACATCCCGATGATTGTTTTCTGTATTAACATCTAATATAATGGGAAAACGGAATCAAGTATTCGTACGCATGGCTGGACAATGGTTCCGATTTCAGGCAATACGTAAGCAAAGCCGCCCACACAAATGCTTCAACCAACCACATAGAGGACAGATATGAAAGAATCTTATGAGAGAATAAGTCCTACCGCCAAACTCACAGCTTACCTGAGAACATTTTCAGACATACCATTTGCCAAAGAGATAGCAGCGGAAAGCGGAGCAGAGAAGGCCTTTCTAGAATTAACCGAAGAAAGTGCAAAATCGATGGTGAGACTCGCTCCTTATTGGGAGGCTCGGTATAAGGCTACTAATCAAATTATTGAGAAATGTGACATCACACAAATTCTAGAGATTGCTGCTGGCCTTTCACCTCGCGGTTTAGCAATGACCAGGGATCCGAAAATCATTTGTATGGTTACTGATTTGCCACAGATTCTTGAAGAAGAAAGGATGATTGTCGATAGGATGCTCGTCAAGTCAAACAATCATCGTCCGAACCTTTATTATCGCGCTGTAAATGCGCTGGATAAGGAAAATTTATCGGCAGCAATGGCGGTCTTCAAAGATGATAGAGCGATTGCGATTATCGCTGAGGGTTTGCTTCCTTATTTCAGCCGCAGAGAGAAAGAGACTCTAGCTGATAATATTCACGAATTGCTCAAAAGATACGGCGGAATTTGGATTGCGACTGACGTTCAAACAAAGCAATATATGCAGAAAGTTTCTAAAATCGCCGAGCATACTGGGAAACGGTTAGCTCGAATTTCCAATAGTACTGGTACCGACCTTGAGAGCAATCTTTTTATTGATGATGCCGATATAGAGCAGTTTTTCAACAAGGCCGGGTTCAGGATGGAGGAATACTCCTACTCAAATATTCTCGGTGATTTGTCGTCGATAAAATTGCTAAATCTCAATGAAGAAGAGATATTGAGAGTGCGACAGTTATTAAAAATAAAGAAGACTTTGATTCTGACTCCGCAAGAACTCCGCTAAATCATATCATAATTAGGAACAGATATAAGCAGGGAAGGGCAAACGTCCCGATGTTCGCTAGACGTTAACAGTTTTTCGTGGTATGCTATTCAAGACTTCGCTTCCGGATGGGTACTCGTATGTACAAGAAATCAGATATCCCGCTTTCCAGATTTTACTTCCCTGTCCTCCCTTATTACAATAGATTGAAAAATAATATACCCTGTCCCCTGTCCCATTAACAAAAGGCCCAGTTTCATATTAGAGTTTCAGTGTTTTTAAATAAGGCGTAGAAGGGGTGGAGAAATGATCGCACCTATATTTATCTGGTGTATATATATATTTGGTTTCGCAGTGATTATTGGCATTTCCAGCCTTCTTATTTCTTTCAGGGCAGCGTCTCACTTGTCCAAGCATGGTACCAAAATCAACTATTGGAACGTAAGGTTTCACCCGCTGAAATATTTCAAACAATATCGTGAACTCACCATCGAGGAGCACGGAAAACCAAGATTGTTTTACGCGTGGATAGTCACCATGAGTCTATTTTCGGTTTCTATCATATCTTTGATTGTAATTGTACTTATAAGGATTGTTTGAGGTGGTCCCCAAAAACTGGACAGGTTGTTAAGATAGAGTTCTGCTCCTAAAATAAGAGAATACGAAGGAGCAGGAAATTGAAAAAGAGCCGCAAACAGTATAATCCGGACTTTAAAGCCCGGGTTGCCATGGAAGCACTAAAGGGCGAAGAGACCATCGCGGAATTAGCCATCCGTTTTGAGGTCCACCCGACCCAAATCAATAAATGGAAGAGAGAACTGGTAGCAGGAGCTGCCAATATCTTTGGCGCTGATCCCAACAAGAAGATCAAGGATGAGAAAGGACTGATAAATCAGCTTTACCAGCAGATTGGACAGCTGAAAGTAGAGAAGGATTTTTTAGAGAAAGGGTTGGAGCGGTGGAAGTAAGCCAAAGGCGTGCTGCTGTTGATCGCCGCCGTCCATCACTCTCCGTGACCAGTCAGTGTAAATTGTTGGATATCAGTCGCTCTGGGTTGTATTATCAGCCGATAGGAGTCTCTGACAATGACCTTAATCTAATGAAGCTGATTGACTGCCAATACATGGTCACACCGTTCTATGGAACCCGCAAGATGGCAGCTTGGCTAAAGAGTAAACACCACAATGTTAACCGGAAACACGTACGGCGGCTGATGCAATTAATGGGTTTGAAGGCCATCTACCGCCGTCCTCGGACTAGCCCGCCGGGACCGGGTAATAAAATCTACCCGTATCTTTTAACTGGTATGGAAATAACACGGCCAAATCAAGTGTGGTGTGCTGACATCACTTACATACCTATGGCACACGGTTTCATGTATCTGGTAGTCATCATGGACTGGTACAGCCGGTATGTATTGGCGTGGAGGTTATCAAACACCTTGGACGCTGACTTCTGTGTGTGGGCACTCGAAGAGGCGCTCAAGAAAGGCACCCCGGATGTTTTTAATACTGACCAGGGATCACAATTCACAGGCAAGGCTTTCACCGGGCTTTTAGAGCAACATGGAATCAAGATTAGCATGGATGGGAAAGGAAGTTACAGAGACAACCTGTTTATCGAGAGGTTATGGAGAACAGTGAAATATGAGGAGGTGTACTTAAAAGCATATCAGAATGGGAAAGATGCCCGAATCGGGATTGGGGACTATTTCCGTTTCTACAACAATGCACGTCCCCACCAGGCACTCTGGTATCGGACACCGGGCGAGTTATTTGCCCCCACCCCCTTTGAAGAGCCTGAGAAAGGTGTGATAGAATCGTTAACACAAGGTACCATTGATACAGCAGGACACTATCTTAATTTAGCCCCATTGCTGTCCTAACAATGGGGTCCACCTCAGTTAAATGAGTCCAAATCTTCGGTTTCTAAGCTTATAAAAACAGCGTGATTAAACTATGGATATCTAAAGATAGTTATCTTGTCGTGCAGACAGAGGTCAGTGTGTATTTTCAAACGACCATGGAAGAATTACAGCGACATCTTGATTCACCTTTCCAAAAAATAGTCTCGTATTTTCGTGAAATCTTCCATGGTTCTCATAAAATTACTTCGGATTTTCAGGGATTGATGAATTTTTCAAATTACAACCAACAGATGTCTATTCAATTACCTCAAGAAGCGTTAAAAGCGCAAAATGGTGGTGATTAAAAATAAAAAAATGATAACTGTTATTTCACTATTATTAATATTAATCCCGCTGTCTGTCCAGCCACCGGTATAGCTATATGATACGTTTTTCATTTAGTACAAAATAGAGTGCCTGAAAACTATCATGAACATATCGTATGTTTTATATATGTGTTCAGAGATGCTGACCGGTCTTATTGACATCCATAAAAGACTGCACTATAATCGCCTCAACTTAACATATTAAAGAAATAAAGCTATACTATTAATAGGACTAAATAAAATAGTTAAAAGGAGGCGCAATGATGACTAAAAAATTTTCTTTATTAGCAGCTTCTTTTTTATTAATGTTAACGTTTTTTATCACCAGTTGCTCATCGACAACCACGGTGACGGTTACCGGCCCAACGACTACGATCACATCTACTTCTCAAGCACCGCCGGAAACTCTCACGGCAACGGTGACTGCAACCACCACGGTGACCTCGACGCCAATTCCAACAACTACACCAGGGAGTCCTTTCCAAGGAGCATTGAGTGGAAGTTGGACAGGAACCGAAACGATTGGCACACCCTCCGTTAATGGTTCATTCGCAGTCTCCGTTGACGCAACTGGGAACGTACAAGGTACTTTCAATGGCAGCTTCGGAGGCACTATCACGGGAGCAGTCGACAATAACGGTAATTTAACCGCTACAGGCACCGCCTCAATGAGCGGAAACTCGATAGAGTTATCCTGGAAAGGAATAATTTCTAAATCTGGAAATTCTTTAAACTGTGAAGGAATCTGGTCCGATCCCTACGGGGCAGGGACTTTTTCGGCGGCCGGCGTTTCTTCTTAACAAAAATTACAGGCCATAGAATACAGCTTATTCGTTAATGCCATCAAAGGGGGAGTAGGAATGCTCTCCCTTTTTGTTGAGACCCATTCAGGAACGTCCTCATGGAATGGCAAAAATCCATCAAATTTAGCTGACAGAAAAACTAAACGTTATAATATAATCGTATGCATTACTGGATAATGATAATCATAAGGAAAAAAATAATGAAGAAAATAAGACTGGGTCGGACCGACATGATAGTGACCGAGATAGGTTTTGGCGGTATCCCGATTCAAAGACTTAGTGAGAATGATGCCGTTGCGGTGGTCAAAAGATGCATTGAATTGGGTATAAATTTCGTTGATACTGCTAATGCTTATTCCACCAGTGAGGAGCGCATTGGCAAAGCTATCCAAGGTCTCCGGGAAAAGGTGATTCTGGCCACTAAATCTCAATCCCACGATCGCGAAGAGTTATCTAAACATATCGAGCTTAGTCTAAAACGCCTCGGGGTCGATTACATCGACCTTTTCCAGTTCCATGGAGTCAGTGATTTTAAAAGCCTCGATAAAATTCTTGAATCGGATGGAGTAATGGCCGTGGTTAAAAAAGCGCAAGCCGATGGAAAGGTGAGACATATCGGTATTACGAGTCACCAGTTAGATGTCGCCAAGAAAGCCGTGATCTCCGGTCGATTCGAGACCCTCATGTTCCCGTTCAATTTCATTGCGACGGAAGCTGCGGATGAACTTATCCCGTTGTGCCGCAAGCATGATGTCGGTTTTATTTGTATGAAACCTATGGCCGGGGGCATGGTGGATAAAGCGCGTGTTGCTATTAAATATGTCTTGCAGTTTCCTGATATTGTCACTATACCGGGGATTGAGAAGGTCTCGGAGATTGAGGAAATCATCGAAATAGCAGAGAGTTTGCCAAAGATTACAAGAGCGGAAAAACTCGAAATGCAGAATATCAGGGAGACGTTAGGGTCGCGCTTCTGCCACCGTTGCGATTATTGCAGACCATGTACTATGCACATACCTATTTCCACCGTGTTAAGTATGAAGAGTTTTTACCGGCGCTTCCCATCAGATACAGTGTTCTCACCCTCTTTTGCTAGAGCCATGGTGAAAGCTTCTGAGTGCAGCGACTGCGGCGAATGTGAAACACGATGTCCTTATCATCTGCCTATCAGGGAAATGATGAAAGAGCAGATTGAATGGTACCGGGAGTTAATAAGTAATTATAAAAAATAGCATACACTTTAAACCAATCATTTCGGTTAGTATAATAAAAAAATCCCCGCCCGATCGGGCGGGGATTTTCATTTTTAATTAGTTATAGAATCAACGGCGATGTTTTATTTTTTAGTCGTATTCACAGTTACGGGACCGATCGGCCAAACCACTCTGCCATAGACTTCATTCAAAACCTGTGCTAAACCGGCATATACTGCGGAAAGACCACAGAGTATTCCTTCCCATCCGGCGATCTTGCCGACTACTACGTTACCGCTGGCTTCTTTGATACATAACAGGAAAAACAGAACCGTCAACGAAAGAAAAACGACCTGTAACGCTCTGTTTAATCTTAATGTTCCTACAAACATAATTAATGTGAATAAACCCCACATAAAGAAGTAAGAGGAAAGCGCTTTCGCATTAGTTGCTGTACCCGGTAGTAACAGGAGAGCTACCAGTGAAAGCCAGAAGAGCCCATAAGAGGTAAAAGCTGTAGCGCCGAAGGTATTGCCCTTTTTCCATTCCTGGATGCCGGCGATTACCTGGGCGATACCGCCGTAGCATAATCCCATGCCCAGTATCATCGTGTTTAGTGGATAAAAACCGGCATTGGAGATGTTCAAGAGAACGGTCGTCATTCCGAATCCCAGCAAACCCAAAGTTGCGGGATTAGCTGTAGTACCCTTGATTTTGGTGACTGTTTCACTAGATGGTTGCTTGTCAGACTGCATTTACTCCTCCATTTAATAATAAAAACATTAATTCTACTAATTATATCAAACAACGGTTTTACCAGGGAATACTTTCTTTGAATTTGTCGGGCTTTATTTTATGACTTTTTACACCTCCTGTTTCACCTGAAGTCAGTCTTAATAAAGTAGGCCGTAAAGCTAGAAGCGATTGTACACTAAATCCTATTTTTTGTAAAGGAAAATGAATATCATAGCTGAGACACGTTAGCACTCCTATCCCATTGCGAGCTCCGATTCCATCGGAGCGTGGCAATCTATGTTCACGACGGACTTTGGTAAATGTGAGATTGCTTCGGGTTATTACGTAGCCTCACAATACAACTTTGGGTTTTACTTGCTCTACAGACCTGGTAGAACAGGCATCCCTGCCTGTTCAGCGATTGTTGGTCGCTGGAATTACCAAATACCGGCTTTCGCATGTAAAGTAGATGCACTTATTTTGCAACTTCGAATGTAACTACATATAATTACTTTAACGGCAGGTATCTCCATCAATGTCGTTTTGGGATATTTGAAAGGGATTGCGGGATGACAATAGCAGCAGATGTATTTCCAGCGGAGTACAACGTCAGGGTAGTTCTCAAAGACGGTTCGGTTATTTTGTTTCGACCTATACAAAAGAGCGACGCGCCGGAATGGCTGAATTTTTACCATCGATTGAGTTCACGGTCGAAATATCTGCGGTTACACCGTTCTCCGCCGGATATGAGCATGGAAGATGCCGTCCGTTTTTGCACTGTCGACTATATTAACCAGTTTGCTTTCGTCGCTGAGGCTATTGAAGAGCATCACAAGCACATCGTTGCAGTCGGCCGCTACAGTCGTTTGCCAATGAGTCCGAAAACCGCGGAAATAGCTTTCATTATTCTGGATGCTTTTCAGGAAAAAGGTATCGGCACTAAATTCATCGAGTGGCTGGCAACCGTCGCCAGGAAAAATGACATCGATACGTTTGAAGCTTATATTCTGCCGGAAAATACCATGATGTTATCCGTATTCCAGAGCTATGGCTTCCACATGAAGCGGGTTCTAGAAAACAATATTTATCATATTTCCTTCCCTTTGACCAGGACAACCGAAGTTGTGAAAGCTAAGGACGAACGCGCGTATCAGGCGACTTTACATTCCCTCGAACATATTTTAAAACCGCACTCAGTTGCGGTCATCGGAGCTTCAAATCGGACAGGTACCATCGGTCAGCTTGTTTTCCAATCGATGATACAGAGCGGATTTACCGGTATCGTTTACCCCATAAATGCTAATAACGATGCCGTCATGTCGGTCAAGGCGTATCGCTCTATTTTGAATACTCCGGGTGATGTCGACTTGGCAATTATTGCCGTGCCTGCTTCGCAGGTTCTCGGTGTCGTCGATGAATGCGGCCAGAAAAAAGTTAAAGGTATCATCGTTATTTCCGATGGCTTCCGGGAAAAAGGGGAGCAAGGCGCTGCCCTGGAACGGGAAATGGTGGACATGGCTTTCGGTTACGGCATGCGTATCGTCGGCCCCAATTGCATGGGAATAATTAATACCGACCCTCAAGTTAAACTTAATGCTACTTTTGCCTTGACTAATCCGGCGCCGGGTAATATTTCTTTTATTTCGCAAAGCGGCGCCTTGGGATTAGGAATTCTGGAATATGCCAAGAGCATGAATATCGGTTTTTCCAGTTTTGTCAGTGTCGGCAACCGTTCCGATATCGCTTCCACAGATTTACTGCAATATTGGGAGCAAGACCCGGCAACACGAGTAATCCTGCTTTATCTGGAATCGTTCGATAATCCGGAGATATTCAGCCGTATTTCACGGAGAATTTCCCGAAACAAACCTATTTTAGCTGTTAAAGGCGGCAGCACTCCCGCCGGTTCACGGGCGAGCCGTTCCCATACCGGTGCGATTGCTACTTCCGATGCAGTTTCAGATGCCCTGTTCTGGGAAGCCGGCATTGTGATGGTGAATTCTATCGGCGAACTTTTCGATTCGGCAATTCTATTGGCTAATCAACCAGCGCCACGAGGCCGCAAGGTGGCAATACTCACTAATGGCGGCGGCCCCGGCATTCTGGCTGCCGATGCCTGTGCGCATAATAATCTGGCCGTTCCGGAGTTATCGGCGGATACGTTGACTAAAATTAAATCGGTAATCAAGCGCGATATCCACATCGGTAATCCGGTCGATCTTACGGCCGGAGTCAGTCCTGAAGAGTTTGAAGCCGTTTTAAAAATACTGGCGGCAGACTCGGGAAATGACGCGATACTAACTATCTACGTGCCGCCGGCCGGCCTGGATATTTCTTCGATAGAGAGTGCTATCAGCCGCGCATCTTCATCAGTCAGACAGAATGGAAAACCTTTATTATCATGTTTCTTAGGCATCACCGGTCTTAAAGGTAAGACCATGGAAGAGCAATTTGTGCCTTATTATCTCTTCCCTGAAGATGCTACATCCGCGCTCACCAATGCCGTCAAATATCAGGAGTTAAAAACTAAAGTCACGGGTTCTATCCCGGTATATCCCGATATTGACCGCGAAAAGAGTCATCAAATAATCCGTGATATCCTGACGGGTAGTCCGCAGCGACCGATCTGGATTGATAACCGTAATATCAGTGAGTTATTCAAGTGCTATGGCATCGGATTCGCCGAAATGCCATTGGCATCAACACCGGAAGAAGCCGGCGAAATAGCGGCCAAAACAGGCTTCCCTGTCGTCTTGAAACTGAATTCAGCCACGATTACGCATAAAACTGATGTCGGTGGTGTTATTCTGAATATCAATTCGCGCGCTGAAGCAACCGCAGCTTTTAAACAAATCCGGAGCAACCTCGAAAAACTGGGGCGTGAAAACGAGATGCAGGGTGTTACGGTTCAGCGTCAGATCACGGATGGGGTGGAAGTCATCGTGGGTGTTACCGCAGACGGGATGCTGGGGCATGTAGTCATGTTCGGGCTTGGTGGTATCTATGCCGAACTGATAAAGGATACGGCTATCAAACTGCATCCTTTGACTGATGTCGATGCTGGAGAGCTGATTAATTCCGTGAAAATGTCCCAACTCCTAAGGGGCTATCGCGGTACGCCTCCCTATGATACTAAATCATTGGAAGAACTCTTATTACGTATCTCGACTATGGTGGAAGATAATCCTCAAATTACGGAAATGGACTTAAACCCGGTCAAGGTACAACCTGATGGTCAAGGCTATTGGGTCGTCGATGCCCGAATTATGATTCAATAGCTAGTGAGATAATCGGTGACAGGTATGCCTTTACCCCATCGCCGGTTGATATTCTTACCTGAGCGTCGATAGCTATTGTAAATCCTTGATAACGAATTAATGTCAAATGTCTTTGTGTTATAATTTTCAAATAAGCAAGTTAAAAGGAAATGAATTTTTATGGACGATATCATCAGTTTGGAGCATGTTAATAAAGAGTTAAGCGGACGGAGCATTCTGAAGGATGTCACCCTGGCGGTTAAACAGGGTGATATCTTCGGCTACCTGGGCCCTAATGGCGCCGGTAAAACTACTACGATTCGCATCATATTGGGACTATTAGTTGCGAACTCCGGGAAGGTTACTATGTTAGGGCAGGATGTCCGTATCGATAAAGTCCGTAAGAAAATCGGTTTTGTGATGGAAGCGGATGGCCTTTATGACAATCTGACGGCTTATGCCAATCTGATCTATTACGCCAGACTCTATGATATTCCTCAACCCGCGCAAAAAGTCGATAAAATGCTCAAGTTGGTTGGTCTGGCCGATAGAGCTCAAGATAAAGTCGGAGCTTATTCCAAAGGGATGCGTCAGAGGTTAGCCCTCGCCCGTGCGATGGCGCCTGAGCCGGAAGTCCTGATTCTGGATGAACCTACCGCCGGTGTTGACCCGACGGGGCAAATCGAAATACGACAGTTGATGCTGGACATGATCCACAAGGAAAAGAAGACCATCCTGTTAAGTTCCCATAATCTGGATGAAGTGCAGCGTATTTGCAATCGAATCGCCCTCATTCATAAAGGGCAAATCCGGCTATACGGCGAATTGGAACAGTTTAAGCGCGAAATGGGACAGGGTGGCTTAGTAATCGAGACCTCGGAGACAGTGCCGCCGGCTACTCTCGATGAACTGCAGAAACTACCTGAAGTCAGTGTGCGCGAGCAAAAAGACGGAGTCCTGATATTAAATGTCGGTAAGAATGTAGAAGTCTCTGCGATTATCAACTTGTTTGCCTCCAGGGGTGTCAAAATAGAACAGGTAAAAAAACAGGAAGCCTCCCTGGAAGATATGTACACCGCGATTGTTAAAGAATCGGAGCAAAAATAATATGAATAATAAAATATTTGTAATCGCCCGTAAAGATATAAGTGAAGCCTTTCGCAGCCGCAGTACTTATATTGTTATTTTAGTCATGATACTGCTTACGGTTAGCTATATTTCAGGTTATACCAGTTACGTCAAAGGTCTTAACGGTAATCTGCAATTGATCAGGAATTACAGCCATAGTTTTTTGAGCAGTTTGGCTTATATGCTTCCGATGATGTTCTCCATTTTCGTATGTTCCGTGTTTGCTAATTATGCGGTCATCGTCGATAAAGCCAAGCGCAATATCGAATCGCTCATGGCCACACCGGTTAGTATCAAAGAAATCTGGTTGGGTAAATCTCTGGCGGTCACTCTACCCAGTCTCGGGGTAGGTATTGCCGTAGCTATTTTAAGTTTCCTCATCATGAATATCTGGTTTGTTATGCCTAAGACAGGCACCTTTATTTTTCCTGAAGCCTGGGCCATTGTTTCTACTTTTATTCTTGTCCCGATATTAGTGTTCGGTATCGTCGCCATCGTTACCTATATCCAGTTAATCGTCACCAATCCCAGAATCGGTAATTTTGTATTCTCCGGGATTTTTATCCTGCTGTTGTTCGGAATTAACGCCCTGGGTGGATTGGGCATTTCCGTCAATTACTTTGCTTTAGTCTATCTGGGGGTTATCGTGCTGTGCGCGGTAGCATCCTATATACTCTCTCTTTCACTCACGAAAGAAAAAGTGTTGCTTTCCAGCAAGGTCTAAAAGAGCGGGGGAAAACTAACTATTGCCATGAACTAGTCGAAGGCTATAGTCCTTGAGCGAAGTCGAGAGGGGTCCCCATCACTGTTGTATTCGCCATTGAGGACTGTAGCAGATCATTCTAACGAGATGGGTTGTGGATAATTGACGTAGGCTGATCAGGTAATGTACGGGAATTCATTCCCATACCTTTCGTTCCCGATTTGATCGGGAATTCATCAAACCGCTATCGGCTCAAATCAATCTGTGCAGTTGGAGTATATCGTAATCTCTTGCCCCTGGCGGTTATAGCGAATAGTTACTTTGCAAAGTAACTGTACAGGAATCAGCCTAATTTCGTCTGAATACAAGGTTGCGGCCGCATTACATTCCGACCATTAAAATCGGAACATGGCAATCCCTTGTTCACAACGGACTATGGCAGCGTGAGATTGCTTCGGGTACTGACGTATCCTCGCAATGGAATTGACGCGGTTATTGATTATTCATACCCTGCTTATCGTGTTTATAATACTGAGCGTTCACCAGCTCATTACTGAAAACTAATCACTATTTCGGATTTAAAGTGTATTAGAATTATTTAGCCTTAAATTTTCCGGATATCTCCGCCAATTGCTCGTCACTGATTCCTTGAGGTGTATATCCTGAGCCTTTGCAGATAAAAAAGATGGCGGCTGATTTTTCCATCACATCGATAAAGTCGAATGCTTCCGACATGCCGGTCCCCACGGCTGCGCAACCGTGTTTTTCCCACATAATAACCTGATGTTTCTTCTTCAATGCATCGACGGTGACGTCCGCCAGTTCTTCGCTACCGGGACAGCGGAAGGGAGCGACCCCTACTCCATCGGGTATGGTAATTTTCACTTCCGGGTGCATTGTCACCAGCAGATGGTTGATGATGTCCTCATGCAGATATTTTTCAATCTGGGATAGCGCTATTAGGCGTGGCGGGTGGCTGTGTAGAAAAGTGTTTTGCGGCATGTTATTCTGGCGTAAATATTGGTGAATCTTGAGATGGGAAATAAACTCCGAGGTTGGTTTACTGGCGCTGCCTTCACCGCCCCACAGTACCTGATATCCTTTAAGATCATGAGTAATGGTGATGAGCAGCAGGTGTTTTTTTGGTTGCCGTGCCACATTACGCATTGGCGCTCCAGCTACTTTTACCAAAAAACTCCGTCCGGCCAATTCTGTCTGAGAAATGGGCAAGTTTACAGTAGGGAACAGGTTACCGTTTTTCATAGCATTAGGTAAAAAATTGGTTACATCTACCGTAAAGTTGCCGGCATTCCGTTCCGCCCAACCCCTTTCCCACATATAACCGGAAATTTCGGCAATCTCGTCTACTACTTCCTGCAATTGTGTTGTTAGTGATATTTCAAGCATGTTTTCTCCAAAATATTATTGATATTCTCAGCTTCATGACGCACCAGATTCAACATCGGCGTTTAATTTGAAATCGGTACCTTGTGGTTTTTTAACCGGTTGTGGTGCTTGGTGTCAAATATCATTATATCAGATATAAATTGGTTATTAGTATTCTTTTTATGCCGAAGTTCCGGAATAATGCCTTAATCCCAGTTTCCAGAAAGCTCTTGAAGCTATAAACAACCCTATCGCCAATATAAAAGCCAACAGCAAAGTCTCCCAATTAAGCCGTCCTGTCAAAGCTTCTACCGGAATCGTCGTCGCAAAAGCCACCGGTATCACGAACGTCAGGCCGTATCTCAACCAGCCGGGGTACAAGGTTATCGGCCAACGGCCTGCCTCATACATACTCTGGAAAATTGTCAGGATGTTTTCTACCCGCACCAGCCAGAAGGCCAGCGTCGTTAAAATCAGAAAGAAGCTATAAATTATCACTGAACCTGCGAGTAGCATCGCCAGAAATTCGACGGCCTGCAGCCCTCTGATTCTTCCTCCGAGGCGGAATAACGCGATGATTAATAATACGAAACCGAGGCCGATATTGATGATTTCCCATATGCCGACGCGTCCGATGCTCGTGAGAAGTTGCGCATCCTCCGGTTTGGTGAGTGTAAAATCAAAAGTTCCGTCGCGTACCGATTGTATTAGTTGCTCCATGCCGGGTTGAATGGCAAAGCGGATGATTCCGCCGATAAGAACATACACTCCTACCAGCGCCAGTATCTCATCCGGTTTCCAGCCGCCCAGAGTATCGGTAAAGGAAAAGATAATTGCAAATCCAGCCAGTGCGGTGCCCAAGCCGAGTATGGATTGAAAAAGATTGATAAAGAAATTGATGCGGTAGGCCAATTCACCGGCCACATTGACGCGGAAAAACACTCGGATTAGCCTTAAGTAATTCACTGGCCCACCGCCGAATAGACCTTAACGCCGGCCCGCCACACAATCCGGACTAAAACAATACTGACCGCGATCCAGCCGATTTGTATGCCTATTCCCTCCAGTGTACCGGCGAGAGTGAGTTTGCCCAGTAATAATTCTGTGGGAAAACCAATCGTCCAGTAAAAAGGTAAAATTTTAGCGGCAATTTGAATCGGATGAGGCAGGAGGCTGAGCGGCGCGATTTGTCCGGAGAGAAATAACAACAGGAAAAAGTATGTCTGATTGAGGGCGCTGACTCGTGTCGTCCAGAAAGCCGCCTGTGCCAGCGTCCATTCCAGCAGGAATCTTAGTGCAAAAGCCAGCAATAATCCGGGAATAAATAAAATAACGATCCATGGCGTCACTGCCAGACCGGCATGAAAAGCGAACCCCAGTCCGATGGCAATGACAGTTAGAATCGGTAGGGTAATTGCTTTTGACATCATGTTATCCGCGACGTCGGAATGAATGGGATGCACTGGTCTTAACAGGGCAAATGATAGCATTCCTTCTCTAATCCGGTATTCGTAATCATACATTACCCACGTATAGGTAAATTGATTGACCAGCATCAGCACTATGAAATATGAAGCAAAAGCAGCGGTAGTATAGTTTCCCACGCTACCGCCGTTGCCGTTTGAAACTGTCGACCACACAATCAGATATACCAGCGGTTCGAGGACTTGCCCAATCATCCAGATGACGAGTGAAGCCCGGTATTGAAACATCGTCGCAAAGGTAGTTTTAAATTGTTGAATGTATAATCGAAAAAGGTGCTTCATCGATTCCATTCCGTAAAGACACGGTCGATTACTTCTTCGATGGGTGGGTCTTCGACCAGCAGGTCGACTACCGGCAGGTCGGCCAATAAACGTTCGGTAATACGTGCAGTTTCGGCTTTCGGTACGCGGAGTGTGTAGCGACCGTCTTCACAGGATAAGACTTCACCGTAAACCTTCAAGTCTGACTGGCATTCGCCTAGCTGTATAATAATCGTTTTATGCGAAGTAAACTTTTGGAGTAAAAGCGCCAGTTCCCCATTAAAGAGTAATCGTCCGTGATGAATAACAACCACACACTTACAAAGGGCGGCGACATCCGCCATGTAATGACTCGTCATTAACACGGTAGCGCCAAAGCGTTTGTTGTATTCCGCAATAAAGGCGCGGATACGTCGCTGCATGGTCACGTCAAGACCGATGGTCGGTTCATCCAGAAAGACTACTTTCGGCCGGTGTAAAAGAGCCGCGGCAATTTCGCACTTCATTCTCTCGCCAAGAGACAGATTTCGTACCGGTTTAGTCAGAAGCGGGCCCAATTCCAGTAGTTCTGTCAATTCTTTTAAAATCTGCTGGTAATCGCCAAGCGGAATCCGGTAAATCACCCGGTTCAACTCAAACGAGTTAAGAGCGGGAATATCCCAGACCAACTGGTTGCGTTGCCCCATAACTAAGGTTATTTGTTGCAGGAAGGCTTTTTCTCTCTTCCAGGGAGTGTGACCCAATACTGTTGCTTTACCGCTGGTAGGATATAGCAAACCGGACAGCATTTTCAGAGTAGTCGTTTTACCGGCGCCGTTAGGCCCGAGAAAGCCTACTATTTCACCGTGGGCCAGATCAAATGAGATATCGCTTACCGCGGGTACTTCCAGTTTCTTCCGGCGGAAAATACCGCGCATCGTAGCTTTTGCCCCTTCTTCTTGTTCGTTAACGGTATATGTTTTACTCAAATCTTGAATGTGAATCACCAGATTCTTAACCGGTGAATTTTCCTGAAGGGAAGGATTGTAAGATTTAATTTTATCTTCACTAGACATCGATATGCATCCTGACAGCCGCAATCTGAAAAAGGAAAATAATATTTACTTAACATTATATACTGTCGATGTCGTATGCGCATGAAAATAAAAACAACCATGCATTGGTCATTCTGAGTTCTTCTTTAATCAACATAAACTCTGTGTGGCAATCCTAGAGAGCGGTTAGATATTTGTAATAAATTTTCTGCTATGTGACTAAAAGCACTTACTTGTTTTTTTATTACTAATATTATTATTTCAATAAAACCATAATTCTGACATTGGGGAGGTATTTTGGTAAACGATTTAAAAGCCAGACAAAAACAAGTAGATTGCACCGAAGATTCGATAATTGTCGAGGGAATCAGCAAACACTTCGGTAAAATTCAAGCGTTGGACAATGTATCTCTGAATGTTAAAAAAGGTATTGTTTTCTCTTTATTGGGACCGAATGGTTCTGGTAAAACTACTCTTATCCGTATCTTGACCACACTACTGATTCCAGATGGAGGCAGCGCTCGTGGGGGCGGTTTTGATGTCAGGAAAAATGCCGCTTCGATACGTCCTATCATCGGGTTGGCCGGCCAATATCCTGCGGTGGATGAAGATTTAACCGGTAAAGAGAACCTCGAAATGATCGGGCAACTTTATCATTTGGGTAATCTGAAATCCAGAATACGCGCCGGGGAATTATTGGAAGTATTCGAGTTGTCTGATGCCGGTAACCGGAGGGTAAAAACTTATTCAGGGGGTATGCGGCGCCGTCTGGATTTAGCCGCGACACTGGTCGCTGAGCCCTCCATTCTTTTTCTGGATGAACCTACTACCGGATTGGACCCGCGCAGCCGGTTTGGATTGTGGGACGTGATTAGCAAGCAGACGAAAAATTGCAAAACTGTATTTCTGACAACGCAGTATTTGGAAGAAGCAGATCGCTTAGCCGATAAGATTGCCATCATGGAGAATGGCAAAATTATCCGCATCGGGACTCCGGAAGAGTTGAAAGGATGTTGTGGCGGAGAAACGCGTGTCAAAATGAGACTGCTCGATCATGGTCAAACCGCAAAGGCGGTTGAGTTGCTGTATGAATTGGGAAAAGATCAGATCAATAGCGATGCAGAAACCGGAGATATCAGCCTGCCGGCGAACGGAGGCGCATCGATTTTATCGGATGTTGTTAGACGCCTTGATGCCGGTGGTATTCAACTGGCTGAGCTTGGATTGGCGCAACCGACGTTAGACGATGTCTTTCTGGCGATTACTGGCCATGCTGCGGAAAACCCGGCTGATGCAGCTCTAAAATCTAGAAAATAGAATTAAGCAGGGATGAATCGGAATATGATGCAGAAAATGTCCGCTACTTTCTCCGATATTATGGTGATGACAAGGCGAAATGTGATTCGTTACATTCGGTTGCCGCAGTTACTGGTCTTCAATGCCATGCTGAATGTGGTACTATTGTTACTCTTTAATTATGTCTTCGGCGGTGCTATTCAGAAGACTGGTGTATCCTACATACAATATTTCCTGCCGGGATTCCTAGCGCAAACGGTTGTCTTCGGTTCTACACAGACCAGTGTTGGCATTGCCGAAGATTTATCCAAAGGCTTGATTGACCGTTTCCGATCATTACCGATGGCGCGACCTGCATTCCTTACCGGCAGGGTAATCGCTGATGGAATACGCTATGCTCTCTTGATATTACTGATGATCGGCGTGGGCGCCGCCGCCGGTTTTAGATTTGAAAACGGGTTGGTACCTGTCATTGCCGCTATTGCGCTGGTCATTCTTTTCGGGATTGCGCTGACTTGGGTGGGGGTATTCATCGGTATCTCGGTGAAGAACCAGGAGACCGCGCAGGTGGCTGGCTTTGTCTGGGTTTTTCCGCTGGTTTTCGCCAGTTCGCTTTACGTCCCAATAGCCACGATGCCGGTCTGGCTGCAACATTTCGCAAATGTCAATCCGGTAACATCCATGGCAGGTACTATCCGGGCGCTGTTTTTAGGATCAAACCTGGCCGCAGGAGGCGCTAGTCTGGGTAAATATTTGTGGCAGATACTGGTTTGGGATGCGGGGATTATGCTGGTATTTATTCCGCTCTCGATTCGTCGCTATGTACAGCTTGCAAAATAATTAATAACAATGTGCTTATTTTGTTTTATCAGCCATTCGCCAGGCAGTTATCTTTTCGCGAGTTGATTTTTCGAGGCGTCCGATTAGTTGTACCATTAGTTTTATTTCCTCATCGGAGAAGGGTGAAATAAACTCTCGAACCAAACCCCAACCGGTATTCGCTGTTTCGGCCAGTTTCTGCTTTCCTTTCTCGGTCATTACCACTTTAACCAGCCGTCGGTCTGACATATTCCTGGATTTTCTTACCAATCCATTCTTTTCCATACGGTCGATAATCACACTCAATGTATTCTGAGTCCGGCCAAGCTCTACGGCGATGTTGCTCACCGTTCCTTGATTGCCTTTGTGGTCTAAAATAACCATCACCAGAAATTGTTGATAAGTTATTTTCCCGCTTTTTTCGTGAGCACTGTATCGACATACCCCGCAGTTAAAGCGCTGGTGCGATGACATAAACTCCATAGTTCACGCTTCAAACATTCAATACTAGGGTTGTTTTCCATGGTATCTGTTTTTCCTCTATCGTTATTCTATAGTTCTCTATACCTCTATTCTACGCTTATCTATTTGTTATATAAAAGGATTACAAATTTACCATATTATTTGATAACTTTAATAAAAAGCTATTGACAATAGTCAAGGCCTGTTTTATGATAATAATCATGTACAATATCTTATTAGATATTGTATTGACAGATGTATTCACAAATTAATCTTAAAGATATGACTAAAATACTCTATAGTAAGGAAAATGTATAGTGGAGACGAAGAACATCAGAAAATGCCGTCACTTCGAAACATGCGACAAGATCCAAAAGGGAATTCTCTCGAATGACTGGAAAGGATTAGAAGATACGCTGCTGTACGCCATTAAGAAAACTTGTAACAGTTGCCAGAAATTTGAAGCCGGAGCTGAATAGGACAAATGAAAAACAATATTAATGTTGTTTTTCATTAATACAAAATATTCCTTCCAAAAACAGAATATCAAAAACTATTGTGGTCTAAAGACTATTACCCTATTATTAGCGCTTAGTGGCTATAAATTTACTATCATAACATGCCAACTGTAACCCGTTGTAAGAAGATTGTAACCGCTTTGTAACTTTTGATTTAGTTTTTGTAACCGGTTTGTGCCTCTTTTACGATCATTAACCTCCCTCGGAAGTGGTAGATGTCACATTGTTTCAATCTGATCGTCAGACTCCTGCCACCATAATGGCGCGGATACTAACGCCGCTGTTGTTAACCCGTAATAGCAAGGTTTGATAAAAGCATCAGAATACAGATTCAAAGAGGGAGGGCGGAAGCCCTCCCTCCCGTTTATCATTCTTCTCCAATGATTCGCGGGATTTCACTTCGGCTGGAATCCACAATAAATCCTGCTACTCATGGCTGAAAGCTGCCCGTTGATTGCTATCTCGTTACTCACTACTCAAAACTCTTATCATGTATAATATAATTTAATATCTTGGGAGAGGTGAGAAAGTGAAAGCAGTTGCTGTTCATGGCAAAGAAGATTTCAGATACGAAGATGTCCCTGACCCCAAATCGGGCGAAGAAGAGGTTGTCGTCAAAATCCACCGATGCGGTATTTGCGCTGCCGACCCCAAAATTCTCCACGGTACGGCTTACTTCAGCCAGACTGTCTATAACCATGCTCCCATCGTCGCGGGGCATGAGTTTGTGGGTGAGGTCGTGGAATTGGGCAAAGGCTCCAAAGAGAAATACGGTCTGAAAGTGGGCGATAAAGCCATCTGTGAAATCATCATCCCGTGCCGTGAATGTTACTTCTGCAAGCGCGGCCGCTATAATCTATGCGATATCCACACCATCACCGGCATTTCCGGTCCGGATGGCGGTTGGGCGGAATATATGAAATATCCCAAAGGATCCATCATCTGGAAAATCCCGCCGGAAATCCCGTGGGAAGCCGCCGTCACCATCGAGCCTTTAAGCTGTGGCATCCATGGCGCGGAACAGGCCAATATCCAGTTCGGCGATACCGTGGTTTTGACCGGAGTCGGACCTATCGGCTTGCTGATGCTGCAGGCCGCCAAGTTGAAGAATCCTTTGCTCCTGATTGCCATCGATACCGACGAACATCGACTGGCCATTGCTAAGGAACTTGGGGCCGACCTTTGTCTCAATCCGGCCAAGGAGGATGTCGTCCAGAAGGTCAGAGACCTGACCGGCGGCATCGGGTGCGATGTGGTGCTCGAAGTCAGCGGTAATCCCAAGGCTGTCGTGCAGTGTGTCGATATGCTGCGGCGCGGCGGCCGATTAATGGAGTATGCCGTTTTTGCGGAGAAGACCAGCCTTGATTGGAGTATCATCAGCGATATCAAGGAGCTGGAGATTGTCGGCGGCCACCTCAGTCCTTATACCTATCCGCTGGCGATTAAATACCTGGCGGAAGGTCTCATCAAGACAGATAAGGTCGTCACCCATAACATCCCGCTCAAGGATTGGAGAAAAGCCATCGAGACCGCCGAGAAGCACATCGGCAACTCGATTAAAGTGACCATGTCACCATAGAAGATGAATTTAGGGTCGGGTTTCCGGAGACCGCAGTCGTAGGTACTCAGTTGTTAAACTGATGTACGAACACGACCGCCTCGTTAGTTTAGTAGGGTGGGTGGAGTCTGGACACAATCGAGACGAAGCTCACCTTCTTTTTAATGACCAACAAACAATAATAGATGCATTAACCCTCACTTTCGAAAAAGGCTTT
This sequence comes from uncultured Chloroflexia bacterium, assembly GCA_963754195.1. Classification (GTDB taxonomy): domain Bacteria; phylum Chloroflexota; class Dehalococcoidia; order Dehalococcoidales; family Fen-1064; genus Fen-1064. Next base: position 201,152 of record CAVWFD010000019.1, read on the forward strand.
AGTCCCATAAATAGGAGACATTGAGAGAGAGTGCATCAATCTGGTGGAACAGGTTGAGTCGCAACGAAATACTTTTACCGTTAAGGTAAAATGTACCGATATCGAGCCACAACTGTCCGATTGTCATTCCTGACCTGACCGAAGACCGCAGTCGCAGGTACTTTACGAAGCAATTCAAAGGAAATGTATCAGGAATCCACGTAATTTCGTATGGATACCAAAATCATAGGCTTTCCCTCCTTTGTAAGGAGGGCTCATCATTCGGCGGAAGGATTGAGGGAGAATTAATTTTAGTGTCCTATGTTGCCGGTGCCGGCGTATCAACCGGTATCTCGGTCTGTGCCTCTACCTGCTCTGCCCTCGTTTCCAATGTCCGGCGTATCGATAGCGCCAGCTTGTTGAAATCAAATGGCTTGGTAATATAGTCCGCCGCGCCTTTTTTGATACAATTCAAGACAACGGTATATTTAGACGTGTCGGCCACAATTATCACCGCGATTTCCGGCCACTTTTGTTTAATCACCGTTAAAAGATCCATTCCCGCCAAACCGGACATGTCTGTGTCCGTGATTACCAGGTCGAAATGAATGGTTTTCAGCATCGACAATGCCGAGTGAAAGTCGAAGGCTTCCAGGTAATCGTAGCCCTGATTCCGGAGTATTTTCGAAATAGTTATCCTTAGACACGTATCGTCATCAACAATGAGGATGCGGGGTTTATGGTCGTGTGGCATAAGTAAACCTCGTCTATTTATATTCTCGGTATTTCCGATAATACCGTACTTTGGGTTAACGAAATGTGAAATTAAGATGAAAATAATAAATAATCCATAAACTTCCGGGACTTTGGTACGGTCATATATCTATATAGATGGGAATTCAGTCATTTATCCATATTGCTGAAAGCTGAACGCAGGTGCCGATTGCCGAATGCTTATATCCATTTGTCATAATTCTACTGGAGTGCTAGAATTGGCGTAATAAAAACCGTATGAATATATATTGAAAATCGCGGAGCATTGTGGACGTGACGAAAAAAGAAGCTAAACAAAAAATAGCGGAACTCGTAGAAAAATACCAAAAATTGACGCCGAAAGAAATCAAGGGCTTCAATGAAGAGGCCACAAAACAAGGTTTTATTCAGCCTATGTTCCGGGTTTTAGGCTGGGATTTTGAAAATATTAATGAAGTATCACCGGAAGAACATGCCTCTAACGGACGCGTCGATTATGCGGTTAAATTGAATGGCGTATCTCAATTTTATATCGAAGCGAAGTCATTAAAAGCTGACCTGAATCGCGAAGATTACGTCAAGCAGTCGGTCTCTTACTCCTATGCTCGGGGTGTTACCTGGGCAATCCTGACCGATTTTGAATCTTTACGCGTTTTCAATGCTTTAAAAAGTACGCCTTTTATCAGCTTATCTTGCGCAGATTATGTAAAAAACTTTGATGATGTCTACCTGCTTTCCAAGCAGGCAACCATCAATAATGAGTTAAATACCAAAGCGCAGGCTTATGGTGCCATCCCGCCGTTTATCCCTATTGAAAAACGACTGTTTAAGCAGTTGAGTCTTTGGCGTGAAAGTCTGTTCAATGAAATCTACCGTTACAACGAAGATAAAAAGCTACAGCTTGAACAGGTCGATAGCGTGATTCAGAAACTGTTTAATCGCCTGATCTTTATGCGCACCGCCGAAGACCGCGGCATTGAAGAAAAAGGTCTGTGTGCTTTATTGAACCAGTGGAAAACCGGAGGGTCTAAAGGCTATATCATCAAACCCCTGAGAGCGTTGTTCAAGGAATATGATGGTTATTATGACAGCGAACTCTTCAGCCATCACCTGCTGGATGAAGATGTTTTTATTGATAATGAGTCATTACAACCAATTTTAGAAGGCTTGTATGAAATCCCCGGCAGTTTAGCCAGCTATAACTTCAACGATATTGATGCAGATGTTCTGCGCGCAGTTTATGAACAGTATCTGGGCCACATTGCTGAAGCTGTCAAGCAACAGGCACAAAAAGCCCAAGCGAAAATGTCTTTAGGCATAGAAACCCCTACTTTTACTATGACTGATAAAAAAGAACGCCGTAAAGAACATGGTATTTACTACACACCAAAATATATTACTGACTATATCGTCAAAGAAACGGTCGGCAGATTCCTGCAAGAAAATGCGGGTTACCCCGACAAGCTGCGTAATCTTAAAATACTTGACCCTGCTTGCGGTTCCGGATCTTTCTTAATTCGAGCTTACGATGAGTTACTGAAATACCACGCCGATGAATTAAGGAAACCCGTACATGAGCTTGACCAGTGGGAACGTCTACCGATTCTAACCAATAATATATATGGGGTTGACCTGGATAAACAGGCAGTAGAAGTTGCACGTCTCAATTTACTGTTGCGTAGCCTAGCTAAACGGGAACCATTGCCATACTTGGGTAATAATATTAAAAATGGTAATTCCCTGATTTCCGGTACGGAAGAAGAACTTAAGAAATATTTTGGGGATTACTGGAAAGATAAAAATCCGTTTAATTGGGAAGATGAATTTAAAGATATCATGAAAAATGGCGGATTTGACATTATAATTGGGAATCCTCCATATGTTGACGCTAGGAAAATTGCTCATTCAGGGGAGCGAGAAATCTACGATGCTATGAAGTATGAATCCGCAAAGAAAAAAATTGACTTATATATTCTATTTTTGGAGCGGGGGATTAACTTGCTCAAAGATGGGGGCTATCTCGGTATGATTGTCCCCGATAAGTTTTTATCTCTTCCTTATGGAGAGGCAATTCGACAATTTATTTTAAATCATTGTATTGTGCAAGCAATTGTCGACTTGTCGCAAAATCGGGTATTCGCAGATGCTACTGTAGACAACGTAATACTTATTTTACGCAAAAGTGCAAATAAAAGAAGGATGCAAGAAAATATTGTACAGATATTTCAGCCCGGAACCTCAACCAGCGCATCGCCAATTATTGTGCTCTGTGGCTGGGTAGCTCAGAAGGATTGGCAAACTACAGAAAATTTCGCTTTCCGTCTTCGGATAGACTCCATTTCTATCGCGTTGGGAAATAAAATCGGAGAAAATAGTATTAAACTTGATGATATTTGCTACGTAAATTGGGGTCTAAGAACAGGCACAAAAGAAATAACACAAAATTTAATTTTACCAATTGGCACAGATTCAACCGCAAAGCCCATGATCTGAGGAGATAATGTTACCGGACGTTATCAGCTACAACCTGCGAAAGAATACATATTATACAAACCAGAACTTCTCTATAATCCACTATTTCCCGGATTTTTTGAAAATTCCAAAATAGTTATTCGGAAAATTTCCGGCAGACATGGTTTAATGGCTGCTATAGACGATGCTAACCTTTACTGTTTTAGCACTTTAATTGTGTGCGTTCCGTATTGGAGATTAAATGCCGATGATTGGCCTCCTCTATCCAGAAAGGTTACCCCACAGCGTCTGATATATTCTAAAGAAATCGCGTTAGAGTACTTGTTATCTATTGTGAACTCAAAGTTGATGTTATGGTATTTTAATATGCTACTAACTGATAATCTTTCCGTAACTCCATCGCAAATTTCAAATCTACCAATACGACCTGTTTCACCGTCCAATTCAGAAGAGAGAAGAATTCATGACGAGTTGACTGCCCTTGTTATACGAATACAAGAATTAAATCAACAAGTAAATTCTCTGGGAGAATTTGATATAGATCGGTGTAACCTGTTGAGAAAAGAAATCAAAGCTACTGATGAAAAAATAGATAATCTTGTTTATGACCTTTACGGGCTCACAGAAGAAGAGAGAAAAATCGTTGAGAGTCAAAACGGTTCTTGATTTCCCGTTAGTCCTCTCTCCACTCGTGGGAGAGAGCTAGAGAGAGGGGCAATTTAGTGCAGACGTATCGCAGGTCTAAGAGGTGAAATAATGACAATACCTGATTTCCAAACCATCATGCTTCCTTTTTTAAAATTTGCCGGTGACGGTAAAGAACATTCCAAACGTGAAACCACAGAATTTTTATCTGACGTATTTCATCTTACAGATGGGGAAAAAAGAGTTCTAATCCCCAGCGGTAAGCAGGAGCTTTTTGATAACAGGGTCGGCTGGGCGCGGACATATATGGTAAATGCCGGGTTAATCAACAGCACCCGCTGGGGTTATTACAAAATTACAGACTCGGGCTTGGCTTTACTGAAACAAAATCCCGTTAAAATTGATGTTAATTCTCTGAAAAGACAGCCGGGATTTAACGATTTTCTGTATACCAAAACTGACCGCAATGGTACCGTCAAAGAAGAACAAACTATCTCGCCTCAGGATCTTCTCTCAGAGACAGCCCAAAAGATCAATGATGCCCTTGCCAATGAAATACTCAGCCGTCTGAAAACCGTTTCACCCAAAGGCTTTGAGAATATTGTTGTCAATCTATTAATTGCAATGCACTACGGTAGTAATTTCCAGGACGCAGTGAAAGCGCTCGGAAAAGTTGGTGATGAGGGTGTTGATGGGGTTATCAACGAGGATTATCTTGGTTTAAGCCGCGTTTATTTACAAGCCAAACGTTATACGAACAAAACAGTTGGTCATCCGGAAATTAGAGATTTCATTGGGGCTTTGGACTTAAAACACGCTGAACGGGGAATTTTTATCACTACTTCTACTTTTACTAGAGAAGTAGAGGATATTAATGAAAAGGGCTCCAAGCGGATTATTTTAATTGACGGGCTCCAGCTCGCCAGGTTAATGATCGAAAATAATGTGGGTGTTACAACTGAAGAAACTTATTTCCTGAAACGTATTGATCTGGATTATTTTGAAGAATAGGTTTATACACCCTCTCCCTTAACCCTCTCCCATAAAAGGTAGAGGGAACTAAGTTTGGGGTTGGTTAGCCCTTTCTCCCCGATGTGGGAGAAAGTTGGATAGAGGGGGCGTAGATTAGTCCTTTCTCCCTTGAGCCGAAGCGAAATACATCAGCCGTTACGGCCGAATGTACCAGCGTGGGAGAAAGTCAGAAAGAGGGAATTAGCCTGGTTAGTCCTCTCTCCACTCGTGGGAGAGAGCTAGAGAGAGGGGGAAAACGAAAACAATATGACCAAACCATCCCTCGTTCATCGTGCCAAAGAGCTCCGTCACAATGAGACCGAGGCCGAACAGGTTGTCTGGTCTTGGCTGCGGGCGAAAAAATTAAACGGAGTTAAATTCCGTCGTCAGGAACCTGTCGGAATCTATATTGTTGATTTCGTTTGTTTTGAAAAGAAATTGATAATTGAAATTGACGGCGGACAGCACAATACTGCCGAGAACAAAGCCAGCGATGAAGTAAGAACACAGTGGCTGGAATCTCAAGGTTTTCGTGTAATACGATTCTGGAATAATGAAGTATCTTCTAACCTCGACGGCGTGATAACTAAAATTGCAAAAGCTCTACAACGTTAGTACTCTCTCCACCCGTGGGAGAGAGTTTGGAGAGAGGGGGCACGTTGATTAGTCTTTTCCCCACCTGCTGTAACCGCAGCGGAAGTACTTCACGAAGTGAATGTATGGGGGAAAGTTAGATAGAGGGAGAAAGAGTTAGAGGGGGTCGCACACCTTCCCCGGATTCAGGATGTTCTTGGGGTCGAAGATGGCTTTGATGCCGCGCATCAGGTTGACGGGCGTATCGCCGTACTGCCGCAGCATATAACTTTTCTTGGCATAACCGATGCCGTGCTCGCCGGAAACCAGTCCCGCCAGTTCCACCGACTTTTTGTACATCAGGTCGAAAGCGAGGCTCAATTTTTCCTGCCAGACCTTTTCCTCGAGGGCATCGCGGCAGACATAGACGTGCATATTACCGTCGCCGGCATGGCCGAAGCTGGGAATCCGGATATCGAGGTCTTTGGCCAGTCGATGCGTGTACAGGATGAAGTCCGCAACCTTATCCCGCGGGACGACGCAATCACATTCGTCCATCTCGGTGGTGGAAGCTTTAATGGCCTCCAGAAAGGCGCTACGCGCGCTCCAGACCGATTGCTGCCGCTCCTCGGTATCGACGATAAAGACGTCCTTCGCGCCCTCCGCCAGGCAAAGGTCGGCGACGGCCTTAAAATCGCTCTGGATGGTTTCCTGACTGGTACCGTCAAAGGTCAATAACAGGTAAGCCGGCGCCGCAGTATCCGGGAAGCGCTTGCCGAGATATTCTTCCGCGAACAAAATGGTCTGGCGTTCCATGAATTCAATAGCGGTCGGCGTGACCTTGGATTTGATGATTTTGGGCACGGTTTTAATCGCGGTTGTCATGTCCCCAAAGGGGACTAATGCGCTCAGTTTGCGCGGCGGCAGAGGCAATAGTTTGAGAATAGCTTGGGTGATGATGCACAGCGTGCCTTCCGAGCCGATGATGAGGTCTTTCAAGGCGTAGCCGGAGCTGTTTTTGACGACTTTCCCGCCGACTTCCATGATGGCGCCGGTTGGCAGGACGACGGTCAGACCGCGGACATAATCGCGCGTTACGCCGTATTTGACGGCGCGCATCCCGCCGGCATTGGTGCTGATATTGCCGCCGATAGTGGCGGATTTTTCCCCCGGGTCGGGCGGGTAGAAGAGGTCGTGGTCTTCCACAAATTTGGACAATTCCATCAGCAGCACGCCCGGTTCCACGGTGACGGTGAGGTTGTCCGTATCCAGTTCGAGGATATGGTTCATAAGGGTGGTTTCGAGCATGATGCCGCCGCAGACCGCGACTGCCGCCCCCACCAGTCCCGTGCCTGAGCCGCGCACGACGATGGGGATGGTCTTGGCATTGGCGTAGGTCATGATGGCGGCAATTTCCCCGGTAGTCTGGACTTTGATCAAATAATCGGGAGCCGAGGTGACGCCGCCCAGTTCATCATGGCTGTAATCCGGGCTGATTTCAGCGCCGGAGAAAACGCGGTCGGCCGGAACCATGGTTTTGATCCTGGCGATGTCTGCCTTCGTTATTTTGTGGTAGACAGTGGATTTTCCAGTTTTCTGATTATTCATCTGTGTTTCCTTTTATAGCTTTTAGCCCTCAGCGGTCAGCTTACCCCCCTATCTTGCTTTCCCCTTAAGTCCTCAGACGAAATACTTTTGCTCTTCAAGCAAAATGTACACAGGTGGTGAGAGCGCTAACTAACCTACACAGCTTAGTTCCCTCGCCCTTTGATGGGAGAGGGCCGAAGGTACTTTGCTTTGGTAAACTTACATCAAAGCAAATGTACAGGGTGAGGGTGTACCTTGGTGGGTTATTCCGACCCTGTTTGTCCATACCGACGGAAGTCAGTATCCAGAGTACCTTTAACTCCCTCACTTATAATTGGTGGGTTGCACCCACCCTACTTTTTAATGTGCTTGATCAGGCCGGGGATAATTTCATATAAGTCGCCGATAAATGCAAAATGGGCGACGTTAAAGATGCCAGCATTCTTATTGTTATTGATGGCAATGATGGTTTCCGAGCCTTTCATGCCGGCTACAAACTGCACCGAGCCGGAAATACCGACGGTGATGATGAGCTTGGGATTGACCGTACGGCCGCTGAGTCCGATTTGCCGTCGCGGGTCGAACCAACCGGCTTCAACCATAGGGCGGGTGCAGGCGAGCTGAGCATGTAATAAATCGGCCAGGTCCTGAACCAGCGCGACGTCTTTCTTACTTTTAACACCCCGGCCTACGGCGACGATGACTTCAGCCGTTGTCAGATCGAAACCGAGCTCTTTAGGAATGGTTCTCAAAACTTTCACCCGGCTTTGCAATTGCAAGTCGCTAATTTCCATCGGGGTGATTTTGCCCTTAGCTTTGGCCTGTTTGGGCGGTGCCGAGAAGATTTTATAACGCGCGGTGCATAATTGAGGTCGATTATTCGGGGTGACAATTCTAGCCATGATATTACCCCCGAATGCCGGGCGGATCTGAACTAAATCTGAATTCGGCTTGATTTCCAGTGAAGTGCAATCGGCGGTGAGTCCGGTTTTCACACGGGCGGCAATGCGGGGCGCCAGCGAGCGTCCGGCATTAGTGCCGCCGACCAACAGGGCGCAGGGTTTGATTTTATCAATGAAGTCCGCCGCGGCCGCAGTGAAAGGCTCGATGAGAAAGCTGGACAGCTTCGGGTTATCATAGACGAAGACTTCATCGGCGCCGTAGTGCAGCAGCTCTTTAGCGGCTGCCTGGTTATTGCTGCCAATCAATAGAGCATAGACCGGATGATTGACCGCGGCGGCCAGTTCGCGGGCTTTACCCAGCAGCTCGAAGGTCACAGGATGAATGCGTCCCTCCGTAGTATCGGCAAAGACAGTGATGCCGCGCCAGAGGGTTTTATCGATAACCGGAGCGGATGATTTTTCAACCAGTTCCACGACTCCGGCCGGGCCTTTTTTGACGCACAGGCCGCACATCTTACAGGCGGCGTTAACGCCGAGTCGGCCGTTTTCCCAAGTGAAAGCGCCGAACGGACAGACGGCCTGTAATTTCGCCACGACGGCCTCATCGACTTTTTCCTGATGGATAACCAGTTCTTTCACGATTTTAGGTGTCCTCTAAATCATTTTACGCGTGGTCAGCAATTCAAATAAACGGTCGGCTAATTCTGCGCCCGAACCGGTTAGTACCTGTTTTTCGGTGGTGTGACTCGGCGGGAAAATTTTCTCGACCTGGGTCGGGGAACCGTTGAGACCGTAACGGTGTTCATCCCGGTCGGAGAAATCTTTCAAGGTCAGGACCTGAAGCGGCCGGTCGGCGGTCTGCAATTGTCTTTTATAGGAGGGGAGACGGGGAGTGTGGATATCCTTTTCGACGGTTATCAGGCAGGGCAATTGAATGCGCTGTTTTTGAATAATATGCTCCATGTTAACCATGACATCGATATGTTTGTTCGTCACCGATTCAATATGCGAGACATTGGCAGCGTGTGGCCAATTGAGGAATTCCGCCACTTCAGCGCCTACCTGTGCGGTATCGCCGTCCGTCGTCTGCTTGCCGCAAATCACCAAATCGAAAGCACCGAGCTTCAAGATACCCTGGGATAATGTATAGCTGGTGGCCCAAACATCGGCGCCGGCGAATTTACGGTCGGTCAGCAGGCAAGCCTCATCGGCGCCCATATTGATCGCTTCCTGCAGCGCCAGTTTAGCTTGCGGGGGACCCATGGATAAGACCGCGACCGAACCGCCTTTATCCTCACGAATACGGAAGGCGGTTTCCAGAGCAAAGAGGTCGTAGGGGTTCATTTTGCTTTCGGCGCTGTCACGCTTCAACACGCCGGTGACTTCATCGACGGCGACGGTAGTATTGCTGGGGACCTGTTTGATGCAGACCAGTATTTTCATTTGTTCCTCATTATTTTATGGGCGATCGGGTGCCAAACCCGACCCTACGGTTATTTTTGCTTAATCGGCGACGATGACGGAGACTCCATCCGGAATGACCACGATATCCGCTTTTTCGCCGACGTGTTTACGTGCCATTATCAGAGCCGTGTCAATATCCGGGGCGTGCAGTAGATGCATGTCGCGGACGATTTCCGGACTGCAACGGTCGGTGACCAGAATGACCGAGCATTTGTTAAGAATGCGCGCCAGGATTTGAGCTTCCCATTGGTCGGGCAAAGTATCTTTTTGTGCGATGGCGGCAATACGATCGGTTACTTCCCGCGACGTTTTGAATTCGGTAAACCAGCGGTAGAAGGCTTCACCGCCGTGACCGTCCTCACAGGCCGCGGCGATAATAATCACGCCGCCTTCACGGACACAGGCTTCGGCAGCGGTCATGCCTTTGACAGCCTGATAGATGTTCTGGTCGAGAGGATAGCCTCCATTGGAAGTGATGACGATATCGGCGGATTGACGCTTGACCGTGGCGCGCCGGGAGACCCATTTACAACCGTCGCGGTGGGCTTTATCGGGATGACCGGCAAAAGCCGCGATGATTTTTTTATCGGCATCGAGGGCGACATTGAGAATAAAGGCCAGACCTGCTTTCCGGGCGGCAAACAGCATATCGCGGTGTAAAGGATTACGCACCAGATTACCTGTCCGGGAACGGTCGCTGGCGATAAACTCGGCACAATGATTGGCAAGCACGGTTTCTTCACCGGCGATGCCGGGCAGGATGCTCTTACGACCGCCGGAAAAACCGGCAAAAAAGTGAGGTTCGATGAAACCTTCCGCTACAACCACATCGGCCCAATCCACGAGGTCGTTCAGCCAGAGGTGTCCGCCCGACGGTAACTTACCTTTGTAAACCAGATGATCGCTGTCGCGGCTATCATGCACGACGATATTTTCTTGTTTACATAATTCTTTACCAAATTTAGCGATTAATTCTTCCGGTGTGGTCAGTCGGTGAAAGCCGGTAGCAACGAGTATTTTTATCTGGACTTTTGGATTGTTATTCCTTATTTCTTCGAGGAAAAGCGGCAGGGTGATGGCGCTGGGTAGGGGACGGGTGTGGTCGCTGGTAATTAATAATACATGGCGGGATTTAGCAGCTAAATCAGCCAGACGTGTGGATTCAATTGGTTTCGCCATGGCCTCACGCACCAGCTCCTGTTCGGTTTGCATTTTTTCAGTAGGTGATAATGAAGGAGCGAGAACGGCTTTGAGCTGGTGCGGCGCTACCTTCAGGGTTAAATGCTTACGACCATAGGGGATTTTAATGACTGACAATTTATATTCCTCTTGTTTAATCCTGTTCCATCAGGGATTGGCGGACATATTGCAGGTGGTCGACCATGGCTTGAGCGGCGAGATTGCCATCTTTCTGTTTGATTGTTTCCAGAATCTTACGGTGCTGTTCCAGTAAAGTCTCAGCCCGGGCGGTGTTTTTAAGGATATGGGCACGGTTCATGCGGACCGAACTCTCCAGCAGATAGGACACGCATTCTGACGCCTTAATTAAAACGTAGTTATCCGAACAATTGAAAATTGCTTTGTGAAACTGGATATCCGCTTCGGCGCCCAGGTTTAAGTCGTCGTGTGAGAGGGCTTTTTGCATCAAAGCTACGGCTTTATCCAATTGTGCAATTGCCGGTTGTATCTGCTTTTCCGCAGCTAAAGTGACGGCTTCAGTTTCCAGCAGACGACGAAATTCGAGCAAATCCTGCTCCATATTATTCGTACGCATAAAAAGCGGCGCGACGGTTGTCATAAAATTTCCGATATTCAATTCGGTCACGTAGCTGCCGCCACCGGGCCTGACTTCGATAATACCGATGATTTCCATGGCGCGAAAGGCTTCGCGAATTGAGGCTCGGCTGACATTAAACTGCTCGGCGAGAATCCTTTCCGGAGGCAGTTTATCACCGATTTTCAACTTACCGCTGGTGATCAGTCCGATAAATTGCTCGATAACCGACTGGTAAATTCTTTTAGTGCTGATGGGATTGATATTTATTTTATTGCTCCTATTCATATCACTAAACTGGTCAGACCACCTGACCATATGGTAGAATAGAGAATTGAAAAAGTCAAGCTCGGTATGCTACTATCAGGGCGATAAAAACTGAAAACATAGGAGAGCGTATGGGTGGTTGGGTCGGTAAAATAACGCGAGTAAATCTGAGTACCGGTAAGGTTACTTTTCAGGAATTACCAAAAGACATGGCGGTCGCTTATCTGGGAGGACGTGGTTTTGGCGCCCGGATTCTTTACGATGAGGTCGGCCCGTCGGTGGAACCGTTCAGCCCGGATAATCTTCTTATTTTTACGACCAGTCCTCTTACCGGAACAAAGGCACCCAGCAGCGCCCGCTTCAGTGTCACCACCAAATCGCCGCTTACCGGCACGATAGTTGACTCCAATTCAGGAGGGAAAACCGGTTTAAAACTCAAGGGCGCTGGTTATGATGTCCTGATTATATCCGGAAAAGCTGAAAAGCCGGTATGGCTACTCGTTGATGAGACGGGGATAAAAATAAATGATGCAGGTAATTTGTGGGGCAAGGATGTGGATGAAACCACAGAGAGTTTATTGGCACAGGTAACAAATCCTGCTATTGCCAGCGTTGCCTGTATCGGACCAGCCGGTGAAAACCTGGTGCGTTTTGCTGCAATTATGAGTGATAATTCCAGGGCAGTAGGCAGGGGTGGCGTAGGGGCGGTGATGGGTTCGAAAAACCTTAAGGCCGTGGTCACCAGTGGGAATAAAAACACGACCGTTGCCGATATGGAGACGCTCGATTTTATCGTTTATGAGACGCGGAAAGTAATAAAACAAAGTCCGATAACTTCTATCGGACTGCCCACGTACGGCACGGCCGCGCTGGTGAAAGTAATGGACATGATGGGGGCTTTCCCCAACTTTAACTTTACGGAAAGTACTTCTGAACATATTAATGACGTCTCCGGCGAGACTTTAAAAGAGCGTCTTTTCGTCAAGCAAAAGGCTTGCTGGGGTTGCCCTATCGGTTGTACTCAATTAACAAAGACATTAAAAGGCGAGGGAGAAGGTCCGGAGTATGAATCTCTTTGGGCGTTGGGACCGGAGTGTGGTATTTACGATCTCGAAGCCATTGCGGATGCCAATTACCTCTGTAACCGTCTCGGATTAGATACAATGTCCGCCGGTGTCACAATCGGCTGTGCTATGGAGATGACACGAAGGGGAGTTGTTGATGCGGGCGTAAAGTTCGGTGATGCCCCATCCATGCTTGATGCTATCAGGGATATTGCCTATCGGCGTGGTCAAGGTGATGCATTAGCGGAAGGGTCCCGCCGCTTTGCAGAAAAATATGGAACCCCCGAATTTGCGATGCAGGTCAAGGGAATGGAGTTGCCTGCCTATGAACCACGTGCGATGGGTGTGCAGGGACTGTCTTTTGCAACATCCAACCGGGGTGGTTGTCACCTTCGGGGGAACATGTTAGGTCCGGAAATCCTGGGCGTACCGAAGATTGTCGACCACTCAGGCGCAACTGGGACTGTCGGACTTCTGATCTATCATCAACATGTTTCGGCAGCATTCGACTCTGTAGGTGTGTGTAAATTTGCCGGTTTTGCGGTGAGCGATGAGCTTATTGCCCGTATGATGACTGCGGTTACTGGACAGGAATTTGTTCCTCAGAATCTACATGCAGCCGGTGAACGTATTTGGAACTTGGAGCGGCTCTATAATCTAAGAGAAGGTTTCACGAATAAAGACGATACCCTGCCCATTAGACTGATGGAAGAACCATTAAAAAGCGGGGCTGCCAAAGGTCGGGTAGTTAATCTGGCTCCTCAATTGGAAGAATATTACCGCTATCGCAGCTGGGACTCTAACGGTATACCGAAGAAGGAAAAATTGAAACAGTTGGGATTGGAGGCATGAGATGTTAGAAGAATTTCAGCGCATCGGGCGTGATCTTTTCCTGACTGGTTTGGTGAGTTCGCATGGCGGGAATATGAGCGTGCGGATGGGCGACCGGGTGCTTATCACTCATCGCGGTTCTCAATTAGGCCAAATCACTGCTGAAGACGTAGTGGAGACCGGACTGTTTGACGATGACAGCGGTATTATGCTGGCGTCTTCGGAGACGCCGGTGCATCGCACTATTTATATGCAGACCTCCGGGTTGGCGATTGTACATGCTCATCCGAAGGTCGCGGTGGCGCTTTCGTTGATTGAGGATGAGATTGTGCCAATCGATAATGAGGGTTCATATCTGTTACATAAAGTGCCGGTGATTGCATCGGAGATTGCTTCCGGAACAGCAATGGCGGGAATCGTCGCTGAGTCGCTCCAAAAATATAAGATTACGATGGTACGCGGACACGGCTGCTTTGCCATCGGCCAGGTCCTCGAGGAAGCCTATCAGTGGGTATCCTGTCTCGAGGAATCGGCGTTGGTGATCTATTACTCCCGCACGCTGGGCGGCCAGACTAAAGAGTTTCGTAAAAATGCCGACCAGTATAAGAAGTGGTAGGGCGCGAGCTGTGAGTTGTAAGTGGTGAGCGATGAGTTTTTAATTGAAATTTCACTCGATACTGTACATTTGCTTTGCAATATTTCTGAGAGCTTTCGCAGGTGTGGATGTATGATTATTCCGAAGGAGAAAACAGATGAAGATAACAAAAGCCGGGCTTAATAAGTTGGAAATGGATTATAAAGGATATCTCGCAGGAGACATTATCGATTCATTTTTTAATGAGTTTGGAATTAGATTTGCCGCAGGTTTGTGGGCTGCCGGCAGTTTTAATGACCGCTTTGTGAGCAGTGGCTATAACCCCGGATTGGATGATAATCTGGTTGCTAAAATGGAAAGGGTGACTCAAGCAGGTATTAAGGGTTGTGAATTTCATGACTCCCAATTTATCAGCACGGACCTTGTTGTGGATAAAAACAAAATTGCCAAAATCAAAGCCGGTTTGAAAAAATACAAGCTAACTCCGACCAATATGAATACCGATCTCTTCTCCGACGCCAAATGGAAGCTGGGTGGCATTACCAACGCCAATAAATCAATCCGCGAAGAAGCTCTGACTTTTGCTCTGATGGGTTGCGATGTGGCTAAAGAGCTCGGTTGTACGACCGTCGCCTTATGGCCCGGTTCGGATGGTTGGGATTATAACTTCGAGGTCAATTACGGCCAATTACTGGATAAATTTATCGACGGTTGTATTGCGATAAACAAAAAGGCCAAATCGTTAGGTCTGCGCTTCGGTATCGAAGCGAAACTGCACGAACCGCGGGAAGGCAACATGATCACCCCCACTTCTCACATGACCATACTGGTCTCAAAACTAGTTAACGAAGCCTGTGGCGGGAATAATATGGGTATTGCGGTTGATTACGGACACGAACAGATGTATGCCGTGGAGCCGGCTTCGATGTTGTACACGGCTAAAAAAGCCGGTGTGGAAGTAATTAATTTCCACCTTAACGATTCTAAAACGCATTCCAATGACGAGGATAGAATCGCCGGAACCGGTGATATCTGGCGGTTTACCGATTTTTGCTATGCTACCATCGATACCGGTTATCAGGGCTGGTTCGGGGAAGACCAGTTCACTTACCGCACCGACCCGGTGAAGTCAATGGCGCTATCACGGGAAATGTTTGCGAACCTCATGAAAAAGGCGCTGCTCATTTATGCGCATAAGGATGAGTTGCAGAAAGCGCGGTCGAAGGGCGATGCGATTGCGACGATCAATATGGTAAAGAAGTATATTTTAGGGCAATAAACAGTTTTCAGCTTTCAGCTATCAGTAGTCAGTTAAGATTATTGAATAGTGAGTAAATAGATCGTAATCACATACTAGCCCATCTCTTTTAAAATAGGGGCATTTATTATAGAAAGGCGGTCGGGTTCGAAACCCGACACTAAAGTGTACTATCTTCATCCCGGATCTTACATCATCAAGGCAGAGAAGACCATGTTATAATATCAACTTGAACCACCAATACAGAAAACTCCGGGAGAAATAACATGGGAAATTACCTGGCAATTGATTTAGGCGCGGAGAGCGGGCGGGCAGTGCTTGGGAATCTGGGTGACTCCGGAAAACTCCAGATGAAAGTGTTGCACCGCTGGCCCACCGGCATGATTAATGTCCTAGGCACGCTTCATTGGGATATTCTCGGGATATACCGCGAGATAGTGAACGGCATCAGTGCTTGTGCTACCGAATGCGGGGATAATATCGATAGCATCGGTATCGATACGTGGGGTGTAGATTTCGGCCTTTTCGATGAACAGGGAACACTATTAGGTAATCCGGTAGCCTATCGCGACCAGCATCGGATTCTGGCAATGGATGAATTTCTCACCAAAATGCCGCGAGAGAAACTTTACGAGCTGACTGCCGGACAGATTAACTATATTAATTCCGTATTTCAGTTATATGCTTTCACACGTGAAAAAAGTCCGCAACTCAAGATAACCAGGGATTTGCTTTTTATTCCGGATATACTGAATTATTTTCTGACGGGTAACAAAGCTACCGAATTCAGTTTTGCCACTACATCTCAACTCTATAATTTGCGCACCATGGCCTGGGAAAAAGAAATATTCGCTAAATTAGGGATATCCAGCAATATGATGCAGAAAGTGGTTTCCCATGGTACAGTGGTCGGGAAGTTGACCGACGAAATCTGCAAAGAGACCGGCATGAAAGCAATCCCGGTGCTGACAGTGGGGAGTCATGACACCGCTTCTGCAGTGGCAGCTTGCCCTATCCCCGGGAATAATGCGGCGTACATCAGTTCGGGAACGTGGTCGCTGATGGGGATTGAATCCAGGGAACCGATTATTAGCAGTCAGGCCTTTAAATACAATTTTACCAATGAAGGCGGGATTTGCGGGACTTTCCGCGTATTGAAGAATCTTACCGGACTATGGCTGCTGCAGGAATGCCGTCGGGAATGGTTAAAAACAAAAGAATACAGTTATACTGAGTTAAGTAATATGGGGATGAAGACTGCTTCGATCGGTGCGGTGATCGACCCAAATGCTACCGAGTTTATTAAACCTGAATCTATGCCGCAAGCGATTGCCGACTATTGTCGAGCTAAAGGTCTGCCGGTGCCGCAGAGCATCGGGGAATTTGTACGGATAATAATGGAGAGTCTGGCATTGGCTTACAGATATACGCTAAGTCAGTTAGAGGAGATTAGCGGAAGAAAACTAACACAAATAAATATCATCGGGGGCGGTTCCCAAAATCAGATGCTTTGCCAGTTCGCCGCAGATGCTACCGGATTACCGGTCTACGCAGGGCCGGTTGAAGCGACAGCCATTGGCAACCTCTTGGTTCAAGCGATGGCGCTAGGGAAAATTGGTTCGCACCGCGAGTTGCGTGACGTTGTCAAACGCTCCTTCCCGCTGACGGAATATACGCCACAGCATAGCGGATACTGGGATCAAGCCTATGGGCGTTTCCTCAAGATAAAAGGGTGAGGAATTATCAGCGATCAGCTTTCAGTAGTTAGCTTTTTAATTGAAAGTCTTGAACCGTGATTGGTGAGTATAAAGAGTTTTGCGATCTCCTTTATAAAGGGAGAAATTAAGGGATTTTAGGTAGTTATTGATTGTATTTCATGCGTCTAAAAAAGATCGTGGTCGACTTTGAACTCTTTCGACAGGTTTTTTAAAGTCCGGATGACCTCGGAATCAAGCGGGATGCCATTCTTACGACGTTCCTGTTCCAGTTCCCACTCAAGTTCCCCGGGAATAGTAATTCTGGTAATGCCTTTCGCTTTCGGCAGTCCGTGATAGACGTCAATCATCCGGTCCATACCTTGCTTAAATTCCTCCAGTGATAAAAAGCCGGAAATATTAATAGCACAGCAGAAATGAGTGTAAGCGGGGTTACCCGGTTGGCTGCGAGCCTCAGGGACACAAACTGAACATGCTAATACACTGCATAGGATATCTACCATGATATTCAAACCGAAGCCTTTATAGACACCCAGTTGTGGCGTGCCTCCCAGTAAAACCATGGCGCCATTTTTAGGGGCATACTCTTGAGGGTCGATGATAGGTTTACCTTCAGGGTCGATGATAGGTTTACCTTCAGGGTCGATAGTCCAACCTTCAGGGATTTTTTGGCCTGTCCGCAGAGCAACCTCGACTTTGCCGTGGGCTGCCATAGTGGTCGACATGTCCAGACAAAACGGAAATTCTTTACCCGAAGGTGCTGCAAAACTAAATGCATTCATACCGATTACACGTCCCGAAGCTCCCGGGGCGGCAGCATTCAATCCGCCCGTGGTGCAGGAAAACCCGATCATATTCTCAACAATCGGCAGCAGGGAGTAAGCAGAACAGGCGCCGTAATGAGTCGAGTTACGGATAGAAACGGCGCCTATACCTGTGACTTTAGCTCAGGCGATGGCTTCCTGCATCGCCTGATAAGCGACCACGAATCCCAACCCGCGGTCGCCATCGATAACAGCGTTGGCTGGAGCGTTGCTCCAGGTCTTGATATTGGGTTTGACATTGATCGAACCCTCTTTGATACGTTTGATATAAAAGGGACCGAGATGCGCTACACCGTGGGAAGAAATGCCGCGGAGGTCGGTATTGACCAGCAGACGTGCAGTAATGGCCGCGTCTTCCGGAGGCACGCCCGCTTTTTCGAGAATTTTGGCGGAAAATGCCATCAATTTCTGCGGATTGACGGTTGTGTATTTTACGGACATATTATGCCTCTCTGTTGAATTTACAAAAATACTCTTGATAAATAGTCAATAATCAGGAAATATCAAATCGAGCGTTCAGCAATCGGACGTTTTCTTTTCCGGCGCTTTAATACCCAATCTTTTAGCCAGATGGTCGCGGCCAAGATAGTAGTTTAACCATGATGACGTATGCTCTAATTCCCAGTCACACGGCGGCACAATATTTTCCGCGATAGAGTTCTGCTGTTTGTGTTTTTTCAGTCGCTGGTAGGCTCTGACCCAGATACATTTCTTCTCGCCGGGGTAAACTTCGCACCAGCCCTCGTAACTGCCGCCGCAGGGGCCATTACGCTGTTCTTTCGGACATTGCGACATCGGGCAAAGATAAGCGACATCAAATAAGCCGCAGTCACCGCAATCCATACAATTAAAAAGCATCACCTTGTTGGCATGTTCAAATTTGCCAAAGGCCTGTTTCATCTTTGGTCCTTTATCCACGCTCTTGGCGACGGGCAGGAATCTTTTAAAAATGATGCTATTGGGATTAAAAAGAGTTTTATGAGCTCGATCGGATAAAGTATAAATCAGCGGATTAGCTGGCTTGGAGTTTCTGGTCGCGAAAACAGTGGTGTTCAATCCGGTTTTCTCATCTTTCTGGAAAAGATAGAAACCGTCTTTCTGCGGGAAATCAAATTCAGTCACAAGTTCCCGCCACTTTGGCGCCAGTTCTTCACCTTTATTAATGAGATACTCCACCATTTCGTACGTGGCATTGAATCCGCCGATATGCGCGCCACTGTACCCCATACCCTTAGCTATGGCATACATTTTAGCCGCTCTATCCAGTCGGGCAGATTTGCCTTTGTCATGTTCCTTTCTTTCTTCATCTAACCTGGCCAGTAATTTATTAGTCACGATACAACCAGGAATCCTGTTGGCGTTCATCGTGCGGCCGGAACCGAAGGGCAGGATGTAAATGTTGGCCAGTAACGGAGTATGGTAATTGTTGGTTTTTAACCACTGTATCAATTCGTCCAGTTTCCGGGCGTCATAGCCGACCTGCGTAATAATAAATTTAGCGCCGGCTTTGATTTTCTTTTTCAGTTTGTAGTATTGTCCCATCAATTCTTCTTCAGTTTGTTTGAAAGGTGAAACGGCCGCCCCGGCAAAAAAATCGGTGGGTGTTAAAACGGCTTTCTTGCCTAAAGAATCATATTCTAAACCCGCATTCAGGGCTGCTACCAACTGCAAACATTGCACAGAATCAAGGTCAAAGACCGGTTTGGCTTTACCTTTAAAGTCGGCGTGTGAGGTATAATCGCCAGTCAGAATTAACAGGTTTTTCACGTTCTGAGAAGATAAACCATATAATAGGCTCTCGCATTCGTTACGGTTCTTGTCGCGCAAAGCAAAATGCACCAGCGGTTCGATTCCTGTTTTTTTAATTTCAGCGGAGAACATTTCGGGGGACATAGCGGGGAGACCGCTGGGATTATCGGTCAAACTGATGGCATGAATCTTGCCACTAGCGGCGGCTTTATGGGCATTTTCAATCACGTCTTCCTGTGAGATTTCAACACTGCCTCTACCGGGAGTCTGTTCCCAGCTGACGCAAAAGACATCGGGATTCAGAACAGCCTCTTTTAAGGTGTTGCCGCTCTGATTGAGAGGTTTTTGTTTTATCGCATCATCCATATTACCAATCTTTTTCGTGTTCAAGGAGCTTATTTATTCAATAATATTACCTAGTATAACAAATCTAAAGGGTCGATGAGAAGAAAATCGCCGATAATGGATTTTGGTACAATAATTTTGTTTAAAATACGCTTTTAGTACTTGCAGTTTTTAGCAGTGAATGAATAAAATGCAGTCGTAATGACTTACACAACGACTCACCCTTGATCCCTCTCTAAAAAAGAGGGAAATCTTTATTACCTAAGAGGGGTTTAACGTTCCTCTTGAACTCCTTTGTTCACCCGATTGGATTCCGGCTTTCGCGGGATGGATAAAAAGTGCAGGGCGTTGGAAGAAATGGTTGCTCTATAGTACAATAGTCAATACAATGAACACAGAATTTCGGAAATTACCCAGTGTCGACCAGTTACTATCGCATCCTGAAATAGCCTCGCTTGAGAATGAATATCCGCGCGAACAGATTGTGAATCTGGTGCGTAAACAATTGGAGCAAACGAGGCACGCGATTGAAGCAGGGAAGAAATGCCCTCCAATCGATGAAATAGCAGTATCAGTGCGTAAATACATGGATGAACTTACTACGCCCGGTTTGCGTCCGCTGATTAACGCTACCGGCGTGATATTACATACCAATCTCGGCAGGGCGCCGTTGAGTAAACAAACTATAGCCGCGATGAATGAGATTTCCAGCGGGTATAGCAATCTCGAATTTGATGTCGTAAAAGGTATCAGGGGGTCACGCCAGACGCATATCGAACGGCTGCTGTGCGAAGTTACGGGTGCTGAGGCAGGTTTAGTGGTCAATAATAACGCCTCGGCGGTACTGCTGGGATTAAGCGCTCTAGCTAAAAGAAAGGAAATTATTATTTCCCGCGGTCAGGCAGTGGAAATCGGCGATAGTTTCCGAATTCCGGATGTGATGCGGCAGAGCTGGGCAAAACTGGTGGAAGTTGGCACGACTAATTGCACCTATGCCAGAGATTACGAGAATGCCATCACCGATTCTACGGTGGCATTATTGCGTGTCCATTCCAGTAATTTCAAAGTGGTTGGGTTTACCAATGAAACCACCATCGAGGAACTGGTAGCGATTGGTAAGAGACATAACCTGCCGGTTTTCGATGACCTTGGCAGCGGCTGTTTGCTGGATACCGGTGTTTACGGTCTGGCGGCGGAACCGACAGTGCAGAGAAGTATCGGAGCTGGAGTAGGATTAGCCTTCTTTTCCGGTGACAAGCTGGTGGGCGGACCTCAGGCAGGCATTATTGTCGGTAAAAAAGAATACATCGATAAATTAAAACGGCATCCGCTGGCACGCGCCGTCAGGATTGACAAGATAAGACTGGCCGGATTAATTGCGACTTTGATTCACTACCTGCGGGGCGAAGCTACCAATAACATACCCGTGTGGCAAATGATTTCCGCCGATTTGGATGAGATTAGTTCCAGAGCAAAGTCGTGGGCGGCTGCCACGAACGGGCTAGCCAGTGTTATCGATGGAGAGAGCATGGTAGGTGGAGGGAGTCTGCCGGGCGGTACTTTACCCACAAAACTGGTGGCTATCGGCCGTAAAGGTAAGCAAAACGCCGCCTTTATCGTAAAGATAAACCAGGCTTTGAGAAGTAATGTAATGCCAATCGTCGGCCGGATCAGTGATGATATCCTGTTGCTCGACCCGCGTTCGGTTCTACAGGAAGATGACAGGAAAGTCATAAAAGCATTAAGCGAGATAACAAGTCACTTCAAATAATTATTCCCACGTTGCAGGAGAAAAGGTTGTTTGTTCTGGGAACTGCCGGACATATCGACCACGGCAAATCGGCACTGGTACAGGCATTGACAGGCATCGACCCCGATAGACTTTCGCAAGAGAAAGAACGGGGAATGACCATCGATCTGGGCTTTGCCTGGCTAAAACTGCCAAGCGGTCGGGAAATCGGTATTGTGGATGTGCCCGGTCACGAGCGTTTTGTCAGGAACATGCTGGCAGGCGCGGGTGGTATCGATATTGCGATGCTGGTCATCGCGGCCAACGAAGGTGTAATGCCTCAAACCCGGGAGCATCTGGCAATTTTAGATCTGTTGGGGATTTCAAAGGGCGTGGTGGCGCTGACTAAGAAAGACCTGGTAGATAATGAATGGCTCGATTTAGTGAAGCTGGATATCGAAGAACTGCTGAAGCCAACAACCCTTGTGGATGCGCCGATTGTGCCTGTTTCGGCGGTAACCCGGGAAGGATTGCCGGAATTACTTGACATAATCGAAAGGTTACTGGAGAATACGCAGCCTAAAAAGGACAAAGGGAAGCCGCGGTTGCCCATCGACCGGATTTTCACGATAAGCGGCTCCGGCACGGTTGTGACTGGAACTTTGATCGACGGTTCACTAAACGTAGGACAGGAAGTGGAAATCGTCCCAAGCGGACTGAGATCGCGTCTGCGCGGTTTACAGACTCATAAAACCGCGGAAAATATAGCTTCGCCGGGAAGCCGGGTGGCAGCGAACTTAGCCGGTATCACTACAACTCAAATACAACGCGGGGAGATTTTGACCAGACCCGGTTGGTTAAACACAACAACGCTGGTAAGCGCCCGATTGCGTATGCTAAAAGATGCCAGGTATTCGTTAAAGCACAATGCCGAGCGTAATTTATATGTTTTAGCGGCAGAAGCAATCGCTAAAATCCGAATATTGGAATCGGACGTAATCGAACCCGGTGAAAGCGGTTGGGTACAGATGACACTGGACAGACCCCTGGCAATTGTCGACGGCGACCATTTTATCATCCGCTCGACAACCGAGACGCTAGGAGGGGGAGTGATTGTGGATGCCCATGCCCGCCGGATACCGCGTTTCAAGCCTGAAGCAATCGAGGTCTTAAGAATCAGGGAGAAAGGCTCGCCGGAAGAGTTGGTGGTGGCACGCCTGGAAGCCAAGCGATGGTTGGAATTGAATGATTTACTGGCGCTGATTCCCTTGCCTCCCGACGAGGCGAAACTACTGGTAGAGGGGATGGTAAATCGTGGTGAGGTAACACAATTAGGTCAGGGTGAACACAGCCTTTTTATGGCGCTCTCGGGGTGGAATAGCCTGGTGCTGGAAGTAAAACGAAACTTGCGAGAGTATCACAGCAAGTTTCCTATCCGCGCAGGAATTCCCAGAGTGGAATTGACGAACAGATTGAAGTTGGGTAAATACACACCGTTAGTGGCGGAGAGACTGATAACCGAAAAGGTGTTGGTGGATGAAGGGATGGTCTTAAGATTAGCTGATTTTGGTATCAAGCTTTCTCCGGCACAACAGGCGAAGATTGATGTTTTTCTGAAAGCGATGGCAGAGCAACCATATGCGCCACCCTCGGAATTGATACCTGAGCCCGACCTGTTAAATCTGCTGATTGAACGCAAGCAAGCCGTGAAGTTAAGCGAAGGTGTAGTACTATCGACGAAAGCCTACAACGAAATGGTCGACAAAGTGATGGGTCAACTGGCCGCAAGCGGTAAAATTACATTGGCGGAAGTCCGGGATATGTTCCAGACGAGTCGTAAGTATACTCAGGCTTTTCTGGAACATCTGGATAGTGAGAAGATGACGAGAAGGGTAGGGGATGAAAGGGTGAAGTACTAAGTACACCTGTCATTCCGTACTTGAAACGGAATCCAGATAAATTATATCTGGAATTTATTTTTTTCGGATTTAGAGTTTACGGATTCTGGGATTGAACCCAGCGTGTTTCCTGTTCTTTGCGTTTATTTTCGCCCTCTTCCAATTGTTCGATCTTTTTCAATAGACCTTCGTAGTCGCGGCGGTATTTTGTTACTTCTGCTTCTAATTCCGGCTCGTGTTTAAGTGCATCGAAGGCTTTAATCATCAGATCAATCATCTGATCGAGCGAGACATCGTGTAGTGTGATAGCGGGTGCCGGTTCAGGTGAGACAGGTAAGGTTGTCGCGGGAGATGTTATAACCGTCGGTAGGGGAGCAGCAGAGCTTGGTAAAAGACCGGCGTGAACAAACTCCTTGCGATACAGGTCGATTGCCTGGCGGCTAACCCCGAATTGGCTAGCGATACTCTGCGATGTCTTACCTTCCTTTAAAAGTTGCAGGACTACGTTACGATCAACAATGGCTTTTCTTGCCACGGTAATTTCCTTGTCAGTTATTTTCAACCATACTAGCAGACCGTCAAGCTAGTGTCAAGCAATAAATTAAGTCGATTTTATTAAACAAAACATTACTTCAGTGCATTGCTAACCACAGAGACGATGCGTTTCATACTTGCTGGTTTATTAATAAAGCCATCGGCATTTTTATCTATTTGTCCTGCCAGTTTAAGGTCGGCAATCGAAGAGAAATAGACGATACGGCAAGCGGAAATCTCACGAATCCGACGGCACAATTCCTGCCCGCTCATATCTGGCAACATAAAATCAAGTAATACCATATCGGGTTGGTGTTCACCAATCAGTGCCAATGCTTTAGTACCATCTTTGGCAATCATGACGCGGTAACCTTCACGTTCCAATATCCGCTGGACGACCCAACAGAGATTTTCCTCATGATCGATGATGATAATCAAAGGAGTTTCGTTTGTCATAAATTGCCTCCTGAATCGGCATTCTTCAAATCTTGCATTATTCGTTACGGTAGGGATTGATTATGTTGTTTAATGTCCTTTATTTTCGTATTGCCTTGCCGCTTAGCCAGAAGAGCGGTATATTTGAAAACATTTTTTGCCTTACCTTGGATAGTGATTACTTGCTTCATTTGTTGCCTCCAGCTGATATTTACTTGCATATTGCATTATAGCAAGTAATGAAGTAATAAGCAAGTAAGCTAATAGCAAGTTACAGTAAAATAGGCAAGTTTTATTAATTGCATGTTAATGAATGAATAGCAGATGAAGTATCGATGAATTAAGGTGGATTTTCAAATAGTAGAGAAGCAAGTAATAATTATACTAGCTCACTCAAGCTCTCTGTTTCTTGCAAATGCTAATGATTTTGAAGAAATTCAAAGTGAATAATAGGTAAGTAGGAAGATGAAGTTATTTGGCGGGAGCGTATGGGGGTCGAACCCACCTGAGACATATTCATGCCCCTCAACGGATTTGAAGTCCGCGGAGCCCACCGGGACTCAGCCGCTCCCCTAGTATGACACTGTCAGTATAAAACAGATTCAAGCGAGGTGCAAGGACAGAGGAGAAAGGAATCCTAAACCCTAAATACAAATAATTAAACAATAGGCCTTCGCTGGAATTGAATAGCGGACTGTCGTTGCAAGGAGTGATAGCGAAGAAGCAATCAGAGACGACTGTGTATTGATAATATTGTGTTTCTTGAAAAGTAAGGCAATATAATTTTAGTTCTCTTGGAGTAATATGCACGAAGGGTTTTAGATTGCCACGTCCTTCTGAAGAAGGACTCGCAACGACAGCGGGAGGAGAACCGGATTCCGACTTTCGTTAGAATGGAAATAGGAGTTGGGATAGATGAGTCACTTCTCAATATTGAGATTACCGCGCTTCGCGTAATGACAAGGGTAGAGAATTGAAATTTAGAAAATTCGAGTTTGTCCAGGATTTCGAGATTAGGGTTTAGTATTTAACCAACAAGTTTCATATTCGGAATTACGTCCAGAGAAAGTGCGCTGGTTTTACCGGACTGAAAGCGGAAATAACCACAGGCGGCGATCATCGCGGCATTATCGGTGCAGAGGATGAATGGAGGGATGAGGACTGGTAGCAGCGAGCGGGATACCAGCGTTTCCCGGAGGTGCTTGTTAGCGGCCACGCCACCGGCCAATAGAATCTGCCGGGCATCATATTCCTGCGCGGTGGAAATGGCTTTGGTGACCAGCACTTCGACGACGGCTGACTGAAAACTGGCGGCGGCATCGGTCTTATTAATGGTTTTATCTTCCGTAACCAGTCGCAAGAGGGATGATTTGATGCCGCTAAAGCTGAAATCATTGGTCCCCTTAATCCACGATTTGGGCAGCGGAATGTTCGTTTTCCCGCCAACCGCAGCCTTCTGAATGGCCGGACCGCCGGGGTAGCCCAAATCGAGTAAGCGGGCAGCTTTATCAAAAGCCTCACCGGCGGCATCGTCACGGGTGCGACCCAGTAATGTGTAATCGCCGTGCCCTTTCATTAAAACGAGATCGCTGTGCCCACCCGATACAATCAGGCAGACTAGCGGAAATTCCGGTATCGGGCCGTTAAGCCAGTTGGCGTAAATATGACCTTCAAGGTGATTAACGCCGATAAGCGGGAGGTTGTGCGCCAGACTGATGGCTTTGGCGGTATTGACGCCTGTGAGTAAAGAGCCTGCCAGTCCGGGTCCGTTGGTCACGGCAATTGCGCCCAAGTCCTGCCAGCCGATACGGGCCTTGCCCATTGCTGATTTTATGATGGGGATGATGCTCAAGGTGTGTTGCCGGGAAGCGACTTCCGGAACAATGCCACCATAGCGGGCGTGGATTTCTACCTGAGAAGCAATTTCATTGGAAAGGATTTTAGTGCCGTCTTCAACCACAGCGGCGGCGGTTTCATCGCAGGACGTTTCGATGCCTAATATCTTCACTTTTTGATTATAACACAAGAGAAACAGCAATCTAATCTTTGACACTCAGTCTTGCGATTGTTATGATGGCAGTTGCGAGGGTGATATTACATATGCTGCGTTTATGAGTCAGGTTACGCTGCGGAGAAGAACTGAAATTCATTTCTCACCTCTACAATAAAACACTACAGTCATTGCTACTAGGCTCTCTCATTTTCTTCTCAATCACATGCCAATACTTTATTTAAAATGTGAGATTCGATGAAATTTAAAATGGATTATAAATGGGTGGCATTATCCGTAACGACGGTGGGCACATTCGTGGCAAGTCTGGATTCAAGTATTGTAGTGATAGGGCTCCCTACGATCCTACAAAAGTTACACGCGAGTCTTTATCACGGTATTTGGATTATCACCGGTTACACTCTGATGATAACGGTATTATTGGTCGTGCTCGGTCGACTGGCAGATTTGTACGGTAGAGTCAGACTTTATAACATGGGGTTTGCATTATTCACCATCGGTTCATTGCTTTGCGCGATATCCCGGACCGGCGAGGAGCTAATCGTTTTCCGGTTTTTACAGGGTACCGGCGCTGCCTTACTGATGGCAAATAGCATCGCTATCATCACCGATGCTTTCCCCAAAGGGGAGCTCGGTATGGCAATTGGCACAAATATCATGGCTTTGAATCTAGGGAATATTGCAGGTTATACCCTCGGCGGGGTGATAATAACGTATTTCGGGTGGCAGTCCATATTCCTCATAAATGTTCCCACGGAATTTTCGGGACAATATGGGGCTACATACGGCTGAAAGAGATTAGCACTAAATCTATCGGAGAAAAATTCGATTATACCGGTTCGATTTTATACTGCATCGGGCTGGCAACTATTCTGCTGGCTATGACGACTGGAGACCCCATTTCGAAACGGAACATCGCCATTCTTGCATGTGGACTGGTACTTTTCATCGCGGTGATATTTATCGAGTTAAGGCAGAAGCATCCGACACTCGATTTGACGCTTTTCAAGATAAAGTCATTTGCGATAGGCAATTTAACGGGATTCCTGAACTCTCTCGGATTCAGTTGCGGTCCATTTCTGAGGTCATTGTATCTGCAACTGGTCTTAGGCTACAGCGCTTTAAAAACCGGTATCCTGCTGATTCCGATGGAAATCGTCATCTTTGCGGTCAGTCCGATAAGCGGCAGACTGGCGGATAGATACGGTAGCCGGGCTTTAAGTTCGATAGGTTTAGCCCTGGACGCTTCCGCCTTAATCTGGTTTTCTACTCTAACTGAAAAATCTTCGTATAGTATAGTATTGGTTAGTATGTTGCTATTCGGATTTGGCATGGCGCTATTTGCTTCTCCCAATACAAGCTCTGTAATGGGGCTCTGTCCCCGCGGAGAAGCGCGGCATATCAAATGGAATCTTCATAGCTTTAATGCAAACGGCCGGTGTCTTAAGCGTGCCATTTTCTTTACTACTGATGACATTAGTGATGCCGTACTTTCAGCTTTCTCAAATAGTCAGCAGCTCGCAACTAATCAGTTCCAATGAAATTCCGATATTCCTGAAAGCGATAAATCATGCCTGTTTTATTCTCGGCATAATCGTACTACTGGCGATTATTCCATCTTTGCTAAGAACCTCACAAAAAAACGTAGCAGAGAAAATACCGAAAACAAGGTAATCTTTGACACTCCGCCTTGCGATTGTTATGATGGCATTTGCGAGGGTGACATTATATGTTGCGTTTGCGTATCAGATTCCGCCGTGGCGAAGAGCTAAAATTTATTTCCCACTTGGACATTATTCGTCTCTGGGTGAGGGCGTTGCGGCGTGCCCGAATTCCAATCGAATATTCCGAAGGGTTCTCGCCGCATCCCCGCATTTCGCTGGCAGTGCCGCTTTCAGTGGGAGTAACCGCCGAAAATGAGTTAATGGATATTTTTGTCACCAAGGCTGTCTCGCCGCACTGGTTTATGGAGACAGTCAACGGGCAATTGCCGGAAGGTTTGAGAGTGCTGGAAGCTTCCCCGATCGGTATTAATGTGCCTTCTTTACAGTCGCAGGTACGATTTGCCCAATACCAGGTAGAGGTCATGACCGATAAAACCGAAGAGGAAATCAAGAAAAACATCGATAATTTATTGGCACTGGAAAGTCTGCCCTGGCATCATGAGCGGGATACCGGCCGGCGGAGTTACGACTTGAGAACGTTGATCGACGATATCTGGCTGGTGGAGTTTCAGCTGTCATCGTGTGTATTAGGGATGAGATTAAGGTGTGATGAAACCGGTTCCGGTCGACCGGAGCAGGTAGCGCTGGCGCTAGGATTTACAGAATACCCGAAATTAATACAACGCACTAAATTGTTACTCGGTTCGCATAGATAAATGACTCTAGAGGATGATAAACAGTCATTGCGAGGAAATCCTTCAGAGAAGGATGACGCGGCAATCCCAGGGTGGGGAAAATGCCCCACCCATCCTGAGATTGCTTCGCCTGTGCTCGCAATGACATTAGGAGAGTATCGCCTGGATCTCGATATTATAACAAGTTAAGGTACCTTGTTCCCATCGTGATGGAGTTGTTTATTAGAGTTAGTGTATGGCTAGAAAAACGTTAAATACATTGCCTTTAGAGGGAAGGGTGCTGAGTTTTATTAACGAGCACCGACTGATGCCAAGCCGCAAGACGGTATTAGTAGCGGTTTCCGGCGGACAGGATTCGGTGTGCCTGCTTTTTGTTCTGAATAATCTGAAATCCACTCTCGGCATTAAACTGCATGTGGCGCATCTCGACCATCAGCTGCGCGGGAAAGAATCCGCCGGTGATGCCCGGTATGTCGCCGGGCTCGCAAAACGGCTTGGTATCCCATCGACCATCGAAAAACGTAACGTACTGCAATATCAAAAAGAAAACGGCGTTTCGCTGGAGGAAGCGGCACGTGAAGTCAGATATACCTTCTTAGCCGAGGTGGCGGAGAAAATCGGCGCCGACCGGGTAGCCGTGGGGCATACATTGAACGACAACGCGGAAACGATTCTGCTGCATCTGGTCAGAGGTTCCGGCACTCGAGGATTACGGGGCTTACAACCCGTCACCGAATGGCAAACTGCGGCGAGAAAACTTAAAGTAGTTCGTCCTTTACTTGAAGTAAGCCGTGACGAAACCGCCGCCTATTGCGCTGCCCATCAGCTTCAGCCGCGTCTCGACACCACCAATCTTTCCCTGGCGCCTTTGAGAAACAGGATCAGACTGGAATTATTGCCGCTGTTAGTAAGCTATAATCTGCAGGTGGTCGAATCGTTATTACGCACTGCCCACATTGCCGGCGATGACATTGCATTTTTGGAAAAAGAAGCGAGGCGGTTGTGGCGCAGGGTCGCCAGTCAGAGAGGAGAAACTATCACGCTGGATAAAGAAGCTGTATTGAAGCTATCACCGGGCATACAAAGGCATCTTCTGAGATTGGCGATTGAAAAAATGGTGGGTAATCTTAAAGACATCGAAGCCCGGCATATCGAGGAATTGATGCAAGCTCTCAACAAACCGGCCGGCAAACAAATAAATTTACCATACGGTCTGGTTTTTACAATTGATTATAATCGCTATTTATTGGGCAGAGGCGAATCGAGTCTATCTCCTTTTCCTGTTTTAGATAGGGAATATTCGATAAAAGTACCCGGTAAAACTGTCATTCCCGGCTGGCGTGTTAAGGCAAGTATCGTTAAAAATAGCAATTCAACGCGCACCAACGATAAGTTCACTGGTTATTTCGATTACGACCTGACTGGGGATAAACTAACTTTACGTTCCCGAAAACGCGGCGACAGGTTTCAGCCGTTGGGAATGGCCGAGACGAAGAAACTGGGGCAGTTCATGATCGATAGCAGAATCCCGCGTGATTGGCGGGCTGGTATTCCTATTATTTGTAACGGGGATAAAATATTGTGGCTTGCCGGATATCGGATTGATGAACGGGTGAAGATTACGGAGAAGACGAAATTAGTATTACGGCTGCAGTTGGAAGCGGAATAGGTTTCGGCAGTCAGCAGTCAGTGATCAGCTTCAAATAGTGAGCATGTATTCGATATCATTCGTACGACAATTGTAATTTGGCAGACTCCTGATTCTCTGCATTCGGTTCACGAAGTACCTACGCCTATGCTTCGGCCTTCAATTCCTCCCTGCAAAGTACCTTGGCTACGGCCTACGGCTATTCGCCGGAATGACAATTCCCGTCTGTTCCTATTCGAGCAAGTTTGTGATACGATTTAAGTTACAATCGGAGGGAATTCATGGTTGGACAAAAGATAATTAAACAAGCTAGAGCAGAAGGCAGAACGCTACTGACGGAAATAGAAGCAAAGGAGCTTTTAAAGGAGGCCGGCATTGATGTCGCGGAAACCAAGCTGGCAACTTCTAAGGAAAAGGCGGTTGCGATTAGTCAGAAGCTTGGTTTTCCGGTAGTTCTGAAAATTGCTTCAGCCGATATCGTCCATAAGAGCGATGCCGGCGGTGTGAAGTTGGGGTTAAAAACTGCCGTTCAGGTTGGTAAGGCCTACGACGATATCATGAAATCGATTCAAAAATCATTCCCGGATGCCAGGATCGAAGGCGTATCTGTACAAAAAATGGCTAAACCCGGGGTGGAAGTGATTATCGGCATGTCGAAAGACGCTCAATTCGGCCCGGTGTTGATGTTCGGTCTGGGAGGTATTTTCGTAGAAATTTTGAAAGATGTGTCCTTTAGGATTGTGCCCCTGATGAAAAGAGATGCCAAAGAAATGATTCGGGAAATCAAAAGCTTACCTTTGCTACAGGGATACCGCGGCTCCGAACCGGTAGACCTAGAGAATTTGGAAAATATATTACTTAAAGTATCTGAATTTGCGGAGAATACCCCTGAGGTGAAAGAATTGGATTTAAACCCCATCTTTGCTTACAAGGACGGTGCTATTGCGGTTGATGCCAGGGTGATACTGGAGAAGGCAATCTAGGATTACAACCTGCAGGATTTTATCCAGTATTTGATACGGTTTATTGAGGAGAGAGTTCAAGGAATTTGGGCTCTCTTTTTTGTTATTGACAAATAGAAATCGGTAATATACGATTTACCTAGAAAATTAGAAAATGAATGAGGCAAGAAAATGCAAAGGCAAGAGTTGGTAAAAGGCAGCATTGATTCTCTCCTGCTTTGTTTACTAGGCCAGAGACCGATGTACGGCTACGAGATAATTAAAGAGCTTGACAATAAAAGCCAGGGCTATTTCAGATTTAAAGAAGGAACTCTCTATCCCGCTTTGCACCGTTTGGAAAAAACCGGTTTACTGACCGGCAAATGGGAAGTAACCTCCGGCGGAAGGCAGCGAAGATATTATCATATCACGGTGAAAGGGAATGGTATTCTGGCCGAGAGAAGAGTACAACTGCTGGACTATTTATCTGCGATGAGCTTGATTATAAAACCTGTCAGTGCCTGAAATGAGGTACGGTCATGAAATACGAACTGAGACAGTATCTGCAAAGTATCGCCGATGACTTGAAGTTGGATTCAGCTTCTGAAAAAGAAGTAATCCGGGAACTGGAAGCGCATGTCGAAGATAGCTGCCGGGAAATGCAAAATGCCGGACTCCCTGAAGGTGAAGCTTTAGAAAATTGCATCAGGTTGCTTGGCCCTGCTAAAACAGTTGCCCGGCAGATTTACGAAGTGCATAATCAGGGCACATGGCGTCAGGCTTTACTCGCGGCTCTGCCTCACTTCTTTTTTGCGGCTATGTTTGCGCTCAAATGGTGGATGGGCGTTACCTGGTTACCGATAATGTTTGCGGTTATACTGGGCATCGGACTTTACGGATGGTGCCATGGCAAACCGAATTGGCTTTTCCCGTGGCTCAGTTATTCGCTTATTCCGGTTGTGGCGGCGGGCGTTTCGCTACTCTATTTAGCGGAAGCTTGGTCATGGGTAACGTTAGGAATCTATATCCCTCTGGTTTTATGGCTGCTTAGCTTCATCACTATCAAGTTTTTAAGCCGTGATTGGATATACAGCGCGTTAATGCTGCTACCCGCATCCGCTTTCGTTGGTTGGTTTCTGGCAGCGGGACAAAAAGCGCGTTTCCCTGGTTTCAAGATTGATTTTATGTACAATTATGCACCGTGGACAGGTTTGACTTTCATGGTACTGGCCGTATCGGTGGCGTTATTCATCAGATTAAGACAGCGGTCGCTCAGAATTGCTGCATTAATCATTTCCGGTGTGATTGTTTCTTTGGTAACAATATTGGCCAGTAATCAATTAGGATTGGCAGCTTTTATCGGTCTGGTAATATTGATTCTGAGCTTTTTACTAATACCTGCTTTTGTGGGAAACAAGGTAAAGCGGGTAACCGAATATGATGGGATAGATAAAGTGTATCGGATATAAAAGCTAAATCCTAAATACGACGTTAAGCAATCAGTTATCGGCTTTCAAATAAAGACGTGCGTTCTCCGTTGTTCAACTTTTTCTTCCTACTCCGGCGAAGGCCAGGATCCCTAATAAAACCCCATTTTGTCATTCCTGCGAAGGCAGGAATCCACTTCCTTTTTACCAATCCGGTGAATGTCATAGATGGTTTCCAAAGTAAATGTGCCAGAATCCACAACAAATCCCTCTGCATACATTTACTTCATAAGGATAATGCTGTTAGCTGAAGCTGGAAGTACTTACGAAGTAATGTATCTCATACCCGATGGATAATTTTACGGGAGGGATTAAAGGAAAAATCAGGCGTCCTGTAGATTTCTGCTTTCACAATAACCAAAAACGACTAATAATGAACGTAGTTTAATAATAAATATATCTAATAACCCAAGGAAAAGATGTTATAATAATTTATATTATGGAAACTACCCGGGCTGGAGGATTGAATTGGAGATAAAAGTAAGAATCGGGGATATCGGTAAAACCAGAGCTGATACCATCCTGCTGGGAATATTTGACGGCAATAAAAAACTAGCGGGTGATTTGGCTGGTATCGACAAGTCGTTAAATGGCGAAGTAGCCACACTAATGAAACAGGGCGAAATCACCGGAAAACTCAGTGAAACGACGATTATCCACAGTCTCTGTAAGATACCAGCCGGGAGGGTGGCGATTGTCGGATTGGGCAAGAGTAAAGAACTTAATCCCGATACCATTCGCATCGTTATTGCCGATGCATGCCGCGTCCTGCAGAAAAAAGGCGCCAAACATGTTGACATAACGTTAATCGGCGCAGGCATTAATAACATCAGTCCGCAGACTGCGGCTGAGTCAATTGTTGAAGGAGCGATGCTCGGTCTTTATACGTTCAATCGACATTTCACTAAAAAATCGGACAAGAATGAAATAAAAGAAATAGTTGTCATCGACCGGGACCCGAAAAATAAAATCGCGATACAGCGCGGGGTGAATGCAGGCAAGATTCTGGCGGAAGCCGCTAATTTGGCCAGGGATATGGTTAACGAACCCTCGAACTTCATGACGCCAACCATAATGGCTAAAGAAGCCGGGGAAATCGCCGGAAAATATGGGTTGAAGATTGAAGTATTAGAACGGAAACAGATGAAAGAAATGGGGATGGGTGCTTTACTGGGAGTGGCACAGGGCAGTCAGGAACCCCCCAAATTCATCGTTCTTAAATATCTTGGGAAAAATACCAAAACAATTGATATCGCACTGGTGGGTAAGGGCATCACATTCGATTCCGGCGGTATTTCTCTGAAGCCATCGGACAATATGGGTGACATGAAGAGCGATATGGCCGGTGCGGCTTCTGTCATTGCAGCAATCGGCGCCATTGCTCAATTCAAACCCAAAGTGAATATGATTGCAGTTGTTGCGGCTACTGAGAATATGCCGAGTGGAACCGCTTTGAAACCGGCGGATGTGCTGACGGCAATGAACGGTAAAACGATCGAGATTATCAGCACCGATGCGGAAGGACGGGTCATTCTGGCCGATGCGCTGGGATATGCCAATAAACAGGGAGCGAAGCGGATTGTAGATATTGCCACGCTAACCGGCGCTTGCATTGTGGCTTTAGGAGACATCGCTACCGGAGCTTTTACCAATAACCAGGCCCTATTAGACAAAGTCATGGTCGCCAGTAACGAAGTCGGCGACAAGATATGGCAGATGCCGACCTTCGATGAATACAAAGAACAGAATAAAAGCGACGTCGCCGACCTGAAAAATACTGGAGGCAGAAAGGGAGGCGCGATAACCGCGGCTCTATTTGTCGGTGAATTTGCCGGAAAAACTCCCTGGGTCCACCTCGATATTGCGGGCACGGGTTATCTCGATAAACCGAAAGGATATTATTGCAAGGGAGCGACCGGAGTACCCACCCGGGCTTTGATCAAACTCGTTCTGTCATTAGCTACAAAATGAGGTGAAAAAATGATAGTGAAGTGGTTGGGACACTCATCTTTCATGATTACTTCAGACAAAGGGGTCAAGATAATCACCGATCCCTATAAGACCGGAAGGGGTCTTAAGTACGGTGAAATCAAAGAATCCGCTGACGCGGTCACTGTCAGCCACGAGCACGGCGACCATAATAATACTGCTGTTATCGGGGGTAATCCCCAGATAATCAGAGGTTTAACGCCAGCCGATGTAAAAGGCATAAAAATCAATGGAGTTGCCACTTTCCACGACGCAGAACAGGGGAACTCCCACGGCACTAACACAGTTTTCTGTTTTGAGGTGGATGGAATTCGGATTTGTCACCTCGGCGATCTTGGGCATAAACTCACTGAACAGCAAGTCGGCCAGATAGGTCGAGTGGATGTATTACTCACTCCGATGGCTGGTTTTTTTACGATGGATGCTGAAGTCGCCACCGAGGTTGCCAATCAATTGAATCCGAAGGTCGTCATTCCGATGCATTTCAGGAACGAACGGTGTGATTATCCCATATCTACCGTGGATGATTTCCTGAAGGGAAAGAAAAATGTTACGACGATGAATTCCAGTGAAATTAAGCTCGATTCGGGAAAAATTCCCGATGAAACCAGAATAATAGTGCTCAAACCGGCCCTATAAATAAGGTATAATTGAATTGGGGGTCTAAAGATCTTGATATTTGACGCTGATAAATTTGTTTTTGAACCGCCGACGGCTGTTTCGGTGGCGCGGCGCGTGTTAATCAAGCCGGATGTGGGATATCCTTTTCCCTATCCGGTGACGACCAGTCGTGAAATCATTGTAAAAATTATCGATGGTATCAGACGGGTCAGCGATGCCGATATTGTGATCCTCGACGGGACGCATAGCGGCGATGCAGTGGCGCCGATATATCAAACATTGGAATATGATTTCCCCAGGGTATTGATGCTGGATGTGAAGGATTGTATCTGGGTCGAAGTGGATAATCCTTTACCGAAACCTCTGGCCGTACCGGCTTTCTG
The DNA here is from genome assembly GCA_963754195.1 of uncultured Chloroflexia bacterium. GTDB lineage: Bacteria > Chloroflexota > Dehalococcoidia > Dehalococcoidales > Fen-1064 > Fen-1064. Next base: position 236,995 of record CAVWFD010000019.1, read on the forward strand.
GATTCCAAATGTCATTCTTTCCAGCGATTATTTAATCAGTGTCACACCGTTAAAAGTAGTTAACGGTAAGGGGCAATTAAGCATTCCCAATCTGATGTCACTTCTGCCTAGCAAGAAATATACGGAAGCCGAGGGTGGATGGGAAGCCCTTTACGCGTTAGGTATCGAGAAAGTAATCGCCGATCTCTATTTTACATTGCCTTTCGATGTGGGAATTATCGAAGCGCGTCAGGAATTGACCTACGACGACGATCCGATAAAAGGTAGTGTAAGGGATATAGGCAAGGTTTTCATCGGGGACCCGTTCCAGGTAGACATAGAAGTATCCGAGAAATTAGGGATCA
>CAVWFD010000020.1:0-12615 GCA_963754195.1 uncultured Chloroflexia bacterium
TCCCTGATCGAATTTCATGAGGCATTAAGCAAGATAGGTACTGCTCGTAAGCAAAGGCTGTAGCGAAGAAAAAGAATCGAGCCAGCATGTCATCTACTAAATGGCTTTTAAAAAAGGAGAAAAATGGAAACTAAATATCTGAGCTGTGCGGAAACAGCCAAACTAGTCCGAACCGCGTTGAAAAAGAACTTTCCCGGAGTGAAGTTTTCTGTGCGGTCCAGTGTTTACAGCGGGGGAGCTTCGATCGACGTATCGTGGGTACTTGGCCCTACTACCAAAGAAGTCGATGCTGTCGCCGGTCAATATGAATCAGCCGATTTCGATGGGAGTATCGATATGGAGACTCGTTATGACCACTGGTTATTGCCGGATGGCTCCGCTGTCGTCAAACATGGTCCCGGTACTGAGGGCTCCATGGGTTACATTCCAGCGGTGGAAAATCCGATGCCCGCCGGTGCCGTACCCGTATCATTTGGCGCTCATTACATACAATGCCAGCGGCGGTACGCCGACCGATGGGAAGGCGAAACAACCTTGATAAACCAGGTCGCCGCTGATATGTGTAAACTTCAATGTGTCACGTGGAATGGTCAAAACCTGACAACGGGGCTCTTTGGTTCCAGCGACACGGAACAAGTCAGCCAACATTCATGGAGACTTCTAAACGCAACCTCTTTCGCTCCCGGTGAAGTATATGGTGGGGTGCGCTTTGAAAAAGATGGCGAAGACAACGGGCTGAATCTTCCGATGGTAATTATCAAGTAGGCAGTTTGTCCGCAACCAATAAAAGTAGGAGATGGAATAAACGTGCTGTAACCTAAATCAATGAGTAACATACAAGCAACTCTTACCTTACGCTAGCGGTTCACCCCCACATACAAGGGGGAATACTCGTCAAAGATGCAGCAGTTTTGGTCGCATGTTTATTCGCAAACTACGCGTTTGATAGTGGAGGCGATTTTCGTTCCACAGCAGCCGGAAATCAAACATTTCAACTCGAACATCATGGCCAGATAGGTTAAGTACTAAGTATAATAGGTATGGTGTGCTCGATTTTACCAAAGCCAAACGTAATTCCGCTTCGCTCATGTCGAACCAATAGGTATCTGCATCCAAATGGGACTTGACTTCGATCATTACTGATTTCCATTCTCCTCCATCATCCTGGGTATATGAGTCTATATCATAAGGCCCATAAGGGTCGTATCCCACTTGATTGCGGTCAACTACTTTTTCTGCAAGATCGGGGCGTCCAGCTTTCTGGAGTCTGTTTATTTCTTGTTCAAGAACGATTAATTCACCCCGACGTCCAATTTCGCCGCGCTGTTGGTCCGTCAAGTTATTAACCGGTTTATGCGGTCTGTTGCCACTGCCCGCACCTTGTTGACCTTGTTTAGTAAAAACTAAAAACTCTTCTGGCGTTCTTCCGACGAATACCACCGCTTGCGATTCCAGTTCCGGCATAATAGGTAGCTGTGACTTTTGCCCTTCGCCTTCAAGGACGCGTGTTGGTTTGTCACCTTCTGGCGGTTCCGTTTGGTTTCCTTTGCCTGCTGCGGGACGGACTTTCTCTTCGCCTGGTTCTTCGCCTTTTTCATGATCCACAACGATGTTGTCTGGGACTTCAACGATGGTAGTAAGAGACGGAATATGCCGGGCTAATATCCTCTGCAATCGTTCTTCAAATCGGTCCGGGCTTTTGTCTAGCCATGACGAGATATCTTCTATTACCCTATCTATTGGAATCCTGCTCGGTTCTGGTAATGTATCAGTTCTCATCCAGTTCTTAAATTCCCTGGCCAATTGTGAACCCACCTGTCCGCAGATAGATCCTGAAATGAATGCGTTGGCATGGCCATCACCGAAATCCAACGAGGCATCACATGAGACCGACTTTTCCCGGCCAGTCAGAGTCTCCGTTATTATTACTTGTAAAACCTCACATCCAAATAATTCAGAGACCGATGCAAGATTGTGCATAGCTGACGCTTTATCAAAATAAATCTGTGACTGAGCATCTTCTCGGAATTCTTCTTCGATGTGTTGTTTCTTGAGACCCGATCCCAGTATGTCAGTTAGCCGGGAAAGATTCTGTCTGAAGTTAGAAGCTGTTGGCAAAAGAACAGGTCCAGGATCTGGCCGAACTTTCCGTACAGCGAGTTGAGAAGCGGAACGAACATTAAACAGCCGGAGAAACGGTTCAAGTCCTTCTTCGGTACGTCGTAGCTGTGCGAGAAAACTTTCCAGAACATACTTATCACTTTCCAATAGCGACGCTTCTATCTGCGGTTCATCGCGGAACACTATTGTTTTATCATGCCCTGAATACCAGCCTGGATTTCCTTGACAGCGCCCGTAAAATAATAGTGACTCATTGAACGCCTTCCCTTCTGGCAATACCCACACCCCTTGCCCTGTAGGTATGGATTGAGCCCAATTTATTAATTGCCTATAGGCTTTTTGAATCAGAATACGCCTGCGCTCATCAATAGAAGGTTGCTTTTTCCAAATATATTCAACCAAGTATCGAAGATAATGAATTTCTTCAACCTGACTGGCCACACCGAGCCGTTTGAACAAACCATACAGCGTTGATGGGTAGAAATCAGTTAGATCCTCCAAAAATCCCTCAAATCGAGAATCTGCTCCGCAAAGAACTTCATTTGACTTACGGAAAATAGCAGGTTTGGTCGGGAGGAACAGAAGCGGCTCATCGTGAAAAACCTTTATTGCTATTTCTAGATCAACTTCAGAATCAAGCTCCGCCGCTAGTTTACTGTACAGTATATCGAACTCAGCTTTCGGATTTTCTAGTTTGGACCAGTTGAGACAGAGACCACGTATCGCGTCTAGCGTAGTTAAACCCTTCGGAATCTCACCGAAACCGAGGAAGGTGACCAAATCCAGATTCTCAAAATCGAGATCGGAATAATTACCAACCTGCGAGAGATTTGCCAACTGAAGGTTAGTCTCTGTGAGATTGCATGTTTCACGGGGTTGTTTCAAGGTTCTCGAATCATTTGCTAAAGGAACCCATGCGGTATTACACAACATATTTGCCCATATGCTTGAACCACCGGGAACAACTGTATCAACCTGGGCACCGTAAAAGTGGCAGAATCCCTCTTTCTTTGTAAATTTCTTTAATTCGGGCCAATTCTGTTCCAACAATTTTACAAAGGACCTAAGACGTACTGACCGGTGTACAAAGTTACCGGATTGATCGATGGTATTAGTGAAAGCAGAAATGACGTCCGGATGAAGATCGTAGTCTCGTACCACCATATTTTGATTAATATTACCGATTGGCATTCTATCAACCTGAATGCCTAAAGTGTTGCAGAAATTTTCCCTTCCATCTTGCGACAAAGGTGAAAAATTCCCGAGATATTTTGTAATGCTTGTTATTGACGACTTTACTCCTATTTTGGAGAAGAACGTACCTAATGAAGCCTCATCAATTTCAGCGCCCCCACCAATGGCCTCTGCATGCTTTTTGGAAAGGACGGGAACTCCAGGGGTATCTCCGATAAATGTCTCGACATCCCATCCCTGCGGGCATGCGCCAAATAACCAAACCTCTTGTGCAGGCTTCCATACTTCTTGATCCCCAACACGCGCTAGTAGCCGTATGCGCAGGTCTTTAAGAAGCCCTTTTCGCTGAATCTTCTCCCTATTTTCAAATAAGAACTGTACCCATTCAAATCGTTTTTGTAAAATATTCGGCGTGTTATCTTGATGTGGCGTAAACGCGGGATTAAGCCATGTGGCGATGACCGTGGAAATATCAAGTGTATCTGTTAAAGCTGTCCAGAATCTTCTACCTTCTATTCGCTGGTTATCGGTTAAACCTTCCGCAAAGGAGCCCTTAAAGTAACTGGGATCTCGCTGGAGGAATCGCATCACTCCGTCATGGGTAAAAACAATCTCTTTGGAAACATATTCTGGTAGTGCAGTAAACTCATCTTCAAGCATTCGGCACATGGTTTTATCGTCTGGCCTATCGTTCGGACGGTGCAACACTCGATTGGAGTCTAATACCAATTCAACTTCTTTCACTTCTTCGGATGTAACGCCTTGTTCCCCGAGATAACAACAGAGCCTTCCGACCAGAGGCACCATGTCCGCAGAATTCAGTTCGAAGCCTAATCGGCTAACCCAATCTTTTTCTTCTAGTTGTTTAGCAAGTGTGGGACCATCAAAGATTTGTACGGCGCAGTTTTCACAAAGAATGGGTTTCCAGATCTCCTCATTCAAATTGAGATTGGCCACGTTGTAGCCATTAGGAATTAAACGTGACCATACCTTGGTAGGAAATAGTGGGAAAAACTGTTGTTCTATCCATATAGTTTTTAATACCGACGCAATGTCGAAACCTCCATCTGCTTGAATCGGAGCCCTATCCTTATCCGCAAAATGTAAAGAAAAGTTATTATGCATTATTTTAAAGTACTGACCTACCTGAGCGGCGTCACAAGCCTCATCCCAGTTCGGTATAACATTGTAAAAGGATACCATAGGGAAATCATGATTAATTTTTGAAATGCTAATCACTTCATCCAATAGTTGTAGCAGAGCTTGACCACATTCATCAAGGAGCGCTTCGTTCCATGAACCTTTATCCGGAGGCCTCAAATGGTCGCGTTGCTCATCCAATAAGAAATTCGCATTAATGTCCCAACGCCATTGATACTCGTCAAGCGTTGGCATGAAAGAGTGGAACCGGCCATTATGATTATCAATGGGAGTCATCACGCCATTATTGCTTAAAGTTAGAGGAACGACGATTACAATTTCCTCTTTGAGTGGTGTCTCAAGATCATCCCGTCCCGTGGCATTGGCAAAATCGGTTACTGCCGATTCTCGGTCTTGATTGATAATAAATGAATGACGCACGTAAAGCCATTTTTTCGGGCTGTCGTTTTCAATAATGGAAACAATTCCGCCAGGGTTCGATAGATCACCTATCAACTCGATCACTCGACCTGGTAAGGATAATCTCCGTAGAGACATTCCTTTCCCCGCCACAAAGAGCATGAGAGTGCTATCCAACTTGTTGAGTACTTCCGCGATTCCATCTTCACAGTTCAATTCAAGAGGGAAACTGAATTCAGTCCATCCTTGTTGGGCAATAGGGATATTGTGGTCAACCACTGGTAAATATGGACTCAATAATTTAGATGCGCCAGCATTCGAGTATTCAGGGACAGGTTCGAAAGCAAACCGAAAAGGCCCAGAAGATACTTGGGGTCTTCTACATACCTGGTAAATCGCTTTGAAGCCAATTCCTTTGTACCCAATGGCATCCGGAGGTTTACAAGAAAAATTTAAAGCGGTAATGGCGTGAACATTTGTCGGCATAAATGGATGCCCGTCATGGCGAAATGTAAGAGTGTTGTCTTTCAAGGAGAATTGTATTTCGGTGGCTAAACAGTCACAAGCGTTTTGAATGAGCTCTTTAACGATGCCTGCCCTTTGCGTATGGATACTCATAAGTCTTTCTACGGCTTTTCTGGAATATGATATTTTTAACCATCGGGCAACGTTCTCTCGGACTGCAACTACTTCTGCATCCGCGCGCTCTTTAGAAAGGCAGCCACATGACACGCCATCCAATTCATTCCAAGAAGGGATTTTCTCCTCTTTCACATATTGGTTCCCTGTTAGTCTGTTCGCACTTAGATCTTCACCTTGATAAGTTACAAAGTAGGGAGGAGGTTCACTAAATACCTGCCTGTCTAAAGCAAGTCTGTTATAAGTCTCTTTCTCTTCAGTTGGGCAAAGTAATAATTTTGGTAATCCGTTCTTATGGATTAAAAAAGAAGAACAGTTTAAAAATTTGTCATCGTCGTAAGAAGACTCGGGCAAAAGCGGAAACCAAACAGCAGATTGCCTTACATCTCGGTCTTGAGGATATTCTAGCGCAGCCATTACATTTCTTATCATATGATTACTCGTACTATCAACTATAGGGGATATTTAGCCCGCTTATATTAAATTTTCTCCTAAGGTAGAGTAGTTGTTTTATCTCAGATTTACCTACTGTTTCGGCACTTCCTATCCTTCTAAAATATTTAATAAATTCGAAATTCTTAAAAAGACTTCATCATAAGTCAAGACTTCGACTCCATTAAAATGTCGTCTGAAAAGTTCGAACGATTTTTTCTTTTCAGAACCATCGAGTTCTAAACTATTGCCAATGATGACTTTACATGGTGGGTCGCACACCTCGATGCCGACATCCTTTCCGAGAACCCGGAATTCTTCAGTGAGTGATTTCCTGTAATCTAAAACTTGTAATATTGCGCCCGTCAATTGAGCAGAAGCATTATAAATTCCATCTCGATATTCAGTCCTTAGAAGGGGCGTTGTTGGAGCTTTTATTTCAACCAATATTGCACTATGCGTAAGGGCATTCTTATATAAAAAATCACAGTAATTCCCACCGTCATTGTATACAGATTTCCCCCCCAAGTAGGCTTTTTGTTTAATAAGCAAAACTGGATAGCTGAAAATTTGTTCTAAAAGAAAGAAGTGTTCGGTAAATTGGCTTTGCCAAAACTGTTCAGAGGAATTTGTGGAATTATTACTCCAAACTTTTAACGCATCGTGAAGCGTAGCCATTCCAGCTATTGTATGTATTTTTTGAAGATTACTAACATTAAGACCTTCAAGTTGATCGAGCACCGTAGAAATATCTTTAATGCTATTAGCCCACTTCAATAACCTGAGTAAGGCTTTTAGACCGACATCATTGCCAGTTTCAACAAGCTGATTGAAATCGTCATCAGACAAATTGGCTACAGCCTGAAGTCTGTTGGAAACATTAACAAATGTCTGGTTACCTTGAGGTAGACCTTGTTGTTGATACAGCCGATATAATTTCGTGATTCCTGCATACAAATCGAGCAATTCTTGTGATCGTAACGAAAGACTAACACCCTCTCCATTTTTTAGATCTGATAATTTGGAGTCTTGGAAATCGTTCCAGCTGTCATTAATTCCCTTTTTTTGAAAAATAAATGTGCCATGAACTGATGCCTGCGGATTGTTTGTGTTATTCACAAGTTGAGGTCTAAAGATAAGCCTTGTTTTGGTGGTTTGTCTTACGACAATGTCATCAGTATTCGCTGAATTATAGGACGTTGAGATTGTGTTTATTTTGTCGAAAGACATTATTAAAATTCCTTAAGTTGATGTTTTACAACTTAAAATCTCGTAAAATCAGTACTTATGCCAATATTATCACTCTGAATAGTTTATAACAAGATATTAAAGTTTGCCAACAGGCTAAATAGTTAATAACAGTTCTGTGTTGGAATAGTCGTCTTGCTGGAATCATATTAAAATGCTAGAATTGCGATACAAAAGAACTCGGTTTCTCGCAGATTCAAACAAGAATGATGTAAAAATTCTCTCGGCCCGAATGTTCGGGAAACTCCTGATAATGAAGGATTATATAGATTGGATTTGACCGCTTACCACGCGAAATATTTCGCCTTCGACCTCACCCGGCGGGCGACCGTCGGGATGGATAGACTTTCCATGTCGCTATTTGATGCTGCTGTGGATCTCAATCCCCATCAGATCGAAGCTGCTATTTTCGCCCTAAAATCACCACTCTCTAAGGGTGTGATTTTTGCGGATGAAGTTGGTTTAGGAAAAACTATCGAGGCTGGTATAGTGCTATGTCAATTCTGGGCTGAACGAAAGCGCCGTTTGATTGTTATCTGCCCGGCTTCACTCCGCAAGCAATGGGCGCTGGAATTAGGCGAGAAATTTAACTTACCCACGTTAGTGCTAGATGCCAAGAGTTATCGGGAAGCTCAACGTAAGGGCCATGCGCCGTTAAATGAACAAGCCATTCTAATAATTTCACTGAATTATGCTAATGCATTGGCCGAGGAATTAAAGGCGGTTTCCTGGGATCTTGTCGTCATCGACGAAGCCCACAAACTCCGGAATGCTTATAGGCCGAGTAATAAGGTTGGACAGGGAATTCGTTGGGCCACAGAATATTGCCGTAAGTTATTGTTAACGGCAACACCGTTACAAAATTCATTGCTAGAACTTTACGGGCTCTCGACACTCATTGATGAGCAGTTGTTCGGTGATTTAAACTCGTTTCGTTCGCAATACACCGGTGCCGGTAGCGACCTTGACGCCCTTCGTCAACGATTAAGTGGCTTTTGTAAACGAACACTCCGAAACCAGGTGACCGAATACATTCGTTACACCGAGCGTAGGCCAATCACGCAACCTTTCACACCGACTGACGATGAACAATCGTTTTACGAAGCCGTATCAACCTTTCTTCAACGTGAAGACAGTTACGCTTTGCCCAGGCGGCAACGCCATCTGACAGCGCTCATTTTACGAAAGCTTCTGGCATCATCTTCGGAAGCTATCGCGGGTACACTGGACACCCTTCTATTGCGTCTAGAAAAATTACGGGATGGAAAGATTTCGGATGATAATGAATTCACCGAAACCCTCATTGAAGATGAAGAGATTGACGATGACTTGCTTGATGAGATCCTCGCCGAGCCAGATGAAACTGAAACGACCAACAAAGACAAAGACGCAATTGACAGGCGAAAGCTGCGCGAAGAAATCGAAATCTTGCGGCATCTAGCGACATGGGCGCGCAGAATTGGCATTGATACAAAAACCCATGCGTTGCTTACCGCTCTTGATATAGGTTTTAAGCAGATGGAAGCAACCGGCGCTGCCCGCAGAGCGCTGGTTTTTACCGAGTCCCGCCGCACTCAGGATTATTTGAAAACTTTCCTGGACTCTCACGGATATCGTGGGCAGGTAGTACTATTCAACGGCACAAATGGCGGACCAGAAACAACCGCAATATATGAGCAATGGATTGAGAAAAATAAGGATTCAGGACGTTCGTCTGGTTCTCGCTCTGTGGATGTCCGTACTGCACTAATTGAGCACTTCAGAGATGAAGGTTCTATTCTGCTCGCTACCGAAGCAGGGGCAGAAGGAATCAACCTGCAATTCTGCTCGCTTGTTATCAACTATGACCTCCCCTGGAACCCACAGCGCATTGAGCAGCGTATTGGGCGCTGTCACCGTTATGGGCAACAACATGATGTGGTCGTAATCAACTTTTTAAATGAACGTAATGATGCCGATCGTCGCGTGCTGGAATTATTGGGCGAAAAGTTCAGCCTGTTCAGCGGCATTTTCGGTGCTTCCGACGAAGTTTTAGGTGCTATCGAATCGGGTGTGGATTTTGAAAAACGGATACTGTCAATTTATCAAGAGTGCCGCACGCCGGAAGAGATCGATTCAGCTTTTCACACCCTGCAAACAGAAATGGAAGAGCAGATACGGATGCGTATGGATGATACACGGCGGACGTTATTTGAAAACTTCGATGAGGACGTACACCAGAGATTACGCTTGCAGCTTAATAGTGCAAAAGATCAATTAGATCGATTCGGCCAGCGTTTCTGGTCGCTCACCCGGTTTATTCTGGAAGGTCGCGCTGAATTTGACGACAACACGTTAGTTTTCGATCTGGAGAACTCACCCTCTCCTTCAATTTCTACCGGGCGATATCATTTAATATCAAAATCGAGCCCAAAAACAGATCGATCTAGTTCTGACGATGAACAAAATCAATTCCTTTACCGGCTCTCACATCCGCTGGGGGAGTTCGTGGTAGATAGCGCTAAAGTAATTCCGACAGCTCCGGCCAATATTGTATTTGACGTAACAAACCACGCTGCGCACATTCACGCCGTCGAACGGTTACGCGGCAAGACCGGCTATTTATCACTTTCTCGATTGACTGTTGAATCCTATGAGCGCGAGGAGTACCTGCTGTTCTCGGGGTTTGAACAAGACGGCGCCCCTCTTGACCAGGAGACAATAGAAAAGCTATTCATGTGTTCCGGTCAAGTAAAAGGAAATATAATAGTACCGTCCGCAATCGAAAAGCGATTGACTGCCGGAGCAGCGCAGCATAATAGAGCCACCGTGAGCAAGTCGCTTGATCAGAACAGTGTTCATTTCAATATTGCGAGAGAGAAACTGGAAAAATGGGCTGATGATATGGTTTTATCCGCCGAGAAAGCGCTCGCTGATACCAAGGAACAGATCAAGGCTTCCCGCCGTCAGGCCCGTCAGGCAGTGACGCTGGAAGAACAGCACGAAATTCAACAGCAGCTACAGAAATTGGAAAAACAGCAGCGCCGCCAACGCCAGGAGATATTCAATACTGAAGACGAAATAATGCTGAAACGGGATTCTTTAATCGAATCACTGGAACGCAGGCTGGCCCAAAAAACCGATTCAGAGCAACTATTCACCATTAAATGGTCGGTTATTTAAGAAAACTTATCAGAGGAGAAATCCATGAGTAAATATGATGATCTCGTTAAAAAACTAAAAGAAATATTTCAGATTGATCGCCCGGAACTGGATTTTGGCGTATATCGGATCCTTAATTCCCGTTCGGTTGAGGTTAATGATTACCTGGAGAAGCGGCTCAAAGATAAGGTGAGCGAAAGTTTGGCTGTTTCCGGTGCCTCTGATGTTGCAGGTCTGCAAAAAGAGTTAAAAGAAAAAGTAGCGCAGTATAGTGCTGACGGTGTCAATCCTGACAGTGTACCTAAAGTACGGGAGATAAGGGAGAAACTTGCGGTTTATACCGCCGGCACATCTGAATATGAGAACGCTGTATTTACACACTTGCTTACTTTCTTTTCCCGCTACTATGACAAAGGTGATTTTATCAGCCAGCGACGTTATAAAGGTGATACCTATGCCATTCCCTATGCGGGGGAAGAGGTCATGCTGTACTGGGCGAATAAAGACCAGTACTATACTAAAAGCGGAGAGAACTTCTCCAATTACGCTTTCAAACTTGATGATGGACGTACCGTACGCTTCCGTTTAGTTACAGCAGATACAGCCAAAGACAACCGCAAGGACAACGACAAAGACCGCCGATTTGTCCTGATCGACAAGCATACCCGTTCCCTCACAGACGAAGAAGGTGACGAATATGAAGAGGAACTGCTGCCGATTACCGAAGAAAAAGGTGAATTGGTTCTACGGTTTGCATACAAAGCAATGCCTAAGGGCACCAAGCAGGAAGAATTAGTGGAAAAAGCGGTCCAGACTATCTTGGCCGACCCCATCGTAAAGGCTCGTTGGTTGGATTTAAGCAATCGTGAACCCACGGAGAAAAAGCCACAGCGCACTCTATTGGAAAAATGTCTGGTTAATTACACTACTGTTAACAGTGCAGATTATTTTATTCACAAAGATTTAGGCAGCTTTTTGCGCCGGGAACTGGATTTTTACATCAAGAACGAAGTGATGCACCTTGATGATGTTCAGAATGCCGAGAAGTTTGCCGATATTGAAAAGGCATTGCGGCTAATTCAAACCTTGCGTGCGATCGCTTTGGACTTGATCACTTTCCTGGCGCAACTGGAAGACTTTCAGAAAAAGCTATGGTTGAAAAAGAAATTCGTTGTATCCACGAACTATTGTGTTACGCTTGACCGGATTCCTGAAGGTCTATATCCGGCGATTGCGGCAAATCAGTCGCAATGGGAACAGTGGGATAGCTTGGGGATGTTGGATAGCAATAAAGCGGACTTATTCAACCAAGCCAAGGCGGGAAGCATTGAGTATGTAAAAGCGCATCCTCACTTAATGATTGACACGGCTTTATTTGATACAAAATTTCGAAATGCGCTACTTGCAAAATTAGATAATCTTGATGAAAATATTGATGGGTTGATGATAAACAGCGACAATTATCAAGCAATAAGTTTATTAAAAGCACGTTATAATGAAAAAGTTGGTTGTGTTTACATCGATCCCCCATATAATGCTAAATCGTCAGAAATACTTTATAAAAATAATTTCAAACATTCGTCGTTTCTTACGTTTCTTTGTAACAGGGTAGAGAACTCCAAATCGCTTTTAAATAGACTCTCATTGATTAATGTAGCCATTGATGATTACGAACATCGTGGGACATTGATGGTCATGGACGATATATTTTCGAATGATAACTTTATAGCAAATGTTGTGATTCAGCATAATCCGAGAGGTAGGAATGACGATAAATTCTACGGAACTTCCCATGAATACATGATTGTTTATGCTCTTGATAAGACAAATGCGAGTTTAGGTAATTTCGAACTCAATGATGAGGACAAATCTGTATATAGCGCAAATGATGGGGTGTCTGCCTACCATGAAGTGTCGTTTATGAGAACGGGAAATAACTCTGACCGGAATACACGCCCTAATCTTTTTTATCCAATATATGTTAACTCTAAAACAGGAGCATTCTCCCTTGAAAGGATAGAGGGGTTTACTGAAGTATTGCCCATAAATCCAAGTGGGGAAGAAAAAACATGGCGTTGGGGTAAAGAGACATTTTTAAAAAAATGTAAAACCGAGGTATCAATTAAAGCCAAGGATGGGGTAATTCGATTATATAAAAAAAGACGATTAGAAGGCGCCGGGAAGAAGCCAAAGACGATTTGGTATGATTCAAAATACGATGCATCCAGCAACGGAATAATGTATTTAAGGAACATACTTGGTAAAGAAAATGGATTTAGT
>CAVWFD010000021.1:0-29209 GCA_963754195.1 uncultured Chloroflexia bacterium
GCGAAAGTTCTTCAAAAAGCGACATCGTTTCCTGCCCAAGATAGTATGGTAAGTTAACCCGATCAAGCCTTGATGTAACAAAATATCCGGGGAATAGGATCCGTTGAAGTTGGTTTATTATTGCTATTATGGCTACTTTGGAAATAATTGGCTCTGAGCTAACATGGTCGAAAGTGTCACTGCGGTTACAAGTATCAACGAGCTTCCCTACAATATCTGGGATGTCTTCTCTGTAATTTCGCAAAACCTGAATTTCAACCTGACATTTATCTTTTTCCACTTTATTTTTCAGTGATGACCTTTTTCTTTTTTTAATTTTACGAGGAGTTCTGTCTTGCCTAGGTATACCGTCCAACTCGCCAACATGGGTACTGATCACCGACCCAATCGGATATTTGACATTTTTAAGATCGTCAGACTTCCCTATTTTCCCATCTTACATGTAGTTGAAAGGGCTAAAATCAGCAAACTATCACCATTTATCCCGATGGATTCTGTCTAGGTTGAAACGATTTGCTGGTGGTTTCTTTTCTGCCGGATGTCCAACAGCAACAATACACAATGGCACAATGTGGGCTGGTAAACCGAGTAACCAGCATACTCCGGTTACTCGGTTTGCAATTGGATAGACTCCGAGCCAAACGGCGCCTAATCCCTTGGCATTAGCTGCGATCAGAAGGTTCTCAGTTGCTGCCGAGCAATCCTGAACCCATACTCCTTTGCCCTTTTCTAAATTGAGGTCTCCACAGATGATAAAGGCAAGTGGTGCCTCCTTTATCATGTTCGAATATGGGTGAAACTTTGGGATTTCGTCAAGAATTTTACGGTCAGTGATGACAATGAAATGCCACGGCTGTCCGTTGGACGAAGAAGGGGCACTCATCGCTGCGTCCAGTAGTTCATGTATATCGGTTTCATTGATTGATGCTGTACCAAACTTTCTAATACTCCGTCTGGAAAGGATTGCTTTCATGGCATCCATTTCTTGTTCCTCCGTCTCAATTGAAGTTTGCCCCTATTATAACTTAGATAATGTCAGCAATGTACCTTAGGTAAATTCAGGCACAGAGTCGCTTTTGTTCGAAGTTCACCTGTGCTCTAAGTATTACGTCGTGAAATAGCTCAATCGCTAATGAACCTAAAGCCCCTAACTTAGTTGTGTAAGCAATTTCGAATATCCTTCAGTTCTACTAAGGCGCTATCATTTACGGACATTAGCATCCATTCGCTTTTTAACATGAGGATTTAGCGATTCACAACTCATTCATGATATACTATTTCCATAAATCTAGAAGGAGGTGCGAGTATGACTGAGTTACACCGTCTCCAATTCACCTGACTTTGAACCAGCAGACTCGGTGCAAGTTTTGCATCGGTTAGCTGCTCAGCGAACCTCCGACTATTTAAGGCTAGGGGGATTGCCGTGTTTTAGGTAATTCTCTCTAAGATAGAAACGTGAACGATGGTAGGGAGGTTTCCAACCATCGTTTTTTTATTTCAAAAAATATTGAAGGAGTTAGTTTTTGATGGTGAACGATAATGTCCAGATGTGGACCGAATTAAATATAGATCTGAAATCACATGATACATTACTGAATGCTTTGGGGCCAATTTTCCAAGAAGTTTACTTGTCCCAGAAAAATCGTCCCGCTGGTATGGGTTTTTACGATTTTGTAGTTGGTGATATTCACGGAATACGTATAAAAGAACTGAGAGAACATGCCAAAAACGGCGGCAAAGTCGTCGCAACTTACTGTGTATTTGTCCCCGAAGAACTGGTTTGGGCGGCCGATGCCATCCCGGTCGGCCTATGTGCGGGTACCCAATTTTCTGTCCCTATCGCAGAGGAGGTACTTCCTCGTAACACCTGCGCCCTAATCAAATCATCTTTTGGTTTTAAACTCGGGAGAGTATGTCCTTACGTCCAGGCTAGCCACCTCATCGTCGGGGAAACTACCTGCGATGGCAAAAAGAAAATGTTTGAGATGCTCGGCCAATTACAGCCGGTCTACGTCATGGAAGTCCCCAACAAAAAGACCGAGCGAAGCCGCGAACTCTGGCACGGCGAAGTATTGGCTTTCAAAGATGTTATTGAAAATTTGACCGGTAACAAGATTACCGCGAAAAAACTCGGGGAGGCGATTGAGCTAGTCAACATGCGCCGCATTGCTCTACAGCGACTTTATAATCTACGCAAAGTCAGACCGGTACCGATTTCCGGCAAGGATGCGTTGCTGGCAACCCAGGTATCTTTCTATGACGATGCGCAACGGGATACCCAGATGCTGAATGCATTGTGTGATGAACTGGATAAAAGAGTGGCCGCTGGCCAGGGGGTCGCCCCGAAAAATGCGCCCCGTATCCTGATTTCTGGCAGTCCAATGGCAATCCCTAACTGGAAACTACACCATATTATTGAATCCACTGGCGCAGTAGTAGTTTGCAAGGGATCCTGCACCGGTACCAGATTCTTCAGCGATTTGGTGAAACCTACTGAGCATAACCTCGTTGCCCAAATGAAGGCAATCGCCGACCGTTACATGAATATCCATTGCGCCTGTTTTACTCCTAATGATGAACGACCGGATGATGTGGTCAGACTGGCTAAAGAATATCAGGCTGATGGGGTAATCCATTATAATCTGCAGTTCTGCCACACCTATGCCAATGAAGCTGTCAAAATGGAGAAACGTCTTGAGAAGGAAGGTATCCCCTTATTACGAATTGAAACTGACTACAGTGATGAGGATGCAGGACAGTTAAGAACAAGAATCGAAGCCTTTCTGGAGATGATAAAACATTGATTTCCGTGGGGTTAGACGTCGGTTCCAGAACTATCAAGATGGTGACCTTCGATGGCACTATCAGGGATGCTACTGTAATCGAGACGGGAGCTAATCCTCTAGTACGTTGCCAGGAACTAATGTCGGGGAAAACATTCGAGCAATTGGTGGTGACCGGCTATGGTCGCCACCTGGTCGCTCCGGCATTGGGAGGGAAAGTCGTCTCTGAAATCAGGGCTTTCGCAATTGGGGCACGACATCTATATCCTGATTGCCGTACCGTGATAGATATCGGAGGCCAGGATTGTAAAGTGATACTATTATCAGAAAATGGGGAAGTACAAAAATTTGAAATGAACGACCGCTGCGCCGCCGGGACAGGCAAGTTCCTTGAGGTTATGGCAAATACTCTGGAGGTACCGATAAATGAGTTAGGGAACTTTGCCCTGAGCGCTTCTAGAACCGTTCAAATCAATAGTTTGTGCACTGTGTTTGCTGAGTCGGAGGTAGTTTCGCTTATCGCGAGGGGAGAAGATGCTAGCTCAATTGCTCTAGGGGTACACGATGCCATAGCGACACGTATTGCTACTATGGCACATAGGGTAGGAATTAAAGAAGGAGTTGTTTTCGCCGGTGGTGCCGCCCTTAACCAATGTCTTTGCAAATTAGTTGGGGAAAAATTGGGTATTGAACTAACCGTCCCTCCCGAACCGCAAACGGTTGGCGCCATTGGCGCAGCAATTTCAGCTGCTAGCTCTGTTTCCCACGGTGTCGGGATAAAAAATATGGAATAATAAAACATTAATGGAGGCATAACATGACAAAGAAGGTTTTCCTAATACAGTCAGAAGGACTGGGCAGGGGTGAAGAGCAGCTGGGTGACTTACTGATGGCTAATTTTCTCCGTTTGCTGGGAGAAAGCAAGGACAAGCCGGAAACTATTATATTCTGGAATACCGGAGTACGCCTCGCCTGCCAAGGTTCGAAAGTACTGGAACATTTGAAACGGCTTGAGGGACAGGGTGTCACCATTCTGGCCTGCACCACATGCCTTGAGTATCTGGATTTGAAGGACAAGGTGGTAGTCGGGAAACCAACAACCATGGTTAAGTCTATTGAGTCAATGTTTAGCGGCAATATTATCACTTTATAAATGGCAAACTTCAATTTCTTAACTTTGATTGAACATCTTGGAAGACTTTAGTAAATAACTCTCCCCAAGAGTCTATGCCGGTAATGACAATACCAGACGATAAAATTAGTTGGTTATTGAGCCTTGGTGTTAGCGGACACCCAAAACCGTCCAGTTAGGGACACCTGAAAACCGGCCACTAAGGTAGGCAAAATTTGGCATACTTCATCGTGAAAGATGGAGGTGCCGATGGGGAACTACCTTAATATGGCTGATAAACAACGGATACAAGCATTACTTGAACTCGGATGGAGCTACCGCCGTATACAGCGGGAAACCGGTGTCCACCGGGATACAGTTGCCCGGTATGATCCGAAGCGGACACCAAAACCGACCAAAGTGGCCGCCGGCTCTATGGCAAAACCGGCCGGGGTGTCCCCCGGCTCGTCCAGTGGCTGTGAGCCTTATCGGGAGTATATCAATAAAGCCCTGAACCATGGACTTTCGGCGCAGCGCATCTGGCAAGACCTTAGAGAAGTCTATGGCTTTGGCTACAGCTATGGCAGCGTCAAACGATTTGTCCGATGTCTCAAGAAGAGACGCCCTGAAGTCGCCGGTGTTATGGAACACCCGCCGGGCAAAGAAGCCCAAGTAGATTTCTTTAAAGGGCCACCTACCCTGCATCCCACGGAAGGGCGCTGGTGTCGTCCCTGGATACTCCGCATGACGCTCTCATGCACCCGGCATGGCTATGAGGAAGCGATATGGACACAGGATGGACCCACTTCCTCCGTGCCATTGAGCATGCCTTTATTGATTTCGGTGGAGTCCCGGAAGTACTGCGGCACGACAATTTGAAAGCGGCGATTGTCCGGGCCTGCCTTTATGATCCGGATGTTTCTGAACTTTACGCTGCTTTTGCCCGTCATTGGGGCTTTGTGCCACTACCGGCAAGACCGCGGCACCCACAGGAAGACGGCATCGTCGAGAATAGCAATGGCTACGTTAAAGATAACGCGGTCAAAGGCAGACGTTTCGATAGTCTGGAAGAACTGAATGCCCATCTTGCCTGCTGGAACCGGACCATCGCCCGGCTGCGTATCCATGGCACAACGCGGAAACAGGTCTATAGTCATTTTCTGGAAGTGGAAAAACCGGCACTCCGGCCGCTGGCAGCGGAATGCTTCAGTCTCTTTGAGATCGGTACCCGGACTGTCTATCCCGATGGACATGTACAGATTGACGGAAGTTATTACTCGGTACCGCATATGCTTGTCGGCGAGGATGTCCGAGCACAATGGGATGACAGACTGATCCGAATATTTACAGGCATGGTTGTTCAGAATGTGAATATATGTTCACAATGGTAACTAACCTTTTCTAAAGTATCGAACACCTTACCGGAGGTCTGCCAATGCCCGACTAGTCATGCGTTTTCACTCTGTTGCCTCCAAACTCCAATTTTCCCAAAACCCATCTTGTTAACTGGGCATGAATATCAGCATCAAAAATATTTAATCAAACCTAAATAAAAACATTGACAATAGTTTATTTCATCATTTATACTTGCAACTGGGTGCAGTGGTTATGAGTTGTCTTGAAACATTAAAAGAAAACGGGTTTAAACTTACGCCGCAGCGTAAATTAATGGCGGATTATTTCCATGATTCCGGTTCCCATCTGACCGCGGAAGAAATAATTGCCCATGTTCATGAAAAGATGCCGGGAGTTAATAAGTCCACTGTATATCGCAATCTGGATATTTTCGAACACTCGGGTGCGTTTTAAAAAGTGAATCCGGCGACCATATTATCTATCATCATGCTGAAGAGGGGCACCACCATCACCTGGTATGTGTCAAGTGCGGCAAAAGCATGGATTGCGATGAAATGCTTTTCTGGCCAGTGGAGAAATATTCTGCGCGATAAGTACAATTTTCGCGTCGATTTCAAACATCAGGTCATTAGCGGCCTCTGTGAAAATTGCAGCAAACAGTCATGAAATCTTTGCGGTTAATTATTTTTTTAATAATGTAATGCAACTGGTTGCGATTATAAAAAGGAGTTACAAACAATGCACATTCCTGACGGTTATCTCAGTCCGGCGACCTGCGGCGTAATGTACGCGGCGGCTGTTCCTTTCTGGGCAGTGGCAGTGAAACGTGTCCGCAAAGAACTGACCGCCCGGACTGTGCCGGTGCTGGCGCTTTTCTCGGCATTCTCCTTCACGCTGATGATGTTTAACGTCCCGATACCGGGAGGTACGACTGCCCACGCGGTCGGCGCTACGCTGCTGGCCATCGTGCTGGGTCCCTGGGAGGCCGTGCTGGGGGTTTCCACCGCGCTGGGGATTCAGGCATTGTTTTTCGGTGACGGCGGACTGCTTACTTTTGGCGCAAACTGTTTCAATATGGCCATCGTGATGCCTCTTGTAGGTTATTTTATTTATAAAGTAATTTCCAGTGATTCCGATGCGCTTTCACCCCGCCGCACCGTCGGCGCCGTCATCGGCAGTTATCTCGGCATTGTTACCGCGGCGGCTTGTGCCGGAATTGAACTTGGTCTACAGCCGGTTTTATTTCACTCTGCCAATGGGACTCCGCTCTACGCTCCTTATACCATTGGCGTGTCGTTGCCGGCAATGTTCGTTCGCTCACTTGTTGGTCGCCGGTCCGGTGGAAGCCGTGGTCACGGGTGGAGTCGTTGTCTATTTACAGCGGACTCACTCCAGCCTCATCAAAGCCGATGTTGCAAAAAAGAAAGAAGGGAAACTCTGGCTGGCCTGGGGTGCGCTAGGATTAGTTGCTCTGGCTACCCCTATCGGACTGCTGGCATCAGGTACGGCCTGGGGAGAATGGGGCGTGAACGAGTTAAAAACGATAGGGCTTGGTTATATTCCTCAAGGATTACAGAAACTCGCCGGCTGGTGGCCTGCCCCGATGCCGGATTACGGCCTGCCGCGCATGGCGGCGGTCATCGGTTACATCCTATCGGCTTTTATCGGGATTATTTTTATCGGAACTCTAACCTGGTTGCTCGGACGCTGGCTCAGCCGTAAAAACACAGCCAAACAAGAGGCGTCGGTTAAAGAGGAATCTTCAGATTGAAGGGAGAAGACTTTCTCACTAAGAGTATCTCCGGCTTCAGCCGCGTGCTGGAATCGGTGGTGACCACGGAGGACATCAGCCGTGCGCCCGGCTTGCTGCAGAGTCTGGACCCGCGGGTGAAGCTGATTTCTTTCCTGCTGTTCATCGTCGGAGTAAGTCTGGTACACAGCCTTCCGGTCCTCGGCGGGATATTTATTCTGATAATACTTTTGAGTTTAACCTCGAAAATATCGCCCGGTTTCTTCCTGAAACGGGTCCTGATTTTTGTGCCGGTTTTCACGTTGGTAATCGCGGTTCCGGCGCTATTCCTGACACACGGGCAGCCGCTGGTGCACATCTTCGGTAAAATTGTGATTACGCAGCAGGGCGCGCTTTCAGCCGGTTTCTTGTTGCTCAGAGTTACCGATTCGCTCTCCTTAGGGGTGCTGCTGGTCTTAACCACAGCCTGGGCTAATGTGCTGGCCGCTTTACGCTGGGTGCGGATGCCGGCGCTGATTGTAGATATCCTCGGCATGACTTACCGCTACATGTTCCTGCTGCTGCACTCCGCCAACAGCATGTTTCTGGCCCGGAGGAGCCGGGTTATCGGCAGTTTTTCCGGCAGCGAGAACCGCCGCTGGCTGGGCCGGGCGCTGGCAACTACTATGGTAAAGTCGCAAAAATTAAGCGAGGATGTTTATCTGGCGATGTTATCGCGCGGCTATCAGGGCGAAGTCCGTGTTTTGCAGGATTTCAGCTTAAAACGCCGCGACTTTCTCTGGATAGGGTTTTCCTTAGTCGTCGTAATATTCTTATTTTGGGTGAGCCGTTTATGAATTCAGTGAATAACGTAAATATCTTCGAAGTAAAAAACCTGGACTATGATTATCCGGGCAATATTACCGCCTTAAAACAGGTCAGTTTCACAGTTAAACCGGGGGAAGTGGTGGCGCTGGTCGGCGCCAACGGCTCCGGTAAAAGCACGATGCTCAAACTCATGGACGGTCTGATTTTCCCCAAAGCCGGCGAATTGATTGCTTTCGGGAAACCGCTATCAGAAGAAGGCTTAAAAGATAAAGCCTTTATCCATGAATTCCGCCGCAAAGTGGGGATGGTTTTTCAGGACCCGGACGTCCAGCTTTTTTCGCCGACCGTCTGGGACGAAGTCACGTTCGGGCCTTTGCAGCTTGGGGATTCCCAAAGGGGAAGTCATCGCCAGAGGGCAAGCGGCGCTGGATTTAATGGGAATCACACCTCTCCTCCAGCGGCCTCCCTATCTGCTTTCCGGCGGGGAGAAAAAGAAGGTCTCACTGGCCTCGGTGCTTTCACTCCAGCCGCAGGTGCTGCTGCTGGACGAACCGACGACCGGCCTGGACCCTTCCAGTCAGGGACACCTGATTGATTTCTTGTTGCAGTGGGCCAAAGAAGATAAATGCCTCGTCTTCAGCACTCAGGACCTGGATATTGTCGAGGAGATTGCCACCCGCGTCATCGTCATGGGGACGGAGCACAATGTCATGGCGGACGGGCAGCCGGAAGATTTTCTGTCTAACCCGGATTTCCTGGTTAAGACCAATCTGGTGCATGAACATTCCCACCGGCACAAGCAGCTGGTGCACAGCCACCAGCATATCCATGAACACCATCATGAAACAGGGAGCTGACCGCTACTGCACAAGAATAACTCTGATTAAAATCCTGTCCATAGATCTAAATCCAACCGATGGAAAAGGTTACATTTTCGCAGATTCCGAGTGTAATAAAAAGAGTTGTTATTCAATATTTGCTGGTTATGTTATCTTTTTGTGAAGTCCGGCTTCCAAAAAAAGTATCCACTAAACCAAACTGAAAGCTAATTTAAAAGTCCGCTCAGTTCTACCTATTGATACCTTATCTCCACCGAAGAGGACGATACCGAGAACTCATGGGAAGTATCAACAAAATCAATTCGAGAAAGTATACTTTAGTCAGCAGTATCTTCCCTCTCCCCATCTTGCCTACTCGTTGGAAAATATTGAATATGAGGCAATGCAGGTACTTGACGATGTTGCCGCCAAGTCATAAAATAATACCACTTGGGGATACTAGCATTTTAATTATCAAAGGAGGACTATTGTTATGGAAATGAAAGACCTCATTCAGACTGGGTTGGAGAATGCAAAAAGGACACTTGACAGGACACTAGACGGCCTGACGGCGGAAGAATTGAAGTGGCACCCGAAACCAGACGCCAACTCCATCGGCCTGATTCTTTTCCACATGATTCGCAATGAGGATTCGATGATCCACCGGCTGCAAGGTAACCCGCAAATCTGGGAGACAGAGAAGTGGTACCAGAAGTTTAACAAGACGATTGAAGATGGTGGTGCTCATTACACGGCGGAACAAGTTGCTGCCTTTGTTGTGCCGGATATGAAAGACTTGCTTGCATACAACGAGTTAGTTAGAAAAAATACACTCGAATATCTTAAAGGATTAAAACCGAAAGATTTCGATAAGAAAGTAAATCTGCCTCCCCCACCTGCTTCGATGGCTATGCCGGCTGGAAATGCTCCCCCTCGGCGGCCTCCTTTTGAACCCATCGTCGGGTCGATGCTAATGCATGAGGTGACAGAACTTGCCGGACATGCAGGAGAAATATCATATTTGCGTGGTCTGCAGCGGGGAATGGATAAATAAACTTCTTCCTGAATTGAGTTGTTATTCAGGCAATTCTGCAAATAGGTCCTTTTCGAAGTGATATATCGGTGGCAAATGTTCTCGCGTGAAGTAGTATTGCTGACTCGGCAACTAAGTGTGATGTTTAACAAAAGGGGGCTTTTGTATAACATTAAATATTGTTTTGTTTTCATCATCGCCAATGTAATTTTACTTCTACAGCCTTACGATAGTATCGAGACCGAGGCCGGGAGCGATTTCATCGTGATATGGATGGGGCTTCTATTTGGCTAGATACTCGATAAGCCAAAGCTAAGAAATTGTTCTAGTGGTCTACACAAAGGGGCTGGGATTCCCAGCCCCTTTGGTTTTATATGAAGGTTGGTATGGTAATACCGGGGAGGGAGATTACATGAAAAGAAAAGGCGTTTCATCTCCTGATAATAATGATGTTGATCAGCTGTGGCTGTTAATTGGCAAAGTCCATCACAAAAGAATGTTGGTGAAACAAAGAGAGTTAAAACCTTATGACATTCCGATTCGCCACCTTCGTTTGTTAGCGACTATACAAGAACTGGGTTCGAAGGCAACCTTACTTGCAATAGCAAAAAAAGTTGAACGGAAAGTTAGTGTAATTTCTCAACAGACTATGAATATGGAAAAGTATGGGCTGGTAAAAAGAGTACACGTTCAGCCCAGATCAAGGCTTTTAACAATAGAGCTTACCGAGAAAGGGCTAGCTTCGACCAAGATTAACGGTAAAAGTAAAGCTATGCGGGAGATAATGGAAGTTCTGGACGGAAAAGAACAACACCAATTGCATTCACTTTTAAACAAGCTGTTAGTAAAGTTGAATAAATATACAATTGAATAACATTAAGATTTAAATTCTTTTATCACTTTTAGGTCCGTTTATTTTCCGGCTGGTACTGCCCGCGGCTTTGCAAGAAAATCGTCAGAAACAGCCTAGATTACAAGTTGCTATAGAGGGTTGGATTTGAGCTCTGCCAATGCGTACAATTCAAGTGGCGACCAGCCAAGTGAAAGTTAATAGAAAAACTCTTCCCCCACATCGTTTTTTGAATTGTCGAAAAGGTCTGCATTTTATCGACTATGGATCAAAACACTAATGGGAAGGTTTTCTCAAAAGTTTTACCTTTCGTCCACGACGGTGGGCCACTCGGAACAGTCTCCGAACTCCTGTTTAAGAAAAATGGGCTGATTCCAGCCTTACAGCGGTTACTTATAACCTGCGTGTGACTTAATGGCCTAGCCACATTATGCTAGCTATTATAGAAAATGGATTGACAATTATAGAGAAAGCCGGTTTTGGAATTAGCATCATTCATAACTACCCTCCAGCAATCATCATAAAACGCGGGCCTTCATAAATGACCAGTTCCTTAGCTCCTTTTTCTTCCTGGTATTGCATTATTTCAGCCAATTTTGTCCATGAATCAATTTGATGACCGGTGACAATACGCATGATGGTTGGGTCATCCCATTTCCATGTTTTAGCTTCAGCCGGTTCACAGGTGCTCTGCTTACCGGTTTCCATATCGATAATTTTTAGTTTTATTTTCGGTTCAAAGGCATTTTCCTTGACTTTATTTGGTACCACCGACCATGGTTCTAACAACCCTTTTATTTTATCGAAACCGGCTGATTCTAATTTTCCATCTGTATTGACTTTATTCTTGGGTTTAATATATCCACGATAATGTTCACAATTACACAGGTAGTAATGCCGTCCGCGATAGAGGGTACACTCGATACATAATTTATCGTTAAATGGGCAACGCATAGGTGTTTTCGCCATATATTCCTTCCTTAAAATTTGTGTCAGAAAATAGTAACGTTCTTATTCTTGCGGTCTCTTATTCTTCTTTTGTCTGCGTACATCGATTATTTCCGCCATAATGCTGACGGCAATTTCCTCCGGGGTATCCGTGGCGATTGGCACACCGATAGGAGCATGAATGCGTTTTAGTGATTCTTCCGCGACGCCTTCTTTCACCATATTAGCGAATACGGTTTTGACCTTCTTTTTACTGCCTAATAACCCGATATAAAAGGCATTGGTTTTTAATGCTTCTATCAGTGTTCTCTGATCTTCCAGATGGCCGCGGCAGGCTATTACCAGATAAGAAACTTTATTGATATTAATTTTGGACAACATATCCGCAGGTTCTTCGACGAGGATTTTATCCGCATCCGGAAATCTTTCAGCATTCGCATAAGCGGGGCGGTCGTCAATTACAGTTACCTTGAAACCGGCTAACTTGGCGATTTTAGAAACTGCGAAGCCGATATGTCCCGCACCGAGTATATAGACTATCGGTTGGGGTAAAATAGGCTCGATAGATACCTGTATGGTCCCGCCGCAGATAAGACCTTCAGGGGTATTTTCACGTCCTGTCATGTCAAAATCCAAAACTACCGGGGTTTCATCTTTAATAACCTTCATAGCAGCTTCCCAGACGCTCGCCTCCGTACAACCCCCCAATAGAACCCAACATGGTGCCATCGGATCTGACCAGCATCTTTGAACCTTCCGGTCTTGGCGTGGAGCCTTTTGCCCGAACAATACTGGCTAAAGCGCAGACATCTCCCAGATTTTTTATTCGCACTATTTCTTCATAGATGTCTTCCATATGCTTTTTCTTCCTTTCGGTGCTAATAAATGGTCAGCTAATCCATGGTTTATTTACAAGGAGCTTCTATCGTTATACTAGACTAATATAATAATAGTAGTCAACTATTGACACCGGAAAAATTTCATGTTATTCTACTAAATATAGTTATTGTTGATAAATATGATTAAATTAGTATACTATTAAAGGCAAAGGAATGAAGTTATCAACTCGAACACACTCTATGGTTCAGGCCCTTTTGGACTTAGAATTGCATCGCGAGGGAGATTCCCCCGTATCGCTCAAAGATATTGCTCAAAGGCAGGAAATATCCCACGCTTATTTGGAACAAATGATTACACCTTTAATTGCCGGTGGAATAATCCGCAGCATTCGTGGTCCTAAAGGTGGAGTTGTCCTGACCAAACATGCTAAAGATATAAACCTTAAAGAAATAGTGGAGATATTGGAGGGTGCAACTGATCCGGTGGAATGTCTGGTAAATGCCAAGATTTGTCCCCGGTCCAGGTTGTGTGCTACGAGAGATACTTGGGGAGAGATGAAAATTGCCATAGATCGCGTACTTGTTTCCACTACCTTGCAGGATTTAGCGGAACGGCAAAAGAATAAGGAAAAAGTAGAAAGTATGTATTATATCTAAGATTATAAAGGATATTGAAAAGTTTATTAAAAAATAAGGAGAAAAATAAATGACAACCAAAAATCAAAAAGTAGAGAAATTACATTACAAAACCATTGAAATCCCAATATTGACCCGTGGCATTGCACGTGATTTAACCGAAACTATCGGGAATACTCCGCTGGTAAGACTAAACCGTGTTACCGATGGTGCTCATGCCCAGGTCGTAGTCAAGCTCGAATCTTTTAATCCTATCCATAGTGTCAAGGATCGGATAGGTGCCGCTATGATACTGGATGCGGAAGAGAAAGGTTTAATTAATAAAAATACGGTAATCGTGGAGCCTACCAGCGGAAATACCGGCATCGCTCTGGCTTATGTCGCCGCCGCGCGCGGTTATAAGCTGATACTGACGATGCCGGACACAATGTCCGTGGAGAGAAGACAACTTCTCTCCATCTTCGGCGCGCAACTGGTACTCACGCCCGGCGCAGATGGAATGAAAGGGGCAATCAAGAAAGCCGAAGAGCTGGCAGCGGCTAATCCGAATTATTATATGCCGCAGCAATTTAAAAACCCGGCTAATCCGGAAATACACCGGTTGACCACTGCGGAAGAAATCTGGCGGGATACGGATGGGAAAGTGGATATTCTGGTCGCCGGTGTCGGAACTGGCGGCACCATCACTGGAGTTTCCGAGGTGCTAAAGAAAAAGAAACCCAGTTTTAAGGCTATTGCCGTGGAACCGGCAGCATCACCGGTATTATCCGGCGGAAAACCCGGGCCGCATAAAATCCAGGGGATTGGGGCCGGTTTTGTGCCTGATGTCTTCAAGAAGGAATTTGTCGATGAGATTATCCAGGTCACCAATGAAAATGCCGGGGCAACTGCCCGTAGACTGGCGAAAGAAGAAGGAATTTTAGCAGGAATATCTTCCGGCGCCGCAACCTGGGCAGCTATTGAAGTGGCAAAAAGACCGGAAAACAAAGGTAAATTGATAGTCGTGATAATACCCGATACCGGTGAACGTTACTTGAGCACCTGGTTATTCCAGGATATAGTACAAGCGCCGCCGACAATATAATAAAAAGTAATTATGAAATTAATAAAGAGAATTTTAAGGAGAAACAATAAAGTGTCTTATAAAATTGAAACCATAGCTTTACATGCCGGTCAGGAGACCCCTGACCCGGCGACAGGTGCCCGTGCGGTGCCGATTTATCAAACCACGTCATATGTTTTTCATAGTTCCGACCATGCCGCGAACTTATTTGCCCTGAAGGAATTAGGTAATATTTACACCCGGCTGATGAATCCGACCACTGACGTTTTTGAACGTAGAGTTGCTGCTATCGAAGGCGGGACCGGAGCATTGGCCGTAGCTTCAGGACAATCCGCAATCACATTCTCGTTACTGAATATCACGCGGGTTGGCGATAATATCGTTTCCGCCAATAACCTCTATGGTGGTACATATGAACTATTCCATTACACTTTTCCCAAACTGGGACGAACGGCAAAATTCGTCGATTCGCAAAATCTGGATGCCTTTAAGAAGGCGATCGATACACACACACGCGCTATCTATGCGGAGACCGTAGGCAATCCCAAATTGGATGTTCCTGATTTCGAAGCCTTGGCGAAAATTGCGCATGATGCCGGTATTCCGCTGGTAGTAGATAATACCGTCGGTGTCGGCATTGTGAAACCTTTGGATTACGGCGTGGATATTCTCGCTACTTCCGCCACCAAATATATCGGCGGTCACGGCACTTCCATCGGCGGAATTATTGTCGACGGTGGAAAATTCAAATGGAATAATGGAAAATTCCCGGAATATCACCGAACCTGATCCCAGTTATCATGGATTGGTTTACTGGGATGTTTTTAAAGATTTCGCCGGTATGGGGAATGTAGCCTTTATTTTCAAAGCCAGGGTGCAGTGGCTGCGGGATGTCGGTGCATCTTTAAGTCCATTCAATGCTTTCCTCTTCTTGCAGGGGTTGGAAACACTACCGCTTCGGCAACAAAAACATTCATCCAATGCTCTGGAGGTTGCCCGTTTCCTGACCAAACATCCGGCAGTGGCGTGGGTGAACTATCCCGGGTTAGAGACATAGTCCAAATCATAAAATTGCTGCTAAATATCTCAAGGGACAATACGGCGGTTTGATTGGGTTTGGCATCAAGGGCGGGTTGGAACCGGCCAAGAAATTCACTCAGAGCGTAAAATTGTTCTCGCATCTTGCCAATATCGGGGATGCAAAGAGTCTGGTGATCCATCCGGCATCCACTACTCATGCGCAGCTTACTACTGAAGAACAAAAAGAGACTGGCGTTACCCCCGACTACATTCGCTTATCTATCGGATTAGAGAATGTTGAAGATATTAAACAGGACATCGATCAGGCGCTAAAGCAGGCTGTAGCCTAAATTTACTCTTAATCAGGAGAATTGCTGTGGTAGAGACGGAACATGGAAAACTAAAACCAGTCTGGCCAAAATGCTCAAAGGCGGGCGTGATTATGGACGTGGTTACCCCTGAGCAGGCTAAAATTGCGGAGAACGCCGGTGCTTGCGCCGTCATGGCACTGGAAAGGGTCCCTTCTGATATCCGGAAAGCCGGCGGCGTGGCCAGAATGGCAGACCTGACCATCGTGGAAGAAATTATGAAGGCGGTCACGATTCCGGTAATGGCGAAATGCCGCATCGGTCACTTTATGGAAGCACAGGTGCTGGAAGCCATCGGCATCGATTTCATCGATGAATCGGAGGTTTTAACGCCGGCAGATGAGAGCTACCATGTCTGGAAACACGATTTTAAGGTGCCTTTTGTTTGCGGTTGCCGTGATTTGGGTGAAGCGCTAAGACGTATTGGAGAAGGTGCCGCGATGATCCGCACTAAGGGTGAGGCTGGTACAGGTAATATAGTGGAAGCCGTTCGCCATATGCGTGCGGTGCAGGATGCAATCCGCAGGTTAGTCAATACGCCGAGGGAAGAGCTAATGGCTTTCGCTAAGGAAATCGGCGCACCTTTTAATCTGGTTGAAGAAGTTCACAAAACAGGCAAATTGCCGGTAGTTAACTTCGCGGCCGGTGGAGTGGCCACGCCGTCTGACGCCGCTTTGATGATGCAGTTGGGCGCCGAAGGTGTCTTTGTCGGTTCGGGAATATTCAAATCTTCTGACCCTGTGGTCAGGGCGGAAGCAATCGTTAAAGCGACAACACACTATAACAACCCGGAGATACTCGCTCAGGTTTCTAAAAACCTGGGCGAGGCGATGTCGGGATATGATATCAGACAACTTAAGCCGGAGGAGTTACTAGCAACCAGAGGATGGTAATCCGATAAAGGTTTAAGTCTCACATTCGGAATTTGATTCTAAAAAAGGAAATAAAAATGCCTGACAGTACTGTTTTGGCTAAAAAAGCGACTCAATTGTTCAAAGACGGCTTTTATTGTTCGGAAGCTATTATACAAGTTTTTAACGAACATCTGGACCTGGGGCTGAACGAAAATGCTATCAGGATGGCCACCGGTTTTGGCGCCGGGTTGGGGGTGGCAAAATGTTGCTGCGGGTCGCTTACCGGAGCGGTGATGGTGTTGAGCGCGGTAAAGGGGCGGACTACCAAAGAAGAAAATGTCGATGAAGTGTTCGCATTAACCCGGGAACTTCATGACAAGTTTAAAAAACGATTCAAATCGACTTGCTGCCGCGTGTTAACAAAAGATGTGGAATGGGGTACTCCGGAACATCATCGGCATTGCGAGCAAATGGTTAACGGCGCTGTGGAAATATTAGTAGAAATTTTAGAGAAAGATAAAAAAGGAGAAAGAAATCAATGAAATTGCAAGGTTGGCAGAAATTATTGTCAATGGCAGTATCTATAGTACTGCTGATTAGTTTAACTTTAGGTTTATCAGGTTGTAATACAACTAAGAACAGTGAAACGACCAGTACATCCACAACGACACAATCAAGTCAGATTTCATTTGGAAAAACTGTAATCGCTTATGCCGGCGGTACCTGCGAAGCGCCTGTCTTCGCAGCGTTTCAGGAGGGTTTCTTTGCAAAGGAAGGTCTGGATGTGCAATTGGTCCAGATGGATTTTGACGAATTAAAAACCGGATTAGCAACCGGGAAAGTCGATGCGGCCCAGGCAAATTTTGCCTGGTTTAAACCGATTGAACAGGGTATGGATGTGAAACTGACTGCGGGGATACATACCGGTTGTATCAAAGCTGTAGCACCTGCTAATTCGGGGATAAAGACCATTGCTGATTTGAAGGGAAAAACTATCGGAGTAGACGCTATTGGCGGCGGTCCCATGATCGCGCTTTCAATTGCTTTAAGGGCAGCCGGACTTGACCCTCAAAAAGACGTGCAGTGGAAAGCTTACCCTGGCCCGCAGTTGGACCAGGCCATCGCGAACGGCGAAATTCAGGCTTACATGACATGGGATCCATTCCCTACGATGGACGTTATGAATAATAATTTCACCACATTACTGGATATCGGGAAAGATGACCCCTTTGCAAATGAATATTGCTGTTTTGTGGGCGTTAACGGAGATCTGGTGAAGAATAATCCCGCAAAAGCTGCCGCAATCACCCGGGCAATACTCGAAGGTGCTACCTGGGTTGGACAAAACCCACAGCAAGCGGCGCAAATTGAGTCCGATAATAATTACGTTAGCGGTGATGTAGCGATGAACGCCGCAATGCTGGCCAGTTACACCTGGAATCCCGGTGTGCTACAGGCAGAAGACAATATTAAATGGTATATCAGTGAATTGAAAGCTCAGGGTATACTCGACGCTTCAACTAATGAAGATACTTTATACAATACGATTTTCGGTCAAGTTATTACGGACTATAACGGAAAATAGTTAAGAGCGAAAAAGTGAAAGTCGGGGTGTTTCTGTATGTAAAACACCCCGACTTTTTCCTCAATATACATCGCTTGGATTTTTATGCGGTTGACCCAGCCCATTAACCATTAAAGAGAACACCAGGATGTGCAATAATGAATCGGGATAAACCAGGTTTCATATCTAAAAATTCGATTTATTTACCTTTACTTACAGTCATCCTGGATTTGTTAATGCACAGGATGCTCCCGAGTAAACAGTCTGGCACAACCTCCTCATATTATTCCATTTTGTTAATAGCGTTAGTCGTGATATACGTACTGGTGCTGTTATTTTCGTACGGGCACAAATTAATAAAGTCAAAAATAACGGACAAGGCACCACTTATCGCTGCGTTCTTTATTATCGCCGGTATCTGGGACTTAGTAACCTTAAAATTAAACTTACTTCATCTCCCGTATTTTCCCGGCCCTGAAAGAGTACTAACTGCTTTAGTCAGTGATTGGCGAACCCTGTTGATAAGCACTTTATATTCAATGAGGCTTTTATTTACAGGGTATTTAATAGGAGTAATTGTTGGTTTGGTAACGGGAATTTACATAGGATGGAGTCAAAGAGGTAATTATTGGATAGGCCCTGTGATAAAGATTATCGGACCGATTCCGGCGACAGCCTGGATTCCTATAGCGATGGTGGTTTTCCCCACCAGTTTTTGGGCAAGTGTTTTTCTAATTACACTGGCAGTGTGGTTCCCTGTTACGGTGATGACCAGTTCAGGCATCGCAAACGTTCAAAAATCGTACTTTGAAGTTGCCAGAACATTGGGGGCAACCAGGAAATATCTAATTTTTAAAGTCGCCGTCCCGGCCTCTGCTCCGACAATATTTGTCGGGCTCTTCATGGGACTGGGGGCGGCTTTCTGCTAACACTAATCGCTGCTGAAATGCTGGGAGTAAAAGCCGGATTGGGATGGTATATAACCTGGGCACAGGGCTGGGCAGAATACAGCAAAGTATACGCCAGTCTGATTGTAATTGCTTTATTGTTCTTTGGAATTATAACTTTGCTTTTCAGGATAAAAGATCATTTCCTGGTTTGGCAGAAAGGACTCCTCAAATGGTAGCTGAAGAAGAAAAAATCAATAACAGAGAAAGCAGCAATTCACCGGGCGGGTTAATAGAAATAGAAAATGTACGGCGGATTTTTAAAAATTCAAGCGGCGACCCGATTATTGCGCTTCAAAACGTAAACTTGAATATTAACCCCGGTGAATTTGTTTCGCTGATAGGTCCCAGCGGCTGCGGTAAATCGACACTATTGAGACTAATAGTTGGTTTAGATCAACCTTCAGAAGGGAAAGTATTACTGGACGGCGAACAAATCACAGGAACACATTTTGAACGGGGTTTGGTGTTTCAGGATCCGACTTTATTCCCGTGGTTGAATGTGCAGGATAATATTGCCTCCGGTCTTATCGCCCGCAATATCTTACACGAGCGAAAAAGTTTGATACCTGAATACATCAAACTGGTAGGATTATCCGGATTTGAAAAATCCTATCCGCATCAGTTATCCGGGGGAATGGCTCAAAGAGTTGCTCTTGCCAGAGCATTGATTAATCATCCAAAAGTTTTTTTAATGGATGAACCGCTAGGAGCACTGGATGCCTTTACCCGCATGTATATGCAGGAAGAGATATTGCGGATATGGGATAAACGCAGCACGACTGTAATATTGGTAACACATGACGTGGATGAAGCAATTTATATGAGTGATAAAATAGTGATTATGACTCAAAGACCAGGGAAAATCCAGAACATATTGGATGTCTCTTTAGGACGGCCACGGGCCAGAAATCATCCCGACTTTCTGAGATTACGTTCGATGATATTAGAATTCCTTCATTTCGCGAACGAAGAGACGACGTTAAGCTATTATCTGTAATATCCGATAATTCAGATGTCGTACACTTGTTACATAGTCAAACGAAATATGATTTTAGAAAGGTGAACAATGTCTAAAGAAGTTATCTTTACGGAAAAAGCCCCCAAAGCTATCGGCCCGTACTCCCAGGCAATCAAATCCGGAAACCTGTTGTTTATCTCCGGACAGGTGCCGGTTAATCCAACTACCGGAGAATTAACCGGTGACATCAAGGTTCAAACCCGGCAGGTTTTGGAAAACTTGAAATCAATATTATTGGCAGCGGGTGCATCCACCATTGACATAGTGAAAACCACCGTATTCCTGAAAAATCTGGATGATTTTAACGTAATGAATGAAGTATACCGGGAATACTTTCCGAATAATGCTCCAGCCCGTTCTACGATAGAGGTAATCCGTATTCCCCGCGGGGCTCTGATTGAGATCGAAGCCATCGCTGTTATCAATAAAGAAAAATAGATTTGAATTAATTACCTCCGTTCTCCGAAGTAATCGTCAGATGATGCAGATAAAACCAACACTTAAATTACCGCAGATAATCGCCTTATATATCGGTGCCGTTCTAGGTTCGGGCATCCTGATAATACCCGGTATAGCGGCAGAAATTTCCGGGCCTGCTTCCCTGATTGCATGGGGACTCATGATAATACTGGTTATGCCAATGGCTTTGACCATGGGGCTATTATCTGCAAAATACCCTAACTCAGGCGGTGTATCTTATTTTGTCACTAAAGCTTTTAACTCACACTGGGGGTCGTTGGTCGGTTGGTACTTTTTAATGTCAGTTGTGATTGGAGCACCGGTTCTTGCATTGACGGGTGCGGGATATCTGAGCACTGCGGCAGGGCTTAATGACAATTTCAGGCTAGGCATAGCCATATTATTGGCTGGCTTGTTAACAAACTACTACGGGATGACGGTCACAGGGCAACTCCAGATAGGAGTTGTGTTTATCACAATAACTGTTTTAGTTATCACCATTCTCGGCAGTTTTTCAAAAATAGATCTCTTGAATTTTAAACCATTTATGCCCAACGGGTGGACTAGCGTCGGTTCTACCTTGCCAATCCTGTTTTGGTGTTTTATCGGTTGGGAAGCCATAGCACACATCTCAAAGGAATTCCGAAACCCCAGACGGGATGCTATAAGAGGTACGATAATTGCCGCCATCATTGTAAGCGTCATTTATTTTTTTACAGCTCTTATAATAGTTGGTACTCACAGCTACGGTTTAAAAATGTCAGAAGCTTCACTAATCTATGTTATTAAGGGTACTTTCGGGACATACGGAGCAATTCTTGCAGGGATTGCTGCCCTTTTTATTTGTGTTGCTCCAGCAATCGCTTATATAGGAGCAGCTTCTCGCTTAGCTTATTCGTTAGCTGAGAATGGATATGCTCCGAAATTACTATCGCGTTCATCAAGAAAACACCGGACTCCAACAGGCGGGTTGTTATTCCTCGCATTATGTTTCGTCGTGTTGTTACTCATTTTCAGTAGCCGGATTATTTCTCTATCGATACTTATTCAGATACCTAATGCCACTTTTATCCTTACCTATTTAGCAGGGTGTGCAAGCGGATTGATATTATTAAAAGAAAACAAATTTGGATTTATTGTTAGCGTAATTTCTCTTATCTTGTGCCTGATAGTATTTTTCTTTGTGAAATGGACAGTATTATATCCGCTAATGATAACCCTGTTTTGGCTTACTTTTATGCTGTTCTCGGGAAGATTTAAAATCACCTGGGTATTCAGCGATAAAAAGAAACGCTGAACTTATGGAGAACTCCGCAATAGTTTGACAATACTTTTTGCAGTATGTTAATCTTACTATGTAGATTAAAACAGTCAACAATACTAAAATATCTTAGAGCCAAGAGGTGAGAATATATGAAACTATCTACCAGGGCAAGATATGGCACCAGAGCACTTCTGGATTTAGCCATTCATCAAGATGAAGCACCAATTGCGTTAAAGGATGTCGCCCGGCGGCAGCAGATTTCAGTACAGTATTTGGAGCATTTGATCACTCCGCTCATAACAGCTGGTATATTGCGAAGCGTTCGAGGTCCTAAAGGCGGAGTTTCATTAGCTAAACCGCCCAAGCAAATAGTATTAAGTGAAATCTTTCAAATCCTTGAAGGTTCAATATCCCCGGTGGAGTGTATTGATAATCCGAAAGTTTGCTCCCGCTCCGAATCATGTGTCACCCGGGACATATGGGATGAAATGAAAAAAGCCATGAATGGCGTCCTGGAATCAACAACTTTAGAGAATCTGGTTGAACGCCAAAAAGTTAAGATACCTACAAAAGACGCAATGTATTATATCTAAATCTTCAGAAAAGCGTTAAACGTTACTTTAGAGGAATACCTTGACAGTGATTGATAGATATTCAAGACAAATCCTTTTCCCTGGTATTGGGGAAAATGGGCAAAAGAAACTAGGCAATAGCAGTGTCGCGATTATCGGTTGCGGAGCACTGGGGACTGTAATCGCCACTATTCTTGTGCGTGCGGGAATCGGTAAGATCAAGATTATCGATAGGGATTTCATCGAATACCACAACCTGCAGCGGCAGGTTTTATTTGATGAGGATGATATTCGTAGACCAGTTACCTAAGGCAATAGCCGCAGAACGGCACCTCAAAAAAGTAAATTCGTCAATTGATATTGAAGGTGTCGTGGCTGATGTAAATTACACCAATATTGAAAGGTTAATCAGCGGTACCGATTTAATCCTAGACGGATTGGATAATAGAGAGACTCGATTCCTGATTAATGATGTGTCCTTGAAGCATAAAATTCCCTGGGTGTATGGGGGCGCTATTTCTTCTTACGGTATGACGATGAACATTATTCCGGGTGAGACTCCTTGTTTACGATGTATGTGGCATGGAACAACTGAAAGAGGACTTGCCATGACCTGCGACACCGCGGGCGTTATTGCGCCGGCTCCTTTCATTATCGGTTCCTTACAATCCACCGAGGCTATAAAAATATTGATTGGGGCGGAGAATATTAACCGGGACCTGATATCAATAGATGTCTGGACTGGGGATTTTAAACATTTAAAAATTGCGCGTGGTTCTGACTGTCCCAGTTGCCAGGGTAAATATGAATTCCTGGATGCGCAATTCGGGACCAGAACCACTTCACTCTGCGGTCAAAATGCCGTGCAGGTTTTAAATCCCGGCTTGAAGGACATCTCTTTTAAGCAGCTGGAGGCTCGCCTCAAAGCTGTTGGAAAAGTTAATTACAATGAATTCATGCTTAACTTTACGGTTGATGGAAAAGAGATGGTCATCTTCCCTGATGGGCGGGCAATTGTTAAAAACACTGCCGATGAATCGTTGGCCCGCGGACTTTATACCAAATATATTGGAGCGTAATGAGTGATTTATCTGGATAATGCAGCAACATCCTGGCCGAAACCGGAGATTGTCTATAAGACTATGGATGAGTTTCTGAGAACAAAAGGCGGGAATCCCGGTCGCGGCAGCCACAGTATGGCTCTTGCGGCCAGGCAAACCGTCGATGAAACGAGAATGCTTGTCGCCCGTTTTATTAATGCGTCTGAAATTAACCGGGTAATATTCACTCTTAACTGTACTGATGCTTTAAATCTGGGTTTAAAAGGTTTGCTTAAACCAGGCGACCATGTCGTTACGAGTTGTATCGGCCATAATTCGCTGGTTCGCCCCCTCCGAAAACTGGAAAGACTGGGTGTTAAAGTGACCTGGGTTCCGTCATCACCGGACTCAGGAGTCTTATCTCCACGGGACATTGAGGCAGCGATAACTAAAGACACGAAGCTGGTAGTAGTTACGCATGCTTCTAATGTGACCGGCGTGATTCAACCGATTGAGGAATATGGTGCAGTTACCCGTCGCCGAAATCTTATCTTTATGGTAGATGCAGCGCAGACTGCCGGTAAGTACCCTATCGATGTCCAGGCAAGCAACATAGATTTACTCGCTTTTTCCGGGCATAAAGGCTTATTCGGTCCGCCCGGCACCGGTGCGCTTTATATTGGTAATCGTGTTAACCTTGATTCATTACGCGAGGGCGGCACAGGTTCGTATTCAGAAGAGGAAGAGCAGCCGGTAATCCTTCCGGATAGATACGAAAGCGGTACACAAAATAGCGTTGGTATCAGCGGGCTGGGGGCTGGTCTGAAATACATCCGCGAAGAAGGACTGGAAAAAATCCGTGCCCGTGAGCAATCGTTGACAGACAGTCTCATCGAAGGCTTGTCGAAAATTCCCGGAATAGTACTTTACATTTCCAAGGATAGGTTAAAACAAGCCCCCGTTATCTCTTTCAACATCAAGGGATTTACACCGGGTGATGTGGGAACTATTCTCGACCAGACATTTGATATTAAGGTAAGAACAGGACTTCACTGCGCCCCGATGATGCACAAAACGATTGGCACATTTCCGCTGGGAACTATCCGCCTTAGTCCCGGGTATTTCAATAGTTTAGAAGAAATTGAAATGACGATTAAAGCGATAGACAGGATTAGCCGTTCAAGGATGTCTTGAAGTTAATCTTGATACATTCTTTGCCGGTAAGCGTAGGAAAGGAGACCCCAACTTGACAAAAACAACTGAAAACACAACTGAAGGTCTTGGCCTTGGTTGAAACGAAATATTTCACCTTTGCCAATCCTCCGGATGAATTAATACTTGAGTCTGGCGAAAAGCTAGGCCCTGTTACCCTGACGTATGAAACTTACGGAACGTTAAATAGCGACAAGTCAAACGCAATTCTGATTCTGCATGCCCTTACCGGCGACGCCCATGTTGCGGGTTTTCATGAAGGGGACAAGGATCCCGGCTGGTGGGATAACATGATCGGGCACGGCAAGGCTTTCGACACCGATCAGTATTTTGTCATTTGCTCGAATGTCATCGGCGGGTGCCGGGGGTCAACTGGACCGTCTTCAATCAATCCGAAAACTAATAAACCTTATGGACTGGATTTTCCCTTAATCACAATCAAAGACATGGTGGAGGCTCAGAGTCGGCTTGTGCGCAGTCTGGGTATCAGCAAGTTATTGTGTGTTGCCGGCGGTTCCATGGGCGGTATGCAGGTTCTGCAGTGGACAGTGTCTTTCCCGGAGATGGTACAAACGGCAATACCGATTGCCACATCTGCCAGACATTCGCCGCAACAGATCGCTTTTAACGAGGTCGGCAGGCAGGCAATCATGGCCGACCCTGCCTGGAAAGAAGGTCAATATTATGGTCATGCCGCGCCATCCCGGGGACTGGCGGTGGCGCGTATGATTGGTCACATTACCTACATGAGTGACGTCTCGATGGCGGAGAAATTCGGACGGCGGGTAAAAGAAGAACGGCCGGAAAAGAAATTCAGCCCCGATTTTGAGGTGGAAGGCTACCTGCAGTACCGTGGTGACAACTTCGTGAAAAGGTTCGATGCTAATTCATATCTGTATATTACGAAAGCCATTGATCGGTTTGATCTGACTAACGGCGCAGGTTTGGAAAAAGTTTTCAAATCGGCATCCGGTATTAAATTTCTGGTAATAGCCTTTAAATCCGATTGGCTGTATCCGGCCTATCAATCTAAGGAAATCGTGCGGGCATGCAAACAAGCCCAAATAGATGTCAGCTATTGTGAATTAAACTCCACCTACGGCCACGATGCCTTTCTCATCGAGGTCGAGGAGCAGGAGCATTTTATCAAGAATTTTCTAAGAAGGATATCCGATGAGTAATAATTCCCCTATTCCCGATATTAATAAAGTAAAGTTGGAATATAGGGTAATTCTGGACCTGATTCCGGCAGAATCATCTGTTCTCGATCTGGGCTGCGGCGATGGTGAACTATTAAATCTCCTCGTCAAAACAAAGAATGTCAGAGGCAGCGGCATTGAAATCGACGAACAGGCGGTGCGCAAATGTGCTTCGCTTGGGATAAGCGTCTCTCAGCAGGACATCGAAGGTGGTCTGTCAGACTATGGCGATAAATCGTTTGATTTTGTCATCCTGAACCAGAGTTTGCAGCAGGTAGTTAAGCTCGAAGCTGTCCTGAAAGAGACATTAAGAGTCGGAGATAAAGTAATTATCGGTTTTCCTAATTTCGTTTATTACAAATCGCGTTTGCAAATGGTTTTCGGCGGACGGACGCCGGTGACACCTTCGCTGCCCAATATGTGGTACGACACCCCAAACCTGCACTTCTTAAGCATTTCAGACTTTCAAGCCTACTGCCGCACTCGCAACTTGGAGATCGAGAAGGCTATTTATCTTGATGGTGACAGAAAAATTAAATTCTTCCCTAATTTTTTTGCCCAAACGGGGATATTCCTCATCAGAAATCAAAAATAAAGGAAAATTGAATGATGAAACCGATATATCTGGATTATGCTGCCACTACACCTGCTGACCCCGCTGTTGTACAAGCAATGATTCCCTATTTTCACGATGCTTTTGGTAATCCATCAGCTATATATTCCTATGGTCAGGAGGCTAAAAGTGCCATCGAAAAAGCAAGGTCTTCTGTAGCAAGCCTCATTGGCGCACGCGACGAAGAAATAGTGTTCACCAGCGGTGGTACTGAAGCAGATAATTTTGCGTTAAAGGGTGTAGCTTTTGCCAACCAGAAAAAAGGTAACCATATCATCACTTCAGCTATCGAGCACCATGCAGTGTTGGAGTCGTGTAAATTCTTGGGGAAAATGGGGTTCAAAATTACTTATCTCCCCGTAGATAAATACGGGCTGGTTGACCCCGACCAAGTCAAAAAGGCAATCACCGATAAAACCATCCTAATTTCAATAATGCATGCCAATAACGAAATCGGCACGATACAGCCGATCGCTGAAATTAGCAAGATTGCCAGGGAAGCCGGTATCTATTTGCATACCGATGCTGTGCAGACGGCGGGACATATCCCGACTGATGTAAATGAACTCGGGGTTGATTTGCTCTCCATGTCAGCTCATAAGCTGTATGGGCCAAAAGGGGTGGGTGCTTTGTATATCAAGAAAGGCACAAAATTGGTCACTTTCATGCACGGCGGAGGGCAAGAGAGAGGACGGCGTGCAAGCACGGAAAATGTCCCGGGAATCGTGGGCTTTGGTAAAGCTGCAGAACTCGTGCAGCCGGAGCTAAACAAAGAAATGGAGCGTGTGACCGGTCTCAGGGATAAACTTATCGCCGGTATTTTAAAACAAATAGACCATATTCATTTAAATGGCCATCCAGTTAAAAGGCTACCAAATAATGTCAATATCAGCGTCGAATTTGTGGAAGGGGAATCAATGTGCCTCAACATGGACATGGCAGGAATTTGTGCTTCTACCGGTTCCGCCTGCAGTTCGGCCAGTCTCGAAGCGTCCCATGTCCTGCTGGCAACGGGACTCGACCCGGTGCAGGCACACGGCTCTCTGCGCTTTACTCTGGGAAAGTGGACAACTAATGAAGAAATCGACAAGGTGTTGGAAATTCTGCCTCGTATTGTAACCAAGCTCCGGGCAATGTCACCCTTGGTGAAAAAGTAAATATCTCCAAAAGTGAGGTGTTTTCATTGTATAGCGCAAAAGTGATGGACCATTTCAATAATCCCCGGAATGTCGGAGAAATGGATAGCCCTGATGGTACCGGTCATGTTGGAAATCCTGTTTGCGGCGATATCATGGAACTCTATATCAAGGTTAAAGGGAATATTATCACTGATGTAAAGTTCAAGACATTCGGTTGCGGAGCAGCGATTGCAACCAGTTCAATGGTGACCGAAATGGTAAAAGGTAAAAGTCTGGAGGAAGCGCTGAAAATATCTAACAAAGCCGTGGCAGAGGCTTTAGGCGGCTTGCCGGCGATTAAAATGCATTGCTCTGTCCTCGCTGAAGAAGCACTGAGCTCAGCTATTGACGATTATCTTGCGAAAAACCCAGAGAAGAATACCGACACCTTACGAATATTACGCAAGACCCCACACCACAAGGAAGAATAATCAGAATGAAAGAGATAGTGGTCGAGAATGTGAAAACAATTCCTGAAATACTAGACGAACTCCAACTTTCCTCTATTCCGGTCTTGGTTGGCGTGAATGGACAGCTGCTTAATCCGGATGAGATAAAAGGAAGAAAGCTAAAAAAGGGAGATAAAGTTTCAATAATCCAGGTTTAGCTGGGAGATTTGATAAATTGGTCTTTCAACAAACAAGCAGGCTTAAATGGGAAAAAGTGGAAAAACAGTTTTAGCATTAATGAGCGGTGGGGTAGATTCATCGGTTGCCGCTGCTCTTCTCAAAGAACAAGGTTATAATGTCACCGGCGTGACCATGAAAATATGGGATGGTAAAACCACTGCTCAAGGGTCAACTCAGCACGGTTGTTATGGCCCGGGTGAGGAAGAAGACATCGAGGATGCCCGAAAAGTGGCGCTGAACTTGAACATTCCATTCCATGTATTTGACCTTACCAGGGAATACCAATCCGGAGTCTTAGATTACTTTTGTAGTGAATATTTATCCGGTAGAACTCCAAATCCCTGCGTCAGATGCAACCCAAGTATTAAATTCGGGGCGTTAGTAGATAAAGCACGTCTGAGCGGAATTGAATTTGATTTTATCGCCAGTGGCCACTATGCCAGAGTCGAATTTGATGAAACCACCTGCCGTTATTTATTGAAAAAAGCGAAAGACCTGACCAAAGACCAAACTTATTTCCTTGCATTTCTTTCACAACAGCAGCTCAGCCGATTAATGCTGCCATTAGGTGATTATACTAAGGTAGAAGTCAGGGAAATGGCGAAACAATTTGGGTTGGAGGTCGCGTCCAAACCAGATAGCCAGGACTTCGTTTGTGGGGGCTATACTTCGATAATACAGACGGAATCAAACCCGGGAGCAATTATGGATAAAAATGGAAATAGTAATGGGAGAGCATCGAGGGATTGCAGTTTTATACTATCGGACAGCGCAAAGGATTGGAAATCGCAGCAAAACAACCTTTATATGTAACAACTCTGGAGCCGACACTGAATGCTGTGATTGTCGGCGTAAAAGAAGATATTTATAAAAAGGAATTTTCTGTATTCAATATGAACTGGATAGCAATTGAAGATTTACATCAGCCGATGTCAGCCAAAGTAAAAATTCGCTCTTCTCCCCGGGAAGCTGAGGCTATTTTAACCCCGGCCGGAAATGGAAACATTAACGTAAAATTCAAAGAAAATCAATTCGCGATAACCCCCGGTCAGGCGGCGGTCTTTTATCAGGACGACGTGGTTATCGGCGGCGGAATAATTGAAAAAGTCGTTCCATAGAATTAGTTAATTTAGGGAAATGCATGTTCTATGTAGATTTTTGTCATGCAAAATTGATAAATGGAGGACGGTAGATGGGAAATAAAATGGAAAAAGACAGATGTCTAGCTGAAATTCAGGGATTGCATGACTACCGGGCAATAATCCCCGAAATTGT